>NZ_LR890047.1:0-1225795 GCF_904848675.1 Candidatus Profftia tarda
ACTATCATTAAGAATGATGCTAGTAAAATATTTTTCATAATGCGATATTAAAGTTAATACGATATTATTTTTTGATAAAAAGAAATGAGTTGCATTCATATTTCATAAGATTAAGAAACTATAGAATATAGTATTTGTAGTAGATAACATAGATACTAATTCACAGAATAATGTGCAAGAAAACAATTAATTAATATTATTTCAATGATCGCCAATTAATATAATATTAATTATATTAATAAGTTACTTCAAGTAATTAATTTATATAGATTTATAATTATATCATTCAGTATCTTTCTTTAAATATACTATAAGATGTAAAAATATTATTGACTCTAGACATATAACTAAATGAACACAATATTATTGTTAATAATTCTAACAGCTATTAGTTAATATCACACTCTATATTTAATTAATAATACAAAATTTAGTAAACATCACAATATCTTGGTAATACATAAATTTAAATATAATACTAATTCATAATTATGTCCTCGAATAGTGGGCAAGAAACTAAAAGAAGGGGATTATAATTTTATAATATCTTTTATTAGAGTTATTTAAAGAAAACATTTGCTCGTCCCCTTGAGGAGTGCTTGCTTGCCCCCATCTATTAACTAACACTACGATAATGGAGAATATACATTCTAAAACACTATAATTAAAGATCAAGCAATTATGTTTTATTAAAAGGAGAGCTAGTAATGAATATTCGTCCATTGCATGACCGTGTCATCGTAAAGCGTAAAGACTTAGAACCTCAATCTTCTGGAGGAATTATCTTGACTGGTGCCGCGGCTGGTACTTCTACGAGGGGTACAATTATTGCTGTGGGTAGAGGACGTGTTTTGGAAAATGGTGAGATGCAACCACTGAGTGTTGCGGTGGGTGACACTATAATATTTAATGATGGCTACAATGTAAAAAAAGAAAATATTGATAATGAGGAAGTGTTAATTATGTCTGAGAGTGATATTTCAGCTGTTATTGACGATTAATAAGCGCCTTATTGATGGCTATCAATCTGATTAACTGAAAAATTAAAAGGAAAAAAAATGGCAGCTAAAGAAGTAAAATTTGGTAACGACGCACGCATAAAAATGTTGCGAGGAGTTAACATTCTGGCAGACGCAGTAAAGGTTACCCTAGGCCCTAAAGGCCGCAATGTAGTTTTGGATAAATCATTTGGTGCACCGACTATTACTAAAGATGGCGTCTCTGTAGCCCGAGAAATAGAATTAGAAGATAAATTTGAGAATATGGGTGCGCAGATGGTTAAAGAAGTTGCGTCAAAAGCAAGCGATGCGGCTGGTGATGGTACTACCACTGCAACCGTATTGGCGCAAGCAATAGTTAGCGAAGGTCTTAAAGCGGTTGCAGCAGGGATGAATCCAATGGATTTAAAACGCGGTATAGACAAAGCCGTTATTGCTGCAGTCGACGAACTGAAAACATTTTCAATGACTTGTTCTGATTCAACAGCAATAGCCCAAGTGGGTACTATTTCTGCTAATTCTGACGAAGCTGTAGGGCAGCTAATAGCTCAGGCAATGGAAAGAGTTGGAAATGAAGGAGTAATTACTGTTGAGGAAGGAAGCGGTCTTGAGGATGAACTCAGTGTAGTGGAAGGAATGCAGTTTGACCGTGGTTATCTATCTCCATATTTCATAAATAAAGCAGAAACAGCTTCTGTGGAGCTAGAAAATCCATTTATACTATTAGCTGACAAAAAAATATCTAATATCCGAGAAATGCTTCCACTGCTAGAAGCAGTAGCTAAAGCAGGAAAACCTTTATTAATTATAGCCGAAGATGTTGAAGGAGAAGCGCTAGCAACGTTAGTAGTAAACACAATGCGTGCTATTGTTAAGGTAGCCGCAGTTAAAGCGCCTGGTTTTGGGGATCGTCGCAATGCTATGCTTCAAGACATCGCCACTCTGACTGGCGGTACTTTAATTTCTCAAGAAATTGGTCTAGATCTAGAAAAAGCAACACTAGAGAACCTAGGGCAAGCTAAACGTGTAGTAATAAACAAAGACACAACTATTATAATTGATGGTATTGGTAAAGAATCTGCAATTCAATCCCGAGTTAGTCTGATACGTCATCAGATCGAGGATACTAATTCTGATTATGACCGTGAAAAACTGCAGGAGCGCGTTGCTAAACTGGCTGGTGGAGTTGCAGTGATTAAGGTTGGTGCTGCTACTGAAGTTGAAATGAAAGAGAAAAAAGCACGCGTTGAAGATGCATTGAATGCAACTCGCGCAGCAGTAGAAGAAGGTGTAGTAGCTGGTGGGGGAGTGGCTTTGATACGTGTTGCTGGCAAGCTCTCTCTTTTACAGGGTTCTAATGAAGATCAGAATATGGGCATCAAAGTTGCCTTGCGCGCTATGGAAGCTCCATTACGTCAAATCGTCATTAATGCTGGCGAGGAGGCTTCTGTTATAGCTAATAATGTAAAAGAAGGAACAGGAAACTACGGTTACAACGCCTATTCTGAAGAGTACGGTGATATGATAACCATGGGTATTCTAGATCCAACCAAAGTCACACGTTCTTCCTTACAGTATGCTGCGTCCATTGCTGGATTAATGATAACTACCGAATGTATGGTTACCGATCTACGTAATGAGCAAACAGATACAGGAACCTCAGGCGGTATGGGCGGTATGGGCGGTATGGGCGGTATGGGCGGTATGGGCGGTATGATGTAACTATCTTCGTCTTATTTCCTCCTATGGTATATAATATAGTTCACGTACCTGATCTCTAGGTTTCATAAAACCCTCACAGAAGTGAGGGTTTTATGAATTTAATCTGCTGCTTATTATATTTAACGAAATCTTATATTTATAAGATGTATTAGATTATGAGGAGAAGATCATTATTAGATATATAAACGAGAAGATAATATACTTATTGAAATACTCTTACTGAAGAGCAAAGCTCTTACTATATAATTTATTATTACTCTAATAATAATTACCATGAATAAGTTGCGAAATAAATAAAATCATTTGGTATGTCGGTACAGCTATCTTGAGAGAGCAACTCAGTACAATGTTATTGCGTTATTAATATATAAATATGTAATCCCTTGCAGTACTATACGAATTTTTATAATAGACAGTGCCTATTAAAAATAGTATTTTGTGACAAATACTAGCATTGAATAGAAAAATATTTCATAAAAAATTATCATACATATTAATATATTGTATATATTTAGTGTTTATTAGTTGCTCAATAACTTTCGAATATGCATCTTATGCAATGCAATTGTTCCACGAACTAAAATAAAGATTGGATATCAATAGTCCTAGACTTTGAACCTTAAATATAGCAAGTATTTATGTGATACCTTAAATTTTAATTAGTATAAATTTACACACTTATTTTCTTAGTTTTATTTCTGCTATAAAATATTAAGAAATACAATCATGCAGATCTATTGAACTAATAGCAGATAAAGATATGACTGGTATCTATACTTGATATCAGATTACTTTAAGTTTTAAGAATATATTTGTAAACATATTAATCTGATAAGAGATCAAATATAATTGTCTTATAAAATTCATAGAGATAAAAAATAATTTTATGACGAAAACAAATGGTCAGATTTACTAATCTATAAATATGAATATATTAATGTCTTGCCCAATAGCTAGCCCTTAAGTATCTTATCTATATTATAGGAATTCTATGCTGATACTATTTTTATAGCAAATTATTACAATAAATAAGATAGTTGAAGTCTAATTCAGATATCAAATATCTTATAATCAGTTTTTTATATTATTTTATTAAATTTTTTAATAATTAACTTTGTATGTTCAGCTATCAAAAAATTATTATACATAGAATATATAAAATTCTGTACTTTTATTTCGCAAGATATGAAAAATCCTGTTTTTTAAACCAAATCAATAAAATTGAAATTGCTGCTGGGGTTATTCCTGAAATGCGAGATGCTTGGCCAATAGAACTAGGTTTATAATCATTAAGCTTTGAAATTACTTCATTAGATAATCCTGAGATTACTGAATAATCAAAAGCAACTGGAAGTAACATATTCTCATTGCGTAAATGTTTTATAACTTCTTTCTGTTGACGCAAAATATATCCTTCGTATTTTACCTGAATCTCAACTTGCTCTGAATTTTGGTGATCACTTAATGGTGGGGCAAACTGCACTAAATTAGTCAACTGATTGTAATTAATTTCAGGACGGCGCAGTAAATCTTCGCCGCTAGCCTCACGGGATAATGGAGTTTTCAATAACATATTCAAATCAGTAATATGATTAGAATTCGGACAAACCCATATATTGCGTAATCGCTCACGCTCACGCTCTATAATCTCAAGCTTTTTATTAAATTTTTCCCACCTAAGATCGTCAACTAAGCCTAATTTACGACCAATTTTAGTCAAGCGCAAATCTGCATTATCCTCACGCAAGATAAGACGATATTCAGCGCGGGATGTAAGCATGCGGTATGGTTCCGTTGTACCCAATGTGCATAGATCATCTACTAATACTCCTAAATAAGCTTGATCACGCCGTGGAGCCCATCCTTCCTGTTCATTTGCAAAGAGACCTGCATTAAGACCGGATAATAAGCCTTGAGCTGCAGCTTCTTCATACCCAGTAGTTCCATTTATTTGTCCTGCCAAGAATAAACCGCGAATTAATTTACTTTCCAAAGTATATTTTAAATCACGCGGATCAAAAAAATCATATTCAATAGCATAACCAGGGCGGATAATATGAGCATTCTCCATACCTTTAATAGATCGTACAATTTGCATTTGAACATCAAACGGCAAGCTAGTAGAAATACCGTTTGGATACACTTCGTTGCTCGTTAGTCCTTCTGGTTCAAGAAATATCTGATATGCATGGCGATCCGCAAAACGCATAACTTTATCTTCAATCGAAGGACAGTAACGTGGTCCAACTCCTTCAATGCTTCCGTTATATATAGGACTTAACTCTAAATTTTTGTTTATCACTTCATGAGTACGCTCATTGGTATACGTTATATAACAGGGAATCTGTTTTGGATGTTGAGATGCACTTCCTATAAACGAGAAGAAGGGAGATGGATTATCACCATATTGATGTGCTAAGTTTGAAAAATCAATAGTTCTTGCATCAATACGCGGGGGTGTACCTGTCTTAAGACGTTTTGCTCGCAATTTCAAGTCTCTTAGACGATGCGAAAGTGCAATAGCTGGCATCTCTCCAGCACGGCCACCACTATGGTTTTCTAAACCAACATAGATCTTACCATCAAGGAAAGTTCCCGTAGTTAAAACAACTGCTTTGGCGCGAATTTTTACACCTATTTTGGTGACAGCGCCTACAATACAATCATTTTTTACAATAAGATCTTCTACTGATTCCTGCAATATTCTTAGATTGAACTGATTTTCTAATGCAG
Organism: Candidatus Profftia tarda; assembly: GCF_904848675.1. NCBI lineage: Bacteria > Pseudomonadati > Pseudomonadota > Gammaproteobacteria > Enterobacterales > Enterobacteriaceae > Candidatus Profftia > Candidatus Profftia tarda. The sequence goes on from NZ_LR890047.1 coordinate 5,454, forward strand.
TACGTATAGCTTGACGATATAAAACTCTATCTGCCTGAGCACGAGTGCCTCTTACAGCAGGTCCTTTGCTGCTATTCAGGATTCTGAACTGGATACCGCTATGATCGATAGCTGTAGCCATAAGACCACCCAAAGCATCACATTCTTTTACCAAATGACCTTTTCCTATACCGCCAATTGCCGGATTACAAGACATTTGTCCAATTGTATCAATATTATGTGTTAATAATAACGTTTTACATCCCATTCTAGCAGATGCCATCGCTGCTTCTGTACCTGCATGGCCTGCTCCTATTATGATAACGTCAAAAATAACTGGATAAAACATGACAATAAACCTCATAAAAATCAAAAGATATTAGTAATATTTTTAGTTTTTGTGTCAGTATACTTGTTTAAGCTTTAGAGCTGTCTTAATAGATACTATTTCAAATAAATAGGAATGAGGAAAATTATTGTATATATATTAAAATATATTTAATGAAAAAAATATTTTGCATTATTGATAATATATTATTAGAGCATAACTTTTGATTATTTCTATAAATACTTTCAAGATCTATCAATACTATTGAAACTTGAATGTATTGATTCAATGTAATAAGGTATTGATTCATTCTTGTATTGTGTAACAATATAAATTATGCATAAAATAATTTGTTTGTTTTAAACGATATATTGATGATTAGTGAGATCTTCTTTGGTGATGAATAGATACATTGTTGATATGTTGTGAATAGTAATTATATTATTCATGATAGTTACGTGAATAAAAAATTTCTTTACTTATCAAAAGTATTTTTATGTAACTATTGAGTAGTATTTTTTGCAAAAATGTTCATACTAAATAAAGGATTAAAAATATTGTATTAGTTATATTTTATCTTTTTGTATCACAATTACAATGATATATGCTGTGCATTGTAGCGATGCACATGTTTATATCCATAATGCCATTAACGCAACATTCATTGCATATATAGATAAGTTAACACCTCTCTAGTATCATTGTATTGATGATAACCACTTTTCTACTACTTTTACAATCATATTCAACCTTATGTAGTATATGACTTCTTATTTGTTTTATATCAAAATATTTCTTTCGTATTTTAGTATAAATATAGTTTAAATTTTAAAAGATGTATTTTGCTAATTGGATGAGATATTATAATAAAGTATCTATTTATTATAGACTGATTATATGGCAAGCAAGATATTTAGCAGGAAACAAGTTAATAATTATTCTTATGATCTTGTTACTGCTACTAAGTTTAATTAAAATGTTAATAACCAATAATATAAATAGATCATTGACCATAGATAAAAAATTGTTTCACATATTTTATGTGATAAACATAATAAATTATGGTGGTATGTCTTATCCGTCATAAACTTTATTAACAAGTTATAAACATACTTAGATAAATATCATGAAATATGTCATTATTCCATTTATTAATTTGTTGCTGCATTATTACAATAATATATTCACATTACTTTTTCTAAATGAATATTATTTGTTCTAAAATAGAATACGTAATATTACAAATAATAAATTATGTATTGTTTAAATAGTATGTAGCAATAGATGTTGTAATACTTACTCATTAATTACTTAGATATTTTACAGTAAATTGCTGTAGTAGTACTAACTAATTATATAATATGAGTATTAGACTATAATTTACGATAAATTATATAATACAGAGATAATTATTTACGATAATGATCGTACTATATTATAGTAAGCATCATTTATAATATTTTATAATTTAAATATTATATTGAGATAGTTATCTCTAAGATTATTAAGATAATTAGAGATTAACGATATGCAACAAATAATCTTTAAAAATTTTTTTATTTTATTAATAATCTGTATTTTTTTATTATGTGTTATTTATTACAAGTATTTATCTTTCTAAGAAATTTTTATAAAATGTTATTATTTTAAAAATAAAGAGTACTAATTACCTCATTACTTAGGTCTAATATGTGGGTGAAAACAGCAATTTTATAGGATATATCTATTAATAGATCAGCTTCTTATAACGTATAAATTTATTTTTAATATGCATTAAATAATATTTAATAGATGTTTGATCAAGTTAATTTTTCTTCCTAATATATTCATGATCTGATTGATGAACATAAAACCGCTTATATCATTTTAACAAATAATTATATTATATAATTATTTTTACTTTTATACATGTAATTTTACAATATTATTTTCAGTAAATTTTAATAGTCATACAATAGAAAATATTATTGTTAATTTCACTTGCACTTAAATAAATATTAATGCAGATTAATGCAGAGGTGCTAAAAAATTTTAGCTATTAGCGTATTAAAATATTTTATGTATATTTCCGTAGTAAATCTCTTTTAATAGTTCATATCATTATTTTTATTCAAAAGTATCATTCATGGAAAATATATTTATTTTTTAGAATAAACATTAATATATTATCAACTATAGCAAGATGATAGCACTAGATAATACTATGCAAAACGCGATAACCGATTTTAGATAAATCGTATTAAAAAATATTTTGCTTGTATTTTATATGAAATTTTTTAAAAAAACCAATATATATTTTATGATATATACTATTAATTGTATTTACTAATTTAATAATACAATTTTTCCAATATAAGGCAAATGACGATAATGCTGAGCATAGTCAATGCCAAATCCAACGACAAATTCATTGGAAATAACAAAACCAACGTATCTGATTGTAATATCAACTTCACGACAGCTTGGCTTGTCAAGTAACGTACAAATTTCTAAAGATTTTGGTCTTCGCAGAGTTAAAAGATTGTATACCTTACTCAAGGTATTGCCAGAATCTACAATATCTTCTACAATCAGTACATCTTTACCCCTAATTTCTTGTTCTAAATCTTTTAGTATTTTTATATCTCGTGTACTATACATGTTATTTCCATAGCTAGAAACAGTTAAGAAATCAACTTCATGCGGTAGTCTGATTTGACGACAAATATCAGCCATAAAAATAAATGAACCTCGCAGTAAGCCAATTAAAACCATTTCATTGCCACGTTCACGGTAATCTGTTGAAATCTGACGGCCAAGTTCAGTAATTCTCTTATGTATATTTTGCACAGATATCATAATTTCAATTTTATGTTGCATTTCATCTACCTTAAAGCAGGTATGGTTTATTATTTTTCTGCCTCCGTGCAATCAGTAGTATACTGATAAAAAATTTTTTTATTATGCATATACAGATAATTTTAAATATTAAGGCACTATTATTTAGTATATATAAATTCATGAATTTTATCTTATTAAGATAATTTAGAATTATAGTTTATCTCAATAAATTACTGCGATCTTGTTAACTAACGTGAGGCTACACGACAAAATAAGTAACACACTCCAGATTAGATCTATATTTCAAGAATTATAATAAAACCCTCTTAGCTTTAATAAATTTTAAATCCTATGAAATTAAAAATATAATTTGAGCATTGCAATAGTGCAATTAACGCAAGTAGTATTACATAAAGCATGACTTTGATTATTACATCAGTTTCTGTTTTATATACTTCCTAAATCGTAATTTACATTACATGTTTTTAAAAAAATAGATAAATGGAATATTTTATCGTTTGCGTGGTGAAAACATAAATATAAATATATTATAATATTGAAATGATTCGAAGAGAGTAAGGCTGTATTCACAGAGTACTCCTGATTATTGCTGATTATAAAGGTAATATTTAAGGATGTAGAGCTTTATATTGTATATAATTCATGCGGTAACTATGATAATTAGTCCTTGATCAATCTTGTTGATATCAGTCAGGATAGACTAGATGTTCCACGGATAATAAAATGTATATTGTATTTCTTGTGTATCAAAATATAATATATTTAGGTAATTTTCTTAATTGTACTGCATTGTATTGCATCAGAGATATTTTTTATTTATTGCACTTGAAGGATTGATTAGTCGCCCCCAGTTTAGTAAACAACAGCATTAGAGAAGTGATATATCTGAAATATAACCTATAACCTATAAACAATATGAACTTTCAAAGGAGAATCATTAATGAATATTCGTCCATTGCATGATCGTGTCATTATTAAACGTAAAGACGTTGAGCCCAAATCTGCTGGGGGTATCGTCTTGACTGGTTCCGCAGCAGGCAAATCCACTCGTGGTGTTATTGTTGCTGTAGGTAAAGGCCGTGTTATGGAAAATGGTCAAATTAAACCATTAGGAGTTAATAAGGGTGATATAGTTATTTTTAACGATGGTTACGGCGTAAAAACAGAAAATATTGATAATGAAGAATTGTTAATCATGTCCGAAAGCGACATATTGGCTATCGTAGAAGTTTAAGGCATCCATGCCTTATGCTTGACGCATATTTTTCACTAAATAACTTTAAAGGGAAAAACAATGACAGCTAAAGCTAAAGATGTGAAATTTGGTGATGCTGCACGCGTAAAGATGTTGTGTGGTGTAAATATTTTAGCAGATGCAGTTAAAGTAACTTTAGGTCCTAAAGGGCGTAATGTTATTCTAGATAAATCTTTCGGTTCTCCTACTATAACTAAAGATGGCGTTTCTGTTGCACGTGAAATCATACTAGAAAATAAGTTTGAAAACATGGGTGCACAGATGGTGAAAGAAGTTGCTTCCAAAGCAAATGATGCTGCAGGTGATGGTACTACTACAGCAACCGTACTAGCACAGGCTATAGTAAAAGAAGGCCTCAAAGCTGTTGCAGCTGGTATGAACCCAATGGATCTTAAGCGTGGGATCGATAAAGCTGTAGTTGCTGCAGTTGAAGAATTAAAAAAACTATCGGTGCCTTGTTCTGATTCTAAGGCAATTGCTCAAGTAGGTAGTATTTCTGCTAATTCTGAAGAAACTGTTGGCAAGTTGATTGCTGAAGCAATGGAAAAAGTTGGTAAAGAAGGTGTTATAACGGTTGAAGAGGGCAATGGGTTACAAGACGAATTAGATGTAGTCGAAGGCATGCAATTTGATCGCGGATATCTCTCTCCGTATTTCATCAACAAGCCAGAAACAGGTTCTGTCGAATTGGAAAACCCTTTCATTCTTTTAGCAGATAAAAAAATATCTAATATCCGTGAAATGCTTCCAATTTTAGAATCTGTAGCTAAATCAGGTAAACCTTTATTGATTATTGCTGAAGACGTTGAAGGAGAAGCATTGGCAACATTAGTAGTAAATACAATGCGTGCCATTGTCAAAGTAGCTGCAGTAAAAGCACCTGGTTTCGGTGATCGCCGCAAAGCAATGTTGCAAGATATTGCTACCTTAACTGGTGGCTCTGTTATTTCTCAAGAAATTGGTCTAGAGCTTGAAAAAGCAACTTTAGAAAATCTTGGGCAAGCTAAGCGCGTCGTCATAAATAAAGACAATACAATTATCATTGATGGTATAGGTGCAGAATCTGCTATACATAGTAGAATTGCTCAGATCCACCAACAGATTCAAGATGCTACTTCTGACTATGACCGTGAAAAATTGCAGGAACGTGTTGCTAAGTTAGCTGGTGGTGTTGCAGTAATTAAAGTCGGTGCTGCGACTGAAGTTGAAATGAAAGAGAAAAAAGCACGTGTTGAAGACGCCTTGCATGCAACTCGTGCAGCTGTAGAAGAAGGTGTTGTTCCTGGTGGTGGTGTAGCTCTTATCCGTGTTGCAAGCAAGTTATCTGTACTGCAGGGTGCCAATGAAGATCAGAATGTGGGTATTAAAGTTGCTTTGCGTGCTATGGAAGCTCCATTACGCCAGATCGTTATTAATGCCGGTGAAGAAGCTTCAGTCATAGCTAACAATGTGAAAAAAGGTACAGGAAATTATGGCTATAACGCATATTCTGAAGAGTACGGCGATATGATAACCATGGGTATTCTGGATCCAACCAAAGTTACTCGTTCTTCTTTACAGTATGCTGCGTCTATTGCTGGTTTAATGATTACTACTGAATGTATGGTAACCGATCTACATGATGATAAACCAGATGCTGGCAGCTCTTCTGGGATGGGTGGAATGATGTAATAAACCTTTAAACTATAGAAGGTTACAGTCTATATTAATACTAATAATTCTAAAATGTTGATGGTGACATTTCTTGCCCCCCTTTTTAAAGGGGGGCAATTTTATAATTATTTTTTTACTCTTGATTTAATTTAAAATTCTATTGTATCTATATTCTTGTTTAGTGATACTAAAACCCAGGGTTTATTGTGTAACTTTGTTTGTTGTTTTAGAATTAATTTTTAATAAAAATTAAACCGCTATTTTTGATATCTATATTCTGTATTCTCATTACGTATACACTACACAGAGAGTAACTAAAAACTATTACAACAGGATATAGCGATATAATCTCTTGGAGCCTATGTTTTGTCATTAATACAGATTAAAGATCATACAAAAAATGATTATAATCATTAGGTTATCTGTATCAGTTTATTAGTTAGATCAACCAAGTATTTATTTCTTAGATTGCTAAATTAGCATGTTATTAGATATTTTTATAAAATATATTTCTATGGAAATAGATAATATTATTAATCTTTACAAGATACATTAGTTATCTAATGTATCTTGTAAAGATTTGATGAATTCTATTAAATTATTTCTTATAATAAAGATGCAAATGCATATATTCAATATTTAATAATAGTGTAGCTACTTAAATAATAATATACCCGTACTTCTTAAATGAGAGTAACTCTTTCTACCTCATAAAATTAGTAAAATAATAAATATATCTGTATCATTGACAGGTATTATCTTTACTTTTATGCATTTTAAATGCTTGTATTGATATTAATGTAGTATATTTCTAATGCACATTAGAAATTAATAATAATTAATTATTTTATATGTTCTTTTATATACTCTAATATGGATTAGAGTATATAAAATATATTGTATCTTTAATATTATTTTATCTTTTATTCTCTTTCTGAGAAGCATTAAATAAATTTTACAATAAATGAACAACTCTATGTAATATGATTTATCATTTTTTATTTCTAGCTAAGCTAGCGCTAATTATACTGCATTAATATTGCACCAGGATCTTTTGAATACTTTATCTTCATGCAATGAATGAGTTAATATATTTTATTTATCATTATTCTAAAATTAGAGTATGATAAATTAAAGTGCATCTAACTTATTATTTAAGTTAATTCAGAGTGTAATGTACTTTTGTATATAAATATCTAAGAGATAGTGTATACTTTTTATTTCAGTTATAGAAAGTATAAAGAGTTATTTATATTATAATGGTGTTTATTGAATAATTTTTTAAAAGATTAAATAAGTATAATTTCTAGATTGATTAGATATCTTAGATAAGATATAGTCATTTTTTTAAGAAATTATTTCAATATTTTAATAATTTCTTTAATCTTTTTAATACAAACCATATTAAATAAAATGGATCTTATTTATATTTTAATTATAAATTAACTAGTCTTTAAATCAAATTTTTTAAAAAGAAATAAATTAGTTAATTGTATGATTGATTAATGTTATAAAACTTTGTCTTTATCTTATAAAGATTCTGTTCTAAAATAAGAAATATTATTTGTTTGACTATTATCTTATGTCATGTATAAAGATTATTATTAGTTTATCTATAATATCTAATAGCATAATCATATTATCATAATTATTAAAAGCATTAATACTAATTAAACATATTTCTCAAGATATAGCTCTGCATCTAGAGCAGCCATACAACCTGTGCCTGCCGAGGTGATAGCTTGACGATATATGTTATCCATTACATCTCCTGCAGCAAATACACCTGGAATGCTAGTTTGAGTCATCCTGCCCTCAGAATACCCACATACTTTTATATAACCGTTTTGTAGTTCCAATTGACCTTTAAAAATATCAGTATTAGGCTTATGTCCTATTGCTACGAACACACCGTTCACTCTTAATATTTTAGTTTTATCGCAATTAATTGCTTTAATAAGTAATGCATTAACTCCTGTGCAATCCCCAAACACTTCTTTCACTTTATAATTAGTATGAAGTACTATATTACCATTTATTACTTTATCCATTATGCGTGCAGTAAGAATTTTTTCAGCACTAAAAGTGTCACGACGATGAATCAGATGAACCTTAGAAGCGATTTTAGATAAATATAGGGTTTCTTGAATTGCGGTATTTCCTCCACCAATTACAGCCACCTCTTGATTACGATAAAAGAAACCATCACAAGTTGCGCAGGCGGAAATACCACGACCTTTGAATTTTTCTTCGGAAGGCAAGCCAAGATATTTTGCAGTAGCTCCAGTTGCAATGATTACTGCATCACAAGTATATTCTTGATATCCTCCAAAAAGACGGAAAGGATGATGCTGTAAATCAACGTGTTCGATATTATCTACGATTATTTTAGTGTTGAATTTTGTCGCATGCGTTTGCATTCGACTCATTAAATCAGGTCCTGTAAGACCTTCTGGATCTCCAGGCCAGTTTTCTACATCAGTAGTAGTCATTAGTTGGCCACCTTTGTGAATTCCAGTAATTAATAGAGGATCAAGGTTAGCGCGCGCTGTATAAATTGCTGCTGTGTATCCAGCAGGTCCTGAACCTAAAATTATTATTTTGCTATGTTTAATATTTTCCATAAATTGCTCTTTTATTTTATTTACAAAATAACCAGCTGATAAGAAAATTATCATTTCTCTTTGAAGATCACTTTAAAAATTATAGTTTTATTTTATACTTACAGTGATGATACTATTTTTCTTTTGATTCTCAACAAAATACTTTGCAATATTATACAAACTATAACATAACATTTAATATATTATTAATTTGACTCAATTCAATGCATTAAGTATATTTTAGATACTATAAGAGTAAAAGGTTTGCTAAACATTAAATTATCCTAAATCAGAAGGAATGATGATGTTTACAATTAATGCAAGTTAAATTTGACGCCAAAATAAAGAAGATAATATTGAGGTAACATTGAACAGGGCAAGAAAATACGATTAATGTAAAACTATAACATTATAGATAAGACAATTTATGTCTAATAAATTGTTTATAAAGCATAATATATTGATATTTATTGATTAAAATATTACATGTATTTCTAGTCACTATTTGTGAAACATTTCTCTTTTATTTTTTTGAGGATGTAATTAAAGGCTATACAAGCCAAATTGGCATAGAATTAATTATTTATATAATTCTTAGAATTAGTATAGCTTACATAGATATTCTGAAATGTTTACTATAAGATGTTATGAGCAGAGGAAACCTTCTTAAACTCTGAAGTAATTATTGAGTATCTAAAGTTTAGAGTTATTTAATCTTTTAAAGATATCGATCTTATTTGAAGTATCTGTTTTTTATTTTTAAAATCCTACTGCACTTGCGTATTTGTTAGGTAGATGAATCTTTCAGGTATTGACATGAGATGTTAATGGAATCAATTCTCTAATCATGAACCCTTAAAAATGTTTGCATATGTAAAGTTAGTCATTTATCTTCCCTGTTATTTCTTTGTATCATTTTATCTTGATAAAATATCATATTTATTCTTATAATTTTATGTTTTTTAAAAAATTTATAAATTATTTTATTCATTCTTTACTAAGAGTGATGTTAAATAAATAAGTTAGGAGAATAATAATATTGAAATATAAATGTTTAGAAAATGAGAGAATTCTATTAAAAATAATTAAAAAAAAAATCTATTACACCAAATATTCGTGATTGGAGGAATGTTATTTTTTATTTATCTCATGATTTCATTGTTCAGCTTTAATCCATCCGATCCGACTTGGTTACAAACAGGAGGGAGCGCATCTATTAAGAATATTGGAGGGAAAATGGGTGCATGGATCGCTGATACTATCTTTTTCTTTTTTGGTATAATAGGATACATTATCCCACTAAGCATGCTTGCTTTACATTGTCTAATCTTTAGCAAAGATTACAAGATAAGTAGTATACATTATTTTAATATTTCAGTAAAAATTATTGGTATGTTACTGGTAATATTAACTTCCTGCAGCCTAGCATCGCTAAATTGTCATGATGTTTATTCTCCTTCTCTGGGCGGAGTTATAGGGATTCTATTTAATAAATACTTGAATACTACAATAGGAAATAATAATGTAATTATGTTTTTGTTACTATTTGTTATGTGGTTTATTGGTATTAGATTTTTTACTGGATGGTCTTGGTTGAGTATAGTTGAGAAGTTTGGTATTTTTTTGCGGATACTTATAACCTGTATAAGTCACTATTTTATTTATACTTGGAAAATTATTACCTATTTTTCAAGAAGATAGGTAGATGTGCTGATTCAAGAAAATAATCATGTGTCTGTTTTCATGGGAAATAAACAATTAACTAAAAGAGCTGATTATAAAAATAATGTTATTATATGATGCGATAATAATTATCCTGAAATTATTAATAATAATTAAAATTTTCTTCAGAAAAAGCATGATAACAAGATAATAGTTATTGATAACAAATCAAGTAACGTTTTTCTGTGTATTTATTTATGTATTTATTGACAAAATAAAAATATTTTTATTTCTCTTTTTGTTTTGATATAGTTCAAGCAGATTATATTCTTGGGTTCTACATTACTCTAGCAACCTCATATATAATTCCGGAGTTTGTAAAATCAATGGGTAATATTTGTATTCATTTTGTACAATTCTACAAGAGATCATAATTAATTTTAGTACAAATAGGATATTCTATTTGGATTGCAAAATTATTGATCCTGCTATGGATTAAAAGAATATTTCACTCCCTTCTAGAAATTTCATACTTGTGCTCTTTAATACTTATATTGTATGCATTGACTACTGCTAATAATTTTATACATTCTCGGGAATTAAATAGTTTGGCTTATTAAATAAATAACATGTCTAATATCAAGCAAGAATCACTAATTACAAGTCTATAGAGTTTTGGCGTTACTATATTCTCTCTTTTGTCGGAAGATTATACTTCTCCTGTAATTATATTATGAGGAATCTTAGGAACAATCAATGCTTTGCTAAAATACTTATACATAATATTTCTTTCTGATGAAAAAAAGCGCACTGCAATTGACATAGGGTGCAGTAGCAAGCAGATGTAATGAATAAAATGATAGATTAAATACTTTAAGATGTAAAATATGACTCCCCCACGATAAGTTCCATCTTACGATAAATTTAAAGTATTTTAAATCGAAATTGTTTTTAAAAACAATATATGATAGAGAAATTTTTTCTCTGAGCTGTATAATATAGATATTAGTCTAGAAAATAAGAGAAGGAAATCCCATTTTTGTAAAATTTTTTACGTATAAGATCATTTGTTTGCCTGGAATATCCTGGTTAATGATAAGGCTTTATTTTAGATAAATATCTATTCCATATTTTATATACTTTAATATGTTCTTATTAATACAATAGATAGTTCTAAAAATTTCAAATAATATAATTAATTTATTTTTGTTCTTTTATTTTTCTTTTATTCCCAAAGACTAATGAGATTAGTCGCGTGATATTGACTGAATAAATTTTTTGCTATTAATAAATATTTATTACTCAATCAGAAAAAATAATATTGCAATTATATATACAAATATTTTTCTGAAAACACGTAATACACTATTACAGATCATTTTACAAAAATTTTTTATGTGTTGATTTATTGATAAATAATTTCTAATAAAACGATTCAACAGTAGTTGTTCTTTAGTAAACGTCGTGTACTTTTAGCAGTCTTATTAGATTGCATTGATATCTATAGTTCTTTGGATGAATACTAATTAATACAAATTACTGGAATAGTCATGGTGTGACTATTTATTCTATTTTAATAGAATAAATATATACCTCAAAAAAGTTTATGATATTGATTTATGCAATGAATATTTATATAAATCAGTTATGTTACTTGATTACTGGTGCTTTTGAGTATACAACTAATAGTTGTAACATGAGATTGAATTCACTTTAGAAAACTAAATTTTAGAATAAAGATTAACAATCACTAATTCAATCTTTTCTGAAACTGATTCAACAATCCAGTTAAATATCAATATATTGATATTTAAATATGGAGATTAATAATTTTTTTAAAATACTACATATATTTCTATTATTGCTTTATGCATCGTCGTTATTCATTTCTAATCTAATTCAAATCTTTTTATTAGAAAAATGAAGGAAAAGGAAGAAAAATGTTGCCGTCTGCAAGTTGGTTAGGACTTAGTTACTTTACTTATTTTTTCTCTTTTGGTATTTTTTTGCCGTTCTGGAGCTTATGGCTGAAAGGAGAGCATGTTTCTCCAGAATCAATTGGTATATTGCTTGGCATAGGGATGATATCTCGTTTTATTGGTAGTCTATTGATTGCTCCTGCTGTTAAAAGAACTTCTAAGCTGATTATTGCTATTCGCCTAATTTCTCTCCTGGCTCTATTTTTTTCTATAGCATTTGCATTTTGCAACTCTTGGTCTAGTCTTTTAGTAGTAATAGCAGGTTTTAGTTTATTCTATGGCCCTCTCATCCCATTGACAGATTCTTTAGCCGCTATTTGGCAGCGTCAAGTTGGCTTAGATTATGGAAAGGTACGTTTGTGGGGCTCAATAGCCTTTGTGATTGGTTCAGCTGTTACTGGAGAGGCAGTAAATATTTTTGGGCATAAAGCTATTATATACTCCCTGTGGGCTGCATTAATAAGCATGTTACTTGGAATGATGCTACGTCCCCACAATATGCCTGAGGATGTTCTTCAAGAAAATACAGAACAGCATAGCACAACTTGGAGAAAATTACTGACAGAATCCTCAGTTTGGCGTTTTTTATTATGCGCTTCCTTGCAGCAAGGAGCCCATGCTGCTTATTATGGATTTAGCACTATTTATTGGCAGGAAGCCGGATATACTGCATCAATTGTCGGTTATTTATGGGCACTAGGAGTTGTTGCTGAAATATTTATTTTTGCATTCAGTAAAAGTTTGTTGAGCCATGTATCTGTTTCTCGGTTATTACTAATATCTTGTGTATGCGCTGTAATTCGCTGGATTTTAATGGGATCTACTACTGCTTTACCTTTGCTTATTATGATGCAACTCTTGCATGCTGGTTCTTTTACTGTCTGTCATCTAGCGGCTATGCGTTTTATTGCTGCTCGTCAAGGTCCGGATGTAATACGACTACAGGCAGTGTATTCCGCGTTAGGTATGGGAGGTAGTGTTGCAATCATGACTATGGTGTCGGGATTCCTATTTAAACATTATCACGGAGACATTTTCTATGTTATGGCATTAGTTGTGCTACCAGTATTTTTCTTTCGAATCAAAATAAAATAGACATTTTATTTCTAGAAATAATTATCTTTTGTAAGATGATTATCATATTGAAGAAAGATTTGGATACATTATTTTACATTAAAAAGATATACTTAATATAGATATTAATTGCAAGAACTCTCAAAACGATACTGACTTTCTATACACATTCTTCTGGAGGTTAAATTTCGATATGTAGTAGAGATTATGTTATTAAGAAATCTCCTAGGGATATATCATAGAATTATTTTCATAAATAATTAGTATGATTAATACATAATACCTGTGTTATTACTTATATGATATATTTTTAAGATTATTATTCTTAAGGTAAATTAAGATCTATAACTATGCTGTTTTTAAGACAAACAGCATTTTAAAAGCAGCAGTATAAAACAATAACACATTAAGTATTGATCGTGCACAACCATACTTAATATGTCTTTAAGAAGCTAACATCAAAGACAATATCGTATGATGATGAATAAACTTATTTTAGTAAAAAATATTCATAAATATTTTTATAATTATTTAAAACTATCTTCTTTGGTCGAATCATTGATTTTTAATATGTTCTATTATAATGACGTAGTCATACTATAAATTTTATATTATCTTAAAAAGATTATTATCTTAATCACTCAGTGCTGTATTAATAATTATTATTTTAATATCCTTAGTTACGATTAAGTGCGATATAATATTAATTTATAACTATTATTTTTGAGTAAAATACATAAATAAAAATATTATTTTGCTTATTATTATTCTAAGACGAACATCGTTGCTCTCTTTAATGTACTAGAACACTACTATTATTTATATTTTTGTCTTTTATTGTGGTACATAGGTAGCTATTATTATATTTATACAAAAGTCTGCAGGATATATATATTGTATGTTTTTTATATCTGTATCTAAAAAATATTTTCCTATTACTTATTCTGATATTACGGCATATCACCCAGATTCTTTCCTTGGAAGACAATACAGAGTGGGTTGATCTTTTGCTCTCTTTACTGGATCAATATATTTATTACTAGAATAACACATAACTCTTGTCTGATCTTGCAATCTAGGAATCCTAAAAAAACATACAATTTTTTAGCTAAATAAAAATTTCTAGATTAGAATATATAAATATCATATCTATTTAGATATAGCACAGTATAGAACTACATTATTTAGTGTCACTGTTTTTTAAAAGCAAGAACACAATAACATTATCACATTAAAGAAACTGAATATATCTTATATGAAAGCTAATGAGTGATGCAGTTTTTAATGGATGCTATTTGCTCTAAATAATACTTTATAATGCTTATTAGCTGATATCATAGTTATGATTGCTTGATAGAATTTTGTATTTTATAGCGTTTTTATATTTTAAACTACAGTAGTACTACTTAATATAATTTTCGACAATGAGTTAATAAAATTATATATCATAATAATAGAAGAAATAGGTTAGTTCGTTTAAGTCTCTTTTCATATTTTATTATATTTTTTATGCATCTTTGATTAAAAAATAATTATTTATTATGAAAGATATTATCTCATTATGCTGAATTTATAAAACTAGGGTTGCTATAATAACAGCAACGATATACGTTCTAACGCTCAGGATATGTAATATTTAGACGTTTCCTCAATTCTACTATAATCTATATTTTTATCTAAGATATGCAGTTAACTGTAATTCATTATCAATCATACTAACCATAGTATATTTTTTCGTGTATATTTTAACGTAACTTTTTTCACAATAGATTTAAATAAATATAGCAGATTTTATTTATTCACTTATCGAAAAAAGCTGTATGATTTTGAGGGCTGCAAATGCTATAGGCAATATTAATACGTTTTGCGCACACCTAAAATAATAAAAATAGTAATAACTTATTCAAGAATTGGATGATAAATACTATGATATTATTTGTATTTGTTACATATTAATTTTCTGGTAAAAATTTTTTGATAGTTGAAATTCCTAACATATTTTAGAATTTTTGCAGAGATTGTATTATCTATATTTAAAATGACCTTATGCTCCTAAGGATATATAAAGCTCTTTTCTTTCTTAAAGCTATATCCGTTATTTAATAATCTTGTCATGTCTTAACATAGAAATATTAGTTAGTTCGATTTTATGAATAAAAATTTATACTCTTATTGCTAATAGTTATTATAATTCATTGCATAGCATTGTTTAGACTATGGTATTTATCTTGAAATATTTCCTCTCCATTATAAAACTTCCTCAGGAAGGGTATTGTATTAGCCAATAAGAAATAACAGAGTACTTATTGCTTAAGTTATTCCAAAAACATTATGTTCATATTTTATAGTTTAGGCGTTCGTTATCAATGCAATTTGTCAGATGCACATGAAGAATGATATAGTAAAATAAATAGTATTTGTTATAATAGAAAAGATATTTCTATACTTTACGGCTCTGGATTACCCAATATTGACCTGCCGCTACCATGTGTGTATTGCTCAATTTTTAAAAGATATAAAAACACATACAATCTTGTATATGCAGATTATTCAAAGTTTTATTTATCAATGCTTTTTGCTTAGAATTTCTTAAAATACGCTATCATGTTTTATAACAGAACTTATTAGTTAAATGTAGAGTTTAATCGCACTAATTACATATCATTACAAGTCAAAATTATTACATGAAAAATAAATTTAAAAATAATTATGGTACACAAGAAATATATTAATAATAACATATAAGAAGTAATAAGCACTCCAATACAAAAAATAAGATAGTATATGTATTAAAGCTTAGATTGTCACTATATTCTGGCAAATCAGGACCTGAGAGCGATACCAAAACGCTTAGTAAAATATATTTTTTATATCCATAGATTAAATTATATAAATAATAATATATAATAAAAATATTAGAGGATTATAACTTTTAATATATATTTAGGAGATCATAAATGCATGATACATAGGTAGATGATAAAAATTATTCACAAGATAAACCTTTAATATGTTTGTATAAAATCTAGTAATTCAAGAACAAAGTTAATCGTTGCTTTTATTTTCTGTATATTCAAATCAATATTATTGAATAATATAAGTTTATTATTGATTCATAGGTATGCCTTTTTAATCTTATAAAATATAATTTTAGTTAGAGAGTATTGCATTAGTGTATGTTACGTTATTAAAAATTTTAAATTTCATTCAGGAAAATAGTGACATTATGTCAAAACATAAATCATGTTCTTCTGGCAAGTTCTTGGTTATTAAAAACTTGATAAAATGTTTAAAATAATATGTCAATTTAAAATTGATATCATATAAAAGTATATAATATTAGTTAGATATTTTTATTAGGGCATAATATTATCTTAGAAGAGCATATATATGATTAGTATTTTAGGTACTACTATAAAATATTGATTTTGTATAAAATGATTTAGGGTTAACTATTTTAGAGCTGGATCTATCAACTAATTATAGAAATATACCAACTTTTAATCATTTAATCTTACTAAAATATTTTCTTAATGAATTATCAGTAATAATAAAACGTTTAATAAAGAACCAGCATGTCTTTCTCAGAGAGATCACTAGAAGATTCTTTGTAGAGCAGGCAGTATAATTCACCTATACTTTTAAAGGTAGATTTTATTTATTTGGAAACAATAAAAATATAAAATCCTTAGCTAAGAGACGAGTTCCTGCAGTGTGTAAACGCTAGAGGTGGTACTTAGATATCTATATTGCATTGGAGCAACTAAATTGCATAACATAAATAAAGATAGTAATAAAGCAGACGTACTTTTTGTTGAGCAAGATAAAAAAGAATATTTAACAAAGAAAAGTTTTCTTGCCTCTTTAAAACATAAACTTTGGAAAACAAAAAAAAATATAGGTAATGGACTTTTAGAATTATTATGCGAGAAAAAAATAGATGATAATTTCTTTAAAATATTAGAAGAACAACTATTAATCGCAGATGTTGGTGCAGATACTACTAGTAAAATACTCAACTATATTAAAGAACATGCTAGTCGCATAGATCTAAAAACAACTGACTTCTTTTACTGTAAGCTTAAAGAAAAAATGCTTAGCATGTTAACTATCGTTGAGCAACCATTAGAAGTGAGTAGATTTACACCATTCGTTATTTTAATGGTTGGTGTGAACGGAGCAGGAAAAACAACCACTATTGGTAAGTTAGCGCGTCAGTTTCAAGCTGCAGGAAAATCTGTTATGTTAGCTGCGGGGGATACGTTTCGCGCAGCAGCCATCGAGCAACTCCAAGCATGGGGTGCATGCAATAATATTCCGGTTATAGCACAGCATGTTGGTGCTGATTCTGCTTCAGTTATTTTTGATGCAATTCAGGCAGCTAAGGCAAGAAAGATCTCCCTTTTACTAGCTGATACTGCTGGTCGCTTGCAAAATAAAGCACATTTAATAGAAGAGTTAAAAAAGATAGTGCGTGTAATAAAAAAAATAGATGTAGAAGCACCACATGAGATCATGCTAGTACTTGATGCAAGTACTGGGCAAAATTCTATTAACCAAGCTTCAATATTTCATGAAGCAATTGGAATAACTGGTATTACTTTAACTAAGTTAGATGGGACTGCAAAAGGCGGTGTAATTTTTTCTGTTGCAGATAAGTTTCGTATTCCAATGCGTTACATTGGAGTTGGTGAGGATGTAGAAGATTTAAGGCCATTTAAAGCTGATAATTTTATTCGGGAACTTTTTATGCCTGATAATTCATGAGATATTATAATATATCGAATCAATATTCTATAGTTATTTCTTATCACTCCTTATATTTTAAGGTCAGATATAGTGTTTTATATTGATATTTAAATTTTAAATAGAGAACAGAGCTTAATTAAAATTGTATTACATCATCCATGAGCTTATAGCTAGGAAGTGCTAATCAAATAATCAAGCATATCTTAATTTTTGGGATTAAATATCTTTTGTAAGATTTAAATCATCATTATATCTCAGAGCTTATATGCATGCTATCTATGAGATATCCGATATGCCGATGATATATTTATGTTGTATCTCTTTTATTCAAGATATTTTTAGTAAAAAATTTATTATTTTCCTCTAAAATGTGATGACTTTGAGTCGTTTTTATATTAAAAAATTACTCTTAGGTTCTATTTAAATCTCAGATAGTATAGCGCTCAGATATTAGTTTTCTGTATTTATTGCTATAGTAATTATAGATTTTCATTGCAATCAAGATATTGACTTATTTATATTTTTTTACCGTCTATAATGCCTCGTATTTCTGTTATTTAATAGAGATAAGTATTAATAGTTTTTATTTGATATCGATGTAGCAAATTACTTCTTTATAAGAATATTTTAGATTTTTAATGTACTTGCTTTAACCAAATGTCTATGTATACTGTATAGTACAACCTTACGATGCTGATAGCTGTTTTGAATAATTTGATATGTTTATTTAGAAAAAGTTATACGCTATAGTAGCAATTATGAATTTTGCTAATATTGATTTTTATTTTCTATCCTAGTAAAATTGGGAAATTTAAACTTTCTTATGCAAGAATTAAATAATACTTGCCATATAGTAATCTAATCTCTTATTAGACATTTTATTTAATAGGCAGAATAAGACAGATAAACTTTTATATTCGTTCATTTTAGCTAAAGAAAATAAAAATATATAGTATTTTAATTTTGATCTTGCGAATAATTTTAATAGCTTAATATTCTTTAAGTCAAGTGTGTTCGAAGTATCTTATACAAGCTAAGATGTAATTAGCTGGTGTTATTATCCTATTTTAGGATAGAGGACTTAGAAGTTTATCTTTTAATAAAATAGCGCGAAAATATATTAATGAATTTTATATGTCGTACGTATACTTTTGCCTACATAATGATTGATAAAATGTATTTTATGTTCTTAAAAAGAATGCCTTATGAGTTAATAGTTTCAATTTTATGCAGACATTATTAATTTGATCAATATTCAAGATATAAAGTATTTACTGCCGCTTATTATTTTGTTTATAGGGCATATAATGATGCCTACCCTTGTTTTGCTTTATACAATATCTTATTAAATAAATTTAATAGAGTGGCTCGAGTGTCCTTTATTTCATTCTAGGGCTCATTTCTTACCTTCTATGCAAAATAATATGTAAATAATATATATTTTTTGATCTTTGCAATTCATAAAATATTTTTGCTGATTGATAATATATCAATTTAATATAAAAGTATTATCTTTATTATTATTCTTTTGACTGCTTGAAATATTATGTGTCAATAGAATACGTATTTACAGGGCATATTTTTCATCTATTTCCTAAAATTATTAGTTTTAATGCATAATTGTATATGATTATATATGGGAATATTTATTGTTAAGGGTGATTTTATGACTGAAAAGTACAGCATCTTATTTCTGAAATGTATAAATCAATGTTCATAGAATAGTTGCGGTATTCCCGCTATACTTATCAATATAAAATATTGAGAGGATGGAAATGACCAGAGAGATTCAAGCTATAAGATTAATTCCTCAAGGTAGCCTGGAAGGCTATATGCGTGCTGTAAGCACTTATCCTATGCTCACAATGGAGGAAGAGAAAAAATTAGGCGAACGACTGCATTACACGGCTGATCTAGATGCAGCAAAACAGCTCATCCTATCTCACCTGCGCTTTGTAGTTCATGTGGCGCGCAACTATGCCGGATATGGCCTACCACAGGCTGATCTTATCCAGGAGGGCAATATTGGTCTAATGAAAGCAGTACGCCGTTTTAATCCAGAGATAGGCGTTCGACTTGTATCTTTTGCTGTTCATTGGATCAAAGCAGAAATACATGAATATGTGCTACGTAATTGGCGTATTGTAAAAGTTGCTACAACTAAGGCACAACGTAAGCTTTTTTTTAATTTGCGTAAAACAAAGCAGCGCTTGGGATGGTTTAATCAAGATGAAGTAGAACTAGTTGCTCGTGAGCTTGGAGTTTCCGAGCAAGATGTAAGAGAAATGGAATCTCGCATGTCTGCTCAGGATATGGCTTTTGATATACTTAACGATGAGGATGATAGTTCTTCTACGGCACCGGCCTTATTCTTGCAGGATAAATTCTCTGATTTCGCTAATGATATAGAAGGTGATAACTGGGATAACCACACTGCCGATCAGCTGAGTGTAGCGATGGAGTCCCTGGACGAACGTAGCAAACATATCATCCATGCGCGCTGGCTAGAAGATAATAATAAGTCAACCCTTCAGGACCTAGCTGAACAATACGGCGTATCTGCGGAGCGCGTTCGTCAACTTGAAAAGAATGCAATGAAAAAATTGCGTTGTGCAATTGAAAATTAATACTAATTTTTATTCTAGTATATTAAGCATCTTATGTTACAGAAATATTCTTTCTAGTATTGATACATTAATCGATATAATACATTATTAGATATCTGATTGATATGAGATATGAGTGATTAAATAATAAAGTTCTATATTTGTGGGAGATAATCTATAATTCTTTTGGATTTAAATATTTCTACAACTATAATTAATTTTTTATGATCTTCAGTATTATTAAATGATAATTTCATTATTGGAGATAATATCATGCGTCCAGCAGGAAGAAGTGCACAACAAATGCGTCCATTAAAATTAACACGTAATTATACTAAATATGCTGAAGGCTCAGTCTTGGTGGAGCTTGGTTACACAAAAGTATTGTGTAATGCTACCGTCGAAGAAGGAGTGCCCCGCTTTTTAAGGAGTCATCGACAGGGTTGGGTAAATGCAGAATATGGAATGTTACCACGTTCTACCCATATTCGTATAACCCGCGAGGCAAGTAGGGGCAAACAGAGTGGCCGTACTATGGAGATACAGCGCCTTATTGCTCGCTCTCTGCGTGCTGCTGTAGATTTGAGAAAAATGGGTGAATTTACAATTACTCTAGATTGTGATGTGATTCAAGCAGATGGAGGAACTCGCACTGCATCTATTACAGGAGCCTGTGTTGCATTAGCTGATTGCTTGAATTACTTAGTTGTACGTGGTAAAATAAAAGATAACCCAATGAAGTGTATGGTTGGCGCAGTATCTGTTGGGGTTGTACATGGACAGGTTGTATGTGATCTGGAGTATTCAGAAGACTCTATTGCAGAAACTGATATGAATATCGTTATGATGGAAGATGGTCGTATCATTGAATTGCAAGGTACTGCAGAAGGTGACCCATTTAGTCAGGAGCAACTAATACAACTTCTAGCTATCGCTCGATCCAGTCTGAAAGAAATAGTACAAGCACAGAAAGCAGCGCTTGAAAATTAATGATTTCATAATCTCGTTAAATATTTTTGGCATAAAAACACTTATCATGTTCAGTGAGTAACCCCCATCACGACAATATATGTTATGAACATGTATTGAGCAGTTATTCGAGTATTATCTACTGTTAAAATGAGTTTTTCTTATATTTATACGCTTCATCCAAAGTTTATTTATTTTATCTAAGATTATTTTAATTATATGTAATGACATCATCACATAAATCTTTAGTGCATCGAGGAATATCATTAAGACTTTATCATAACAGGATATACTCGGTATTCTTATTTTATTACTACTATCTTATTATATTGTAGCTATCTAACTATCTCAACTACTGAAATTAAAATTAATTCAATAAATATCCCATATTATATAATAACTTAAATATCATATTATTTTAATATTAAATATATTAAATATGATGTTATCATAAAGTTACTTACTAATTTTATAATTATGTAATTAAGATTAAAATAATATGATATTTAAGTTATTAAGTATTTTAATACTGTATTAGTATTAGTATTAGTATTAGTATTAGTATTAGTATTATTTTATAATTAATTTTTAAAATAAAGATTCCTTATCTATGACTGTTAATAAAAAATTTTATATAAAAATATTTTTTATATTTTATTTTTAAAATTTTTAAAATAAATAATATTTTTCATTGTTAGTTTATGTACCAAAATAATTATCCTAATTTTTGAAAATAGTAAATTCTATCTATTACAATATTTTGCATATTTATATAATAAGATTATTAGAGGAAAATTAATAGCATAATATGATTTTTTATATTTTCTATAAGATCAACATAACCATCTGCATGGTAGTCTGTCTTTTATTTAATATAAGAAAGTAGTGAATAATATCAATCATAATGATTAGCATAATAATTATTTATAGTAATATCATTGCTTTTAATAAATTTAAAAAGCACTATATAAAATATAGAAAAGATTATATTAATTTTTCTATTTTATCTATTGATAAAAAATATAAGCAAAGAAGCTTATATCTATTATGTATTTGATTATGATTCTGTAATACAAATATTTTTGTAGCCATAGGTTGCCGCCATTTTAGCCTCCTCTTAAGAGATATTTTTGACTATTTGTGTGAAAGTATTATAAAATACCAGTGAGTAATTATGTAGTGCTAAGATATTTCCTAACCTATAATGATCTATTTTATATGGAATAAAAAAATCTTCTCTTTATGTAATTAAATAATATCTCTTTTATTTTTGATTAATATAATTTTGGTGTATATCCTATTATTCTGAACTTCTATCATGATATTTGTAATCAATAAATAATAAATAGCAATAAACGGCAAAAAGATGAATAGTAACAAAACCCTAGTTGTAAAACTAGGTACCAGTGTATTAACCGGAGGATCGTGCTGTCTTAATCGTTCTAATATGGTGAAGTTAGTGAGTCAATTTGCTCAACAGCACTCGGCTGGACATCGCATTGTTATTGTAAGTTCCGGTGCTATTGCTGCTGGACGCCAAGACCTAGGATATCCAAAATTGCCTCAAATAATATCTTCTAAACAATTGTTAGCTTCTGTAGGACAAATTGTTTTAATTAAATTATGGAAAGAATTATTTTCTTTTCATGGTATCCATATCGGGCAAATGCTGCTAACTCGTGCGGATTTAGAAAACGGTGAGAGCTTTCGTAATGCTCATGATACTCTATATGCATTAATGAAAAATCGTATTATTCCTATTATAAATGAAAATGATGCTATTGCTACTGCTGAAATTAAAGTTGGTGATAATGACAATCTTTCTGCGTTTGTAGCAATTTTAGCAAAGGCTCATAAATTATTGTTATTAACCGATCAGGATGGCTTATTGACTGCTGATCCAAGAAAGCATACAAATGCTGAACTGATACAAGAAGTGAAGAGGATTGATGATAATTTACGTAGCATTGCAGGTAATACTATATCAGTATTAGGTACTGGCGGTATGACCACAAAATTGCAGGCTGCTGATATTGCATGTCGTAATGGTATAGATGTCATTATTGCAGCAGGTAGTAAACCGGACGTGATAAAAGATGTTATTAACAATGTTTCAGTTGGTACCTATTTCCATGCGATAAAAAAAATATAAAAACTTTAAAGTGTTAACACTCTTTTACGCTTCTTATACTTTACAGCAGAGTTATTCTAAATTTCGTTATCAATATTATAATAAAATAAATCAATGTGCTCCTGTACTCATATAATAAAGAATTAACTTCTATGATTACGCAATGTACATCTATGTTTTGGTAGTTTCTGAATGTGCTTATTAAAAACGCATGAAGTTTATATTATAATCAAGATGGCCTAAATGATTAAAATCAATCAGCTAATTTGAAATTTTCATTATAATAATTGTATCTTAACTGCGGATAGTCATGACATAATAAAGGAAGGCTAATATGTTAGAAAAAATAGGTCAAAATGCTACAAATATCTCTTACGATCTCGCCATTCTTAGCTCAGAACGCAAAAATAATGTATTATCATGGATTGCTCATTATCTTGACAAAGATAGTAGATTAATTCTAGAGGCTAATAATTTAGATATCCAAGAAGCATTTAAAAATAAAATCGCTAAAGATATGCTAAAACGTTTAGCGCTTTCTCCAGAGAGTTTATTAAATATTGCTAACGATGTACGCCAGATTTGCGGGCTAGAGGATCCTGTAGGTAAATTAATACATAGTAGGATCTTAAACAGTGGGTTGCATCTCGAGTGTCGCTGTGTACCGTTGGGAGTAGTAGCCATAATTTATGAATCTCGTCCTAATGTAACTATTAATTCTGCGGTATTATGTTTTAAAACGGGTAATGCAGTAATTCTTCGTGGTGGTAAGGAAGCTTATTACACAAATAAGGCTCTTATAAAGATTATTCATAAATCCTTGGATAAAGAAGGTTTGTCAAGAGACGCTGTGCAAGCTATTACAAGCACTTCTCGAGATCTTGTCGGTGCATTACTTAAATTAGATCGTTATATTGACATACTGATTCCGCGTGGTGGTGCTGGATTACATAAATTATGTCGCGAACAATCTACTATTCCGGTTATTACTGGCGGTATCGGTGTTTGTCACATATATCTTGATGAAGGCATGGATTGCGAGCAGGCTCTTAAGATTATTGTCAATGCTAAAGCTCAACATCCTAGTATGTGTAATACGGTCGAGACGTTATTAGTCCATCAGCATGATGCTAACTATTTCCTGCAAGAATTAAGCTTATGTATGCATAAAATGGAAGTTTCTTTACATGGATGTCCACGATCATTGCCAATATTAAGTCAAGGTCCTGCGGTGCACATCCCTCTCAAAGATGCTGATCTTGATCAAGAATGGCTATCTCTGGACCTAAATGTTATGGTTGTGGACGGGCTGGATGATGCTATTAAACATATTCGTCACTATGGTAGTCATCATTCTGATGCTATATTAACAAGGAACACTAAAAACGCTAATCGTTTTGTCCGTGAGGTTGATTCTTCTGCTGTCTATGTGAATGCTAGTACCCGCTTTACTGATGGAGGTCAGTTTGGTCTTGGTGCAGAAATTGCTGTGAGTACACAAAAATTACATGCCCGTGGTCCAATGGGATTAGACGCTTTAACTACTTACAAATGGATTGGTTCTGGCAATGATTTGGTACGTATTTAACGCGCTCATCACATGAGTATGAAATTAGTTATATTTTATTGATAAAATTTATTAATCATTTTAATTATAATCATTGCTGAATAATTATAACTTAAAGTTTTTAACTTTTTCTGCATTCTTATAAATACCTGATCAGTTTTTATCTCTCTTTCGCTCAAAATAGATCTAAATAATTGAATAATTATACAATTATATTCAAGCAAAAGATCTTTTTATAAGATATATTATTAGCAATTACAAAGTATCTTTTATGATATAAAGATCTAAAAGTTGTTATAGTATTCATACTAAAATGCTGGATTAGATATTGTGAAATTTATTGTATTAAAAATTAATTTTTTAGCCGTGCGATTAATTATACCTATTTTGTTTATAACTGTGATTTGTCTAATCAAATATGTCCTCAAACGTTATTTAATGCTGATGTTAACAGCATATACTTTACTATATTAGTGTAATGCTATTTAGCAAAATGTATATATTTAATTGAACATAAATATGATGAAGATTAATGCAAAATTTATTTGCTTAGTCAAATACCTTATTTATGATTAGAAATAAAATCCTAAATTTTAGATTTTTTGCTTAATAATTATATTTTATATACATATCTAAATATATTATACTATATATCCATATATTTGGATCTTATATTTATATTATATACATAATATTTTAACAAGTTATAAAAAATATTATAATTTTTACATTAAAATACATAGGTTATAAAAAGATATATTAGAGGCATATTAAATAATAAATTATGCAATATGCCTGCTTATCCTAAAAAAATTTTAGTAACATTATAAACATAAATATAATTGAAATTATAAGACTGTGTTATAAGTCATGATATAACTAAGAATGTTTAACCATATCTTCATACAATCAAGTATCATTTTCTCATGAGATCTTGCTATAATCTAGTATAATCAATGCAATAACATTAATATATTAGCATTTTTATCCATGCAATTTATTCTCGGATGTTTTGCAGTCTTATATTTATATTAAACAAAAATAATTTTCTGTTTATCATCCTTCTAGGAATCACTCAAGTGAAATATTTAATATTTATCAATATCTATAATTTTCTCTAAAATATAGAACCCTTTTGTTAATTGCGTTAAAATTTAACAATAAAATAGTTGAGGTTTATAGATGATGCAGTATCTGCATATTATATTTATATGCATAATGCTTATACCTATCCATACTTTATAGTAAAAAGTATTATCAGATAGTATAATATTACATATATTGTATTTGATAATATTAAGTATCATCTAGAAAATTTATTTCCGTTTTATTGATGAGGTATTACGTATGACCATAAAATGCTGTTGAGTCATTATTGTAATTCTTTTTAATCTTTGCTATTATATACTGAGTATATACTTGACTCTCTATATCGGAATGAAATAACAGAAAGTATAATATACTATAAATATATACAACTTTTTATGATACTATATCAATAAACAAACAGATCAAGCATAGGTTCTGGTTTAATATAAATGTATATATGATTTTTACTAAATCATAATCAGAGAAGAAGTGTAATGTGATTTTGTATAAATTAAAAACCATTCAACATAAACAGTATCTTGAACAATTGCCAAAACTTCCTCAGAAAGTAGAGGGTCTCAATACCCTATTTTCCCCAGAAGATTTTCGTATAGCTTTAATAAATGCCATCCTACATGCTTCTAGCCGTATTTACATAACTGCCTTATTTCTAGAAAATGATGATGGCGGGCGAGATATTCTTAATGCACTATATCTTGCAAAGAGACAGTGTCCTGATTTAAAGATATCCGTTCTTGTGGATTGGCATCGCGCACAACGTGGCCGCATTGGAGCTGGATGTAGCAAAACTAATTCTGATTGGTATTGTTTTATAGCGGAACAATATCCCAACATTTCAGTGCCTATCTATGGAATTCCAGTTAATACTCGTGAAGCTCTGGGTGTTTTTCATGTCAAAGGATTCATTGTTGATAATAGTGTTATTTATAGTGGCGCTAGTCTGAATGATGTTTATTTGCATCGCCATACACAGTATCGATATGATCGCTATCATTTTATAGAGAATGCTTTTTTAGCAAATTCCATGTCTATTTATATTGAAGATAAGCTACTCACTAATCCTGCTGTCCATCGACTAGATCGCAAAGATCGTCCTAAAAGCTCTAAAATACGCCATAAAATACGCCAATTTAGGCATATCTTGCGCTCTTGCGCATACACTGTTCCATCTTTAGCAAGTAATAATGAGTTAGCGTTAACACCTATTACTGGGCTAGGTAGACACAGCTTACTAAATAAAACCATTCACAATTTAATGCGTAGCGCAGTAGATAAAGTTACGTTATGTACTCCTTATTTTAATATGCCATCACTTTTAGTGCGTAATATTATTTTTTTATTGAGACAAAACAAGCAGGTCGAAATTATTGTAGGGGATAAGAAGGCAAATGATTTTTATATTCCGGAGAGTGAACCATTTAATATTATTGGCACACTTCCATATTTTTACGAAATGAACTTGCGCCATTTTATTATGCGCCTACAACGCTTTATAGATAACGGGCAACTTATTGTGCGCATTTGGAAATGCGATCAGCATACCTTTCATGTTAAAGGTATATGGGTTGATCATGAATGGCAGTTGATTACAGGTAGTAACCTAAACCCGCGCGCATGGCTTCTTGATTTAGAAAATGCAGTTCTTATCCACGATCCTAAACATCAGTTGGATAATCAGTTTCAGAAAGAAAGGGGATATATTCAGACTAACACAGATATTATAAGAAGCTATTATGATATTGATACTATTTATCAGTATCCTAAAAAAGTACGTAAATTAATAAAAAGAGTAAGCAGAATTCGTATTGACCTTATCATCAGGAGAATTTTATAATCATGTTCATCAGTAGTCGTATCACTTTTTATATTCCTGTATTACGTTAGAAGAAAAAACATATAACCGCATAATAGTTGGAGCATATCTTGTCATAATTATTCAACCTTGAGAGATATCGACATTCTATTACTGTCTGAAGATCTTCCTGCATCGAGGAAGCTCTTCAGACAGTAATAGTTCTTAATATTATAATATAGCCTAAATACAGAAAAATTACTTTATGTAATTTTCAGAGTTGTGTGGACCTTATAAAGCGATAAGGTATGATTTCATTTTTATAAAAGTATATAAATATGCTGATATTATTAGATCTACAAATGTTTCTATTATTTCTCTAGAACACTATTCAATAGTGTTGAGATATGTTAATAACTTTACTAATAATGCTGCACTTATCAAAATATTATATATATCATTTTGATAAATTATATATTAAACATATAAATAATATATCTCTTCTAATTGTTAAAACAGCAAGAAGAGCATTTATTATATTTTAGCATAATTTAGTATTAGTTGATAATAAGATTATATTATATTTCATGTATTATTTTATCTAAATTTTGTTTATCATTAGATGAATTAACATAAATTAATTGTAGTTGCTTCTGCTTTAAATTTTGCTTAGTTTTCCTATAAACTTTATCTTACTAAATAATATTCGATATTTTTATATTTTTAATATCTATATAAATATAAGTAATTGATTTTAATTATATCATTTACATCTGTAAATTATAGCAATATTTCTCTGCTATTTTATATTGCATGCGTTATCATTTTTTAATATTTTGAATGCCATCACAGATAATATCTTTTACCAGTAAAATTAGATCAGTTATTCATGTAATAAAATTTATATGTTTTCTTAGACATGACTCCAAATATTATATGAATGAGCTGGATATTGCATAAATATGATAGTTTTTATTGATATTTCTTCTAAAAAGTTTTTCTACTAGAATAACTTTTTAGAAGATAAATTATCTTAATCAAGAGTGTATTCATTGGTGAATACTGTATTTTTATTATCAATAAAATGGGTAAAAAATTTTTAATAATCTATTTCTTTTATTTAAAGTCATAAAGTAGTTAATTTAGATCTCTTTGAATAAATTTCTTTAATATGACAGCAGTTCACACTACATACTTCTTGATCTCATATGCTTATAAGTTTTGTTGATCTATCTATGATAGATCACGCAAATATATTAGCAATATTAATTGCTTAATACTCTAGATTAAATTATAAACTGGCTGCAAAAATGATTAAAATATCTATAAGAGATCATAACTAAATATTTCTATATTAATTTTTTTTAGGAGATCCGGTTATAAGTTTACAGATAGTCTTCTCAGGCATTTTTAAAAGCCAGACACGACCGTAGTGGTTATAGAAACCAGCTTTTTGCCCAGCTTTACCCCCAATTCCTTGATAGATATCGCAGTGTTGTCCTTTGATAGCGCCACCTACATCTAGAGCTGCCATGAGGCGAATTTCATAATGGTTCATAAAATTTCCTCGATCATTCAATAAAGGCAATTCCACTAGCAAAGTAGATCCTTCTGGGATTAGAGAACGGTCACAAGCTAGAGCGGAGTTAGCTATCAAAGGTACACCGCTTGCACCTTTTACTACAGGATACATTTGGGGATTAAAGAATATAAAAGAAGGGTTATGTTCTAGTAATGCACGCACTTCATCTGCATTATGTCGGTCAGCCCATTTGCGAATGGTCTTCATCGATATTCGCTCAGGTAAGATGTAACCAAGGTCCGTCATGATTTTACCAATACTGCGATAAGCGTAACCATTTTCCCCAGCATACCTCAAAAAAGTCAATGGGCGACCATCTCCGTAATCCACATATCCACTTCCTTGTATTTCCATAATAAAATTATCTAATAGCGAGTTGCTATAGCCAAGCACTAGGTTATGATTCTCTAATATACCTGCATATATTTCAGCACGATTTGGCAAGTGATGTTTTTGACTTTTATGATAAGGCATACGATAAAATGGATATTGAAACTTTCCTTGACGAGTGTAACGAGCATGTGTGACTGGTGTATAGTAGCTTGTAAATTGTACGTTACCAAAATTATCGGTACCAGCCATTTGGTATATTTTAAATCCGAAATAGGGAATATCAACTATATGTGCTCCATCTTTGAGCCATTTATTAACCGCTTTAAAAACTTTGTAATTTTTCTTATAAAGCAAAGGCGCAGCACGTTTTATTTCGATAATTTGGTCAGAAAAATCTTTTTGATTGACTAATTTTCCTTTTATATTAGGTTTACTAACAAGTTTTAAAGGATTTTTAATTTTTCCATCTATAAACTGTTTTCCTTGACGTGTTTTTTGTAATGCACATCCTGTTAACAGTTTGAGTAATAATAGAAATATTATGTATTTTTTGAAATATGAGCTCATTTTTAGAACCTATACAGACTCAAGAACCATCTGATAATCAACATATATAAAAGAATTTTATTTATTTCAATGGTATAATCAACGGATCACTTACGGGAAGATCTTGTTAAAAAAATTATATCTTTAATATTAGATCCTAATTTATCCTTGCACCAGAAAATAAAAATATTAATTTTTATCAAAAAATTACATGTATTTATTAAATTTGTATCTCCTAAGTACTCAAGAGTTTTTCTGTGGATGTAATTGTATATAAAATACACGTTACGTAACGTGATGAAATCACTCTATTAATTAAATTAATATCAACTTTAATAAATTTGATAATAATCTTTTAAGAAAGTTCATAATTTTTATTCTGAATAACTGGTATATAGAGTAATAAGTTATGCTATATTTACTTGATTGAAAATACTACTGCCATAATAAAATAAATGATAGGAAATTAATATTGCTTATAATATATTATATCACCCTGCATATAGAGTTATCTTCAGTTAAGTCTAACATCTATCTATTAAATAGATAATAAGATTCAACTGTCATCATAGATGCATACATTATGATTCATTTCCTTCATGGTTTATAATTTAATTACTTCTTTATATTTTGCATAGCTTATTGGCATGTATAATAAATAAGAGCACAAGATAAAAAGATATATTTTTGTTACAGAAGGTCGTCTTATCATGTTGGTTATTCTGTAATAGGGTAACTGATTAAATCTAATAATGATTAATAAAATATTTTTAGAAATTTATATATATTAGCAGAAGTTAATTAAATATTAAATATGAGTGATTACCTATCACAAATTGTTCTTAACATATATTCGATCGAATATTTAACAACATATTAGGTTAATCAATTTATTTCTAAAAAGTTCATTACAATTTTAGATTAAAAATTAGCTATTCTTGAGCAATAGGTAACTTTTTACCGTGTATTATCACAGCATTATTGAGTAGTAAAAATAAATATTATATGTTATCTATCATTGATAGACTGGTAAGCGAGCACAGATGTTTAAAACTTTTTGTTTGATTTTTTTAATAGTAACCTGATCGTTTATGTTGTCTATTATATCACATATCCAGCTAGCCAGTACATGTGCATCATCTTCTTTAAAACCACGTCTAGTAATTGCAGGAGTCCCAATACGCACTCCTGAGGTTATTAATGGATTTCTAGGATCGTTTGGAATACTATTTTTATTTAATGTGATATTTGCATGACCTAGTGCTATCTCCGCATCTTGACCTGTGATATCTTTATGAGCCAGATCTACTAAAAACATATGATTTTCAGTACCTCCAGAAACCACTTTATAGTCACGGTTTATGAAAACCTTAACCATTTCTTTAGCATTTTTGATAATTAGTTGTTGATATTCTTTGAACTCGGGTTCCATTGCTTCTTTGAATGCTACAGCTTTCCCTGCAATGACATGCATTAGGGGTCCTCCTTGAGTTCCTGGGAATACTGCTGAGTTTAATTTTTTATACATCTCTTCGCTACCACCTTTAGCGAGAATTAATCCTCCGCGAGGACCAGCCAAGGTTTTGTGTGTTGTGCTTGTCACTACGTGAGCATATAGTACTGGGTTTGGATAGACATTAGCAGCTACCATGCCGGCAATATGGGCCATATCAACAAATAGATAAGCTCCTACGTGGTCTGCAATTTCACGCATTTTAGCCCAGTCAACAATTCCTGAATATGAAGAAAAACCACCAACAATCATTTTATTTTTATATTTTTCTGCTTTTTTCGCGATATCGTCATAGTCAATCTGACCGCTTGCGTTAACACCATAGGGAATAAAATTATAGAATTTACCAGAAAAGTTTATTGGAGAACCATGTGTTAAATGCCCTCCATGCTCTAAATGCATACCCAAAATTGTATCCCCAGGCTGCAGTAGTGCAGTATAAACTGCAAAGTTGGCTTGAGAACCGGAGTGTGGCTGTACGTTAGCGTAATCAGCGCCAAATAATTTTTTGGCGCGATCGATCGCTAATTGTTCTACTAAGTCAACATATTGGCAACCTCCATAAAAGCGTTTTCCTGGATAACCTTCAGCATACTTGTTAGTTAGCTGAGATCCTTGGGCTTGCAGAACGCGTCGGCTAGTATAATTCTCTGAGGCAATAAGTTCTATATGCTCTTCCTGACGCAATACTTCTTTGCTCATAGCTTTCCAAAGTTCTAGATCGTAATTGGCAATATTCATTTTGTTCTTTAACATCTTTTTCCTTATTTTTCATTGTTGATAATAATTCAATGCAAAATATATTTTTATGCATTGTTGTGCAATATATGGCTATAAATTTATGGAATATTATATTGCATATATCTACGTATTATTATCTATATCAAACAAAAAAATATTTTATAGTATATCTACAATGATATTTTATAGGAGAATTGTTTGTAATATTTGATTTATAATATACAAGTGAATAATGGGTTGATTTAAAGTGTTTAGAATTGTTATTCTATTATCTGGCTGATCTATCAATAAGTTTTTATTTTTAAATTTACTAAATAAATACAACTGATCTACTAAAGTTATAATTAATAATAGCATTATTTCTATAATAACGGAAAATATTAATTTCACACATGTATTGTGAATATTCTTAAAATTAATTTGCTATTTTTTTACTTGTCGTATCTTACTAAGAAATAAATATATCAGCATACAAAGTCAATTTTAAATGTAATAAGTATGCATGATTATCAATTTTATCATATAGTTAAATAAATACTTTATTCAAAATAATATTTATTACTCAATATTTTTAAGTAATATCCCAGGGTAATTATTTTTAAACTTATAGCTCCATCATTTAAGTAATGTAAATAAGATTTTGTCAGATAGATTTGAATTGTCTTATTAGATGATTTATGATGCTCTCACATTAGCTCTAGTCACTCTATCCCTTATTTTTTTTAAATATGTTACATGTTTGTTTTGTGAGCGTTTTATTAGTTGTTTTCGGTTAGTATCATAGGGCTAAGAATCGAGACCTTATAGTATAATTTTACAGTTTATATTTATTATCTTTGATTAAAGATAGATATCTTATTTTTAATAGTTTTCCACTCTTTTTAGATTTTATTTCTTTGTGTTATAGAAGTTATATTTTTGATCTTGATGAGATCTTTAAAAATTTGTAAAATATACTTAAGCAATTCTTAGCAAACTAGGATGCTGTAAACAGGAGTGATTACTATCTCTTCTATATAGATGTTTATAGATTAATATATATAAATTATAAATGCTTATCCTGAAACTGCATGCAACTTTCTCATCACGAGGGGATGTTTTATTTATAGGGGGTCTGATATTGTCTTAAATTAGTCACTATACACTGTTGTTATATTTAAGATTTATTATATTATGTACGCTTTTAATTAGTACTATTATAGCTAGAACAATGGCAATCTAATATAATTTTGGTATACAGTTAAATATAATGAATAATTATAATAATATGTAAGTATTAACACCTGTTTACCCTTCTTTTAATACAGGTTGATTCGTGAGCACTAAAAAATAAATTTAATAAAAGATTAATTCTGATATTTCTTTAGAATATACTATGTAGCAAAAATATTCATGATCATTGCATAATAATCTGTCACAATATGCATAGATTTTATATCTATACTTATGCATCTTCTGTATTTAGAACATACAGTTTTTATATTAGAAAGAATAATAAGAGTGAGTTGTCTATATATATTTTTAATGAATTAGCTCTATATTTTATTTCAAGATTTTTTACAAAAAATATCTTTATTACTATTTAGTAAGTATATCAAAGTATACTGATTATTAGATTGATATTTGATAAAATATCATGAAGGAACATATAGAATTTCGAAAGCATTTTTTTATATTAACAGCAAATTATTTAAATGAGTGATGCAATAGACATTAACCAGACAAGTTATTCAATAATAGCTTCGATATTGATGACAAGTTAATAAAATACTTAGCGTTTTTCTTTATTTTATTAATATGTTTAGCATAAACATGCTCTTATTGTTTTGATTAGACCATCTTCTTATTTTATCGATTGTGTTATCATAATGTTTAGTAGTTATGATGTTTGTAAATGTATCTATATCTCAGCATTACTATTCGTAGAATACGATCATCTCTATTAAAGATATTATACTTCTAACATCTCCGATGTATAGGGATTCCCATAGGAAGAATATCAATAATATAATTACCGTGCTGAATTGTGGCTATAGATATCATTATCCTATCTATATGTTATCATCTCTCATTAATTTTATTGATAAATGTCACCACGTGTTATGTATGCTTACTGTGAATCTTCTAGATGTACATTTAATATTACTGCCTTACGATTGATATTAATCATATTATTAAACTATGGACATATAATAATTATTATGAGAATGCTGCTCGTTCTCTCTGTAATATCAGTTATGGATTTTGCTCTATATTTTTTAACATAGATTATTATAGTATTTTGATAATAAATAGATATTTAAAAAGCATCATGAATTTATTGAAGCCATCATAACATAATATGATATAATTATTTATATATCTTATATCTTATATCTTATTATATTACTAATAATTTACGCATATGAATTTTTATTACTAGCTCAATGCTTATCTCTTGTGAGAGAGATTAGGTTTTTCTTAAATTTTTAAAGTACGTTAAATAAAATAGTTGGAATTAATTTATATTTTGTTTGTTTAAGATCGTCAAGAAGAGAGGGTTAAATCTAGGCTGATAGTTTCACATTAGTGTTCTAATCAATAAATATCTTTTTGTTATATTTAATATTACAATAATTAATGCTATAATCATCAAGAACCTTCCTAATTTAGTGATGCAATCTGATCCCGGATTTATTTTTGTGGAGCAAAAATGTTACACAACTCGCTGTACGTCATCCGATATAATAATGCAAAAATTAAATATTGAGCATTTATTCAGAGTATAATTTTCTTAAGGAAGTCTAGAAGACTTTGAGACAAAACTATAGATCTGTGGACTTCTTAAGTGACTCATAAAGCCTAGAATTATAGCGAATTAATCTAAGTTTGCAGGGTGCTTAATTGAGGAGTACGAGACAGAGTACACTAGCATCCCGATGCTTAGATAATTCAATTATAATGTGATGTTTTCATATAAAATCTGTAATTACCAGACGTCCAAAAAATTTTGCGTTCTTGATTACAAAATATTTAGCGCATTTTACCCAGAAAACTTCTTTTATATCTTTCTATCTATGATATTTAAAATATTGCCATCTATAAAATACGCTTAGTGCGAGATATTGATAAAATCTTCTTGACATAAATTAGAGAATAAAACATTTTTAATTATATGATATTAACATGTATCTTATAATATAATTTATTATTTCATGAAGAGAATTGCTGATAATTTATAGATAATATTATATATTTTATGAAATAAATATAAGAAAAGTATATAGGAATATAGATCGGGAATCTATAGTTGCATATATTTTCTTATTTCAAATCATGACACTTAGATATTCGCAAGTTTTATCTACTATTTATATTATTATGTCTTCCTGCGTGGATCAGGACATATCATTAATATTAAATTTTAAAATTTTTAAATCCATACATTTTTGAAATAGTATTAAAATTAAAAAATTGCTTGAAATATACTAGTGTGTTTTATGTTAAGTAATATAGAAATCATCAGGTAATATCATTAATAATGAATCATATAAGAAATTTTTCTATTATTGCACATATCGATCATGGTAAGTCAACACTATCTGACCGTATTATTCAGATTTGCGGTGGTCTTACGGACCGTGAAATGGAATCGCAAGTTCTAGATTCTATGGATTTAGAGCGTGAGCGGGGAATTACTATTAAAGCGCAGAGTGTAATGCTCAACTACAGAGCTCACAATGGTGAAACCTATCATCTTAACTTTATTGACACTCCGGGACATGTTGACTTTTCTTATGAAGTTTCTCGTTCATTAGCAGCTTGTGAAGGGGCATTGCTAGTAGTTGACTCCAGTCAAGGCGTGGAAGCTCAAACTGTGGCAAATTGTTATCTCGCAACTGAAATGAATTTAAAAGTTATCCCGGTTCTCAACAAGATTGATTTACCATCTTCTGATCCCAAGCGCTCGGCTCAGGAAATAGAAGATATAGTTGGTATAAATGCAATAGACGCCGTGCTTTGCTCAGCAAAAACAGGTGTTGGTATAACTGAAGTTCTTGAGCGTTTAGTTCGTGATATCCCTCATCCATATGGTGATCCCGAAGGACCGTTACAGGCACTGATCATAGACTCATGGTTTGATAACTATTTAGGAGTTGTCTCTCTTGTTCGAATTAAAAATGGTGAACTGCGCAAAGGTGAAAAAGTCAAAGTAATGAGCACTGGACAAGTCTATAATGCTGATAGACTTGGTATTTTTACTCCTAAACAGTTTTATCGTGATGCATTGAAGTGCGGTGAAGTTGGTTGGTTAGTTTGTGGTATTAAAGATATCCATGGCGCTCCAGTTGGGGATACCTTAACTTCTATTCTTAAACAAGCAGATAATCCTCTTACTGGTTTGAAAAAAGTTAAGCCTCAGGTTTATGCCGGTATGTTCCCAGTTAGTTCTGATGATCACGAATCCTTCCGTAATGCATTAGATAAGCTCAGCCTAAATGATTCCTCTCTATTCTATGAACCAGAAACATCAGCTGTACTAGGATTTGGATTCCGCTGTGGTTTTCTGGGATTATTGCATATGGAGATTATTCAGGAACGTTTAGAGCGTGAATATGATTTAAATCTAATCACTACAGCCCCCACTGTTATGTACCAAATTGAAATGAATAATGGTACTGTGATCTTTGTGGATAACCCATCTAAATTACCGGATATCAATAGTATAAAAGAATTGCGTGAACCAATTGCTGAATGTCATATTCTCTTGCCTCAAGAATATTTAGGCAACATAATGACGGTTTGTATAGAGAAGCGCGGTGTCCAAATCAATATTATTTACCATGAAAATCAAGTTTCGCTGACTTATGATATTCCGATGTCCGAGGTAGTTTTAGACTTATTTGATCGTGTAAAATCAAATTCTCGTGGTTATGCATCATTGGACTACAGCTTTAAGCGTTTTCAACAATCTGATATGGTGTGTGTAGAAGTCTTGATTAATAATCAACGTGTTGATGCCCTGGCTCTTTTAACTCATCGAGATAATGCATATTCTCGTGGTCGAGAGCTAGTTGAGCAGATACAAAAACTTATACCACGGCAGCAATTTAATATAGCTATTCAGGCTGCTATTTGTAATCAAATTATTGCACGTTCAACAGTAAAGCAGCTGCGTAAAAATGTTATTGCTAAATGCTATGGAGGTGATGTTAGCCGTAAGAAGAAATTATTGCAGAAACAAAAAGATGGTAAAAAACGTATGAAGTATGTAGGTAATGTAGAGCTCCCAAAGCAAGTATTTTTGGCTATTCTGCATATTGGAAAAAGTTAAATTGCATCCATGCAACTAATCTTTAGTTAGGATATTTATATTATTTGGGTTTTGTTGTTTTCTAGTATGACAAGTAGATATTAAAGGAATGATTACATGGCTAACATGTTTGCTTTGATTTTAGTGATTGCAACATTGGTCACGGGTATTCTATGGTGTATCAATCTCTTTAAAATTAATTTTTCACGTAGACTAAAGAGCGGTGGTCTACTCATACAAACATCTAAAGTTTTGGAAAAACAGAGTCTAAAATCATCGATATTTAGTTGGTATGAATCATTGATTACAATATTTCCTGTATTGGCTCTGGTCCTGATAATTCGTTCATTTATTTATGAACCATTTCAGATTCCATCTGGCTCTGTAATGCCAACTTTATTTATCGGTGATTTTATTTTAGTGGAGAAATTTGCTTATGGTCTTAAAGAACCCCTGACACAACAAACTCTTATTCCAACCGGTCATCCGAAACATGGGGACCTAGTAGTATTTAAATATCCTCTTGATCCTAGTCTAGATTATATTAAGCGCGTCATTGGATTACCTGGTGATAAAGTGACGTATAATCCTTATAGTAAAGAATTAACTGTTTCTTCTGCTATTAAAAGTAGTGAAAGCTGCAATCAAATATTGCCTATTAATTATACTAAAAATGAACCTAGCGAATGGATTCAGGCTTTTGAGCATAATAACGGAATAAATAGAAGTGTTTTATTACATAGATCCGTAGACCGAAAAGTAAAAGATGGGTACCGCATGAATGAGCGTCAAGAAATTCTAGGCACTGTTGTTCACCGTATCCTCACTATGCCGGATGTTCAAGATGTTACCCGAAACTATTATCGTCAGCCAGGTCAGCCATATGGAGTATGGATCGTGCCTAAAGGATGTTATTTCATGATGGGCGATAACCGTGATAACAGTTCTGATAGTCGTTACTGGGGGTTTGTAC
This sequence comes from Candidatus Profftia tarda, assembly GCF_904848675.1. Lineage (NCBI taxonomy): Bacteria > Pseudomonadati > Pseudomonadota > Gammaproteobacteria > Enterobacterales > Enterobacteriaceae > Candidatus Profftia > Candidatus Profftia tarda. Next base: position 44,733 of record NZ_LR890047.1, read on the forward strand.
CAGAGCGTAATTTAGTGGGCAGAGCCACTGCAATTTGGATGAGTTTTGAAAAGCAAGAAGGTCAATGGCCTACAAAATTACGCCTGAACCGCATTGGTTCAATTGAGTAATTGTGCATTTCTGTTTATAGGAATTCCTGCCTTTGTCAACAAAAGATACATTAATGTAAAACTATTTACACTCATGGATACCTTATAAATATTGCAATGTAACATTATTTTTCTATCATTATACTAGGATAATCTAAGTAATATATGAGGATATATTATATTAAAATATATGCTATTAATTTCAGAGTAAATAAAATATTATTATCTACTACTACTGATAAGAAACCCCTGATTTATGGAAATTAAATTATGGCATGATGCTTTATCTATCTAATTATTTATCATTAATATCTTGTTTAGTAGTGGTTTTTAAAATTTTTAATTTCATGATAAAGATGATATCAGAACATAACTACTTAGTTAAGGCACTAAATTACTTTAAATTATTTTATGCAAACATCCGTTACGATTGAAGAGCATGAGTGTTGACTACTATAGATCATAATCTTGATATTAATAAAGCAAAAAGGATAAATTAATGATTGTTTTTTTGATGTTTCTGTAATGCTACTAATATGATCTTATATTTTAAATACCAATACTTAATCATGTAGTTCTATGATAAAGTTCTCTAAACGAATCAAGAAGTAGCAGCCATTATATTCTTAAAATACCCAACATTGGTCTGATAGATAAAAATTAATACATAAAATAACTCGGATAATAAAGTATATTGTAATGATATAACAAATAATTTTTATGAAACAAAGAGTCTACGGTATATATAATACATATTATAAGAGATGAATGTTATCGATCTATCTCTTTCGACGTAAGTTCCCTATATTAACTATCTGTTTGATATATAAGAGAAAGTTATTAACTTATAGTTATATAAGAAAATTGTTAAATAAAAATAACATTATCTAGAGAAAACGTCTGCCCATAATTTATATCCACAGCATTTATCACGGGGATATAATGATTGCTAGTCAGGCTATGCGTGCATCACATTGATGCAGTTACTTATTATGAATACTTCAATCTTTCCTACAATTAATTGTATATTGTTTTTCTAGAACAAGGTTATGTATATAAGTATTGTATTATCACAGAACTATATTTTTGAGTTGTTATAGAATAGATTATATCTAAGATAAGCCATAATATTTCGCATTCTTTGGGTTCTATTTATTATAGATCTATTGGTATCTCATGAATCTTATTATAACTCGCCAGCTGCAAAAAAAAATGGGTTATACTTTTCAAAAATACTCATTGTTATTACAAGCATTAACTCATCGTAGTGCTAGTAGCAAACAGAATGAACGTCTTGAGTTCTTAGGAGACTCTATTTTGAGTTTTGTGATTGCTAACGCACTATACAATCGTTTTCCATGTGTTGATGAAGGCGATATGAGCCGCATGCGCGCCGCGTTGGTTCGCAGAGATACTCTAGCGGAAATAGCACGTGAATTTAACCTGGGAGAATGTCTACTCCTTGGGCCAGGTGAGCTAAAAAATGGTGGATTCCGGCGTGATTCTATTTTAGCAGATACTATAGAAGCTCTTATTGGCGGTATTTTTTTGGATAGCGATATCAATACTATTGAACGATTAATTTTAGAATGGTATTATTTGCGCATATATAATATCAGACCTGGTGAAAAACAAAAAGATTCTAAAACGCGTTTGCAAGAATTATTGCAAGGACGTAATCTACCTTTGCCATTTTATTGGGTGGTTGATGCTCGTGGTGAAGCGCATGATCAACAATTTACTATTCATTGCCAAGTGAGCGGTCTTAGTAAACCCGCAGTTGGCACAGGAGCAAGTCGTCGAAAAGCTGAGCAAACTGCTGCTGAACACGCCCTAAAAGAATTGGTTGTTAAATGAAAAAAAAAAGTTTTTGTGGGTTAATTCCGATAGTTGGTCATGCTAATGTTGGAAAATCAACGCTGTTAAATCAATTATTAGGTCACAAGATCTCTATTACTTCACGTAAACCACAAACAACCCGTCAGAACATTATGGGTATTCGAACAGAAGGATTATACCAAGCTATATATGTTGATACCCCAGGACTGCACACAGATAAAAACTATCCCATCGATAGTTTAATACATCTTTATTCAGGTATTGACATACAAAACGTATCATTAATTATTTTTACTCTTGCAGGTACTAACTGGACAAAAGAAGATAAGATTATATTAAATAAGCTACGTGATGTCAAAATGCCAGTAATTTTAGCTATCAACAAAATAGATAATATAAAGAATAAAGAAGTTCTTCTTCCTCATATTCAGCTCCTTAGTAAGCAGATGAATTTTATAGAAGTTGTACCAATATCCGCTAAAATAGGCACAAACGTTGATATTATTTCCAATATAGTTTCTCAAAAAATTCCAGAGTCAATGCATTTCTTTTCGGAAGAGCATATTACAGATCATTCAAATATCTTTATAGCTTCTGAGATTATTCGTGAAAAATTAATGCGTTTTTTAGGAGAAGAATTACCTTATTCTTTTAAAGTCAAGATTGAACTATTTAGTTATAACGCTCGTGGCATACATGATATTCACGCACTTATCTTAGTAGAACGCGCAGGACAGAAGAAAATTATTATTGGTAATCAAGGTTCTAAGATTAAAAAGATTGGAAGTGAAGCCCGCAAAGATATGGAAATTATGCTTAAGACCAAAGTTTATCTGAAACTCTGGGTAAAAGTTCGATATCGTGAGACTGATAACTTATAGTTGATGTGAACTTATCCTTACTCTTAAGGAATTGTATAAAATATATTGATGTTAATTATGGAAATACCGTTTTCTTTTTTAATAAGTGCTTATGATGCTCTAGTATTAACATAAATTACTTTTATCTAAGAGATATCAAATAATCCTTTTTTAGGATAGTTCTGATCTGTAATCTATTTGACAGAATTATTCTATTTATAATGTTGTTTTGCATTGATAATTCATTGTTCTATATAATATTTCCATCTATTACTTATAGCGGCTACTTTTTAGTAAAAAAATATTTTATTCATTCTAAATAGTACTTATTAAATAATATTAGTGCATTGCTTTTCTTTGAAAACTTTGTTTCTAACAGGCAACAGTTTATTTAAAAGATGTCTATATTTTATAGTTATGAGTAGTCATTAAGATAATCTGAATACAGATCTTATTATAAATGGTTATGCAAGAGTATTATTCTCTAGTGCAAGTAGTTTTAAAGACTTCTACTCTTTATCGCGCTTTCTATGAAATAACAAATCGATTATCATCAGTTGCTATGTCTAAATATTTGGCAGGAAATATCTGCAGGGTCCAGACTGATGGTAATATAATAATATTTTGTTATAATCGGTCAACGTGATATGGATAACATTTCTAATGTTTGGCAAATTAAGGTTACTAGGGAAATTTTAAAATTCATCTAGATTATGTGTTATTAATGTTAGTTTAGTCATTCTATACTCTTGTGATCTTGATAAGGGTTACATATAATAGTAATTATTTTGCTCGTCATATGGACTTTTCATATTTTATTATACTATTGCGTCTTGTATGTTCTAATAAAATAGATAATTTTTCTACTAATTATTTATAAACCACGTCCATTTAAACTCTGTTAAAAATTATGAATAAGTATGCATTCGTCCCGAATGACCAAAACCACCAGAACCTCTATCACTTTTTTCGAAATCTTGCACTAGATTAAATTCTGCTGTTATAACAGGAATCAAAATCATCTGAGCAATGCGTTCTCCTGGTTCAATGATGAATATACTTTTCCCTCGGTTCCAGATGGAGACCATTAATTGCCCCTGATAATCAGAGTCTACTAAACCAACTAAATTACCTAATACTATTCCGTGATTATGGCCCAAACCAGAACGGGGTAGGATTATTGCAGCTAGACCAGGGTCTTTGATGTGTAGCGCTAAACCTAAGGGTATTAAAGTCGTTGAATTAGAAGATAAAGTAATTTTTTTATCTAAACAAGCATATAAATCTAGACCTGCTGATCCACTAGTTGCATACGTTGGGAGTGAAAAATTATTCCCTATACGCGAATCTAAAATTTTAAGATCTATTTTCTTAATCATAATAAGTTACATTACTCTTTAATTTATTATCGTCTTAACTATAACTTCTGATTTGTTAGGAAGTATTATAGAATATTGCTCAAGTAAATATAAGATGTTGATCTTGTTTGTATTATCTTACCTATAGTTATTAATTATTATCAACAATACTAATATTTTATATGTGTGTTTTGTTTTTCTTATCTTCTATACTGTATACATATTTAAATATTTTGATTAAATGATAATCAATAAATTATATCCTACATGAGGTATAAAGATACATTTATTTTATACACTGCATACAAGATATTCATGGCTTTCTAGAGATTTAGAAAAATAATTATGCTAGAGTGTGTATGTAAAATACAATATTATAATAAATCTTAAGAATAAAAACATCATGTAATATACTATATATTTTAATAAAAATTAATTTTACATTATTAAATAATTGTATTAAAATATGATATTAATATAATTTATCTTATGAATGTTACATTGTATGTATCATTTTTTATAAAGAAAATATTAAATTTATTTTAAATATAAATTATTATCATTTATTTATTAATATATGTTAATATTAATTATTATATATACCAAGTTCATTTTCTGATTCTTCCTGTAATATTTCTATCATAGAATAGGTTTGTAAATGAAATACTCTACTATTTCTTACTTAAGAATAATCACTATATTATTATATTGATAATTTTGATCTGATCTTAATAGATAAAGAATTTATTGATAATTCTTTGAAAATAACTGGCACTTCTTAGATTATTTAAATAATTAATACATTAACTCATTGATGTAATCAATATAAGTTATTATGACTAATATTGTATGATATCACAAATATGTATTTTTTAAACTAAACAGTTTTGAAATTGCTGGATGACTAATATTGGCTAGTAAGTAGTGTACTAAAGATATAATTTATCAAAATTATTTCAATGGATATCTATCTGATATAAATATCAGTGAGTCTTGGATAGGTGATTATTTCGGAATTAGTATGACTGTTTACAATGAGTCTAAAACAATCTAAAATTTAGATATGATACCTTGAAAGCATTTATGCTTTTTTGAATCGAAAAATATAAAATTGAGTAACAATCTTTTTATCACATATCCATAATATCAAGCAAATTATCGAGTCTTATGTAAGGATTTACAGCTATTTAGGAAGTATCAGAATTTTATATTCAAGATCCTTCTGCAAATATTAGTTAAAGAAACGTGACATCGGAAGTGCATCGATCATGACTATTTTGGGTCTAGGTATTGATATAGTTGAAATATCTCGTATTAAAGACATGGTATTACGCAGAGGTGATCAAATAGCTAGGCGCTTGTTAGCACCTGCTGAATTAGAGCGCTATTTCGCAAATCATGATAAAGTCCGTTATCTCGCCAAACGATTTGCGGCAAAAGAAGCATTAGTAAAAGCGTTTGGTACAGGAATTCGTAATGGTTTATATTTTTCTCAGTTTGAATTATATAGTGATAAGCTCGGCAAGCCAGTTCTATATTTACACGATCGTGCAGCTGTGTTTGCACAGAAAGCAGGAATTATTTCTATCCATGTCTCTTTAGCAGATGAGCGCCGTTATGCATGTGCAACAGTAATTACTGAAGGATGAAAATATCTCCTCAAAAACTCATTAATACATAAAAGATAGTAAATTACATTAAAATTTATTAAATAAAAAAATCTATCTGATAGTCTTTGCTTACTGAAGAACTGCAGAATACCCTATCTACAGATAGGGTATTGGTAATAAAAACAAGTAACTTATAGCAGTAAATAATATTTTATAACAACGTTCAACTAATTATCAAATACTTTAATACTTGATCAATTCTATCTCTTTTTTAATTTTTTATTTGCTCTTAAGAACATTTGTTTAGTTCGATTACTAAAATTATAGTAAATAACATCTCAAACTCTCTGAATTCTCGTATAATTATTACTAATATTAATCTTATTTTTCTTCAAAAATGTTAGGAATATTTCCTTAAAATACTATGAACTATAATTACAAGAATTATATGGTATTACTAAATAATATACTCGTGTACTTAGCAGTAAACAAGAATCATATACGTATTTCTCCTTAGTATAAGGGATCAAGATTACTATCTTGATAAATTTAATGAATCAGTATAATAACTATGTAATATCTACTGCAATCCTCTATGTAGTTCCAACACCGATTGGAAATTATGGAGATATTACTCAACGAGCTTTGGATACTTTAAAAACTGTTCATCTAATAGCATCTGAAGATACTAGGCGCACAGGTATATTGTTAAAGCACTTTGCTATTGAGGCCAGCCTTTTCTCTCTGCATGATCATAACGAAAAACAGAAAATAGATCAATTAATTAAAAAATTGCAACATGGTCATAGTATTGCACTAGTTTCTGATGCTGGTACGCCTCTAATTAATGATCCCGGGTATAACTTAGTGCGTCGCTGTTGTGTATTAGGCATCCGAGTTATTCCTTTGCCCGGTGCTTGTGCGGCTATTACTGCTCTCTCTGCTTCAGGTATTGCCTCAGATCGTTTTTGTTATGAAGGTTTTTTACCATCAAAAACTAAATCACGTAAAAATAAGTTGCTCTCCTTGCTTGAAGAATCACGGACAATCATTTTTTATGAATCGACCCATCGTCTGATTGATTCTTTACGGGATATAGTTGAGGTTATGGGGTATGAACGTTATGTAGTTTTAGCGCGTGAAATGACTAAAATATGGGAAAATATTCATGGTGCACCTGTAGGCGTATTGCTTGATTGGGTTTTGGAAGATCATATGCGATGTCGTGGTGAAATTGTGTTGATTATTGAGGGCCATAAAACTACTAATAGTACCATACTAGTTGAAGCATTCCGCACCTTTACTTTACTCAAAAAAGAACTTCCTGTTTCGAAGGCAGTAGTTTTAGCTTCTAAAATTTCTGGTGTTCAAAAGAACATTATATATAAACATGCTCTTAAAAATATAGGTGACAAGTAAATTATAAGAGATTATTATATATGCGGAGTTGACTAGATAGTCGCCGCTTTTATAGTTTTTATTCTAAAGAATAGACTATACAAAAGGGGAGGAAAGTCCGGGCTCCACAGGGCAAGGTGCCAGGTAACTCCTGGGGAGCATAAGCTTACGACAAGTGCAACAGAGAATAAACCGCCAATGGCTCGTATAAGCGAGATCAGGTAAGGGTGAAATGGTGCGGTAAGAGCGCACCGCGCGGTTGGCAACAGTCCGTGGCAGGTAAACTCCACCTGGAGCAAGGCCAAATAAGGGTTCCAATAGTACTGCCCGTACTGAACCCGGGTAGGCTGCTTGAGCCAGTGAGCGATTATTGGCCTAGAGGAATGACTATCCACGACAGAACCCGGCTTACAGGTCAACTCCCTCACTAATTTTAAATGATATAATATTGTTCTATAATTTTATGTTTAATGTATATTTCTCTTTTAATATTTATTATGTTCTTTAATCAATCTAATATTTTTAATGAGTATAAGAATGTTATCTTATTAAGATACTGTATTGCTATATTTGCTGGTAGTAAGTCATTTTGTTCATTATGGTTCTGAACCAACCCTTTCTATGAAATCAGTACCAGAATAACATAACCAAGATAGAGCATATCCAGTTTATATGAGTTATTGTATTGAGTAAGTAAAATATGTCATCGGGTAATATCCATAATAATTTTTATTATGGTCTTATTTTTTTATACTCTAGTGTAGAGAATAATTAACATTATTAGTTTGCTTGATATCAAATAATACATTATTTCATGCAATGTTTGATTAGCTCTTTATTATTGCACAAGCATACTCTACTTTTTAAAAATATAGTTATATAGCATGTAACCATCTTCAAAAGGTTAATTGCCAACATTCAATTATTAGCCTATTTAATGTTTCCTTAGTACCTAATAATATTTATTATTATTTTACATTTATAGATTTATGAGATACTGCTATTTGGATCATCACCTTTACTACTAACATATTAAAGATAAGTATAAGCTCTATAAGAGTACAAAGACCATATAGATAGTGTTCTAGTATCGATAGAAATATCTGATTCACATAAAACGGAAACATATAGAACCTGTAAATATTATTTAGAGGTTCTATATGTTTATTGAACCAATCTGGTATGGGTTTTAACAAACAAAATGTTTATTCTTTTGATAAATAAATAAATTCAGCATTTGATACAAATGTTACTGATTAAGTACGTTATCATACTTAAAAATAAAAATTACTTGTTAATAACGCTTGATATTGCGCCTTACCTACTGCATGATTGCTATCTCTATACAAACATAATATAAAACCTTGGAACCACATAAAAGATTCAGTATCTAATATAGGGTCATGCAGGTACAACTACATTATTTAGATTATTAAATGATTCATTAGGTTAATCTTCAATATTATTCATTGCTTTATTCTATTTATTTATAAGATTGAGATTAATTAATAGTTTATAATTATAGAATTAAGTAATTTCATATTAAAGATGTCTTATCTTCTATGACTTGGCTTAACTATAGCACTTAATGCAGTACACCTTGATGCTGAATTTGGTTATAATCTTTTCGGTAAAAGATAATCTTTTGGTATATTTTTTATCAGTCTTGATTTATCTATCGTGCTAAATATCATAGTAATTATTTTAGCTTTATTAAATGCTATTCATAATACTCTTAGGATATAGAGTAAATAAGTAACTGCGAGGCGTCTTATATAAAAGACCTTATTATTTATTTAAGTATAAGTTTTTAAAATCAATTAAATAGTTTACATAAATTATGTAATAAAATAATTTATTTTTATCTACTTTGATTTATAATCTTTATATAAAAGAATCTATATTTTGTAAATGTACAATAGTTATTTATAATTAGTAGAGCCAAATATATTAAAAGCAGAGTTAATCATATTAAATTCTAAAGAGTTGTAAAAAGATTGAGATTTCAACTAGAAAATCGCTAATACACGAAATATAAAATTATATTTTATAATAACATTACATTTTAATAGAATATAATTCCTCTTGTTTTATCAAAAAATAAAAAGCTATTTTATTATTACATTATAGTTCGTAATTTGTTAAAGATTGTATATTCAAGAAAAGAATGCATTGATTGTGTTATATATATTTATGTACAAAGGTATATATAAAATGATTTCTTAAATATATTTTTTTCATAGATATTATTAATTAGTTAATCTGGGTGTCGTATAGCAACAATATGATACTAAAAATTTGATGGTATCAACGGAACGATTGTATTTATTAGCAAATAAAATTACCTGAGGTGTACGTTTTATTATAGCAAGATTATTATTGGATAATTTAAATAGTATTACAGTACAATTGAGGATAGATATGGTCTTTTTTAGTAGATTACTGCTAGTAAGTAACTGACATAAATTAATCATTATGAAATGCATCATTCATGTATAGATAATAATAACTAGAAAAATAAATTAATTTTCTTATGGATTTATGATAAAAACTGTAGCAATATCTATCTGAAGGTAGCACTATAATGACAGGAGATAATAATATTATCTATTGTATTAATCTAAACATTATTTTAGATCTATATAAGATCTTCTATCTTAGAAAGATTCTATTAACTATTTAGTGCTAGGAAGAATACGAGAAGATCTAAAGATAGAAATATTATGATCATTCGGTGATCCATTTTGTTTATTTACTATACTTTTACGAAATAGCTTTGAGATATATGATCGTTATCACTATTTTAGTAAAATAATATTTATAACATACTGTACGATAATAATACTAAAAAATAAAGTAGATCCAGTAATAAAATATTTTTAGATAAACTATGATTCTGAGAGCCTATTTAAAGCGCGCTAAAATAATTTATCTTCTATCTTGTTTTAATGTTTAACTAATTAATATAAATTAATATCTTACATGAAGTTTTTCGGCAAGCTTTTTCCAGAACAATATAATAACCTATTCTACTTTTGTCGTGATTGACGTTCTGTTTTAATAAAATTCTAGATTTAATTTATAGAGCGTCTCTTTTGTGATGGATAATATGGATGAATATTATTCTCTAGCTTTATAGATCGTATAGTATTACCTTTGTATGTGTTAATATATAATATATTCAATTAATATTGAACGCTATTTTGTTATGTTATTTAAATAAAGTATGTAAAATATAATAAATTATTACTAATTAAGAGATAAGATATGATTAATTCAAAAAAAATTGAACAGATTGCCCGTCAGGTTCATGATGCTATACCTAAAGGATTGCGTAATATTGGGGATAATTTAGAAAATAAGATTCTTCGCATTCTGCAAGCACAGTTTCATCGTATGAATCTAGTAAATCGTGAAGAATTTGATCTTCAGACTAAAATTCTGCTTAGAAATAGAGAAAAATTAGCATCTATAGAAAAGCGTCTTGCTATTCTGGAAGATCATTTAACCAAAGTTAAAACTACATCTAATAATAAACAAGCAGAATAAAGCATTCCTTATAAATCATGCAAGTGTAGAAAAATTATATTGATTACCGCCGATAGGTTACCGAAAAATAATTTTTGCTATTCACTTTAAATATTTTAACCTTATTAAGGATCTCCTAAAAAGGATATCAAAATAATAATTAGAAATAATATAACACTCTAAAGTCTGTCAATATTTTATCTATATTACAATAATATAGATGAAGCATCTTATACCAAAATATTATGCCAAATGTGTTTTTGATCTTTAATATTTTATTTTGCAAATTTTTGTATTTTATAGACATTAAATAATTATTTAATGTGGTTAATATTGTAGTGAATTCACTATATTATAATATATAATAGTGTTACTTTATTGATATGATGACATATCTTAAGATGATGCATAAATTTTTATATAATATTTTAAAAAATAGAGCAAGTTCTTGGGACATAAAATAATCTTGCCAGAAGATTATTTAAATAAATCTACTATATATATCCATGTAAACCAGGATCGTTAATATGCAGGTATATTGAATATCTACAACAATTGCAATAATTGTGTATTTAGTATTCAAATACAATTATCGATTTTATTAGTATTGACAATATCATCAATATGATAAACAGCTGTCGCAGCTTGGCTTCACAGTTAGATATGTTCTCAAATTTTTCAAAAAATTTATCGAAATTTATTGTTTTTAAAATTCTTATACTTTATTTAGTGAACTTTAAAATATTTTCAAAATAAATTATTTTTGTCTCGGCTAGTCATCTTGCTAATCTAATAAATATAGAAAACGTTAAAGCTTTAGTTATCTATAGAAATATTTTTTTGATAAAGCTACTGATTAATTAAGTGCTATGTAATATAATTGATTTTCTTGAAATATTTGCTCATATATTGACCGAGATCATATGAGATATATTTTCAATCTCTTACCTTGTATCAAAGGTATTGTTCTATTTTATTAATATCTGCACTCTATCGCAGTTAGATCCATTGATTTGATAAAGATTTGTTTAAATTCTAGTTGAGATGAATTTATGTGATATATTAGATATAATCTATCTATAGTTAATGCAATTTTAGATATGCTCCATCTTCAATCAAAAAGTCATAAGGAATAAAACGTCAAGGTTATTTTGTAAAATTACAGAAAAATATTTCTCAATATATTCTCATAAAGTATATGCTCTTATTATTTTAAGGGAGTATCTATATAAAATAAAGCAAAGAAATACTAGGAAATATTTGATATATTAAATAATATATACGCAAGTTCTGATTTGCACGAATATATACTATAACGTTTAATAATTATAGTACAACTACTTATGATTTCTTTTAAAAGATTAAAGATGACTTAGGTATAAGACATAACAATTAGGAGAAGAAATGATATGATCATATTTATATAGTACAAAAATTGCTATTCAAATACTGCATCAGCAAAAATGTTACGTCATACCCTCTATAATAAATCACTATGAATTCGCATATTTACCTTTTATTGTGATTGTTATAATTTTGGTTATCCTCCCTTATAATGTGATAAAAAAAAAGATTTAGAGATAGTTATGCATACAAATAATGAAATACGAAACACGCGTATCGAAAGACTTGTGACTCCTCAAGAACTAGAACAAGAACTTCCTGTGATATCACAAGTTAAAAAAAATGTGAGTGAATCACGCAAAAGAATTGAACAAATACTCTGTGGTTACGATAAGCACCTTCTGGTTATTGTTGGTCCTTGTTCAATACATGATGTCAATGCTGCCGTTGACTATGCCGAGCGTTTAGCAGTAATGCGTGACAAATATCACGATAGTCTAGAAATTGTAATGCGCACATATTTCGAAAAGCCACGTACGGTAATTGGCTGGAAAGGACTAATGTCCGATCCTGATCTAAATGAATCGTACCGGGTTAATCACGGTATTCGTTTAGCTCGTGAACTGCTATTGAAAGTAAATGAATTAGGTGTACCAGCTGCAACCGAGTTTTTGGATATGGTAACTGGTTTATATATATCCGACTTAGTCAGTTGGGGTGCTATAGGAGCGCGTACTACTGAAAGTCAGATCCATCGTGAAATGGCATCTTCTCTAGCCTGCCCTGTGGGCTTCAAGAATGGTACTGATGGCAATACAAGAATTGCAATTGATGCAATTCGTGCAGCAAGATCTAGCCATATCTTTTTATCTCCGGATCAAGATGGTCGTATGACAATCTATCAAACTAAAGGAAATCCTTACGGTCATATTATTATGCGTGGTGGCAAAATCCCAAACTATCATGCCCATGATATCGCAAGTGCCTGCGATAGCTTGCGTGAATTTGATTTGCCTGAACACATGGTAATTGACTTTAGTCATGGTAATTGCCAAAAAATGCACCGTCGTCAACTTGAAGTGGCCGCTAATATCGGGCAACAAATTTGTGATGGTTCTGAAGCTATTGTAGGGATCATGGCAGAAAGCTTTTTAGTCGAAGGAGCACAAAAAAATATCTTAGGTAGTCCTATGACTTATGGCCAGTCAATTACAGATCCTTGTCTGAGCTGGAAAGATACTGAAACTTTACTAGAGTTACTAGCTGAAGCAGTCAGTTCAAGATTATCTTTCTGATAATATTTTTATTTCACATAAAATATTATAGTTATAATATTATAAGATATATTATTATGCTTTTCTTTCTTCTAATATAATTAAGATTATTACCATATCATTAATTACTGTATTTTATAATAAAGAGAATGTTGTGAGCAAGCATGTATTATGTTGCATAGGTGATAGAGATGATAAATATAAATATATAAAAATTGATAACAGCAATATAAGTATGTTTGCTGAATATTAATAAATTATTATAATCATTAATAGTCCACTCCTTATAGGTATCTATGCTGCCAGGAGATAGTTTTATTCGTTTTATTTTTTCGTTTTGTTGTATCTGAATAAATATTGCATAATTTTTATTTAAATCAAAATTAAGATAATTATCAAATTATATTTTATTATAGAATTATAATATATTTATGTATTGCATTTTGACAATATGATTAATTACCATTCTTAGAATAAGATGCATGACCTAAAACTTAGAAAGGTTACTTACTAAACATACTGATAATTCACATTATCATTCTTTTGGTGATGTATGTAGATTACAAATAAATCGGATGATAATCATGCCTATAAAGTTAATCGCGCTGATATCAGACTTTATTTTGATGCTAATACTAAATCAGAATATTTATATATCTGGATAAGTATAATGCTCTCCTACAGTCTTTTCTGTAACTAATTTATATTAATAGCTTCAGTTTGCATGTACTGTCAGTAATTACTCAGTAATACACATAATTTTTAACGTAACATAGCAAGCAGAGAAATTATCTATATATTGATCAAATAGAAAAATACTAAAAGTTTTGGGTCTGTATACTTATTATATTTTATAATCATAACGGTTATAAAGGCAGATATTCTTGAAATGATAAATGTTTTAATTATTCTAATTTTACTAAATTAAGTTATGTGCTACTCATTAGTTCTCATAAGAGATACTAGTTCATCTTAAGAAGTACCAAAAGTTTTCTTTAAAAGAGAGATCAGACACAACATGTGTTCATTAAAAGTCTTCATAGGTAATGTAATATTTTGTCACATAAAGAGATATTTTATAATTATATTTTTAGATATTAGTCGTTATTGACAGCACTGTTGTGGTATGTTATTAGGCATACCTAATAATTTTCTATGTAATCTTAATCTGAAATCCAGAGAGAATCTACTTAATCATGAATGAGTGATGTCAATTCATATTATGATATAGAAAAACTTTTTTTTAAATTCACATAAATCTTCTATAACACAAGCATTGCAGTGTGGCTTGCGTGCAACACAAGTGTATCGTCCGTGCATGACTAGCAAGTTATGGCAGTTATCTTGAAACTTCTTTGGTACTAACTTGAGTAATTTATTTTCCACTGCAAAAACATTTTCAGCAGGCGCAAATCCTGTACGATTGCATATGCGAAAAACGTGTGTATCTACGGCAATGGTAGGCCAATGAAAGGCAGTGTTTAGAACTACGTTTGCTGTTTTCCTGCCTACACCAGGTAGCGATTCTAGTGCTGCTCTATTTTCCGGAATTATTCCATTATATTTGTCAAGAAGTATACGACACGTTTTTATAATATTTTTTGCTTTGCGATTATATAGCCCTAGGATTTTAATATACTCTTTTATACCTTCGATTCCAAGTGCGAGAAAATCACTTGGCGTATTTGCAACCTGATAAAGACGTGCCGTGGCTTTATTAACTTTGTTATCAGTGGTCTGAGCTGATAATAATACGGAAATAAGTAATTCGAAATGACTAGCATATATTAGCGTTGTTGCGGGATGAGGATTGTTGCGGTGTAACCTCTCCAGAATGTACTTGCGTTTTTGCTGATTCATAATCTCCTATTTGTTGTTTATCTGGAGTAGTATTCCTGATAAAATATTTTTAAAATAATATTGCATGCATTCTGTATTGATAATTATTCATATTTTAAATTCAATAAAATCAATTTTTATAAAGTAGAAATAATATCTACTCTATTATTAAAAATATAGCTTGCATAAGCTAATCTGTTCGTATTGAGATGTCAACTTTAAAGTGATGCAAGTAAATGGATTAAAGAGAATAAATGTATTAATCATAAATGAATCTATCCCATCCTTTATTAAAATTATTTCATTTGCTCAAAATTATAAATCTTTATAAAATTAAGATTTATATTAATATTATAAAGATTAAAAATTAAAATACCCTCATAGAATATGCAATAAGATAATTGATTCTTGTTACTCTAGTATATCTTCTAGTAAAAAATCGCATCCTTAGAGAAAGAGAGCAATCATATCATCTGTTGGATTGATAAAATATATATTTATAATACAGTTATTATGCATCTAGAAGGGGTTAATACAGAGACTGTATGCAATATGTCTCTCATATTTATTGAGAAATAATAATGATATTTGTAAAATATAGCGGCTGATAGATCAATCTGAAGTATTTGTTTATCGGTAAGGTATAAGATAAATATATCAAAATAATTTAGATATCACAAATGAAATAGATTTAAAGTTTTATGAGATTAAATATTTTAAGATTATTATATAATATATAGAATCTTCCATGAAGAGTATAGTTAGCCAATAGATTAATCACGAAAAAATTTTGCAAGATATGATTTTTCTATTTTTGTTTAGTGCTTTACTTATATCTCTATATGCAATTATCTATATTGATACTTCTAAAACAAAAACCTTACATAACTGTATAGTACTATGGTTGTAAAATTATTGATATATACAGAAATGTACTAAAATGATTTTTGATAATAAAGGAAGAGGTAAATGTATAGATTCATAGAGTAGCTCTAAAGCATAAAAAACTAATTAGATAAAAATTAATCAGGTTAAGCTAAATATTAATGAAAAATCATGTCATGAGTATTTTATAAGATATTGAAAAATAAATCATATTATTCTTTAGTTATTTGCATAAATGATATTTTAGATTAAACATTTCCAAATGTACCCAAAATTTATAATAATATATATATTTTGTTAATCAATAAAGTGGATTTACAGATGGGGTCTTTAGTTGAATAAAATTGTTTTAGGGTTATTACAATATGAATCTTCATAATTAACATACTGCAATTGTGTTATTAGTTTAATAGTTCTACTATGTACCTCTATGAATTATGTGATAAATATTTAAGCTCTTGACGATCTACTCAGTCGTGTAACATTGTATACGTATTTGCATAGTGAAGACAATCAATGTTATTACGCTTCTTCTAAAGGGTTTAAGGTTATCTTAGACCAAATATTAAATAATCTATTATAAGACTCATAATATTATTGTTGAATATTAATAATATGTAGTCTAACTATATATTCTGTCTGCTATAAATAGGCTATAATATTAAGCAATAGACAAAAAACTAGGTAATAGCTCTATAATGATACAAATAGTTATATTATTATAACCAAGATCATAAAATAATCTCCTAGATTACAAGTCTAAAGATATGACATTACATGTACATCATAAAATTATTTTGAAATATTCATTCATTAAATACATTTTTAAAGATATATACAACAGATACTTATACCATATCCACAGATCATATATTAATATGTTATGCCACACTTAAGAAAAGGTAAGAACATTTGATAATGTGCGATAGATGAATTAGATAACGTTCTTTCGATTCAAAAAAGCGCATGATTCTTGTCATAATAAACTACATGCGTAATTTAACTGTTTAATAATTACATTAGATATGCTTATTTATAATAAGATAGAATCTTATGTTATGTCGTGGACATAATTATAATATTGTGGCCGCACATATCATATTATCCGGAGTTTTAATTATGTCAGAATCAGTAACAGGCATCATTACTCAAGTGAGACACTGGACCCATCATTTGTTCAGCATTATAGTAGAAGCACCTATAAATCAGTTTAAAGCTGGGCAGTTTGCTAAAATATCTTTAGTTATAGATGGAAAACGAGTTCAGAGAGCTTACTCTTATGTAAATGCTCCTAGCAGTATTAAATTAGAATTTTATATTGTAGCTGTAAATAACGGTACACTAAGTACTCGCTTACGTACTATAAAGATCAATGATACTTTACAGATTAGCAAGGATGCTGCTGGATTTTTCGTGCTTGAAGAAGTTCCTGATTCTAAAAATCTGTGGATGCTAGCTACTGGTACTGGCATCGGACCATATTTATCTATTTTACAAGAAGGAAAAGATCTCCAGCGCTTTGAAAATATTGTATTGGTTCATGCAGTTCGTTTTGCTGAAGATTTAAGCTATCTTCCATTAATGCAAAATCTTCAGAAAAGATATCATGGTAAATTACATTTCCAGTGTGTTATAAGTCGAGGTAATCTTCTAAAAGATTTACCAGGACGAGTGCCTACTCTTATTCAAAATGGTGCTTTAGAATCTTCGGTGGGATTAACAATTGACAAGTTAGATAGTCATGTCATGCTCTGTGGTAATCCGCAAATGGTTCGTGACACCCAACAATTGCTTCAAGAAACTCGTGGAATGTCTAAGAACCTACGAAGTAGGCCTGGGCATATTACTAGTGAGAATTATTGGTAATAATACGATTAATCATATCGAATATATTGTATCAGAGATCCCTCTGTATTTATTATACTGCATTGAATTTAAAGACATCATGCATCTTGCCATTCATAAGGCACACTTTGATAAAAATTATTAGTATTTTCCGTATTATGTTAGTCTAAAAATATCTTTACATATGGTTCTGAATATTTTTTGTAATCTATATATGTCTTTCATTTGATATGTTTCATTTACATATTACTCTCTTTGATGCACATAACGCAGTTATAAACTTTTAAAAACGCTCTACATATTCATTAATTGTAGAACAACTAATTAAGCCTATTTATAACTTATATGCTTGTTATTAGATCAATTTTATTGATATGATTATAGAAATCTAAGATGTCATACCATTTATATGTATACTATATAGATTAGATAGATAAATTGTTCGTAACAATTATATATAATAGATTAATCCACTTATCTTTAAATATATACTAACTAACTTTCTGTTAGGGTAGCGTATTACTTAATTGACATCTTCTATAGGTAGACAGCATACAGTATTAATTTATAGCAAACATGATTTGTTGTAAAATTTACATTCTGCACACAATGTAAATTATTCTATATTAAAAGAGCTATTTATTGAGGATAAATAAGCATCTTGAATAATGTTTGTTATATCTATAAATAGGGCTGTAGTTGTATTTGCTAATAATGTATCATAAAAAATAAATATTATTTATTAAATATAAGTATATTTTGAAGTATTAACCTGCATGATATTAAGTCAGTATTTAATCTAGCTCTTGCTTTGTTTTGTAATATTAGCTTTAATAGCTATTAGAAAATTATCTGATAAATCAGAGTGGCTGTAGTTAATAGTGTTCATTGCAATTAACATTATCAATGTTGTATCCAAGCTTGAAGGAGATACGTTTATATTAAAATAGTGTATCCTTCACGATAAATCTCTCTTAAAGTAACGTTATTATTAATTAGTTTACTATAGTACATGTTGTGTAATGTCTAAAAGTTTAATGAACAAAATAATATATCCTCAGGATAATTTAAGTTAAGCTCTAAATACATAAATGTTCTCTTTTGCATGCAAAAGATACAGAATATTATAATGACGTCATATTATTTTTAGATGCAGCTTTAACGATCATGGCAAAGTTCTTCGCCTGTAAAGATGCACCTCCAACCAGTGCTCCATCAATATCTGGCTGAGCAAATAGTTTAGTAGCATTGGCGGAATTCACAGAACCACCGTACTGTATTATAACTTTGTTGGCTGCTTCATAACTGTATTGAGCAATATGCTCACGGATGAATTTATGCATAAATTGCGCTTGGTTTGGTGTAGCTGATGTACCAGTACCAATTGCCCATACTGGTTCATATGCGATAACAGCACTTTCAAGCATGCAAGAAACGTCCACGTTTTTTAAGACTACATCTAACTGTCGTTTGCATACTACTTGAGTATCTCCTGCATTTTTTTCCGCTTCTGTTTCACCAATACACATAATAGGGATCAATCCTGCTTCTTTAACTGCTATAAATTTCTCTGCAATTAAACTATCACTTTCCTTATGGAAAGTGCGTCGTTCTGAATGACCTATAATAATATATTTAACACCAATATCTTTTAGCATATGAGCTGAAGTTTCACCGGTGAAAGCACCTGTTTTATTGATATCAACATCCTGAGCCCCCAATGCGATACAAGAACCAGACAGGTTATCCGCAGCCTGGTCTAAATACACAGTAGGAGGAGCAATAGCAACATTACAATCTACTCCTATTAGCTCTTGACGTAGCTCGAGGATGAGCTGGTTAACCATTTGGTGGTTGCCATTTAGTTTCCAGTTTCCTACAACTAATGGTTGACGCATTTTATTTCTCCAATTTATAATAAATATGTCTAAAATATGCCTAGTAAGTATTTTTTGTCTTTCTTAAAGAAAGAAATCATATTTATACTAAAATATTTATTAAAACATTATATTATTTTGTATTTTCAATACATGTTGATTTAACTAATAAATATAATAAAAAATTTTTATTTCTTATTAGATGGATATCTTCTTGAGATATTATCTGCTATGACAGAAGTACAGTTCTTATTTAACTCCTTATATATTTTTAGGATATTTTAGCTCTGTACTCATTTATCAGCTATAAATAATTTTTGTAAAAGATATACATAATATGTTATGTCTTACAATAAAATTTGATATTTTCTTAGTTAAAAATGTACATTATCTGTAAATTTTTTAAAAAACTACTTTTAATAAATCAGAGAGATGATCTTGTTAGGAAACATGATGACTTTGTTTTTTATTTGTTTGAATAAGTAATAAGATAGCGACAGATTTAGTAAAGACTCTTGCATCTATTTTTGTGCGTAACATAATATTAGAGAAGCAAATGAATAGATAAAGGAATAGCATTCTACTATTTCTTTTTAAGTAAAATCAGACAGTTTCTTGCAATTTAGCATGCATTATATGACTTTTTATATTTAATTTGAGAGAAAAGAGATGGAATCTTCACTATTTTAATGCTTGATAATACTTACTTTTATGATCAATACTATTATAATTTTATTACAAACTAATACTCTTTAAGATAGCATGTATCTTAGTCTTAAAAGAAACACCAGATAGTATCTGTTGTATTTTTAAAATGTCGGAAAATATCATAATATTTATTACAGTATAAAAAAGATAACTACTGTTCATAAATAATTAATTATTATATACTGTCAAGTATATTATATACAACCTTGTTGTACAAGATGATTATTAGGACTATTATTGTTTTAGTACGAGGATATTATCCTAATATATTTGCAAGAGATGTCATAAATAGCAAATAACCTTGTTATTATAAACAGCAGATCATAGCATAACTTTATGCTGTTCTTGATCTTTTTAGGGAAAATAAATTTAATATATAAGAATTAATTTAGGAAATTATTTAGGGGCGTAGCTCAGTTGGTAGAGCATCGGTCTCCAAAACCGGGTGTCGTGAGTTCGAATCTCCCCGCCCCTGCCATATAAAATCCTAGCTAAGATTTAGGGTTTGTATTCCAAAATTTTTTGGATATTTATTTTGTGATTCAATATCTTAATTAGATATTATTAATACTCATTAAATATGCAATAATATAATAAACTATTTTGCTATTGATAGCTAGAATTTTCCTAAAAAAATTCTTTGACATACCTTATGTTAGAGAACGATTGCATAAAATTATTATTAGAATAGCCACTCCATTTCTGGCGTAATTTGTTCTATAATAATTTGCTAATCAAATGATAAATATTAAGAAAGGAATAAGTGCTTTTGTTATAGTTGTTATCAATTAGAAACTACTATAATGACATTTCTGTTTTATATTATAATTAAATTTAATTTAATATCTCTCTTTTAAAAAAAGAAAGCATGTATGTTATAATTTAATACTGAATCTACATTCACGCCTCTATACTGATTTTTATAAAATATAAGTTTGATAGAAGTAAATAAACTTATTATTTTAGTTCTCTTGATCTAGCAAGAAGTTCATTTGATCACCTTAGTAGTCGAACATAGTTCCTTTATGTAAAAATCTTCTTTTTCAGGTAGAGCAATACAGAAACCAAAATATTAATCGATTAATTATCTTTTAAAATAATGAGAGTATTTTATATCTAACGTATCATTGTTAGTATTTAACGGAATATTTTATGGAAACATGCCTTATCTCTTTTATTTGCATATTTTCAGATTCTAGAAGGCGATGTAGGAATATTTTGCATTATTAAACCCTTCAGGAAATATTCTTTATTATCAGCCCCCTCGGATCAGTATTGAGATATTAATTTCATTAAACAGCGAAATAGAGTAATATTGCTGTATTTAAATATCTTTAAGCATAAAGATATTTAAATCTTTATCATATGTAAGTGGAGATATGTGATATAATTAAATCTTTTTAAGAATGCTAGCATATAATATGATCCTATATTTCTATAGTACTATTATATATTGATTACTCAATAGAAGAGATATTATTTATTTATGTATTATCAATATAATTGAATGTCAACGCTTTTAGTATAAAAGTAATAATTACTATATAAATATTATCTTCCACCTTTCTTCTTGTGCTTAAAAATCTTGCTAAGATTAATGTCAGGAAATACAGAATACAATACAACTTTATGCTATTAAAATTATATCAATGAGATGAACTGCTCTTTGGCAAAGATATAATAAGTGCTCATTAATTAAAACAGTTTAATTCTAGAGGTGTAGAATTTTAGTTAATCATTAATTTTTAGTAAATATAATAATTAAATAGGTCAATTATTACAAGCATCAGCTAATTTAATCAGCCCAAATTAATTAAATATTAAATAATATATAAATTATTATACTCTACATTATTATCATACTAAGATTTTGGTTATTTCATGAAATATTAAATTTTTCTCTATGCTCCTACAATATACATATACTACATATCAATAGTATAAGATTTAGACCTCTTATCATATAGTTGATTAGGTTAATACTTTGTTCTAATTTTATCTGTGTAGATTAGAGATATGACTAAAAATATAATTATTAGTAATAATATTAATAATACTCTTTAAAGAAGAGCTTATTATTTTATAATATATATTATAATACTGTATGTTTATTTTTAAATCCTTTATTATTAAGGATTAGCTAGTATATAATTCCTGATTCAGAAATATTGTGTAAAATTATATTTATGTTAGATTATCTTTTTAGTAATTGAGAAATAATAGCAAATATTTCTTCTTCTAATATCAGGTATTAATATATCCTGAGTTTTATAAGGTAATTCGGAGATAAAATGAATGGAAATATGTAATATTATTACAATAAAATCACTTTATTTCCTCATATGTTGTTAATAGAAAGAGATGTTTAGAAAGATTAAAAAAATCTCCTAAAAGGAAGAAGAAATCACTTCTCCATAATTTTATCTTGCGATGATACCGTGTCAGCACGAAGCGCTCTAGTCAATTCAAGCATGTCGTGAGGTAATGGTGCAAACCATTCCATTTTAATACCAGTAATAGGATGGTTTAGGCGAAGAATTATTGAATGCAGCGCCTGACGTTTAAAATTAACTAAGTAAGGCATGATATTTTTGGATACCCCTCTAGGTATGCGTGGATTACAGAAGTATATACAATCCCCTACTAGTGGGTATCCTATATGTGCGAGATGCACGCGTATTTGATGAGTACGTCCAGTTTTCAAACGCAAACGCAATCGTGTATGCATACCGAACTGTTCTAGAATTCGATAGTAAGTTATAGCTGATCTACCGATGGGGTTCACGGTCATTTGCGTACGTTTTATAGAATGACGAGAAATAGGATGGGATATTATCCCATCTACTATGATTCTACCAATTGCTATGGCTTCATATTCACGCGTAATCTCAAAATTCTTTAAAGCTTTCACTAAATTAATATGAGCAATAATAGTTTTTGCCACTACCATTAAACCCGTGGTATTTTTATCTAATCGATGTACAATACCTGCTCTTGGTACGTTAATAATTGCTGGATAGTAATATAGTAGTGCGTTTAGCATAGTGCCATCAGGATTGCCAGCACCTGGATGTACAACAAAATTAGATTGTTTATTAATGACTAGAATATCACTATCTTCATAAACGATATTTAAAGGAATATTTTGTATCTTAGGCGAATTATTTTGAATTACTGTATTAATAATAATTTCTTCTCCACCTACTACTTTTTTTTGGGGCTTTACTATAATTTTTCCGTTGATTTTTATGCGTTCATCCAATATTAATTTTTTAATAATAGATCGTGAATAACTAGGAAATAGTTTGGTTAACGCCCGATCTAGACGATGACCAAACTGTGATTCCATCACTTTTGATGTTAGTTCTAGTTGTTTTACCATGTGTTTTTCTTTAATTTTTATTTTCTTAACTTTGGGGTCAAAATATACAACGAGGTGTTACTGAGGATCTGAGCATATTATTTCTTTGATGACAGTATAATACCCTCAAAATTAACGGGCATACTATATCTATCTATCATTTTTTATGCTTAATAATTCAGATGATCATTTTGATTCTAGATATTTATTATAAGTAATACACTATTTTATAAAATTTATGCAAGGTTTGTAAAAATTGCAGATAAAATATGGAAATTGTTACTATCCAAGTTCATTAGAGAAAATAGCTATCATTTGCATGAGTTATTTAGGATATTTAATAATTTATTTTATTCTTAATTTATTTTTTAAAACGAATAAGTGAATACATGTTAACTAGATAGGTGACCATTGACTCCACAAAATATATTACATAACTATTTAATAGAAAAATATTTTGTTCATAGTTTTTAGTTTCAATTATCATAAAATCATCCTAGTAGTACTTCTTGTCTACTTCTTTAACATTCTATCATCTAATGCAGAACTGCTGTAATCAATATTGCCTCTTATTATATCAAGAAGAATGCCTGGTGCTATTCAAAATAGATAAGAGTTATCACACTAATTTTAATAAATTCATTAGCTTTTATTGACAATAATTTTGTAGTACCTCCTTAGAAAATAACAGGCATACAGTTTAGTGGTAATTTGTTATTTTATCTAAAATAGATATAGTATTAAACATTGTTAATCATACCATATATAATGTATAATGAAAATATTTTCTTAGGAGGAGGTAAGTATAAATATTCTATTTGTTCGAGTATGCTGCTAGATATTTTGATGTTTTCAATCCTAGTGCAACCTCTTCATATATAGATATAAATTAAAGCATAATATCATAAATTATTGTTTGTAATAAATCTTTAAAGATCATTGCTTGGTCTTGATATGCTTAATTGTGTTTTATTGTTAAAAAGGAGAGTATATTATTCAGTGAATAATAGATTACTTTTTATTTTTCTATATAAATCAGTAATCTATGCATAATTTAGGTATCGTTTTAAACGATACCTAAGGTTTAAACTACGCTAAATAATTTGCTGAACTACTGATCAATAATTTTTGATCACAGCTCTCTTCAATCGATAAAAGTGCTCAAGATATTTGCGACCGCATGAAGCATATACTTTAAGTGATATTCTACTTAAGGTATATTGCTTGATTTATTATTCATTACCCTAACGTGAATAACATATGTTTTAAAATAAATTAATTGAGTAAGCTAGTTCAAAAAAATCATATAAAGTATGATCGTAAATAAAATTCTTATAGAAGAGTCGTATTATTATAGTTGATTTTATACTTAAATTATTGTTGAAAATTTGAGAAATAATATCTTATATTTATCACTGATCACAAAGAAAAATTGTATTGTGTTATTAGTTATGTGAGTTCATGTGAATTAATGATACTATAGTTATTATTTTAATCGATATTTGTATGTTAAGCAGTAATCAGCAAACAAGATTCATGACCTAAATTTGGTGTATAGCCAGATTTCTTGTTTAGATTTTGGAATCCATATATAAGCATATATTAATTATATATACAATAATGATATTTTATTATTATTATTTAATAGAAATAAATCAGATCATTATTAGGTATTAATAAGCATGATATATAATTAAGATGATGTTTATAATCCTGCCATAGAAATAATTTTGTTAGTTCTACTTTACTTCTATTAATCAATAGAAGTAAAGTACTGCACGAGTCTTCTTGTGCTGTGGGGAAGGAGACATTAGCAGGGTGTTTGATTTTTTGTTATGATCTATTAATGTACTATTAATATATATGCTGTTAGTGCTTGTCTTCTCCTTTCTCAAGAGACCTTCAGCTCGTTATTACTGATAATCATTAAAATGTTTACTTAGTTGATGTATATGTATTGTGCCACTCATACTCAATAATCTTATTCTTAAATCTTATTCTTACTCATTGACTAAAGAGTCGCATAATGATGAATATACTAGATAGTCATCTAAAAATAGAATGATGAGTTACTATGGAAACATAGCTAATACAATATATGCTTCATGAAAGACTATCATCTATTTACAGTGTATCTCATTAAAGTAACATATCCATAATTACACATAAAATTAGGCCTTCAAGAAGGTTAATCTGAAATTCATAAAAATTATATTTATTGAGCCTTGCAGAATAAAAATAATAGCGTTATTTATCTTAATAAGAGAATGATAGTATTCATGATATATTATGACCCTATTTTAAAATAGTATTCTTCTCAAATTTACTCAAATGCACAAACTGAATCGTATTTATTATTTAAATGTCATTAATAAATCACTACTATTAAATACTGCCATGCATAAACATATTAAATAATATCTTAAGTACAAAAATATTTTGCATGCATATAGTGAATCTAGATTTTTATATTGCATAACAATATTCATCTAACATAATATATAGTTATCTGTTTCCAAGAGGTATCAAAAACTTATGGAGATGACCTATCAATGCACTAATGATAAAGATATAATTTTAGTGATAATATAGATGCATAAATATAAAAAGAGTGTAGCTACCAATATTCAGGCTATAAGAAATAAGATGCAGGAGATATAGATAAATGATTTGATGATTGACTAATGTGGCTAAGAGATTAGTGTAGAGTTGACAAGAGAAAAATAACAGAGATAAATGAACTAGTAAATTCATGTAGATCAGTACTGCACAACTATTACATAATCTTTATAATCTACGTGCGCTTACTATATCTTAATAAAGTAAAGAGTATTGCCCGTACCTTGAAAATATTCAAAAAATATGATATCCCCATAAGATAGATATGAATTTTTCATTTTTATTCCTATGCGATAACACAATCATATCCAATGTAAAGAAAGGATATATATGAATCTAGATAACCCATTATTAATATTACGCAATCAGATTAGTGCTATTGATAGCAAATTAATTTCACTATTGAGCGAGCGTCGCTCACTTGCAGAAGCTGTAGCCCATGCCAAAGAAAAAATTAATCATCCTATTAAAGATAAAGAGCGGGAGCGTGAGTTACTTGCTTCATTGATAGAGCAAGGTAAAGAGCTCAATCTTGATGGTTATTATGTTACTCGTCTATTTAAGACTATTATTGAAGATTCTGTATTAACTCAACAGGCATTACTGCAGAATAAATTGAATAACATAAGACAGTCAGCTCGAATCGCTTTTCTTGGTCCTAAGGGCTCTTATTCTCATATTGCAGCACGTCAATATGCAAGTCGAAATTTCGAGCATCTTATTGAATATAGTTGTCATAATTTTCAAGATATCTGCACTCATGTTGAAACTGATCAAGCGGACTTTGCTATATTGCCTATTGAAAACACTAGTTCCGGTGCTATTAATGAAGTTTATGATCTTTTGCAACATACTAGCTTATCGATTGTAGGGGAATTAACGATACCTATAGAGCACTGCATTTTAGTATCCTGTGATACAAAACTTATGAATATTCAAACAGTTTATAGTCATCCCCAACCATTTCAGCAGTGCAGTCAGTTCCTAAATTCCTTTCCAACCTGGAAATTTGAATATTGCGAGAGCACTGCAGCAGCTATGAAAAAAATATCATTACTTAATTCTCCTAATGCTGCAGCTCTTGGTAGCGAAGCTGGAGGATTGCTATACAGCTTGCATGCTTTAGAAAAAGAAATAGCAAATCAACAGCAAAATATCACTCGTTTTATTGTTTTGTCGCAGAAACCAATTGAGGTGACTCATCAAATTCCAGCTAAAACTACATTAATTATGGCAACTGGACAACAGTCTGGTGCACTTGTTGAGGCTTTATTAGTTTTTCGTGAACACAATATAGTTATAACTAAACTGGAATCTCGTCCTATTAATGGTAATCCTTGGGAGGAGATGTTTTATTTGGATGTGCAGATTAATGTAACCGACGTAGCAATGAAATCTGCTTTAAAAGCTTTAGAAGATATTACGCGTTCACAAAAAATATTGGGATGTTATCCAAGCGAAAATTTAATCCCAGTTTAATAAGAAAGAAATAACAATTTGTAGTTGCAGATCTGAGATATTTATATACATTGCTGCTAATAAAGCATTAGAATATTAATGTCGCCTATCTTAAAAAATTAAGTAAATTTTCCCTGAGGTTAATATTAACCTCAGAGTCAGCAGATAATATTAAACATTATCCTTATATTATCATTATATTACATGCGCTTGTTCAGTAATATTGTTTGTATATAACATAATAAAAAAGGGGGATCAATAGATTTTCTTTATAAAATAATTCATTATGTATTATTCATACTCTAATGAACTCTGCAGGTACTGTTTGAAAGAAGCATATTTATATAAATTATTCCTCTTATAATGTTCTATTTTCTTTTTTAGTTAGAGAATAAATATTCTATTGAGTATCCATGTTATTTTATAATCGTTATTGCTTTAATATTATTATATAGTATCTGGTATTATCTTTTTATATTGATATTATCTTATTATATTTTTTTAGTAGTAATAAATGCCTGCATGATTACATACGAGCTTATAAGTATAAATTTATTAAACATAACATATGTAAATATTAATATCTCTAAATTATCTCTGGTTGGAGCATCTGCTGCATAGATAATTTATGATAATACTCTCTTGTCTAATGATTTTATATTAGGAGTAGTATGTATTATTTTATTTTATCCATCAATTTTTACATCACACCAAAATTTATATAGTTTGCTTCTTAAATTACGCATATAATTTTTCTTAGTAAATATCTTTATTCTTGTGATATTAATATTATATTTCTAGTTACTGAGAAGGAATAATATAGTTTTAGAAAACTTACAAAAGAATTTTATTGCAAAGTTTCTAGAATAGATTGAAGAGCTTATTAGCGTTTTGCTGACATAGATAATGATCACTAAATTTTTATTCTTAAACATAATCTATATAAAAAAATTTTTTACTTATGTTTTTAGAATCTTTATATTATTATTCAATAAGTACAATACTCGTATTAAAATAAGTTGATTAATAAATAGGATCAATATTATAGTTTCTAGTGAAATTCCTTTTCGATATTATATAAGATAAATTATTCTAGCAATTTATTAAATAAAATTTCAGGATCTACCTGAATAAATAAATAATTAATTATACCCTCAAGCCATCTTTAAAGTGGCACATCTATATCCTTTGGATCTTTATTTAATTTTGTATGCTTATTGCTTATTCATTTACTGCGATTCTGTATCTGATATAACAGATACCTGCTTTCATCTTGAAATTGTTGAGCATAATCTCCAAACCATTGCTTTACTCTTTGAAAGTTATCAGTAAAAGCATCTTTATCATGGTTTTCTAGCAATGAGATTGCTTTTCCAAAACGCTTATAATAGCGTTTTATGAGTGCTAAGTTATTTTCAGAAGACATGATAATATCTGCATATAGTTGCGAATCTTGTGCAAACAAACGACCAACCATTATTAGTTCTAGACGATAAATAGGAGATGATAGGGAAAGTAGCTGCCTAAGTTTTATGTTCTCTTCGGATAGATGTAGACCATATACAAAAATGGCGAAATGTCTAAGTGCCTGAATAAATGCCATGTATGCATCATGCTCAACTGGGTTAATTAAATATGTTTCGGCGCCCCAAGCCTGTATCTGATCAAGAAACCATTGATACTTATGAGGCTCTCGACCATCGCAATATACCACAACTTGTTTGCTAAAACTAACTACATCTGGGCCAAACATTGGGTGTAAGCCCAATACGGGACCTATATGTGCTGCTAGCATCGCCTGCAATGGTTGCTTTTTTACCGAACTTAAATCTACGAGAATGCAATCGACAGGCAGTTTTGGTAGATTAGCAATTACCTGTGTAGCTCGATGTATTGTAACACTAACAATAACCATACCAGCATCTGCACATAATAACTCTGCGTTATGCCAATCTTCCTGTTCAAAAATGCGTACTTCATAACCAGAATCTTCTAACATTTTTTTAAATAGACACCCCATCTGACCGCGCCCTCCGACAATTACTATAGGACGCAAATTAGGATTCAGTTTTGTTAATCCTGTATTATTTGAATAATCATGGGATTCGCTTATCAGTAGACGTAACATTTCTTCTATTAGATCCGGTGATATACCTATATTTTGAGCCTTTTGCCAGAGAGATGATAGTATTACTGTTTCATGTTTAGGACAACAAATAGATACCTCATTTGAACTTTTCATTTTTTTAAGATCTGCCGCTAGTTGTAGACGGAGAGTGAGCAAATCTATTATATTATTATCTATTTCATCTATTTTATCACGCAATTTAGTGAATTTATGCATTATCTTTCTTCTCCTGCGCTGCGGACTGCTTAGTCCCTACTAAGATTTCATGTATAGCAAATGCATAAAATCACTATCTGTCCGTAGATCATATTGTTTCCTGATGCAATACTAAATTTCTTTGTATCTTTGTTATATAGCTTCTATGTACTTGACAAGTATTACTTGTATAATCTTGTGAAGAATAGGATAATTTTATAGCTATTTTCTTGATACAGTGTTAGTTACTTAAAACTAAATGATATCTTTAGTATCTATCTTATTAATCTCAATTCATAGTATAAGTTTTATATATTAAATATTTTTAGATGTGTTTTTGAGTGTAGATTATGAAGGTTTTTATGAATGGATATAAATATTTATAATCCAGTTAATGAATATCTAGCGTGATGCAGTATTTCCTGGAAATTTTAGGTATCTTTATTTTTTAAATTAATGTAATGCATTGAAATTTGATAAATAAATATAGAGAGATCTCTCATGGAACTTAGATCCTAGATGATATCTTAGAACTGATTTAAATACTGTTAAAGATAATTTTTCTGATTATAATCAGAATATATAGGGAAACCTATATATTCTATGTAATAAAATTATATGTATAAATGTACAAAAATAATAATCTTTTACAATAATTGTATAAATTAAAATCAGATATTAATTTCAAAATGCTAAATTTATTCTATAAGAGACATAGGTAATGAATAATCACTTGGTATTCAGAATAAGAGTTATAACAAAATCCGTAACTAACTCCATATTTAGGGATTTCCAGGAATATTGTGTAATGTATAGAACTTATTGGTTTTCTCTATGTTTTCTGCTAGATTGATATATATTTTGGATTTATAATCCTAATTATATCGTAGTAGAAACTATATTATTTATTCGGCATTGTTAATAATGCAAATGATTTATGAAAAAATTAAATTATACATAATATATCATAATATTTATACAATATCAAGCAAAAAGTTGCATTTACTTT
Source organism: Candidatus Profftia tarda (assembly GCF_904848675.1). NCBI lineage: Bacteria > Pseudomonadati > Pseudomonadota > Gammaproteobacteria > Enterobacterales > Enterobacteriaceae > Candidatus Profftia > Candidatus Profftia tarda. The sequence continues at coordinate 75,957 of NZ_LR890047.1, forward strand.
TACAAAATTTTCATGTTTTTGGAAGTATTAGCGCATGATTATGTAATATCATCCCTGTGATTGATAGAATAACTAATATTAATCTGCGGTTATACATTGTTGATGAATTAATATAGATATATTACATCTGTTAATCGATATATTTAAAGATTTTTTAAATTATCTCGAACAAGTACCTCAGGGTATTACAGAATAACTTCTGCAAAAACATTATTCTTTACTTCTTAATATTTATATATAATAATTACATTGGCATCCCGTAATGCTATTTACGCATAACATGCTATTTTTGCTAAATAAATATTTTAATATATTTGAGCGTATTATATCAGTATACTATTTTAGTAATATCTGCATCTTATTCTATATTTTGTATGATATTTTGTAAATAAACTTGCCATGATTACTCTTAGAATTATGTTTAGTAGCCAATTTATTAACGTATCTGTTCAGCTCAAAACTTTTAGAGTATTTTATATTATTTCATGTTCTTGATATTGCAATTATATTATGCTCATTTTTAGCATTCTTGTAAACATATTACAATATAAACTGTACGTAGTGGCAGCGAAACCTATCTAACATGCAACTAAATAGTTTGCTATAACTTATACTAACTAGTCAGTCACAAAACTGTGGTAATATATTTCACAGAAAAGCTGTATTTATCTGTATTTTATCTAACTAGGTCTTTCCTAATTTTACTAGGAATAAATGCGGGTATATTTGCTGCTATAATTTTTAATTCTCATACCAGTCTGTGAGTTGCGATCGGCACGCTCCTTACAATTATTAACTTTAAAAATACCGAAACCAATGAATTCTACAGTATTACCTACTTTCAGAAATTCCGTAATCATTTTCAGTATGGACTCTAGAGCTAATTTTGATTTTATTTTAGATAAGTTAGATTTTTTAGCAATATTATTAATTAGTTATGCTTTATTCATTATTCATCCTTGCATTCTATTGATCGTCGGAAAAAGTATATAGTGTGCAGGAATATTACCGATTCATAGCACTGCATAAGTTTATGTCTATTCTGTTCTATCACAGATATAAACTTTAACATCATTGAATTAATATATTTAGAGCTCATATGTGCATTTTGCTTCCTTGTTGAGATAAATTTAAACACTATCATTAAAATAATATTTAGTTGGATCAAATTTAAATAGTGTAATTATTTGCATAATACGTTCTTTCTAATGAATGATTATCGCGAGAACATTCATGTGTTATTAATTATCTATTGTTTTCTATCCTGAAAATTTTTCCAAGTAATATAATAACTGTTATATATCATATTGATGATATCAATGATACGCAATAATGTCTTATATACTTTGCTCTATTTATAGATATGTTATTATAAAAGTTATCAAAAATATTTTCACTAGAGGCATGTATCAATAGTACGTAAAGTTATAAGTATCACATGTTTGTTAATCTATATTCTTGCTGCTTAAATGTTTGTTTATTGATTAGTATAACTTATGATAGCGTTTATTTTTAGAAACTGTATCAACTTCAATCATCTATGATCAAATAAAAATATTTTTTCTTAAAAAGATCTAGTAGTATTAACTCAGCTTCATGCGTATTATTTACGAATCTTAGAAGGTGTAATTCTGGCCTTAATATATAAGCATCTGCTCATGTTTAATTCGTGCACAATAATTTTGTGTGTAGCACTGCTAGATAAAGTTATTTTTAAATTATGATTTTACTATCTGTATTTTGAGGTAAAAGGTCCCTGTAGGTATAGCAATTACAGTGATATTTTGATTAAGAATCACTATTAAAAACATACTGTTATCAGTAAATCCAGGACTAAATTTATATTATACCTATGAAAATTAATATTTAATTTTTATTGCCTCGTATTGTTACTGTTAATTAAGATATCGATGTATATTATATAGTCTATAGAAATGTTCTTTTCCCTTATTACGACCTAATAAATTTTATTTTAACATTAGTTCTTCTATTACAACTATGATCCAGGAAAATTAACTAGTAAACAAGAGATAATTTAATAATTATGCTCTGGGAGTTATATAAATATATCAAATATTTTCTGCAAAATATTATGTTCCAAAGAGCAATAAAAAAAGAAATGATATTTTATGATACTAGAATGAGATTGACTTTTTATTGATAAAACTAAGTTATTCTATTTGAAATAAAAACACTTTTCGTGTGTAGAACATTATAACAGTGTTAGTGAAATTATGAAGTATATAGTGAATATTATACTAAATAAATTATGATAATTTTCTTTTTATTTTACTTGTATAGTGTTGAAGTTTAGCGCGTCCTGCACTAGTAGATCAGATTTTATAAGTAGTATAGTTTCATATGCCTACTAATTATCTACCACAATTTAAATATAGTAGCCGAACTAAATACAGCTTCGTTAAATTATATTTTATGTAGATAGTATCGAGAACAGTAAAAACATTTTATAAACAACTCAGTGCGCTCAAAAATTGTGCTTATCGTATTGTAATAAAAATTAAAAATAACTATATACTTAAAACGATGTTTGTATGAATACGCTATAATCAATAGAGTAATATAAATTAGTACTAAATAAATTATATAAATAATAATTTTTTAGAGCGTGTCTTTATCGTCATAATGTCAGTTAAAATCAAGAAAGATTTCTATAAAATATTAGGTCTTGGTTAAAATAGAAGAGGTGTATCATCCTTTTTGATGAAGTTAAGGTATTTCAGTTAAACGATTATTTGCTTAGATACAGATAAACTTATGATTACTAATCATCTGCACTCATAACCTACTAAGACACAAAGTGTGTTTATATTATTAGCTTAATGATATGCATCGATTATTGCGCCTGAATACAACATATTTCAGAAATCTTTAGAACTACATTTTGATATACCTGTATACCTCTATCAGCATAGCAAGTTGCCTGTAAAGCATAATACTGTTCCAGTATCTCGCTAATCTACTAATAATTTTACTAGTTAATACCTATTTAGATTTTACTTTATGTATTTATTTTTCTGTATATGAATACACTTTTTTAAGTAAGCTGGATAAGATTAATATGTTCTACAGTTATATATCTTGTTAATGATTCACAAGATACAGAAGTTAAACTACAGAATATATCCCGCGATATTATTATATAGTATCCGTATTTCTTTACAGACTATGTTAATTCTGAGATATAGTAATGTTTCTTTTCTCTCCTGTTTAATTAGATAAAAACAATTATATTATTCTCAGTACGATATATTGATTCGAACACTCAGATAAATAATAATATATTATTAGGCTCTGTTAAGTTATAATAATGCTTATTTTAGTTAAATATTAATACTTTTTATATGAACATTATAAATGTTGGTACCGTTGACCTGATTTTATGAAAATATTTTCATAATCATTTTACAAAAATATTCTTATATTATGGTCCTCAATAAGACTATCGCAGATAGTCCATTGCATTGTAATACCTTCTTAATTCTACTGCTGTGGATGATCAAAGTTGCAAGAACACAACATCATATTACGTCAGCTAGGCTTGCAGCCATATACACCTATATCGCAAGCTATGTACACTTTTACGTCTCAGCGCACAAAAAATACATCAGATGAGCTCTGGTTAGTCCAACATTATCCGATATTTACTCAAGGTAAGACAGGAAAAATTCAACATACATTAGCAGCAGAAGATATTCCTCTGATTCAGAGTGATCGTGGAGGGCAGATTACTTATCATGGTCCTGGTCAGCAGGTTATGTATATTCTTATGGATTTAAAACGTAATAATTTTGTTGTTCGTCAACTAGTAGAAGCTATAGAAAATACTGTCATCAAGACCCTTGATAAGTTTGGTATACAAGGTCATACTAAAATCCATGCTCCAGGAGTTTACGTGGGTATACAAAAAATCTGTTCATTAGGACTGAGTATCCATAAAGGTTGTTCATACCATGGGTTAGCTTTAAATATTTCTATGGATCTTACTCCATTTAGTCATATTCATCCCTGTGGTTGTATTGGAATGCAAATGACACAAATCAGCGCACTGAATCGTAATGTTAAACTTGAAGAGGTGCAAGAGGTTCTAATAGATCAATTCACTCAGGCAATAGGATATAAATCAATAGAATTGAGTCATTGGAATATGCAGGATTATAATTAAAAAATATCGAACACGCTAAACAATAACTTAATGTTAATATATAGAGAATATAATGCAGCTGATTCAGTTTAAAAAAATAGACGTTAAAAGAGAAAAAATGCTGCGTAAACCTAACTGGATAAGAGTAAAATTTCCAGTAGATGATACTCGTATTAAATATATTCAATCATTGATGCGCAAAAATGGTCTACATTCTATATGCGAAAAAGCTTCTTGCCCTAATTTGGCTGAATGCTTTAGTCAAGGTACTGCTACATTTATGATTTTGGGTGCTATTTGTACACGCTGTTGCCCGTTCTGCAATGTAACTCATGGTCGTCCAGTATCTCCTGCAGATTCTCAAGAGCCAGAAAAACTATCACAAACAATTGCTGCTATGGAATTGCGGTATGTTGTCATTACTTCTGTTGATCGTGATGATTTACGTGACGGCGGTGCTCAGCATTTTGTCGACTGCATACAAGCTATACGCGCAAAAAAACCGAGTATTATTATTGAAACCTTAGTGCCAGATTTTCGTGGTTGTATGAGTCGAGCAATTAATATTTTTACGGCAGCACCACCTGATATATTTAACCACAATCTTGAGAACGTTCCCAGGATTTATAAGAAAGTACGACCAGGAGCTGATTATCAATGGTCATTACAACTATTAGAAAAATTCAAAATAGCAAATCCGGAGGTTCCAACTAAATCCGGCTTGATGTTAGGTCTGGGTGAAAATAATTCAGAAATCATTCAAGTGATGCGCGATTTGCGTTCACATGGAGTGACAATGTTAACACTTGGACAGTATTTGCAGCCAAGTATTGATCATCTATCTGTTCAGCGTTATGTGAGTCTTAATGAGTTTGAAGATATGAAAGCAGATGCGATAGCAATGGGTTTTCAGTCTGTGGCTAGCGGTCCATTTGTAAGATCTTCTTATCATGCTGATGATCAGGCCAAAGGGTGTGCGTGTAATTAATACTCAAATTATTGATCCTGATTAATACATCTTAAAAATACATATTACTGAATATAATTTATAAAAGATTATATTCAGGATTGAACTTTCAAGAGATTATCTGACTTTTATTAGTTCTATTATTTTATAGAATAGAATGTTTACTAAAAATATCATATCATTTAAGATTATTGTAAATAACATGAGCCAATAAGGCATTATATTTCTTTTAGCACAAGTTTATGCAAGTAATTTTTGGCTCTACTTCTTCATCTTTAAATAAAAAATATTTTTATAAAACGTTATATCATAAAAAATAATGTGGATTATTTATCTTTATTACTAAGTACATTTTTGTTGTTTTTCTTTTGATATTTTATTAATATAATAGCGAAGATCGCACATCATCATGGTTTACAGCAAATTCTACTTTATAGGGAGACGTTATAAAAAACTTGCTTAGAAACTTCAGGCTGTTTTTATTTTTCTATAAAACTGCTAGATATTCTTTGAAATTATTAGTTGAGTCCTTTGATATATAATTTATATCCCTTAAAGTTCCTATTTTTAAATTTATTTAAGCGATCTAGTCTGATCAAAGATCACTAGATAAGTATAGGTTTACTATTGTTTTTGTCGAATATTAAAACCTTAATTATCTTTTGCAAATTATATAAAAATTTTACAAAAAATTAGATAAATTACATATATTCAATTAGCTCTAATTAATTAAATATATATTTTAATATCAGAATTTTCTTTGAACCAATATTGACCCTTAAGATCATCATACAATAAATATCCTAAGAAAAAGTTTGATACATACAATTTATTATGAGTGCTTTAAGTATGCTCTCTAATGTTACTTAGAATAGCAGTAGAATGATTTGTTCAGGTAAAATAGCCTTCTTGATTAATACTGAAGTGTTCAAGGTGGCTTATTAAGCATGTTAGCATAATAATGTACTAAGATAACACTGAGAAATAGTTTTTGTATGGTATATAATTTTAAGTTAAAAGAGTGCAGAAAGTTACATTGTATAGATAAAAGTATGATCTTTAATTGTACTATATCTACTTTGTCAATATTCAATAAATTATTTTACTTGTAGCTACACTTTAGACAAGATAATCTTTATATTTGAATAATTATTTTAATTAAATATAAATGTCTAAGAATGAGTAGTTATATGATCTTCTCTTTAATATATAATCTAAATTATGTAATGTGGCGTTTGCGAATAAATATCCAACCTAGACCTAAAATAATAAACCATATTGGTGTAACTATTAAAGCTTGGCAAGTTTCTTGATTGAATGTTAAAAGCACAAGGATAAAGACAAAAAATACCAAACAAATCCAGCACATTATTACCCCAAATGGCATCTTGTATAGAGAAATCTCATGAAGACGCGGCCGTTGTTTACGGTAAACCATATAAGAGCACAAAATAACAGACCATACGAACATAAATAAAATTGCTGAAACTGTGGTGATGATAGTAAACACGGCTAGCATATCAGGTATCAGATAGATAAGTACTACACCACCAAGCAGGCACACGCAAGAGAATGTTAAACCTGAAGAGGGTACTGCGTGTTTAGATAAGAATGTAAATTTCTGAGGGGCTACGCCATTTTTACCTAAGCTATATAGCATACGACTAGTTGAAAATACTCCGCTATTAGCTGATGATATCGCTGAAGTAAGGACTACAAAGTTAATAATACTAGCTGCTTCAGGTAATCCAGCTAGAACGAATAATTCAACAAAAGGACTTTTATCTGGAGCCACAAGACTCCATGAGGTTACTGACATGATCATAAGCAATGCAAATACGTAGAACATGATTATGCGTATTAGAATGGAATTAATTGCCCGGGGCAGTGAGTGGTGAGGATTTCTTGTTTCTGCAGCCGCAGTGCCTAGTAGCTCTATACCCACAAAAGCAAACACAGCGTTCTGAAATCCCAAAAAAAATCCGCTGATACCCTTCGGAAACCAACCGCCATAGCTCCATAAGTTACTAAATGAAGATATGCATCCATTTGGAGATTTCCAATGAAGCAGTGTCATACCTAGTCCAAGAATGATTAATGCTATGATGGCGACAATTTTAATCATGGCAAACCAAAATTCTACCTCACCAAATATCTTAACTGTTGCTAAATTTAATCCTAGCAAAAATAGTACAACAGTAAGAGAAATAGACCATTCGGAGAGACCTGGAAACCAGAACTGTGTGTAGGATGTTATTGCAATGATATCCGCAATGCCTGTAACAATCCAGCAGAACCAGTATGTCCAACTTGTATAATAGCCAGCCCATGGTCCCAGTAAATCAGCCGCGAAATCACTAAATGATTTGTATACTAAATTTGATAAAAGCAGTTCACCCATGGCGCGCATGACAAAGAATAATATAAAACCAATGATCATATAAACAAAAATAATTGACGGCCCTGCTAGACCTATCGTTTTTCCTGATCCCATAAATAGTCCTGTCCCAATCGCACCTCCAATTGCAATGAGTTGTATATGACGATTATTAAGATTGCGACGAAGATGCTCTTCCCTTTTCGTATGTCTTAAGGACTGAACTTTTATCTGATCTATCATTAGTGCTTGTTCCTTCTTATAGCTCAGTAAACTTTTATGATTAAATAGCATATATAGAACATTTGGTCGAATATAGGATGTAAATCTATCTGCTGTAATAAATATTTATATCATAAAATATAAAGGTAGTTTCTTTTTAATAAAGAATATATTTATCGTTTTTGATTAATAGTATTAATGACAGATCAAATCAGGTAGGTCATTCTATGTTTAGTAATACTGCAAGGAAAATATATCTTAAAAATATCAGTATGCTAAAATTAGATAGAAATCTGCAAAGATCTTGGATTTCTGTTTGCAGTTTGTTTTTTCTCTGCTGAAATGTTGTAATGATATACAAAGATACTTGGCTGAAATTTTATAAAGCAGTTCTAAGCTTTTAAATAAAATAATAATATTATATATAATAAGGTAAAATTATTGTCTTCTTTAGAAAGAAGTTTTTTATAAAAGGATTATGCATAGACTAAGATTAATTATTAAATATTAAAAATTTTCTAGTCTACACAGTAGATAAAACTAATAGAGCAATAAAATATATTAGCTCTTTCAGAGTAAAATCAATTGATTTTATTGCAAAAGCCATATATATACTTATATCCTAGTTCAGAATGCTTACTCTAAGGTTCTTTGAGAAGTATGAAATAACATTTATAAACAATTCAACTCTTTAAATAAGCTAATTTATTATAAATATAAAAATTATCTTATGATATTTGTAATGGCATTTAATATAATTTTGAAATGCGTAATATATGTAATATGATAAATAAAATAAAGATCTGATAAAAATTATAGTCTATCTGCTAATTTGCACATTTTATCTTTAATAAAATTCTAGAATTCGGAAAACCTCTTTTGTCGGGATAAGTATAATTATGAATAGAGATAGCTTATAAATTATTATAAGCTTTTTAAGCTATGACTACGTAGTTATTTTTTACATAGTTTAGTATAGAAGTAGTAAGTATGTCTTCTGTTGAAGACAATATATTCTTATATCAATTCACCAGAGTTATAGTGATAAATATTTTATGCAAAATCTCTTTTAATTAGGTTTTTGATCATTTATTAAATTAACTTTGGATTGTATCCAAAGTATTTTATTGTGGTACAGTAAAGCATAATTATAAAGAAATAGCCGTTTATTAATTGTAGTCTTGATATTAGGAGTGTATTACTAAGAATATTCATGATCCAAGTACAGTGTTAAATTTAGTAGTTTATATAATTCTTGTACTAATTCAGCTATTCTATTTTAGAATAGAATATTAGTTTTGATAAAATAATAAAATTATTTTTTCTTCAATAAATTTATTCTTTAATTGATCTTACTCTTTCTTGTAGTAATACTAGAAGTTGCTGTCGTGCATTTGCTATCTTCAATCATTGCTTGAACGTTCGTTATTTCGACACGCCTTAAGAGTTCTTTAAAAGATTTAATGTGATGTCCGAGCAGTTGATCATAAACGCTATTCCAGGTAAGATTAGTATTCAGAAAGGATTCTACCTTCTTACTTAATACAGGCATCACTGGCTTAAGGTAGATCATTATTACGCGGAATAAATTGAGTCCCATTGAGCAAATTGCCTGTAAATCAGCTTCATATTTTGCTTCTTTTGCCAGCTTCCATGGTGCCTTCAGATCAATGTAGCGGTTTGCGAGATCGGCTAATAACATAATCTCGCGCATTGCTTTGCCTGATTCTCTTGTTTCATAGAATTCAGCGATTTTATTTGCAGCGTCAACAAAGGTTTTATATAAAGCAGGATCTTCTAAATAACTAGAAAGTTGACCCCCAAATCTTTTGTTAATAAAACCAGCATTACGCGCTGCAAGATTTATTACTTTGTTCACTATGTCAGCGTTGACTCTCTGCACAAAATCGTTAATATTGAGGTCAATATCCTTGATACGAGAAGAAAGCTTTGTAGCGTAATAGTATCTTAAATATTCTGAATCTAGGTGATTCAGATAACTACGAGCATGTATAAGGGTGCCACGAGACTTAGACATCTTAGAACCGTTCATAGTAACATATCCGTGAACAAAAATATTACTAGGCTTTCGGAAATTGCTACATTCTAGAATAGCTGGCCAAAATAAACTATGGAAATAGATAATATCCTTACCGATAAAATGGTATAAATCGGTAGAAGAGTTCTTGTTCCAGAATTCATGAAAGCTAAGATCTTTGCGTTTATTGCACAGCTCTTTAAAAGAACTCATGTAACCAATTGGTGCATCCAGCCATACATAAAAATATTTACCCGGAGCATTAGGTATTTCGAAACCAAAATATGGAGAATCTCGAGTAATATCCCACTGCTGCAAACCTGACTGAAACCACTCCTGCACTTTATTTGCGACTTGCTCTTGTAATACACCAGCGGAAGTCCATTCATGTAGCATTTTGGTGCATGCAGGCAAGTCAAAAAAGAAATGTTCTGATTCACGTATAATAGGTGTATCTCCAGATAATACTGATCTAGGTTTGATAAGTTCTGTCGGAGCATATGTTGCTCCGCATAATTCACAGTTATCCCCGTACTGATCAGGTGCATTGCATTGAGGGCATTTCCCTATAACAAAACGGTCTGGTAAAAACATTTCTTTTTTTATATCATAAAGCTGAGAAATAGTGTGATTTTTAATGAAATTTCTTTCTTTGAGACGAGCATAAATCAATCTAGAAAGTTCTAGATTATCTTTGCTATGAGTAGAGTGATAATTATCATAGCTGATATGAAAGTCAGCGAAGTCTTGCTGATGTTTCTGGCTCATGAAAGCAATAAGTTCTTCAGGATGCACACCTAATTGTTGCGCTTTTAACATAACTGGCGTACCGTGAGCATCATCTGCACAGATAAAGTATACTTCTTTACCGCGCATGCGCTGAAAACGAACCCATATATCTGCTTGTATATGTTCTAGGATATGTCCTAAGTGAATTGGGCCGTTGGCATAAGGTAGTGCACATGTTACTAGCATTTTTTTTGCAGGTGCTTGTGCGGTTGATGAAGCCATATTAAATTTACTGCCTCTTAAAAGTGAAACTGCTAAAAATATTTTATCTAATTTTTTTATTTCTTTCTGCTAGGAAAAATTTTTCTTTTAGAAAACCAGATGCAATCACTAGAATTAGTACTATTATAATGAGATTCTAGCCGACTGTTATATACCTGATAATTCTTCTTGGAATAACTTAATTAGGATATAGCAATTAGATTTGAGCATAAAGAAATAGATCAGCCTCGTTCAAGAGAACTTGTCTTTAGTAGGGTATAAAAATATTAAATAACTATTTATATCAGATAATTTATAATTGTATTGGTACTATAGTCTATACTAAAACAGAACTTGGAGGTTGAAATTGATTTAATATTAGAAACTATAAAAATTTTAAGTATACAGTTCTGTGGCTTCAAATGTGACTGGTATAATATTTCAGCAATAAATAAGTGATATATATATTTATGTTAAATTTCATACTTTTGCCTACCCTAAGTAAATAATAAACTGATTATTTACTTAGGGTAGGCAAAAGAACAGTATTATCTCAATTTGTGAGAATGCTTTTTAAAGAATAATACCGCAATAAGCATTTATTTCAAATTTGGTAACTATAATTGCTTTACTATTGCAACGTACTAAGTACGTTAGCTAAATTCTTATAGTCTTTTTGATCATCTTCTTTCTATGCACAGAGCATGGTCTCCTGAGAACGATGCTCATTATATTATAAGCGAACTTCTCTCAAGATAGTATAATATAAAAGCTAAAATTTTATATATACTTATAATATTAATTATATAATCTTGTGCAATATCAAAAATATTGTCTTATTTTATGCATGTTATGAATACCCTAGGCTTATTATTTAGATCGCTCACCTTCTATTGCAGATGATTATTTAATAATATTGTAGTAATCTCATGAATATTTGGATGAGGATATGTTTTCTTCTATATCTATATAAAATAGTTAATTTCTATCGCATTAGTATAGAAATTCAAATTTTTAAATCTATAAGGATAATAATACTTCTTTCTAATTTCACTATGGTATTTACCTTCTTATGAGGTTAATCATAGCGATTGGTATAGTAGGGCTGTAATATATTAATTGTGCATAATTCAATATTTGTTATATATAATTATATACCAGGATGACAATAAGTGCCCCTGATCTATGCCTCAAGGTTAGATGGTCCTAATAATGATATACATCATGATCCTTGCACTTGATATTATTCATAGGTGTTATGTAAAATATAAATATTTTAACAGTGCAATAAGAGCTAAATAGGTGTAGTTGGAGTAATAGCCTCTATTCGCTTAACAGCATAAATGATTATCAAATCAAAAAGAACATGATATCTATATTTAGTGTATATCTGTTTATTATAGCATATTAATATCAATTTTTATCTATCTTTAGGATATGAGGATAATCTTTTCTTAGTTAAATCTTATCTCATTGATTTATCGATAGAAACTTAATAATTATTATGCTTATAATATCAGAAAATTCTATGTTAAAAAAAAGAAAAGACATTAATCATTCAAAATAGTTTTTAGGTTTCTGTCTATTATGATTAAGACATTTATTTCTATATAGTTACCTAAATCTGCTTAAGCATTATCAGCGACATTCTATTAATACTTCATTCTACTCTTTAATATCATTTATCATATCAGATAAAAGGGTAAAAACTAATTTCCTAAAAGAATAAGAATTTTAAGTGGATTATGTAAGTATACCATATCATCAATTGGGTTTGATTAACTTTTTATGGTATTTAGATTTAATTGAAAAATTTTTATTTATCTTTGTGCCAGATAGCTAGTATGAGTACTGTATTATTAATCTTCATCTCTATTAGTTATAGGGCATGCATACGTTTCATACTTGTTATGAATATGTTTATTCATATTAAATCATCCTTTATAGTATATATTTGAGATATCTGTCTTTTGATTCCACTGCTCTAGAAAGTTTCTTACTATTATTTAATTTAGCTTAAAGTGAAAAGGATTAATCCTATAATATATGTTATACCAGCGGGGATTCATGGAATAACTAGATACGCACTGCATTCGCTGAAGAAATTATATATCGTATATTTACACTAAGTCAGTTATGGTCTAGAGAAGGAATGACAATTAAAGAGACGCCACCTATTACATCATTACTTATGCATGATTATATTTAAAATGATAATTTTTTTACATTATAAATAACCGCAATATTACAATACTTGGAATAGATGTTTAGTACTTGTTGTATATATTTAGTTATATACTCAATATAATAAATACTAAAGATAGCATTTGCACTTTATTTTAATTAAATACTATTTTCTTGATTAGTTTGTGTGAACTATAAAATATGCTGTAGTATCTAAGTAAATATATTATATCGCCTTTTAGAGATATCAGTTATATTGCATCTTATTATAAGAATGATCAGGGAGTGTTAATTCTAATGAGATCCATAGAATAATTTTAAAAATTCTGCAATATCTATCATATGGAATCAATGTTATATATTTTGCTTCTAGATAGGATATGGAAGATTTTATTTTTCTAAAATAAAAATTAGCAGTGCCTATCAATAGCCATATAGGCCAACCTGATAAGTGCATTTTTATAAGGTGAGTGCGGTAATCGACTTAATGATAAAATCGCTTTACCAACTTCTTTTTCAGCGAGAAGGCGTGTATAAGTCAGTGATCCTATCTCACGCATGGTTTCAAGGATTGACTGGAGCAAATGACGTCCATTTCCTTCTTCTATAGCCTTCCTAATCATCGCAGATACTTCCGGAGAGCCATTTTGCATAGCGTGCAGTAATGGCAATGTCGGCTTACCTTCATTAAGGTCATCACCGTTATTTTTACCTATTGCGTTGCCATCAGAGTCATAATCCAGCAAATCGTCTATCAGTTGGAAAGCCGTTCCTAAGTAGCGCCCGTAATCCTGCAATGCTCTTTCTTCTTCCTTTGTAGCACCTGCAAGTATTGCTGATGATTGAGCTGCTGCTTCAAATAAACGTGCTGTTTTACTGTAAATAACACGCATATAATGCTCTTCAGTTATGTTAGGATCGTTAACGCTCATTAGTTGTAATACTTCACCTTCAGCGATAATATTAGTTGCATCAGACATCAATGTTAAAACTCGCAATGATTTTAGATTGGTCATCATTTGGAAGGATCTTGTATAGATAAAATCACCTACCAATACGCTTGCTGCATTACCAAAAATTTTATTTGCTGTAGGTTTACCACGCCGCATATTAGATGCATCGACTACATCGTCATGCAACAACATTGCGGTATGAATCAATTCAATTAAGGCTGCCACGGTTATGTGTTGACGTCCTTTATAATTTAATGCTCTAGCTGATAATACTGTAATCATCGGGCGAATTCTTTTACCTCCACTCCTCATAATATAATAGCTTAACTTATTTATTAAGCTGACTTTAGAATTGAGTTGTTTAAGAATTGTTGCGTTTACAGCTGCCATGTCCTGTGCGGTTAACTCAGTAATTTGTTCGAGGTTCATTATTGATTCAACTATATTTTCATTAGTTACTGCCCTAAATCATATCATGTCATGAATTTACTAAAATATCCTGTTATTATGGGATTGGCTATTATTAAATTATAAAGTAAGATAAGATTTTTTAATCTTCTGCAAGCAAAAAATCAGATAGCATTTATCCTGTGATCTTATTTCTTTAAAATTTTATTGATAGTTTTCTTTTTAATCACCTGTAATTTGAAAAATTATAAAATTAGTTTTTCCCTAGAATAAATAATATTGTTCTTGCTATAATATTATTCTCATGTGATTAATTTTATAAAACATAATATTCTGCTATTTTCTTAGTGAATATCTCTTTGTATTTTAAGAATATATTATATTTATAATATCTTGCGATAAAGATATAATGCTAATCAAAATATTCATGGTTATTGCATTATTTGAAGTGCAATATAACTGTGAATACACTGCTAGTGCTTTCCTTCTTAATGATAATGATTTCATACTACTATCTAATCACATGGCTACTTTTAGAGTAATCAATAATGAATAAGGTTTGAATCCTATAGTTAATTTCATATCTTCTGCTTATACCACTAAGTAAGAATGCATAGAATTATAAATTTATTATTCAAATATTATTTTTTGTATGAAACATTTCAATAAACTTTGAAAATCCGGTTAATAGAAAGATATATCATAATTTGATTGACAAAGTCATCTGTAAGTCTTTGTTACGCACTCAATTTTTTTAGTCTCGCCATTATCTATTTTCTTTTACTAATTTATAGTATTAGAACATTACAAAATGTGATTTAAATATATTGAGCATTATAGAATTGAAGCAATATTATTAAATATAGGCTTACTCTTATGCCTTGCTAGTACCCTGAATACAAAATATTCCACAGTATATGAAATACTAAAACATTCAACCTACTATTATTCAAGGCAGGTAAATTTTTTATATGCGTTAAATTCTTTTTTATTATTATGAAAATTAATGATACTTATTTTATAAGAGATCAGAAATCTATAAAGATTATTTTTATATTATCATTCAATATTAGTAAATCATAATCTGAGCAATAGCATCCAGGATTGGAAAAGATAGATAGTATGCTATTACTCTGCATGAGGTATACAAGATCTCTCTTCTAAAAAATAATATCTGAGATAAGGGTTAAATTAATATAGCTATCAAGCATCAAATAGCTAAATATTAATGATTATAAAGTTTTACTAAATCATATCGACAGAAGTATTACTAATACACACAGTATCTGTTGTGACATAACGAGAATCTATAGGAGTTTCTATGTATTTTATGCAAACACATATTTTTATGAATTAAAGATAGCTAGGTTATCAAGTATATGTCTCGAATATAGTAGAGCTCATGAAATCTTAAAATAAGATAACAGTCTTAGATTTGATTTTTCTTTATTTTATATTCTTTTATGTGGAAGAATAACCGGATTATTTCTAAATGATGCACTAACTAATGCTATCCGCTGATTTATGGTAATTTTTTTAGAGACATCATATATTTTAATAAAAGTCAACAAAAAAATTTGTTGGGATCTGTTGTCTCCATAATATATAGCTAATGTAATATTCATGAGAAAATACATGACAATTCAAAATATAAGATTACTTAGTCAGATCCTGAAAGATTAGATCAAAGAGATAAACATTATATAATTTATTACCACCAATTTGGTACTGCTCAAGACTGCGTGCCTTAATTGGGATTCTATGATTAAGTAAATTTGGAATAAATTTTACAATGAAATTGTTTAGATGCACTGATAAAGAACTATGGATTCTTGCATTTCCTATGATCCTGTCTAATATTTCAGTTGCCTTATTAGGATTAGTTGATACGATGGTGATAGGGCATTTGGGTAATCCAGTATATTTGGGTGGTGTTTCCTTAGGGACAATGGCAACATCATTCCTATTTATGCTTCTATTATTTTTACGTATGAGTACAACTGGTCTTACTGCTCAGGCGTTTGCGATATTAGATAAAGATTCTTTAGCTTCTGTGTTTATGCAGCCTATGATTCTAGCGATGTCTACCGGGATAGTTATTACTATAATGCGTGACCTGTTTATTCATAGTGTATTACTGATTTTTGGCCAAAATTATGAAGTATTGGAACAGGCTCAAGTCTTTATGCATATCCGTTTACTTAGTGCACCAGCAACTTTATCTAATCTCGTGATTTTAGGTTGGCTTCTTGGCGTGCAGTGTGTCCGTGCTCCTGTGATTATATTAGTAATTTGTAATTTCATTAACATTATACTTAATTTATATTTTGTAAGATTATTGCATTGGAATGTATTTGGCACTGCAACTGCTACTGTTATTGCTGATTATATTGCTTTATTTTTGTATATGGTCCTCGCCTGCCATGTTATGAAACTGCACGGTCTGCGTTTACTGCATTTCCGTAATAAATTGCAGAGCAAGCTACGATGTTTTCTAGTGTTTAATCGTGATATTATGCTACGTTCTTTTCTGCTACAGTTGTGCCCTGTATCATTGACAGTATTGAGCGCACGTATGGGATGTGAAGTTCTCTCAGTAAATGCAGTGCTAATAAATTTCATGAATTTTACCTCCTACGTTTTAGATGGTTTTGCGCATGCAGTAGAAGCCTATTCCGGACAGTCTTATGGTGCGCGTGATGAGCATAGGCTACAAAGTATATGGTATGCTGCCTGTCGTCAGGCAGGTTTTGTTGCGATATTTTTTTCTCTATTTTATGCGCTTTTTGGTCATCAAATAATACTAATATTAACCGGACTGCCTAATTTGCAATCACTTGCTAATTACTATCTTCCATGGCAAATTATTTTGCCTTTATTAGGCGTGTGGTGTTATCTGTTAGATGGTATGTTTATTGGTGCAACACGCGGGGCAGATATGCGTAATAGCATGGTCATCGCTCTTTCTGGTTATATCCTTACTCTGTTGACTCTACCTTGGCTAGGAAATCATGGTTTGTGGTTGGGCATGGCCGTATTTTTAACGTTACGTGGACTTTGTCTGTGGATTATTTGGCAACGTAACTGGCGTAATAAAACATGGTTTGAAGATAAGGATATCAATTTAAATAATTAGTGATCAATTTTTATCCTGGTTATGCTTAAAAGCGTAGAGTATTGTATGCAAAAATTGAAAAGTAATTAATTTTACCTTATCTTCAACTGTTTATGTCAGTGAAGAGTACTGTTATCATGGTATGTTTAATATATCAATATTTATGACTTTACTAGAATGTCTTGTTTATTAATTTCTTAGTGTTAAACATGAGACTATGTTGATTAAAATAATGCTAAGACTCCAGAGCTATTTTAAGCTTTTACATTTACTGGCAGATATCAGCTACTATAATAAATATATTTATTCTGCTTGAGATAAGTATTAGCAAAGAAAATAGATATTATACTACTCTGAAATCCTTAAGAGTATAGTATAAATATTGTAGTTTTATCGGCAATAAAAGAAATAATCTACCGCAAGGTAGATCTTGACATCTATATTAAAATACATAAAATTATCTATTCCTATTTCTCAACACACTAGTACTTATTATATATACTGCTAGTAATACAAATATTCACTCTATAAAATAGAAATGCTTTACTGGTTAGTTTTGTTCAGTAAAGTTCACATCTTTGATTATTAAAAATAATTAGAATATTAACATCTTTGAAATGGTATATAAATATGTTATTTCAGAGAAATATTGAGAGTTATATTATCTAATTGACTAATTCTTATAGCGTAATGAGCTCTGCATGCAGAATTGAGAATTTATGCATATTTAATTAATGCAAATAATAGCAAATATTCTGCATTCAAAATTTTGCAAGGAATAGCTCAGTTCGTTTCTCTAATGACGCTAAAGCGGATGATAAGATAGCGATAGAGCTATCTCTGATTTTCAATAATTTTATTATTTAATCTTATCTATGTGATTCAATATTAATAATGAAATTAAAATATTTTTCTGCTTAATGAACTATTAAATCAATAAATATAAAGGAACCATCAACAACTAATTATAAATGTTCGTTATTGATATTGTTATCATTGATGACAAATATAATTTTTATATGTAAATATTTTATATTTCTATACTAATAAATATTTAATATTATTCTTCAATAAATATTACCAAAAATTTGTATTTTCTCTAGCCTTAGAAAAGAAGATTATTTATTTTATTTAGACTATTTATTAAATCTTTACAAGTTATATATTATAGTTGTATATGAAATAATGAATGTCTTTATGTACTATAGTGGAAGCTATATAGGAAAGACATTAATTCAAAAAATAATATATGATGCGTGTTTATTATTGAGATAATCAACCTGATTAGGTAAAGTGCTTGAATTAGATTGTATAGCAGTTGATAAAAGTATGTATTATATCTTGCTAATTTCTTAAAGTAATTGAATAATAAGTAAGATAGAAGGAATAGCGCTGTTTTGTACAGTAGCAAACTTAAAAGGTAACAGAAATTATTTAAAAATACATTATTTGTTCTCGTACTCTGTTCCTGCATAGTTATCAAATCGAGAAAATTGACTATTAAATGTCAGGAGTACTGTTCCGATGGGGCCATTGCGCTGTTTTCCTAAAATTATTTCCGCAATACCTTTAAGATCACTGTTATCGTGGTAGACTTCGTCACGATAGATGAACATAATTAAGTCAGCATCTTGTTCTATGGAACCTGATTCACGTAGATCAGAGTTGATAGGACGCTTATCGGCACGTTGCTCCAAGGATCGATTAAGCTGAGATAAGGCTAAGACTGACACTTTTAGCTCTTTTGCTAACTCTTTGAGTGAGCGCGAAATTTCTGCTATTTCTAATGTACGATTATTAGATAAAGATGGCACGCGCATAAGCTGCAGGTAATCAATCATTACCAGACTGAGGCCATTATGCTCACGAAATAAACGTCGTGCACGTGAACGCACTTCTGTTGGTGTAAGCCTTGTTGAATCATCTATATAGATGTTACGTTTTTCTAGTAGGATGCCCATTGTGCTAGAAATGCGCGCCCAATCTTCATCATCTAGCTGACCAGTACGAATTTTTAATTGGTCTACTCGAGCTAAGGAAGCTAACATACGCATCATAATCTGTTCGGCTGGCATTTCTAGACTAAAAATTAGCACTGGTTTATCCTGAGTCATAGCAGCGTTTTCACATAAGTTCATAGCAAATGTAGTTTTGCCCATTGATGGTCGTGCCGCTACAATAATCAATTCTGATCGCTGCAAACCAGCAGTTTTTTTATTCAGCTCTGGATATCCAGTATCGATACCCGTAATACCAGAATGTGGGTTCTGATAAAGTTGCTCGATACGAGCTATTGTCTGTTCTAATATCAAGTCAACGCTTTTCGGTCCCTCATTTTTATTAGCACGTGCTTCCGCAATTTGGAACATGCGTGATTCTGCAAGATCTAGAAGATCTTCGCTGCTTCGTCCTTTAGTAATATATCCTGCTTCAGCAATTTCATTGGCTACGCAGATCATTTCTCTAACTATCGCTCGTTCCCGGACAATATCTGCATAGGCACTAATATTTGCTGTACTTGGTGTATTTTTTGACAGCTCTGCTAGATAAGCAAACCCTCCTACAGAATGTAAGAAACCACGCTGTTCTAAAGATTCAGAGAGTGTTATCAAATCAATAGGCTGACTTAGTTCTATGAGGCGTTGCATTTCCTTAAAGATCAAACGGTGTGGAGTGCTATAAAAATCGGCTGCAACTACATGATCAGTCACATTATCCCAGTGTTCGTTGTCTAGCATTAATCCACCCAAGACAGATTGTTCTGCTTCGAGTGAATTTGGTGGTAGTTTTATGTTTTCCATCTGCTTATCGCATTGTTTTTGATCGAATTGATTAGTGGTTTTTTTTTCTACCATAATTATAATGCTTTCGCCTCTTTAAGAAATCCACATTTTGATCAAAAAATAATATAATCTTGGAACAACAGTGATCTTTTCAAGAAAGATAGGATATTATCCTATTACATATGATTTTTCATTAAACAATATTTGTATTATATCTAAGTAATTGAAAATATTTACAGTATATAAAATTTAAATAATTTCTGAAATTATCAAAAATAATTTTTTATTTATATGATCAACATAATATATCCAAGATATTTCTGGCAAAATTAATAGTAATTGTTCTCTCGTAGAACTATACAAATGCTTATTGTAGGATTTTATAGAAGATATATAAGTTAATCCGCTGGGCATGCTTGATAGTATAGGATTAAGAAAGCATAATTGATGCAAAGAATTTTATAGTTGAATACATAGATTATCAATCTATAAAACTAAATGGATAATTATAAAAAGATAAGATTATATGCTCTACTAACTAGCATACTTTAAACTACCATCCTATAATAAAAATGAAGCTTTCTTTTTTTATATAGAATTGCGCTATATCTTCGTTTAATTACTATTGCTAGATCAGTACTATAAAAACAATATTGTTTAAAAATCCACTGCTTATTTTAAGTAATTGAACAGTTATTTTATTTTAGGTTAATTTTTGTAAATAATATTTTCCGAGACATGATTAATTTATAATTAATATAGGTAGTTAAAATGTATTCTTCATTAAACTGGCATGATGTTATCGGCGTTGAGAAAGAAAAACCTTATTTTTATAAGATTCTCTCCTTCCTTTCTTCGGAGCGTCGAGCCGGTAAGATCATTTATCCTCCTCAAAAAGATATATTCAACGCTTTTCGATTTACTGCTTTTAAAGATGTTAAAGTAGTTATTCTTGGGCAAGACCCCTACCATGGTCCCGATCAGGCACATGGTCTATCTTTCTCAGTTCTTCCGGGCATATCAATACCTCCTTCTCTTATGAATATTTATAAAGAACTTCAAGCCGATATTAAGGGATTTAATATACCTAATCATGGCTGTCTAAAAAGTTGGAGTGATCAAGGAATTTTGCTTCTCAACACAATACTAACCGTAGAGGCCGGTCAGCCTCATTCACATGCTAAAATAGGATGGGATAACTTTACAGATTCAGTAGTTTCTGCGCTTAATGAGTATCGCAAAGGCATTGTTTTTCTGTTGTGGGGTGCTTATGCACACAAGAAAGGAAATAGAATTTGTGCGCATAAGCACTGGGTTTTAAAGGCTTCTCATCCATCCCCTATGTCGGCACATAGCAGTTTTTTAGGATGTCGTCACTTCTCTATAACCAATCAGTTACTGGTAGAACAGGGTATATCGATGATTGACTGGCAGCCTTCTTAATTCTAGATTTAGCACTGTGATCGATCTGTATTTCTTGTTTGTTATAAAGACTTAGCTTTAGATACTGCAACCATGGCAGGACGAATAAGACGACCGTTCAGGGTGTATCCTTTTTGCATAACCATCATGACGTGATTTGATTTATGTTGGTCAGACTCCATAAGTGTCATGGCTTGATGCAGTGCCGGATTAAAAGGAACGTCAATCTCGTCTACTTGTTCTATGCCGAATTTACGGACGGTATCTAACATGGACTTCAGGGTTAATTTGATACCTTCGATCATAGATAATAAATTAATATTAGATTGATTAGCAAGATCTACAGCTCGCTCTAAATTATCAATAACTGGTAGTAGTTCATTAGAGAATTTTTCTAAAGCAAATTTATGAACTCTTTCAAGGTCTTGTTCAGCACGCCGACGTATATTCTCTACTTCTGCTCGGGAACGCAAAAAAGCGTCACGCTCACGTTGTATAGATTCCTGCAATTGTGATTCTAATGCAGCAATACGTTCAATATGCTCTTCTCTTAATTCATCTATAGTTTTTAATGAAACCTGATCTTGCTTGTTTTGTTCTTTGTCTATTTCTTCTGCGTCTTTCGCATGTGATATGGTTTGTTCTTTGCTACTCATGAAATTCTCCGAAGTTTGGCATTCATCCAGCTACTTCGTCTATTATAGAGATAAAATTAGGCTATTCAAGAGAACCTTGTATAACTAGAAAGATTAAATTGGTTCGGCAGGGGTAATTATTATATGAATAAAAAATTCAAATGCATTGGCGTGGTTGGTCATCCGATATATCCAGCTGTGCTGGCTATGCAGGATATGCTGTTTCACTGGCTGATGAGTCAAGGATACCAAGTTATTCTTGAAAAGCGTATCGCTGATGATCTTAATCTTAAGCAAGTTCTCACAGGAAGCTTATCTGAGATTGGTCAACAGGCTGATCTTGCAGTTGTCGTTGGTGGTGATGGTAGCATGCTCGGTGCCGCAAGAATTTTAGCATGTTATGATATTAAAGTTATCGGTGTAAAGCGAGGTCATCTTGGTTTCCTGACTGATATTGATCCTGATCATGCTAAACAGCAGCTTTTGAATGTTCTTGAAGGAGAGTATTTTAGCGAGAAGCGTTTTTTACTTGAAGTGCAGGTCTGTTGTCAAAATCAGCAAAGACTCATAAGTACTGCAATCAATGAAGTAGTTTTACACCCCGGGAAAGTAGCTCATATGATTGAATTTGAGGTTTATATTAATAAACATTTTGCTTTTTCTCAACGCTCTGATGGGCTAATAATCTCTACGCCAACTGGTTCTACAGCGTACTCATTGTCTGCCAATGGACCAATACTTACCCCAATGCTAGATGCTATAGCTCTCGTACCAATGTTCCCCCATACATTATCGGCTCGTCCACTCATTGTAGATAGTAATAGCAAAATACACCTAATATTTAGTCGCTGTAGTGAGTCTTTAGAGCTAAATTGTGATAGCCAGATAGTTTTATCAATATATCCTGGTGAAGAAGTGATGATCCATCGTAGTAAGTTTTATTTGCATCTCATACACCCTAAAAATTATAATTATTTCAATACTCTAAGTTCTAAGCTAGGATGGTCTAAAAAATTATTTTAAAGTTATGTTATCCTAGTTATTAATTGTATAAGGCACTGTCTTGCCTAGGCAAGATACACATCAAATATGCTCTAGTTATTGCTCTTGTAATCATGATTAATTATAGATTAATATATTTAATACTAAGTATGTTTGTTATTAATCATGAGGATGATATCTTATCTACTCGCTACATTTTCTTTAAAAGGGTTAGTAAAGGTAATAAGATTATTTAGTAATATTTTTATCCTGATAGAGAATTCTCTAATATATTTATCTAATCGGTAAATCCTTATATGATAGTATACATCTTTATATATATTCTTAATATCTCTAGGATAAGGCATAGCCCATTTGCACTAATGGAATTATCGAGCTTTATTGATTCAAGTAGTCGTTATTTTGCTGTTTTTTAGTTAGATGATCTCTGGTATACAAATAGCTCTTTTAGGTGTAGAGCGATTACAGTAATTAACGCTCTATGGCAATTTAATATTCTTTTAATCTGAAGATAAATACAGTATTTTGCATCAGGGCAGCATGAGGCTATTTTTTAAGATCAAAAAATTTGATAATGTCTAATATGGGGTATGCTGATGTGAAAATATGTATTTATTTGAACTTTAATTATCATGTGCCCTTAAGATTATAGGGATATGAACTTATATGTTTTATAAATTTCTTATCACTATTGTTGTGGTTACTCTTACTATAGGTTGCTCAACCGTCGAAAAATTCGTATATCGTCCTAATATAAATCAAGGGAACTATCTTATTCCTGATGATGTATCAAAAATCTGCATAGGTATGACAGAGCAGGAAGTAACCTACATATTGGGTGTTCCAATGCTAAAAGATCTGTTTGGTGCTAATACATGGTTCTATGTATTTCGCCAACAGTTAGGTTATATGGGATGGACTCAAGAAATATTGACTCTAAATTTTGATCGCAATGGTGTTTTAAATAATATAGAAAATACTAAAAATATTTCTGATAGTCATAAGGAGTAGTTTTATGCGTCTATTCTTAGGTAATCTTTAGTAATTTTTTATTGTTATTCTTATTTAGTATATTTATTATTTAAATAATAGACGATTAAGTAAGGTCTAGAATTACTAATATGGTTACATTAAATAGCGTTGTTAATATGCTTATATTTTCTTATCTGAGCACAAAATATATATTGTTGTATAATAACTGTTTTTGGAACAAGATTTAGGACATTAATTTGCTCAGACAGACAAATGTATGTATATGATATATTAGGTTCAACATATTTATGTCTTATTATGCGTGATATATATTGTTAAACTGATTACTCACTCTTTGTTCTATTTATATGCCTGCTTAAAAAGCATACGCAAGATGCCATGAATATGATACAGAAAACAACAGTGTGCATTGGCAAATAATTAGTGAGTACGATGTATCTATCAGTATTCAAAATATCTTATTAAATATAATTTTTAAATCCGTTATTATTGTGAGAAATATAGTCTATTCCGTGAACTATATGCAGTACAAATATTCTACATTAATTTTATCTATCATGTATTATATTTGTATGTTCTTCCATCTAGGTAGTTGTTAAGGTCGTGATTAAATGTCTTAACTAAATGATGTTGTTATAAAAACAACCGAAACTATATAGAATGTATAATTTAGTCAATTTGAACATTTTCTTTTACCCTTCTTTTATCTTATTTTACTGTATCTAAAATTCTAGTCTTGAAAAACAGCAAAGGGTCTCTTCTGTTGTGCGCTTATACTGCATTATTTTAAGCATATCAAAAATATAAATGATATAACCAAATAATACTCTGTGAGTCATTCACTAATAGGAAACTTTTAATGATTGTTAAATTTATTTATATTCTTTATGCCTATCTTACAAGAGGTTTGTTATTCAAGAATTATCTTAGTTGTTGATCTGGGTTATGAAGCCCTTGCATATCTTGTTGCATAATTTGTGTGTGAACGATTGCTTGCAGATATTTTACAATAGGACTAAGTCATCAGCATATTCCTTTGGGTATACAATATGTGTTATATCAGTATAGAAAGAGCGAAAATTTTCATCGGAAAATGTAGTAATAATCTCTGAGATCAATTTCTTTGGATAGATATTAAGGGATTTATGAAGTTTCTATGACACATTAGATCATGCTTTGCTTTAATATAATAACTTAGGTTATAAATGTTTCTTTTATGAAATTTTATAATTAATTATATTCTTAATACTTCAAGAATGTTACACATATTATCTAATATTTATGGATATAGTCATCTCCTATAGGAATAAATTCCTGGGGATTAATAGATCGCATAAATATATTATTACAAGTTAGTTTTCTATAAATATCTATTCTAGTATTTATTATTTATTCTTCTTAGGATTGCTCTTATTGTTAGCTGATAGAACTTATTAAATGAACGTATTATTGCACGTTTTGATAATCTAGAAAATATGATATTACTCATTGGTATTGCACATTGCTTCTTATGAGACTTCGTTTACACATACTAACATATTTATTCTGGCAAAATATAATATGTGCTTTTTGAATCCTTCATCATCTTATTGCAGTCAGTTCAAGACTAAGAAGAATAGTGGAACACATTTCTTCATATCGTGATGTTCATCTATTTTATATGATCCTAACTATAGATGTATAAGCATTTATGCTCAAATTTTCTTTAAAGATGCTAAATAGCGAACCATATATGGTTTTCTGATTAAGAAAAACATCTTAATAAAACATCGAGTAAGTATTAATAATACATTTATGTTATTTTCGACTTTTATGTAATCTGCTCTATATAATAAATATGTAATTTTATTCTCTATTGTTCACATATAAATTTGCATTTTCTGTACTAATTCATAGACATATCTTTGAGCAGTACTTTTGGCTATTGGTATTATTTTGAGAAGCACAATACATCCTGTATCATCTGTTGATGAATTCAAGAATTCTATTTATTATATGCTATCACTTCTATGCTAAATATTAAAGAATTGCTTCTATATATTCATTTAATAAAGATAATAGATAACAATAATGGATATAAATAATACAGAACTTTTTAGAAAATATAATTTATATGAAAATATATACATGCTATCACTACACTAACGCAGACATTGGTGCATGAGTGATCATTATAAAATATAATCGTTAAGAGATAATAATATATCTTCTATGTGAGATTAAGCTGTCATATCTTCACGCCTGCTACATTCTCATGTGATGCTGCCGATCAAGTGTCTCCTAAACCCAGCATACATGTTTTCCATTGATATAATTAGTATCAATAACTCGCAAGTAATATACGAAGTTATTAAGCATATGCAGTACAAGTATTTTTAAGATTTTGTATTTATAAATATTAAAATTATCTAAAAATTATTTATGTAATTTCATGTAGAATCTTACTAGTACAGCATGATTATTCAGGCAATCATTTCTTTTAATTAAAAATTTGCTATTTGGAAGTAATTACAAATAAAGCATCTAATTCTTTGGTAATTATTGGAGTTTTGTCTTTAAAGAGTTTAAAGTATATGTTTTATCTACTCTGCTGCCAGAATAATTAGATATGATAATGATTTGATTTCATAGTACTAAACTTACGATAATTATTTTAAGGAGCAGAGTGTGAGACAACTGTCTAAATACTTACTGCTAATATTAATTTTGTTAGTCGCACTAACATTAAGCGGTTTACGTTTGGCATTGCCTCATATTAATAATTATAAACAACAAATAGTTGAAAAGATTGAAGATTATTCTGGGATACCAATTAAAATTGGGCTCTTAGATGCTAGCTGGGAATCATTTGGTCCTGTCTTAGAAGTTCATGATATCTCTTTATTACATCCGCGAGGCAAGATCACTATTCAGCGAATGATAATTGCATTAGACGTCTTTAAATCCTTATTACATGGGCGATGGCAGTTACGAGAAGTAATTGTTGATCATGTAGACTCCCATAGTAATTTTCGCATGAAACAAACATCACTGAATTGGCATGGGTTAAATAAGAATAATATTAAGAATATTTTGCTGTATCAATTAGATCATTTAATGATTTGCAATAGCAAGATTATATTCCCTAGCCCATCTGGTGCGCGTATTCAATTTGATATTCCTAGCTTTACATTTTTAAAAACTGCTTCCCACTATCGTGGTGAGGGAGACATTGTTTGTTCTACTCATAAGGGTCAACAGGGTAAGATGCAAGTTCGAATAGATTTGCATGATAAAAAAGGTTTATTAATTAATGGTCAGGTTTATTTAAAG
This sequence comes from Candidatus Profftia tarda, assembly GCF_904848675.1. NCBI lineage: Bacteria > Pseudomonadati > Pseudomonadota > Gammaproteobacteria > Enterobacterales > Enterobacteriaceae > Candidatus Profftia > Candidatus Profftia tarda. The sequence continues at coordinate 103,520 of NZ_LR890047.1, forward strand.
GCGGATGAATTTGCATTAAAGCCTTGGCTTGGCTGTTTTCTAGAATCTAAGATGGGTTTAAATACTGATAAGTTTAGCTTAGTATCATGGCTTTTTATAAGACATGGTAAGATTCAGAGCGGGCGTTTGGTTCTTAATCACGGTGCAGCTATATGTAATGCGGAGAATAAGCAGCATGCTATCATGGTAGATCGCTTACATTTACAAATGGTTCGAGTTGATGGAGGATTTTATTTTTATATTCCGCAGCTCAACTTCTCTACTGATGAAATTGCTTGGCCAAAAGGATCTTTAAGCGCTTTGTATCTACCTGCGCATCTACAGTCTATTTCGCATAATAAACCAGAAGAGTTACGAATCAGAGCAACTGATTTACAATTAGAGCTTATTGAACCCATTTTCACAACATTATCATTCTTAATGCCTGATACTATTCTTTCCTATTGGGGTAAAATACACCCAAAAGGACATATTACTTATATAGGATTAGATATTCCCTTACAGCAACCTGAACGCTTGCGATTTGTTGGTTCATGGGAGGATGTCAGCTGGCAGCTGTGTAAGACATTTCCTGGTATTAGTCATTTTGACGGTATTATTTCCGGTAGCTCTATTCATGCAGGATTAAGATTTTCTTTAGAAAAGATTGTATACCCTTCTACTAATGTCTTATCGAAGATTCCATTAAAGATCAGTCACGCTAGCGGATATACCTCATTCATTCAAAATGATCAAGGATGGTTTATATCAGGGGATCATCTAAATATGAAGGCTAATTCTTTATTTATAACTGGAGACTGTAGATACCAACATCCTAAAAATATACAGTCCTCTCTTAGTATGTTGTCGGGAACGCGCTTTTATGATTTCAGACAAACATGGAGATCTTTTCAAGAGCATTTTATGATGGGAGCATATTTAGTAGATAATTCTGCTGGTTCTCAAAAAATCTTTGTGGGTTATAATCCGAGCTTAGTATGCTTGAAAAATACGCACGATTCTCCACATAATAATCAAGAGCAATGCGAGATCTTCAGAAGATTAATCAATACTGGTGTTCTTTTCTGCCCTACTTGGATGCCTCACAATAATTTAAGAATAAATTTAGATTTTTTAAAATATTGTTTACGGCTAGAAAAAAGATCTAGTAATTCAGGGGGTCTCATATTTCAATATATAACAGCTACTATCCCGTCCCAGAAAAAAGAAAAGTTCTTTATTAATGCAAATTTTTCTGGGCCATTTCATGCAATTCATCAATTCTTTAAAGAGGTTAAGATCTCTAAGTTTTCAGGCAACTTTCTGAATAAAATAAAAGTGAATGGAGATGTCAGCGGGCGTTTACATGCAGAGATTCCTTTTTATGGCGACAAGATTAAAGCAAAGGGTAATATTGATTTCAAAAATAACTCTATACTGATTAAACCGCTAGATAATAGTATTGGCCATATCAATGGCTCTTTATATTTCAGTAATGGCAACATAACGAGTAGTTTAATACGTGCCTCTTGGCTTGGTCAGCCAATTAGTTTTACTATAATAACCTCGGAAGTTACGGAAGGTGTGATTCTTAATTGTATGTTAAAGTCCGATTGGCAGCCGGCTAATCTGCCAGGCATTTCTATAGAGCTTGCTAAATACTTCCGCGGTTACGCACATTGGACCACTAAAGTTTTTCTAAAACTGTCGTGCAAAGCATATATATCTTATGAAATTCAAATGAATGCAGATCTGAGAGATATTAGTAGTACATTACCCGCTCCCTTACAGCATAAAGCGTGTAGAGAAGCGTTACCACTGGTATTGAATGCTAAAGGTAATATTGATAGCTTTATACTTTCAGGAAATTTAGGTCGTAGGAACTATTTCAGCAGTGAGTTTATTTTGCAAAAACATGGAATAAAGCTAGCGCGAGCTGTCTGGAGGGATAGGACTTCTAAAGTTCCAGAGTTACCAGTTAGTGAGGTATTAATATTCAATCTGCCCGCATTTAATGGCAAAGAATGGTTGGATCTAATTAATCCTGAGTTAATAAAAAAATATAAACAGAAATCTTATAGTTTTACCTACCCAGAGAAGATTAACTTTACTACTCCAAAGTTAACTTTAGCCGGCCAAATATGGCATACAATAACATTTTCGGCTTCAAAACTAGAAAATGCTATCCATATTAATATTGATGGGAATGAACTTAATGGTCTGGTTATTCTAAATAATAATATGATACAGGCTAATTTTAAGTATCTGCATTATGACCCTGAGTGGAGTATATTATCTGTAGCAGATAATAATATAATCGTACATCCTTCTCATATAGATCATTTTCCATTCAGTAAATGGCTAAGTATTAAGCTCCGCTGTCACGATGGATGGATTATGGGTCAACGCCTGCAACAGGTTAATTTTGATATTACTCCCAATAGGGAAGCATTGACGTTAAATTATGGTTTGATCAATACAGGAAATACTCAACTAATTTTTGAGGGCTTCTGGAAACAAAAGGGAATTCAAAATTATACCTTTCTTAAAGGTAATCTTAAAGGTTCTGATATCACTAGTACTAGTGACTATTTTGGTTTTAACTCATTACCAAAAAAATCACCTTTTAATATTAAATGTGATCTAAATTGGATTGGCCCACCCTGGAGGCCATACGTGCGTTCGATTAATGGTAGCATAAGTATTGAGTTGGGCAAGGGTGAAATTGATAAAGCCACTGTCGGTAGCGTTGGACAAATATTACGTTTAGTTAGTGTTGACGCATTATTACGTAAATTAAAATTAGATTTCAGCGATACTTTTGGCAATAGATTTTATTATGATAGTATTCGCGGTAATGGTAAGTTGAGTAATGGTGTTCTAGCCACTCATGATTTGTTGATTGATGGTTTGTCTGCTGATATAGCGATGAATGGATTGGTAAATTTTATCACAAGACGCATTAGTATGCAAGCAATTGTTGCACCAGATCTTTCATCTACTGTAGGAGTTGCTACTGCTTTTATCATTAATCCTATTGTGGGGGCAGCAGTGTTTGCCGGATCCAAAGTTTTAGCACCTTTGTGGAATAAAATATCTCTGATATGTTACAATATTACGGGCAGTTTAGGTGATCCATCCATTAATAAAGTTTTGTGTAAATAAAAGTATCAAATAGCGGTCATGGAGTTTTAACTATACTATGAAATGAGAAAATATTATTTTTGATAAAATATTTCTCTACACGGTAACCCAGAGAGACTGTAGATCTTGTATTTAATAGACTAATATTTTTATTTTTAAATATAGGAATGAACGAAAATAGTTGAGTTCTATAAGAAGATGCTCAATTAGGTGTATTAAAATTTTAAATAAAATATTTTCTACTTCTCTGAATATCTTTATATTAAAATCTGTCTTAAGGAAACCTATTAATAAATTTACGCTTTTCTATTAAAGCTCTATTTCATGCATTTAGTTATTATTAATATAGCATATCCGGGAGGGTATCTTATCACGCGTATAAGACAATAATAGATCTAATTTGTACAGAAAACTATACTGCGTCGGTTTTTAGTATAATTTAATAAAATTATTAAATATTAGTTAAAAACTGAATCAGGTTTGGCTGTCTTTAAATAGAAAATAAATTATATATTTTATGTTTTTAACGGCAAAACAATTATCATGGATAAAAAATAAAAATATTTTTGAAGAAATTATATGTTAATCAGTTATTATTTAAGATAATTTTCAATTAAGTGATGATGTAATTATCGCTAAATTAATATACAGAGACTAGTTTCTTTTTTAAAAGATTAGAAATATATATTTTTTGTGGTAACTTATATGAGGCTGCTTGCGTAAGCAGGTTATTTTTGATAAAAAGAGCAAAAAGAATATGAGCATCACGTTCGTAAGCGAGCAGTTATTAGCTGCCAATAAATTAAGTGATCAAGATCTATTATCAGTCCTAGATATATTAACTGAACGTCAGATTGACTATGCTGACTTGTATTTTCAGTTTAGCTGCCATGAATCCTGGGTTATGGAAGACCGCATTATTAAAGATGGTTCTTATGATATAGATCAAGGTGTTGGTATTCGTGCTGTTAGCGGCGATAAAACTGGTTTTGCCTATGCCGATCATATTAGTCTGAAAACCCTGCATCAAAGTGCTCGAGCTGCTCGGAGTATCGTGCGTGAAGATGGTCAAAAAATAGACTATCGCTTGAATAAAGTACAGCATAACCTATTGTATCCAATGACTAATCCACTGCAAAGTGTGTCACGACAAGATAAGATTGATCTATTATATCGTATAGATAATACTGCACGCTCTCAAGATCCTCGTGTCCAGGAGGTGTCTGCGAGCATTACCGGTATGTATGAGCTTATCCTGGTAGTCGCTACTGATGGTACTTTTGCAGCAGACGTACGCCCTCTTGTGCGTATTTCAGTAAGTGCACTAGTAGAAGAACGTGATGGCCGTCGCGAGCGTGGTTCTAGTGGAGGTGGTGGACGTACTGGTTACGAATACTTTTTTGAATTAGTAAGCGATAGCGATGGTATACGAGCAGATGTTTTTGCTAAGGAAGCAGTGCGCATTGCTCTAGTAAATCTAGAAGCTGTTTCAGCTCCAGCCGGTTCAATGCCAGTAGTCTTGGGTTCTGGTTGGCCAGGAATATTGTTACATGAAGCAGTAGGGCACGGTTTAGAGGGAGACTTTAACCGACGTGGCACTTCTGTTTTTAGTGGTCATATTGGAGAGTTAGTCGCTTCTAAGCTATGCACTGTAGTTGATGATGGTACTATGATCGGTAGCCGTGGTTCTTTAACAATTGATGATGAAGGTGTACATAGTCAGCGCACTGTGCTAATTGAAAAAGGTATTCTAAAAGGTTTTATGCACGATAAAATGAATGCACGCCTTATGGGAGTCTCGCCAACCGGAAATGGTAGACGTGAATCTTATGCACATCTGCCCATTCCACGCATGACTAATACCTATATGCTTGCAGGTGAATCCAGTCCTCAAGATATTATTTGCAGTGTTGAGTATGGCTTATATGCTCCAAATTTTGCGGGGGGGCAAGTAGATATTACTTCTGGAAAATTTGTTTTCTCTACTGCAGAAGCTTATCTGATTGAGAACGGTAAAATTACAAAACCAGTAAAAAGTGCTATGCTGATTGGTTCTGGTATGGAAGCAATGCAGCAAATATCTATGGTTGGAAATGATCTTGCTCTAGATAAAGGTGTAGGAGTATGTGGTAAGGATGGACAAAACATACCTGTTGGTGTTGGGCAGCCAACGCTGAAGTTAGATGCAATCACCGTTGGTGGTACTGCGTAACAATTCTAGAGTGTAGAATATTTATTACTAATTAATTTCAATAATAATATAATAACCCTATTAGAAAGAAATAGTTTTAATATTATTAGCATGTTATAGAAATTACTGTAGTAGAAATACAGTGTGTATATTTATTGTTATATCATTTAAAATATATTTTGTGCGGATTTAAATATTATTGCATTCGATAAGTTATCCATAGTATATCTTTGGCTTGTATTATTAATAAAATAAATGATTAAATGATGAATTTAGTATATGCTTATAGCAAGTAATATTAAATATTATTTAATATTTGATGCTAGACGTTCTTTAATACGAGTAGCTTTACCAACACGTTGGCGTAGGTAGTATAGTTTTGCTCTACGAACAGCGCCGCGACGTTTAACAATAATATCATCAATGAGTGGTGAATGAGCTTGAAATACACGTTCCACTCCTTCCCCGCTAGAGATTTTACGAACCGTAAATGAAAAATTTACACTACGACGTTTTCTAATTGCGATAACTAGACCCTCGAAAGATTGCAGACGCTTTTTAGATCCTTCAGCTACCCACACCTTGACTTCTAGAGAATCTCCTACACGGAATCTAGGTAAGTCTTCTTTTACTTGCTCTTGTTCTATTTGTTGAATGATATTATTCATAATAAATGTCTCTTTACCTGGTTAACATAATTAATATATAAGATCGTTTCATATGAAAGAATTAAAACATTTAATTCATGAGATCTTCCTCTTCTAGAATGTATTCTTTGCAGAACTGCGCTAATAGTTCCTTATGTTCTTCATTTAGATAGTATATCTTCAGAAGATCAGGTCTTCTGAGCCATGTACGACCTAGCGATTGCTTTAAGCGCCAGCGGCGAATATTTTCATGATTTCCTGAAAGCAAAACCCGAGGTACTTGCATGCCGTCTAATACTTCAGGACGGGTAAAATGCGGATAATCTAGTAATCCTCTAACAAATGAATCTTCTAAAGCTGAATCTTGACGAGAAAGTACTCCAGGAATAAAACGTGATACTGAATCAATCAGTGTCATGGCCGGAATTTCGCCGCCGCTTAGTACATAATCCCCAATCGACCATTCTTCGTCTATTTCAGTTTGAATAAGGCGCTCATCGATACCTTCATATCGGCCACAAACTAGGATTACACTTTTGTTATTTGCTAGGTTTATAATTTCTTTCTGTTCGAGCTTTCGTCCTTGCGGAGAGAGATAGATCACTGATTTTACTTCTTTTGCTGCTTTTTTTGCAGCGTGTATAGCTTTCTTTAAAGGTTCTACCATCATTAACATTCCAGGGCCACCACCGTAAGGGCGGTGATCAATAGTACGATGTTTATCTTCTGTAAAATCTCGAGGATTCCAACATTGTATGCTTATGAGGCCATTTTTAATAGCTCTACCAGTGACCCCGTAATCCGTGATTGCGCGGAACATTTCAGGAAATAGACTAATGATTCCGATCCACATGATTGAATTAAAATCATCCTCTTTCAGTGATACAGGCTAGAAGAGAGGATCCCAATCGACTTGAATAGTATGAGTATTGAGATCAATATCCTTGATTACTTGTCCGTTGATAAACGGTATTAAACGATTCTTTATAACGCTTGTATCGTGCATTCTTTCTTGAACTACTAAAACATCGTTAGACCCGGTTTCCATAATATTAGTAATTTTACCGAGGTTATAACCAGCAGTAGTTACTATTTTGCAGTCTAATAGATCTTGCCAATAAAAATCACCATTTTCTAATGTTGGTAACTGAGAATATTCAACCACTATACTAAGATTAGTAATTGTACTTGCAATTTCTGGGAAATCAAAACCCTGAATTTTAGCAACAAAATATTGATTATGATGTCTCCATTTTTCTAATTCGATACAAATCCAGTGATTATCTTTTTGGATAAACCATGGCTGATATTCAAAAATTTTTTCGTTTTCTTCTGTGGATGAAAAAACTCTAATCCAACCGTTAATACCGTAAGAAGAACCGAAACTGCCAAGAACAACTGGATTAATTATTTGTTTATCCATTTAATTTACTAAAACATTTTTATTAAATTGTCTCATCAGTGTAGAAGCTCGCTTGGAAAGCGTTGCGCCTACACTGATCCAGTAATTTATGCGATTTACATCCAAAGACATAGTATTTGCCTGGCCTGATGCCAGTGGATTAAAAAAGCCAACTCGTTCTATAAAGCTACCATCACGTGCATTACGACTATCGGTTACTACTACTTGATAAAAAGGACGCTTCTTAGCGCCTCTACGTGCTAAACGAATTGTTACCATAAAAAATCCTCAGTCAATCGAAAATGAGCTCACATGTTATCAGGAGATTATCTGATGTAGGAATTGCATCTTTCCTTTAAATTACTGCATTTAGGAATCTAAAAAGACATAAAAAATTTTTACTAATATTAGTACCAATAATAATCTAAAATTAATTAAATTATTATTTGTAGTGTCTTGACAAATTACATCAGGAATTAATGACCAAAAAATTTTTTAGAAATTATACCCTCTATACCATGAATCATTTTTTTAGGTAAACTTCCTGTTTTCATTTGTTTCATCAAACGCCGCATATTATCAAAGTGTTTAAGTAAACGGTTGATATCTTGCATTTGCATCCCCGAACCTTGTGCTATGCGACGTTTGCGGGAGCCCTTAATAATTTCTGGGTTAGCGCGTTCTTTTAATGTCATAGATTTTATGATTGACTCCATATCTATTAAAAGTTTATTATCGATTTGATTTTTAAGATTTTCCGGTAATTGTCCTATGCCTGGCATTTTTTCTAGAATAGAATGTATTCCGCCCATATCACTCATTTGTCTTAGTTGACACATAAAATCATTCAGGTTAAAACCTTCTCCTTGCTTAATTTTTTGTGCTAACTTTTCAGTTTGTGCATAATCAATTTTACTCTCAATATCTTCAATCAGTGACAGAACGTCTCCCATACCTAAAATACGAGAAGCTATACGATCAGGATAGAATGGTTCTAGAGCTTGTTGTTTTTCTCCTACACCTAAGAATTTAATTGGTATATTTGTAATATGACGAACAGATAAAGCAGCGCCGCCGCGGATATCTCCGTCTACTTTTGTTAGTACTATACCGGTTAACTGTATTTTTTCTTGAAAAGCTTTAGCTGCATTAGCCGCATCTTGGCCTGTCATTGCGTCTACGATGAATAGTGTTTCTATTGGATTAATCGTATCATAAATTTGTTTTATTTCGTTCATCATAACTACATTAATATGCATACGACCTGCAGTATCGACTATCAAAACATCATATAATTTTTGTTTCGCAAATTGCAATGCAGATTTAACAATTTCTATTGGTTTTTCTGTAATTTCTGATGGAAAGAAGTCTATCTCTGCTTCTTTAGCTAAAGTTTCTAACTGTTTAATCGCTGCAGGTCTATAAACATCAGAGGAAACAACCAAGACTTTCTTTGTATATTTTTCTTTAAGAAACTTGCCTATTTTACCAACGCTAGTTGTTTTTCCTACACCTTGCAATCCGGCTATTAAAATAACTGCTGGTGGTTGGGTAACTAAATTGATTTCGGTATTTACCGCACCCATGGCGTGTGTCATTTCTTTTTTAACAATGCTTAGAAATGATTGACTAGGGGTAAGGTTTTTGTTGACCTCACGACCTAACGCGGCTTTTTTCACTCGATCAATGAAGTTAACAACCACCGGTAGTGCGACATCTGCGTCTAGTAATGCTATGCGCAATTCACGAAGAGTTTCTTTGATATTCTCTGCCGTGATACGTCCTTGACCACTAATATTGCGCAATGCGCGCGATACTTTCTCACTTAAATTATCAAACATGATTTCTCTGCCGAAGTTTAAGGCTCGCTGTTTAATTGACAGCGTCGATAAATGTTAGTGCACTCAGTAGTGCACACCCCTTTAATTTTTCCAGTGCAGATTATCTAGAGTATAATTTTAGTAAATTCATATGAATACCCATTACATAGATAATATAGTTAAAATTAATAGAAAGAAATAATCCTATGTCATTATTGTTTGTTCACTAAAAAGCATAATTATGATAAACAGAGTCATTTCTTATATAAGACATATTACTTCTCTTTTCCTCATTAGTAATTGCAGTTATCTTTCATCAGTGCGTCATACAACAGATAGTTTTTCTGAATTTGATGATATTTTAAATAGGACATGTTTCAGCAAATTGCTATAAGGCTTTAAATTTAATACACGCGCTTAAAGCGCATGTATTCTTAATTAGTATTACTTTATTAGTGGTTACTATAAAATAAAATTAAATATATTAATAGAAATAATATCTGAAGAAATTCAATAATATGGAGTATACTAAATTAATTGACTACTTATCCATGTACACATGAATCTTCCATTGTTCATATTAGCAATAATCTCTGCTATATTCATTCTGCTATATTTATTCTGCTATATTAATCGCGTCTAAATTTTTACATATAATAATTTTAGCACCATAAATTTTGATATTTATCCGCTTTATAACTGAAGGATGATTGTTTATTATTTTAAATATGTGCAATGATTTCTCTATCAGATAGTATCTATCTTATTATATTTCCTATGTTATCATATCCTAAATACAGTATTTAGTTCTACTGTCATTTTATCGAAAAATACAAAATCATGAAAATATCATGATGATAAATAGTTATACTAGGAGAACAATGCATTGATTATTATGTATTCAGCAAATAATCCGGATATCACTACCTAAAAATTAGTCAATATCATTTATTCCTTATCTTGTTCTCTAAAAGGTTATTATTTTATCAAAAAATTTTTTTCCTAATCTAGAATAATCATGATCTCTAATGTGTTAGAAATAGTACGTGATTACTAATATTATGCACAGGCTAATAAATCTGCTTACTTCTCGAAGAGCGTGTGTGAGTTTTAAAATTATGTCATAAATCTTGTAAACCCTATTAAATAATTTTTTGCTTATTTTGATAAGCTTGTTGTTTTCTAAAAACATATTGCAAGGATATTATTATGAAATAATCAATTGAGTAGTTGCTGTAAAATATTACATATAATGCCTGTGCTGCTTAAATATATTGAATAAATATAATGTAAATATCAATTTAGAAATATCGGGCTATTAAAATTTTTATAGAGTTCTAAACCTCTCATATTATTTTTGAAAATTGTAGCGTATTTATCACTGCAGTGATATAGAAGTCAAATCTATATTATTAATTAGATAATAAGTAAATTAACTTTTATTGCCGCATATCATGTGGGATATATTAGTACAATAGAATTATTATACAATACTAATTTTTAGTACTTTCTGTTATTACTAGAAATTCTATCGATAAAATTAATAGAGGTTTTAGTATAATCTTTTACAAAATTTTATTAAGCAGTACAAACTGATATAGAGAGATTATATTTGTGTAATTTTCATTCGATTTCTATTTTAAAAAAATGTTTTATTTATTCATTTTATCAGATCTTTAAGATTAAAACTATGCTACTTATTTAATAATATTTCTTTACAATGTATCTAAAATTTCTTAGATCATTTAATCTTTATTGAGATAAAAATTTATATTTTCTTGATTTCTGATAGAATTATAATTCTGAGAAATAAAAATATTTTAGATACTAATCTAATATTTAATAAATGCATTATGTCCTGATTAATTTTGTTATAACGCTTATCTAACGTAAGTAGATACAATGTGTAAACAAGATCTATCAGCTAGGAATCACTCAACAGAATAATTATTCTACATTTTAACTCATTAATGCAGTTAATTTAGCTGATTATTATGCAGATGTAAGAGGAACAAAGAAATTATCTAATCTATAGAAGTGATTGATATTTTTAACCGCAGATTATTAACAAACTTTATATCATTTGCAAATGATATGGTTTTCTATCATTTGCTTAAAATAATTATTAAATAAGCATCTTCTACATTACTAATTTATTGCAAAATTGAATTATTACATCTCAGAACACAAAATAATAAATATCATTTATTTTTTATCAAAGAGCAACTACAACAGTACAATGTATTGCCATCGATATATCTGTGTACAGATTACTTACTTGTTATAAAAAATAATCATCTCTCTTTTCTATAGGCGTAATAATTTGTATTATTTAAGTAGTTTTAGTGTGTTTCTCTGGGCAGCTATGTTTCTATCCTTAAAACATAAATAATGATCTTATAATTTCAAAAAATTTTATAATTATCATGGATACCTTTAATTTTTGAGCAGATGTATGATATACCCAATAGCAAAGCATTTAACTTAATATCTGCTCGATTATTATGTGCCTGTATATTTCCCGGATCTATAACTTAGGATCAACAAAAGCAAAAATTTTTTAATATACAAATAATATACTACTATTCTATGTGAGATTATTAAAATTAACCACCTAATATATATTTGTGAATTTAGATCATATCTTATCTAAAATCATATTATCACTAGATTTTTTTTATAAAAAAATGATATAAAATAATTACATTACTATGAGATCTCTCTTTAGAGAATAATTTTCTTGTGTTACTAGATCTTCTGATCCAGGATATTTCTTGATAATCTTTAGATTCTTTAGTATTAATTGAGTGATATAGATTTATGCCAGATCACTTACTCTAATTTAGCAAGTAATATATCATGATTAAATAAATTTTTAAGAGGATCGTTTAATTTTCATAATTATTTATAAGGAATATATAAAGTAATGATTAATATAGATCAAAGTAAATGTAAATCTTTAGATAAACTAGTAGGTTTAGTCTAATTATATAGGTATTAGTTGTTTATTAGTGGTATTTATTTTTATTTTACTAAAGACTATACTAAAATCATTATAACAGAAATATTCTCATAAGAGATATATTTAGTCAATACAGCTAATCCTACGTAATAGTGTTTGGTGGACTACACATGACACTAATTGTATAAGATTTTATCTATCGCTGTTTAGTAGAAAAATCAAAAATTGTTCTTAAATATATTTAAAATAATCACGTTTCCCTGTGAATAGCTATCTTGTCTAGTTAGATGCTAAAGGTTACTTATATTTGTTATACTATTCTGCAAATAATTACTCTATTTTTATTTTGATATCTATTAAATTGAGATTATTTTGTTCTTCTCCTGATATTTATACTGAATTTTTGAATATCAAAATATATCAACTTCAGCGAAGTAGGAGTGCTTTGTGTACCTTATAGCTGCTTTTCATAGTTATTAAAGTTTATTAATTTTATTGTTAGACCAGATTTCAGGATTATCTTTTATTTATGTTTAAGAAATTTCGTGGTATTTTTTCAAATGATTTATCCATCGATTTGGGTACAGCTAATACTCTGATTTATGTGAAAGGACAAGGCATTGTATTAAATGAACCATCAGTAGTAGCTATTCGTCAGGATCGTGCTGGTTCTCCGCAAAAAAGTGTAGCTGCAGTAGGATATGAAGCTAAGCAAATGCTAGGTCGTACGCCTGGTAATATTGCTGCAATTCGTCCTATGAAAGATGGTGTAATAGCTGATTTCTTCGTTACTGAAAAGATGTTGCAGTACTTTATTAGACAAGTTCACAGTAATAGTTTAATACGACCAAGTCCGCGCGTTCTAGTCTGTGTTCCCGTTGGTGCAACTCAGGTTGAACGTCGTGCAATTCGTGAATCTGCGCAAGGAGCCGGTGCTAGAGAAGTATTTTTGATTGAAGAACCAATGGCTGCAGCAATAGGCGCGGGATTGCCTGTTTCTGAAGCAACAGGATCAATGGTTGTAGATATTGGTGGCGGCACAACAGAAGTAGCGGTGATTTCTTTGAACGGAGTAGTTTACTCTTCTTCTGTTCGTATTGGGGGTGATCGTTTTGATGAATCTATAATTAATTATGTGCGCCGCAACTACGGCTCACTGATTGGTGAAGCAACTGCTGAGCGAATTAAGCATGGTATTGGTTCTGCCTACCCAGGTGATGCTCTGAGCGAGATTGAAGTTCGTGGGCGTAACCTAGCTGAAGGTGTGCCGCGTGCCTTTACCTTAAACTCTAAAGAAATTCTTGAAGCACTGCAAGAGCCTTTGACTGGGATCGTCAGTGCAGTTATGGTGGCTTTAGAACAGTGTCCACCAGAGCTGGCTTCTGACATATCTGAGCGTGGCATGGTTCTGACCGGCGGTGGTGCACTCTTACGTAATTTTGAATGTTTGCTGATGGAAGAGACAGGGATTCCAGTTGTGGTTGCAGAAGACCCCTTAACTTGCGTAGCACATGGTGGCGGTAAAGCACTAGAAATGATAGATATGCATGGCGGAGATCTATTTAGTGAGGACTAAAATTGTTGTGATTTATATTTCGCATGCTTTCCGGTAATTCTAGCTGTTGTTATGTGATTTTTAATTTTTAATTAGGCTATAATAACCTGAATGCTTAATATTATTCTCTAAATTGCTTGCCTTCTGCGATCCATGATAGTTTATTTTATGAACCCACTTTTTTCTAGAGGTCCTGCTGTGCATTTGCGATTTTTTATAGCCATCATTTTTTCTATACTATTAGTTATTGCAGATAGTAGCTTTAGCATGTTCACAAGCATTAGAAGCTATCTGGATACCTTTGTTAGCCCATTGTACTATCTATCTAATGGACCTCGTAAAATTATAGAAAATGTAGCTAATTCCTTAGCCACTCGAGAGCAGTTGAAGTTAGAAAACAAAGCATTACGTCAAGAACTCTTATTTAAAAATAGTGATATTTTGTTACTGGGTCATTTTAAACAAGAGAATGCTCGCTTACGTGCACTATTAGATTCATCATTACGTTCGGATGAGCATAAAATGCTTACACAGGTTATTGCAAAGTTACCCGATCCTTATAGCGATCAGGTGATCATAGATAAAGGTAGTAACAGTGGGGTATATTTAGGGCAGCCAATTATCAGTGACAAAGGAGTTGTTGGTCAGGTAGTTTCAGTTGCTAAGATGACCAGTAGAGTGCTGCTTATTTGTAATGCATCGCATGCCCTGCCTATTCAGGTCTTACGTAATGAGATCCGTCTCCTAGCTATGGGCAGAAGTTGTATGGATGATCTCGAGCTTGAACATATGCCGCTCGATACGGATATCCTCGTCGGTGATGTTCTGGTAACCTCCGGATTAGGAGGACGATTTCCAGAAGGTTATCCTGTTGCCATTGTTTCTTCAGTAAAAGTTGATAATCAGCGTGCTTATACTATTATAAAAGCGCGTCCAACTGCGGGATTACATCGTTTGCGTTATGTGCTATTGCTATGGGCATGTAAGCATAAAGATACTATGTCTCCAAATGAAGTACATCATGTTGCTAATGAACGTATAATGCAGCAATCCTTAAATAAAGATCGTATACAAGCATCATTTTTTATGGAATATAATAGTGATGAGAACCGACTGGCTATTTTAAATACAGCACAAACAAGCAATTTAAGCAGTTCAATGCTTGTAGTATAGATTTCTCCAAGCATATGAAAGGAGATGTTATTCATGTGCAGATATAATGATCACAGTTGCTGGGGTATTTGGTTATTTTTTGTTTTAGCTTTTGTTTTACAGATTATGCCATGGCCTGATAAATTGATGATGTTACGTCCAAATTGGTTAGCTTTATTTCTTATTTATTGGGTTATGGCAGCACCTAAACAGGTTAACATTGGTACTGGTTTTATTCTGGGTATAATATGGGATGTGATTGTAGGTTCAACGCTTGGTATTCGTGGATTGGCGTTAAGTCTACTATCCTATTTTGTTGCATTCGAGTGTCATCGTTTTCGCAATATGCAACTTTGGAAACACGGATGTATGGTTGTCTTACTTACGGCTGCAATGGACATTATTATTTCTTGGGGAGAATTTATTATTGGAAATGCTTCTTTTCATCCTGAACTATTTTGGAGTAGCTTTGTTAATGGTATGCTATGGCCGTGGTTATTCTTGCTAATAAGTAAGCTGAGGCAGCGCTACTTATTTAACAGACAATAGGGTGCATATAGCAAGAATTTTTAAAACTATATGTTAAAAACATCTTTTGGTGATTTGCAATTATACATCAGCTTTAATATCATGATTAGTAATTAAAACAATAAGATTAGATCTTATTGTTTTAAAATGATGTATAGACGATTTATTCAAGTATCCTGCACTTACAAATTGATATTTGAAGCGTTATTGAATAACCTTTAATATTCAGGGAATACCTGTTTTTTTATTATAGCACTTTTAGATATCATAAATGAATAAAATATTCACATTTGAACTAGCAGTTCGCATAATAGCTCTTTTCTGCATAATATTATTTCTTTAATAAATCTGATTCTAAAAATAAAGATTAATATATTATTCTAAGTATTTAATAATATATCCTGCTATGATCTATGTCTAATAAAGTATCGATTAATTGATACTGTTTGAAAATATTATTGAATATTTTTAAATATTTTATCAACCCAGCCTATTTATACTTCTAGTTACTGTATCGCAGCTGCATAACAAAGATATACCCGATAGACATATCTATCATGGTATATATTTTTTAATTTTTTCTTGTGAAAATTTATATGTTTTTTGCTTTCTGAATTCTTTGTTAGAAATTAGTAGCTCAGGAAATTAGCATAAATTTAAACACTACTTCATTTAATAACGTTGCAAATATATAGATTGATTCATAATGCTACTTAAAAGTTATGATAAGTATCGAATAGCCAAGGAAATCTACATGATATAAAATAGTAACAAGATTTTCTACACACAATATCTAGCATATGTACAGTGCTATAAATGGAATGCTCTTGCATTGCGATATCATCCTTTCTGATTAGATCTAATGTATGATGCTTATTCGATCAAAATTTAAATGTACTATAGCGTACAAATAAAATATACTTTTTATCAAAATTTATTTATTTTATAATTTTCATAATAACTCAATTAGTAAAAGTAAAATGCTATAACCTTATTAATAAATTGCGCAATTGATTAGTAATAACTAAGAAATTATAAATAATAACTACTTTACAGAGATTAAGGTTGAGGTTGAGGTTGAGATTAAGTAAAGTCATTAAGTATCGATATATAACATGAGTATATCATTGCATATGATAATAATTTATATATAGTAAAATACTTTTTTACTACCTGCATCTACATTATTAATAATCATAGTTCCATGTGATATAGCTCAATTGCAGTCATCATCTGGTGATTTATTAACTTAATTTATGCTGTAACCTGCTCTTTTATAGAGTTGTGATCAAGAGAATATAGCCATTTAAAAATGGAGGCTTCTAAAGCTGCATTTTTATTCAATTATAAATATTGTATATCAAATGATAATGCAAATATTGATTGATTTGATCAAGATAATAGACTTATAAAATATTTTATTAATATCTAAATAAATATTAATGATTTAGATATTTATATTTATGAATATAGCTCTATAATTAATCATCTTTTAATTATATACACCATGTTTTATGAATTAAGAAATAAATTATTTTTTACAATCACCGCTTTAAAAATATTTTAAATACCTATGTTAATCTCTCTATATACATCAGGATTAGCGCAATAATTGTATATCTATCTAGCGGTCGCACTAAAAATGATTACTGGAGTGTTAAGCTTATGGGATCTGTAAAAAAAATTGGACTCATTGCTTGTACTGGTCTTGTTGCTGGTAATATGATGGGGAGCGGAATCGCGTTGTTACCAACTAATCTTGCTAAATTAGGTTCTATCGCTATTATTGGTTGGATAGTTGCACTGGTAGGTGCAATTTCATGGGCTTATGTCTATTCTAGATTATCGACCATAAATCCTCAACAAGGTGGTCCTATTGCCTATGCCGGCGAAATTAGCCCCGTTTTAGGCTTCCAAACCGGGGTGCTATATTATCATGCAAACTGGATAGGTAATCTCGCGATCTGTATTACTTCTGTATCTTATCTCTCGACCTTCTATACAATTTTTCATAACCCGATTACTTCAGGTATTATCTGTATCTCTATTATCTGGATGTTGACCCTTTTTAACATTCTCGGTGGTACATGGATAAGCTATTTAACAACTTTTGGCCTTAGTTTAGTACTAATTCCTGTGATAGGTACTGGTATTTTTGGATGGTATTGGTTTAATATGGAGACCTATAAAACAAATTGGAATATTTCTGGATATACTGATTATCATACCATCATAAAAAGTATTTTATTATGTTTATGGGCTTTTATTGGCGTTGAGTCTGCCTCAGTAACAAGTAACATGGTAGAAAATCCTAATCGTAATGTTCCTATAGCTACTATGTTAGGTACTTTTCTTGTAGGCATAATCTATATAGCTGCTACGCAAGTTATTGCTGGCATGTACCCAGCTGCTCAAATGTCTTCATGCAGCGCTCCATTTGCTATGAGTGCTTCTACGATAGTAGGTAATAACTGGGCTGGTCCAGTCGTGTCTGCATCTATTATTTTTGCCTGTTTAACCTCACTAGGTTCTTGGATGATGTTAGTCGGTCAAGCCGGAGCTCGTGCTGCATACGATGGTTACTTCCCGAAAGTATATGGTGAAACAGATAAAAATGGCATTCCACGTAAGGGTCTTATTTTATCTGCCATAAAAATGACATTTCTGATGCTTGTGATTCTTTTTATAAACGTTAGCGGAGTTAAATTATCAGATCTTTTTGGTCATTTAATTGGGATTGCCGTGCTATTATTGATGTTGCCGTACTTCTACTCTTGTATAAATTTGATATACTTTGAAGGTCCTTATTTTAAAAATATTCAAAGCTTTATTGCTTCGATATTAGGCTGTATTTTTTGCTTTATCGCTCTGATAGGGGCAAATAGATTTGAATTAGCATTTACCTTTATAATTAGCCTCGTAATCTTAATTTTTTATTCAATGAAACCTGGTCGTTGCCAGGTACAAAACGAGACTAATAGTGGAGATTTCTGATGTATTGTACATATAATTTTTTGCATAAATAATGTTAAAAATCTCACGGTATTTCTTTATACAAAAACATGATCTGGTAGTTATTTTTATCGTATTGATTACTTAAGCAAATACTATTTAAAACTTATTTAAAGTAAAGATCTCTGTAAATGTGTATGATAGTGCGGGCATATTAATATTCCATACATATCTTGCTACTCAATAGTATCTTTTAATGAAAAATAATTTTATTTTTTTCTTTATACCTGAAGAAGTTTGATAGTTATCGTATCTTATGTATATTTCGGCTAAGTACACTGCCATAACATGCAAGATTTTTATCGTGAATGTTTATGGCAGATTATAACGCGTTGTTCTTATCTGTATTTGTTATCTCGCTAATGAGCTAATGCACACGAAAAGTGGTAATTAGAATATTCGCTCGGATAAGGATGCTCATTAGTAGCTCACATGTCTATAAAATTACAAATTAGCATTTATTAGCTTAGGAGTGAACTTTAGAATATTTAATGATTGATATATGTTTTAGCACAGCAAGTATGATGAGAATGAATCTTTTGTTTTGAATCCAAAATACATAGCGTTATATAATATTTAGGTAAAATAAATAAATTATGACCTACTAGGTAGGTTTTAATTTTTAGCTATAATTTTTATAAATATTTAAGTAGGCACTGCCTTGTCGTTAAATAATATACTAAGTGTACTATATTTATCACTGCATTTAGCGTTGATTGAGATTTCTAATGATGATTTTATTTCATATTTGACATATGACTATCCTGTGATTATTTATCATGCCTATATTAACTGATTTATACGAAAAGATAGTATGAGTATCATAGATAACTTATATTTGCCTGTTTGATATTAAAACGAGCATGCATACTAGCCTTATGCATAGTTTTTAGAAAATCTTGATACAATATTTGCACAAGTGCTACCGAGAGCACTTATCTTCTTTATATAATAATTCTAATAATTAAGACAATTGTCTTATAAGGTTAGCTACTATATATTAAATAATTATTTTTACTGA
Source organism: Candidatus Profftia tarda (assembly GCF_904848675.1). Taxonomy (NCBI): domain Bacteria; kingdom Pseudomonadati; phylum Pseudomonadota; class Gammaproteobacteria; order Enterobacterales; family Enterobacteriaceae; genus Candidatus Profftia; species Candidatus Profftia tarda. The sequence continues at coordinate 122,933 of NZ_LR890047.1, forward strand.
TATATCTTAAAGCTAGTGCTCATTAATGCAATAGTATTAATTCTCTTTATTTGTTAAATGGCGCTTATTTACTAGATCTACTACTTTTCTTTATTGAAATGAAGAGTAAAATTATTGTTATATATTTCATATTTATCCCAAGAAAATAGTTTTTTAGTATTTTATGTTACTATCTTATCATTAAGGATATCTTAAATAAGTACTAAAAACCTGATCAAGGGGCTATAGCTCAGCCGGAAGAGCACTTGCATGGCATGCAAGAGGTCAGCGGTTCGATCCCGCTTAGCTCCACCAAAATTATAGCTGTTTCATCAGAATATTGTAGTCATTATCAACGGTATTACCTCATTTACCCTTCATGAATATGGCATGTATCCCTGAACTTATCTGAAATATTCATTCAGTGAATGTAGATTTATTCTCAGTGCATAATTTATTCGTATAGCACACTTTACCCGTATTATGTATTCTATCTCAGATAGTTATGTTCTATATCGGATTTTATTTTAGTTGTATTTCCGCGGCTAACTGTTTTATTTTCTAAGCATGCAGGATGGGTTGCTATATTTTACTGTTTATTTGGTAAATATATGCGTGAATAAATTTTATAAACGGAAAAAATAGGATGCTTAGATCTGAGTTTATAAGGCTTGATAAACGGATCTAATAGAAGTATATTTAGTACTTTTATCTCTTAAAAAGAGATATATTATGTTATATCTCCTAGAGCAGTAATATTCCATTTTGATGTTTGACACTATCTTATTTATAAACTCAGTAAAATAAAAATAGACTGTCCTTATAATTTTTTGGTTCATTTCAATGCTGGTATTATAAAGAATAAATAATAAATTTAATACCATATCTCTATCTTAAAATACTTTTCGCTACCGTAAAATGAACTAAAATGATGGAATCATATGAAGTACTTTTAGCTATAGATTCTTCATGGGCTTTAAAAAAAAGCAATAAGAATCTTTTAGTGTATTGTTTATCTAGACTATAAAAATTATGCTCTTTATGAGTTATGGCATTAAACATAAGCTATATTCATATATTCAATATGAGATCATAATAGATATATGAACTTAGATCGATTCAATATTCATCGCATATTAGATAAATTGTCATAAAATCAAGAGACAGTTATAATTCTTAGTTAGTATTACAATATATTATATAATCTTCTTATTTTCATTTGTTGTGATTTTGAGTTAACATTAAGCGTTATCTGAGACGCCAGATCGTTTCTTGAGGAGCATCCTCGAGTACTACGCCCAATCTATTTAGTTGATCTCGTATAGAATCGGCCATTGCCCAATTTTTGCTTGTACGTGCATCTTGACGCTTTTTAATAAGCGATTCTATACGATATATTCGCTTGTGATCAGCTCGAAGAATTTTTTTTAAGAAATCTTCTGGTTCTTGTTCCAATAATCCCAAGATCTTTGCCAGTCTACGCAATTCAGCCGCCATCGCATTTGCATGAGCCATATCTTTCAACTTCAATCTGTTTACTTCTCGAGCTAAATCAAATAGCGTAGAATAAGCTATTGGTGTATTAAAGTCATCATCCATGGCTTTGATAAAACGTTTGGTAAAAGAACTATTTTTTTGTGGATCCGTACTAGGGTCTGTGTTTCTTAGTGTTGTATACAGACGTTCTAGCGCTGCACGAGCTTGCTGCAAATTTTTTTCGCTGTAGTTTAATTGGCTACGGTAGTGACTAGACATCAGAAAATAACGAACTGTTTCTCCATCGTATTGCTCTAACACTTTCCGGATAGTCAAGAAGTTTCCTATTGATTTAGACATCTTCTCACGATCTATTAGCATCATGCCGGTGTGCATCCAGTATTTTACATGTGGACCATTTTGGCTGCACTTAGATTGAGTAATTTCATTGTCATGATGCGGAAAAATTAAATCTGAACCACCTCCATGAATATCGATATTTGCCCCAAATTGTTTGTTGCTCATAGCTGAACATTCAATATGCCAACCAGGACGTCCTGAGCCCCATGGAGATCCCCAACTAGGCTCATCTGGCATCGCAATTTTCCATAGTGCGAAATCCATTGGATTTCGTTTGAGACTACTAATCTCTACGCGCGCGCCTGCCTGTAACTTCCTAAGATTCTGACGAGAGAGAATCCCGTAATTAGGATCAGTATCTACGGCAAAAAACACGTCTCCAATTCTTGTAACGTATGCGTGCCCTCGTTCAAGCAGTCTTTCTATCATTCTAATTATTTCAGGAATATGTTCTGTTGCACGTGGCTCGATATCTAGGCGTAAAATATTTAAAGAATCAAAGTCTGTATGCATTTCATGCAGCATGCGTTTTGTTAGCTGATCACAGCTTTCGTTATTCTCTATTGCACGTTTGATGACTTTATTATCTATATCAGTGATGTTGCGCACATATTTTAAATTATACCCTAAAAAGTGCAAGTAACGTGCAACCATGTCAAAAGCAACAAATGTACGCCCGTGTCCTATATGACACAAATCGTAAACAGTAACTCCGCACACATACATGCCTACTTCACTGGAAAGTATGGGTTTGAATTCCTCTTTCTTGCGACTTAGTGTATTAAAAATTTCTAACATCCGGCACATCCAAGGTTTTAAATAAAATTAATTATAATAGATTGTGAATAAAAATAGTTTACAATAATAAATTCTTTGTAATACTTTAAATATAGTGACTATTATTCATTAATATATTTAAAGATTGTAATATCTTTTCTTGTATTGAGGGATAATTTGAGAGTCATGCATAATATAATTTACTTATTTAATGATTTATTTGGTAAGATGCTATCTTAATCTTACAGGGAGATATTATATATGACAGATAATTTTATCCGCAGTGATTAGATCAAATAATCTGCCGGAAAGATATGGCTATATGTTAATGATCATGGCTTGCAATACTGAATAACGTTTATAATATATTGTTACTATTATTAATAATCTCTTAGCGGCTCAATTACTGCTTTATTTTTTCTTTTGTAGGGCTCTTTTGTAAACTTTGTCATATCCTTGTCTCCATCTCAATAATTTTACCTTTGAAAGATCTATCAAGAATCCTGCTAGTTAAGAGCTAGAAGTTAGTTGCATAATAAATAAAATAACATATTTAATATTTTATATTAAGACCTTCAGGAAGCTATGATGATTAATTCGATCGATTCATGCCTGACTTCCTTCTATAGATAGATAAAATGATTTTTGAACGGTATAAAAGTCTAATATACCCATGTTCTTAACTAAAATTCGGATTGAATAGATCATATTAAAGATTGCATAATAATAGTTCTACAATTTTAGCTAGTTTCTGTATTACTGATCTAATCATCATTACACTAGCATATTCAGTTATCAAGTATTTCTCTTATATGAAAAAATTAAATATGTACTCTTAGTATTTGGAATTTTATGCTCCTAGTGTTTATTCATAACATAATATTATGCAGAACTCAAAGAGAGTATCCCTATTATATTAACCTACTGGATTAAGAATAATATTCTGAAATAATCTTTAAATTGTTATGATTGAAAGAGAAGATTTATTATGATTCTATTTCAATAGTCATTGATCTTCTTTCTTACATAAAAGACATCTATATTATTTTTTATAATATTATAGCGGATAAAATATTTCCTATATAGCGTGGGTTTCTTATGTAGTGTGATCATAAGAGTAGAGAGGTAGATAAATGAATGGATATGCTACATAAATTTTTCAGTTGCATGATAAGTACATATAGGTTTTTAGTTTAGCCCGTGAATGTTTAACTATGTATTTCTTACGAGCTTATTCTTATAGGTTGTACTAATTTCCGCAAGATTCTTAGGATACTTCAGGATTTAGCAGTATTAATACATTATATGTATGATTTCTTTTGTTGTACATTATCTATTAACGTAATTTATTGATAAAACTTTTTATTCTATTGATCTTCTTTAAAGAAGATGTAACAAAATAACATATCTAACTGTAAATTATAGCAAATTGTATGTATGAACCGGAGAGTTAATAAATTGGATTAGTGCAACCTATTATTATATTCTCCTGTATTATCCTATTGATCGTTTTGTGTACTCTCTTGCTGAGAATCTCAAGATATAAAAATATTGAACAATAATAAACCTTTTCTGGGTTAGAAAAGTGTGATCAATAGTGCTCAAAATCAAAGTATTTTATATGTTCTAAGAATATAATTTACATAGTTATAATTTTATTACTGATAAGTAATAGCAGCATTTTATATGTTAAATATTTTTAAGTACTAGCCTCTTTGCATAAAATTTGCGCCCATTTTGCATTTCCTTCATGCTTGCATTTTAATATAAAAGAAAGTATGTCTCTGCTGAGATTATAGTGGTGAATTTTATTGAGCTGAGAAAGTTATATTCTAATTTAGGTATGGTTGTATTATTGGATTTTTAGCTATTGTAATATTTTTATGAATTATTTTTGATACAAATCAAGTTTTGCATTGTTGCAACACACCTCGTTTAATATGTAAGTAGAGAGCATTCTCTCCTGCATCATTACTCAGATCCTTAAGTATTTATGACTATATTTTATGATTAGATATTATACCAAGATATTCATATAAATTTTAATTGATTTAAACAGTCTGTACAAATAACTTTTTTTCTAAAAAATGCAGTAATGCTATCTTATGTAAAGATTTTGATATTTCTTCTTTTAATTAGTTCCATATCTTCCTGAAATATCTTAAACCATAGATCGTGCAATAAATAGTTTAAATGATGCGGTTGCGTGATGAGAGGTCTTGGTATTTCTTATCTCACTTAAAATATCGTATAATACAATTATAATATAGGGGGTAATTTTATGATATTAATATTTCTTGATCTTTTAATATAGCGTGCTAATTGATGCATCTTTTATTATATTCTATTAATCAGTATTATAGCGATTTTTTAGTTAAATAATTTCATTGTTCTTTTATGTTAGGCATTGCACCTATAAATGTTTTTAGATGAAGTATCTTTTATTTATTTTTGTATTTTTACATTTTGTTTAGGCTCTTGTCACTAAGTTCACTTGCACTTTTTATTTAAGATTTTCTAAGTTTTACCTATAGCAAAATGCTATATCAGATCTTTGATTACTAATTTCATTACTATATATCAATTATTTTTTAAATTTATGATATTAAGTAACTATCAGCAAGACTTAATTATTTCTATCTAGTCTAAAAACAGTGCAGATATGATAGCTGTTGAGTAGCATTTATTTAAAAATTTATAACTTGTCATTAACTCTTTACTTCTCTTAAAATGGAGTGCATCTTCCGCTATTCTTGATCACACAAAGACTTTTCTAAAATACCTAAATGATCAATAATAATATCGTGTATTGAGAAATATACCTTAATCTTATCTAAGATATGCTTGTTCTAATTGTGATATACTTATAATTAGCAATAATATTCTTTATCTAATTTAAGAAATTATAAAATTATAATTGAATTTTTATACTAAAATTGCATCTATATTTTAGATGTGCATTTATAGATCTTAAAAGGTTTTATGGTGGAAGATATACATATAAAACAGTAAGAACTGAGTTCTAGATCAATAATAAAAAAGTTTAAACATGCTTCAAGGTTGATGCAGCTAGCTTTGTTATATTTGTATCAAATACAAAACCTATAGATAATATTATAAAGATAGTATGAGCCATAACACGACTAAAAAAGCATACTTTTTAAAGCTAGCAAATCTCCTGGGTAAATAAATTAAGTTTTATCAAATGTTCGCTATCATTTTAAAAGATTTTTGTTAAAACTAAAATCATCAGATTGCTATATATTTAAAGTCGCTAGGAAATTATATTGGATTTTAGTTATGCCTTGATTATTCATGCATAATGCTATTCTCTAAAAAATTTGTAAGTAGTGTACTGTTGTTTATGATACTGATATACTCAATCAGTCATATTTATGATATATACTTTATTATATTTTTAGAACTCAACATATATTTTCTGTAGTTCTATTTATTTTGCAAGGTTTAACCTCATCCCTGTCTAACAAAACAAAACAAAACAAAACATAGTTAATATAAGAATACAAAAATGATAGCATGAATAAATCACTAATTAGATGAACTGTTATGCATTGATTTATAGTATTTTGCTAATGGTACGATATATGATATCTGTCATGATTCTTAATATAGTAGCAGTATTAAGGCAGATATTATGCACGAAAGATGATCGATTAACATGACAATCCAATCAAGATAACCTAGTTGCAATACTTGATATATATCTTTATGTTGACTAAAGTGCACTCATTATCATCCTAGTATATGCATGGTGTATAAATATATTATGTTAAATAATAAAGTTAGCAGAATACACTAAGTTTATTATTAATTTGCTGATTAATAATATTAGGATTATAACCAACTAAGATGAATAACTAACTCTCTATATTATAATTTTAAGTATATAATTATAACATAAAATAGATTCATTTGCTGAATGATGTTTTGTAGAATGCTGATAGAGCATAAGGATGATATGAGGACATTATTACTGGAGCATCCTACAACAGATTACTAAGGAATATTTATACATAATAGCACAAAAAACTTTTTAAGATAAATACAACTAATTTTTTGATATATAAGTTGCTATCTTATACAAAGATCTCTCGCTATAATACAATATAACCCAATCAATTATCTTAATTTAGTTTTTATATCGCTTCTATAGGTCTTTTATGAAAGATCTCTACTTGCTTAAAGGTAATTTATTGAGTTCCTTGATTCACACTTAAAAAACGATATAAATAATATGTTTGAAATTCATCCATTAAAAAAACGCATGCACGATTTGTTTAAACGGGCACTAGCACTTAGAGACTATCTTTGACTATGATACTAACAAAGAACGTCTAGAAGAAGTGCAAACTAAGCTAAAACAGCCAAATATCTGGAGTATATCCCAATACGCCCAAGGTCTAAGCAGAGAGTGCTGTTCGCTACAAGAAATTGTTGATAATATTAGTCAAATTGATCAGTCTATGGCTGATGTCTCTGGTTTGATGGAACTTGCTAACGAATCTGAAGATAAAGAGACTATTGATGAAGCTGTATTTGAACTAGAACAATTAGAGGAAGTAATTATTCAGTTAGAATTGCGTCGTATGTTCTCTGGAGATAATGATGCTGATGATTGCTATATTGATATTCAAGCAGGATCTGGTGGGATAGACGCCCAAGATTGGGCTAGCATGTTATTGCGTATGTTCTTACGTTGGGCAGAAAATAAAGGATGTAAAACTGAAATTATTGAAGAGACGGAAGGTGAAGTTGCTGGTCTTAGATCTGTTAGTTTTAAAGTATCTGGAAAATATGCATATGGTTGGTTTCGCACTGAAACTGGTGTACACCGTTTAGTACGTAAAAGTCCTTTTGATTCTTGTGGTCGCCGTCATACGTCATTTAGCTCCGCCTTTGTCTACCCAGCAACAGCAACCGAAGATATTGAAATTCATATTCATCCATCTGATTTACGTATTGATGTATACCGCGCATCAGGAGCTGGGGGACAGCATGTTAATCGCACTGAATCAGCTGTACGTATCACCCATATACCAAGCAATACTGTAACTCAGTGTCAGAATAATCGTTCTCAGCACAAGAATAAAGATCAAGCAATGCGTCAACTGAAAGCTAAGCTATACCAATACTCAATGCAGAAGAGAAATTCTGAAAAAGAAGTTATAGAAAATAACAAATCTAATATCGGATGGGGAAGCCAAATTCGTTCTTATATACTCGACGATTCCCGCATAAAAGATTTACGTACTGGCGTTGAAACACGAAATACACAGTCCATTTTAGATGGTAATTTAGATATATTCATTGAGTCCAGCTTGAAATCTGGGTTTTGAGGTAACAAGTATGTCTGAACACCAAGAAAAAGATGCTATAAAAACTCTTGACATAAAAAACGAAATGCAATCACGCCGTAACAAGCTATCAGCTCTACGTAAAGCAGGATCAGTATTTCCTAATGATTTCCGCCGTGATGCTATTTCAGATAATTTGCATCGTCTATACAATGACAAAGATAAAAAAAAACTAGAAGAACTTAAGATCAATGTATCAGTTGCTGGTCGTATGATGACGCGCCGTATTATGGGACAAGCTTCTTTTGTGACTTTGCAAGATATGGGTGGGCGTATTCAGCTTTATGTTTCTTCTGATAACCTGCAAGAAGATCTGTATAACAACCAATTTAAAATATGGGATTTGGGTGATATCATTGGTGCACGTGGTCAAGTTTTCCGTACTCATACTGGAGAGTTATCTATCCGCTGCACCGAAATACGTTTATTGACTAAGGCCTTGAGACCGCTGCCGGATAAATTTCACGGTTTGGTAGACCAAGAGACGCGTTACCGCCAACGCTACCTAGATCTAATTGCTAATGAGGAATCTCGCAAGATCTTTCGTACTCGTTCTAAAACTTTAGCTGCAATCCGCAGTTTTATGTTTCATAAAGGTTTCATGGAAGTAGAAACTCCCATGATGCAAGTAATACCTGGAGGTGCTTCTGCACGTCCATTCATCACTCATCATAATGCACTAAATATTGATATGTACTTGCGCATTGCACCAGAACTATATCTAAAGCGTCTTGTTGTCGGTGGTTTTGAGCGTATCTTCGAAATTAATCGTAATTTTCGTAATGAAGGAGTGTCTTCGCGACATAACCCAGAGTTTACAATGATGGAAATCTATAAAGCTTACGGAGATCACCAAGACCTCATGATTCTTACTGAAGAGATGTTTCGCACTATCAGCGAGGAAGTACTAGGTAGCAGCATTATTAAGTATGGTGATCAAAAATTTGATTTTAGCAAACCTTTTATCAAAATGACCATGAAAGAGTCAATTCATCACTATTGTCCTAGCATTTCGATTAAATATTTAGATGATTTTATTAAAATCAATGAAATAGCAAAATATCTTAACATCAAGATAGAAAACACCTGGGGTCTGGGACGTATTCAATGTGAAATATTTGATAATATTGCAGAAAAAAAATTGGTTCAACCAACTTTTATCACTGAATATCCGTTAGAAGTATCTCCTCTGGCGCGCCGTAATGATAATAATCCGCTAATAACAGATCGCTTTGAATTATTTATTGGCGGACGTGAAATAGGTAATGGGTTTTCCGAGCTAAACGATGCAGAAGATCAAGCTGAACGATTTAAAAATCAGGTGTATGCAAAAGATAGAGGTGATGATGAAGCGATGTTCTATGATGAAGATTATGTTATTTCTCTGGAGCATGGCTTACCGCCAACTGCTGGTCTAGGAATCGGCATAGACCGTATGGTTATGTTATTTACTGATAGTCATACGATTCGTGATGTTATTCTATTCCCTACTATGAGTACAGTTAAATAAATATAAGATATTTAACTGCATATGAACTCTTCTCTAAAATATAAATATAGACTTTAAGTAATATTCTTTCTGGATTCAATTTACTAAGATAAGTACTAATATTCTTACGCTGTAATAATGAAATAAATATTTCAATTTGATATGATTAACTTTTATGACTAATGTTTAAAGGTTTATTTAAAATATCATATGATGATAGCAATTTAATATTAAACATGCGTTATCTCTATAATAGATAACCACGACTTAATCTTGAATCAGTAGCTCCAAGATTGTATTTTAGTGTGTGCTTTTATTGTAAAAATACTGCCTGATAAAAAGCTAATATATTAGCAAGTGATTTTTTAAAATTAAAAATAATTTTGATCTGAATGAACATATCAATTTTAAGATGCTTGGTCATAGAGAATTACTATTCTACTAAATAAGAATAAATTAATTGCTTGATTTTAAAGGTATGAGTCGCAGTAATCCTACACAAATTATTTTATATTAATATAGTACACAAAAAATTATTTGACAAAAATATTTCATAAATTAAATACAAATATTGTGATTATACAACTGTTCTGTTTACTAACATATGATTCTTGTTCAAGTAATAAACTGATATATGGAGTCTTGAAATTTTTACAGAAAACACGCTTTAAATAAGTATTGGTTTTATATTAATATTACCTCCTTAAACGTCATTAAGTTACTTGAACATTAATTACATTATAAATATATTCTTTTATATGTACTAAAGTTTTAAAATTTTTTGTATTCTGCTGACAACATAGTAATTATTATATCAGATATATGTGCGATTATTGATCTAGAATAGATAAGCCTTACCATCTTAATAATTTCACTCTATTTATGCTTAGGATAATAAATATCAATAAATATTTCAGAAAATATCATTTCAAGCCTTTTCAATAAAATTATGTTGCAAAAAAAAGACATTGATTTTATATGTGATAAGATCACACATGCACAGAACTTCTTATCACGAAGTGTGATTACAACTTGAAATACTTTAACACTATCTTAATTAGATATACGATATAATAGTTATACTAATTATAGAACGTATCTTTTATTTAAAAATAGATGATTTATGCTGCAAAATATTATTTAATTGCGATTAACGATGACCCTTCACTTTGATTGAATTTGCTTGATCCTGACTCAAAGATAAATTAATGTTTATATTGTTTAACGTAAATAATGTTAAGATTGTGCATAAAAAACGATTTTTCTGAACATTATATATTTTAGTAGTCATAAGAATTACTATAACTAAATTATATCAAATTGCTGCTAATTTTTATATAAAATAATCTCAGATAAAACTTATTTAATACTGGACAACATTAAATTTGCAGATTATTTCATGTTATTTAATAAATTGATACTGCGGCAAACTACTCCTTGGAATTCCAGAAGTTATCTTATATAGGTGTAAGCTCTGGTTTTACTGAATATATATTTATTTTTAATATCTTAGCACTAAAATATTAGACTATGAACAATTAGCATTTTTCTCCTCTTCATCTAAGGGAATAAAACATTTATCCTGCTGCGGAAACCTGATATCCTTGAGATATAAGTATTGCAAAATTTCTGATTTATTAACTATAATATATACAACAATTATGCACGATCTATAGGAAATGTCATTACAGCGCTTAACCGCTCTTCCCCAAGCCCTAACATAACTAAGCGATCTACTCCTAGAGCTACTCCTGAGCAGTCTGGTAAACCGTGCTCTAATGCCGCTAGTAACTTTTCGTCTATAGCATGTTGTGGTAATCCTAACACAGCACGTTTATAATTATCCTGTTGAAATCTTACGCGCTGCTCGCACGCGCAATTTAGCTCATGAAAACCGTTAGCAAGCTCAACATTTTTGTAGTAAACCTCAAAACGTTCTGCGACACGATGATCTTTATTGCTGATCTGTGCTAAAGATGCCTGAGAGGCCGGATAATTGTATATAAATATAGGTTTATCATGGCCTATATGGGGTTCTACCCCGAATGTGAATAATAGTTGTATTAAGCTCTCCCGATCTTCTGGATCATTGACTAGATTTTTTAGATCTAATGCAGCCGCTACTGCATATAGCTGTGTGTGCTCGGCAGCAAGAGGGTCTATATTTAAATGGTGCATAAAAGCTTGCTGATAAGAAAGTATTTCAGCACGATCACAATCAATTACTTCCTGTATAAAATTATCTACTTCATTCATTAAACTATACATATTATAGTGTGGGCGATACCACTCCAGTATGCTAAATTCAGGGTTATGGTATCTTCCATATTCTGCATTACGGAAACTTTTTCCTATCTGATAAATGGGACCACTCCCTGCAGCTAACAGGCGCTTCATATGATATTCTGGGCTTGTTATCATATATAGTTTTACGTCCTGTTGAGGTCTGACTCCCTGAAAATCTGTTTGGAATGGTACAAGATAAATATCAGTTACGGTTGTTTGGCTCATCGATGGAGTATCAACTTCTAAAATACCTCGGTCTGAAAAGAATGTGCGGATCTTAGATATGATTGCAGCACGTTTCAATAAATTAGTGATTGGAGCACTAGGTTGCCACTTTTCTGTGTCGCTCATAAAATAACTCCGTTATAAATATGATTTCTAGCTATCATAATATGACTTATACTCAATAAAGTAATGTGTCGTTTTACCGTGACTGATCTTCCTATAAAATATTACAATAAGAAGATCTCTCAACATGAGATAGTGGTAAGGAAGTGTCTAATTTATGTGTATTTCTACCAACTTTGCTTACTCAATAAAGGTAATATCCTGATTTATAGTAAATATGAAATCATGTTTTTAAGTTGGTGTCTTATTGATACATATACTGAAAAATGATGTGATCTAGGATATTTATAATCCATATCTTTGCAAGATCTAATGATATAGTATACAGATCAATATATCTTGCTAACTAATTTGCATGATATATTCCAGCCAATTAATATGAAGAAATTTGCCGCTATATATAATGAATTGATCAAATTATTATGCTACGTTTTTCGAGCTATAAGATATACATGCATAAAATTTAAATATTTTAAGAAGGAGGTATATTATATTCTTTTAAGAAAAGAGCTTTTTTAAAAAATTACTCATGATAGCTGATTTCTTGACAGTATTATCCGTTTCATCGCAGCAAACTTGTTATGAAATATTATTGTCTTTGCATCTACAGACTATTATTAGCTCTTGCTCTAAAGCAAGCTGGACGAAGATTAATGCATACAAGAGCTACTTCAATTAGATCTGTTATCTTATTGCTTTTTGTTTTTCTAGATACCAGAATCATTTCCTAATTTTTGTTTATTTAATAAATGCTCATGTAATTATCAGAATAATATATCATATAACTTATCGCTTAAGTTGTGAGCTTAAAAAGTTTTCTATTGCGTTAATTTTAATCATTCTCTTATCTTTGCTGAGACGATGCTTGTATTCTATTTCATCGTTATCAAGGTGCTCGTTGCTAATAATGATGCTATGCGGTACACCTATTACATCCATATCTGCAAACATAACGCCAGGGCGCTCTTTGCGATCATCTATAATAACGTCAATTCCTTGGGAATCAAGCCTTTTGTAAAGCGACTCAGCTAAATTATTGACACGAAGATATTTATGCATATTTATTGGTATAATAGCGACTTGGAATGGTGCAATATTACAAGGCCAGATAATACCGCGTTCGTCATGATTCTGCTCAATATAAGCAGCAACAAGACGACTAACACCTATTCCATAGCAGCCCATAGTTATAATTTGGTGATAATCATTTCGGCTCTGTACTGTAGCTTTTAGTGCTTTAGTGTATTTTGTGCCTAACTGAAATGTGTGCCCAACTTCTATACCTCTTTTAAATAATAAAGTTCCCTTACCATCCGGGCTTGGATCTCCTGCAACGACATAACGAATATCTGCCACTATTGGAAGAGGTAGATCCCGTACCCAATTAATACCAAAATAGTGTTTACCATCGATATTAGCACCAGCAATAAAATCACTCATCATAGCAACGGTACGATCAATAATAATAGGTACTATCATTTTGATAGGCCCTAAAAAGTTTGGTCCTGCATTGATCACTGTGCGAATCTCATTTTTGGTTGCAAAAGTTAGAGGACTTTTAATAATTGATAGTTTTTCAGCTTTTGTTTTTGCAATTTCGTGATCGCCACGCACTATCAGAGCAACTAGTTTATGGCTGCTTTTTTTGTTAGCATGAACTAATATAGTTTTAACGGTTTTCTCGACCGGTATATCAAACTGCTCACCCAGTTCTTTGAGAGTTCTTGTATTTGGGGTATTGATAATGCGTAACTCTTCAGTTGGGGAAAAGCGGTTATTTATATGTGGAACAGACTCTGCTCGCTCAAGATTTGCTGCGTAGTTAGATCCGCTAGATAAAACAATGATATCTTCCCCGCTATTTGCGAGAACTTGGAATTCATGAGAAATATTACCACCAATAGAACCGTTATCTGCTTGTACTGGACGGACATCTAAATGAATGCGTTGAAATATTTTATTATATGTATGAAACATCTGATCGTAGGTCTCTTGGAGAGATGCTTGTGAAGCATGGAACGAGTAAGCGTCTTTCATTATGAATTCTCGTGAACGCATAATACCAGAGCGTGGTCGAAGTTCATCACGGAATTTTGTTTGTATCTGAAAAAAGTTTAAAGGTAGCTGCTTGTATGAGTGAATCTCATGACGCACTATGTAAGTTATTACTTCTTCGTGAGTTGGTCCCAAGACAAATACGCGTTTGCCTCGATCGAGAAAGCGCAGTAGTTCTGGACCATACTGTTCCAAGCGACCACTTGCTTGCCATAGATCAGCTGGCTGAACTAAAGGCATTAAAACTTCTAGTGCGCCCGTGTTTTCCATTTCTTCACGTATGATATTTTCAATTTTTTTTAAAACACGTAGGCCAGTAGGCATCCAAGTATATAGACCTGATGCTAGTTTGCGTATCATACCAGCACGTAACATCAGTTTATGGCTGATTGATTCGGCTTCGCATGGTGTCTCCTTCATAGTAGAGAGCACATATTTGCTTGTAAGCATTTGTATTTTTCCATGATAACACAATTTTGTTAAGACTATCATTGTACATGAAGCCGCTAAATAAAGAAAAATAGATTAGTCGCTATTCATAATTAGCAAATCTTAATAATTCGCAAATAAATCTTATAATATAAAGATTTGCAGATTTTATTGCATCCCATGCTTACATGTTATATTTATTTTATAAAATATAATTTCTTTAAAAATAAAGATATTTTTTAGTACCACGATAAATAAAGGAGATTATCTTAATAGAAATAATAGTGTGAATCCTTACTTAATTTAAGTATTATGCAGTCTTATTTTAGATGATTTTTCTATTAATCAGGTTAGTAGTTTTTAAATTTATTGATGAATAGTAAAGTCTGGCTTATTCTTATCATCTCTCTAAACTAGTAAGTAAGTTTAAATAATTAATTATATGTAATGAATCATAATTTTGGGTATGAACTGTTTCCAAGCCTGATAAGTCTGATCAGTTTATTAGTGTAGAAAAAATTTTTTTAGACATTTGAGAAATTGCATTATCAGAAAATAAGAAATTATTAGAAGTAGATGTTTGTAAGGAATGTAAGGATTTAAAATGCTATATGATATTAATTTCTAATGCATGCATATTTAGATAAAATTTAGTATCCATTTAACACCTATGGAATAGGTATTTATAATTAATTTTCTAGGTTTTGGGTTAATATTTTACATGATAAAAAGTATGCGGATGTTAATTAAGGCTTTTATGCCCAGAAAAAATCTTAGATATATCTGATATTAGACGTTATATACAGGAATTAAAGTATAAATAAGTAATTATTTTTCAGACAAAATATCGTCTTACTTGCAGTCTATCTTTTTTAATTGAGACATTTTATAATTACTATTACATTTAAGAAATTCTTAAATTACTCAATAATTTATTGAGAATATTGGCTTGGTGATCCTACTATTTTAGTATCTAGTATAACCTTAAAGATGCAACTTAATTTTAAGTGATCAATATCTCATAGAAATCAAATTACTAGTGATTATGATAAAAAATCATATTTTGTAGCCCAAAATTATTAATATAACACTGTGTATAGCAAAACATTATATCTTATTCAAGTATGCTTTTAAGATGTAAGAGTTAAGAAAATATTATGTTAATGGATGACGTTTTTCCTAGATACTTTGACATCAATCATTTTTTAGCCGATTTATTATTAAGTATATAAAATTAATTAATATTTTTATTTTGCATTATCATCTTCTAGTATTGCTAACATCTCGGTGGGTCTACGATAACCAGGAATAACAGTTCCATTATTTAGTATTATAGCCGGTGTGCCCTGTACTCCAAATTGCACTCCTAGCTCGTAGTGTTTCTTAATGTTAATATTACAGGTTACCGGATTTATTCTATTGCCACTTTGGGCTTTATGAGGAGTTCTCCTACAATCTTTTATACACCATATTGACTGTATATCTTTTTCTGTCTGAGAACTTAATCCCTCACGCGGAAAAGCTAGATAACGCACAGTAATTCCTAGATCGTTGTATTTTTTTATCTGTGAATGCAACTTACGACAATATTTGCAATTGATATCCATAAATACAGTAATGATATATTTTTCTTGCGAAGCCTTGTATATAAGCATTTCAGGTACGAGCTGCTGCAAGCGGTTAATTACTAACATTTGGTTAGTTACATTAATCGGCACCTTATTGCTTAAATCATATATTGGTCCTTGCATAATATATTTACCATCTCTAGTAATATACATTATACCTTTTTCTGTGAACACTGTTTGCAATTCTGCTATCGGAGATGACTGTGTTTCTGCTTGTTGTACACCTATTGCTTTAAGTGATCTTTGAATTTTTCTATCATTTGCTTGCGCAGTATTAGCTACTAGAGCTGCTAGCAGCCCTAGATACATTAAGTAGTGCTGCATTACATTTTCCTTATAACTCTCCATATTTTTAGGTGCTATGGATTATGTATGGATATAATTTATTCAGTTATTAAAGTTGCGAGATTTAATCATTTGATTGTGATATAGATAATTGTACTGCTATATCTCTCCGTTCATATAAAAATTAGTCCATGTTTGAGCAGATATCCAGCGAAATATCATGCACTTTTAATAAATTAACTTTATAAGGAATAGCTCATACTTATAGCAGGATTTATTTATTTTAACGTATACTAAAATTTAGTAATATTTTTAAGGAAATTCCGTTGAAATAGTGCATTCTATAGTTTATAGCTTAGGTGAGCATAGAGATGATTACTACATATAATAATTAATATATTACAACAGACTCCTAACTAATAATCCTGACGTATGAGATAATAGAATATCTTATTCTCAAGATAATTTTGTTATGATAGATTTTAATCTATATACATTCTGTGTATAACCTTGATATATAAATTTAATAAAATTCAGATATCTTATTGCTATTATAACTATAATTTTTCATCTTATTTCTTGTTATTATCCGGATAATATATCCTATATAAAAAATACCTATACGGTATAAAGAAAAATTTATAGGGTTTGAAGATCTAGTGATAAATTAAATTGAGCGGGAAAATGGGGTTGGGATAAATAGTAAATTTGCTGCTTTAAAATCCCCTCATGTTTAGCATCAATATTATAGATTGTAAATGATAAGATAGTTAAGTGACAACTTTGATAATATTAAGTTCTTTCGTGAATATATACTAATACTTTTATAGATAAGATGTATAGTACTATCAGTATAATATTATAAAGATGAATTTATCCTAACATGATTAATATACTATAAAAGATGAAGAATTATGCCTAATAAGAAGCCAGTCCTCACCAAGGAGTACGTGATGGATCAAGCAAAATTAATTTAATGTTTAGGGTATAAAATGCCAGAATTACCAGAAGTAGAAACTATTTGTCGTGGAATTACACCCTTTTTAGTTGGTAATGTCATTGAATATTTGATAGTTCGTCAATTCAAGCTGCGGTGGCCAGTCTCTGATGAGTTAGTTATAATAAGAGAGAAATTAGTGCTGAGCGTAAGGCGATGCGCTAAGTATCTTTTAATTGAATTAACAGATGGATGGATCATTGTCCATTTTGGTATGTCTGGCAGCATACGTATTTTGCCATTTCAAAAATCTGCTCAGAAGCATGATCATATTGATGTGATCTTGTCTAACGGTACTGTGCTGCGCTATACAGATCCTCGCCGCTTTGGAGCTTGGATTTGGTGTAAAGAACTAAATTCATTAAAGATAATTGCTGCTCTAGGACCTGATCCTCTTACTGATCAGTTTGATGGTGACTATATATTTCGTAAGTCTCGTAACAAGAAGACTCTTATTAAGTCTTGGCTGATGGATCATAAAGTTGTTGTTGGAATAGGTAATATCTATGCTAGTGAGTCGTTATTTACCGCTCGTATCAGCCCAATTAGAGCAGTTGGATTGCTGACTGAAGCAGATGCAGAATTGTTGGTTATATCAATTAAATCTGTACTAATGCGTTCAATTGAGCTCGGAGGCACAACTCTAAGAAATTTCTCTCAGGTAGATGGCAAGCCAGGATCTTTCGTAAAAGAACTACAAGTATATGGCCGAGCAGGAAAAAATTGTCTTGTGTGTGGTCAAAAAATATTAAGCCGGAAGCAGGGTCATCAGCGTACGACATTTTTTTGCCCTGTTTGCCAGAAATATTAGCTATAATATTTCTAGTTCTGAAAATAAAATCAATATCCGTTTATCATGCAAGTCCATATCTGCGCTTTTAAAAACGATTGAATAATAAAAGAGCATAATTTCATTTAAAAGCTGTAAATGTTTTTATGAATTATAATAATATTATTAAATATTTTCTTTTACATAACATGGCAAGTGATAGCACTTGCCAGTATAATTTATCATGTCTTAATTAAATTAAGATATTTCTGTATATCAGGTATCTTGTTGACATTTCTTTTAATTTTATAAGATCTTTCTTTCTCATAAGAACGCAATCTGAGATTTCTAAAATTAATAGATAAGCGAAAGTTTTAACAAAATAATCAGCAGCATATAATTAATAAGCAAATAAATAGTTTTTGATTTTTAATATTTTGCAAATGGGCTATTTGAAGAATTTAGCATATTATTTGTATAATTTATCTTAGTTGCATTTATAGAGATTTAAAAAACTACAAAAGAATATATAAAGCTAAGTTTTTATATTTCCCTGTTTAACACTATGTTAAGGTTATTTAGTTGTCTACTTAATTATTTTTGGGTGTATTTTTACAGATATCTATTTTGGGGCAAGTATTGCACTTATTTTTTAACTGCGCTCTATTAATACGAAAACTTATTAATCTTCTTCAGGGTCTGCAATTCGCTGAAGACCAACGAGGTGTTCGTTAGCTGCAGTACGTATAAGCGTCACACCCTGAGTATTACGGCCAACTAAGCTTACCTCGGAAACACGTGTACGCACTAGTGTACCAGCATCGGTGATCATCATTATTTGATCGCAGGTATCAACTTGGACTGCACCAATTACATGGCCGTTACGTTCGTTGACTTTAATAGATATTACCCCTTTGGTTGCACGTGACTTAGTTGGGTATTCTTCTATTATCGTACGTTTTCCATAGCCGTTTTTTGTAACAGTGAGAATGTTTGTGTCATTGCATGGTATAATCAGGGATACCACTCTATCCTGAGCATTTAGTTGTATTCCACGAATGCCCCTTGCCGTGCGTCCCATAGAACGTACCTGGCTTTCAGGGAAGCGAATAACTTTGCCTGCCGCAGAGAATAACATGACTTCATTATAGCCATCGGTTAGATCTACGCCAATAAGCTCATCTCCGTCGTTTAGTTTAACTGCAATAATTCCAGTGCTGCGTGGGCGACTGAGATTGATCAGTGAAATTTTTTTTACAATACCCTGCGCGGTGGCCATGAAGACATTCTGGCCCTCTTTATATGATCTAATAGGCAGAATTGCTGTGATGCGTTCACTGAATTCTAGCGGTAGTAGATTGATGATTGGCCTACCACGTGCAGTACTGCTTGCTTCAGGTAACTGATAGACTTTAATCCAGTAGAGACGACCACGACTAGAGAAACATAGAATAGTATCATGTGTGTGAGTTACCAGTAGTCGATCAATAAAATCTTCTTCTTTAATGCGTGCAGCTGATTTACCTTTGCCACCGCGGCGCTGTGCATGGTAGTCAGTAAGGGGCTGATATTTGATATATCCCTGATGTGACAAGGTCACAACAACGTCTTCTTTGGAAATCAAATCTTCTATCTTTATATCAGCAGTATTTTCAGTAATTCTTGTACGGCGCGCATCTCCAAACTGGTTTCGAACTGCAACTAATTCTTCTCTTATAACTTCCATGAGTCGAGCAGGTTTTTGTACAATTAAGTTTAAGGCAGTAATTTGTTCTGATAGAACTTTGTATTCATTGAGTAGTTTTGAATGTTCAAGGGCATTTAATTTCTGTAAACGTAGATCTAGAATAGCTTGGGCTTGTTTTTGAGTTAAGTAGTAATGATTATTAAGAATGCCGCATTTTACCCCTGGCAACTCTCGATAATTTGCTTGATCATCTGTACGGCACAACATAGATTGCACTATACCCAATCTCCAGGCACCTGCAACTAGTTGTGCCTTAGCTTCGACAGCGTTTGGTGCATGACGAATAAGCTGAATAATAGGCTCAATATTAGATAGTGCAATGGCTAGACCTTCTAAAATATGCACGCGTTCTCGAGCATTACGCATCTCAAATATTGTGCGTCTTGTAACTATTTCACGACGGTGACGAATAAAAGATTGCAGCAAATCCTTCAGAGTAAGCAGCTTAGGTTGGCCATGATGTAGAGCTACCATGTTTATACCAAACGTTATTTGCATTTGTGTTAATGTATACAACTGGTTTAGCACTACTTCACCAACGGCGTCTCGTTTTATTTCAATTACAATACGCATACCTTCTTTGTCAGATTCATCCCGCAGAGCAGTAATTCCTTCAAGACGTTTTTCTTTGACTAATTCAGCAATTTTTTCTATCAGGCGAGCTTTATTGACCTGATAAGGAATTTGATGCACGATGATCGTTTCGCGCCCTGACTTTTTATTTGTTTCTACCTCTGCTTTAGCACGTATATAAATCTTGCCACGTCCAGTGCGGTAAGCTTCTTCAATGCCAGATCTACCATTAATAATTGCTGCAGTTGGGAAGTCTGGACCGGGAATATACTGTATTAATCCCTCAATAGAAATATTTTCATTCTCAATAATGGCTATGCAGCCATTTATTACTTCATTGAGGTTGTGCGGAGGAATATTAGTAGCCATTCCCACAGCAATACCGGAAGAACCGTTTACCAGTATATTTGGAATTTTAGTTGGTAATACTGTCGGTATGTTTTCAGTGCCGTCGTAGTTAGGCACGAAGTCTACTGTCTCTTTTCCAAGATCTGCTAAAAGTTCATGCGCAATCTTGGACATACGAATTTCTGTATAACGCATTGCCGCTGCTGAGTCACCATCTACAGAACCAAAGTTGCCTTGTCCATCTATTAACATGTAACGCATTGAAAATGTCTGAGCCATGCGAACGATAGTATCGTATACCGCACTATCACCATGTGGGTGATATTTACCGATGACGTCACCAACTATGCGGGCTGATTTTTTATATGATTTATTCCAATCGTTACCTAGTATATTCATCGCGAATAATACACGACGGTGCACTGGTTTTAGTCCATCACGAACATCTGGTAGCGCACGTCCTATGATAACAGACATGGCATAATCTAGATATGAAGTTTTTAACTCTTCTTCAATATTTATTTGTGTAATATTTGTAGCAAGATTGTTCATGGAGCTATTTTCCCTCTACGAACTTTTAATAACAAGCATCCTGCCTCTGTTACAACAGAGGCACTCTTTCTAGTATATCTATAACATCAATAAACATACTATATTATAGAAGTACATACATAATGAGCAATCTTATCATAAATATTAATTTATTACGAGATGTTGTGTCCTAAAATAATTGATAGAATTAATACATATAATATATTATAGAATATACTTAATCTGAATGAAGTATTTTAGGTAAGAGTTATAAATAAAATTTTAATAAATAATATAAAGCTAGCGCACTACTAATAATAGATTAAAATTTTACAGACATTTATCTCTCATAGAGATGTGGACGCATTCCACTAGAAACCAATGATGGTATGAAGTAACCAGATAATGAATTTATATCTGATCAAGTGGCTTATTGTCTCTTATATTAAATATATTAATTATCCTATAATTAGCAATCCTGAATATTTATTAAGAGTGAATTTTAATTTTGTATTATCCTTATATATTTAGTTCTATATTTTAAAATTATAGTAATAGTATCTTTAAGCTATCTGGAATACTAATGTGATCATGAAGATTTAGCTACTCATAGAAATATGAGTAAATTAAGATTAACAATCCATTAGAAATGATTGATCATCTTATGATCATTTAATATCCTTAAAATTTTTATGATAGTCTTTCCTCAGTTCTGACAAATGAGAAATATAATATATCTTATTCATTCTTGTTAAAAGGCATCCTGATTTATTTAATAATATTAATATTACTTTGTTGTTTAAAAATCATGGTAAAATAAATTTTACTTAGCTAAGAATTAAAATTAACTCAAGAATTAAGAATAAGAAAGAGCTATTTTCATTACTTTAATATGATTTTATAGCATAATATTTTAAAAATATAATTGCCTTCACATATAGTAAGTAATACTTATTAATAACAATATTTCGTTAGAAAAGCCCAATTTCATGAACTAATAATAACTTGCTTAATATCTAAATAGTTGATCACTGTATATATCAAGATTGACTACGCTATGATTATTTATACCTTAAAATATCATTTGTATTATAGAAATATGTCTTTTGTATTATAATCCAATGTAATGTCTATAGACATATGATTCTTGCAAGGTTAGTAGGTGTAAGATAAATCCTGCATATAGTACATACTAAATGATATTTAATGACATATTAATCACATAATAGCAGGTGATAGAAGTATTTTAATTACTGCGTAATTAATTATCACAATTATATTTTATTGAAAAATATTTCAAATTAGTCATGAATTCAGCTGGTAATAATCTGAAAGAGGAGCTTGATATTGTCTGGAAAAAATGTAGATCCAGAGGAGATGGCTAAGTTTAAAGATATGGCTTCACGTTGGTGGGACTTGGAAGGTGATTGTCGAGCATTACACCGCATTAATCCTTTACGTTTAACCTATATTCAGGATCGTTCTGAGGGAATTTTTGGTAAGAAGATCCTTGACGTTGGTGTTGGGGGTGGCATATTAGCTGAAAGTATGGCACTTGAAGGTGCTGACGTGACAGGTTTAGATATGTGTGAGGAGCCATTGCGAGTTGCATATTTGCACTCTCTGGAAACTGGTGTCAAAGTGAATTACCTTCAATCCACTGTTGAACAGCATGCAAAAGAAACAGAACATCTTTACGATGTAGTAACTTGTATGGAAATGTTGGAGCATGTCCCTGATCCACGTTCTATTGTGTTGGCGTGCGCTAAACTAGTTAAGCCAAGTGGACACGTATTTTTTTCAACCATTAATCGCAAAAAATTTTCCTGGCTTCTTGTTGTTCTTGGCGGGGAATATATACTCAAATTGGTGCCAAAAGGTACTCATAATATCAAAAAATTGATACGTCCTTCTGAATTGATAAACTGGATTGATGAGACTTCATTGCGTGAATGCAATGTCATTGGCGTGTGCTACAATCCATTTACTGATCATTTTCAATTGGGGTTAAATTTAGATGTAAATTACATGATGCATACGGTTAGGCATGTGACCTAAAAAGTAATGTTCATAATATGATATTGAGTTATTTAAAAATTCTATTTTGTATAAGTAAATTCGTAAAAAATATAATTTATAATCCACTTTATTGAACACATATTATTTTGTTAAACCTTCATATTAAGTGTCAATACTAAGAGTATATACGTATTTACTAAGTTTCTGAATAATAAATGCTTTTCTTGATTCAAGAATCTAATATAGCATAAGTTAGAAAAGGATTATTTTATTTATGATAAGATATTATTTTTCATGTCTACGAAATTGAAGTCTCTTGATAGGTTAACAACATTTAGGATTCATGCAAAAGCAAAAAATATTATCACTGTTACTTCGTCTAATACTTTAGCAAAAGAATGGCGCCAGGCTGTTGATCGCAAAGAACCTGTAGTGATCTTAGGTGAAGGTAGTAATGTTTTATTTCTAGAAGATTTTAATGGAACTATAATCCTTAACAGAATAAAGGGAATATCAGTAACAGAAGATAGCAGCACTTGGAAGCTTCATGTGGGTGCAGGTGAGAAATGGCACGAGTTAGTACAATATTCACTAGCAAATGGGATGTCAGGTCTCGAGAATCTTGCGCTAATTTTTGGGTGTGTAGGGTCTGCACCGATTCAAAATATTGGCGCTTATGGCATAGAATTTGCAAGAGTTTGCGAATACGTAGATGTATTAAATTTGCATAAAAATGAACAATTTCGCTTAACGGCGGATCAGTGTCAATTTGGTTATCGAGAGAGTATATTCACACATGATTATCGACATGGTTACGCGGTTGTTTCTGTTGGGATATGCCTAGATAAGCATTGGCAACCCGTTCTTGAATATGGTGATTTAAAGAAACTTTCTTTGCATAACGTAACTCCTAAACAGGTTTTTGACTCCGTTTGTCATATGCGAACGACCAACCTTCCCAATCCTTGGCATCATGGTAATGCAGGTAGTTTCTTTAAAAATCCCATTGTAAAAACAGTCCTTGCATCTCAGATTAAAGAAAAATATCCTGAAGTTCCTATGTATCTACAAGTTTCAGGTGATGTAAAATTAGCCGCAGCTTGGTTGATTGAACGTTGTGAGCTAAAAGGATTCCAGATAGGTGGTGCAGCGGTTGATAAAACACATGCCTTGGTGCTCATCAACATAGATCATGCTACGAGCAGTGATGTAGTCAAGTTAGCAAGAAATGTTAGAACATGCGTTGCCAGGAAATTTGGTATATGGCTTGAACCTGAAGTTCGTTTTATATCTTCGGTTAGCGAAGTCAATTTTATTGAGGTGTTAGAATGAAAGATATTCGTGTCTCCCTGCATCTAATTAATATCCTCGCTGACGGAGAGTATTACTCAGATGCAGTGCTTAGCAGAGAACTGGGAATAAAAGGTACAGCCATTAAGAATCATATGCAGACAATACGTGACTGGGGAATAGATATTCTGATCTTTCCCTGCAGGATGTAGGTTATTTAAGCCTATAAAACTTTTGCATGAAAATGAGATCACCGCGGAGTTAACGCAAAGTAGAGTCAAAGTGCTGCCAGTAGTACATTCTACAAACCAGTATTTACTTGATTTAATACATACTCTGCATTCTGGAGATACTTGCGTAGCAGAGTATCAAAAAGCAGGGCGTGGCCGTCGCGGTAGTAATTGGGTTTCTCCGTTCGGTGTTAATATTTGCCTCTCCATGTTTTGGAGATTGAATAGCAGCTCTGTTAAAATCATTGGGATCAGTTTAGTTATTGGGATCGCGATTGCTGAATTATTGCGTGATCTTGGTGCAGTTAACGTTAAATTAAAATGGCCAAATGACATTTATCTTAATAATAAAAAGCTTGCAGGGATTCTCATTGAAATAAGAAGTGGCAAGGGTCATGCTACTAATATTGTGATTGGCGTAGGTATCAACATGTCTATGCGTACTTCAGGTGATTTTGCTTTAAATCATCCGTGGATTAACCTGCAAGAAGCAGGAGTGACAATTAATAGAAATCAATTAGTTGCTTATTTGCTTAATCGCCTTCATCATACTTTAGTTGATTTTGAGGAAAATGGTTTAGCACCTTTTATTGAGCGATGGAATAAGCTAGATCATTTTATGCATAAGCCTGTTAGTCTAATGATCGGGAATAATATAATTTATGGTATTGCTTGTGGCATTGATTCTAATGGCGCATTATTGCTATACAGAGAAGGTATAATCGTGCCATTTTTGGGCTATGATATTTCACTACGTAGAACATAATCATAATAATAAGAGCACAGGATACATATCCTTTGATATATTCAGACTCTGATCCTTTATGATTTGTGCAGCATTTATTAATAATCAGTACTTCAGTTTTTAAATTGTCATAGATTTTATAAGTAAACAATTAATATATCGTTTTAACTAAATACTCGTTTTAGGTATACTAATTTTAGATCAATAAACCTCTATGATAGAGTGTTTATTAGTTCGATATATTATGATAGTTAATAATTGTCTTGATACCATTATTTTAGCTTATTACGCACGATACTAATAAGTTTCTCCTTGTAAATAAATGACGCTTTATTTTTGCGTTTTTCTTATCTATTGAGCATATGTTACATATGTAGATGATTTATGAAGAAAAACAGTAAATTTTATAAATTTTCTCTCTGCTATTAGATAAAATTTTGTAGATATAACTATGCATTTTACTTACAAAATTTGGCTGTGGTTTTTTATATGCTGCTTGAGTAAAGATTTGCAGTACTGCTATTCATAATCAATACTTCATTTAATGATATATTGCTTTTTATATAGATATTTTAGTCATCTCTTTCCAAAGATTTATAACCCCCTTCACTTTCTGCGCAACAGAGCTATACTGCTATAATTGATAATAATAACAGCGAATTAGAAATGGCCGCTAATACATCTAGTCAAATATTATAAGATATTTTTAGGATTAAAATAATATGATTTAATATGAATGCATAGTAATATATAAAATAATTTTTAATAGGTTATACCTCTTGTTGAGCATATTCAAAGTGAGATCCACTTGCTACTGCAGAAATTTATTATGAATAATATAGATGATAATTCTATTATCATGTCCCTAGTTCCTATACTTTAAAAATATTATATACTTTTTATGGATCAATTATCTGAATTCCTGGTGAAGGATTTATAATATCTATCATCTACGTAAACGCACTTGCTCAATAACATGATTTTTACCTTTAGTAATAATTAAGCTTGCTCTTTTACGAGTTGGCAAAATATTTTGTTTTAGGTTTAATCCGTTAATTTTTTTCCATATATTTATTGCTATTTCAATGGCTTTAGCTTCTGGAATCTGAGAGTAGTAATTAAAATAAGAATTAGGATGAGAAAATTCCCTTGCTCTAAATTTTAAAAAACGTTTTATATACCAGCCTTGTAATAGCTCTTCAGATGCATCTATATATATAGAAAAATCTAGAAAGTCAGAAGCGAATACAGGATATGAAGTATGCAGATCATGAATGCTGCTTTGTAAGATATTTAATCCTTCTAGAATGAGAATATCTGGTTTCTGAATAATCTTATAACTATTTGGCACTATATCATAAATAAAATGTGAATATAGAGGCGCTATTACTTCTGGAGTACCTGATTTAATCTCTGATAAAAATCTAATCATATTATGGGTATCGTAAGATTGTGGAAAACCTTTCTTGTGCATTAGTCCACGATGTTGTAATACTTTATTCGTATGTAAAAAACAATCAGTAGTTAAAATTTGCACTTTACTATGCTCAGTCCAATGACTTAAGAGTACTTGCAATACTTGCGCAGCTGTACTTTTACCTACCGCTACGCTACCGGCGATACCGATAATATAAGGTACATGAGAATTATGAATTCCTAAAAAATTTTGTACTACAACTTGACGTTTTACGTCAGAGTTAAAATAGATATTTAACAAAAGTGAAATAGGTATATATATTTTCGCTACTTCTTCTAGGGAAAAATCTTTATTCATACTCTTGAGATTAGCAATCTGTTCTTCTGTTAAGGTAAAGGGTATAGAGTGACTTAATTCATACCATTGTTGGCGATTAAACTGTACATACTGTTCAGTAAATAATTTATCTTGCTTCATATGTCCCATGCTGCCTATGAGAAATAGTTTATAACGGCGGGAGACGCCAAAACTCGAGATGGATTAACGCACTACATATTATCATTGGATGAGTCTTAATTTCATAGTTTGTAGAAATGACTTAATACATACTATGAATATTCTTCTCTTGACAAACAACAGAAATAAAAACTATCGCTAGTATCGATTAACAAATTTTATACCATTTGGCTAGATTCAGGAGAATTATATAAATATTTTACTGAATATTATTACGTATCAGTGTTAGAGGAGTGTATTAAATAAAACAAAATTTTCGCGGATAGGTTGTCATTAGACCTGATTGAATTCTTTTTAAATATTATCTTTTTAGTAAATAACATTTTGAATTATAAAATAACTAATATGACAAATACTTAATGAAAATAAGATGCATAAGATATTAATCAATTAGTTATTTTATAGGTGCATGGATAGATATATTCCTCTTAATACCTTACTCAACTATTTAAAGATAATAATATAAGCTATAATGATTACAATATTTATTGTTTTACTAGTATAAAGCTATATTTAAATATATCTTTATAAATCGATACAATAATATTAAGTATGAGTGCAACGTGGTTAAATTTCATCATTTAAATTACAGGTTTTATTATTAAGATGAATATTTTCATATTTTATAGTACTCTAATACTATAGTGCTCCTCAATCCTATTTTAGCAAGACATTTTTATTTATTTTCGTTTATCTTTATATGTTTAAAGGGCATTATAAGATTTACTAAAGCAAGATTTTTAAGTATATATCAGTATGATAATAGGATTAAATATGATCAGGATGATAATCAGGCAGAACATTTACTTATTGATTAATAAAGACATAAAGTTGTATTTTACATCATAAAATATGAAATATCATATTAATAAATATAAAATTTAAAAATCAGGTGTTATTAGTTATGTAACAATCGTTTGAAGAGTATATTACTCCCACTCAATGGTCGCTGGTGGTTTACTGGAGATGTCATACACTACACGTGAAATGCCCGTTACTTCGTTGATTATGCGGTTGGATACGCATCCGAGGAAATCATATGGGAGGCGTGCCCAATGAGCAGTCATAAAATCTGTAGTTTCTACTGCACGCAAAGAAACGACCCAATCATATGTACGATTATCACCCATCACACCGACAGAGCGAATTGGAAGGAAGACGGTAAATGCCTGACTTACTGTATTATATAAGTTAGCTTTATGCAATTCTTCTATAAAGATAGCATCTGCATGACGCAGAATATTGCAGTATTCTTCCTTGATTTCACCAAGTATGCGTACTCCCAATCCTGGTCCTGGAAACGGGTGGAGATTTTGCATATTATATGGCTGACCTAGTTCTATATCTAGCTTGCGTACTTCATCTTTAAACAGGTTTTTTAGAGGCTCTATTAGACCCAATTTCATTTTTTTAGGTAATCCACCTACGTTGTGGTGCGATTTTATTACCCTTGCTTTCCCGGTTTTTGATGTAGCAGACTCAATGACATCTGAATATATAGTGCCTTGTGCCAACCATTTCACTTGTGGTATTTTAGAAGCTTCCTCATTAAATATTTCAATAAATACTCGCCCAATAGTTTGACGTTTATCTTCAGGATTTGTAATGCCTGCTAGCGCTTTTAGAAAACGTTTCGCAGCTTTAACATGTATTATGTTAAGACCTAGTTTTTCCCCAAACATTTCTGTCACTTGTTGGCCTTCATTTAGGCGAAGCAGGCCGTTATCAACGAATACACAAATTAGGCGTTTTCCTATAGCTAGATCAAGCAATAATGCAGTAACAGCAGAATCTATGCCGCCAGATAAGCCTAGTATTACTGAGTCTGTGCCGACTTGTTTGCGAAGGCTCCAGATAGCATCATCTATGATATTAGCAGGATTCCACAGTGCTTTACATCCGCAGATTTCTAAAATAAAACGTTTTAATATGCGCTGTCCCTGCCTGGTATGTGTGACTTCTGGGTGAAATTGAATACCATAAAATTTTTTTTCTTCGTTAGCTATGATTGCATAAGGACAATTGTCTGTGCTAGCTATAACAATAAAATCAGAAGGTATCTCAGTAACTATATCGTTGTGACTCATCCAGACATCTAAGACTGGAGTTCCGTCTTTTTTTTCAGAATCTCTTATGTCATGAAACATCTTGCTTTTTGCAATGATATTGACTTGTGCGTATCCAAATTCACTTTTTTCAGACTTCTTAACATAACCACCTAATTGCATCGCCATAGTTTGCATGCCATAACAGACTCCTAATACAGGCACCCCGGCGGTAAAGACATATTCTGGCGCGCGTGGGCTTTTTTTCTGTATTGTGCTTTCTGGGCCACCAGAAAGAATAATACCGTTTGGATTAAATTCTTGGATCTGTTCTACAGTAATATTCCAATCCCATAGTTTGCAGTATACTCCTATTTCACGTATGCGACGAGCGAGGAGTTGACTGTATTGAGAGCCGAAATCTAAAATCAGAATGCGATAATTATCAATATTTCTATTCATTTTACTCCTTATTATAAGATATTGCAGACAGGATAAGCAATTAGATATTGAGATTAGATACCAAGGTGAGTTCCCTATTTGATTGCTAGAAGTATGTATATCAACCCATAGGATAGTTGGGTGATTCTTTTGTTATTATTACATCATGAACATGGCTTTCCCTAATACCTGCGCTACTAATGCGTACGAATTCTGCTCTAGTACGTAACTGATCAATTGTAGGGCAACCAGTTAGCCCCATACATGCACGGAGACCACCCATTTGTTGTTGTATAATTGTTTTCAGATAACCTTTATATGCTACGCGGCCTTCTATACCCTCAGGAACTAGTTTATCTGCTGCATTATTATTCTGGAAGTAACGCTCGCAAGAACCTTTAGACATTGCTCCCATTGAGCCCATGCCTCGGTAAGATTTGAATGAACGGCCTTGATATAACTCTATTTCACCAGGAGATTCTTCAGTTCCTGCTAGCATACTGCCGACCATAACGCAGCTCGCACCAGCCGCTAAAGCTTTCGCAATATCTCCAGAAAATCTAATACCACCGTCGGCGATCACGGGAATACCTGTACCTTCTAGTGCATCAACTGCATCAGAAATAGCAGTGAGCTGTGGTACACCCACACCAGTTACAATGCGAGTTGTACATATAGAGCCAGGTCCAATACCAACTTTAACTGAATTTACTCCAGCTTTGACAAGAGCCTTTGCACCGTCCGCGGTTGCAATATTTCCTCCAATTATTTGTAAATAAGGGAATTTGGCGCGAGTTTCACGGATACGCTGCAGTACTCCTTCGGAGTGACCGTGCGAGGAGTCTATCAGCAGAACATCAATATCTGCCTCTACTAGAGCAGATATACGCTCTTCGTCGCTGGCACCAGCACCAACACGTAGACGACCATGCTCATCTTTGCATGCATTTGGTTTTCGCTCAGCTTTTTGGAAATCTTTAACTGTGATCATGCCACATAAGTGAAAACAATCATCTACTACTAGTGCTTTCTCAACTCTCTTTTCATGCATGCGCTCCAAAACTGCTGCACGTGACTCGCCAGCTTTAACAGTAACTAGACGTTCTTTGGGTGTCATAACTGCAGTTACTGGCTGTTCTAAATTGGTAACAAAGCGAACGTCACGTCCAGTAATTATACCAACAAGTTCTAGCGTGTTAGTGACTACAGGGTAACCAGCAAAACCATTGCTTTCAGTCATGCTTTTTACTTCACGTAAAGTAGTAGTTGGAGTCACAGTTTTAGGATCTTTTACAACTCCACTTTCATATTTCTTCACACGACGAACTTCATCAACCTGACGTTCGATCGACATGTTTTTGTGTATGAACCCAATTCCACCTTCTTGTGCTATAGCTATTGCTAGACGAGCTTCAGTAACCGTATCCATAGCTGCAGAGAGGATTGGAATATTCATGCGAATAGACGAAGTAAGATGAGTGCTTAAATCTGCAGTATTTGGCAGAACGGTAGAGTGTGCCGGAACCAAGAGGACTTCGTCAAATGTTAGCGCTTCTTTAATCATACGTATCATGGGCAATATCTCAGCATAGTAGTCAATCAGATAGATTTAATATTGCCGCGGCAATATACAGGCCGAAAAATAATTGCATCTACTACTTTTACATAAAATCGTAAATACAATTAAATCATATTAGTTATATTCTATTAATAATTTTGTTGGTAATAAATCTATCCTACATATTACTTTTCTTTTCCTAAAAATTTTACCGTTAGGTTATGACAGATCATCAGGAGATAAATATGATTGAATATCATATAGAAAAGAATTTGATTATTATGTGTAATAACCATTCACCTCATGCTTTTTTCTATAGAGAATATCATTGAACTCTGCAAAATAAGAATATATGCTCAAGTGCTCAACTTAATATTACCTAAAGTAGTAGTTAGTCTAGTATACCCCGCAAATATATTATGAATATAAGATATTGATTGGTTCGATCATCATATTATACTATTTCTATTAGTATTAGTGAATGATAGAAAGTATTTTAACCTACTTTAGATATATTACTGCTTACAGAATGAATTCGCATTAATCAATGATAATCTTATAGTATTATAATAATGTTATTTAAGGTGTAGATCCTATTAATTTTTAGAATTGTTATGTGATGACCTTCTTGAAAGATTAGATCAGGTTAATATGCATGCTATACAGTGCATTTATATGAAAAATATAAATTTATTACCCTTCTTGAATATATAAAAATCCATACACCATAAATCACTTAATTGAAAAATTATTTGAAATTAATCTTATATTCATAAGATTCAAGGAAAAGATATGTTAAAAGAAGTGTTAAAAAAAGATACAGACCAAGAGAAAGATAAAGATATTATATGGGTTAGCAAAAGCGAAATGAAACGTGATGCAGAATCACTGAAGTATTTTGGTGCAGAACTAGTAAGCATAGGGACAAAGATGCTAGATAAACTCCCTTTAGATGATGACCTTCGTTCCGCTGTTGAATTTGCTAAAGGTATTAAAAAAGAAGGGCGTCGTCGTCAACTGCAGCTCATTGGCAAGATGCTCCGTAAGAATTATGAGCTAGAACTAATCAAAACGGCATTGCATAAACTTAAAAAACAGAATAAACAAGATAATCCTATCGTTCATAAATTAGAACATATTCGTGATAGTTTAATTAATGAAGGGGATTCGGCTATTGCTAGTGCTTTGTTAATATACCCCCAATTAGATCGTCAGAAAATGCGCACGCTGATTCGTAATTTTAAAAAAGAGAAGACTACCAATAAAATATCTAAATCATCAAGACAAATTTTCCAGTATT
Organism: Candidatus Profftia tarda; assembly: GCF_904848675.1. Lineage (NCBI taxonomy): Bacteria > Pseudomonadati > Pseudomonadota > Gammaproteobacteria > Enterobacterales > Enterobacteriaceae > Candidatus Profftia > Candidatus Profftia tarda. The sequence goes on from NZ_LR890047.1 coordinate 155,946, forward strand.
TATGTCAACTGTCTGAAGATAAGTAAGATTACTATTATCTTTTTATTTAATCTGCTCTACAGCAAATAATTCTTATATTTTTATACTGAATGTAGTCAGATACATCCTAGGAACACCCTAGGCAATAAAATTTGCTATATATTAAATCTTCTGATGATAACTGTATAGTTCTCTTGAAACTAAGGAGTCTTTATAAGGAGTCTTTATGTAATAAAATATACTTATTAACTGATCTGAATATGAAAAATATTTGATTAAGCAGGAGTTACTAGCGTTATATTTTTATAAGGAAGCTATAAAACTATCTTCTACCAGAAGAATTATTATTCTTCCTTACTCTCTGCTATTATAGCAGAAGATAATCATGCAGGAATTATTCACGAATACTGTTGATTAAAAATAGATTATGTTTACTTTCATTTTTCTGTCGAGAACAGAGTATGGGAAAGGCATTAAAGTAAATATTCTTAATCCATATAAATACAACAATATTATGACAATAATGTAAACATTCTATTCGGTATGCGCTGATAAATGATATTTTTATTGCATATAGTGCTAAAATACCATCATAGTTGAAATAATATACTCCAAGTATGCACTATATCACTGATATTTGTCTTCCACAAGATGTATCAAAATAATCTTTATACGAATTTGTCTATTAACATTACTACTTACATTTTTTTACTAAATTTAATCTAATATACTAGCGTATCCTAAGGTAGAGTAAAAAAGCCTCTGCTCTATATAATGATATCTATGTTATTACTAGACTTATTTGCTATGATTGATAAGATATCATATTAAACATTTGAATAATCTTTACTCTAAGAACATCTCTAATATAATCACTATAACCTAAATTAGTATTTTAAAAGCATACAGGTTTTGCGAGAATCATAAGAAGATTGGATAAACAGATTAATATTTTGTTATAGATTAACATTATGTCCGAAAACTAAGATGTTATATAAATTAGTGTTTATTATGCTAGCATACGCAAGTATAAAAAAATTTTTATTAAGAATTATATTATATGGTATGATTCTATTCAGTTAAGATCTCAGGTATATTATCTATCTAAGCCATATTCTCTATATTGTATTACAGCAAGGCTTATAATACTGGTTCTGCTATCTAATCTTTTTAATCAACCCTGGTAATTTAGGCTATCATAGAAGTTATTAAATATCGTGTTACTTTTAGCTATTTTTAGAGTGTGCATACTTATCAATTTTTAGTAGGATATAAAAAAATTAAGTATTTTATAGCTATAATAAGCAAGAAATAATCTGTTTATTTTATCTGTGCCTTATATAGCATATAGATAATTACTGTTTTATATGAAAATTGTAAATTTTTGAGTTATTTTGAATATGATACTATAATTATAATCAACTTTTGATACAAAAATCTAATACTCATATAAGTTTAATAAAAGCAATTAGAGATAAGATAATCTGATTTAATTTTACTAGAACCTGTAAAAAATAAAAGTTCCTTATTGACTTAAATATGCTTTCCTGCATAGTCTTCAGTTATTACCATCTATAGTAATAAAGATATTATTCTTAATATAAGTGTACTTTAGCAAGTATCTAATTGCTATATCTGTATACAGATACAAATAGTAACTAAGGAAGATAAGCAGTAAATTACGTATTTTATTAAGTTTTTTAATTATAAAAAGGTATTAATTTCTTCTTGTTAGAAGATAAAATTTTAATTAAAAATTAAGGTTTTATATTATGCAATGTTTAAATATTTATGCATCTGGATCGATAAACGCCAATTTCTAGCAATGCATGTTTTTATACAAAGTTTGGTAGAGGTTTCCTTTTGGCTAATCGGCTGAAGTGATATTAATCTTTGCTTTTTGTCATTTAGTAGACCTAGCAATTTATCTAAATTTTCTATATCACTATTGCGGGATACCGGGTGCTTTAACTCATCAGAACGCATAAGTGAAGATTCTAGTACATTCATTTTACCCTTCATATTAATTTTGGGAGATACTGTAACCCAAGTTTCCTCAGAGCAAAGAATTTCATGAGTTCCGCTAGTTTCAATTTGGCAAGATAAACTCTCCGTACTCATTAATTTTGTGAGGGGTCTTAAATCATGTATGCAGGGCTCACCTCCAGTAATAACCACATGGCGAGCTGTATAGTTACTATTACGCATAATTGTTAATATTTGTTCGGAAGCTGCCCAGCACCATTCATCGTTTTCTTCGCTTTTCATCATAATGTCGTTTATGCTGACTTCATATTTAGGTGAGTGTTCCCATGTATATTTAGTATCGCACCAGCTACACCCTACCGGACAGCCCTGCAATCTAATAAAAATAGCTGGGACACCGGCGTATACGCCTTCTCCTTGAATGGTTTCTACAAATTGATTAACAGGATAAAACATTAGATACTCATAATTATAGTTTAAGAATTTGATGTTCATTACAACATTTAGAGTAAGAACACGTATTCTATGCTTTATAGCATACTTTTTTACTCTTTCTTTTGTCAATTTTATATCAAGGTAATTTTTGATGATAAATATCTAGTTCAATGTATCTGCTAGATACATTCTATAAATAATATGCATATATTAATCATTCCTTTCTAGTAACAGTTTTATATTATTATCATAATACTGTAATATCTTCTTATTATGATAACAGTATTTTTCTATTATAGAATATAATATTGATATTATTGAAGTAGAAGAATGCTAGGATAGTTTTTATCTGACAAACTCTATAAATGCTCTTAATTATATTCCTATCATTAATCTTTTACAATTATACGAATAACATATTAACTATTATTTAGTAATAGCAGTTAGTTATATAAGCGTATCTTTTAGAAAAACAGGCCCATAATAATAATATTACTGCATTTATAATTGACTGACTCTATAATGCATTGTACATGTTTCATTGAGTTGCTGCATTGTAATTGTCTTTTAAGATCATAAAAGAATGATTTTATATCTTGTATGATTTTATTAATTTATTTTAACTCTATCATGATTAAATAGTGATGCCTAAACTTATATGTTATATTGATTTTTCTTTTAGTATAAAACAAGATGACCTAAGATATACTTGAATTGATAAAAGAGTCAAATTGATTTTAACGTATTGTAGTAGGTTTATTTTGTTAAATACTATGATTAATATGAGCAAGAAGATCTAAATTATATAATTGGTTTACGGCAATGATGAGAGTCATTCCGTACTTCATTTATTTTAATGCTTATTAGTTAAGCATTAATCCTGTTCAACAGTAAATACAATATTTTAACATACATAATTTGCTTTAATTATGATCTTCTAAGAGCATATATGAAAGTAGCATTACTTGTCCTAGTATCAGTATAAAAATACTGATACTAAATTTATTGAGCCTAAAACAATAACTTACGCAAATCTTTTGATTTATACACTTTCTATTAACATTGGTTTCTGATTTTAAAAAATAAATTCTATCATCTTTTAATCAATTAGAAGTACTTGAATAATTTTATCTAATGTTAAGTTTAATAGCCCATTACAATATTTCTAATCCTCTTGCATGAGCTGCTTGCAGTATGGAGTACTCTATATTTATTAGATAATAACATTGAGGATGTCTCAAAATATTTTCCGAAAATGATTAATTATTTTGCAAAACTCAAGTGATTGTTTTCCCTTAAATTAAAGAACAATATATCTACATATTGCTTAAGTATGAGTAGTTTTATAAATTCATCTATCAATTTAATTTTATTATATATTTGTATTGTATATTAATAATATAATCTAAATGAAGAGCACTTATCTATATCACATGTATCAATTCTTTGTTAGATATATTATGCATTCCATAACTTGTTTGTATTTATTGTATGTTGATGCAATTATGGTCTTCTTTATTTATAAAGTGATGATCTCACTAAGTATCTGATTATTTATCGCAGTTTGCCCAATCTGCTTTATACTATCGTGCAAGAAAACTTCTAATAGCCTATTTTAAGTTTTTGCTCAAGAAATTTTTATATAAATTGGTAATCAAATATAAAAAATTTCTTTTGATCCAAAGTAATAATTTAGTACTTTCCTGATCAAGCATTCTGTTATCTAGTAAAAGTAGATATTTTATATATCATCCATAAAGATTTAAAGCTAATAGTATTAACAATTGATGTATGAATTAAACTTCTGAGGAATAAACTAGTATAGATAACTTACATGATATCCTTTGTACTCTAACGTAATGCATAACGATATTATGCTGTATCTGATATATTGTATGAATAATAAACCTTAAGGTATAGTTCAATTCATGAACTATACCTTAATCTTGCTGCCTGACAAATAAAGTGCATATTAGTATTGCTATATGTTATATTTAATACTTTCTGTATAATATAGGAATAATAGGGTTAATCCAAAAGTATTATTTTGGACAAATTTTATTTTTTCAAATGAGGAGGTAATAATGAGAAGGATCTTAAAGAAAATTCGGCTATTTGATAAATTATCTATCATATTTTATAGCATAAAGTTCTGATTATGTTTATGGATAATCAGCGGATAAATTTAATTGGTTTTATGCAAAATTTAACGCAGAAATATTGCTTATTAAAAATATATATCTTAATATTCGTTGTGTTTATTCTAATAGATTTTTATGATTATTATATTTATCCCTCTATTTACATGGATCTTCTGAGTCTGCCTCTTTACTCAAAAGAGTAGAGTTTAATCATTAAAGATGCAACTTGCATGATATATTAAGCCATAATTTTGGCAGAGGAAAGAAAGCGCTATGACTACTCTTGAAAAAATTACACAACAACTTTCGCAAAACCCTATTATTTTATACATGAAAGGCTCCCCACAATCACCTCTCTGTGGTTTTTCTGCTCGAGCCGTCAAGGTATTATCTGCTTGTGCTTGCGGGCAAAATTTTTCTTATATAGACATACTACAGCATCCTGATATTCGCACCGAGTTACCAAATTATTCTAATTGGCCAACTTTTCCCCAGTTATGGATTGAAAATGAGCTTATTGGTGGTTGTGATATAATGGTAGAAATGTATCGTTCTGGAGAGATCCAGCAGCTAATTAAAGAAATTTCAGCTAAATATTATATTAATCATATAGAAGCGCAATGATCAAAAAATTGCTATCACATTAAAATATAGTAAATATATTGGGGCCAGAGCACCCATTAAATAACGTACTATGCTTATCATAATATTTATATTGAAGTGACAATATAAATATTATGATATATTTTGTTTATTGCGTATAAAAATGATTAGGTCATACTAAGTATTTTAAGAATTTATCTTTTAGGTCAATGCAGTTTAAGCGATAGCTTAATAATATGCAAAATAAATTAATTCAATATTATTAGCATATGCAGTGTGAGTTTTATAAAAGTTCACTTAATTGTATTAACTGATCTATTCAAATAGATGTTATTAGCATAATTACTTCCTCGTTTGAAAATATGAACATTTTTCTAAAATAATATTTTTTGGATTAATCCTGCTATTTCCATTTATATAGAAAGAATCAGATATAAGGATCAATCAATAATTACAATGATTCTTATTAATGATCTTCTGAAAGAATTATCAAAATAATTTTAAGAACCTTTAAAGTTAAAATATTTTTATTCTGCATTATCTTTACAATTTCTTTTAAAGAAAAACTATATTTTGTCATTTGGTAGAAAGTCCAAAAATAATGTGCAAAATAAGAACAAACGCAAAATAAGATCAAATATCTTTTGATAAACGATCATGGTCCTTGTGAATCTCTCCACCAGTTCTTATGCTTTATAATCGAAGAGTAATCTTATTATGAGATAAATATTACCCAATACAGATAAGGTAGAATTATTTATTTCTGTAACGTTACAATTAAGTAGATATTAAAATGTTTATTATGTGATACAGTTTAACTACTATCTTTTCAGATATAATCTGATTGAAAAAATAATTTTTTATTCTATAGTAAATAATTAAAATATTATTTTTCCCATTTATTCTGAGTCACATACATTATCTGAACATAGTCCAGCTAGATAATTTATTAATAATTAAATATCTTATTTTTAAGATATAAAGCATATGATTATGCGCACTTACTACGCTTAAGACATAGAGAGCGAGTAATCAACAGAAATATTTAATATATTTATATAAATTTAGACTGATAATATTTTGTTTTAAGTACTCATAAAAAGAGCAAGTGTATAGTGTAAGTGATGCAGGTCTCATCTATGAAAAATATCCTATCTATACAATCTCATGTAGTTTTTGGTCACGCAGGAAATAGCTCTGCTGTGTTCCCTATGCGTCGCATGGGTGTTAATGTTTGGCCACTGAATACTGTTCAATTTTCAAATCATACTCAGTATGGCAGGTGGACTGGGTGTTTGATGCCTGATAATCATTTAAATGAAATTGTTCAAGGAATTATAAATATTGAGCAGCTTAAAAATTGCGATGCTGTATTGAGTGGATATATTGGTTCACCAGAACAGGGCAGACATATTCTCGATATTGTGCGCAAAGTAAAATCTGCAAATCCTAATGCTTGGTATTTCTGTGATCCGGTCATGGGTCATCCAGAAAAAGGTTGTATAGTTGCTCCCGGAGTCGCTGATTTTTTAGCTTGTGATGCTATAAAAAACAGCGATATTATAGCTCCTAATTTGCTGGAGTTAGTGAAACTTACTGGACATAATATCAAGTGCGTAGAAGACGCACTTACTGCTGCTCGTAGTATTATAAATCATAGTAATAGAATAGTTTTAGTTAAGCATTTATCTTATGCTGGTTATTATAAAAATTGTTTTGAAATGATTTTAGTAACAGCTGATGAAGCATGGCATATCAGTCGTCCTTTAATAGATTTTGGTGATCGTCAGCCCGTTGGTGTTGGCGATTTAACTAGTGGTTTACTATTAGTAGGAATGCTTCAAGGTAAATCACTAAAAAAAGCATTTGAACATATGACTGCAGCAGTTTACGAAGTTATTTTAACCACTAAAGAGATGGGTTCTTATGAACTACAGCTAGTAGCTGTGCAAGATCGTATAGTTCAACCAGTTCATCAGTTTTTCGCAGTAGCACTGTAATTACCTATCTTATAAATTAATTTATGTAATAATTAATTAACAATAACTCAATCATATAATCAGATATTGTTTTACATAATATCTATAAGTAAATATTACTTGATTTAATAGAATAAATTCTGGTGTATTCTATGATATAATTATGCAATCTTTTATGCAATTGCTATTTAATGGCTTTATATAGTTTTAATAATTTTTTAAAAAATTTTGGAGATATATACTAAAATATAATAATTATTATTCTCTAACTCAGGAGGAAGCATATTGAATAGTAATCTACTATAAAAAGGAAGCCATGCATCCATGACTATTATTTTATTTTATCTTTTACGCACGAAATTTTGTGCAGTAACAAATTTATCGCATCACTTGATAATTTAATGACAATATGAATAAATATGAGCAAATTTGTATTTGGCGTCTAAAGGCGCGCTCTATCATATGTAATATTCTTATTTATTGCTTTTGCTATAATTCCTGATATTTAAGCCCTGAATCTTTTGAAAGACAAAGACAACTAATTGTAAAATCAACAGTAGGTTACTATCTCATAAGATTTCCAGATGTGTATTGATTCTATGCTCTTACATAAATAAGAAAGCAAACTTGCTACTCAATTATCTCATATATTTTGAATAACGCTAGTTATATGCATGCTATAAGCTCGTAATCTTACTCTTAATGCAGAACATCTACGATATCATATTAACGTATGCCGAAAAAGGTATGATAATCGGAGAAGATAATACTATTGATATAATGCAATTTCTTAATGCAAAAGTATTAATCTTAAAATTGAGGATAAGTCTCCAGATAAGATAGGATATTAAATGATAATTATTCTGATGATTAATATGAAATTAAAGTCCTCACATGATTTAAGATATAATATGTATAGCATATAGATTAAATCATAGTTTTTTTCTCATCTTCAGTATTATATAACTCTTAAAATCCTAAGTATTATAGAAATATGATTTTATTCAATATGAATTATGTAAAATAATATATTTATTTAAAGAAAAAATTAATATTTTTTCGCCCTACAAATAGTGCTATGATAGACATCATAAAGGTCAATAGCCATAATGGAACATAACCAAATCGAGAATAAGGTGTTAAGCAAGTGGTTGGAACCATAGTAACATCTAAAATTTGACGTTCAAATTGAGGTATTTTAGAAATAATGTTTCCTGAAGCATCTACAGCTGCTGTAATACCGTTATTAGTGCTATTTAATAACGGTCGACCTAGTTCTAAGGCGCGCATGCGCGCCATCTGGAAATGTTGCCACGGACCTATGGAATGACCAAACCAAGCATCATTAGATACCGTTAGGAGTAAATCAGTGTTAGATAAGAAATTAGCACGAACCTGTTCTCCAAACACTATTTCATAGCAAATAGCAGCCGTTATTTTATAGCCTTGTACACTAAGTTGTGGTTGAATATAATCACCGCGACTCAAGGACGACATAGGTAAGTTGAACAATGGAGCAAGATATCGTAGTAGATGTTTGCATGGCAAGAACTCACCAAATGGTACTAGATGGTGTTTATTGTAGCGATTTTTATTTTCATATAAATAATCTTCTTGATCTCCTAGAACAATCACAGTGTTGTAATATTTTGTTCCAAATGCAGATTCGCGATCATGAATAATTCCTGTAATCAGACTGCTATGATGTGAGCGAAATAATCTATCAAGTATTACAAGAAAATTATTCTGATTCCTCTCAGTATCTGAGATACTGGACTCAGGCCAGATAATTATAGTATTCTGATTTAGACAAGAAAATGATTTCTCAAGATAAGACTGTAGCGTAGTCATCAAGAATTTCGGATCCCACTTAATTGATTGATCAATATTTCCCTGTACCATTCTAACATTAACAGATTTATAATCCTGATTCTGATACCATTGAATTTTGCGTAGCGGTAAAGAGAATAGCAATAAAGAGATAGCTGTAATGGCTGGTATTACTTTGCGGTTTGATGCTGAAAGAAGCAATAAGCCGCTGATTGTGATCAAGAGATAGGTGACTGTCTCTACACCTAAGATTGGTGCTAGACCTTTAAGAGGACCATCTATTTGGCTGTAACCAAATTGCAGCCAAGGAAATCCTGTAAAAATGTAACTTCGGAAGTATTCAGTAAGATGCCACACCGCCGGAGCTGCAACTACTAAACGCCAAACGTTAGAATGGGGCCAAAAATAATTCAGTAACCCACTAAATAACATAGGATAAATTGAAAGATATGATACAAGGATTATTACTAGTAATATATTAATAGTAGTTGGCATACCGCCAAATTTCTCTATACTAAGATAAACCCATTGAATTCCAGTACCAAAGAACCCCATACCCCATAAAAATCCTAATATCATAGTATTTTTGGTATCTCGATTTAGCGTGATTGCAAGTAACCCAAATACCGAAACAATTGCTGCCGGCCAAAAATCATATGGAGAAAAAGAAAGAGTGCCAACTGCACCTAATATTAAAGCTAGGCAACTAATCACCCAATTATATTGAAATAATAATAACATTTGTTCTATGAATCTTCTAAATTTAAGATAGGATCAGGAGATTCATCGGGGATTTTTATATGAACCTGTATAATACGACGGCTATCAACTATAGCTGCTTTAAATTGATAGTTTTCTATTACAATGCTTTCACCACGTGCTGGCAAGTGTCCAAATGCCTGCATTATCAAACCACCTAGGGTATCTACTTCATCATATCTGAAATGAGTTCCAAAGGACGCGTTAAAATCTTTAATCTGAATAAGAGCGCGTACTGTATATATTTTACGACTTATCTGGCGTATATCGCGATCTTCTACTTCATCATATTCATCGTCTATTTCACCTACTATTAACTCGAGAATATCTTCAATAGTTACTAAGCCTGAAACTCCACCAAACTCATCTATAACAATAGCCATATGATAACGTTGTGATCGAAATTCTTTGAGCATTCTGTCAACACGTTTACTTTCTGGAACAACTACAGCAGCGCGCAATACTTTATTTATGCTAAATGGTTCCGCAGAACTTTGCATAAACTGAAGAAGATCTTTTGCCATCAAAATCCCTTCAATGTGATCTTTATCTTCGCTAATCACTGGAAAACGAGAGTGAGCAGATTCTACTATGACATCTAAACATTTTTCTAGCTTTTGATGACTTTTCAGCGTGATCATTTGGCTGCGTGGGATCATAATATCTCGAACACGCTGCTCGGCAATATCCATAACGCCTTCTAGCATATCACGAGTATCAGGATCGATCAGTGAATTCTGTTCAGAATCACGGATCAGTTCAACTAAATCTCTACGATTTTTAGGTTCGCTATGAAAAAGTAGATTGAGAATAAGAGAAAAAAAACCTTTTCTGGGACTAGGGGTATCGTTGTTTTGCGAATGATCGTCGCTCATATTATTAGTTTGTATTTACCTATAATTCGTGCTTCATTGATAATGGTCATCTAGTTTTTGCGGGCAGTTAAAACAAATATGTTAACGTGACTATTTTAATATGCGTAAGGATTAGGATATCCCAATGCCTGCATTATTTCAGCTTCTAAAGATTCCATCTCTTCTGCTTCTTTATTTAGTATGTGGTCATATCCTAGTAGATGTAGAGCGCCATGGACTACCATGTGTGCCCAATGTGATATGGGTGTAATGTTTTGCTCTTTTGCTTCTCTTTCAACTATTTGACGACAGATGATGATATCTCCTAATAGATCAAGGTTAACGTCTTCAGGACCTTTAAATGAAAATGATAACACGTTCGTTGGTTTATTCTCGCCGCGGTAGGTCATATTCAGTGCATGGCTTTCATGGCAGTCAACCAAGCGCACAGTGACTTCTATTTTTTTCTGACACTGCCTGAGGCTAGCTTCTAGCCAGTGATGAAAATAATCTTTATTAGGTAACCCATCATTATTTTTGCAGGCGACTTGTAGATCTAGTGTTATATTACTCATCTTAATCTTTTAAAATAAAATCATGTCAGAAAATTTGATGATATTATATTCTTTGTTGTTATAACTGCTATTTATTCAGAACTTCAGAATTTTATGAATTAAAATTTTTCTGATATTTATCATATAACTTTGTGAAGATTAGTATTATGTAGAATAAGGCACGAACTAAGAAGATCCCAATCCGGAATTTCTGTTTCAGAGAAAACTCGAGGGGATTTTTTTATATTTTATAGAATAATCTTTGCTCATATTATGTCTAATAAAAGCTCAATGATAGGCTTGCAGTAATTCTGAAAAGTATTACGATCTAGTTTAATTAAAAGAATACTCATATGCCTCTTATTAAGGCATAATATCGATGTCAAACGATATTGTAAATATTAGATCGCAACAGAAGAGGATTTATTTGATCATAGGCATCTAGTTTATCTCTATGTTCTATAAATTTTTTATAGTTTGATTTATAATTTACATAAGTGTAAATAAGTTCATTTTTACAATCTTAGTCGTTATAAATACTTTATGCAATATACTACATTTACTTAGTATAACATAATGTTTCTTTTAAATATCCCTAATACTATAAACCTTTTAAGATTGGTATTATACATAATTTATTAACTGAGTATCTTCTTTAATGGGTTTTAATGTTTAAGTATATCATTGATTACTTCTTCAATAAAATTCTAGATGATATCATGACGGTGCAGCATAGATATTGCAATAAATTTTAAATTTATATCGGCAGACTTTTATGGAGTGCTCAGAGAAGGGTAAAAATAATAAATTTATTCATTTAATAGATCCATTATCATTTTTGAATATTGCTTAAAAGTACTATTAAGATGGATAATGCTCATTTTCTATCGATAGACTAACGTCTAAATAATCACGAATAATATTGTCAGCAGATGTATTTGCCTAGATGTTCTCCTATTGTCAATAGATTAATAGTTACGTGAAATTTAATGATAGAAACTAAATTCTAAAAAATATTTGTTTATAATATTATTAGTCAACCTAATATATTGATCTATTTAATAAATTTTTAGATATATTATTATCAATAACGAGCACTTACTTGCTTAATAGTATTTAGATAGTTAAATCCGTAATAAGATTCTAAAAAATTTATTATTTTCCAATTTATTTGATGATCCATGTATGCCAATGAATATTATGCTTTTTCTTATAAAACAGAGAATAATTTTCTAGAAAAATAATCGTACTTTATATAATAATAACCCATAAAATTTCTATAATTTAAGCTATATACTTAAGTATATAGATATTGCTGAAGTTCGTTCTCATAAAAACTTTGATCTAATAAAAATACTCTTAAATGTTAGACGCTAAAGGATAATCCACAGCTGCATGTAGTCTTGGCATTAGGGTTTGTAACAATAAATTGTGATCCTTCTAGTGTTTCAATATAGTCAACAGATCCATCAAATAGATATTGTACACTAATCGGATCAATAATCATCATAACACCATATTGCTCAATAACTATATCTTCCTCATGAACTTTATCGTCTAACGTAAAACAGTACTTGAATCCACTACATCCACCACCGTTAATGTAGACTCGCAGCTTAATATTAGATCTTTCTTTGTCTGGAATGAGTACCTTTAATTTATTAGCTGCAGCTTCAGTGCAATGTAATGGCAAAGTAATATCTTTATTCATTTGTTACTCCAAGAACTGTTGGTAAAGAAAGTATTCTATATTTAATAGTTATTCAAATGTAGAGAAATATATTGAAATAATGCTGATTCTCATAGTTATTATTTAGTGATCGATAATATGTCTGTAAAAGTCTATCTTGTCAGTAATGGTGTCTTTTGAAGTTGTTAATGATCATCATATTAATGATCCATTGTTAATACTAAAGCATCTTTTATGATCTCTACAATAAATAATTTTTTTAATTATAATGGTAATTTGTCTGATCCTATCTGTATCTAAAGTTATATATAACAAAAAATAATTATATTAATTGCTCATATCATTGTATTTGCATTTTTACTGTTTATAACACGCAGAGTATAGGATCTAGATCAAATAAGACAGATACTTAAATTTATTTTTGTTATTTTGTTAGATTGTTGCATTAATTTCTCTTGTTATTCTAAGGAATATTTTTAATTATAATATTTTGTATTAGCAGCATAGCTTAGAAATAGATCTCATAAACATATATAATGCATTGCAATATACAAAATATGGAGTTAGAATAAATATTGCAGTTTATATAGTCCAGACCATAGAGTAATTTTGTTCACTTATTATCATTTCTATAGAGAGGTTAACTCTCTAGATTTGATGCTCTTGATATTTTTGTTAAAATTTTATCACTATGGTTGATTAGACAAATACAGGATATGATGGTATTTAACCTATGGTAGACTAGCTTTGTATTAGTGTTTTTATATATACTCCTGATGATTGCATCAGATATTTATGGCTATTTATTTTATGATTTTTATTTGTAAAATAAAAATATATTTTAAGAGAATGATCTATATTCATCAATAAATGATGAATAGGATTTTTATTTTATAAAAAATTATATCTTACATTAAAGTTATACATATTAGTCTGACCATCACATGCAAGATATGTTACATGTTCATATAATTATGATGGTCCTCACTTCATAAAAAGATGTATGATATTACTTATTATTTAGTTTTTGAACAACTGGCTTTTCCTCTAAGTCTAGCTTGGGAATTTCATACATCCATGAAGATATTAAAAGATAAGAAACTGCAAGTACAACAGGGCCTATAAAAAGTCCTATCATACCGAACGCCAGTAAACCACCTATCACTCCTGATAGGATAAGGATCGTCGGTAAAGTTGCACCCATTCGGATCATCAATGCTGGCCGTACAAAATTGTCCAATGTACCAACTATACAACTCCATACTATAAGGAGAGAGCCTCGGGTGCTCTCTCCAATCCAGTAAAGCCATAAGATAGCAGGAATTAGTACTAATAACGGACCAAGTTGTGCAAGACAGCAAATAAACATGAATACTGTCAGTAGCATTGCGTAGTCGATACCGCTGATAGTGAGTCCAATACCGCCTAGAATTGACTGTACTAGGGCTGTCACGACAACGCCTAGTGCAACTGCACGAATAGCTTTCGTTGCTAGAGTGACAGCATCTGCTCCACTTTGAGCAGCTAAACGTATTGCAAATTTACGGACACCTAATGCTACTTCTTCTCCTCTACTGTATAACAAGGCGCTAAATAATAGCATTAGCGAGCAATGCAGTAAAAAAGATCCAACGTGAGCCACTTGTGCCACAAACCAGGTAATTGTTTGGCCAATGTATGGCTGAATCTTAGATATAATGATACTACTTCCACTCGTTAAAATAGAATGCCAACTCTTATATATTCTATGACCAATGGCAGGAATTTTTTCAAGAAAAAGTAGATCGGGCATCGACCAGTGTTTAGCTGAGGATGCCCATACTAAAATAGGATGACTATTATCGATTAAGCTACAAATAATTAAAGCAATGGGGAGAATTAAAAACAGAAGCAGTAAGATCGTCATAATGCAGACTGCTATCCAGCGCTTACCGCAAAATATATTTTGTAGCTTTATCAGTATAGGCCAAGTCGCAATGACTATCATGCTAGCCCATGTAAATTCAAAAATAAACGGCCTGACCACCCATAAACAGGAAAATATCATGAGCGATATAAATAAAACCCCAAAGATTATTCGGGGTAAATCGTATTGTTTAATATTGTTATGCATTTTCGATTCATTCCTACAAAAATTTTTAGTCCTTCATTCTTATAATAATCTATCGTATATCAAAACTTGATTATATCATGTATAATCATTGCTAATATTTTTTGGAATATACATTTAAAGATCAGGCATAAATTATAAGAAATATAAATAGGTTATCTTCTATTTACATGCATAGGAATTGGCAATTCCTATCTAATATTAGGGAATATAAATACTATTTTCTGTTTAACTTGATATAGGTGGGTTGTATACTTTAATCTTATAGAAAATTTGCACCTGCATTCTATTTCTAACACTTATTCAAAAACCTTTCAAAAATATTGCGAGGTAGGATGTAGAATGAATAATATTATGATCTGAGAGATAAGAATTTTTTAGAGATCTGATAATCACCGAAGGCTCTTATAATAAAAGATATAAGCTAATAACTGTAAAGAATATTAATTATAAGATATGATCATATTTCTATATTTATATCATCAAGCTTTACCAAACATCTTGCTGTGACTCTGTAATTAATATTTTCATAGTGTTTATAAATAACCTGCTGTATGTTCTTATACGCAAGGTTAATATTGAAATATTTTAATACATATTGCTACAACATTCTTTTCGGTTCCTTTAAATGTTACACAAAGAAATAGCATACTCTTGTTTGAGAAATAGCAATACTATTTTAGAGTATACTCTGCAACAGTTAAGTAACAAAATTTATTATATAGAGATGGTACATGGTGACAACAACCTGATTGGATTGATCTCATCCCATGAATTATTGGGATGTTTTATGTATACATGTGGAAAACAATTAATAGTTTCTGTATATTAATGTATGCTATAAAAATCCTATGTAGAGGATCTCAAGACTTAGAATTTGCGATTACTCTATATATCAAGAATCCTTTAAGAAATATATTGATATTGAAAAATAAGTTAGTGCCAAGTAGATAAAAATTGTATAGTGCCATTAAGTATATAGTTGAATGATCTATTTTATCTGTGTGCTTTGACTAATTTATATACAAATTTAATTTATTATTGGGTTTATCTCGTTATAATAAGCACCCTCAATTTTTCTTTATATTCCTTGTATTAAACTGAGATATTCTCTTAATTATAATATTATTTAGCACATTATAGTTTTTATATTTATTCCTATAAATATGGGTTGTATTCATGAAATCATATACCTTAGTTTTGTCGAAAGGAGATTCAATATTTTATCTAAAAGACTATTTCTTCTATTTTTGTACTATAAAATTTAAGCAGTCTATCCGCTATAATAAGACATCATGCATTCAGACAGATAGCTAGAAATATCAGATTCGATTGATTTATTTTATTTTGGTCTCATTTATTTTGCGTGCAGATAGATATTAATTGGCCAATAATGCAAAGAGATGAAATAACAGAGATCCATTGCGTTTATCCCTTTTATCTTATCAAGATCATTTTATGGATATCATCTATTTGTTTTTAATTTTTATTAAAAATATTCTATTTCGATAAATTATATAAATCTATTAATTAAATGAACAAAATACTCATCGATTAATAATCTTTTAAATATTTTTAGTATTATCATACTAATATTAGTATATATCTCTATATGATAGTAGTTATTAATTGCATTAATAAAACGTTTTCTCTGCTTGGTAAGCTATGATTTTATTAATTATTATAATCCAGTAAATTATAAGTGCTGAGAATAAATATAATATTTCATTAGATTAAAAGAGACAGTTATTTTAATTACTTTATTATAGGTAAATACCATATGTTCTTCGGTTCCAGATATACTATTTTGATTAGAGAATATCTGATATAAGATTGATTTAATAAGCCAATTTTATTGATATAAATATTTCATTATATAAGAGAAGCAATAATATTGCGAGTATCCTGCAATAAGGAGATTAATATGGAACTGACGTTAACAGCGCATGCCTGTGACGTAGTCATTTTCGGCGCAAAGGGCGATCTATCCTGCCGTAAACTATTACCTGCCCTCTACAAATTAGAAAAAGCTGGTCACATCCATTTGGATACTCGTATTATTGGCGTTGGTAGAGCAGCATGGGATAAAGATATATATAAAACTGTTGTTCGTAAATCCCTGGATACTTTTCTTGAAGAAAAAGTTGATGACATCCTTTGGCTTAGGTTAAGTACACGCCTGTATTTTTGTGACCTTGATGTGCATGATACTCATAATTTCATAAATCTAGCTAAAATAATAGATCAGAAAAAAAATATTAATATTTATTATTTAGCAATGCCACCAACCACTTTCGGTGCGATTTTCAAAGGTTTATATACATCAGGATTAAATAAAAAAACAAGTCGTATTGTCATGGAAAAACCTCTTGGTACAGATTTACAATCTTCACGACTCATAAATAATGAGCTGGCTAAATTTTTCGATGAATCTCAAGTGTACCGCATTGATCACTACCTTGGTAAAGAAACAGTTCTAAATTTAATGGCATTGCGTTTTGCTAATTCCTTATTTGCTAATAACTGGGACAACAGCATTATTGATTACGTGCAGATCACCGTAGCTGAAGAGGTGGGAATAGAAGGACGTTGGGGATACTTTGATTCAGTTGGTCAGATGCGTGACATGGTCCAAAATCATCTACTACAGATCCTTACTATTATTGCTATGTCACCACCCTCTGATCTCTCTAGTGATCGTATTCGTGACGAAAAAGTAAAAGTATTACGTGCTATGCGTCGTATCGATTCTTCTAACGTTCGTGATACTACAGTGCGTGGTCAGTACACTTCGGGAATTATTCAAGGCAAGAAAGTGCCGGGCTATCTAGAAGAAAAAGGTGCTAACAAAAACAGTCATACCGAAACCTTTGTATCTATTCGAGTAGATATTGATAATTGTCGGTGGACCGGTGTTCCCTTTTATTTGTGTACCGGTAAGCGTATGTCATACAAATATTCTGAAGTAGTTCTTTTTTTTAAGAACCCACTGATCAATTTGTTCACTGAGTCTTGTAAAAATCTGCCGCGTAATAAACTGAGGATCCGTTTGCATTCTGATGCAGGTATTCAAATTGAAATCCTGCATAAAATGCCAGGTATAGAAAACAAGTACCGGTTGCAAACAACCACATTAGATCTTAAGATTTTAGATATCTGTCATCAAGCAAATTTACCGGATGCTTATGAGCGTTTATTGCTAGAAATAATGCGCGGTATCCAAGTACTATTCGTTCGTCGTGACGAAGTTGAAGAAGCATGGAAATGGGTTGATTCTATTGAGGAAGCTTGGTCTACCGATAATGAATATCCCCAGCCATACGAAGCGGGAACTTGGGGGCCACGAGCTTCTTACAGAATGATCCCAAAAGAGTAAATCATAAAAATATAACATAAGTTAAGAATTTTAGAGTATACTATAATAGTACGCTTATATTGAATGAGTATTTCAAGTTAGGAGTATATACATGATTAGTTTTCAGGAATTTCCTAACGTAGATAAAATCAACAAATATTTTTCTGAAAAAATTGCTGTAGCCTTGAGCAACATGGTGTCACGTCATGGAAAAGCTAGCTTAGTAGTTTCTGGTGGCAGTACGCCATTGGAATTGTTTAAATCTTTAGCTAAAATAAACATTCAGTGGTCTAAAGTTATAATAACTTTAGCAGATGAGCGTTGGGTCGATCCAATTGATGATTCTAGCAACGAAAAGCTAGTGCGCGAATACTTACTAAAAGATTATGCGTCAGATGCTGAATTTATTAGTTTAAAAAATAATTGCGCGAATCCTTTTACTGGATCCTTATATACTGAACATGCGCTAGATGCTATTGCGCGTCCGTTCGATATTGTAGTTCTAGGTATGGGTGATGATGGACATACTGCGTCTTTATTTCCTGGTGTAGATAATTTAGATACGGCTCTTTCGATGAATTCTGGGAGAATTTGCATTGGGATAAGACCAATTACTGCAAGGTTCGATCGTATTACCTTAACACTGCCAGCGCTACTTAATAGCCGCAATATTTACCTATATTTTACAGGAAATACTAAGCTTGATATTTATCAGCGTGCGACCCAAGGAACAGATCTGAGTGAGCTGCCAATCCGTGCTATTTTACAACAAAATACAACACCGGTGCACGTATATTGGACATCATAAATCAGCAGGGATGAATATTGCTAGCATGTACGTAAGTCTTCACATTTTTATTTATTGCTATTTTATTTTTTATATAAAGAAGTTTATCATGCTCAAAATATAATATATTTTTAGATATCCCACATATCAACTATGGATGATATTTTTCTTATTTTAAAGAAACAATAAAAATATTTTTGCCTTTATAGTCAAATTTAACATAGATGCATTGATTCAATAACATATATAATTTAGCAGGTATCTAAAAAATAATAATTATCTGACTTTAGTCGATAATGCAATAAGTTATCTCACGTTAGTTATCGCAAGCGCTTAAATGGCAGTGCTTTAGAGTGATGAATGGCATGGGAATATATTAATAAAATGTTAACTATGCTATTTTATATATTATATCTAAAAGATAGATATTTTTTGCTGCAGTCTTATGCAGTGACTACATTTGATAATTATCATTTTCTGAATTGACTCTAATCAAGTTCCTAAATGGTAATTAGTCTGATTAAGTTTTCAACTTAATATTACTTATCTATTATTATTTATTAGAAATAGATCTAATAGAATTTTTGCGTTTCTTAGAACTGTTTTAAATTTAGTGTTATTTAGCATGAGCTAGCTCTAGGTTATGTTATTGATATTAGTTACATCAAGGCAGCGGCATTCATATGCAATCTCCTCGGTACTGCTTAATGATAGCTATTACCAGCCCAAGGAATTAATATAGAATAAATTTATTACATAAATATAAAATAGTTTACAGTATAATGGAAGAGTAAGCGTATATTACAAGATCTTTCCTTTTATGGAAGCGTATCTTATTCTTAATATGTCGCCTGTAGTTAAAAATAAATATTAATAGCAAGAAACTTCATTGTAATTTGATTTACCACTTGATATTGATATCTTATTATATTTTTGAGCTTTAATCTATATTATTGATCTATAATGCAAAGAAATATATGGATATAACAAAGCTTATTTTATCAATTATTAAAAAAGTTCTGTTTCAGAATGCTAGTGTTTTAATGTGCTCTTGAATCACTACATAAAATAAATTAAGAAATTAGATAAAATTTATATCTTTTTAAAAGAAACAAAGAACTTCTTTAATGGACTAGCTAACATGCATTACTGCAGTATCTTATAAGTATCAGATACATTAAAATCTAATAAGGATCTCTTGATATTATTCGTTACTATAAAGCTGTCGTACTGATAATATCTTCCAGGTATTTGCCTATTATAACATGCATTGACTTATTAAGTATATGCTAACTTATTAGAAGTTTGATTTGTTATCATCGCATATCCTTAAATTTATATTTTTATTTATCAGTATTTTGTGAACTAGTGCTACTTAGGAGTTAAATTTAAATATAAATAGTTTAAATATAAAAGATACAACCTCTCTAGACTCCATAATAACTCAGTTTTACTGTTGTCAACAGGTAATACCTGTAATCTTATTTTATAATGTCTGATACATTCAAAACATAGATATATCTATATAATATTCCATGAATATCATGAAAAGTATGAACTGATATGTACTAGCTTGCATGTTCAGTGGTACCATAAAGATAAAATCTGATATAGCAGATAAACTGAAGTTATTAAAAGGAAAGATTTTATGTATCCGCTTTTAAGTTGGGATATAAGTAATATATATGATATTAATATTCTCTAGGAGCAGAATTAATCAAATTTATACAAGATAATATTATCCCTAAATAAAGGAGGTATTTATCAGTCATAGTTATCAATTTAGATATTATAGAGGATCTAGGAATTATTATATTATTATTTGATATTATTTCAGATATAATAGTATTTGATAAATACCATATATCCAAAGATGTTTTATGGAGTAATGAATTATATAAATGTATTTATAGATATATATAGTCTTATACATGCAAGATGCAGAATATAATTTGTATAATTTATAATACAGGATATTATGAATATTCATTAATACAATCAACCTATCTAAACATTAATTATTTTTAATGTGACGAATGAAACAAAGATATGCTGAGTTGTGCAGATAAAGATATCTTTTCAAGAGTTCTCTTAAAATAGGAGCTTTACTATTATAAGTATATGTATCATATCATGATACTAGTATCATCAAATATATTTTCTGCTGATCTGAAATATGTTGATGTATCAAGTTTAATTAATAATAAATAGAATGATATTTTTAAGAGATACAAACTACAATAATAAGCATAATACTTGACTAAAGAATTAAGTTTATTAAAGATCTTTGCCTCATTATAGCTGAGCTATTAGATATTTTTCGTAACTTAATAGATCTTATCATTGTAAATATTAATATCGTCTTTTGCATGAATATTGATAAATATCAATCTTTTCTACGCGTTTTAAATACTATTTTACATATCTCTCGCTAAGGGTTATCCATCTTTTTATAAGTTTTGATGCTATTACTAAATATTCATAGTGCTTAATTAGGTAGGTGTAGATATCAGTTAATGCTGATAGAGGTTATAAATAAAATTGATTAAAATAATAAAAGCATTTGTAGCAATCTAAATAAGATTAAGAAGAATATTTTCTTAATCAAATACCTGCTTTATTTAAATAATTATTTCTCCTATGATTAGGATCATCATATTTTGATTAATATATAAATCTTTAGAAAATCATTTATATATTAATCATTATATATTCATAAGAACCTTATTATATGAAGGTAATAACATAATGGGTAAGTATCTTTTTACTTCCGAATCAGTTTCTGAAGGGCATCCTGATAAGATTGCTGACCAAATTTCTGATACTGTACTTGATGCAATTCTAGAACAGGATCCTAAGGCGCGTGTAGCATGTGAAACTTACGTAAAAACGGGCATGGTACTTGTCGGTGGTGAAATCACAACTAATGCATGGGTAGATATTGAGGAATTAACGCGTAAGACAGTTGCTGAAATTGGTTATATCAGCTCTGATATGGGATTTGACGCCAATTCTTGTGCTGTACTAAGCGCTATCGGTAAGCAGTCTCTAGACATTAATCAAGGGGTTGATCGCATCGATCCATGGGAACAGGGAGCTGGTGACCAAGGAATTGTATTTGGTTATGCAACTAATGAAACTGAAGTCCTGATGCCCGCACCAATAATATATGCCCATCGTTTAATGGAACGTCAGGCTACAGTACGTAAGAATGGCACTCTGCCGTGGTTACGCCCAGATGCTAAAAGCCAAGTTACTTGCTTGTATGACAATGGTAAAATTTTAGGTATTGATGCAGTAGTTTTTTCAACTCAACATTCTGCTTATATTAGCTTATCAAAGTTAAAAGAAGCGGTAATGGAAGAGATTATTAAGCCAGTATTACCAGCAGAATTATTATCTGATAAGACTAAATATTTTATAAACCCTACTGGTCGTTTCGTTATAGGTGGTCCAATGGGCGACTGTGGGCTTACTGGTCGCAAAATAATAGTTGATACATACGGTGGAGCAGCTCGCCATGGTGGTGGAGCATTTTCTGGGAAAGATCCTTCTAAAATTGATCGTTCAGCCGCTTATGCAGCACGTTACGTTGCGAAAAACATAGTTGCTGCAGGTTTGGCAGATCGTTGTGAAATTCAGTTTTCTTATGCCATAGGTATTGCAGAACCTACATCAATCATGGTAGAAACTTTTGGTACAGAAAAAATACCTGCTAGGCGTCTAATTTTTTTGATTCGCGAATTCTTCGATCTACGTCCATATGGTCTGATTCAAATGTTAGACCTGATTCAGCCTATCTATCGCAAAACTGCAGTTTACGGTCATTTTGGTCGTGCATCTTTCCCTTGGGAAAGAACTGATAAATCTATCTTATTAAGTCAAGGATCCTAATGTGTCATAGGATTTCATATTTTATTTAAAATAATTATTATTTTAAATAAAATATAGCACGATATTAATAATGCATGATCTTGAAATAAAGTTTATAATAAAATAATAAATCAAGAATTATTGAATATCTGCTATCTTTCGTAAAAGAATTATATCTTTTCTATTTGCTAATATGATGCAGTAGGATAAATAATATTTTTAATTTTAAAATATTTTAATCGAAAAATATACTAGATTAGTAGTCAATTACTACTAAGAGTTTTATTAAATAAAAATCTCAGCAAGAGATAAGATATTATATTATCTAGAATAGATACACTAATATCTCTATAAGAGTACTTATTATACAAAGCTATTGTTCATTCAAATCTTGATTGGTAAAATAAATGAGATTAATAATCTACTATAGATTATTTATTCGCAGCATTTATTTTGTTAATAAATAATCTTCTTATAATTAAATTTCTTAGTCTTTGCAGTTAATATCTTCAAGTTATAATCAATGCAGTAAAGATATTATTAATGCATAATAATAATAGATTCAAGATTCTATTATTTAACTGTCGTTATCTTGTAAGATGATATTTATATCTAGGATGTTCATGACTGATGCAGTTCGAGAAAGATAATCTCAGGAGTCTTATATCAATTTAATCGTGCACCTGTCTACGTAATTAAACATGCATGTTTAATATCAACTTCTGTTTCGTCTTGCATGATAAACGGTACGCTAATAGCATAATTTATAGAAAAAATGCTTGGACAGAGAAGGTTTTTTAGAATTGAGCATGATGTCTATCATATCCAATTCATAAATAGTTTGTACATTTTTCAGGTACCTACTATTGCAATACTAGAGAATATACTTGAATCAAGCATTTTGGAAGACAATAAAATATTGCATCACTGTAATTATTAAATATCCATGCTGTCAGATTATTCTAGTATTTTCATAATGTTTCATTGTCCTCTGTATAGTTTATCTAGATTATTGTATAAGACTATATTATTATCAGTTCTTATAATAACAGTCTGAGTAGTTTATTGAATGTATGCATGTTATCTTAACACAGGATTTCTCTACCTACGACATACAAGATCTGCCATATCTTATATTTTTATGTTTTGTTGCCCCCTTATCTTAAATTGATTTATTCATTGAATACAAAATTTTAAATAAAATTTATTATATTAGCATGTGTATTTAGTTTTGCCGGTTTTAGAGATGTATATTGACGACTACAGATAAAATACATGTGTAGCAAGTAGTGAGATGTTAAGTGGAGTATACATACATACTCTATATGTATCTTAATTATATCAGATGATGGTTCTCTTATTTTGTTATCTACTTAAATAATTTGATAGTGTTTTCATCATAGATGCAATTAATTATGTGCTTGATATTTGTTCATTATCTGAAATATCAGTCTTTTCAGGAGCTACGAATGAGTTATTAGATTATGTGAACATTTACGTAATAATAAGCTTATAAAAAGACTTCTTGCTAATCTTTTAAGGTTAACAGCTTTACCTGTATCAGAAGTGCTCAGTACCTAGTTTATAAAATTTGTTCATCAAAATGTACTGAATTATTCAATAATCTTAAGTTTCATCAAAAAACATAATAGATATATTTACTAAATTAACGCCATATATTAGTTCTAGACAATATTTTGACACTCTAATAATTATGATATAAGAAATTATTACTATTTTACATAGTAGAAATACTTCTGAGCTTAATAAGTTATGCAATATATTAAAACTCTTTGTTTTTAACGCAAGCAGAAAGTATCTTGTTAAAACAAGATATAAAATGATATCTACTAATGATATCATTTGAATTAAGCATGTAGAATTAATTTTTAGAATAACTCTAGCATATAGAAGGTCTATTATTTTATTTATAATTAGGATTATAAAGTGAATTCTGCAGCTTAATCTACTACGTATGGAGAGATCTAAGATAGATTATATAATCCTTATATTTAATTATTTATATCATTTTGACTCATCATATGATAGTAATATTTATTGTATCTATATAGCCAATGGCTCCCTCAGATATCTCTTAAATAGGTAGTAATTATAATTTACCAAAGATATATATGTATTATTAAGCGGAATAATATTACGTCTGCTAGATTGATGAATCTTTAACCATGTTGTTATAATACATAATTATTTTTATATATAGCATTTATTAATATTAATGATTACTCCAAACCTAAACTTATTTTAGTTTATTATATATATTACAATAAACAATGTTATTGTTTATTGTATCAATAGACGCTTCTCAATTGAAGTTATAAGGCTGCTCATGCAAGAGTGCACTGCTGCTATATTGATGTATTTTGAATACTATCTTGTTACGAGTAGTTAGAAATATAAAAATTATTGCTATTAAAATTAAGTTTTATTTATCTTAAGTTGATTCTGTTATCTAGTTTATTCTATCTTGAATATGTTCCGTCAACAAGAAATTAATTATTATATAATATGGCTTAAGGTTTGTATTTAATAAATAAAACTTGTATGAAATATTTAATGATTTTACTGAGCTATTTTATCATTTGTCTGCTAGTAGAGTAACTGGAAAAGGCTATCATGCATATTATAGATCTGATAACAAATAATTCAGGAAAAAATCTATTTTGCTAAATAATTTTAATTAGCTGAGAGATCTTTAGAGTATGCAATATGACTCTATTCTATCCTTATTATCCTTTGTCTTAATCTAAAGAATCATATCGATATGTTTAAGAACTTCTATGATAATAGAAATGCTGTATATCAGATCTTCTAGTCTATTATTAACAGCAGTTCGCAAACCTATGTTATTTCAATAATTAAACTTATATGGGCTCTGGATGTTCTATGCTTATCATCAATGAGTCTTAAAAAGACTCTAAGCAGATAGGGTATAATAATTAGGATAAAGGACTATAATATTGATTATGAACAATGCTTAATTTATACTACCACCTTCAAAATAAGTACAATGCATTAGAGATCATTAAGTAATATAGTATTGCAATAATATAAAATTACATAATATTCTGTAGATTTAGAGCATTCTGTGTCTGCACTTATATCTATATTTCTTGTGATTTAATAATACTAATGCATAACAATTTTTTATTTATGGAGGTTCTAAGTAAACTTTAGTGTATTTTTAAATTAACAAACTGGCCTGCTAATGCTAGTAACAGTTTCTACGTGTGATGAACCATAAGAAATATAATATCTAATACTATTAATTAATTAGAATTAAACCATTTTTGCATAAATTCCTACGGCCTAATTATAATTATACAAGTTATACTATAAAAGAGATACCAAGTCTAAAAATTCTAATTTTACTAATCAAAATAATGATATTTAGCATTTTAATCTTTTATTAGTTCTTAAGTTATATTATATCTTTATTATAGAGAAAGATTATGAATCTATAACATCAGAACTATAATACGCTAATTACTCTTTATTATTTTAACTTTTAAGTAATTCTACAATTTATTCAAAGATTGAGGTATACACATGAAACAAAAAGTTGTCAGTATTGGCAGTATCAAAGTTTCGAATGATTTGCCGTTTGTTCTTTTCGGTGGCATGAACGTCTTGGAATCTCGTGATTTAGCAATGCGCATCTGTGAAAAGTACGTGACCGTTACTAAAAAACTTAATATACCTTACGTTTTTAAAGCTTCTTTTGACAAAGCTAACCGTTCCTCTATTCATTCATATCGTGGCCCAGGTCTAGAAAAAGGTCTGAGTATTTTCCAGGATATTAAGCGGCAATTTGGCGTGAATATTATTACAGATGTGCATACTCCAGAACAAGCGCAGTCTGTATCTGATGTAGTTGATGTTATACAACTGCCAGCATTTTTGGCTCGTCAGACTGATTTAATTAAAGCAATTGCTAAAACTGGCTCCGTTATTAATGTAAAAAAACCACAGTTCTTGAGCCCAAATCAGATCGTTCACATAGTCGATAAGTTTAGAGAATTAGGCAACAGTAAAATTATTTTATGTGAGCGAGGTGCTAACTTTGGTTATGATAACTTAGTTGTTGATATGTTGGGTTTCGAAATCATGAAAAAGGTATCTAAAGGTAGTCCAGTTATTTTTGATGTTACGCATTCTTTGCAGTGTCGTGATCCTTTTAGCTTAATATCTTGTGGTCGCCGAGCACAAGTCACTGAATTAGCTCGTTCAGGAATTGCAGTAGGATTGGCCGGGCTTTTTGTTGAAGCTCATCCGGAGCCTATAAATGCTTATTGTGATGGTTCATCAGCATTACCTCTGGATAAGTTAGAACCTTTCTTGTGTCAAATAAAAATAATCGACGATTTAGTCAAAAGTTTTCCAGAATTAAATACTTATTAGCATAGTATTCATATAGTGATATCTAAGTGGTTCTTCGTAAAATATTGCGATGAGATCTTGCTATTTATTATTCAATAGCAATGTAATTACATATTAATAAATATAAATATATCTGCCTGATTTGTCAATGATTATTATTAATGCTTAAGGCATGCAGTGAGAGTTAAAGGCAATCTACTTTTGCTTTTATTTTTTTACCTTTATAAAACAGTGAAATTTTTAGAGATGATAATATTAGCAAATTATTTCATCAAATTATTTAATTTATTTTAATTTTCTTGTTCAGTTCATTGAAAATATTACAATATATCTCTACATACTACATCAATTGAATTGCTGTTTATAAATAAGTGTGTAATACATGCAAAAATTATGTACTTTTATATGCAAGAGATATTTGATGACATCATTATATATAGCAGTAATGCTGCTTTTATAAGAGCAATAGATCTTACTAAAAATTATTTTTATAGGAAGATAGGTTAATTTTAAAACCTTTTTGTCATTTATAATGAACTAAGTATATTTAAGCTATCTTAAGTATTCCTTATGACTAATTAGGCAAGAGTATAGTAAAAGATATTTTTATTAAGTAAAATCAATCTTTTCTGAATATATTGCTCATAAAACTCAGCATCTTGCTTATAACAAAGAGATGCTTGTTATATATAAAAGGATATTATTACAATTATTGTCCATCCAGTCCACGGATTGGTTTTATAGTTGACCATACACGGCATGATGGACAGTGCCAGTATATTGCATGCGCGGTAAAACCGCATTTCATGCAGCGATAACTAGGTTTGGTACGAATTTGCTCGCTTACCATATCTCGCAGTAGTTGCAAACTTTCTTTGGCTCTGCCGTCCTCGGCTTCAGTAAGATGGTAATCCATTAAACGATGAAAGGTACGCATGGTTGGGTGTCGCTGTAATTGTCGTGCGACATATACCTGAGCAGCTTCGATACCTTCATTTTTTTCCATGAATTCAGCTAGCATAAGTTCAGCTGTTGCACCGGTGTTTTCTTCAACACAAAGCCGCAAAAACGAAATCCATTGATCTGGCTTATTTATTTTATTATAGCAATCATGCATCATCGGTAATACTTCGCTGACTAAATCTTTATCTTGCTCTAATACCTTAGCTAGCGACTCTACAGCCTTATCTAGTTGATTTTTTAAAATATAAATTCTAGCTAGCATTACAGATACGCGCGCACAGTTTTTATCTGCTAAAGCTGCTTTTCTTAGCAAGGCCATACCTTGATCTAGGTCATCTCTTTCTATTGCCTGCAACGAAAGTTCGCAATAAAAATGTGCAATTTCATTGCGTTGCTGATTTTTCCCTAAATTTATTAGTTTTTCGGCTACATCTATTGCTTTTTGCCAGTCACTAGTGGCTTGATAAATAATTAGTAATTGCTGCAGCGCAGACACTTTGAAATCTTGTTCATCAACTAATTGATTAAACATCTCCTCAGCACGATCATATAAACCAGCTGCCATATAATCGCGACCTAGTTGCTGAATGGCTAAGAGACGTTGATCAAAATTTAAGGATGAATTTTCCATCAAAGATTGATGTATTCTAATAGCTCGGTCAACTTCTCCGCGCGAACGAAATAAGTTACCCAATGTAAGATGTGCTTCGACTGTATTGCTGTCCTCTTTAATCATTTCAAAGAACAAGTCTACCACCTTATCCTTTTGGTTAGAAAGAAGGAAATTCACCCCAGCGACATATTCACGCGATAGGCGACTAGCTTCCCGCTGCCTATCCTGCTTATTGCTTCTGCGTCCCATATACCATCCATATACAGCAGCAACTGGAAGCAGTAGGAACAGCAGTTCTAACATATTATCTATTTTTTCGACCTTAAGGAGTTTTTCTCTTCTCCTGGAGCTATAGGTTTCGGTTTCTGCTCTAGAAGACGAATTTTACGCTCAGCACGAGACAATCTTAAATGAACGCGTAAATAAAATAAGCCACAGATAATCCAACATAAAAGAAAACCACTTGCAAAGAGTGTAGCAAGCAATGTGGATAGACAGTATTCACCTTTAGCTATTAAATAGTTAAAGGAAACTAGTTGGTCGTTATGTGCACCTAATGTAACGGAAAGAACAAAAAATGCTAAAACAATTAAAAAAATCAAGAGATATTTCATATTTCCCCCCTATAAATGAAATTAATCTGAGCAAGTACAAGCAAGTCAAGTTCATATTTAATTGTTATTTAGTTATAGCACAATAGGGGGAACCATACATCACTAAACTTATTTTATTATTGTCTTGATATGATCATATATCATGTAGCTTATTTCTAAGGTCTTAGAATATCTAAGTAGCACTAATAATATATAGATATCAAAAAAATTATATACAGATTAGTTATTAATGGAAATTGCAAACTTCTTACAATTATACTGCATTTTGTATATTTAATTAATTTTCGATATTTAGGGCCGTATATTTTCTATACAGTCACTTCATCAGGATTTACTGAATAAGAATTAAGTTCTTTTATTTTATCTCTATATTTTGCTTTTGTTTAATGAGGATAATAGATGACGAATATGCAATGAATTAGATACCATATATATCATACATAGTTTATTTGGTTTGATTGACCTTATGAAAGGCTTTATGTTTCTATTCTTTATAGAAAGGCATGACAGGGAGTTCGTGAATTAATAATAAAAAATATCTTTTTACATTGATAATGTATAATACTAAATATTATAATGTGCATTAATAATTTTTTATTATACTTTTGTACTGTGTATATGTCCTGTTTAGGGTAATAAGATATTATCTTTTATGTTTTTCTAGCATTGAGTTTTTTCGATCTTTCATTCAGAATGACGTACATTTAAAAATATTTTCTTAAAGTTCGTTATAGCTTAATAAAGATCACCTAGATATATCACCCCCTAGTGGCGCACTGCTTATTTTATGAGAGAGTTAGGAAAAATTTACATATCTTAGATTATTAGCCAACAAATTTTAATAAATTAAAGTAAACATAATAACATTATATATTATTAATGTAGAGGTGCATAGTATATTAAATGAATTTAATAGATAATTGTGATTCTCTGTTTATATTTAATAAAATTTCTGGAGCTTTTCTGTCGTCATGAAATAACGTACTAATATATTTTAATTGTTAATACCTACTTCCTAAAATAATTCCTTTCTAATACACGTTAGTATGAAAAAGGAATGAAATTATTTTTGCTAATTTATTACATATTATTCTTATTTTATGATATTTATCTATTTAGAGGCCATTTAAACGCAGTAAGTCTAATAAGATTTAGGCCTGGAAAGTTATATATAATAGATAAACTTAAACTAATCAAGTCCTGTCAGGAAATTTTGCATAAAGTATCTAATAAACAAGCAATAAGCAGTCTTCTATTCTCGGACTCAGTTTACGAGTAAACAATCAGGTTGACCTTTCCTGTAAAATTTATTAAATTTTTATTGCATAGAGCACATTCACTGATTAAAATAAAAGATACTTGATGCCGGCTTAGCTCAGTTGGTAGAGCAACTGACTTGTAATCAGTAGGTCACCAGTTCAATTCCGGTAGCCGGCACCATCAAGGGTGGGGTTCCCGAGCGGTCAAAGGGAGCAGACTGTAAATCTGCCGTTTATACTTCGAAGGTTCGAATCCTTCCCCCACCACAATTAAAACACCTCAGGTCAGGCTATAAGCATAGCCTGATTTCAACATTGCACTATTGCACAATTTTATTAATCGATATAAATGTAAAAATAATAAGACTCTTTATACAATGCGGGCATTGTATAATGGTTATTACCTTAGCCTTCCAAGCTAATGATGCGGGTTCGATTCCCGCTGCCCGCTCCAATGATGTGCTGATATAGCTCAGTCGGTAGAGCACACCCTTGGTAAGGGTGAGGTCCCCAGTTCAACCCTGGGTATCAGCACCATTTTCGATATGTTTTTATCTTATCAAGAATTTCAAAAAGATACATAGTTACAGCAAGTCCACGAAATAAATCATACAGTTATTATTATTCTTAGATTTATAACTGTTTTATAACGTTTATTATATAGATAATTATTTTATTCTAATTTATGTATCAAATTTATACCTGATATGCTATCAACAGAAATACTAATCATTTATGACTGTTTCATGCCCCAGCAAAAACTAAAATAATCATTAAGCTAATCCACAATATTCATTACTGATCTTAATCATTTTGGATTTTATTTTGAACAATTATATTTGAAAAAATATAATATGAAAAATATTAATATATTTTATTTAAAAATTACCACTAACAGTTTAAAGCTAATAAAATTATTTACTTATTTAATTCTTTCATGCTTTAATTTGCTGTATTTGATCTGTTTTTTATAATATTATTCTGTCTCAGATTTTGTAGTAGTAATATAAACTGACTAGCTTTTATAACAGCATACTAGTTTATAGAAAATTATCTTCTAGATAAATGAAATGCAAATTAAAATACTTATACCTCTGCGATATATCAAGTAAGGATGCTTAATGAGAATCCTACCTGACAAAATTTTGCTAAAAGTAAAATCTATAAAAAGACTCTTTATAAATATTTTAGTGATCTAGTGTATTATGATAGTCATTATAATTTTCCTAGTATCATTTTATAATACAATATATTTACTTGGCGGTTATATAGATTAATTTATAATCTTTATGCAGAATTAAAAGATTTTTTATTTTAAAAAATAGAGTTCAACGAATGTTTACTTATGTGTCCATGTTTTATAATATTAATGATAAGCAAAGTCTATCTAGGTGATAATATCGTGGATATCTCAGCAGTATTCAGCAGAAAAAGATTCAAGATTTCCGGCTCTATTTAATCATATATGTTATTAAATTACATAATAATTTTGGTCTACAATTATTAAAATTTAAGAAAAACACAAATACAAAGAATAATATGATGAATCTATTTGCTCAAGGTAATAAATACATATTTACATCTCATAATAGTATATACTTATTTAGTACTCTTTAATAGTATACTGTGATCGTAAGTTCGAGGAAGCATATTTTGATAAACTGTATCCCTATCTACTTTCTTAATCGAAGATTATATTTATTTTAGTATAGATGTAGTTGCAATTATGCTTATCCAAATTGCTATTTTTGATAAATTTGTCAATAATATTTGACGTGATAGGCACTAAAAGTGCATTATTTGATTCTCTTATAAACTACCGATACAAGAATTTAGCAAATTCAGTGTTTTAGCATGAATGACATCTGATATTAGCTGCTGTATATGATTGACAGTCAAATATATTGAATTAGTAATTAGTAAATTACTTAATCAATATATTTATATTGTTCTTTAACTGTGACATTTAACCCCCGCTAATTGCGTTATTTTCTTGCACGATAATGACTTCTGTTGATTTTTCCACGCATTGCGGACTTAGTTGTTTCTTACAATCTATTGAAACAGAGGTTTAGTATATGAGTAGAAATATAGATGCTAAAAGTAGTCGGTGTGCTTTACAAGCTATTAAATGGCTAGTTGTCATCATGCTTTTGTTTATTGCCATCGTAGGTAATTTCATTTATCGTGACTTGAGTATCCCACTGCGCGCTATAGCTGTAGTTTTGATTATTGCAATTGCGGGTATAGTAGCATTATTGACTAATCAGGGTAAAGATGCGATAACATTTGCGAGCGGGGCGCGTACTGAAATGCGCAAAGTCATCTGGCCAACGCTTCAAGAAACGTTTCACACAACATTAATCGTAGCTGTATTCACCGCTATTATGTCGCTAATTCTGTGGGGTCTGGATGGTATTCTTGTCTATCTAGTTTCGTTTATTACTGACCTAAGGTTTTAAAATGTCTGAAGTTCCTAAAAAACGTTGGTACGTTATTCAGGTCTTTTCTGGTTTTGAAAGCCGTGTAGTGCAATCTCTGTCTGAACACATTAAATTACATAGAATGGAAGAGTTATTCGGTAAAATTATGGTGCCAACCGAAGAAGTAGTTGAAATGCGTGGTGGTCAACGCCGAAAAAGTGAGCGCAAATTTTTTCCTAGTTATGTCTTAATTCAGATGGTTATGGAAGATATTAGTTGGCACTTAGTGCGTAGTGTACCACGCGTGATGGGTTTTATTGGTGGCACTTCTGACCGACCAGCTCCAATAAGTGATAAAGAGGTTAATGCAATCACCAACCGTCTTCAACAAGCCGGAGACAAGCCTCGCCCAAAAACTATGTTTGAACCAGGAGAAATGGTGCGTGTTAGTGATGGTCCATTTGCAGACTTCAATGGGGTAGTTGAGGAAGCTGATTATGAAAAAAGCCGCCTAAAGGTTTCTGTGTCTATTTTTGGTCGTGGCACTCCATTAGAACTGGACTTTAGCCAAGTAGAAAAAGTTAATTAAAAAATTAGAAAACTCGATGATCTATTATTGCCGAATAGGAGAAAGTAAAATATAATTACTAGCATTTTGTTTTTATGGATTCTAGATTTGCATTTAATAGATTTCATATGATTACAAATAACTGGGGAGCCTATTAACAGGCGATATTACCCGATCGAGGATATTTAGAATGGCGAAAAAAATACAAGCTTACGTTAAGCTTCAAGTTGCAGCCGGCATGGCTAATCCAAGCCCACCAGTTGGTCCTGCGTTAGGTCAGAAAGGTGTGAATATCATGGAATTCTGTAAGGCTTTTAATGCTAAGACTGATACCCTGGAAAAGGGTATACCAATTCCTGTTATTATTACTGTTTATTCAGATCGTTCTTTCACATTTATAACTAAAAGTCCTCCAGCAGCAGTATTATTGAAGAAAGCTGCTGGTATTAAGTCCGGTTCTAGCAATGCGAATAAAAATAAAGTAGGCCAAGTTACTGGTTCTCAAGTTCGTGAAATAGCAGAAACTAAAGCTATGGATATGACTGGTTCTGATATAGAAGCCATGATGCGTTCTATAGAAGGTACTGCTCGTTCCATTGGACTAGTGTTGGAGAACTAATCAATGCCTAAACTGACTAAGCGCATGCGTATAATTAGAGAAAAAATTAATGTTACCAAACAATATGACATCATAGAAGCCATCAATTTGTTAAAATATTTGGCCAATGTTAAATTTATTGAAAGCTTTGATGTTGCTATAAATCTTGGAATAGATGCGCGTAAATCTGATCAAAATATACGCGGAGCAATAGTATTACCAAACGGCACTGGTAGGTCAGTACGAATTGCTGTATTCGCGCAAGGCTCTAACGCTGAAGCCGCTAAGTCTGCTGGCGCGGAGTTAGTAGGAATGGAAGATCTAGCAGAGCACATTAGAAAAGGTCCAATTAATTTCGATGTAGTTATAGCATCTCCTGATGCGATGCGTGTAGTTGGTCAGTTAGGTCAGGTGCTTGGTCCTCGTGGTTTAATGCCTAATCCTAAAGTTGGTACAGTAACTTATAATATTACTGAAGCTATTCAAAATATTAAGTCTGGTCAAGTTTGTTATCGCAATGATAAAAATGGCATCATTCATAGCACTATCGGTAAAGTTAACTTTGATGCTAACAAGTTAAAAGAAAATTTAGAAGCTCTGCTAACTGCTCTAAAAAAGGCTAAACCAACTAATGCCAAAGGTATTTTTATTCAGAAAATTAGTCTATCTACTACCATGGGTGCCGGATTATCAATTGAACAGAATAGCCTACTCTAGTGGCTCACTAGTTTGATTAGAGAATCATAGCTTATTACGTTTTGACCATAAGCAGGATTATATTTCTATAAAATAAAAATTGAGCACATAGATAACATATTATAGTTTAGACTATAACTTAATTTAGGAACCTG
This sequence comes from Candidatus Profftia tarda, assembly GCF_904848675.1. NCBI lineage: Bacteria > Pseudomonadati > Pseudomonadota > Gammaproteobacteria > Enterobacterales > Enterobacteriaceae > Candidatus Profftia > Candidatus Profftia tarda. Next base: position 191,168 of record NZ_LR890047.1, read on the forward strand.
TCCAGACCCTAATTTGATAACATGAAATATGCTCTCTTATGTCTTAATAGATTAATAAAACTTAAAAATATTTTATAACGTATATTCATCACTTTATTTAACATTTATAAATATTGTTGTTAGTCAATTTTAGTTTCGGTAAATTATAAACAGCTTACAATCCAGGAGCTAAAGCTAATGGCATTAAATATTCAGGACAAAAAGGCAATTATTTCTGACGTCATAGCATTAACCAAAAGATCTTGCTCTATTGTTATTGCTGACTATCGTGGTATTACTGTAGATAAAATGACTCACTTGCGTAAAGCAGGACGTGAATCTGGTGTGTATATGCGTATCGTTCGCAATACTTTAATGCGTCGTATCGTGGAAGGCACTTCTTTTGAATGTCTAAAAGATAGCTTCATCGGTCCAACTCTGGTTGCATTTTCTGTGGAGCATCCGGGATCTGCGGCTCGTCTGTTCAAAAATTTTATGAAAGTCAATGCAAAATTTCAGGTTAAAGCTGCAGTCTTTGAAGACGAGTTTATTCCAGGGGAGCATATCGATAGATTAGCAACTTTGCCAACTCACAAAGAAGCAATTGCACACCTGATTGCAGTAATACAGGAAGCTTCTGCAGGGAAATTAGTTCGCACTATCGCTGCTCTGCGCGATGAGAAAAAAGCTGCTTAATCAGCTCTTCTTTTCTAACGCATTTGCTTATTTATAATATATTTCTGAATTTTAGGAACAATTATTATGTCTATCTCGAAAGAGGATATCTTGAATGCGGTTTCCGAAATGTCTGTAATAGACGTTGTTGAATTGGTAGCCATGATGGAAAAAAAATTTGGTGTTGTTGCTGCTGTTTCTGCTGTTGCTGCTGTAACTACACCTGAAGATGTTGAGGAAAAAACTGAGTTTGATGTTCTTTTGAAGTCTATTGGAGCAAATAAAATTTCTGTAATTAAAGCAGTGCGTAGTGCAACTGGTTTGGGTTTAAAAGAAGCAAAAGATTTAGTTGAATCTGCCCCGGCTTCTGTAAAAGAAGGTATTAGTAAAGAAGATGCTGAAAATATGAAAAAATCTCTAGAAGAAGCGGGGGCTGAAGTTGAAATTAAATAATATAGCTATTCTAGCTGCATCTTAAACAACTAACTGATGGCTGGTGATTAAAAGTCACCAGCCATTTATGCTGTACAGAATACCCATGTAATTTCACACTGTGTCGCCACTGGTATTGTCCCTCAATGCTTCTTTCTATTTTCGACTTAATATATTAGCCTATTTTGCTTTAAAGGATTCAAACCAAAAGAGCGAAGAAATGTTTTAACAGTAAGATAGACAAATATTGCTAAAAAAATTATTTCTACCTTTCGGTCATATAATAGTGTTGTATGATATGAACTACCCTTACTAAGACAGAGCGGATCACTGATCAGCGAGCTGAGGAAACTTATGGTTGTTTACTCCTATACTGAAAAAAAACGTATTCGTAAGGATTTCGGTAAGCGTCCACAAGTACTGGACATACCTTATTTACTTTCTATCCAACTTGACTCATTCCGAAAATTTATTAAGCAAGACCCAGATGGTCAACATGGATTAGAGGCAGCATTTCGCTCTGTATTCCCGATTCAGAGTTACAGTGGTAATGCAGAATTGCAGTATGTTAGTTACCGTATTGGTGATCCTGGATTTGATGTTAAAGAATGCCAGATCCGAGGAATCACTTACTCTGCTGCTCTTCGTGTTAAATTACGCATGGTGATTTATGAGCGTGATACCCTGGATGGAACTATTAAAGATATTAAGGAACAAGAAGTATACATGGGTGAAATTCCACTGATGACTAGCAATGGTACTTTTATTATTAATGGTACTGAGCGAGTCATAGTGTCTCAATTACATCGTAGCCCAGGAGTATTTTTTGATAGTGATAAAGGAAAAACGCATTCATCGGGTAAAGTATTATATAACGCACGCATTATACCTTACCGTGGTTCATGGTTAGACTTTGAATTCGATCCTAAAGATCATCTGTTTGTGCGTATTGATCGTCGTCGTAAATTACCAGCAACTATTATTCTCCGAGCATTAAATTTTACTACTGAACAAATACTTGATTTGTTCTTCGATAAAGTTACATGTGATATGCAGGATAATAATAAAGTGCAGATAGATCTTGTTCCAGAACGTCTGCGCGGAGAAACTACTTCTTTTGATATAGTGGTTAATGGAAAAATATATGTCGAAAAAGGACGTCGTATCACAGCACGCCATATTCGTCAATTAGAAAAAGACTGTATTACCTCGATAAAAGTTCCAGTAGAGCATCTTTCTGGTAAAATAGTTGCTAAAGACTATATCGACAAAAAGACAGGTGATTTAATTTGTAGCGCAAACACGGAGCTGTCAATAGATTTAATCTCTAAACTTATCCAAGTGGGGCATAATCGTATCCAGATACTCTTTACGAACGATCTGGACCATGGTTCTTATATCTCTGAGACACTTAGGATTGATCCAACTAGTGATCGCTTGAGCGCGTTAGTTGAAATTTATCGCATGATGCGTCCCGGAGAGCCACCAACACGTGAAGCAGCTGAACATTTATTCGGAAATCTTATGTTCTCCGAAGATCGGTACGATCTTTCAGCAGTAGGTCGCATGAAGTTTAATCGTTCACTGCTTCGCAAAGATATTGAGGGATCCGGTATCCTTAGCAAAGAAGATATCATTGATGTTATGCGTAAATTAATTGATATTCGTAACGGTAGAGGAGAAGTAGACGATATTGACCATTTAGGTAACCGCCGCATTCGTTCTGTGGGGGAAATGGCTGAAAACCAGTTTCGTGTAGGGTTGGTACGTGTAGAACGTGCAGTAAAAGAGCGTCTCTCCCTAGGTGATTTAGATATGCTGATGCCTCAAGATATGATTAATGCCAAACCAATTTCAGCAGCAGTTAAAGAGTTCTTTGGCTCTAGTCAGCTATCTCAATTTATGGATCAGAACAATCCACTTTCAGAAATTACACATAAGCGCCGCATCTCTGCTTTAGGTCCGGGTGGTTTAACTCGTGAGCGCGCAGGATTCGAAGTGCGAGATGTTCACCCCACTCACTACGGTCGTGTATGTCCAATAGAAACTCCCGAAGGACCAAATATAGGTCTGATTAACTCCCTTTCTGTCTATGCACAGACTAACGAATATGGTTTTTTAGAAACTCCGTACCGTCAAGTGCGTGATGGAATTGTAACTGATAAAATTCATTACCTATCCGCCATTGAAGAGGGTAACTACGTCATCGCTCAGGCGAACTCCAATTTGAACGATAAAGGCAGATTCATTGAAGATCTGGTAACCTGCCGTAACAAAGGAGAATCAAGCTTGTTCCATAGCTATCAGGTTGACTACATGGATGTTTCTACCCAACAGATAGTTTCTGTCGGAGCTTCTCTCATTCCATTTCTGGAACATGATGACGCTAACCGTGCATTAATGGGTGCTAATATGCAACGTCAGGCTGTTCCAACTTTGCGCGCTGATAAGCCTCTAGTTGGTACTGGCATGGAAGGTGCGGTAGCTGTTGATTCCGGAGTTACTGTTGTTGCTAAACGTGGTGGTGTCATACAGTACGTTGATGCTTCTAGAATTGTCATTAAAGTTAACGAAGATGAAATGTATTCTGGCGAAGCAGGAATTGATATTTACAACTTAACTAAATATACAAGATCTAACCAGAACACCTGTATTACCCAGACACCATGTGTCAATCTAGGTGAACTTATCAAGAGTGGCGATGTTCTTGCTGATGGTCCATCCACCGATCTAGGTGAATTGGCTTTAGGTCAAAATATGCGCGTTGCATTTATGCCATGGAACGGTTACAACTTTGAAGATTCTATATTAGTATCTGAGCGTGTAGTCCATGAAGATCGTTTTACTTCTATACACATTCAGGAGCTAGCTTGCATATCTCGTGATACTAAATTAGGCCCTGAGGAGATCACGGCTGATATTCCTAACGTGGGTGAAGCTGCTCTATCTAAATTAGATCAATCTGGTATTGCTTATATTGGGGCTGAAGTAAAAGGAGGTGATATTCTAGTCGGTAAGGTTACACCAAAGGGTGAAACCCAGCTGACTCCAGAGGAGAAATTGTTGCGTGCTATCTTCGGTGAGAAAGCATCAGATGTTAAAGATTCTTCTCTACGCGTACCAAATAGTGTTTCTGGCACCGTCATCGATGTACAGGTCTTTACTCGTGATGGCTTAGAAAAAGATAAGCGTGCACTTGAAATAGAGGAAATGCAACTCAAACAGGCCAAAAAAGACTTAACTGAAGAATTGCAAATCTTGGAATCAGGTTTATTTGCTCGTATCTATGATGTACTGCTATCTGCTGGTATTGAAACTAATAAGATTAGTCAGATGCCAAGACATCGCTGGCTAGAAATAAGTCTAGTTAATGAAGATAAGCAGAATCAGTTGGAGCAATTAGGTGAACAGTACGACGAGTTAAAATCTGATTTTGAAAAGAAACTAGACTCTAAGCGTCGAAAGATAACTCAGGGTGATGATTTAGCACCAGGAGTATTAAAAGTTGTTAAGGTATATCTAGCCGTTAAACGTCATATCCAGCCCGGTGATAAGATGGCAGGACGGCATGGTAACAAAGGCGTGATTTCTAAGATTAATCCAGTAGAAGATATGCCTTATGATAAACACGGTATTCCTGTAGATATTGTATTGAACCCGCTTGGGGTGCCGTCACGCATGAATATTGGTCAGATTTTAGAAACCCACTTAGGTATGGCTGCAAAAGGTATTGGTGATAAAATCAATGCTATGCTTAAGCAGAAAGAAAAAGTAAATAATTTGCGTGAATTTATCCAGAAAGCCTACAATCTAGGAGATAATACGCGTCAGACTGTTGACCTGAATACATTCACTGATGAAGAAGTGCTTTGTTTGGCTGAACATCTTAAGAAAGGCTTGCCCATTGCAACACCAGTATTTGATGGTGCGCAAGAGAAAGAAATTAAAGAAATGCTAACATTAGCTGGTATACCTACTTCTGGTCAGATTACACTCTTTGATGGGTGCACCGGTGAGCAGTTTGAGCGACCAGTCACTATTGGTTATATGTATATGTTAAAATTAAACCATTTAGTTGATGATAAAATGCATGCGCGATCTACTGGATCTTACAGTTTAGTTACCCAGCAACCCCTTGGTGGTAAAGCACAATTCGGTGGTCAGAGATTTGGCGAGATGGAGGTATGGGCATTGCAGGCTTATGGGGCGGCCTACACGCTGCAAGAAATGCTTACCGTCAAGTCCGATGATGTAAATGGACGCACAAAGATGTATAAGAATATTGTGGATGGTGATCACCGTATGGAACCAAGTATGCCAGAATCATTTAATGTATTATTAAAAGAAATATGCTCTCTCGGTATTAACATTGAGCTTGAAGACAACTAATTCCTTTTATTTAAATGACTTAAAAAACCAAGTTACTTTGGAGTTACTGTAAGTATTAATGGTGATCAAACTAGCCGTTGAGTATCCTATTATAGTTTGTATGGGGTTTGTAATTAGTGTTTACGCTGCTTCCCTCAAGGATATTTTATGGTATCCGAATACCTAATAGGTCTTAACTCCGACAGGAGCCAATCTGTGAAAGACTTACTGAAGTTTCTGAAAGTTCAAACTATGCCCGAAGAGTTTGATGCAATAAAGATCGCTCTAGCCTCGCCAGAGATGATCCGTGCTTGGTCTTTCGGTGAAGTGAAAAAGCCGGAAACCATTAACTACCGTACGTTCAAACCAGAGCGTGACGGCCTTTTTTGTGCTCGTATCTTTGGTCCAGTCAAAGATTATGAATGTCTGTGTGGTAAGTATAAGCGTTTAAAGCATCGTGGTGTTATCTGCGAAAAATGTGGCGTTGAAGTAACGCAGACCAAAGTACGTCGTGAGCGCATGGGTCATATAGAACTAGCTTCTCCTACTGCACATATTTGGTTTTTAAAATCACTGCCATCCCGTATTGGCCTTCTGTTAGATATGCCGCTTCGTGATATTGAGCGAGTACTCTACTTCGAATCATATGTTGTAGTAGAAGCTGGTATGACCAATTTAGAACGGCGTCAGATTTTGACTGAAGAACAGTATCTGGATGCTTTGGAAGAGTTTGGCGACGAATTTGATGCAAAGATGGGAGCTGAAGCTATTCAATATTTGCTGAAAACCATGGTTATGGCATCTGACTGCGAAGAATTATATGAGGAATTAAATGTAACTCATTCTGAAACTAAACGCAAAAAAATGACTAAGCGCATCAAATTACTTGAAGCATTTATTCATTCTGGTAACAATCCAGAGTGGATGATATTAACTGTTCTACCGGTGCTGCCACCAGATCTACGCCCATTGGTACCACTAGATGGTGGTCGTTTTGCAACTTCTGACCTTAACGATCTATATCGTCGTGTTATTAATCGTAATAACCGCCTAAAAAGGCTGCTCGATTTAGCTGCTCCTGATATTATCGTGCGCAATGAGAAACGCATGCTTCAGGAGGCAGTTGATGCTCTCTTAGATAATGGCCGCCGAGGTCGGGCAATTACTGGTGCAAATAAACGTCCTCTAAAATCTTTAGCCGATATGATAAAAGGTAAACAAGGTCGTTTTCGCCAAAACCTATTGGGTAAACGTGTTGACTACTCCGGTAGATCCGTGATTACCGTAGGTCCATATCTGCGATTACACCAGTGCGGATTGCCTAAAAAAATGGCGTTAGAGTTATTCAAACCTTTTATCTACGGTAAATTAGAATTGCATGGTTTAGCAACTACGATTAAAGCTGCAAAAAAAATGGTTGAGCGAGAAGAAGCTGTTGTTTGGGACATTTTAGACGAAGTTATCCGCGAACATCCGGTGATGCTAAACCGAGCACCAACATTGCATCGTTTAGGTATTCAAGCCTTTGAACCGTTATTAATTGAAGGTAAAGCTATTCAGCTGCACCCTTTAGTCTGTGCAGCTTATAATGCTGACTTCGATGGTGACCAAATGGCTGTCCATGTACCTTTGACCTTGGAAGCCCAGTTAGAAGCTCGTGCGCTGATGATGTCAACCAATAATATTCTATCTCCTGCTAATGGTGAACCAATTATTGTTCCTTCTCAGGACGTTGTGCTAGGTCTGTACTATATGACTCGTGATTGTGTTAACGCCAAAGGCGAAGGAATGGTCTTAAGCAGCCCTAAAGAAGCAGAGCGTATTTATCGTGCGGGTTTGGCCTCTTTGCATGCTCGTGTTAAAGTGCGTATAACTCAAACAGAAAAAAATACAGAAGAGCAATTTATTACAACTACTAATGTGGTAGATACTACTATCGGTCGTGCTATCTTATGGATGATTGTGCCTCAGGGTTTGCCATATACCATTGTTAATCAACTGTTAGGTAAAAAAGAAATTTCCAAGATGCTTAATACTTGTTATCGTATATTGGGATTAAAACCTACTGTTATCTTTGCTGATCAGATCATGTATACTGGTTTTGCCTATGCTGCGCGTTCAGGTGCTTCTGTTGGTATTGATGATATGGTTATTCCGGAGAAAAAAGTAGAGATAATTTCTGAAGCTGAGACAGAAGTAGCAGAAATTCAAGAACAGTTCCAATCTGGTCTTGTTACAGCAGGAGAGCGTTATAATAAAGTGATTGACATTTGGGCCGCCGCTAACGAACGTGTCGCCAAAGCAATGATGGAAAACTTTTCCACCGAGTTGGTTCTTAATAGCAAAGGAGAAGAAGAACGCCAGGTATCCTTTAATAGTATATTTATGATGGCTGACTCTGGCGCGCGTGGTTCTGCTGCGCAGATTCGTCAGTTGGCTGGTATGCGCGGTCTTATGGCTAAGCCTGATGGCTCGATTATTGAAACTCCCATTACTGCAAATTTTCGTGAAGGTTTAAATGTACTACAATACTTTATCTCTACACATGGTGCTCGTAAAGGATTAGCAGATACTGCGCTTAAAACTGCTAATTCAGGCTATCTGACTCGTCGTTTAGTGGATGTAGCTCAAGATCTAGTTGTTATTGAAGATGACTGTGGAACTCATAATGGTATCGTTATGACTCCTGTAATTGAAGGTGGTGATGTTAAAGAACCTCTACGAGATCGCGTATTGGGTCGTATAACTGCAGAAGAAGTTATAAAACCAGGAACTGAAGATATTCTTGTTGCACGTAATACTTTATTGAATGAAAAATGGTGCGATACCTTAGAAGAGCATTCTGTTGATATCATAAAAGTACGTTCAGTTGTAACCTGCGAAACAGATTTTGGTGTTTGCGCGCACTGTTATGGACGTGATTTAGCTCGTGGGCACCTCATTAATAAAGGAGAAGCAATAGGTGTAATCGCAGCACAGTCTATTGGAGAGCCTGGTACACAGTTAACAATGCGTACATTCCATATTGGTGGTGCTGCATCTCGCGCTGCTGCAGAGTCTAGCATTCAGGTAAAAAACCAAGGTCACTTAAGGTTGAACAACGCTAAATTTGTTTTAAACACTGAGAACAAATTGGTAATTACTTCTAGAAATACTGAGTTAAGACTAATAGATAAATTTGGCCGCACTAAAGAAAGTTATAAAATTCCCTACGGATCTGTTATGGCTAAAGGCAATGGAGCAGAAGTTGATGCTGGAGATATCGTAGCTAACTGGGACCCGCATACTATGCCCGTTGTCTCAGAAGTTAGTGGTTTTATCCGTTTTATTGATATTATTGATACTCAGACCATAACGCGTCAGACAGATGAACTGACTGGTTTATCGTCTCTAGTAGTTCTAGATTCTGCAGAGCGTACTGGTAGTGGTAAAGATCTACGTCCAGCACTAAAAATAGTTGATAGCAAAGGTATAGATGTATTGATTCCGGGCACTGATATGGCAGCTCAATATTTTTTGCCCGGCAAAGCAATTGTTCAACTTGAAGATTATGCGCAGATTTATACAGGTGATACTTTGGCTCGTATTCCTCAGGAGTCGGGTGGTACAAAAGATATTACAGGTGGTTTACCACGTGTTGCTGACTTATTCGAAGCACGTCGTCCGAAAGAACCAGCTATCTTAGCAGAAATTACGGGTATTATTTCTTTTGGTAAGGAGACCAAAGGTAAACGCCGTCTGTTAATTACTCCAATAGATGGTAGTGAACCTTACGAAGAAATGATTCCTAAATGGCGCCAGCTAAACGTATTTGAAGGTGAACGTGTAGAACGTGGTGATGTAGTATCTGATGGTCCAGAGTCTCCTCATGATATCTTACGGCTTCGTGGTGTTCATGCTGTAACCAGCTATATTACAAATGAAGTACAGGATGTTTACCGATTGCAAGGAGTTAAGATTAATGATAAGCATATAGAAGTAATTGTGCGTCAGATGCTACGAAAAGCCACGATTAAAACTGCTGGTAGCTGCCCATTTCTAGAAGGCGAGCAGGTCGAGTTTTCTCGCGTGAAAATAGCTAATCGTGAGCTGAAAGATGAGAACGATACTCTTGCAACCTATAGTCGTGATCTGCTTGGTATTACTAAAGCCTCACTAGCTACTGAGTCCTTTATATCGGCAGCTTCTTTCCAGGAAACTACTCGTGTTCTTACTGAAGCCGCCGTTGGAGGCAAGGAAGATGAATTGCGTGGTCTAAAAGAAAATGTAATTGTAGGGCGCCTGATACCGGCTGGAACTGGTTACGCTTATCATACAGCTCGTGCACTGCGTAAAGCTGCAGGAGAAACGTCTGCACTTCCACAAGTAAGCGCTGAAGAAGCAACTGCTAATCTAGCAGAATTGCTAAATGCAAGTATAAACAGTGATGAACAGTAATACAGTTTGCTTCCAAGGAATAGAAGAAGCCTTTAAAGGCTTCTTCTATTCCTTGGATTCTATCATTAAGCGATATTTCATACCATGTTATAAGATTTCTTAGCTTTCATGATTTAATATGGTCTTATTAAATGCAGGAAGTAATTAAAGCGGTATTTATATGATTTCTATATTTATTCAATAAGTATTATCTGTTTAGATATTGTTATTGTCTCTATTTTATTACCTGTATTATTTACTCATCTTGATACTGATACTATCTTCGATTGAAATCATAGCGTATTTTATGAGTTAAAACACTACGATAATACTTGGTATTATATAATATGATGATCTTTATAAAAAATCGCATTATATTTATTATATTTAGATAAATTTATCTATTTATGAAGAGATAAGTCTATTAAGTCATACATGTGATCATATATCAATTTTTAACATAAATATTTTTTACCTTAAATATTAGAAGCTTCCACTACCGCAATTCCTAATTGATATATCAGAATATTACAGGAATAAAAAATATCTTATACACATATAACTTCTAAATTTTTTATTATTTCATAGCATTATTTAGTATATATTATAAGGCACATTCAAGCATCAATGTTCTATGCTCACGCCTAACGCTACCAGCAATGCATTATGAATGCATTCAGATATTGTGAATTGAAAACCATAGATACTAATAATAAATATTATCTCTTTAAGATTCTATTAATTTAAAAATACAAAAGCAGCTAAGAAAAATTTTATTAAGCTCTTTTATTATCAGAAAATGATAATGAGTTCTCAAGCAATATCTGTCGGTGTTAGAAATATAAAATATCTAGAATAATTTTACTTAAAATAATATATTTAAATGATACAAAGATTGTATAGAAGAATTTTACATGGTGTATTATTAATACAGACGTATTATTCTATACTAGTATTAATTTATAGCTTTACCCTAGCTTGATATGAGATCAAATACGATAAGATTCATTTAATTTTTGTATTTTTCTAAAAACTAATTGTGTTATGGGTAAGAGTGATTATGCAGCATGATATGTATAATAGTATTTATTTACTTAATTCTAGAAAAAAGTTCTATAAAAGTATTTTGTGTCAAACTCGTAACCACTAATGCTTCTTATTTAAAGCAAACAAATTTCTTTAAAAGTATTATATTGATATTATTCCTTTAGTGGCTATTCCACATGAACAACATTAATCTTACTAACTGATTATCTGATAACTACTGTATCTCATATCTTCTGCTTATGTTATCCCCTTTTTATTGCTTATATTATTTAAATAAGGTATCGATCCTGATAGTGTAAATAGAAAGATAAAAAACTTCTAAATACTTTAATTATCATATTAATATATTATGATATTACTTCTTTATTCTAGTATGTTTTTAACATGTTTCACACTTCATCTGGTTTTGTCTTTTAACTCTATGCATCACTCTTTTTTTGCAGTCACTAGGGAAGATGGTTAATATGATATTAATAAACCAAGAATACAGGAGGAAATAAAAATGTTAGTTTTACATTGCATAATCGCGCTATTTTTTAATAGTACACTTTATAGAAGTGTAGAAAAGCACTGCTAATTGTACCGATTGATACATAAATAATCTCTAGTATTTTATGTATTTCTTAGTAGGATAATACTAATTTATTCTAAAATAATAAATTTAGATCCATGCAAAAATTGCAGGGATTTATCTTCTTATTTTTCAATAATAGCTTTATGATTTTGATATCTTGAAAATATATTTAGTAGTGTCTCGAATTTTATGACGCATTATACGTAGAAATAATTGCTAAACAAAATTTAAGCTTTTCATCAAGAACCCTCACAGAAGAAATAAAAGATGGCAAATAACACTCAAAAGATAAACTATAGTATGATTGATTATGTGCGATAAATATGAGAAACATTGAGGATGAAAACTTTGAAATGGAATTGAATAGATTTATGTGGTAATGTGTATAAATATCTTATTTAAAACAGATGATTATACGGGGTATTCCTTTTTTATACGTCGATATAAGATACTATGTTTAAATGTCGTCTTCAATATATTTTACTGTATTAAATAAACCTATCAGATATAGTCATATTCTCAGTATTGTTTAAAAATAAAAGTAATCTAGCAAAAAGTAAGATATCTGTTGCGATACAGATACTATATTCTCAGTCTATATTTTGTGATCAAGATTAATCCTAGTAGGCTTTACACCTAATTTAAAGGTGAAAAATATTAATAATATCAGCTACACGCTGAGAGGTAGTCATGATAAAAAAAATAGGTGTATTAACTAGCGGTGGCGATGCTCCTGGCATGAATGCTGCGATCCGTGGTGTTGTGCGAGCATCCTTGGCCAAAGGTTTAGAAGTATATGGCATTGAAGAGGGCTATCTAGGGTTGTACGAAGGTCGTATAAAGAAGCTAGATCGCTCAAGTGTTTCAGATATGATCAATCGTGGTGGCACTTTTTTGGGTTCTGCACGTTTCCCAGAATTTCGGAACGATAAAATTCGTGAGCAAGCGGTGAAAAACATGCGTAAAATTGAGCTTAATGCACTAGTAGTGATCGGCGGTGATGGTTCCTATATGGGTGCAAAGAGTATAACTGAAATGGGCTTTCCTTGTATTGGGTTGCCCGGTACTATCGATAATGACGTTGCGGGCACCGATTATACCATTGGTTACTTCACTGCTCTAGAAACTGTGGTTGAAGCAATTGATCGCTTGCGTGACACATCTTCTTCTCATCAGCGTATTTCTATCGTTGAAGTAATGGGCCGCTATTGTGGTGATTTAACTTTAGCTGCTGCAATTGCTGGGGGTTGCGAATTTATCGTACTGCCAGAAGTAAAATTTAAACGTGAAGATTTAGTCAATGAAATTAAGGAAGGTATCATAAAGGGGAAAAAACATGCTATTGTTGCAATTACTGAGCATATTTGTAATATTAATCAATTAGCAAAATGTATAGAGCAAGAAACAGGTCGTGAGACCCGTGCAACTGTTTTAGGTCATATACAGCGTGGAGGTGCTCCGGTGGCTTATGATCGTATTCTGGCTTCTCGTATGGGTGCGTATTCTATCGAATTACTATTGTTCGGATACGGTGGCCGTTGTGTTGGCATACAAAATCAGAAACTAGTTCATCATGACTTTATCGATGCAGTAGAAAATATGAAGCGTCCATTTAAAAGAGATTGGTTGCAGACAGCTAAAATGCTGTACTAGTATATTAATCTTGCAACTATACGCCGCGGTATATAATCTAGAATAGATTATAAATATTTTTCTTTTGAATGATTTTTCTATAAAATCATCTCAATATATGCCCTACATTGTGTTAATAAATGGTTAAAGTTTAAACCCTATTTGTTTAGCAAGATAGTCTTTAGATCAAAAACAAGCATCTTAAGATATTTGTCTTTAATTTTAGTAATATTAAAAATTAGCTAGTTTTTATTCGTATATTTTTATTTTATACTGGTTCAGAAATAGTATTCTATTAATTTTGCATGTTTAGATATGGTTTAAACAAAAATTATCTTAGAAATAATGGGTAATAACACTTCATCAACTAAGGTTTTGTAAGCGCTTCTCTCGTATTTATTTAATTTAACTTTTTAAGTGTTATCGTTCTTTTAAATCAGAAATGTTATGAAGTCACTATAATTATATAGATATCGCTATTAACATAATTTATTAGAATTTATATGAAGATAAACCTAGAAATATTATTTTAGCCATTATTTCTGAATATTATGAAAATGATAAATAACAAGGATATTTTAAAGATTATTAAACACTGTATTATCTAATTGATTCATATAATAGAGATTATGAACGCTTTCCTCGATTTAATAAATAATTATTCATTCTTGAAGAGAATTGTGATTGCTTATGCACAGCAATTGTATTTTGCTTTTCTTTGTTATTTATATTATTACATATTGTATTTATAAAATTAATCTGATGTAAGATGTAAGATATTAATAAGATATCTTGATTTTATTTTTTGCAATTGTGTAAGTAATGAATTTAGTTATTATAATGCCTTTATCTCTTGCAAAGAGATAAAGGTAAAGATTTAAGAAAATTATAAATTACAGGATTTTATTTAATTGAGTTTTTATATGAGAAATGCGCATAAATAATACAATAATTCATGATAAAAATATTTTTAGTATAGATTCTATGCACGCTGTTCCTATTCATATGTTATTTTAAATAAAATTATAAAATTTTGCGGTCTTTTTATAAGATATTTTAGTATCTTATTATCCTTTTCGAAAGTAAGTGTAAAATATTTTTACTTTTATAATTCTGAGGCAAAGTTGTGATCGAAAATCTACGTAACATCGCTATAATCGCGCATGTTGACCATGGGAAAACTACTCTGGTTGATAAGTTACTACAACAATCCGGAACATTGGATAAACATACAGAATTTATTGAGAGAGTCATGGATTCCAATGATTTAGAAAAAGAGCGTGGTATTACCATACTTGCAAAAAATACTGCTATTAATTGGAAAGAATACCGCATCAACATTGTGGATACCCCAGGGCATGCTGACTTTGGTGGTGAAGTTGAACGCGTTATGTCTATGGTTGATTCAGTTGTTTTAGTTGTTGACTCAATAGATGGGCCTATGCCGCAAACCCGTTTTGTCACTCAAAAGGCATTTGCTAATGGTCTTAATCCAATTGTAGTTATCAATAAAGTAGATCGTCTAGGGGCTCGTCCTGATTGGGTAGTAGATCAGATATTCGATCTTTTTGTGAATTTAGAGGCAACTGATGAACAGTTGGACTTCCCAATTATCTATACTTCTGCTTTGAAGGGTATCGCTGGTTTAGACTATAAAGATATGGCTGAAGATATGACTCCCATGTATCAAGCGATCATTGATTACGTATCTCCACCACATGTTGAATCCGAGGCGCCTTTTCAGATGCAGATATCTCAGTTAGATTATAATAACTATTTAGGTGTTATCGGTATCGGTCGTATTAAACGAGGTAGAATTAGTCCTAATCAGCAAGTAATACTGATTGATGTTACGGGTAAAACCCGTAACGTCAAAGTAGGTAAAGTGCTCACCCATATGGGTCTAGAACGTATAGAAACTAATTTTGCTGAAGCAGGAGATATTATCGCAATTACTGGCTTGGGAGAGCTAAATATTTCTGATACTATCTGTGCAGTAGGTCATCCTGAAGCTTTGCCTGCGCTAAGAGTAGATAAACCAACCGTTACTATGTGCTTTTGTGTTAACACTTCTCCTTTCTGCGGCAAAGAAGGAAAATATGTGACATCCCGTCAGATACTAGAGCGTTTGCAGAAAGAACTGGCTCATAATGTTGCTTTATGCGTTGAAGAAACGCAAGATGCGGATGTATTCCGGGTTTCAGGACGTGGTGAACTGCATTTGTCGGTTCTTATAGAAAATATGCGTCGTGAAGGATTTGAACTAGCAGTCTCTCGTCCTAAAGTTATCAATTGTAATATTGATGGTCGCATACAAGAACCATTTGAAAATGTTACTATAGATATCGAGGAACAGCACCAGGGTTTAGTCATGCAATCTATGGGTGAACGTAAAGGCGACGTAAAAAACATGGTGCCTGATGGAAAAGGCCGTATTCGTTTAGATTATATAATTCCTGCAAGAGGGCTAATCGGATTTAGAGCTCAATTTATGACGATGACATCTGGGACAGGTCTTCTATACTCTACTTTTAGCCATTACAATGATGTTATTCCTGGCTATATAGGGCAGCGCCAGAATGGCGTACTGATCTCTAACGGTCAGGGTAAAGCTGTTTCTTTTGCTCTGTTTAATTTACAGGATCGAGGTAAGTTATTCCTGGGCCATGGCGCTGAAGTTTATGAAGGGCAAATTATTGGTATGCATAAACGTTCTAATGATCTGACAGTAAACTGTTTAACTGGCAAAAAATTGACTAATATGCGCGCTTCTGGTACTGATGAGGCAACTACTTTAGTTCCTACGGTCAAATTGTCTCTAGAGCAAGCTCTAGAGTTTATTGATGATGACGAACTTGTAGAAGTTACTCCATTTTCACTACGCATTCGCAAACGTTATCTTATCGAAAATGATCGCCGCCGAGCAGCTCGTGCCTGTAAGTAATGACAATATTTTTATCAAAACTACAAGTTTCTTATAATAATATTGAGTCTGAAGTTATTAGTTTACTACATTTTATATATTTGCAACATTTCTAGAAATGTTCATCAGACTTATCTTTTGAAGATGAGTATTCATGTGTTTGTTATATTTTATAGAGTCAGGGCATTTGACATTGCTAAAATGAGCGATCTTATATTTTCTGGTTATGTTTATTTATGATATTATAATATTGTAAGAATATGAGGTGTATCCAAATCTTACTTTTCAACTGATTATAGAAATAGTAAAATTGATATCTCAGGAGATGATTCTGCTTCAAATATATTACCATAATAAGAATGTATTTTATTTCTTGCATTAATTGACAAGTAATAGCAATCTGTTATTGCAGATCATATATATTGTTATTTTTAATATAAAGATCATATCATATAAGTAGAGTCATGTATTACATTATGCTAATAAAAAATTTTTAGCACGCTTGTTATATTTGTCCAGAGAATAGAAAAAAGTGTTTCATCATATGCCATGAGTAATGTTTTATGCAAAATGCAGAGTTTTCTAATAATATTTTTTGCTTTTTGCTGATCGGAGAAATCTCCATGGTCTCTGATATTAATTACCGGAAATAATTATAAGAGATTTATAGTGCTGAATAATATAAGAATATTGTTTATTTAGGTTATTTTTTGAGTTGTGAATATTGTGCTATAGTGAGATGAACATATTTATTTTCTAGTTAATACTGAACTATAGTGCAGATATAAAAAATAACTTCTTATAGTTAAAAATTTTTTTAGAGTTACTAGGAAACAATATTCTAATAAGTTAGTACATATATTTGCTATAATTAACAGCATTTTTATGCTTTTAACATAAAAGGCATATATAGAAATATTAGTAGATAAGTATAAATAACATAATAGCGTGCATCAGAGTACCACTATACTAATAGTAATATCATTATTAAAAAACTTTAATACTACGATTGTTAATAGGTATTATTAATAATAATTATCTTAATATAGATTGATAAATATATTATTTTATCATTCAATAAGTTTTATAGTAAATTGTTTTATAGATATAGAGAATCTATAAAAAGATTGAAGAGCAACGCAGCATGCTGTTTGATAAGAATAATGTTTTGAATATAAAAGATAAAATAGATGAAAGCTTAAAGATATTTTTAAAAATATCTTTAATAAAATCAAGTAGTAAGATTATATCTAGGTAAAAGATTTAGTTATTAAGGATTATTTAGTACATCACGTTATTACATTAGGTCTGATGTAAAAATTATTATAGATTTATGAAGAATAATAAATAATATTTAGCATCATAATATTAGTATATTACTATGCTATATTTCTTGCTGTTCTTACTAGAGAGAAGAAACTTGATTTTAATAGTGAAAATAATCATTAGTAATAGATAATAATAAAAATATATTTATCTTCTGCTTGAGACTAATGCATTAGTCTTATAATGCATGGATAATTGCTATAGATTAGTTCTTATAGAATTTTAGTATTCTATAAATCTTAGTTTTTTAAATGATTTAATACTAGAACTCTCTTGTTTTATGAGAAAAATATATAATAATCTCTTGTTTTATTTCATAAATCTATATGTATTTTTTTAAAATATCAATTAGCTGCACAGTTAATATTTCCTAGGACATCTTTAGGATGTATAAATCAATAAATAAATCCCTAATTTCTTATTTATTAGTATATCATTGCAATATTAAGATATATTTGAGTAATCTTATAATATATTAATTCAATTTATGATGGCTATTTTGGTAGATCTTTTAAAAAATTGTGTGTCAGCAGTACTATCCTATGAATATTAAGGTGCATGTAATTTTATATCTGTATCAGGATACATCTATGAATATATATTTTTTAGATATTTTTATATAATGTTCAGAGGTAATATTTATATGCTGACAGCATATATCTTATCACTTTTTAAACACAAAATTTTAAGAGATTCAGGTAATATAATTATTTTTAAATAAATATTTTTTCTTTTATAATTTAATATGCCACTCGCATTCTATTTTGCTTTCTTGTTTGATATTTAGTGAGTTCAAGTAAAAATTTATTGATGGTCTCTCACGATGCACATACTAAACTTTAAGAACTTTATTAATCGCTCATTAATTAGCTTTTCAAAAAATTTTTTAGCATATTACGTAAAACTTATGAAATATTCATTTAATAGTATAGTGGTATTCTTATGTAAGAGATTGATATACTTTTGGATGTCTTGTTTAGATAGCAAGATATATTTTATGGAGATTAAAACTATTTATTCAAAATCAAGTATCAATTAAATATATTAAAGAAATTTAATCTTGTACTAAATTAAATATATAAATAGTTAAGATAGCTAAATAATGAATGAAATGATAAATCGCAGATTCACTATAGTTAAACTCCAGTGAGATATCTAGAAGTAAACGCTTGAAATATAAAATAAATCTGTTATTGTTTATGTTGCTATCTACTTATTTAGATTAGTTTTTGATAAAATATTATATTTATATAATATTACTGTAAATTATCTCGATAGATAATCATCAAGTGCGTAAACCGTATCCGTGTTCTATTAAATGCCAAAGAATAAGGTAGAACAGCATAATAAAAGCCAGCAGCACTATAAATGTAAATACCAGTGGAACATCTTGAATGCCAAGGAAACCAAAGCGGAATCCGCTAATCATATAAATGATAGGATTTATCTTTGATACGTCTTGCCAGAAAGTAGGTAAAACTGTTAGCGTGTAGAACACACCTCCTAAGTATATTAGTGGAGTTAAAACGAAGGTTGGGGCAAGACTGATATCATCGAAGGTCCTAGCAAATACTGCATTCAGCAGTCCTCCAAGTGAGAATAAAATAGCTGTACATAGTAGAGTTGTAGCTATAATTATCCAATTATGTACATGTAACGGGACAAAGAGTAAAGATACCAGAGTCACTAAGATACCCACGCATAAACCTCGAGCAGTACCTCCCCCAACAAAACCAGCAATAATAATATGTGTTGGTACAGGGGCTACGAGCAGTTCTTCAATATTGCGCTGAAATTTAGCACTGAAAAATGATGAAGCCACATTAGCGTAGGAGTTCGTCATAACAGACATCATTATTAAGCCGGGGACAATAAACTGCATATAATGAAAGCCCTGTATCTCTCCAACACGAGGACCAATAAGGTTACCGAAAATAATGAAATATAGTGTCATAGTCATCACTGGCGGCATGAGTGTTTGTATCCAAATGCGGGCAAAACGATTAATTTCTTTGCTCCAGATGCTTTTTAGCGCAATCCAATATATTGCAGTCATTTGTTATCTCCATATTTATAAGCATTTTTCATTCTGGTTGTTTACCATGCTAAAAAACAACTCTTCTAGACGATTCCTTTTATTGCGCATACTTAATACCTGCACACCCTGTGCGCTAAGTTGGCTAAAAACACCGTTTAGTCCTTGATTTCGTCGTACTTCAACTTCTAGAGTTGAAGTATTTATGGTGTTTTTATAACCTTCTAGTTTTATTGCAGGCTTTGTAGGAGCAAGATCTAGAATAAATGTTTCTGCTGTTATTCTTGAAAGAAACTCCTTTATTGAAGTGTTTTCTACCATTCTACCATTCTGGATAATCCCTATATTTCTGCATAGCATTTCTGCTTCTTCCAAATAATGGGTTGTGAGAATAATAGTCATGCCCTGTGCATTGAGTGCTTCTAATAATTTCCACATGGAGTGGCGCAGTTCTATATCAACTCCTGAGGTAGGTTCATCTAAGATTAGTAGTTTTGGCTCGTGCATTAACGCCCGAGCAATCATTAACCGACGCTTCATGCCACCTGACAGCATACGGGCAGGTTCATTACGCTTCTCCCAGATATACAGAAGTTCAAGGTATTTCCTTGCACGCAACATGGCTTCTGAATAAGGCACTCCATAGTATCCTGCTTGATGAACTAGAATCTGCATAACAGTTTCAAATTGATTAAAGTTAAATTCCTGGGGTACCAAGCCCAATTGTCGTTTAGCATTTACAGTATCACGATCTATGTCATAATTAAACACTTTTACTTTACCAGAAGATTTATTTACTAATGAGCTGATAATGCCAATAATACTTGATTTTCCTGCCCCATTAGGTCCCAGGAGAGCATAAAAATCCCCCGTTCTTATTTTAAGATCAATGCCTTGTAATACCTTGATACAACCATCATAAGTTTTTGTAATTTGCGAGAGCTGCAATGCGTATCTCATTATTTTCACGTGCCTTTATATTCATATAGCCAGAATTGAAGATATTTATAGATGTTACATTCTGGTTAATAATATCGATGCTGTGTAAATTTCTCTAAGTCATGCTATTTTAGCATGTAAATAAAAAAATATTGATCATATTTATCTAGTACTCGTATAAGTTCTTCACTAAGAACGAACTAATTATTTTCTTTCTTGGCATGATCAGAGGTATTCTATTTTTATTAAAGAAATAGATATTTTAGCAGGATTTTAATATTAATTATTTCTAATAACTTCTTTGTTTTAGAGTAACATGAAACTTACTCAGTTTTCTCATTTAAAATATAAGAGGATATCTAGGTTTATTAAGAATCTATATTTATAAATGAAGTAATTATTTTATGAATCTAATAATATTACTGTGTATTACTTATTTTCTTGTCTTAAGATTCTTACTTTAAAATTAATTGCAATGAAGAAAGAATAGTTTTCAATTAGGGCTAGGTCTTGTATTATTAAAATTAATATACTAAATTCATATATTTGTTGTTCTGTTATTGTCTTGATATCTTATTATAGATTCATTATGGTATACTTGCAAAATGAGGATTAGAAAACAACTGCTGCAGGTTATGATACGTCTGAGTCTTAAAAAGACCTGAGATCTATAGATTATAGTATTTTAGTCTTGCGTTATTTTCTCCTATAAATATAGATTCATATCATTATACTCTCAACATAGCATTCTAGAAATCTTATTTATTTGATTATATGTAATTATAGTCTTTAATACTACAAGAAAAATAATTATTTGCTTTATCAGGTTAATAAAATAGAGAAATTTATATCATAATAAAATTAATCATATACTAAGATTAAAGTATCTGATGTTAATATTAACTATTAACAATATATTCTCTATAGAAAAACATAAGAAGTGTAATAACAAGTTAATAATCAGCATGTTAATATAATAGATACATCTTGAGTTAAAATTTTATAATCTATTATCAATGTTAAAATTGTAGCAGTAAAAGATATACTAAAAAGCTCTATATATTACCCCTCTAATCGACTGTGCTTGATTATTCTAAGAATATTAAAATTATATATGTATAATACATACCAATTAATCATTGTTCTTAAGAAAATTTTTATTTAAGAAATACTTATCCCATTTCTTCTGATTTTTAATGCCTTGTCATTATTGTCTGCTATATTAAATACAATGTACTTTATTTAACAAGATCTTTAGTACGTGGAATACGCAGTCAAATTAACCTTAACATCAAGGGTATTGCATTAATCTTATATATTTTTAAAGGATATTACTAATAGTTAAAAATAGAATCACTATCTTGCCAATATCGATTTACTAGCTATTGGCATATCCTTTTTTAAAATTTTAAATAGGATATGCCTACTCTAGGAGAATAATCAATCAATAATACCAATATTATCATGGCATGAAAAATAATAATAATCTGATAAGTGCCTCTCTTATTAAATTATAAAATAGTCTAAAATTCATCAACATATTGGTGTTGCCCGTACTTTGCATGTTAAAATTTTTAGACTGATACTGTATTACACATTTGATATCTTAATGCTTTTATTAGAACCTGATAAAGGAGCTGGCCAGCCATGTGCAGTTAAAGCTTCTTCTATCCGAATAAGCTGATTGTATTTAGCAACACGCTCAGAACGGCTCATGGAGCCAGTCTTGATTTGTCCTGCAGCAGTACCAACAGCCAAATCAGCTATGGTTGCATCTTCAGTTTCACCTGAACGATGGGAAATAATTGTGCCATAACCAGCTGTTTGAGCTATTTTTATTGCATTTAAAGTTTCACTCAGAGAACCAATCTGGTTAAATTTAATAAGTATGCAGTTAGCAATTCCTTGTTTGATTCCTTCCTTGAGGATCCCGCTATTTGTTACAAATAGGTCATCTCCAACCAGTTGAATTTTATCTCCCAATACTTTTGTCTGATATTTGAATCCACTCCAATCAGATTCATCTAAACCATCTTCGATGGAAACGATCGGATATTTTTTGGTCAAGTCTTCTAAGAAGTGTGTAAATTCTTCAGACGTGAAAACTTTATTACCTTCGCTAGATAGGACATATTGACCTTTTTTATAGAATTCAGAGGCAGCACAGTCTATAGCAAGAGTAACGTCTTGACCCAGCTTATAACCTGCAGCTTCAACTGCTTCAGAAATAACAGCTAAAGCTTCTGCATTAGAACTTAAGTTTGGAGCATAACCGCCTTCGTCACCAACTGCAGTATGCATGCCTTTAGATTTAAGCACTTTGCCTAAAGTATGAAACACTTCAGAACCTATGCGAACTGCTTCTCTAAAGGTTTTAGCTATAATAGGTTGAATCATAAACTCCTGTATATCAACGTTGTTGTCCGCATGGGCACCACCGTTTATGATGTTCATCATAGGCATAGGCATAGAATATTTTCCCAAAATACCATGCAGTTCAGAAATATGTGCGTACAGTGGTAATCCTTTAGCAGCAGCTGCTGCTTTAGCCGCAGCCAGAGATACAGCTAAAATAGCGTTAGCGCCGAAATTACATTTGTTTTCTGTACCATCAGCATCAATCATAATTTGATCTATATAT
This sequence comes from Candidatus Profftia tarda, assembly GCF_904848675.1. Classification (NCBI taxonomy): domain Bacteria; kingdom Pseudomonadati; phylum Pseudomonadota; class Gammaproteobacteria; order Enterobacterales; family Enterobacteriaceae; genus Candidatus Profftia; species Candidatus Profftia tarda. The sequence continues at coordinate 214,155 of NZ_LR890047.1, forward strand.
GATTGATTTTTAGCATCTCTACCTAGAATGGCTTGCGCTATTGGGCCGTTTACAGCGTCCACAGCTTTCAGGACACCTCTACCCATAAAACGAGATTTGTCATTATCACGTAGTTCTAGTGCTTCACGCGAACCAGTGGAAGCACCAGATGGAGCGGCAGCCATACCTAAAAAACCACCTTCTAGATGCACTTCAGCTTCTACAGTCGGGTTTCCTCTTGAGTCTATTATTTCACGGCCAAGCACTTTAATAATTTTGGACATTAGATATCTCCCTAATATAAGTTAAATCAAAATGACTAGGATAGATTACGTATCCTTAAGTTCTATACATATATAATTTATTTATTTGTTTTGTTTATGTTTTTGATGCTCGAGAGCTGCTTTAATAAAGCCTTTGAACAATGGATGTCCATCACGGGGTGTAGATGTAAATTCTGGATGGAATTGAGATGCAAGAAACCATGGATGATTTGGTAGCTCAATAATTTCCACAAGCTTATTATCAGCAGAGCGGCCAGTTATAGACAAGCCTGCATCCTGAATTTTTTTTAATAGCATATTATTTACTTCATATCGATGACGATGACGTTCGAATATTTTCGATGCACCGTAAAGTTGATGAGCTAAACTGCCCTCAATAAGATTGCACTCTTGTACACCTAAGCGCATCGTACCGCCTAAGTCATGTTCTTTTGTGTACATTTTTATGCTGCCTTTTTTATCACTCCATTCTGATATGCGCGCAATAATTGGATATTTGCAATTTGGAACAAACTCTGTAGAGTTTGCGTCAGGAATTCCCGCTACGTTACGGGCAAACTCTATTATAGCAATTTGCATGCCCAAACAAATTCCTAAGTACGGAATTTTATTTTCACGTGCATATTGTGCAGTAGCAATTTTACCTGCTATGCCGCGATAGCCAAAACCTCCAGGTACTAAAATAGCATCAAGACCTTTCAGTATTGAAGCTCCTTTGGTTTCAATATCCTGCGAATCAATTAACTGAATGTTAACAGTTACGCTATTTTTAAAGCCACCGTGCTTTAAAGCTTCAATGATAGATTTATAGGCATCTGGCAATTTGATGTATTTTCCTACTATAACAATGCTAACTTTGCCAACAATATTATTCTCTTCATAATTTACTCTATCCCATTCTATCATATTTGCTTCAGGACAATTTAAATTGAACTGTTTACAAATGTAAGTATCCAGCTTCTGGTATTTTAATAATCCTGGTATTTTATAAATAGAATCAACATTCTCTAAAGAAATAACTGCTTTCTCGGGAACATTACAGAATAAAGCAATTTTTGCTCGCTCATCTGCAGGAACAGTAAGATTTGAACGACAAATAAGTACATCCGGCTGAATACCGATTGATAGCAGTTCTTTTACTGAATGTTGTGTAGGTTTGGTTTTCATTTCTCCAGCAGCAGTCATATAGGGCACGAGGGTTAGATGAACATACATCGTGTGTTTGCGACCTAGTTGTATCGCCATTTGACGAATAGCTTCTAGAAATGGCAAGGATTCTATATCACCCACAGTACCTCCGATCTCAACCAGAACCACATCTTTACCTTCTCCTCCTTCAAGGATTCGTTCTTTTATTGCATTAGTAATATGAGGAACAACCTGAACGGTAGCGCCTAGATAGTCACCACGACGTTCTTTTAGAATTACATCGGAATATATGCGACCAGTGGTAAAATTATTTTTGCGGGACATTTTAGTTCGGACAAATCGTTCATAATGCCCTAAGTCTAAGTCGGTTTCTGCGCCATCTTCGGTAACGAAAACTTCTCCGTGTTGAGTTGGATTGATAGTACCTGGATCAACATTTATATAAGGGTCTAGCTTCATTATGCTGACGTTTAGTCTGCGAGCCTCAAGAATAGCTCCAAGAGATGCTGTAGCAATACCTTTACCCAGAGATGATACGACTCCTCCGGTCACAAAAATATAATTAGTTATCATGCTAAACCTGAATTTTAGGTGTAAAGACGATCGACGCAATATAAGGGCACGCCAATATAATCTAGTCCTTGATTTTATACAAAATATCTATGCTCTGATTAAAGGTTATTTGCTAAAAATTAAATTGATTCTTTAAGCGAAGAGTTTAATAGCAGTACTCTTGCTATAAACTGAAGATATCTTGCGAATTATAACTATTTTTGGAAATCATTATTAAAAATTAGTGTCAGAATATAACATTATTATTGCTTATTATGCTCTTATGCGAGCAGCCTATTTTAGCTGATCTCACTAGATATTATCTTGCTATTTTGTGTCTTTTGTATCTACTATTGTTGCCTGTTAATAGTATTTAATTTTTCCCTACACTCTGAATTACAGCAGCCTTTATATTTCTCAGAACAGGATGAGCACTGTATAAATAGTAAATGACAACTATTATGCAGGCAGTTAGTATGTCTGTCACAAGATATACCACATTGATGACATTTAGATATTACGTCATTGGTAACAGGTTCACCCATACGTTCATCAAAAACAAAATTCTTGCCAATAAACATTAAAGGCAATCCATGCTCACGCGCATAACGAGTATACTCAATAATTCCACCTTCTAAATGGTAAACATTTTTAAAGCCGTGATAAAGCATATATGCGCTGGCTTTTTCACAGCGTATACCGCCTGTGCAATACATAACAATTTTCTTCTCTTTATATTTCTGTAGAATATCTACCGCCATAGGAAGCTGATCACGGAAAGTATGAGATGGCACTTCGATGGCATTATTAAAGTGCCCAACTTCATATTCATAGTAATTCCTCATATCCACAAATACTACATCTGGATCTTGCAGCATGCTGTTTACTTCTTTTGCTTGTAGGTAGTGCCCTACATTAGACGGATTAAAATTACGATCTTTAATACCATCAGCCACAATACGATTACGCACTTTTATACGGAGTACCCAGAATGATTGTCTGGTATTATCAAGCGCTATATTCATACGCAAACCATAAAAATCTGTACGAGCTTGATATAATAATTGTGTCATTGTTTTATATAGTCTGGTCGGCACAGAGATCTGCGCGTTTATCCCTTCTGGAGCTATATAAATTCGTCCCAAAACTTTCAGTTTACTAAATGCGATATATAAATGATCACGAAAGGTTTGTGGATTATTTATTAAGCAATATTTATAAAATGAAACTGTGGTACGTGGTTCGGTTGATTTTCGCATGAGTGTTTTCAGTTGCTGATTTGAGGTCTTATTGTGTAACACGAGCATAGGTCATATCTCTTATATTAATCTGTGAAATATTTGAAGGTAAATCTAAGTAATGAATATGAAGCAGGAACAACATAGGCAGATATTATGGTTACTTATTAATCATTTCTCGATTAATAAGTAATATTATGAAAATTCAGATAATGCAGTCTAATAACAGTAAAATAGGCTGATTATCTAAATATCACTATATTTATAGCATACTACAACCTGATTTCGCAAAGTTGATCTAAGCAGAGTGTTATGCTATAGAAATGATTGATACATTAAAATAAGTAAGATGTAATAATCCTGATTGTTATTCTCATATCTTGTCATTTGTCCAAATATGATAATTTATAATAATATGGCACGTGATGGGATGTCTTTGGCTAAAATATATTTTTTATCCTCTTTGTTTGTAAGAAGTGTAAAGATTTTTTATTGTTTATCAATATACTAGAATAAAACTGTGACTAACCTTACATTAAAGAGTTAATTTTAGTTGCTGTATAGGCCTGATGTATTCTATATTTTTGTATTTCTTCTTTTACCATGTGTAATCTTTAGAATAAGATTTGATGCAAAACATCCTATTTCTTATATGGTTGTCATATCAGAGACGTTTAGGAAATCCTGTGAGTTGATTTTTTATGATGTCTCTTATAGAGATTCTGTATTTCAGTAAATTTGAAAGGTAGTGAGTTTTTGTATTGCTCAATATATGATATAATTTATATTGTATGTTTATTATTCTTTTGAATCTTTCCGTATGAAAAAGGAAGTGGTGTATTATGAATACAAATGATTCTATCAATGATAGAATAGGGTTATAAAGAGGGTTTTTAGTATAGAATAAAGCACGCTAATAAATATACTTATGTTATAAAGAATTAGTATTAATTAAAAATATAATTATATTATATATCATACTTTTTCAAATTGGCTAGGCATTACTTCCTCTCTAGTTGCTTGGATGGATATATCTGAAATATATGAACTCATTAAATTATAGAGCATTATTACCTTGTGTAATTAATATATAAAGTCATTAAAAATTTCTTATTTCAGAGAAACCATTCTTGATCTCTCTTAGTTTGTATTGCACTAATAGATAAATTTATTATAGCATTTTAAATAGATCTGACTGGGCATTAAAATTTATTCATAAGTTTATTAATACATCATTTAGCTAGTAGATAATATGCACTAAAAATACATATTTTATCGTAATATCTAGCTACAGTATAAAGTTAACTAAAATTAGCAGGTAATATCTTTGATTAATTATTGATAAACAGGCAAGAAATGAAGTAGCGATAAAATATAAGCAGCAGCATTAATCAGACCAAAAGAAATAATAAATATGATCATTACCGATCCTCCTGGTGCTCGGTAATTAGCTTCAGGGAATTTCTTGCGGCTAGCACGCGCCATCATTGCCGGCATAATAACAGCCCAAATTGTTGCGGCTAAACCCGCAAATCCAATAGCATATAGAAAACTATTTGGAAAGAACAAAGCTCCTATTGTCGGCGGTACAAAGGTAACTAAAATTGCTTTAGTTCGACCAGAGATATTATCATTGAAACGAAAGACGTCAGATATAAAATGAAACAGGCCAAGTGAAACTCCGAGAAAGGAGCTAGCGAGAGCCATGTAAGAAAAGGAGGTTAGCAATTTATTAACAATGCTATTGCTGGACATATTATTGACCCGCTTGAGCAAGCTGCTTATATTTCCTCCTTCAGCAATTATTGCTTTAAATGTTTGACGGCTAATGTTCCCTTGGATTACATACTGCCAAAATATGTAAATCGTCAATGCAATTAATGTTCCTATAAAAAGACTCAAAACCACAGATTTAGCATCTTTGTTATAGTACTTAACTAGACTAGGAACATTACCATGATAGCCGAATGATGTTAATAGATAAGGTAATGAAGCCATTGCGTAAGGTAGGTAGTTAGCATGACTATCACTGCAATTAAAAAGTACCGATGCATGTACATGGGTAAACATATCGGCAGTAGACAATAAAAATGTAATGATCATACCACTAATAAGAATCGTGTTTAAACGGTCAACAGCTTGCGTTGAAAGCCAAACGGCAAGAGCAACTAGTATAGTGCAAGATAGACTTGTAGCAGTTTGTCCTATATTTAAATAGGACGAACCTGTATTTTCTATTATAATAGACTTTCCTGCAGAAATAATATAAGCGTAGTTGAGTGCATAAAGTACGAATGCGATAGAAATACCATTCAGCGAGTTCCATGCTGATCCCATTAAATCTCCTACTATAGTGTAAAAACTCGCTCCACTTGGATAGTTTAGGCTAGCTTCTAGAATCATTAGTCCAGACATGTACATGCAAATCCATGTATATAGCATTAACAAGACAGAGCCAGTAAACCAGACTCCTGCAGTGACTATCGGAATAGAAAACATGCCAGCTCCTACTGCTGTTCCAGCAATAATCATGGCTCCTCCGAGGACTGAGGAGCGGTTTATTATTTGCGTCAAGTTATGCTCCTTTATGTTCTTTTTGTCTATTAAATAATAGAATAATAATTCTTATATATTATTATCTTTTGAGCATCTTTCCAAAAGGTTTTATGTATTAATCTTCTTTTAGCATGTGTTGTATCTACAAGATAATCCTAAGCTTATACTACAAAATAGTGGATAAGAACTCATTAAACTATTCTTTATTGTAAGTATTGATAATATAAAATTGCAAATTTTAATGTTTTTAGATTATTTATGATAATCTGCAAGATGAAATGAGAAAATGAGATGATATTGTTATTAAATCTGACCAGTAAATAAATTAGTACAGAATAAAAGGAAGTATCATTTTTAAGTATTCTATTAAAAATAGAAGATTCTTTTTCTAGAAAAAGATTATTGTGTTTAATTTTTAAACATCGTAATCAGTAAGTGTTTTTATGTTGTTATCTTAGTGCAAATCTCCTTATCAAGTTCGTATAAGAATAGGGATATATATCTCAAGTAATGTATGTATTTCTTGGTCTTATTCTCAGGATATTTCATTGTGTGGCTATAATTTATTACACTAATTTAGTGGTATTATTAAAAAGCAGCAATACTGCTTTACTTTATTTATATGGTAATCAAAGATTACCTGCATACCTAAGATAATCTAATTTTAAAATACTTTCACTAACTTAATCATTACAGCATTAAGTTAGTGAAAGTATTTTAAAAACAGGATCTCAAGTATAATTAATACTTGATCATTGCAATTAATTAGAGGGGAATAGAAAACTTTATTGTCTAGATTTTATTTTACTCTTCCCTATTACTAATATATTCTTGCTATTAACTATTTAGAACTTAACTTTCAATCATTCTGTATCTCTATCTTAAAAGTTATTGAGTGCTTATCTATAGATCAAGAGATAATTTAATATAGCTTTGTTATTGTAATCAGGTTGCCTATATTTACCAGTAACATCATATTAAAACGCATATTTTGAATATTTATTTCATTACTTTTGATATTTCAAACACCTTAACTTAGAAAGTTATTTATAAATATAGTTTATATTTACTATTATAAATCATGAATTTGATTAATACGATGGGTATTTATGGTCGTAGAATTTTAATGGCATTTCTATATTTTTACCATTATGTGCTACTATTTAGTATAGCAATAATAGCTTCACATATTGAATCCATATTATCTATCGTCATTCCTGCCATATTAACTCGGCCAGAATTCAACGCATATATACCAAAATCATCACGAAGACGGATCACTTGTTCATTGCTTAATCTGCTTAGTGAAAACATACCTTTTTGTTCTCTGATGAAACCGAATTCTTGTGCTGCACCTTTATCTTGTATAGTCTTTATAAACAGCTCACGCATACTTTGAATGCGCCGACGCATATCGGCAAGTTCTTCTTCCCAAATAGTCCGCAGTTTTTTATTGCACAGGATTCTAGCCACTACTGCGCCTCCGTGCGCTGGTGGGTTAGAGTAGTTAGCACGAATAGCCGCTTTGATCTGGCTAAATGTGTTGTCTGTAGTTTTTCTGTCAGATGCTACTAATGTGCAAACTCCTACGCGCTCATTATATAAACTAAAGTTTTTAGAATAAGAGCTAGCAATAAGAAGTTCATTATGTTTAGCAGCGAAGATGCGCAGACCCTTTGCATCTTCTTCTAAACTTTCAGCGAATCCCTGATAGGCAAAGTCAAATAGTTGTAGCCAACCTTTTGCTAGTGACATTTCAGCCATTATTTCCCATTGTTCTGGCGTGGGATCAATACCAGTTGGGTTGTGACAGCATCCTTGGAATAACACAACATCACCTGGTTCAGCCTGTTCTAGGCTTCTTTGAAGAGCTGAAAAGTCTAGTCTATGATTTATGTCTTCATAGTAGTCATATTCACGAACTTCAAGTCCTGCAGCGTTGAATAAGCTTTTATGGTTAGGCCAGCTTGGATTACTTATCCAAATACGTTTGTTAGCTGAAGTTTGCTTAGCAATAAAATCAGCAGCTACACGGAGGGCTGCAGTTCCACCTGGAGTTTGGGCAGCATGAGCGCGTTTTTCCTTAATTATTGAGCTATCCCGGCCAAAGAGCAATTCTAGTGTACAGGCTGCTAAAGCAGGAATTCCATCTATGCTGAGATAATTTTTTGTGGTTTCGTTTTCTAGTAGATACTCCTCAGCTTTTTTAACGCTGTTTAGTATTGGTGTTTTACCTGACTCATTTTTATAGACACCGATGCCTAAGTTAATTTTATTAATACGAGTATCAGCAAGGAATAGCTCGGTAAGACTTAAAATTGAATCCTCTGGAGCAGCTGGAATATTTTCAAACATTTGAGCGTTTGTTTTCCTTTCTATATATAGAGTGAGATATAAAATTCTAATCATTACTCATTAGAGACTGAATGCCTAAACTTTGATCATAGAAATAGCATTAGTTCATCCGTATAGCGCATGCCATCAATAAAGTGCGAGAAGAATACTTTAAAATAAAGGATAACTATAATACTGTATTATCTGTTAATTAAATAAATAAACTAAAATTTTTTAATATCAATATCTATGTGATGACAAATAGAAGAAGGCAGAACCGAAGCTCTGCCTTTTATTTCTTTTTTTACAACTTAAAGACTGCAGTCAGATATTAGAATCGGTATACTAGACCAACTGCTACAACATCGTCAGTGCTGATATTGTTAGATTTGGTGAAGTTATTATTATGCAGTAGATTTATTTTGTAATCTACATATGTAGATAGGTTTTGCTTGAAATCGTAAGTTGCGCCCACATCAACGAATTTAACTAAATCGTTGTAGTTTGAATAAGAATTATTGAATTTTGGGGCTTTACTTTTAGAGTGCATATAAGACAGGGATGGACGCAGACCAAAATCTAACTGGTATTGTGCAACAACCTCTAAGTTCTGCGTTTTTTCTGCAATGCTCTCGTGATATGGAGTCATGTTGCGAGTTTCTGCATATGTACTTGCCAGATAAACGTTATTAGCGTTGTATTTCACACCAGCTGTCCATGACTCAGCTGTGTTACCATTAGCTATGTTACTATTATTCATCGAGCCACGGGACCTTTGTTCTTCAGTACGATCAGAAGACGCATATGCTGCACCAGCGCTTACACCAGTACCGAAGTCATAAGTGCTTGCAAGCCCCCAACCACTGCCGTTCTGGTTTTGTAATGCACGAGAGTTTTTAGGAGAACCACTGCTTTCCCATCTGTTGTTATTCTTGTTGAAGAAGTTATGACCATTATTTTTTGCCTGATGTTGAACAGCAAAGTTCCAGCCATCCACCAGGCCAAAGAAGTTTTTATTACGATAGGTTGCAACGCCGTCAGCAGTTCCGGTCATGTAGTTATCAGTGATAGTATATGTATTACCACCGAATTCTGGCATAATATCAGTCCATCCTTCTACATCACGCATGATTCCGTAGTTACGACCGTAGTCGAGAGAACCAGCATCACCGAATTTTAAGCCAGCAAAAATTAGAGAAGTTGGTTTTGTAGAAACCCCTTCTTCTTGAGGATTATTAACCTTGATTTTATACTCCCATTGACCATAACCAGATAATTGCTCAGATATCTGACTTTCTCCTTTAAGCCCTAGACGTGCATAAGATTGATCTCCATCTATAAGTTTAGCATCAGAAAAATAATGTAAACCATCAACTTTACCGTATAGATCGAGTTTTTTACCCTCTTTATTATATACTTCAGCAGCGTTTGCTGCACCAGCTGCTAATAGCGCTGGGACTACTACTGCAAGAATATCGCGTTTCATAATTGTTATCCCTCTAAAGAGTTATTTTTGACATTTAGTACTATCTCAATTAATTCTGCATGGAGATAATACATTATTTACAGAGTTAAAAAGAAAGTATGATACCTTTCCGTATCTATATGACAGTGTTTCATTCACTAGACAGATAATCCACATCGAAAATGATACAAAAGTATAATTCACGTAACAAAACGCAAGTATATATTACAACTTGTAAAGTTACACCTATGTTGCAAGAGTTAAGTTTACAAAAAGAATCTAAATTTATTTTATTCCTCAATTTATATTTTTGCATTTCGTGGAGTACGCGGGAATGGAATGATATCCCGGACGTTTTGAACGCCAGTTACATAGGTCATTAAACGTTCAAATCCAAGACCGAAACCAGAATGTGGTACAGTTCCATAACGACGCAAATCACAATACCACCAGTAGTTTTCTTTTTTTAAGTTCATCTCCTCTAAACGCGCATCTAACATGTCAATTCTTTCTTCACGCTGAGAACCACCAATAATTTCACCAATACCTGGCACTAATACGTCTATTGCAGCTACGGTTTTCCCATCCGTGTTCATGCGCATATAAAAAGCTTTTGTATCTTTCGGGTAGTTTTGCACAATTACTTGTGTTTCAAAGTGCTGTTCTGTTAGATAGCGCTCATGCTCGGAAGCAAGATCTATACCCCAGTATACAGGGTTTTTAAAGATCTTGCCGCAGTTTAGCAAAATATCAATAGCTTCTGTATACTCTATTTTTATAAAATCGGAGTGTAAAAATATTTTTAGTCGATTTATCACATCCTTATCAATTTTCTGAGCAAAGAATGCCATATCGTTGGAACGTTCATCAAGTACTACCCCAATAACATATTTAAGCATATCTTCAGCAATATATGAAATATCGTTGATATCGGCAAATGCAACTTCAGGTTCAACCATCCAGAATTCAGCAAGATGTCGGCTGGTATTAGAATTTTCAGCACGAAAAGTTGGGCCAAAAGTATATACCTTAGATAATGCACATGCGTAAGTTTCACCATTCAATTGTCCGGATACTGTTAAGAATGCTTCTCGCCCAAAAAAATCTTCTCGAAAATCTATCCCCCCTTCTCTGGTGCGCGGCAAGTTTTCCATGTCTAATGTTGAAACGCGGAACATTTTACCTGTACCTTCCGTGTTTGAAGTTGTAATAATTGGGGTAGAAACCCATAAGTATCCATTTTTATGAAAGTAGTTATGGATTGCCTGTGCTAGTGTGTGACGAACACGAGCTACAGCACCTATCAAGTTCGTACGAGGACGCAGGTGAGAAACTTCACGCAGGTACTCGATGGTATGAGATTTTGCTGCTACAGGATAAGTATCAGGATCTTCTACCCAACCTATGATTTTAAATTCTATTGCTTGTAGCTCTAATTTTTGCCTTTTACCTAAAGATTCAGCTACTTTTCCAGTGACTGTAAGAGAGCATCCAGTAGTTAATCGCAAAATATCATTTTCATAATTAAAAAGAGAATGGTGCGCTACAACTTGTAGCGCATCGAAACAGGATCCATCATAAACTAATAGAAATGAGACTCCAGCTTTAGAATCTCTCCTAGTACGCACCCACCCGCGTACAGTAACTTCAGTATCGATCTCTATGCGACCCTTTAGTAGATCGACTACGGGAACTATAGTCATAACAGATTCTCTCTTTTCTGAATCTTAATCATAAATAACTGAGACATACTCTAATAATACAATTATCTTGCTATGTTACTTGTCATATCAATGGATATAAGAAAATAGTGATTAAACTTTAAGATATCATTAGAAGACAAGGTCTTATTCAATCAATTACAAATTTAACAGATTTTTTAATAAATTCTTGTGCTTACTGTAGAACATAAGTGCTCTTCGAAAAAATAATTAATATTTAATCACGAACGAGAATATCTATAATAACTCATATGACACAAAAAACTAATTATTTTATTATATAAAAGATAATTGATGTAAATATAGAACGATAGTTGCTTCTAGATAACGTTATTCTGACCTAATATAAATTTAATAGGATGCTTATGACTAGTGGGATACAACATATTATAGCTATTAAGTATGTTGCAGTTGTCTAGGTTTATTGGGTGTTTTAGTTCAGGTGTTCAACTATTATATCGATTGCGTATCATTTGATGAATGTTTGTTGTTGAATACTCTTGGTTATCTTGATTTAATTTTTTAAGATAGATTATTATAGACAATGTTATTGTACTTATTACTTCATTAGTAATTACTAATTCGTCTGCTCTATTAACCTTACTTAATAATCGCGTTATTTTTTGTATAAGTGTAGGGAATATAGTCTACTAAAATATAAATAGATTCTAGGATATAGGCTAAGACAAGATTCATCACAGGCGAAATGCTTGACCCAGATAGACTCGTTTAACCTGCTCATCACATAAGATTTGAGATGGTGTTCCATGGGCAATTATAGTACCCTCGCTAACAATATAAGCACGTTCACAAACATCTAGTGTTTCTCGTACGTTATGGTCAGTAATTAATATGCCTAAACCACGATCTCTCAAGTGTTCAATAATTTTTTTAATATCTATTACTGAGATCGGATCAACGCCGGCAAAAGGCTCATCTAATAGAATGAACTTAGGTTGTGCAGCTAGTGCTCGTGCAATTTCTACACGTCTACGTTCACCACCGGATAGTGATCGGCCTAATTTAACGCGCAGATGAGCAACATGAAATTCTTCCATAAGCTTGTTAGCGCGATCTGATCGTTGTTCTCTAGTGATGAGATCATCACGAATTTCTAGTACGGCCATGAGATTATTATAGACACTAAGACGGCGAAATATTGAAGATTCTTGTGGTAAGTAACCTATTCCACGGCGTGCGCGAGCGTGCAATGGCAAAAGACTTATGTCTTCATCGTCTATAGCTATATGTCCAGAGTCACGCTGTATAATGCCAACAACCATATAAAATGTAGTGGTTTTACCAGCACCATTTGGCCCAAGAAGGCCAACAATCTCACCAGAGTTGACAATCAGGCTAACGCTCTTAACTACTAGACGTCCTTTGTAGGCTTTCGCTAGATTTGTAGCAATTAAACTTGCCATAACAAATTAGTAACCCAGCATCTTTGAAGATGCGCTAAATGAATTATTAACTTTTTTCTTTTCTTTACCCACCGAGAGCTGTTCTTGCGATTTCTGAATTTCATCTGAGGGTATGTTTTTATCTTTCCATTTAGTGGGAAATAAAATAGCAGTTACGTGTTTTCCTTTATCGCTTAATGCTTCCATTCTCTGCTGTTTAATCAGATAAGTAATTTTATCTCCCTGGATGCTACTATCAACCTGTTTTAGGAAGGCATTTCCCGTAAGAATAACTAAATCTTTATCTAGCTCATAGCGTAATCTATTTCCATGACAACTGATAGGTTTGCCATTTTCTTGTATTTGGTAGAAGGTCACAGGGCGGCCATATCCATCAACTATTTCTTTCCCTTGTCTGCCACTAGGGCGTGTCACAATAATTTTATCTGCATGTATCTTGATAGTACCCTGCTTAACTAATACATCACCGATAAAGGTAACAGAATTTCCTTGTATATTTAAAAACTGCTGCACTGATTCGATATGAATTGGCTGCTGTATATCTAAAAGCACCGCTATTACTGAAAAGCTTGCTGTTATCAGTGGGATCGTTAATATCAATCTAATTATTTTTTGTTTTATTTTGAATCTCATAATAGGTTTTCACGTTATTCATCAGCCGTGCGGTTTTCTCTTGCATATTTCCGCGCATTTTTAGACCACTAGATGTAAAATTTGATCCATAAACAGTTACTGCATGATCAGCACTAATATCCTGAGTGACCAGATTTAGGTGCACATTATCGGCAGTAATTTTTTTTAATTGAGATATCTGGAGTAAACTATTCGCTTCTACACTTCCATGTAGATAAAGCATATGATTATCAATAATCTTTGCCTTATCTGCTCGAATAGACCAAGTTGGCTGTGTGTCTTGATCATAGGTTATTAGGATCGGTTGACTGAACCAGCTGGTTTTATCATCTGAATAATGATACATATTTTTTGCTATTATCTTATAACTTATTTTTCCAGTAGGATCGTAAACTATAGTTATGATATTTTGACTACGATATGTAGGTGCCTTGTTTTTTACATAAGACTCAGTGATATCAGAATGATTTTCCGTAAGATTCCAAGCGATTATTATTGATGAAAGTACTGTTAATAGCAAAACAAACCCGGTCTTAGTTTGACACATACCTATAGTCCCATGGCTTAAATATAGTTGATCTTACGACTTGTAGTGTAAGGTGACGCAATTTACCCACTTATACTAATTTCACCTGCAATAGTTGTCACATATTTAAGTGCTTCATAAGAAATTTGGAGGAGTGTAAACTGCTATTAAAAATTCTATTTTTCCTATTGTTTACCAATTGAGATATTTTAGCCTTATGAAAGCAATCTAATAAAAAAGTTTAGATTGCGAATATTTTAAGCTGGATGAATTTATAATATTTTAAAAGTATCTAAATATTCCATGAAGTTTTTGCTACTTTTGTGTATTAACATAAGTTTATATTCGCATCTCAGTGACAAATACTTTGCACTAGTAATCTATAATTTTTATGCATTCAAGCATTTGTTTTTAGTTATACTAAAATAGCTGAACTTATCGCTAAAATACTGCATATATCAATAGTTTATGTCTGCTGAGTTATTTTGCATCTTAGTTAGTTTATGATACTTATCTCATGCTTTATGAGTAAGATCAGATGAATCGATACCAAATTAAAAGCTTGTTTATATATTGAATTTTGTTTAAGACATAACTATTAAACTACACCAGCTCGCAGCATATCATGCATATGAACTACTCCAATCAGTTGATCATCATTAGCAACTAGAAGCGAAGTGATATGACGAACCTGCATTAGGTTTAATGCATCTACTGCTAAAGCATTTGGGTGAATTCTTATACCGCCGTATGTCATTACATCAGCAATTTTCGCATTATTTAAGTCAATGCCTAGATCAAAAATTCGTCTCAGATCTCCATCAGTAAATATACCTTCTATTTTCATTAGGTCATCACATATTACCGTTAATCCCAGTTTTTTCCTAGTAATCTCTAGAAGAGCATCACGTAATGAAGCATTGCGGCTAACATTTGGTAGTTCATTTCCGGTGTGCATAATATCTCTTACGTGTAACAGCAGTTTTCTGCCTAATGCACCACCCGGATGAGATAGAGCAAAATCTTTTGCAGTAAAACCACGAGCCTTTAGAAGTGCAACGGCTAGTGCATCCCCCATGGCCAGTATTGCCGTTGTGCTTGCTGTTGGGGCTAGTCCTAATGGACATGCTTCATGTGATACTTTGACACACAAATGAATATCGGTAACTTTGCCAATAGAACTATCCGCTTTATTAGTCATACAGATCATTTTTATTGCTTGACGTTTTAGTACAGGTATCAATGTTTTAATTTCGTGTGATTCTCCAGAGTTAGAAATTGCTAAAACAATATCATGTGAAGTAACCATGCCGAGGTCACCATGATTTGCTTCAGCGGGATGCACAAAGAACGCAGGAGTCCCTGTGCTAGCAAATGTTGCGGCAATTTTGCGACCGATATGACCAGATTTTCCCATCCCCATAACTACTACTTTACCCATACAGTTCAAGATTGCTTCGCAAGATTTACTAAAGTCTTCATTAATGTACTGTTCTAGTTGCGCGAGTCCTTCACGTTCAGTTTTAATAACTTGCTTACCTATTCTCCGGAAGTCAAATCTTTTATTTAAGCCTAAATATGACATAATTTTCTCACTTGATTCAGTGTTGTTTTATTGGTTGTGCACGCAATTTAACTCTAGGTACTCTTTTATATTCATTTAATATGCTTATGGACTCATAAAATGCATTTTAAATATATAAATATAGCAAAGCGACTCGCTGTTTATTGAACTACTCGCATATAAACCATAAATTTTATTTCTGGATTAATATGAATTATTACTCAAACTCACTCGTATGAAGTTACTTGAATACAGTAAAGAGCAGTTATTATTATAAAATTACAATGATTTTTCCTAAATATTCCCGATCTTATAGAGTACTAGTCATCACTTTAAATTAAGCGCTATAAATTGTAAAAGCTGATACTGTTATTTTATATTACAATTTTAATCAGATTGATATCGATCATCATAATCTATAAATAGATAATGCTATTACTTCAACAAGTAGTGAATCACTATTACATAGTTCACTAGAGAGTGATAAAATATTTTTATGAATAGGTGGTTTGACTTGGATGACTTTTCTTGCGTTAATTTTCGCCATATCAAGTAAGAGTTTTATTGAAATATCAATATAAGAAATATTCAATGTGCTACCTTTAGAGTTTTTACAATCAAGGTAATACTTTTGGTATCAAAATAAATTAGAATATAACCTTACTTATAAAATAATATTTATGTAATGCTTTTATGCATATAATATACTTGATTTGATAGCATCAAATGATTAAATATCCATCACATATCTGTTATGTATAATAGATATTATCGTTTATCAGAAACTATTTTAGTGAAATAACTTATTTAGCCATCTCTTGTTCTATTAATTGAATCAGTATATGTATGACTTTGATGTGGATCTCCTGGATACGGTCAATATAACCGAAGTGTGATACACGTATTTCAACATCTGTTATACTTGCAATCTTACCTCCGTCTTTACCGCTCAATACAATCACTTTTATGTCTTTATTGCGAGCCATTTCAATGGCTTTTATGATATTGTTCGAGTTTCCTGAAGTAGAAATCCCAAGAAGCACATCTCCTGCACATCCTACAGCTTGAACGTATCGAGAAAAAATGTAGTCGTATCCCAGATCGTTGCTAACACAGGATATATAGCTTGGATCTGAAATTGCAATGGCTGCATATCCAGGCCGATTTTCACGATAACGACCTGTCAATTCTTCAGCAAAATGCATTGCGTCGCAATGTGAACCACCGTTGCCGCATGATAAAACTTTACCACCTTTTTTCAAAGAATCCACTATTAGTAATGCAGCACGTTGAATAGAATAAATATTTGAATCATCACTAATAAAATCTTGCAGTTTGATTACTGCTTCGCCCAGTTCACTCCGAATGAGATCAATATACATAGTATCCTCTGATGACATAGAAAATGGTCTTTGAATAATTACATTATCATAATGTAAAATACATACTTGATTAGAACAACGTCTTAGTTTTAAATGATTCTATATCTTTTGTTGCATAATAAACCTATGAAAGCATCTTTATCTTAAACATAGTTTAAAGCATGAGAAATCGTACAAAGAGATAAAATATATATCAAAATATACTTATATATTATTTTTTAATATTTCTATAAATCAGTATCTCGGGTTATACTGGTTACGGCTAATATAAATGAGGAAAAGTATCCAGCGCACAATTAGTAATAATCGCACTATCAAAAGTAAATATTGGGTAGATAAACAGTGAAATTCAATGAGAGTCGTAGTAGATATATTTATGATTTATAAATAATTTAGTATAATAACTCTTATAACATGCTAAGACTGTGCTTGTTTATGCTATCTCTAAATTGTGCTGTATTTTGTATTTAATTATTTTACTGGCAACTTTGAAGAATATTTTTAATTATATTGCTGCTTGAGCAACCTTCTTCAAAGTTTATTGTGCAAACTTTACCACCTGCTGCAATAACTTCTTTGCTACCAACAATGTCTTCCGTATGATAATCTCCCCCTTTTACCAGGAAGTCAGGAAGAATTTCAGAGATGATGAGTTGTGGTGTATCCTCTTCAAACGATATAACCCAATCTACCGCTTTTAATGCAGATAGCATAATCATGCGATGTGCAAGCTTATTTACAGGGCGCCCTGGACCTTTGAGACGCCTGGCTGATGCATCGCTATTTACAGCTACTATCAGTCGATCTCCTAACTTTCGTGCTTTAGCAAGATAAGAAACGTGGCCTGCATGCAGAATATCAAAAACTCCATTAGTCATAACTACTTTTTCACCTCTTTTCTTCGCATTGACAACTGAATCTTTTAGTGCACATTCTCTCATGACACCAGAATCTTGTTCTCTGAACTTATGAATAGAGTTTCCAAGTTCCAACGGAGAAATCGTAGAAGTACCTAGCTTACCTATTACTAAACTAGCCCCAGAGTTAGCTAATAAACAGGCTTCTTCTAGAGATGATCCAGCAGCAATACAAGATGAGAGCACTCCGATAACAGTATCTCCTGCACCGGTAACATCATAAACTTCCTTTGCTTGCGTTGCCATATGCAATGGAGGTCTTTTGTGTTGCAGTAAGGTCATTCCCTGCTCGGCTCGTGTCACCAAAAGTGCTGTCAATTCTAATCTGCGCATCATTTGCAAACCACGCGTAATCAACTCGTTATCGTTTTTACACTGTCCAACAACTGCTTCAAATTCACATAAATTGGGCGTTATCAGAGTAGCTCCACGGTAACGTTCAAAATTTATACCTTTAGGATCAATTAGCACAGGCACTTTTGCTGTTCGAGCTAATTGAATAATATTTTGAACTGATCCTAAAGCACCTTTAGCATAATCAGATAGAATTAATGCTCCTAATTCTGGTAATGCTTTTTGAATTTTTTTGAAGATTGATTGAGCTGTCATACCATCAAAAACTTTCTCAAAATCTAGACGGATTAACTGTTGGTTGCGTGATAAAACACGCAGTTTTGTAATAGTTGGATATTCTGGTACAGATATCAAATCATATTTAATGTTAACTTCACTTAGCTTTGATTTCAGTATTCTCGCCGCATCATCAATACCGCTTAAACCGACCAAGTGTACGTTTGCACCAAGATAGGCAGCGTTTAACGCCACGTTAGCAGCACCTCCAGGGCGATCTTCAATAGCATGTACCGTCACTATAGGAACTGGTGCTTCTGGAGAGATCCGATTGGTAGTTCCATGCCAGTAACGATCTAGCATGACGTCACCTGCAACCAATATTTTAGCTTTACGGAAATCAGGTAGGTTTAATTTCATGCTCAGACTCCAAATAGACTAAGATAAAGTAATATTATCACATGAGCTGTTATTTCTATTACAATATGGTATTGCTTAATTAAGTGAGGTCCTAGTTTTTCTGTGATTACTGACAATAATATTTACCCAAAATTCGATTGTGCACTACTATATCCAAAATACTGGTTAACCTGGTTAGGGCTATTAATTTTATATATTGTAGTTCTTATACCATACCCTGCTCTTTTTAAATTGGGAACAAATTTTGGTAGAATTATCATGAAGTTTATGCAATACCGAGTAAAAATTTCTTTACGTAATCTAGAACTCTGTTTTCCTGAAATGTCATTGGCTGAGCGTCAAGATATAGTTGATAGAAATTTTGAGTCTGTTGGTATGGGTCTTATTGAAACCGGGATGGCTTGGTTTTGGCCTACATGGAGAATTAAGCGTTGGTGTCGCACTAAAGGTTTAGAGCACATAATTCACGCAAAACAGGAAGCGCGAGGAGTGATGCTAATAGGTTTGCATTTTTTAACACTAGAGTTAGGTGCACGTATTTTCGGAGTTCATAATCCCGGCGTGGGCGTTTATCGACCTAACAATAATAAAGTGATTAACTGGATTCAAACTTGGGGGCGTTTGCGTTCCAATAAATACATGTTAGATCGCAAAAATCTGAAGGGTATGATTCGGGCATTAAAAGAAAGTGAAATTGTCTGGTATGCTCCAGACCATGATTATGGCCCACGTAATAGCGTATTTGTTCCCTTGTTTGCGGTGGAACAGACAGCTACTACCATTGGTACCTATATTTTAGCGCGCATGAGCAAACCAGTAATGATACCGTTTAATACTGTTAGATCTGCAGATGGCAGTGGCTATACCATGCTGATTCAGCCGCGTGTGGAGAATTTTCCGCTAGATAATGAAACAGTAGCAGCTGCAGCTATGAATAAAGTAATCGAGCAAGAAATTTTGCGATCTGCGGATCAGTATATGTGGATGCATCGTCGTTTTAAGACACGCCCAAAAGGAAGCCCTGCGCTCTATTAAGATATTTTGATTATTTATTTTGCTAAAAGATTCATAGAAAAAAGCATGAATATTAAATATTCATAAATGTATATTTTGAATACAATATAATATGTCAGAATTATAACACACCATGCTTTCCTGTACTGAGTAATATGTTCTTATCTACTACCATTGTTTTATTTATTAAATAGCTGCATGCTTTTATGTTAATATCAATCACAGTATAGTATTTTTATGAAAAGATACTATACTGTGATTGTACTCTCCAAGAGGAGAATATTCTGTATTTAGAGATTACAGCGCACATGGTTTTATCTTGCTCATTCTCATATCTCTAATTCATGAATTAATAATAAAGATATTATATATTTTATGCCTTAAAAGATCATTTTGGTTATGCCTTAAGTTTAGATAATAATATTTCTGCTATTTTATGGATATCTCTGTATAAGTACTAATAGATATTCTTAAGAGGGATAATTACGTATAAAAACTCTATTATTGTCTATTGTCTTCTCTGAATATACTACTTGAATATATGATCTAATTTACTCGTTGAGTGCTTACTCAAGATAATATCTTTTGATATCCTAAAACTTTTTTAAAAATATTTTTTACTAGATCTTGTAATAAAAATATTTAAAGATTTTAAATGCTATCTATTAAAAATCAAATAAAATAAGATTAAAAATATATGGTTTCACAAGAAAATATTGAGTAGCTATATTTACTGCAATGATAACTTTATGCCGAATCAATGAAGTAGATATAATATGAGCAATATTTCTTAACAGTTATATTGACGGCTATTTAAATCATAGATATTCAATTATATTGCTATCATGTGTTTTATGACCGATAGCATAACTTATCTATCACTAATACATGACTGAGATATTTATTAAGTGTATATTTAGATTTATTATATATTTCATATGTATATCGCTATATTTATGCACTTTATAAATGCATATATTAGTTATTAAACAGATAAAAATAAATTGTTTATAGATTGATTAATATCAATATATTTATTTACTAGTAAATCCTTAATTTTATAAAATTATTTTTATTAAAATTAATCTACTGTAATTAAGATTCATTATCAGAATATATTCATTATAATTTATAAATTTATTTAATAATATAGAGTGTGAAATATACCTAACTAGAATATAAGAACACATAATGATTCAAAAATATCACTCCCCAATATTAACTTCATTATTGGATACAGATGCTTACAAATTGTATATGCAGCAAGCTGTCTATCATAATTATCCTAACCTTGCGGTAGTAGCAGAATTTCAGTGCCGTAACCAGGACCTACTAGGTATTTATGCTGATGATATTTTCCAGCAGATTCTTTTTATGAGTAATATTGTTCTGAGTAAAGCAGAATATACTTACCTAAGTTCTTTGTCTTTTTTTAGGAAAGATTATCTAGATTGGCTATATAACTTTCGCTTTAACTCAGAGCATATTGATCTTTGTAATGCAGATGGTCATTTAAGTATACGTATTGCCGGTCCTTGGAGTGAAGTGATTATGTGGGAAGTACCACTGCTAGCTGTGATTAGCGAATTGGTTCATCATAATCGCACTCCATCAGCAACTCCTGAAATGGCAGTAGTTCAACTTCGCAAAAAACTTGTAGATTTAAAAAAACTCAGTAGTGATATTGATCTTTCGGGATTTAATCTTATTGATTTTGGTACACGTCGTCGTTTCTCTTATAATGTACAACGCGCTATTATTGAAACTTTGAAGATAGATTGTCCACATTTAGTCGGGACCAGCAACTACAAATTTGCCAGGGAGCTGCATCTTACACCGATGGGCACTCAAGCTCATGAATGGTTCCAAGCTCATCAACAAATTTGCCCAGTGTTAGCGAATAGTCAATGTGCTGCTCTTGAAGCATGGCTGGTTGAATATCCAGATCAACTTAGTATTGCTTTAACAGATTGCATTACAATGGATGCATTCCTGCGTGATTTTAACTTTCATTTTGCAAATACTTACCAAGGATTACGACACGACTCTGGCGACCCAGTAGCATGGGGTGAGAAAGCGATAGCTCATTATCAGAAACTAGGTATTGATCCAATTACTAAGACTCTAGTCTTCTCTGATAATCTTAACCTAAAGAAGGCTTTGGAGTTGTACTGTTATTTTCACAATCGCATTAATCTATCTTTTGGCATCGGTACATGTTTGACCTGTGATATTCCTAATGTACAACCTTTAAATATTGTAATAAAACTCGTTGAGTGTAATGGCAAACCTGTAGCTAAGATATCTGATAGCCCAGGAAAAACTATTTGCTACGATAAAGATTTTGCAAAAGAACTATGTAAAGCTTATGATATAATTCTCTTCGAGAAATACATGTAGTATTCCAAAAATTTTTATAATATAATTGATCATAAGTAAAGTTATTACATAATGATCTTTTAAAAAAATTGTCAAGATCTGTCTATCTTTGCCATATTTCATTTAGAATAAAATTCTAAGTTCTTTTTAAGAAAAAGTATAAAATTATTTACCAGAAAGTTATTTCAGTCTTTTTTATAATGTATCCGCTCATACACTATTCTTTAACCTGTGTTGTTAATATCTTTGAAAGATATATTCAAAATCCTGCTGTAATAAATAAAAAATTTTCATAAGATACACAGAAAATATTATATATTTGGTATATTACGAATTTATTATTTAAATATTTAGAGTATGATTTATTAAATAAGATATACATAATATAGAAAGCATACAATTCGATCTAAGATTTAATATAATAAAGATATTTAATAATACTAAATATCTAACAAATGTTTATTCAATTTTAGTGATAAAATTAAGTAAGTTAATAAATAAATGATACTACATTTGCATCAAAAATATTGTATAATACAAGTTTTTGGTATTTATTGTAATTATTTATAGACTAGGAGCATAATCAGAATATGAGAGATGCTGTTTTGTTGAGTCACTGAGTAACTAACCTACGCTCTATTCTATATATAATTTTGGTAGCATTACAATAGTTGTTGCATTGCGAGCAATATTTAAATAAAAAATCAATCATAATCTATCAAATTATCATGAAATAAACCTATCATCACTTTTTCTATAAAACATGCTTTTAAAGATTAGAAAGAGATATTAATATTTTAATTAAGTATATTATAATTATCCATAATTTTTACGTAAGAACTAGCTCTATTTTCCTGCAACCAAGATTGCTCTTCTTGATTAAATTTACGGTTAAACAATATGCGGTATGCTTGATCTTTTTCAGCATCTTCGGTGCGCTTAACTGTTCTAGTATCTAGTACTTGAATTAAATGCCATCCAGAAAAAGCGGTATAGATCGGTACGCTGATTTCGCCTTTTTTAAGTTTTATTAAAGCATCACGGAAGACTGGATTGTAAGAAGTTGGTATTACCCAGCCTAAGTTCCCACCTTTGAACGCGGAAAAGGAGTCCTCAGAGATCTCTTTTGCAGCTTTATCAAAAGTAATTGTCTTATTTTTAATTTGTTGAGCAAGTTTTTCTAATCTAAGTCGTGCTTGATCATTAGTCATAACCGGAGATGGACACAATAGAATATGGCGTGCATTGACTTCTGTGATATATACATCTTTTGGTTTGCTGCGTATATCATTAATTTTAAAAATATATAAACTAACACCTAAACGTATTGGACCAATGATATCATTTTTTTCAGCTGTTCTTAATGCATTTGCTAAGACTAATGGTAATCTCTGGATTTTAATCCATCCTATTTGACCTATTTTGGTATTATAAGATTCTGCTGAATATTTAAGTACCATTTTACCGAATTCTTCACCTTTTCTAAGTTTACTAACTAAGCAAACAGCATCTTGGTAAGGATTATTCAAGGAGCTATAAGTTGGGCTTGTAGCTGGCAAAATAATTTGACTAAGATTTAGCTCGATATTATCCTTATTCTCTGCGCTTATCTGTTTTGCTAAGTCTTCCACTTCTTGCGGAAGGATGATGAATCGACGACTAACTTCTTTATTGCGTACTGTAGAAATCAACATTTCTTCACGGATCTGATCACTATATTTTTTATAGCTAATGCCACGGGCAGCTAAACGACTGCTCATTTGATGCACTGACATATTATTTTGCTGAGTAATATTTATAATAGTCTGCTTAATATCGGAATCAGTGATATCAATACCCATCTTTTGTGCTATTTGTAGTTGGATCTTATTCATAATAAGATGTTCTAGAATCTGGTATCGTAAGATTTTATCATCATATAATCTACTTTTATTTTGAGATAGGTTTATTTTTACTGAGTGCAATAGACCACTAACGTCACTTTCTAGCACAATACCATTGTTAATGATGGCTACTATTTTATCAACGACTTGAGGGGTTGCAGAAGCAGTATGACCAAATAATGTCATACTTAGTATCAGAATGCTCCATTTTTTCATGACTTTCCTATTTTTAATATGAATTGATTCCAGTAAATACAGCTCTGGTTTACTCAATTATTTTCAACTGAGCAATTTTTAGAACGCAAAATTTCATAATATTAGAAAAATCTTTGATAAGGAAGAATACCTCTTTCCAGTATTTTATTAGCATCTATGTCATATTTATTTCCAAATCCATTTAGTCTAAAATTAAAGGATAATTTATTATCAAACTTACTGGTTGGCTCAGATATACCACAGTCCCACGAGGTAATTTTACGTTCATAGTTCATGCTAGCAGACCAGCAGCAGGTATTATACTGCAGACCAACTAAAGTATTAACTGTCTGCTTAGCTTTTGTATCGTAGTAGCACCCTCCAAACAATGCAAGTTTTTTAGTAGCTGGAAAACTGCCTACAGCACCAACTTGACTAATACCTTGATTATATAGATCGTTAGATCGATACTGTGGGATTATTGCTATTAAGTATTCAGGACTAGCATAACGATAGTTCAATTGAATCATAGTTTTAGCATCGTTTCTACATTCAATTGATACATCCCCCAGCGCTATATTATTGAAATGAGTATCATATTGCAGGCTATCACGTATATCCCATAAGTCACTGATTTTCCAGTATGCATCACTTGCCCATACTAAGTTACCAGTCTTCTTATCTTTATCCGTAAATATAGAATCACCGCCTCCATGTGGTCCGTGTTTGAAAGAGTAAATCTGCCCAAGAGATGCATTAAAGCGTTCAATTAGCTTATCATCATAAATCCTAGTTGTAAGCCCAGTAGATATTTGATTAGCAGACGCTATGCGATCAAGACCGCTATATATACGATCTCTGAATAGGCCCGTATAATCCATTTGTAGCAGCGTGGAATCGTAAATTCCGATATTGCTTTGATCTCGATAAGGAATGTACAAGTATTGAACATGTGGCTCCAGGGTTTGAATACAACTAGAATTCCAATCTGTATTTCGGTTTAAGATAATTTTACTATCTATTTTAAATTCAGGTATTACCCTGTTAATAGAACTACTGAGATGAACGGCTCTTGGGTGATTTATATAATAATTTTTGGGTATAATTTGTTCATATCGTGTTACCATGAACTTAGTTTCAGTATTTAAATCAATCCAACT
Organism: Candidatus Profftia tarda; assembly: GCF_904848675.1. NCBI lineage: Bacteria > Pseudomonadati > Pseudomonadota > Gammaproteobacteria > Enterobacterales > Enterobacteriaceae > Candidatus Profftia > Candidatus Profftia tarda. Next base: position 239,500 of record NZ_LR890047.1, read on the forward strand.
TTTATGCCAATTTATATCTACAGTTGGTTCAAAATGATAACGATTAGCCTCTATTTGATTAATGCTTTTATTTTTAAATTTAACTGTTTGAGCGTATAAATTTATTTGAAAGGGACCGAGATTATTTGTTTGGTAATTAAGATCTACCTGAGGCTCTACCAGATATGAATTAGAATGACCCGCATCAGTAAAAATTTGAAATTGTTTAGTCGACAAGCTAGCGCTCCAATTTTGATTCGCGTATCCCAGGAAAAATTTTTGTGTAGAATAGCCATCGGCGCTAGATCCATGGGTAGAATATACATCATTAAAGTAATGAGGATCGCTAACTTTAGTATAGTCGACATTGAAATGCCATACATGATCCATGACACCTTTATGATTCCAGTAGAATAGCCAACGTTTTTTATTATCCTCTTTATGGGTATTTATGTTATTTTTTTCTAACTTATTGTTTGTGTACTGCTTATCATTGTTTAACCAATCAAACTCTATTAAACCTGCACCAACAAAGCTCAAGTAACGTAATTCATTCTGCACTTGTAAACCACGTTCTACTATGTAGCGAGGTGTGATTGTTGCATCTATATATGATCCTATACTCCAGTACCACGGTAGGCTAACCTCAAGCCCACCAGTACTAGAGTATTTGCTACTGGGTATCAGAAAACCTGAGCGACGTTTATTGCCAACAGGCAACCGAAGATATGGGCTATAAAATATTGGTACTGGGCCAATCTTAAATTGTGCATCCCAAATTTCAGCTACTTCTTCTTTATGATCCTGAATAATTTTAGCACCAGATACGCTCCAACTATTATCACCTGGCAAACATGAGGTAAAAGTCCCATTTTCCAGAATAGCATATCGGTTTCTAGGGCAGGTTTGTATGATATCAGTTGTTCCACGACCTTGACGCCCTAAAAACTGATAAGTACTTTCCCATACCTTGGTGTTTTTATTATTTAAATTAGACCAAGAATGAGAACCTTTTATTTGCACATTATTATCTGAGTAATTCACGCTACCAGTAGCGGTTAGCGTGCGTACTGGATTGTATTTATCTTCGAGAAATTCCTGTTCGAGCTTGACCTGATCTGCTGTAAGAGTAAGACTGCCCTGATCTATGCGCACATTACCGCTAAAAACGATATTATCAGGGTAGTTGATATTAATTTTATCAGCCTGTACATATATTGGTAAATGACTTGGATTGTCTGACACCAGCGGTTTGTCATGGATAGGTAGTTCATTTAAGCATTGTTCAGAAAGATCCGCTAGAACGCTTGTATTGTACAGTAGCAAAAAAAATAGCGCCGCGACCAATTTTGGAATATTCTTTTTATATATAGTTTTATTAATTTCCATTATTAGCAGAATCATGTAGTAAATATTTTATTATATCATTCTTTAAATAGCTTTGTTTAATAAATAAACTTTATCAGACTCCATAACTAGATTGAAATATAATTTTTTAATATATTATCTCAATTTTACTCATAAACAGAATTAATTTTCTTATAAAGTAGTATGTAGGCAATAAAAAATTATTGAGTTTATATCTCCTGAATTCGTCTTTATAAGAATATGAGAGTATAATATTTTTCTGCAGAATATATTTTCTTACCATTGAAGATAACTATGTAATAAATTAATATAATATTAATTATGAATATGATTGTAATTCTTTTTTAATCGTTTAGTAATAACTTTAATCTTTTAAAGATTTTAAAAGTTTTAATATTAAATTTCTGCACTGTTTTAATAAACTGTTTTTGGTAGTAATTCAAATATCGCAAATATGAGAATAAAATCACAACATATTTCGACAAAAAATATTTGGCAGTTATGTGCAGATAATACAGTTTTTTACAAAGATAATTAAACATTAATTAGTATGATTCTAACGAAAAGATACTATAGTAACATTAATTACATATTAAACTTAATAGTGATATGTATAAAATTATCTGAATCGGTAAAATTACCGAGCTTGTATTAAGAATAATATACGTACTGAATTAGTAGGATATTAATTTATAATTCAAGGGTCATGGTGTTCTAAGTTTATCTGTAAGTTTATGGCTATAATCCTTTATGAAAAAATCTTGTTGCTCATTTATTATGAAACATATTATAAGTCTAGAAAGATAAATGTCTCATGATGTAATATCTTACTAGTACATTAATATCTGGAGATAACTATAATATTTTGAAGAATACATAAAGGCTGTGTTGCACTTATAATGCAACAATATTTTATATCATACTTATCCTAGTGATACTGCTAGGATTCGGCATCACTAAATAAGAATTGTTGTGATTATTTTGCGTATTTGAATGATAAGATAAGTGAGGATCATCTGTATGAAATTGAAATCCTACCCATATGTCATTCAATTTTTATCTCTTCAAAAATTCCTCATTTTATTGTATTATGAATAAAAATTCTGTCCCACGGCATGATCAATTGAGGACAATATGCATTGTTGGGGTAAATTCATCGGAGTAGTTATTAGTATGATATTAGGCACTGGTTTTTGGGGTGCTTTATTAGGTTTTATTATTGGAAATATAATTGATGAATCTCGTCAAGCGAAAAATAGAGATTTCTTCTCTACGAGGGATCATAGACAAGCTCTTTTCTTTGACACCACATTTCAGGTTATGGGACACCTTACCAAGTCCAAAGGGCGAGTGACTGAAGCTGATATTCACGTTGCTAGTGATCTAATGGAACAGATGCATCTGCATGGCGCCGCTAGAACATCTGCGCAGCAAGCGTTTCGTGAAGGTAAGCAATCTGATTTTATACTTCGTAAAAAAATTCAAGAATTACGTAGTATATGTTTTAATAGTATAGATTTGATTAGTATATTTTTAGAAATTCAGCTACAAGCAGCATTTGCTGATGGATCACTACATCCTAATGAACGAGCAGTTTTATATGTGATTGCTGAAGAGCTCGGGTTTTCACGTATTAAGTTCGATCAGTTCATCAGTATGATGGAAGGTGGAAAACAGTTTAGTAGCCGGCAAAAGAGGTATGGATACGGCGGCGCTCAAGATCGGGGAACTCCTACGGTATTAGATGCCTATAAAGTTCTAGGTTTAAATCCTGATGACAACGTTATGACGATAAAAAAGGCATATCGTAAGCTGATGAATGAGCATCATCCAGATAAGCTGGTTGCAAAAGGTTTACCATCTGAAATGATGGAAATGGCCAAGCAAAAAGTCCAAGATATTCAGGCTGCTTATGATTTTATTAAGAAAGATAAAGGATTTAAGTAACAACTTCTCCTGTATAAATTTGATGATGAATTTCCATGCCTGTATTTAAAGTAAGTATGATCATCTAGTATTGAGTAGTCCAGAATAAGAGAAGTATTTTTCAGATAATACTTTTAAATAAAAAGTATTCTCATATAAGCACAAATTTAGCTAGCACTACATTCGTGCTTATAATTCATAATATATATAGCAGTCAATAGTTATTTCTAAAACAATCAGATATTATCTGATTGTTAAGAACTATCTAATTATAAATTAATTGGCTATATTTATTTAACAAAATCATCAACTATGAGAATAAAGAATAGAATGTTGTTTTATCAAATTTGATTGTATAAGAAAACTGTTTAGTTACAGACATTTATATAATTTTAAGATTATTTTGCTCAAATAATTATGTTTAGAATCATAAAATTATTCTAGTAATCTTACTAAGATTGGTCGATCAAAAACATTTGATCTTATCATATAAGTAATTTTGATTACAAAATCATCTTTGTTATGCACAATAATATATAGTATTTCTTTTTATTTTTTTGAGATCAAAATCATTTGAAAATAGCGTATATCAAAATGATAAAATAAATTAGCTGCTATTCAAGTCTAATGACTATTGTAGAAAATTCTGCTAAAATATACATTCCTTCAGTATATATACAAAGATCTTTAGATTAAGATATAGGTCATAAATTGCTGTGCATAAATATTTTTAATATTTGAAATAATTTCAAGTACTTGATATTTTATATTTAACTTTAATATTTTCTGTAAATGTTAGTTCGTTAAGGATAAATATTTTATTCTATTAGAAATTAACTGCAAGCATAAAAAATACATCCTTTGAATAGTTCTATTTATAAAATTTATTAACTTCTGGAATATCATATAAAATAATTAATATGCAAATAATATAGGATTATCCTAATATTAGGAGCTGATTATCTAAACAATAGTTTTAGTCATGGTATATGAAAATTAAAATAATTTTGATAATGATTAAACAACTTATTTTCAGTAACTTGCGCAGTACTTGTTTTTTATTTACTTAATATAATCTAGACTAATAACTTTTATTTTAATTTAGTAATGCTAAAGTATGTATAGAATGAATCTATGTATACCTTTTCAAGGTATCTTCAAACTATTTTTAGATAAAAACACTACTTATGTAAGTAGCACAATAAACTTTGTTATAAATAATAGTAAATTACTAAAACTTACATAATTTCTCGTTTAAGCATGATACTTGTGCATTTCAACTGCGCTTACATTTATTTCTGCAGTTTTATCTAGAATACCATCATTTTCTATATAAGTTTGGTTATATACTATTACATTTAATTTTTTCTATAGCTTTTGTTCCTATGCATCAGCTCTTCAGAATCTTTTAATATATTTTGACGTAATGCTATAGTATAGATACTAGATACTGTATAATTTATCTTATCTTGAATCTATTTATTGGATTACATCCTAGATCGTTCTGATATCAATATCAGAAAGTCGTAATTTCTTCAATAATATGCAATAATTACCATTTTCTTCCTTAATTCAATCGTATAGGTATTATTTATATTTTTTCTTCTCTAGTATGAAGATTAAATTACTACTATTTCATACTATAATGAGTCAACATTACATCAATTCTAGGCTCACGACCACGAAATTTCTTAAATAAATTCATTGGATCATCAGATCCGCCTTGCGATAGGATCTCATCGAGAAATAAACGACCAGTATCTGGGTTAAAAATACCTTCTTCTTTAAAACGTGAAAAGGCATCTGCAGAGAGTACTTCTGCCCAAAGATAGCTATAATAACCTGCTGCATATCCACCAGAAAAGATATGGTTAAAAGTATGAAGAGGTCGCTCCCAATCTTTTGAGGGTATTACAGCGATCATTTCTTTAACCTCTTTGGTAATTTCTACAATACGCGGACCTTTTGCAGGATCAAATTCTTTATGCAGACGGAAGTCAAGCATCCCAAGTTCTATTTGACGCAGAATAAAAAGTGCTTTCTGATAATTTTTAGATATGAGTATTTTATTTAAAATTTCTTTTGGGATTGGCTCATCAGTCTCGTAATGACCTGATATAAATGCTAAAGCTTTTGGCTCCCAGCACCAGTTTTCCATAAATTGGCTTGATAGTTCCACGGCATCCCACGGTACTCCATTAATGCCAGATACATCAGATATTTCGATCGTAGTAAGGATATGGTGTAAACAGTGGCCAAATTCGTGGAATAATGTAGTGACTTCTCTGTGAGTCAATAAAGAAGGTATATCTCCTATTGGAGGATTAAAATTACAAGTTAAATAAGCAACTGGATTTTGCACGCTACCATCGGCACGGCGCATCCGCCCGACGCAGTTATCCATCCACGCACCACCACATTTATTTTCACGTGTATATAGGTCAAGATAAAAACTACCGCATAATTCATTCTTAGCATTATAAAGATCGAAGAATCGGATATGAGGGTCCCATACTTCTACATTATAGCGTTCTTTTGTGGTGATACCATAAATCAGGTGAGTTATCTTAAACAATCCATTTAATACTCTATTTCCGGGGAAATAGGGACGTATTTGTTCTTCGCTAATGGAATAAAGCTGTGCTTTATGTTTATTGCTGTAGTATATGATATCCCATGGTTTAAGCGTTTTTAGATTGTAGTACTTTTTTGTATATGAAAGTAGTTTAGCTAATTCCTTTGTCCCCTGATAGTACATTCTCTGTGTCAAATCATTAAGGAATCTAAGTACTTGCTGTGGATTTTTAGCCATTTTTTTCACTAATGATTTATCAGCATAAGACTTAAAGCATAGAATCTGGGCCATTTCATGGCGTAAATGTAGAGTTTCGTCTATAATATTACTATTGTCCCACTTACCTGCATGAGGACCTTGATCAGATGCGCGCGTGTTAAATGCTTGATATATCTCATGACGCAGTAGCTGGTTATCCGCATGAGTCATAATATTTAGATAACTAGGTGCGTCCAAAGTAATTAGCCAGCCCTTTTTTGACTTAGATTCTGCTAGTATTTTTGCTATATTCTTATAGCTCTCTGTGAGACCTGCAAGATCCTCCTCATTGGTAATAAGCTTATTCCAGCCCATGGTAGCATCAAGCACGTTATTGCTAAATATTGAATCAAGTTCGGAGAGCCTAATCATAATTTTAGCAAGGCGCTGTTTTTTTTCTGTTAGCAGACCGACACCAGATAGTTTAAAATTTTGCAGTGAAAGTTCTACTGCTTTTTTCTGTGCTTTAGTTAATCTTGTAAATATCTCGCTGTTTTTGAGGTTGATATAGGCTTTATATAAATCCTCGTGTTGCCCTGACCAAGCCTTATATTCTGAAAGCAAATGTAAACACTGCTCGTAGGCTTCTCGTATTTCTGAGGTTTTTTTTACAGAATTTAGATGATTTACTAGAGAAAATATACGGTTTAAACGGTCCTCTTTTTCATTAAGTGGTTGGCATAGGTTGTCCCAAGTAAATGGTTCTGTTTGTGCAACTATCTTTTCTATTACATCACGACAATCTGCTAGCAAGATGCTTACTGCCGGCACTATTTCTGTATATTTAATATTAGAGAACGGTGGAAGTCTAAAGGGCATGAGTAAGGAATTGCTCATAATGAAGATCCTAATATGATTTTTTATATATTAATCAAATGGTGTTTGGATTTCCTAGTGTTATGCTTTTATTTTTAGATATATAGAATGCATTATAATACACATTATATTCAGAAATAGGTTATTAACACTTATTGTTAATTCTCCATTTATAATTATGGACGCTATTATTAGTAGATCTTTATGAGATCTTATAAAAATTTTACATATTAAAAAAGTATTGGTATTTAATTACTAAGAATTAATGATTAATTAAATCTCAAGTTTTAATATAACTAATATGAGGAATTCTTACTTCTGCAGAGCATATCTAACAAGACATAGATGATTTTATCCATAAATTACGCATTAAGATATGTAATTGATAATAATACTGTATTAATAGATCTTAAATATTAACCATTCCAGTAGTTTTCTACTATATTGAATAACTAAAAATATCTTTATTGATGTTTGTTAGGATTATTTTGTATCATATCTCTATATTTTTAAATATTTGGAATCTTTTACTAAAGTGCCTTTACTATATAAACCCCGTATTCTACAGAGACTGTATACTATACTGTTTTACATAATACAGCCACTAATTTGGATTAAATTATGGATGCGTGGTTCCAAGGATCCTGCTTATAGAAAGCGTTGGGCGGAGCGTTATGGCTTCTGTTCAAAAAAAATGTTATCAGGCGGAATTATGCTACATTTGGTTTCTGTAGGAGAAATATTCGCTGCTATACCTTTAGTGAAGGAATTGCTCTGTCGCTATCCAACATTTCCTCTAACTATTACAACTATGACTCCAACTGGTTCTGAGCGTATACAATCTTTGTTTAATCAAGAAGTGCAACATGTCTATCTACCTTATGATTTACCCGGCTCCATAAACCGTTTCCTGGAGCAATTTAATCCCAGATTAGTTCTAATTATGGAAACTGAAATTTGGCCTAATCTCATTATAGAGCTTAGCAAACGTCAAATTCCTCTAGTAATTGTAAATGCTCGCTTATCAGCATTATCTGCTAAAAGATACTCTAGAATTTACAGCTTAATTAGTGATACGGTCCGCCGTATTACTTTAATTTGTGCTCAGAATGAAGCCGATGCCGAGCGTTTTCTCTCTCTGGGTGTATTACGTTCACAATTATCTATCACTGGTAATTTAAAATTCGAGATTTCTGTTACCCCTGATCTTGCCGCTAAGGCAGTCAGGTTGCGACATAAGTGGGGATTGAATTGTCCAGTATGGATAGCAACTAGCACTCATAAAGGCGAAGAAAAAATTTTAATAGAAGCTCATAAACAACTTTTAAATCGCTTTACTGATCTATTGCTTATTCTAGTTCCCCGCCATCCTGAACGTTTTGACGATGTTATCGAACTAACAAGGGGTGCTGGCCTCTCCTATGTAACTCGGTCATCAGGTAATAGACCATCCCCTAAAACTCAAGTAATAATTGGAAATACTATGGGTGAATTGATGTTACTCTATGGAGTAGCTGACCTTGCATTTGTAGGCGGTAGTCTTGTTGAACAAGGAGGACATAATCCATTAGAGCCATCTGCATATGCTATTCCTGTCTTAATGGGCCCACATACCATTAATTTTAGAGAAATATGTTCAAAGCTAGAGCAGGCTAATGGTTTAATTATTATCAGGGATACAGCATCTTTAGTAAAAGAAGTGACTACTTTACTTCTAGATAAGGAATGCAGACGTCAACATGGGCGCTATGCTATAGAGGTGCTGAACAGGAATAAAGGTTCCCTGCAAAATATTCTATACTTTCTTGAGCCCATCTTACAAAAAATAAAATGAGAAGATAAGATATGGGGAAAAGCGCTATCTATCCCGGAACGTTCGATCCTATCACAAATGGCCATTTAGACCTAGTAACTCGTGCAGCAAGCATGTTTGAACGTTTAATATTAGCTGTTGCAGCTAGCCCCAGCAAAAAAAATCTATTTAGATTGGAAGAGCGTGTAGCTTTGGCAACAAATATCACTACGCATTTACCTAACGTAGAAGTTTTAGGGTTTAGTAATTTAATCGTGCATTTTGCTCATGATCAAAATGTTCATATCTTGGTAAGAGGGTTAAGAGCAGTATCGGATTTTGAGCATGAAATGCAGCTTGCTCATATGAATCGAGATTTAATGCCTAATCTTGAAACACTCTTTATGATCTCATCAAAAGAATGGTCTTTTGTCTCTTCATCTTTGGTAAAACAAGTAGCTCTTTATGGTGGGGATATATTGCCGTTTGTACCCGAGCAAATTGCTCAGGCCGTAAGATTCTCAATAATGTCCAAAACAATATAGATTAATATTAGTTGCTGCAACTAATCATGAAAAATGTTAGAGTTTTTATATTATAACACTTTATAATTCTATTTATTAATATTCTTTATTCTAAAAATTAATTTTATATTGTTTTTCCTGAATTAATAAAAGTTTAGAAAAATCTAATCATCATACTGCTATACATATGATACCACTAAATAGCAAGCATAGAATATAAAACATTAAATAGCTTATCCAATAAAGAGATTAGTTCTGTACTCTCAATTATAATATACTTTATAAGTATGTCTTCAATTAGAGTAGTGACCTTCCATTTATTTAATCAAAGCATGCTGTCTCTTCTGTGCAGAGATGCATGTGTTGCTAGATGAAAGATGATCATAGCTAATATATCAGTAGATTAAATTAATAAATAGTATCCCTTACTATATAGGATATTTATGATAATAAAAGAAACATTACAGAACAATGTATATAATTATCTATTAATATCAAAAGATTTTAAGCATTTATTGATAAAGGTATCATAATTTTGATTACATAGTTTTGTACAGATACATTATAGTTCTCTAGAACTATTCATGATTAGTATCTGTGATATTATTTCTATTTTAATTAGGTTATACTAATTTTTATATTATATTTTCCTATCTGGATACCAGAGAACGGTTATCGATGTTATCTTTTACGAATATATAATAATCTTATTTATAGTTTAAAATAGCTCAGATCAGCAACGTTGATTTCAGAGTCAATTTGACCAACTAGATAAGAGCTTACTTCAGATTCTTGTGGCGCTACCTGAACGTTATCAGATACTAGCCATGCGTTGATCCAGGGTATTGGGTTGGAACATGATGGAAATGGAAGATCCAAGCCAACTGAATGCATACGGATATTTGTGATATACTCAACGTATTGACATAGAATGTCTTCGTTTAAGCCAATCATTGATCCATCACGGAAGAGGTAAGCTGCCCATTCTTTTTCTTGCTCCGCAGCTAATACAAACAGGTCATAACATTGTTGTTCGCATTCAACAGCCACTACAGCCATCTCGGGATCATCTAGACCTGAGCGCATCAGAGCTAGAATATGTTGAGTACCTGTTAGGTGTAATGCTTCATCACGCGCGATAAGTTTAATTATTTTTGCATTACCTTCCATTAGTTCGCGTTCTGCAAAAGCAAAAGAACATGCAAAGCTTACGTAGAAACGAATCGCTTCCAGCGCATTAACACTCATTAGACACAAATAAAGCTGTCTCTTTAAAGAATGTAGGTTAATACTGATATTTTTGCCATTAACCTGATGATTGCCTTCGCCTAATATATGCCAGTAACTACTCATTTTGATCAGGTCATCGTAGTAGCGGGAAATATCTGTTGCACGTTTGACGATCTCTGTATTAATAACAATATCGTCAAATATTGTAGCCGGATTATTGACAATATTACGGATAATATGTGTGTAGGATCGTGAGTGAATAGTTTCGTAAAATGACCAGGTTTCAATCCAAGTCTCCAACTCAGGAATCGAGTTAAGGGGGAGTAATGCCACATTAGGGCTGCGGCCTTGAATAGAATCTAGTAACGTCTGGTATTTAAGGTTGCTTATAAAAATATGTTTTTCGTGTTCTGGTAGCGACTGATAGTCAATACGATCACGAGAAACGTCAATTTCTTCAGGACGCCAAAAGAATGAGAGCTGTTTTTCGATTAGTTTCTCAAATATTTCATGTTTTTGCTGATCATAACGAGATACGTTAACCGACTGACCGAAGAACATAGGTTCAAGCAATTGATTATTTCTATTTTGTGAAAATGTAGTATAAGCCATAAAACGTAATCCCATTTCCCTGTATCTTTTAATCTAAAAGCTATAGGTATTAATGTCTATTTTTTATAGACCAAGATGTATTAGTTGTGTTAAATCTTGCAAGCACCACTTTCGCAGTTATCGTCTTTTTTGCCAATCCTAGAGTCATCTTGTATATCTCCTGCACCATCACGTGTGTTATGATAATATAGTGTCTTAACTCCAAATTTATAGGCTGTGAGCAAGTCTGTTAATAGCTGTTTCATAGGAATTTTCCCATATGGAAAACGAGAGGGATCGTAGTTAGTGTTCGCCGATATAGATTGATCAATGAACTTTTGCATCAGACCGATTAGTTGTAAATAACCATTGTTATTTGGTATCTCCCACAGCAGTTCATATTTATTTTTCAAATTTTCATATTCAGGTACTACTTGACGCAGGATACCATCCTTTGAAGCTTTAATGCTAACATAACCGCGTGGCGGCTCAATACCGTTTGTTGCATTAGAAATCTGTGAAGAGGTTTCAGAAGGCATAAGGGCAGAGAGAGTTGAGTTACGAAGGCCATAACGTTTTATATCTATACGTAAAGTTTCCCAATCATAATGTAGAGGTTCCTTGCAAATAGTGTCTAAATCTTTTTTGTACGTGTCTATTGGTAATATACCTTGCGCATATGTGGTTTCATTAAACCATGGGCAAGCGCCTTTTTCTTTAGCAATATCATTAGATGCTTTTAGCAGGTAATACTGCATAGCTTCAAATGTTTTATGAGTCAGATTGTTAGCACTCCCATCCGAATACCGCATATCGTTTTTTGCCAAATAGTAAGCGTAGTTAATCACTCCGATGCCTAAGGTACGACGACCCATTGCACCATTCTTAGCTGCTATAGTAGGATAGTCTTGATAATCTAGCAAAGCATCAAGTGCGCGAACTGCAAGGATTGAAAGTTCCTCCAAATCTTCAATTGAATTGATTGCGCCAAGATTAAAAGCCGATAATGTACATAAAGCTATTTCTCCATTTTTATCATTAATATCTTGCAATGGATTAGTAGGTAATACGATTTCTAGGCATAGATTTGATTGACGCACTGGTGCTATGGTTGAATCAAACGGGCTGTGGGTATTACAGTGATCAACGTGTTGTATGTAGATACGACCGGTTGATGCTCGTTCTTGCATCATAAGTGAGAACAGTTCTACTGCTTTCACTGTTTTCTTACGGATATTTATATCTGCTTCATATCCTATATACAGACGTTCGAATTTATCCTGATCTGCGAAGAAGGAATCATACAATCCTGGAACATCAGATGGACTAAACAGAGTAATATATCCACCCTTTATTAAGCGCTGATACATTAGCCTGTTTAGTTGAACGCCGTAGTCTATATGACGTACACGGTTTCCTTCAATGCCACGGTTATTTTTAAGTACGAGAAGACTTTCGATTTCTAGATGCCAAAATGGATAAAATAATGTTGCTGCACCACCGCGCACACCGCCTTGGGAGCATGATTTTACCGCAGTTTGGAAATGTTTGTAGAACGGAATACATCCAGTATGGAAGGCTTCACCACATCGTATTGGACTACCTAAAGCACGTATGCGACCAGCGTTTATTCCGATCCCTGCTCTTTGCGAAACATATTTTACAATAGTGCTGGCGGTCGCATTGATAGAATTTAAACTATCTCCACACTCAATAAGCACACAAGAGCTAAATTGACGAGTTGGGGTGCGAACGCCAGACATAATAGGTGTTGGTAGTGATATCTTAAATGTAGATACTGCATCATAGAAGCGTTGTATGTAATCTAAACGAGTGTCATGTGAATATTTATAAAACAGGCATGCAGCAATTAGAATATACAAAAATTGTGCGCTCTCATATATCTCTCCAGAGACTCTATTTTGGACCAGATATTTTCCTTCCAACTGTTTCACGGCAGCATATGAAAAATTCATATCACGCCAATGATTTATCATATTATCCATTTGCTCAAAATCTTTTGGAGAGTAATACTCGAGAAGATTTTTATCATATTTTTCCATTTTGACCATTTTTGATACATGATCATATAATTTAGGCGGTGTAAACTGACCGTATGCTTTTTTACGTAGATGGAAAATAGCTAAACGAGCTGATAGGTATTGATAGTCTGGTACTTTATCCGAAATCAGGTCTGCGGAGGCCTTGATAATAGTTTCATGTATATCAGAAGTACGGATTCCGTCATACAATTGAATTTGAGAACGCAATTCTACCTGAGAAATTGAGATATTATGAAGACCTGCCGCTGCCCAATCTAGAACACGATGAATCTTATCAATATTTATCCGTTCTTTGCTTCCGTTACGCTTAGTGACTAGCAGATTTTGATTCATAAGATATACCTGTCCTAGTGAGCTCTCATGATTCATATCATGGCAATGTTTTTATAACCATTTTATCTTTTATAAAATATTGTGATATGAATTTGAGTAGTGGTTTTGCATGCATGCTGTCAATGGAAAATATGATTTATTAACTAATTTATAATAACAAAATAGTATTCTTATTGTGATCTTGCAAGTATCCGCAATTTTATATAATTATAGATTGCTTAGGATTTAATGTTTATGGTGATTCTCTTGCATTTTTAATATGAGCAATAGCATATGTTGAGAATTACAGGATATAAAATTCAATGTAAAATAAAAATAAATTGATGAATTCCTGATTTATTATTGCTATAGAAAGAACTGCATTGAATAAGGCATACTCGTGTCATCCTTTTAGGTATTCTCGTGACGAGATATCGATATAGAATTTTTAAAACTTGCATCTTATCATTGTATGAACAGCTGTGATAAAACTAGCATTTTATCTATCTAAGATTTATCAGATCCTATAAATCAATCTGATTAATAGAAAATATTAATTCGAGATATCACTATTATTTAGTATGAATACTGGATATAGGATTATTTTTTATCTAAATATTGCCGATATTTAATATGATTATTTTTACTGTTTTTTTATTTTAATATTGACCAGCAATTATAGTGCTAAACTTTCTGGCAAAATGAATGATCGCATGACCTAATAAACTGATTGAGTTGATAGATGATATTATCATCTCGATTAGAGATGGATCATTCTTTTAAAGTAATATCTGTTTTATAATTTCCTGCAACAACCAGTGCTCTATAATTCATCTCAAATGATAAATAGGTGTAGTACATTTCACGTGCTATACCGTAATTTCATGTTTATCTTAGCTAAGAATATAGTGTGAATAGTCAATGTTAACGACTAATCTATAATTTTTAGCTTAGATTTACTACACTATTTTTAGATTCATTAAGTGTTGGCTTGGACCACATAAATAATCAGCTTTGTGTGCATATTCAGATATAATTGGTAAGAAGCAAAAGAATGTTATGGTGTTTATTACAGTATATGCTTCATTTATTTATTTATGTATTTTTTATATATTATTCATTCTTGTTGCCTCCTCTTTAAGTGATAATATTTTAGTTAATACATGAAGCATCCTGCACTGCCTTAGTGGCACGAATACTAAAAATATTCTATCTATGATTATTACACTCTTCTTGATATTTAGTATTTATTCAAGAAAAGAGTTAAAAACATCTTTTATGTTATTAAAATAAACAATACCTTGACCTTATATAGAGTACAAGATGATGAATAAAAATTCATATTTTTCTTAATTTTTTGTTCCTCTTATTAAGTGCTCTATTAGTTTTTAAGTCGAGGATTATCTTTACAGAGTTATTCGAATATTTGCAGAGATATTTAATATATTTTAAAAGGCAAAAATGATTTTTATTTATCAATAATACTTGATTAAAAGTGCATGCATAAGAAGTAATTTGTCAATTTTTTTATCAATATTTGTTCATAACCTATCTATATCTTACCAAAGAAATACAAAATATATATTTAAAAGGAATAGCCTGGTCTTGTTTCTGAAATATGACTACTTATTGCTTAATATACATATTACTTTTATAAACAAGTATAATGAATCCAAAATAGATATGTGATATAATTAGATGATTTCTATCTCTAGGTTAGAAATGGCAACAGTTGTTATTGTGCAGATCAACTCTTATTTTTAATATTTATCTGGATACTGTTTCTGATAAACAAAGCACTATGCAAAACTTTGATAGAATACTTCCTATAATTAGACGATACCACGAAATTATGGGTATGTTAACTTTACTAGGTCAATAATTATTTCTATTCAGTGTATCCTCTTGCTTGTGTTATAGTAGTACCGTTATCATTGTATTCTTATGTTGTGTATGGCAGCATAGCACGTTATATCCCTGCTTAATTTAGATGAACAACCCAATAAACATAGATAAAATATTAATATTTTTGGCACTTCTTATATACTGATCGTTAGTCAAGATTATAAGATATCAGATAATGGTATTATAGATATGATAAAGACTAGACAGATTATCCTTGATACCGAAACTACTGGTATAAATAAAAATGGATGTCATTATGAAGGGCATCAGATAATTGAAATTGGTGCTGTAGAGTTAATTAATAGACGTTTAACCAAAAGCAATTTTCATGTTTATATTAAGCCGGATCGCCTTGTTACCCCTGAAGCATATAGCATTCACGGGATTAGTAATGAATTTTTGTTAGATAAACCTAACTTTTCTAAGATTGCCAATAAATTACTAGAGTTTATAAGTGGTTCTGAGCTTATTATTCATAATGCACCATTTGATATTGGTTTTTTAAACTATGAGCTACGCAACCTCAATAGGTATGCACCTACGATAGAAGAGTGCTGTCAAATAACCGATAGCCTGGTTATAGCACGCCAGCTATTTCCAGGTAAACGCAATAGTTTAGATGCTCTATGCAATCGATATGAAATAGATAATACTAAACGTAAACTGCATGGGGCTTTACTAGATTCCAAAATTCTGGCTGAAGTTTATTTAAGGATGACAGGAGGGCAAACCTCTTTAAATTTCTCGATAGAACTTGAAGAGAAAATGCCATCTATAAACGGCGAATTACAAAAAATAGTCCGTACATCTCAGAGATTAAAAGTTGTTAGAGCAAATAAGCAAGAATTATCCAAACATGATCACTGCCTTGATCTATTAAAAGGAAGCAGGTGTTTATGGAGAGATTAATATCGTTTTATATTTAACTATAGAAAATAGTTGAATAGATAAGATCTATGTAGTTAAAAATATCTTTATTAATATTATTAAAATCGTTTAAGACAGAGTAATACTGTTCATTTTCTATCAATAAAGAGGATGTGATATAATTCATATAATACCGTCTTGTAAATAGGGAGAGTACTAGATACTTCTGAATGTGAATATAGATTCCAAGCGATAATAATGAACTCGAAATGTCTCAGTCATTACAGCTAAACTATATTCTTACTATTGTGATTAGTATTTATTCTGATTATGATTATTTGATGCTATTACGTCATATATTAATGTCGTCTATTATAGAAATATTTTGATAATTGACAGATATTATCATGCTAATGTATATATTAATCAAAATAAGAAAGGCATAGTGATAAAATAGAAGATCATACAAAAAATAATAAAAAATTCAATAGTTTATAGTATATAAAATTATGAAATGTACTTCAGTTTCTTTATGCTATACAATATTGTATAGCTCACAAAACTTTAAGTATTATACTGAAGTTTATGTATTTCAGTTTATGAAATGCAAGATATCAATTTTTCTAGATGATAATTTTTTAGATTGCGTCGTATGACCTTAGAATTCAGTATTTTTAATCTTGAATGCTGAAAGAAGTTTAATATCTTATTATTATATATGATATTGCTACTTAGCATAATTCTAGAGCAAGGTTAAAAATACGATAACAATAATATCATACTATTACTTTAACTTAATATATGCGAATATTCTATAAATGCTATTACTTTGAGTATTGTAGTAAAAAATATTTTTTAGATATTTATAAAGGTTTTCACAATGATTACACAAGACATTTCATTTAATCCTTGCATTGAAAATATATGCAGTAACATGTTAAACATGTAATCTACTATACGATAGATAGTTATCTTTTCTGTATTTTCTAAAACCAGCACAAGTTTCATAATATTTAATATGGCTTCAGGAACTATTTATATCTTTTCCGCGCCTAGTGGAGCGGGAAAAACCAGTCTAATTCAAGCATTGCTAAGAACTCCGATACTGCACGATACTCAGGTATCTATTTCACATACCACGCGTACTAAAAGACCAGGCGAAAACAATGCTGAGCATTATTATTTTGTTTCTACTGATACATTCCGCCAGATGATTAAGCAGGATGCTTTTATAGAGTATGTAAAAGTATTTGATAATTATTATGGAACATCACGTAAAGAAATACAAAATATCTTATCTAATGGGATCGATGTTTTCCTTGATATTGACTGGCAAGGCGCACAACAGATTCGTCATAAAAATATTCGGACACGGAGCATTTTTATTTTACCGCCCTCAAAAGATGAATTAAATTTTCGTCTTCGCAGTCGTGGTCAAGACAGTGATGAAGTCATAGCAAAACGAATGGTGCAAGCTATTCCCGAGATGATGCACTATATAGAATATGACTACCTAATTGTTAATGAGAATTTCGATGTAGCTTTATTCGATCTTCAGACTATTATTTATGCTGAACGTCTTCGGTTAGGTCGTCAGATTATGCGATATAAACCTTTAATTACTAAATTATTAGCAGATTAAGATAATTTTAGTATCATTTTACTCTCCTTATGGAGCAGGAAATTTCATGGCAAATGTAACTTTTCAAGAAGCTGTAGAGAAAATTGGTAACCGCTTTGACTTAGTGTTGGTTGCTGCTCGTCGGGCTCGTGAAATGCAGTTTGGAGCTAAAAATAATTCGGCGCAAGAAGAATATCATAAGTATACTGTGATTGCTCTGCGTGAAATAGAAAAGGATCTTGTCAATAGAAATACCCTAGATCTATGTGATTACCAAGCAGAAAACGATAAAAGATTAATAGAGATTTAAATAGTTAATACAATAATCAAAGATTATCTTTAATCAATAGAAGCAGTGTTCTATTTCTCCCCTAAATATTATGATTAACAATGCTTACTAGAAAGGCACTTGGTGTCTGTTAATAGTCTTAGACTTTAATAGTGACGAGCATCATCAAATATTTAACAAACAAGTATTAAGCAAGTAATACAGATATTGATATAATATTAAGTTCACTGATTATTGTAGAAATAACTCCTATCTACAAAGTAGATATTTATCAAAAGATATTAGGAGATACTCGTGGTAGTAAAAGGATATGTAGGTTACATTGATTTGATAATGGAAAAGATTGAGGCAATAATCATATAACAGTGCAATATCTTTTAGCAAATAATTTCGTTAATATTAATACAATGTCTGATTGTATTAATATTGCACCTTATTTAAAATATATCTGGATGATACTGATTTTCTGACTGCTCTGGCTCCACTTTTATATGCGTTGATACATGACTTAAGAAAAAATCCAGCAAGCAGTTAGTGCTTTACATCACTTGATGTTAATAGCTATATCATTAGCTAAAATAGAGTAAATATCTTTGTGGTCACTATAATATATAATTTAGAAATTCTTAAATGATATCATCATATGATCTTGAGATAGTATAATTAATCTCTATCTTGATGGCTTCTATTATCATTTTTGAATGAAATTTTATAATTTAAAATTTATCTGAAAGAACAGCATTGTACTTGGTTATAAATTTTAATTTTGTTATTCTTAGTAATGTTTACTTCTTATAGCGCATTCTAGAGCGCATGGATATTCTAATATTAGAACTCTCGTCCTGCATTCATATAAAAGTATTTCATGAAATCTGCTAGATCTAATAGAAATATGATATCTATTTTAATTTCATATATAGGTGATAGGTATATTAAATACATGTTTAATATAGTTTCTGTGGCCACTTTCTTTATAAAGATTAGATTTCGTTCTAAGCCGTAAAAAGTTATTTAATAACGATGAAATGCTATGTGTGCCACAATAGTGAAAAGATTATGTAAGATGTATATGAGTATTAAAATTGATCTATTTCTAGATAAAATCTATGCATTTACTTCTCAGACATGCATTCATAGCAGATCTAATATAAGACATATCACTTTTATCCTGCCTATGTATTTATTTAAGAATATCTCAAACGATACTGACAATTCTTATGTGTTATGATTTTTTGATAATCATTACTATATGTTTTTACTAAATAAGTATACGTTAGTGAATATTTATTCATATGATTACTATCCTGATCATACCCTAACATGTAGGATAAGTTAGTTTATCTTTAACACTAAAGTGCGATAAGTAATACTGCAAATGCTGAAAATATTAGATTATATATCTATATGAGATTTATTGTCTGTTAATTTGTCAATCAGATCGGGTATTGAATTGATATGTTGAATGTGCATCCTAAAATAATATTGTGTACACAAGAAATTTCATATAATAGGATACTCTATGTACTTATTTAGATAAAAAAGGCGTATATAATGCTGCTCTAATAGTAATAAGACAATATTATCTTCATCTCATCATTCGCACTAGTATTGTTCCTATAATATTTTTAAAATTCTTACAGGATGCTTCTTGACTTTCCTTATTCTTAATCCATCTTGAATTATTAGATAATCAATACATGAGTACTAAACAAGAAAGTGGTCCTCTATAAATAATATTACTCAACATACATATCTTTCCGAAAGATATTCCTAAATTTCTACAAGGTATATTAAAACATATCAATTAGGAGTTTATTGTTGAAAGCATGGTTAATCTATTAACAAACATGGTTATATATTAAAGGATAAGATAAATATAGTTTATATGGCTGAGTTAAATATTTAAAATACATAAATACCAAATATATAAAAAATTTATACTAAACTTATTAAGTTAAATATGATGATATTTTTAGATTTACTGATATCATTAATATAATTAGTACTATATCATATATATGATAATATTGTAGTCTAGTTACATGAATTATATTTTATGTCTGTTGAATTACTATATAATTTTTATGATAATTTTATGATATTTGCATATAAGGAAAATATTTGATAGCATAAATGTAATATTTTAATATCTTTAAAATATAGAAAGATAATTATTACTAATAACTTTACTACTTTGATATTGCTTACTCTTATACAATCAATAATAAACTTGAAAATATCTTTTTATAAAATTTATATTTTAAATAATTTTTTATTAATGTACTTTTATAAATCAATAAGATTCATAAATTAACTAATAAAAGAGATAAATTTTATAGTTATTAATTATAATATATCTTATATGTTTTAGTTATAAAAATTATTTTCTATAATATAATTCTATTAATTAATGAATCTGATGAATATTTTTTAGTAAAAAGAGGTGTATTCTCTAATATATACTATATTAAAGTGTTTTTATAAATATTGATGGAAAACGTGATATTGATGGACTGCATTAATAGATATTATTAACTATATGCTATCTATCTTTATATTAATTACTTTCGTTTTATGTCTGTTGTTTCTATTATTTTAAGTAGTATCTTGGGTTTTTAGTGTTAATTCTAGATGTTCATGATGCTATCATGTCAACGAAGATTAATGAATTGCTATTGATTAAAAAATCAATATTTATAAATTAAAATGATGCTATATATCTTTCCATGAGTAAATCATATTTTTTTGATATTATAATGTATGATAATATGCTAGAGCGCTATATATAAAATATATATTTTATCAGAATGGATTGTTATAGCATAAACTGTTTTTGTAATTGCAGTGCTAAGACGTGAAAAGACAAATGATATTAATAATGATAGATAATCATTGGCTACATATATCTAGAATATAATATAAATTAAAATTAGGGATCATCATCCCCCTGTATCTTCTGATAAACAATAAAATTATTAATGAACTACATTGACATCTTATACTAAGATTTTTCCTGATTATACAAGGACGGGAGAAGATTTTTGGTGAAAGAGAATCAAGCCTGTTATCATGATTTTTATAAAACTGCAAATCTTTGAGAGAGATCTGTATTGAGTATAAAATTCAATACTAAGTTAGATATAAGATCTTTGATATACTTTAAGCAATGAATCATCTTAATTCAACATGAATACCTCAGTATTCATGTTGTTATTGGCTTGCACTTGTAGATTTAATAGCATTAATATTACAGACCGCGCTATATCTTATAATCCATAGTTAAAATATATATTTTGCCTCTTTTGCAAAATATTTATATGAAAAACTTTGGGTTTTTAAAGAGATATAATAATCCCTAATATTAGAAACTAAATCAATATGCTTCTATACTTTCCTAGCGAATCACACCTGCTAACATCAATGCTTCAAATTTAGTATTAGTCAAGAGACATTCTTCTGGCATATTATCATTCTTCTTACTCTAGTAAGATCTTCATTCTATCTTAAGTCATCTACTATATTTTATTTAAAATACTAAGAATTATTTTGATATCACGAATAAAGTTAACACAGTTCTGTAAAATAATTGAGCTGGAAATAATGTATATTATGGCGCTAAGGAAAGAATATATCTGGTATATTGATGATCTGATAGCTCTTATATAACTCTTTGAAGACTCATTACTATTCGATATCTTCCTATAGATACTAAACTTCCTAATTTATTTCTATTTTTGATTCTATTTTATCTCAAAATATATATAAGATTAAAAATTAATTTATGTATTTGTTTAATGCATCTTATATGACACTATCATTTTTATTTTATTTATATGCTGTAAGAATTTTAAAGATATTAATAAAGAATTATAGTTAAAAAATGACATTATTTACATTACCATTATTAAGATTTGGGTCACTCCTCTTTTTGATCTTATCCTAATAATAATTTATTATTTTAGGTATCGTAATTATGATCATCTTTAGGTGATTAATTTTTTGATTATCCTAGTATATTTGATATGCTTAATTTTAGATATAATATTAAAAATATAAAAAAGCAGATCATCCTATAAAGGATAATAATTTATCTCTTGGGGATTCTAATTAATAGATATTCCTAATTATCTATCAGATAAATTTATTTTTAACAGTATTAAACAGTTTATTGTACACAGAAATTACTTATTAGATTAGAAATAAGTTGTAAATAACAAGTTAAGATCCTAATAACATATTATTAAGTTATGTTTTATAAATATCTATACTCTATTATAATAATAATATAAGCTTATTTACCGATATTATAATAACCTCTTAAGTCATTTATAACATCACAGTCATAACATAAATGTTTGAACTGCTAAACTTATATTATTATATATCCTACTTCAAAAAAGTACAAAAACCATAAAGCTTTTATTTTATATTCCTGTAATGCTTACCCTTTAGTTTGATATCTACTGATCTTCTTGTAAATACTTAAGATCTTGTATTATGAAAGAACAATAGTCTTTAATCTTGTTATTATTTGCAGAAGTACTACAGAGATAACATGAGAAAATAAACAAATGATAGCAAATAAACTTTGGCTATACATGGCTATATTGCTTTTTAACTAATAGTAGATAAAGATCTCTTCCTAATAGGAAAGGATCTCTGAGAACAGACCCCTTTTTCTTATAAGATATGCATAGAAATATAAAGATATTTATTCTTGCATGCTGATATCATTGTGAATATTTCATCAGAAATGAACTACTAACCATCTATTCTCTAAATTAGGATAATGATCTAATTTAGTAGCCTTGTACATCAACCTAGCAGACAAATAAATCTTTATGAGGGATTCTATTCACAAAATATAGTATATTTTTGTTAGATCCTTTTATTTTTACTATAAATGCTTAAAATTTTATATGTCTATAAAGAAAATAAAAACTGAAAAGTTCTATGTTTTAATAAACAATTTGCTTTAATAATTGTGAATATATTAAGAATATATTATATCTAATTGTAATTAGTTTTTCTTCCCTGGTCGTGGGATAATGTAATGCACAAAAACTATTTATTGAGGAATATATTAATATTAATAGTGCTTAAGACTTTTTTGTTCTCTGGAGAGAGCACGAGATATGCGCAACATTTTTCGTAATAGGCCGGGTATGTAATAACATATTACTTTAGAATAAAGTAGACACTACTTCTAATAGTAGAAATATGCTTGATTTCTGGGAAATTTATCAAATAATAGGATTAAATTATAATGATATATAATATATTTATATTTTCGATAAATTTATTTGTTGTTTTAAGTCATACTCAAGTATATTCATACTTAAAATTTTCTAGGCTAAATTATTCAACAGATTTATTAAAAAATTTAATTTATATATAAATAAAATGAATAAAAATATTATAAGATCAGGAGAGCATTTAACAATAAGAGATATTCTATTATTATGAATAACAAAAAACAACAGAATACTTTCCTTATTCATGATTACGAAACTTTTGGTAAAAATCCTGCTCTAGATCTACCTGCACAGTTTGCCGGTGTTAGAACTGACTCTAATTTCAATATTATTGAAGAACCGTTAGTGATCTACTGTCGTCCTTCGGATGACTATCTACCAGATCCAGAGGCTGTGATGATTACTGGTATTACGCCTCAATTTGCTTTAGCTCGTGGTCTTAGTGAAGCTAAATTTGCTAAGCAAATACACCAGATGTTTAGTGTGCCAGGCACCTGTATCATGGGTTACAACAATATTCGTTTTGATGACGAAGTTACTAGAAATATTTTTTATCGCAATTTTTATGATCCTTATGATTATATCTGGAAAAATGGTAATTCGCGATGGGACTTACTAGATGTGATACGCGCCTGCTATGCTTTACGTCCTGAAGGCATTAATTGGCCATGTAATGCAGAAGGGTTACCGAGCTTTAAGCTTGATCATTTATCTAAATCTAACGGCATTAAGCATGAACATGCTCATGATGCTATGGCTGACGTATACGCCACTATCGAGCTTGCAAAGTTAGTAAGACAGGCTCAGCCAAATTTATTCAAATTTTTGCTTGAGTTAAGAAATAAAGATAAGGTTTCTGAATTAATTAATATTGCTAACATGAAGCCTTTAGTGCATATTTCCAGCCTATTTGGTAGAGCTAGATATAATACAAGTTTAGTCACTGCTCTTGAATGGCATCCTAAATATAAAAATACCGTTATCACGTGTGATCTTGCCGGCGATGTATCTCAGCTATTGACACTTGACGAGGATTCCATGCGTGAGCGCTTTTACAGAAATAGAATCGATTTAAATGATCATCAACTATTGCCTTCTCCCCTGAAACTAATTCATATCAATAAATGCCCAGTGCTGGCTCCATATAGGACTGTGTCTTATGAAGGCTACTTACGCCTTGGTTTAGATCTTAAATCTTGTATGTATAATTTACAATTATTATGTTCTTATCCAGAGTTGCGTAAAAAAGTTATTAGAGTTTTCTCCAGCCCTAAACCATCAAAAGCAACAGATAATGTATATGACCAACTTTATGATGGATTGTTCAGTGATTCTGATCGAATAGCAATGCAGATTATTCGAGAAACGTTACCTCGGGATCTTTCAAGGCTATCTATCAGATTTGAAGATAAACGCATTGTATCTCTGTTGTTTCGCTATCGTGCGCGTAATTTTCCCGAAACTCTTAGTGATGATGAAGAGTATCGCTGGCAGTTACATCGCCAGCGAGCACTAAAACCTGAGCAGTTAAAAATTTATATCTCCCGCCTGAATAAATTATCTCTTCATTATAAAAATGACCATCAAAAAAATATTCAGCTTAAAGAGTTACTTGAATATGTGCAACAGTTAGTTGATTAATATTTCTAAAATATGTTTAACAGAACATTATATTTACTTTGCAAAAGTTCGGTTAAATGGGGATTTATGAGGCTATATGAAAAATTATTATTGAATATCATATAAATTTTAAAATAAACTTCTTTAGATATTATCGATATAAATTTATATTAATTGTTTTAACTATCATTTTCAGTCTAGTGATATAATTACAAGAAATATCGTATATTCATTTACTTCATTAATCTTGCTCTACAATTGTCAAGTTATATTTTACTCAAAATTTCTATTAGATTATGTAAAACCATAGAAGAGATGATACTTCTCTTTAAGAGTATTAAATCTATAATTATAGATGCAATCTAGTCATGATCAATTGAGACATGAACAAGTTAGAACATGTATCCTATATTAGCTTGCATATTGACCATGGAGTGTACTTGATAATTTTTCATAAAGAGCAAATGTCTTATCAGACACAAGACACTTATCTAGATAATATTTAAAAAGATTCTTTGTTATAATACCATTTCTCAATTAATCTATTTTAGAACCCTTGAAAATCTAACAGACTGTGTTTTTTAAAAAACGTCTTGCATCCATTAGGTATGATAGCAGTAGATTAGATCTTTGTGTTGTAATTAAGAGAATACAATTTGCATCACCCTAAATATAGATAAGATGCGAATCTAGGAATATAGTTATCAAGAATACGGCTAGTGGTTCAATTATTTTTAGTTAAGGATGCGCAATTTCTGCTATCTCCATGTACCAATGAGAATATCTATAATTAAAAATTAATGCGCTAATGAATATTAGATACAAGTATCTATGAATATTGCTTGTGTTTGACTGGAATCATAGACTCCATACAACCATATCTACATGAATATGGAATTTCATAAAAACTTCATAGTCTATTAATAAAATATTAAATCTGTTGTAGCTAATATTGCGGAAAAAAAGCAACTGTTGTGATATAACTACAAACATTAGTGGAAAAATTATCATTATATATAAAGAAGATAATAAAGCTAAAATGCTTTATCAGATCATTATAGTATAAATATTTCTAAAAATGAAGCAAGGTATTCTGCAGCAAATAAATATCTACTGCTGAAGATCAGATTTAGCAAAATATTCAATAGAGTAAATCAATATCTTCAGCTAATAATACGGGAAACTTGTTCACAGTATAATTTATGATTTATCACCATAAATATTATATATCCTGTCAAAATTACGGTTTTATATATTACCGAATGCAAGCCCCGATCAATATTTAGAAAAGAGATCGCTGTCATATATAATGGTATTTCAAAGCTCTAGTATGAATGCGGCATTTAGTGACATCAGCTAAATTCATCAAAGAAAAAATTTTTTTCATACTTTTATTCTTAATAATTTTGGTTAATAATGAAGTTCTCGATAATTACCTATATAAGATTATTTTTTGATTATAATGAATATTCTACGTCTAAAATATACTTATTTTGCTATAGCAAAATGCTATTTCAGATCTTTTATAAATCTCAATAACCTTATAATAATACTCTATTATAGTATGCTTTTAGGTAGAATTTCACCTACTTTCAATCATTATAAAATATAATCTATAAAATTTTATAATATTTAGAAAAAGTTTCTTTATAGCTATTCGTATTATGTTCTTTTGGTTTAATGCAAGAATGAATTACAGAATTTATGTTGAATAGCACTTATTTAGATTTAAGTTATTACTTAATAGTAATATTTTTCTAAGAAATAAGTTTAAACACGATAGTACTATTAGCTATCCTATTCTTGCAATATAGCCACTATTTTCTTACAACTATTTTAGTTTATCAGGATATATACTAGATCAACTTATTTTGAAGTGCATTAGGATTATGTATACTCTTGCCATATATCTACTTAAAAAGTGTATTATAATTTAGCATCATATAAAAATATTTCGTCAATATTTAATAAACCGTGATTTCTCTAGGAAATTACATTGACATTGCATAGTAAATATTTTTAATATTTTTTGATTTGTGATTTTTACAATCATTCTTAGTAATCTCTTGAAAGCATGCATGTCTTATTAAATAAATATAAATTGATCTCCATATGCAGTCATATGTGATCCTGATATCACACATCTTAATGTAGATATATAATAAATCATGCCATTTCTATATGATAGTGATATCACCGTATATACAAGGACTGCATATTGTCAACTAATATAGTTTATAATTCTCTTATGTAATGCACGTATTTCTATTAAATAGGAGTTTAGAAATGAATATTAGTCTAATTGCTGCTCTTTCTACAAATCGTGTGATCGGTGTTAATAATTCCATGCCCTGGTATTTGCCTGCCGATCTAGTGTGGTTTAAAAATCATACTTTAGATAGATCAGTAATTATGGGGCGCAAAACTTTTGAATCAATTGGTCGTCCTTTACGGAGACGACATAATATTGTGTTAAGCAATAAGCCAGGCAACGATAAACGCGTTACTTGGGTTTCTTCGCCAGAGGCGGCTATTCTTGCAGCGGTAGAGAAGGAAGAGATACTAGTTATTGGTGGTGGCAGTGTTTATCTTCAGTTTATGCCGTTTGCTAAAAATATGTATTTGACTCATATTGATTTGGAAGTACACGGGGATACACACTTCCCAAGATATGAGATAGATTTATGGAAAACAAAATATATTGAATTACATAATAAAAAAGGAAAGAATGGTCATAGCTATTATTTTGAGATTTTACATAAGATATAAATATTGAGTCTATTAGCAATATATAAGAAATACCTCTTTCTTTTTGCTGCAGATGGCTAATGATATAATTTCTTGTTAAATAAATAATATAAGTGAGCTCTATTTTGCGTCTCTTATTAATATTATGATAAAAATACATTATTTTTAATAAAAAGGGATTAATTACTGTAATTATTGAATAAAGTATATCTAAAGCCTAGATTTATTCTTTAAATGTATCATTTCATCTAAAACTTTCATATGTTATGTTGTATTATTTGTTTGCAGCATTTCCTGACATGAGAGCCATGCTAATATATAGTTATAGAGCATATGATTAACAGTATCTTTTAACCTTATGGTATGAGGGCTTATCTTAAGCTATTTTAGCAAATTTCTTTTTCTTTGTTGTTGCTTCTCTGCTGATAAATGTCTAATAATATATTATACTAAATAATAGTTATCCTACGCTAAAAATAACAATATAAGTACTATCATATCCTTATGAGCCATTCTCTATCTTTATTTATACTTAAGATGTTCTATATAGTGCAGTAGTATATTATTGATTGTAAATTAATTAGTCACTAAATATGTACTATTCTGAAAGAGTATTTATTGGTATTAGGATCAATAGATCCTAATTAATACAAGTAGTGTTCGTTTCCTATATATCTCAAATACCTGTTAATATTATGAATAATATTATATATTTAAAGAGAATATTTTGTAGTAGCTTATTAAAATCAAAATAACATTTAATCTGATGCATTATTAATATTGAGCAGTTTATCATGCGGAGTTTTAGACTAGTATGATATGCAATACTTTTCTGGTTATTAACTAACTAAAATATTTAGCAAGGGGTTAAAGAGCTTTTAGAATAAAATTCTACTCTACCAACTGAGGGTTGCTATGCGGAGCATAGGATTATATTTTATATATAAAATATTAAGGGGTCAACTGAGTTGATCAGTTTTTATAAGTACTATGTGTTATTTTATCTCGCAATATTTTAGTATTTTACTCCAAAAACCATATTAGATTAATTTTTCTTTCTTTGATTAAGCAGGGTATATAAATACATGTTAGTACGTTTCTTTCACATTATTAGGAAGTAATAATCCTTAATTGACTATTAAGCTATAATAAGAGTTTTGCTACCATAGCATTACCACTTGCACTCCCTAATTACCAATAGTTTTCCAAAACCTATCAGCTAAAATTAGCTGTAAAATAAAATTAATATATTATTCAAGTTAAAGTAGCTATTATCTCATTGTTGTCTAAAATTAATCACTATTGAATGTTTCTAGTTATCGAAAGATATTATATTTCTAGTATTATAATTTATATAATCTACTATATTTGTGTAGCACAATTAATAGTTGATATTCAGCTACATCAAGTTCAATCTATAAAATCAATACTTTGACTATTTTAGTTTCAGATTCGGGATGATTCTTATAAGTCAGTTGTTAGAATATAATCTACTTTCAGTGTCTACTTTACTTGTACTAAGCACGAGTAATTTCAATATATTGACTTCTTATATTGTATGTTTTATTATTTTAAATAACTTTTTAAAAGACGAAATAATGCTGATACTTATTAAAAAAAGTGCTGTATATATTTGTAGAATACGTGATTATCAGTAATACTTAATGATACTATAAAATAATCTCAGTTATTCCGGATAAGTTTATACGCTAGAATAACGATATCTTTTATTCTATTTAAACCTGGATAAAGCAGATATTCTGATTTAACCAGGTTTTTCTATTGTTGAATTTTTAAACAGAGTTAGGTAATCTTATATCAGGATGAGAGAAGTACAAAACGTTTTCTATGCCAGACATTAATATAAACAGAATAGACTTTTATTTATTTTATTATTTGTACGCTCAATAATTTTAGAATTAATGCAAGAGATAGTATCGTGCAGAAAATAGTTTTATTCATCTCAAAGAGATCCGCTAAATCTCTTTATATTTCTTAAGAAGAATTAATTATTTTTTCTTTTATTATTAAATTAAGTAAATTATCTACATATCAGTATATTAAAACCATATGCATAATGAACTGCAGAAGTTATTTGTTAATTCTAGCATTCTAGGGTATTAATTAATCCATAAAGTATGACACTTAGCACTGTGATTCTTAATCTCATCATAAGGGCTTTTAATTATTTGTAAATGTTCAATTTTATAGCATACTGGATTTTAATGATACTATAGAGATGATAATGTCAGGGATGAGTAAGGTACATGTTGATTAATCAGGACTGCTTGTCTCTGCATAAATTAAGGTATTCTATGCTTCATTTCATGAATTAACTTTATATTTTAAAATATTCATAATTAATAAGAGTAATATATCACTATAATATACTACTTTACATCTTTGATATGTAAACAGGAATGTGTAAAGTACTTTTTATCTTCCCAACGCAGCATGGTTAATTTACCTCCCCAACAACAACCAGTATCAAGAGGATAAATTAGCGGCGGAGTGCCTTGACCTTCTAAGGATGCCCAGTGACCAAATGTTATAGAGTATCCTGTATTTATTATCTTGTTCGGGAAATTAAACCATGGTTTTAGCTCTGAGGGAGCCATTCTAGGAGAATCTTTAAAAATCATATCTAAGTCTCCACCTGAGAAGCAGTAGCGCATTCGGGTTAAAGTATTGATAAAAAACCTTAGGCGACTCAACCCAGTTAGATCTTGAGCCCATTTGTTAGGCAAATCGCCGTACATAGTCTTTAAGACTATAAAATATCTGTCGCTAACAAGAGCAGCTTCTACTTCTTTGGCACAAAGATGTGCCGTCTCAAGATCCCATTGAGGATTGATACCCGCGTGTGTCATGACTAGCTTAAGTGCGCTATCAATCTGAATAAGTGGCTGGCAACGCAACCAGTTGAGTAGAATGTCAACATCAGGAGCTTCTAGTATTTTGGCAGTTTTATCTCTTATTTGATTAGAGATGACTCCTGAGTGAACTGCTAAAAGATGCAAATCATGATTACCCAGTACTATCCGAACGCTATTACCTAGTGATTTTACGTATCGTAACACCTCTATAGAGTCTGGTCCTCGCGCTACCAAGTCTCCAGTTAACCATAAAGTATCATGAAGAGGGTTAAACTCTGCCTGTCTTAATAGAGCACGAAATTCCTTATAACATCCATGGATATCGCCAATCAATAATGTAGACATTTATATTTTGCTCTCTGCTGTTATTTTGACTATAATATCCTATTGATACAATACTAGAATTTATTTATAGGGCAGGTCAATAAATATCATGCCTATAGACTTAGAGAGATATTCCTTAGTTTGTCTAAGTTAAATGATATATAAGGAACACCTGTGCCCTAATTATAATGTAGCTGTAATGATGTATCTGCTTGTGTGATCTCCTTAAGTTTATCTTTATTTAAAAGATAAGACCTTTTCTTTTGAAATTCAGCTTGATTATTCTTAATTTACAATTTATTTAAACGTCTTCTACAAGCTTAAAAATAAAATGATCATTTTTTGTACTGCAAAGTTCACTATATCTTAAATATACTATGTCACAGTAGCTACTACTGATCAGTAGGATCTTCATACATTAAAAGAGACAAATACCTGTTTTCATCATTTATCAATACTATTAAGCACTCATTGTCTTTTTCCTGAGGGTTATACTTCTAACAATCCTCTGCTCTCTTAAGCATTTATCATAAATAATAATTAATTGTATATTATTGATTTATCATAGGATGATATTTTGCCGAATAGTCTAATTTTGATACATGAATAAATACATGCAGTCTTATTTTAATTTTTAAAGAGCAAGAGATATATTGCAACTCATAAAATGATAAGTGCTTAATAAAATTCAATTTATTTTTGTTCACACAACCAATTTGTAAGTTTACAGTAGCTCTCGATAGATATGTTCTCTGCGCGTTGGTCAGGATCTATGCCTATCAAGGTTAGTTGTTTAGTGGTGAACATGTGACCTAAACTATTACGCACTTTTTTGCGGCGCTGATTTAGCGCTGATTTAGTAATATTGCGTAGCAGAAGTATATCTTTGACCGGATATGGAATTATTTTGTGTGGAATCAATCTAACCAGAGAAGAGTTAACGTTTGGTACCGGACGGAACGCCTTTGGAGGCACCTCCATGAGTGGAATAACCTGACAGTAATATTGCGTCATAATAGTTAAGCGACCGTAGTTCTTGTTGTTTGGAGTAGCTACTAGACGATTTACTACCTCTTTTTGCAACATTAAATGCAGATCTATAATAACAGGAATGTAATTAAAAAGATGGAATATCAAGGGTGTCGAAATGTTGTAAGGCAAGTTTCCAAATATGCGTAACATTTGCCCTAATCTACAAGATAACTTGTAAAAGTCTACGGTCATAGCATCTTGCTTAAGAATGTTTACCTTTTTTTTTATCAAAGGATTCCTGGCTAGTTGATCAGCCAGATCACGATCAATTTCTATAACTGTTATTGGACTGATTTGGTTTACAATATTTTTAGTTAATGCTCCTAAGCCTGGTCCTATCTCTACCATAGCCTGATTCTGCATTGGATTAATAGCAGATACGATTCTATCAATTATATATTGATTGATAAGAAAATTCTGTCCGTAACGTTTACGAGGTATATGGTATTGACGGATTATTTTATTCATTACTTTATTGATATTTTATATAAATACTTTGTGCTATTGACAATTTATTAACATAAATTAAGTGAATATCTTACGGATATTTCTAGTAATTATTGTCTCTCTTGGCATTCATGAATAATAACTGCATATTCTAATCTAGTGATTTCACTTAATAAGGTAAAGTTCTATAAATTATTTCATTTTACATAAAAACTTTTGTATCTGTACAATGTTTCTTGACTATAGTATTAGTGCAATGAATCATTTTTGGTCAATATTGTTAAAGCATCATATCATGTAATCTTCTGAGTCGGATTTTTATTTAGTATGATAAATTTCTTTTTCAGCACTCAGTGAAATTGCATATTACATCTAAACACAAAAATATAATATTGATTATTTTGATGTTTTTAGGTTACACATGCTGGTTACTATGTTCCAAGAAATTTTATAATTGCATCCTTGGATATACTTCCTCTACGTACCCTGCCGGTATTTCTCCAATAAAACGCGAAGGACGATAGCACACTATTTTGCCATATAAGTTACGATTTTCCGCATAAGTTATTGTAAGTTTGCGCATAGCTCTAGTGAGACCTACATAAGCTAAACGGCGCTCTCCCTCTACACATTTATCTTTCTTTAAGTACGTCTGGTTTGGGATTAATCCCTCTTCCATACCTACAAGAAAAACTAGAGGAAATTCAAGCCCTTTAGATGAATGCAAGGTCATGAGTTGAACAGCATCTTGAGTTTTTTTTATCTGTTTTTCGTTAGCGTAAAAGGTTGAATTTGCTATAAAAGATTGCAATGGAAGTAGATTTTCGTTGTCGTTTTTGTATTGATGCATTGCTATAAAAAGCTCTTCTAGGCTATTTATACATTCCTGGTTTTTATCGTTATTTTCCTGCTCATAAATTTGACGTAAACCAGAATACTGCACTACACGATCTATTTGTATATGTAGCGGCATATCAGAAATCTTATTAGCCATTTTTTGAATCAGATCAACAAAATCTTTGAGAGCTTGAGACGTTCGTTTATTTAAAATTTTTTCTTGAATAATTGCATGTGTGGCTTGCCAGAGCGTCAATTGCCGATCGCTCGCTGTTTGGCGAATTATATCAATCGTACGACCTCCTATACCGCGGGATGGCGTATTGATTATGCATTCGTAAGCATCGTCATCATTACTATTAGAAATTAGCCGTAAATAAGCTAACGTATTTTTGATTTCCTTGCGTTCGCACAATCTTTGCTTACCATAAATATGGTATGGCATTTCCATCTGTAACATAGCTTCTTCGAATGCATGTGATTGAATATTTTTTCTATATAGAATAGCACAGTCTTTCAGAGATCCGCCCATATCTTGCCAGGACTTTATACTATTAACGACAAAGATGGACTCATCTAGTTCATTTAATGCTCGGTAAAGAGAAATTTTTTCCCCACTGTTGTCTGCCGTCCATATTTTTTTAGTAAAACGTTTATCATTATTTTTTATCAGGGCGTTTGCTGCTTGTATAATATTATTAGTTGAGCGGTAATTTTGTTCTAAACGAATAGTTTCAGAGCTAGGAAAATCATTCATAAATCGCTGGATATTCTCTATTTTTGCTCCTCGCCAACCATAGATTGATTGATCATCATCTCCTACTATCATTATTCTGCCTGTCTGACCAGCTAACATTTGAATCCAGGAATACTGCATACAGTTAGTATCCTGGAATTCGTCTACTAAGATATTGGTAAAACGTTTGCGATAATCATGAATAATTTGCGGCTTATTAAGACATAGTTCATAAGTTCGCAGGAGAAGTTCTGAGAAATCTACTAAACCAGCACGATCACAAGCTGCTTGATAAGCATAATATAGATTAAGCCATTTTTCTTCTACCGGATTTCCATGGGTTTTTACATATTGTGGGCGTAATCCATCATCTTTTTTATTATTTATGTAATACATGCCCTGATGCGTAGGGTACTCTTTTTCTTGCATATGTAGCATGTTAACAATGCGTTTTATTAAGAGCAATTGATCATTACTGTTAATAACTTGAAAATTATATGGCAAATTCGCATCTGCATGGTGAGCCCGCAGTAGGCGATTAGCCAAACTATGGAAAGTACCAATCCACATTCCGCTTTGTTTAGTGCCAATTAAGTTAGTAAGACGATTGCGCATTTCATTAGCAGCTTTGTGGGTAAAAGTAACCGCCATAATAGAATACGGAGAACATTTTTCTACTGAAAGTAACCATGCTATTCGATGCACTAGTACCCGAGTCTTTCCGCTTCCTGCCCCAGCAAGTACTAAAATATTGCTACGCGTAGCTACAACGGCTTCCCGCTGTTTATTGTTAAGATTATTAAGCAAATAATGAAATTCCATAAGCACCGCGTCAAAATAGAATATGCTTAATCAACATGAACGTATCTTTTGTTAGAATACATATTATATTGCTATAATATCAGCAAGGTCCTTGAATCGAATCATAAAATATCTATATAAGAAAATACATTACTGCACTAGGATATTATAAGATCGGTTTCTAGTAGTACTGAGCCGATCATATATTAATGGCAAATTATATTATGTAATATGCTTTTTATAAATTTATATGTAATAATTATAAAATCTCTATCATGAGATGACGTTTATATTCATTAAGTACTATCTTGGTATTATTTTTTCTATCTTTGCCTGATTTTAGTCTCTTGATTTATACTATTAACATTAAGAGTAGGGTCTGTAAACTGATGAGAATTATACGTTTTATTTTTTATTTTTATTTGATTATTTACCCTTAATGATGTATTGGGGTATGGCAGGTAAAGAGAACCCTTTAAACCGCAACTTGTAATACAAAAAAAAGCACAAGTTAATAAGGGTATATTATTTTTTTTCACACTCATTCCAGTAGAATTATATTATTTTATGTTAATTAGCTGATCATATCCTTTGTAATCGCTACTTGACTTACAAAGTAATTGAGTCAAAGTCAAAACAAAGCATATCCGTAATTTTTCTGATGCAACATAACTTTGGTATACTAGCAAAGCATTAGAAATACTCTAATTCGTAGGTATCTTTATACAATGTCTGCTAACGATAAAAAGTATCTAATCCATAAAATGCTCTTATCATATAGGATTTATAAAATATATTTAACACTGAGCTCTCTAATCTCACAAAGCTACTAGGGTTTTAAAGTATGATATTTATAGGACAGAAAGAAATAAATCACCAACTATTCCCCCTTGCAAAAAATATTTTTATTAGGTTAGCTTACTAAGAAACATGAAGTTATGATTGAATTATTAGTCATTTAGAGGGATATACCATTTTAAAATATCAAAAAATCATCTTTTTATTACAAGAATATTTGATACTTGGATACTGATTAATAAGAGTCTGGATACTAATATTTTCTTTATATTTATAAGAGTACATTAATGATTTTCTACAATAAATACATTTGTTAGCATTTCCTTACAGTTATTAGGTAAATCGATAGATGGTACACATATAAGGATTGCTAGTAGTTATTTGTATTACTCGTATGTAACTGATTGCTTTTTTGCTAGATATTTCTTTAATTTCATAATACATTTAACAGAATTTGTAAGAAAAATTCAACACCTTTTCTCTGTATTATTATATCTCAATACATAGCACTCTAACATATTATAATTATAAATTATATTACTGATGATAATAAGGCTAATGATGATCGGCAAAAATTCGACGTACTTGTTCTAAATCTTCTATAGTATCTACGCTTGATTTAGGTGTAGATGATGTGATATCAACGTGGATTTTTTCACCATTCCATAAAACACGCAGCTGCTCTAACATCTCAATGCGCTCAAGTGGGCTTGTCTTCCAATTCATGTATTGTCTAATAAAACCGGCACGATATGCATATATGCCCACATGTCGCAGTAAATTATTACCAATCTTCTCTCTAGCAAAAGTAAAAGGATCACGATACCAAGGGATTACTGAGCGTGAAAAATATAGTGCGTATCCATCCTTATCACATACCACTTTTACAGTATTAGGGTTAAAAGCTTCTTCAGTATTATTGATCGGCGCTCCTAAAGTAGCTATCGCTGCTTGATTATTAGCTAAGCCATGCACTACTTGATGTATCATGTCTGGCAATAGTAGTGGTTCATCTCCCTGAATATTAACTATAATTTCATTCTCGGGAAATTTGCACTTCTCAACAATTTCTGCTAAACGCTCTGTCCCTGAATTATGATCGCTGCGTGTCATGTGCGCTTCTCCCCCGACCTCCTCAACTGCGCGTTTAACTTCTAAATGATCAGTGGCAATAATAACCCGAGAAGCACCAGATTCTAATGCTCTTTCCATAACATGTATAATCATCGGTTTTCCAGCGATATCAACTAATGGTTTACCTGGTAAACGCTTTGAAGAATTTCGGGCAGGGATAATAGCAATAAAATTCATTTAATTATTCTCATTGGTAGTAATTAGACGAGCTTGTTTCTCCAACAATACCGGGATTCCGTAACGCACTGGATATCCTAAACGATCTAGTGTGCATATTAGTTCTTTATTGCTTTCATTGAAATAGAGTGCTCCCTTACATTTTGGGCAAACAATAATTTCTAGCAACCTACTATCCATACGAATCCCTATATATTGATCATTTATTAGCAGATGTTGCATGATAAAGAAAATCATGTCAAACGCATAAAGCTTATATATTGAAAGGGCTCTATATTTTAATTGATAGCATAAATTTTAATTATGCGTTAATAAGAACATATTTATTCTTGAATGTGTTAAACTTTAGCGAAATTTAAAATTATATTTTTTATTTATTTAAAAAATTTTTTAACATTAAGTGATTAACTTCTCCTGGTTCTAAGTGATTAACTTCTCCTGGTTCTAATATATACTGCAGGTTATCACTAAAGATAAAATATTAGGCGTTATAGTATACATCTGATGAATTATAGGATTACTTAAATTATTTAATATCAGTGTTACTCTACAGATAACGCGAGACCATCTATAGGTATTTTAGAGTATGTACTTATCATGAAATAGTTCTTTACATTTATATTTAATATTTTTATAGCATATGCTGTGTTCTCTTTTTTATCCGTGATACTCAACAAAAGATTAACAAAAGGATTTGCATAATAAATATCAATATAAAATAAGTGAGATATCTGCAATGTAATTTATTATTCATAATATCTAAGCAAAATATTCTGGGAATTATGGGGACATAAAATATCTCATTCAAGAGTCTACATATTTATGCATTATACAAATTATCTGGTTATTTATCTTTGCGATAGTTAGCTACTTGCATGAAAAAATCTGTTTTTGGAGGGTATTTAGGAAAATATTTTAGAAAATGCATTATAAAATAAAAGATATGTATTAAAGGTCGTGATCATGTTGCATGCTATCTCGGTATTTTATAAAATATCTTTTTAGTCGTTATCTTTGCTCAAGGTAATCACTAAAAAGTTAGAAAGTACCATACGATTGCAAGAGTTTCCTGATAAATCAAGACCTGAGAATTGTTTAAAGGTAATTTTCAAAATCAGGAAACAATATTCGTTAAGAGAGCAATTTTTTGGGTTAAAAGTAGCATATAGTTCTATACTAAACTAGCTAAAGTCATTTAAAAAATAAGCTTTTATTATATTATAATCATTGATAATGTTGCAAGTTATTTCATGAAATTTCCTTCTAATAAGAAGGCATTCATTTTTTCTTAATGTATTTAATAAATTTGTCGAGAGCAGTAAGCAGTAAATTGGTAATAATATCACTCCTTTATTAATTCTTATGGATGTAAAATAAATAATTTAATTAATATAGAGTAAATTTTGAGTAATGCAAATATTATAAGGAAAAATCATTTCTATACATATTATATGTATTTATATATCTTATATATTTGTGTGATTTTATTTATAATCTTATTGTGTTAGATAAAATGTATTTATAATTTCATGCCATATTTAAAATGATTTATCAATCAATTTATTTTAAACGCTAACTAGGTATTGCACTTATTTTTGGTAACCACAGATAGTTTTAACTTTGCTTTATCACAATCATTCTGTTGCATTTGATATCTGCTTTTTGTGTTTTATAGTTTGCTCTTAACATGGCTTATCTAAAATTATAGAGCAGTTAGTGAATACACAACCATCTTTTAGAAGATCTCACTTACATTAATCAAACGTAATGAAATGTCTCCTTTGATAACAAATACTTTAGAGCTATTTAATTAACAGAGCATTATCATATTTTCTGCAAAATATACTCTTCTATGCTATAGCATAGAGGTAGAGGCAAGTAAAATAAAAGACCAACCTTATTCACTGCTATATTATACAGAACGCATCCTATTAAAAAGAGCGATAGATTATATTATGCAATTCAGTATTTTCTTGCTTTCTGTTTTAGATATACTATATAAATATATCATAACTACAAAATAAATATTATTAATATCTAAACCGAATCATACAGCAGTTTTATTAAAGCTTATTTTACTTGATGAACTTATCTGGATTTCTCTATATTTTATTAAAAAAAATATATTTATAGATAAAAGATAAAAAACAAGGATCCGGATGAAATAATATTATGTGAAAAAAAATATCTTTATTAATTAATATAACTAGTTTTCAGGGCTATTGTGTTTAATAAAAAACTTGTATCTATGCCATTTATATATGCAAGTTTTCATGAAATCTACATTGTTAATAGTTTATTGGTAGTCAGCATGATCCGTGCTCATTCATTACGCAGTACATCTAACTTTGATAGAGTTCTATGAGAATTGACAACATAGATCCTCTCATAGGATCAAGGAAATTATTTGGTGATAGTATATATATTGTGCATTAAGTTATAATAATTATGACTAGATAAATAATTTAGAAGATCTAGATCCTTACGGGTATACATCCAGTTGGTAATATCAGCCTTGAACAAATAAATTACGTTTATAATTATTATTTAATTAATTATGGCAATTTAACATTTTTAAATCAAAATCCTTGAACATTACTATGATTCATAGCATATTTATAATATATATAGATAACTTTCTCTAAATTCTGCAAATCTTATTATATGAATTAGTAATGTGTTTGAAATTATGCTGAATTTCACATACAAGGATATAGAATAAATTATAGAGCTTTTATTCTACCACCAGATAAGTTCTTTTAATTATTTAACCATTGAAATTCGTATGATTTATATCTTTGCTAAAATAGCAAAAGTATTTAGATAATTTCATATTATCTCATATTATCTCTTATGCAGTTTCAGCCTAGGTATTGTAGCATATTTAATTATCTGGGCTGGATATCACTCACAAATTTTAATTACTAGTAGTACAGAAAACATGACAGATAAACATAATATTTTTCTGATTGGTCCTATGGGTGCCGGTAAAAGTACCATTGGTCGTTACTTAGCTCAACAACTGAATATGGAATTTTTCGATTCTGATCAAGAAATTGAAAGACGCACTGGAGCTGATATTAGCTGGGTATTCGACTTGGAAGGTGAACAAGGATTCCGCGATCGTGAAGAAAAAATTATAAATGATCTTACAGAAAAAAAAGGCATTGTTCTTGCAACTGGTGGGGGTAGTATTCAATCGCTCGAGACCCGTCATCGATTATCCGCTCGAGGTTTTGTTGTTTATCTTAGAACGAGCATTGAAAAACAGTTGGCTCGCACTCAGCATGATAAAAAACGTCCGCTATTGCAAGTAGATACACCACATGCAGTGCTGGCAGATCTTGCAAAAATACGTAACCCTTTGTACGAAGAAATTGCTGATATGACAATCAGTACTGACGATGGAAGCGCTAAAGTTACTGCAAACCATATTATTAATGTAATAGAAAGTAATTGATCACATCTAATTTTAATTTAAAAAGGTTTTAAAACGTCATGGAAAAGATTACTGTTACTCTTGGGAAGCGCAGCTACCAGATAACTATAGCGTCTGGTTTGTTTGAGGATCCCCTTTCATTCCTACCTTTAAAGGCAGGGAATACCGCTATGTTAGTGACCAATAAAACATTGGCTCGACTATACCTTAATAAAGTTAGACATACTCTCGAGAGAGTTGATATTCATGTAGATCAAGTAATTCTACCAGACGGAGAACAATATAAAAATTTATCTGTTCTGGAACAAATATTTACTGCTTTACTTGAAAATTCTCATGGTCGTGATACAACACTTATTGCTCTAGGTGGCGGTGTTATTGGAGATTTAACTGGTTTTGCAGCAGCTTCTTATCAGCGTGGTGTGCGCTTTATTCAATTGCCAACAACATTGCTTGCTCAGGTTGACTCATCAGTTGGAGGAAAAACAGCCGTAAATCATCAATTAGGCAAGAACATGATTGGTGCTTTTTATCAACCATTATCTGTAGTTGTGGATCTGACATGTTTACAAACTTTGCCAATACGTGAACTTTCTTCGGGATTAGCCGAGGTTATTAAATATGGAATTATATTAGATGCTGAATTCTTTGTCTGGTTAGAAACACATATTAATGAACTAATAGATATTAATCCTGTCGCTATGGCTTACTGTATTCGTCGTTGTTGCGAGCTTAAAGCTGGAGTGGTTGCTGCAGATGAGACAGAGCAAGGGGTGCGTTCATTGCTTAATTTAGGTCATACATATGGTCATGCAATTGAAGCAGAAATGGGATATGGCAATTGGCTGCATGGTGAAGCTATAGCTGCCGGTATGATGATGGCAGCACACACCGCTCTTCGTCTTAATCAGTTGAGCAAACTAGATGTCTCTCGAATAAGAACGTTGCTTATCCGAGCAGGACTACCAGTTACTGGACCAAAAATCATGACTCCTGATTCTTATTTACCACACATCATGCGCGATAAAAAGGTTTTAGCCGGTGAGCTTCGTCTAGTACTACCAACTGCAATTGGTCATGCAGAAATATATACAGGATTGACTAAAGAAACTATTATGTCTGCAGTTTTAGATTGCCAAGATTGATATGATTTATAATCTAATATTAATTAGATCTCTAAAAAACTAAAAACTAGTTCTTGTGGTTATGCCTGCTAAAAATATAAAAAAAGGAGTAAAAACTATATGAATATCTAAATCTATGATGATGTATTGATATATACAAATATTCTTTTTTGAATATTTCAAGAAATTGTATTGAGTATGTGATTGATAAGATCTAAGATCTTTATACTGATAATTATAATTAGCTGTTATCTCCTATAGTGATTTTCTTAAAATAGCTCTTTATTTATCAGAATAATAGTAGTACAATCAGTAAGGATTTAATAAATACTTATTGTATAAATATCTGTTGATAGATCTTATCTATCTTGCTTAATAACCGATTATAATTCCATACTATCTATCTCAGAGATCTCAGTGAATGCGAAGTGTTCGTTTTAAAATCTCATTAAGAACGAGAGTAGTTATCTAGTATCATATACTGGTCTATTAATAACGCATATCTTCATGTATTACTAACTCCCTACTAAAATAGTATATAATGATATTAAAAATGCATATTAAAAATATGATACTTTAAAAATTTATTAAATTTTTAGTTATTTTAGAATAATCAATAGATTGTTATAATCTATTGATTTTAATATCAGGGCTTTAAAAAATATTTTTACTGCGGATTCAATCTGTCATCAAGACAAAGAATATGATTCAGTGTTAACAGAGCGAGCTAACTAATAAAAACATACATAGATTGATATATTAAAAATAAAAATAAATAGAGAAATAAGCGAAAAACTAAAAGTATACGTATCTTGTAGTAAACGTCATTAGTATCAAATAATATTTATTACATCAGATCATTGTTATTAT
This sequence comes from Candidatus Profftia tarda, assembly GCF_904848675.1. Lineage (NCBI taxonomy): Bacteria > Pseudomonadati > Pseudomonadota > Gammaproteobacteria > Enterobacterales > Enterobacteriaceae > Candidatus Profftia > Candidatus Profftia tarda. The sequence continues at coordinate 281,834 of NZ_LR890047.1, forward strand.
TGTAATTGAATATTAAATTAAATTTAAAATTCATATAATTTTTATTTAAAATATTATCATATTTCTTCTTTGATAAAATTCTGTCTGCAATTGAAGTGCATGATTCTTTCTAGGTTATGCGTGTTATGGTTTAATCGTATATCAATACAAAATTACTTATATGCTTTCTTTTATGATAATTACCAAATAATATTGCATGTAACTACAAAAATACCTAAAAACTAAAAATTAATATTTAGAAAATATATTTCATCAGTTATTTATATTTTTAATATTGTTTTCTATCAGAAAAGCATTAAAGCTAAATATAGCTAATTTTAAAAAAAATTGAGACATTCTATAAAATGAAGAAATATTTTAACAACCTCATGAAGGAAAAAAATTTTTAAGGAATTTTCATGAAAAATTTTGTACAGCAGAAAATATTTTTCATCTAATTATAGATAGTAGAGTTCATTGAGTGATGTATTATTGCAAGTTATACATATCTTAAATATTCATTAAGAATGAATACTTCTCAAATAAGATGAATGCTAATTTGAAAATCTATATATTTTTTAAAATACCTTAGAAAAAATTTTATACTGGGAAAGAAATTCTTAACAGTAGATCAAGTGATCGTACGATCATCTATAGTCTAAGACTTAAACTTAACTAAATTTATTGATTCATTTCTTGTAGAATAACTGTTTTTATCTTTAAAACCTTATTACTCTATAATAGCTTGTCTCGTTATAATTTATCTTATTATGTGAACGTATATTTAGTTTTTCTATAAAATTATTTTCCTGAAGATAAATTTTGTGCAGTCTAAGATATAGTCTTCAGAAGGAACTCTTATCTATTTCGATCATATCTTGTGCCCTACTGCCCCTGAAGAGAATATTTTGCGTTTTATTATATTAAAATTTAGCATAATAAATCATCTAAAATTATTAGATATTGTTTTAAACTTATTTGAGATTATAAAATACAGATTTTGATTTTAATAGTTATGATAAACTGACATATTTGTAGTATGTGTAGAAAAATATTTTTAGTAATATCTTTCATAACAATCAGTGGCTAGGTGGTAGGAGCATGGAATATATGGCAAAACTAATTATTGATGTTCTATTCCTTAGAAATAGGTATATTATTTAAATTAATTATAAGTAAAAATAGATGAAAGAGTATTTGATTGTCCCCTCAATTTTATCAGCAAATTTTGCTCGTTTAGGAGAGGATATTTCTCGTGTTTTGGCATCAGGAGCAGATGCTATTCATTTTGACGTCATGGATAACCATTATGTTCCTAATTTAAGTATTGGTCCTATGGTTTGCAAGTCAATACGTGATTATGGCATTACTGCACTTATTGATGTCCATTTAATGGTAAAACCAGTAGATCGGATAATCCCTGATTTCGTTAAAGCTGGTGCAAGCATTATTTCCTTTCATCCTGAAGCCTCTGAGCACGTCTATCGTTCATTGCAATTGATTCAATCACTAGGATGTCAAGCAGGCTTAGCGTTAAATCCATCAACATCACTTAGCTATTTAGAGCACGTTATGGATCAAGTAGATTTGATCCTTGTAATGTCAGTTAACCCAGGATTTAGTGGTCAGTCTTTTATTACATCTACTCTCGATAAATTGCGACAGTTACGTAAGATAATTGATAATAGCGGTCGTGATGTGCGCCTAGAAGTTGATGGCGGCATTAAGGTAGATAATATTGGGATCATTGCAGCAGCTGGTGCTGACATGTTTGTGGCAGGTTCCGGGATCTTTGGCCACTCAAATTATGAATCTATTATTACTCAGATGAGGTTAAAAATTTCTGAAGCAAAAAACTTATGAGTTAGTATTAGCGTCTCTATATTTTAATTTATTAATAAGATGCTATTATCTTAAAGTTCTACAAAATGCTAGTTCTAATTAAAAATCTAATTGATGATATTTCTAAAATATTTATATATTATTTTGCCTTTATGGCGATTATATAGCTCCATAGTTTATGGTTAGCTATGTCCTAACATTAAATAATGTTCGCTAATTTATAAAATAAAAATTCATATCCTTACTTATCATTACAAGGGATAGAGTCATCAATAATTTTTTTAAATCCTGTTTTGAGATATCTGCAGCAGCCTGGATACTCATAATTCATACTATTAACGCATACAGATAATCTGTATTATTTAGCTTTTTGTTATAAGCAATGCATGAAAAGAAGTATTCTTAATTTATTTCAATTCGTAATACTAAGTAATAAAAACCATATGACTGGTAATGATAGAATTATTTTCAGATCAAGAATACTGTACTTGAGATAGGCCTAACAAGAGTTACTGACTAACGCGACACCTGAGTAAATAGCAGTAAAATATATTGTATTACTCTATTGTAAAAATAGGAATCGCAGTGAGATAAGGACCTATAATTTTAATTATATCCTATTAAAATTACGTGTTAATATTAAGTAATAAAAAATTCTTCAGAATGAATCGATCATTCATTTATTTTTTGCGGTATTCATAGAATATTTTGTAGATATAACTTGACTTAAGATTTCCTGAAGTGAAAAAAGATTAGTAATATTTCACTATGTCTACGACTATTAGCTATCTTATAAGATATATTCTTATCTATACTTTATTTATCAATACGTATTTATTAGATACTTATCTATTAAAAATTATTTTGTGAAGTAAAAAACTATATCTTGCTAATTTACCTAATTTTAACGAGAAATAATATATATCAGTAGTTCTTACATATACATTTCTTTTATACTCATACCTAAAGCGGCAGATAAGGGTGCATAAGATTGAACGGGACTTATTTTGTAACTATTTCTAAGCAATTAAGCAATAGCAGCAAAATTTTTCAAACTAAGTGTCTTACTTTGGCTCCTAATAGTGTTGATTATATCTGAGAATAAGATTTATAGGCATCTTAACCATGAATAAGCCAATTGTTTTTAGTGGGGCACAGCCGTCCGGAGAACTTACTATTGGCAACTATATAGGATCTTTGAGTCAGTGGGAAAGCCTGCAAAATGATTATGAGTGCATTTATTGTATTGTTGACCAGCATGCTATTACGATGCGTCAGAATATACAGCAGCTACGCAAAGCTACTTTAGATATATTAGCCTTGTATCTTGCTTGCGGTATTAATCCAGAGAAAAGCATCATCTTTGTGCAGTCTCATGTGCCTGAACATGCTCAATTATGCTGGGTGCTTAACTGTTATACCTCTTTTGGTGAGCTGAGCCGTATGACTCAATTCAAAGATAAATCGGCAAGCTATCCTAAAAATATTAATGTGGGGTTATTTGACTATCCTGTGCTAATGGCTGCTGATATATTGCTGTATCAGACTACTAAAGTACCGGTTGGTCGGGATCAAAAACAGCATTTAGAACTAAGCCGCATTATTGCTTCTCGTTTTAATGCGGCACATGGAAACATATTTACGATTCCAGAACCTTTTATGCTAAAAAATGGTGCTCGCATTATGTCTCTGCTGGAGCCAACCAAAAAAATGTCTAAATCTGACGATAACCGTAATAATGTAATTGGTCTTTTAGAGGACCATAATTCAATCATCAAGAAGATTAAACGTGCGGTAACTGATTCAGATGAACCAGCTGTTATTTATTATGATTTGATAAATAAACCAGGTATATCTAACTTATTGAATATATTATCTGGTGTTACAGGGAAAACAATTTTACAAATAGAACAAGAGTTTAACGGAAAAATTTATTCTGATTTAAAAGATGAAGTGATTGATGTAGTATCCGTTATATTAAGTGGGTTACAGAAAAGGTATTACTGTTTTCGTAATGATGAAACCTTCTTGAAGAAGATTATTAAAAATGGTGCAGAGGAAGCGCGTTCTCGTGCACAAAAAACTTTAAAACAAGTCTATGAGACTGTTGGGTTTATTCCATGAAAAATCAAATAAATAGGCTTGATCAGTGAACTTTTAGTTTTTTATATGGTCTATATAGAGAAATAAGTGATGACAAGATCGTGTGATACTCACAGGTTAAACTCTTTTATGATTTAAATATATCTATAATACATACTGCTCATCTGTTTTCTTGCCTATATTTGATATCTTAATTGCAAATATAAGTTTAAATTTTTACCATGATCTTTTATAAGATTTACAGGTATAAAATATGACCCTCCCTATTATTTCTATAGTTTATTTTATTGCATTTTAACTAAGGCATGTTATAAAATCATTAATATGATAATCAGAAATATCTATGGAATATACTTGCTATACTGAATCAGTATTAATGATATATCAAATCATGATAATAATTATCATATTTATATATTTAAAATACCTATTATAAATAATAATAGTTATAACTTAAATATTTTAGGTTATGATAACGCTCATCCTCTAGTTAGAGCACTAAATAGACAAGCTAATCATGATGTATGATCATGATCTTTATTTATTTAATAAAATTTATAAAACTTGTATTCTCATTACAAAGAACTAACCGTTTTTGAGAATAGATATAATACCTAACCTAAAAAGGTTTTTGATATATAGATATAATGCAATTGGACAATATAAATTATATTTTCTGATTCATATCAAATAATAATGTTTTATTACCTCTATTCTTACAATAATATTCTTATTTGGATTATCATGAGCTCAATGTTTTATTTTAAATACTACTTATTATCAATAAAAATATTTTTTAATTTTAAAAGAAGTAGCTATATTATATTTTCTTGATGATGTTTTTAACGATAATGTTTCAGTTTATGGAAATGAATCATGATTTATATTAACTTTCTTAAGCTGCTAAATTAAGTGTAGCCATTGAATATATGATATTGTTTTGGGATTATAAGTTGATTAGTAATCCTAAGGATAACAATCCATATTGTCTATTATTTCAATATTTATGTATTCATAATAGTAGCGCACTTCCATATAAATTGAGATTTAATAACAAAGATAGTGATAAATAATCTCTTTCATATTAATCATAATTTAATAGAGATCTAATCAATCGTTATACTTTTACATGGATTATAGTATAATTGATGATATATGAATGAATCATTTGTGTATATCTTTTTATTATGGGGCAAGATATAGCTGAAAATTTAGTAAAATTATTGACTACAATAGCAATAATAATTACCAAATAAAGCAATGATAAACAGCTGCTATCATATACCACGATGCATGTTTATAAAATTTTTAAAACATAATATCTTTAAAAGATTAATTGCTAATTTGAGAAATATCAAAATAACGGCTAAAGTATACAAGTGTTAAATACACAATAGTACTTACTTGAAAAGCGTAATATATTTGTCTAATGTAATTAGCATTGGGTTAGTTATCGTAAAAATATAATTTTTTTATTCTACCTGAAATGATTAGATAGAAATCATTACTAATTCGAGTAATACAGTTTTGTCAAGATCTGATTGATATTAGCAGTATAATGAATCACTGGAATAGCAGGCAATAGTACTAACAGCAGTTCTAGAATGAATTTTATACATTTTACCTCATACTATGAGTCTTAACGGTTAGAGATAGCGCTCTTTTGATACGCAATATCTAATAAATATGGGTAAAAGAATAAATATTGAGAATCCAGAAGATCAGCTTACTTTCGAGGAATATTCGAAATGATAATAACCCTGTGACTCCTATCCATAGCATAGTAAAAGCAAATATTTGAAGCTGCTCTAAGAAAATCACATTAAATTTTATCCTATCCTATCTCCCAAGAACATATATTATCAAGAAAGATATACACGGAACGTTATTTATTTAAAATAAAAATATATAAAATAGCTTGCTTATTTTTTTTAATTAGGATGTATCCTAACTTAATAATTATTAAAATATTCGCTGAACCGTTTTTTGGATAATCAAGTTCGTCTAGAATAGACAGTATTATATACTATACCAATGATCTAATCTCCAAGAGATAATTTTTACAATATTTCTTGATTTTAGAACTTCTTAGTGTCTTGAGGATTTATCCCGTGGGGAACACATGATGCAAGAAAACTACAAAATTTTAGTTGTTGATGATGATATGAGACTGCGTGCGTTGCTAGAGCGTTATCTAACTGAACAAGGCTTTCAGGTACGCAGTGTTGCTAATGCCGAACAGATGGATCGATTATTAACCCGTGAATCATTCCATTTGATGGTATTAGATTTAATGCTGCCTGGTGAAGATGGTCTTTCTATATGTCGGCATTTACGTAGTCAAAGTAACTCTATGCCAATTATTATGGTGACCGCAAAAGGAGAAGAGGTTGATCGAATAGTTGGTTTAGAAATTGGCGCGGATGATTATATTACAAAGCCTTTTAACCCACGAGAACTGCTTGCTCGCATCAGAGCGGTACTTCGTCGTCAATCTAACGAATTGCCGGGGGCACCTTCGCAAGAAGATGCAGTGATCTTTTTTGGTAAGTTTAAACTCAATCTAGGTACTCGTGAAATGTTTCGCGAAGGTGAGCCTATGCCGTTAACTAGTGGTGAGTTTGCTGTACTTAAAGCTTTAGTTAGCCATCCTCGTGAACCACTGTCCCGTGATAAGTTAATGAATTTAGCACGTGGTAGAGAGTATAGCGCTATGGAACGTTCTATAGATGTGCAAATCTCTAGACTGCGTCGCATGGTAGAAGAAGATCCTGCTCATCCTCGTTATATCCAGACTGTTTGGGGTCTAGGATATGTTTTCGTACCTGATGGTATTAAAGAATGAAACTGATACGCTGCTTTTTAGGCCGCTCATTAGTTCGCACTTTATTTCTCATTATCAGTTTTTTTTCAGTTATTGCAGTGACTACATATCTCATAGTTCTACATTTTGTAGTTTTGCTAAGTTTTGATCTTTTTAATAAAGTATTAGCCCATGAAGTTAGTATATTGATGACAAAAAAATGGCCAATGCAAGATAGAATAAATATCGAAGTTCCTTTGATTTTGCAATCTGATATTTACTATAAGTGGGGAATTTCCCTACATACCAATCTTTCCGCAGAGGATGGTGGTCTGCGCTGGGCTAAGACCTATAATTGCTTAGCCCAAAAGATGGCCCGTGAGATTGGGGGTTGGGCTGATGTTCGTGTTGCAATAAGTCAGAACACTCCGGTAATATGGATACAAACTTGGTTATCTCCTAAGATCTGGTGTCGAGTGCCTTTAACTCAAATTAATCATGCAGAATTGTCTCTTTTAGTACTATACACCTTAGGTATTGTTTCTTTGGCGATAGGCGGATTATTGCTATTTATTCGTATACAAAATCAACCTTTAGAGAAACTAGAATCTGCTGCTATTAAACTTGAGCAGGGCTATATACCTCAACCGTTGGAAGAATATGGTGTATCTCAGGTTCGATCAGTTATTCGCTCTTTTAACCAGATGGCATCTGGAGTCAAGAAACTTATTGATGATAAAATCCTTTTTATAGCAGGTATTAGCCACGATCTGCGTGCACCTCTTACACGCATCCGTTTAGCTACAGAGATGATTAAAACTGTAGATGAATACGCAGTAAAATCGATCAATAAAGATACTGAAGAGTGTAATGCTATTATTGAACAGTTAATTTATTACTTGCGCACTGGAGAGGAGATGCATTTTGAAATTTGTGATCTAAATAGTATTCTTGCCGAGGTTGTAGAGAACGAGATTAGTTATAAGATATTAATTAATACCGATTTTACTGAGGGAGAACTTTTAGTTTATGCTCATCCTGTTTCTATTAAACGTACTGCTATAAATATACTTGTGAATGCCATCCGTTATGGTAATGGTTGGATTAAGTTTAGTAGTGGAACTGATGGCAAAAAAGCATGGTTTCAAGTAGAAGATGACGGACCTGGTATCGAGCCGGCTGAAGTAACTAATTTATTTCAGCCATTTATCCAAGGTAATAACAGCATGGCAAACACTGGTACTGGTCTAGGTCTGGCGGTTTTGCGCCGTATTATTGATGGTCATTCAGGAAGTATAGATGTTGGCACTAGCGAACGAGGAGGCTTACGTATCCGTATTTTTTTGTTGATGTCTTCATCGTGTTATATGAATAACTAATCTGTAAAATATAGCATCATTGAATACAGTTAAAACGTCTATGACTAGTAAAATTATTAAAATATACCCTATCTCTTGATAAAAAAATTTTTTATACAGTTCAAAAGTTTCTTTTAACCATTAAATATCTCATAAAATTAGCTATCTATATAGCAATATATTTCTTTTTCTAATGTTGTTTGTTCATTTTATGATATAAGAATATATAAATAATATTAATTTAATATTTATTAAATAAGTTTATTTATTATATTTTTTATTAAATAAACAGCATTTTAGTTAATCTAATAACTTAATATATATTTCTAGAGCGAGCCAAATATAAACTTCTATAACAAGAAACTAAAATATAACTATTTTGTTTTATGAAAATGTCCTCCGTGTCCCATGAAACTATCTAATGATAATATTATAAGATTGATCTATATGGGGTATTTTACTATTTTGCTCTATTTATATTAGATCAATAATCTTGTGTAACATTGCTATTGATTCTGTAGGTTTTATCTTACTTATTTTAATTTAAATATTATCCATAAAATTTGTATGATTATTTTCTAGAAAATAATCTTTTATTGACGATGGGTATATAATTTTATTGTACAGAACTTCACGTACGTATAAGATCATCTCTATATTTATATAATTTTTATATATTTATTATAAAATTATGTGTAATAAAATTTAGTTTATTGATAAACCTTTAATCAAAGCTATGTTTATTAATTGTGATTATGTAGAAACCTAGATGATGAAGTATCTATACTAATTTTGATTAGTAAAACTGGTAATATATATTTTAGATATATAATAAGCTAAGTGAATAAAAATATCATAATACATATTATGAAAATATTTTAAGTTATTCAAGAATATAGAACGGATAAATTAATTTACTGAACATTTAATGCATTACTCTTATTTCATTAAAACTTAGCATTTTAGTATATTACGTAGAGATATTATCTTAATATATCTTGACTGTATACACATAGATAACACATATCCTTTGTAATATCATAAAATATAACTAAGAAGTATATATTTTTCTATTAATTGGGAGATGATCTTGAGATATCTTTAGATGCATTATTGTATTAAAAATATGATTATTTATTTCTACCAGAAAATCTTTAGTAGTCTATATAATTAGAATCGCGTTACTTGGTAGCTTATATTTGCTGAGGTATCAAAGATAAGAACATATGATCCCTAGAAGGATCAGGGTACGATATCTTATGCACTCTTTTAATATGATAATACTGTTTTGCTACTCTAAATAATAATTTTAAAATTTTCTTAAGATGCACTATATAGAAGGTGATTAACTAGTTCTTGTATGAGTAGAACCTTTACTAATATCAGATCTTTTAGTGAGGCATTTTTAGCTAGGATTTTCCTATATACGAGAAACTTTTAAGTTTATTTGTCTTATTTTGTTTGTTGTATAGGTTAAGTTCAGTAAAATTAGGTACATATTAAGAAATATTTTCTGAAGAATATTTTAGAAAACTATATAAATATGTAAATTACATAGGTCTTATCGCTTTTACGAAATAATTTTATACTGCTTACTTTTATAGCATTTCTCTATCATAGTAGATTTTTATCTATATAACGTTGTATATCAGTTTTTATCTAGCTGCTTTAATACTATGATTAGTATATCTCTAGTTCTGCGCAATCTTAAAATCCTAAAATTTACAATGGATTCAGATATTTAGTGGTTAGAATGTTTCGTTTTCTTATAAAACAAATCTTTTTAAAAAAATTTTTGTGATTATAAGATCTATTGACATCTCTTTTCTATTGAAAATACATTAGTATATAAAGCATGATTTTACTTATAAGATTCTATAATTTCTTGGTATTAATTGATATATAACTTATATCTTTATGAAAATAATTTTATATCCATATGTTAGGTTAATAATATTACAAAAAATAAAACTATGAGAAATTTATGTTGTTATAAATATTAATCATTTTCAATGAAAGTAACAGATGCATTATAATTATCTTCTGGAGATCCTACTGAGGATGTAGTTATCAATTTACTGGAATATATTTTAATGCTTTCCCTCTTTCTAGTCTATGTTGCTCAATTTTTCCATGAGTGACAGATAACTATTTGCAGTTCTTCTTAAAAAGAATTACTCCTAATATATCTCATACTATGAGTGAGGTCAAATGGTAAAGCACGCACTGCAGATAACTTAGCAATTCTTGACTTGAAGGTTATATAAGAATGAATTTTGAATTAGTTCTAGGTATTTTCTGAGCCGTTCAACGAAGTACAAGAGTACTTAGTTTTCACCTATTAAAATTTAGAAAGAATTATAAACACTACATTATCTGTTTAGTACTGTTCGCCGCAGCTAATCAATTCTCACCTGTAATTATTGAAAGTTATGCCATAAATATTTAGATGAGGAGGACATCTAAAGTAGATCCATATATTTTCCACTCTTAATCTCAAGAGTAATGCAGATAGCAGCTAAACTACTGCATTGTGATATGCAATAAATATAGTTGATTCATCAATCAACTTATAAGTTTACATTCATGAAGAGTAGGATATTTAAAATATTGTGCTATGTAATCTCCGATATTTTGCACGTGATTAATTATTTTTATCGATAGATAATATCGCTAGGATAGTCTCAAAATATATTATAACTTTATATTTAAAAATATTATGTAAATTTAAGCACAAACTATCATGATAGTTGATAGATCTAGATAAATCTTAATTAACACAAAATTGGCTTCTGCATTATTGGTTCTGTCAAGAAGTTATTAAGTAAAACTACTACTCTTATAGCTTATTAAGCCTGTTTGATTATTTATAAATATGCTAACAGTATCCATAATTTCAGCTAAAATATTTATATATCTTAATGTTTAACTGCAAACATACTCTGCTTAAATAGATATTAACATCGATGCATTGCATTGATTAGTATAAATATTTTTAGCTGCACTTAGAATGTTGCATAAGTGCTAATAAATCTTCTGAAGTATGAAGTAATTTCTATATACTGATAATTTTTCAAAATCATAGAAATATAAATTTTCTGCAGTTTAGACGTTGCGGTATGCAAATACTTTTACCGAATTTTGCTTGTAGTATAGTGTCTTGAATAGTGTATACAATGAATTGCGCAGATCTTTAAAGTGTTTTCAGGATCTGTTAATTGATAATCTTAAATAACTGTTATATAACCATTACCGTAAAAAATGTAATTTTTATGCGACTATTCTTATGCGATGCTTGATGATATTATGCGGGTCAAGCTCTTTTGATATCTTTATTCAATATCAGTGTTTATTTAAAGAGTTTCATGTTATTGCATAGAGTTCGATGTAACTATTATGCGCTCCGTGGCTCATTGATACAATTTTTAAAAGTAACTCAGTTTATTTTTGTGATTAAAAAATATTAATTACTATTTGTTCTAAGAGTTGCTTTAACTTAGTATTTTCTTTACGGTTATTGATGTATATGTAATGGTCTGTTAGGACTATAACAAATTAGCTTAAGATATTGATAAATATTATATTTTTTATAATTTTTATTTAGAGAAAAAGTTAACACTTCTGTTGAAGTGTTAACTTTTTCTCTAAATAGTCTCTTATCTATTACTTTATCTTTGTTATATAAACTAAAAATATCTTATGCACTGGATAACTGATGGAAATTTGAAGATTATCATTCTCTCAATGCCTGTGTACGTAGATCATACTTATTAGGATCTTTAATAAAAATATTATACTGATCTATACTTATCCTAGCAGGATGCAATAATTTTAATGTATTACCGATATTGTAACGAGATTAGATGCATGATAAATAAGTTTTAAATGTTAGTTCAATTCAAATCCAGTGGTCATGCTTGTTAAGATAAGCATCTTATAAATCTTTATATAGGATTTATTTATACATATAAATGATAATAATTCAGCTGATATTTGATTGGATATAAATCATAAAATAATGTTTTATTTGTTTTCATCCTTACGTTTGAGTTGAATAAAATTCGTTTTTCAATAATTATTTTTATGCAAACTAGTATTATTGAAAAGATGCATAGCATAATATGCAAAGCAAGATTGCTGTGTTATAGAAGGATAAAATCCTTTCTAGATATTGATCTATTGTATATATTATTTATATAAATTATTTTAGTAATATTAATATACATTGATAATATAGGTGTTCATTGATAATAGATCATACTATTTCTTAGTATTGGTAATGAAATAATATCACAATGTATATGTGATACAGTTCTAGAACGAATGAATACTAAAATATTTTTCTATATTAAGTGTAAGTAATCTATGTTTATTTATGAGACAGCATTATTCCAATGCTAACAAAATACGCATACTAACATTAGATGTAATCATGGATATCAAAAGGGAAATAAATATGTCATTTGATAAATTAGAAGAAAAAGTTCAGCGGGCTATTGATACAATTACGCTCTTGCAGATGGAAATAGAAGTTCTCAAAGAACAGAATAATAAACTAACTGAGAAAGGACAGCAAGACGCTGTCTATCATGAAACACTAATACGCGAAAACGAAGAATTAAAAGCAGAAAAAACTTCCCGACAGGAGCGGCTGCGATCTTTGTTGGATCGTATGGATGAGGTTTAATTAATTGACTTTATTTTGAAATGTGAATATTTTATATCATACTCATCAGTATAAGCTAAGTACTACATTTAAATTTTATAAATATTTTAAAGATTTATTATTTTTATATTTCTCTTATCATGCTTTAAGAACATACTTGCCTATAATATTGTTTTATGTATTGCGCGATATAAAAATTTATTTTCTGAAAATATTTGACTTGTATACCAAAAAAGTAATATTGTGCGCCACACCTTGCTAAGAGATAGAATTACAGTAGCAGAGATTATCCTGCAATAAAAGAATATTGTATACAGACATTCATAGAAAATGTATTTTAATACATTTAAAGATGTTTTACTCTTTCTAAGTTATCGCATATATAAAAATATAAGCAAGGTGAGGTGGCCGAGAGGCTGAAGGCGCTCCCCTGCTAAGGGAGTATGTGGTGTCAAAAACTGCATCCGGGGTTCGAATCCCCGTCTCACCGCCATTTGCACCCATAGCTCAGCTGGATAGAGTACTCGGCTACGAACCGAGCGGTCGGAAGTTCGAATCTTCCTGGGTGCACCATATCTATTATCCTATATTTTACATATCCTCAACATAAGTATTACAAATAGTAATTTTGTTATGCTTATATAATTTAATTTTCTGCTTTTATTGATATGCTATGAATACATAAGAGTCTTACTAAAAATATGAGATAGGTTGGCTGAGAATAATCTAATCTTAATTAAAGAATTACTTTATGATTAAACATTTTTATGTTGATACTGATATAATAATTATATTACTTTTTCTCTATTAGTATCTTTAAATGTACCAGCATATTTCTAAACAGAAATTCTAATAAAAAGAGATCTAATTGTGGTAATCATATTTATTTTGAAATCTACTGATTCGCTAATTAGCTCTAAATTATGCATCTAATAAACCTGTAATGGGCGTTAGTTGTGGTGCGGCTAGTATTATCTCTTCTATTCATATGCTTTATCACTACATTACAAGCTTTATCAGTTATTAGAATGCTAATTCTTTTTGCACAGAATTTTTATTTATTAATCCGTTGTGCTATTTATTGTTTAATAATATTTTGATGCATTATAACCAAAGTGATGCGATAGAACATCATAGATGTTGTCATCTAAAATACCATTTTTACTGTAAAACATTTGTTTAGAAACAATCTTGAGTCGAATTTTCATGGCTATTTAAGAGATAATTAATCCCGCTATACTCATCATAAAATTATCATATTATTTAACGAAAAGTTTATTACTTATAATAATTCTTTTATCTTTTCCTAATGCTTTGACTTATCCTCCAAAAGGATATCTGTATTACACTAATATACTGCCTCAAGGGTTATGAGTTGCTTTATATGATTTATTATATACGCATAATTTATTATTCTTATTAATCATCGAGATATTAGATGTTCATAAGCATTATCTTATGATACAGAATCATTCTAGATCGCATAAGTCTGTTATTTCATGTACTTTGTATTTAATATCAAAATAAAATGTATACATCTAAGTGCACAGTGGCTACCAACTAATATTCAATTACTAATTCTGCTATATTGATATCGCAAATATGAATGTATGTAAGGTTTAACGGATATGTTATGAGGTTTATATTAGAGAATTTTTATTATTCTAATATTATGCCGTAATTGAGAATAATAATCTCAGTATTTCAATTATAGTTATTTTGATAAAGATTCTATCTGATACTAGATGCAAGATTTAAATGTAGTGTTTTTTGAATCAGTATCAGATTATTTTTTAAAATCAAGAAATCATTTTGGTCGCTTTCTCTTTTGCATGAGACAGAGACATGCTCTGTAAGACTTATTATCGAAAATACTCTTAAACTGTATTATATCGCTGTTATTACTCATCTAATAATAGCATTATAAAGTTATAATACAGCAACAGAAATCGTCCATATTTTTTGATTTTTGTCATTAGCTCTGATTCTTATCGATAAAACCATAAGTACCGGAATCTAAAGATGCCGGTACTTATGGTTTTATATGAGCATCAGGGAGCTATCGCACATAGTTATTGCTATGACTAAAGATATAGATATATGATGATATTAATGGATTCACCCAAAAATCAAGTTGTATAATATAAATGTAGCAGTTCTTATTTATTATTTGGAGGTCTATGTGATCCCAGACTTCTCTGAAGGACTTTTGTGGTTAGAAGAGCACCCCAACGCTATTAGCATGATTCTACGCGGCATTGAACGTGAAACTCTTAGAGTAACTCCGGAGGGTACATTAGCTACTTCTGGTCATCCATTGATGTTAGGTAAAGCACTAACTCATCCCTGGATTACTACTGATTTTTCTGAGTCATTGTTAGAGTTTATCACGCCCGTATATTCTAGTGTGGATCACATGCTTTGCTTTCTAAAAGATATTCACGCTTATGTTGCCCATAATTTGGGATCAGAGCGTATGTGGTCTATGAGTATGCCCTGTTTTATCAAGAATGAAGATGATATTGTTTTAGCACAGTATGGTACATCTAACATTGGAAAATTCAAAACTTTGTACCGTGAAGGATTAAAAAATCGTTATGGTGCTATCATGCAAATGATCTCTGGGGTTCATTACAACTTCTCATTGCCGATTGAATTTTGGCAAGAGTGGGTTGGTATAGAAGATAAAAAAAGCGGTAAATCACAAATATCTGCAGGATACATGAGATTAATTCGTAACTATTATCGCCTGGGATGGGTCGTTCCATATCTTTTTGGGGCCTCACCCGCAATATGTTCTTCGTTCCTTGGCGGTCGTAAAACTAATATTCCACTCGAACAGAAAGATCATATATTCTATTTGCCATATGCTACTTCTTTACGCTTAAGCGGCTTGGGTTATACTAATAAAGTCCAAGATGATTTATCCATTACTGTTAATAATCTTCCAGATTATATTAAATGGCTTAAAAAAGCCATATCTACACCATCTGCTGAATTTGCAAGACTTGGAGTAAAAGTAGGAGGGCATTACCGTCAACTAAATGCTAATATATTTCAGATTGAAAATGAACTCTATTCGCCTATTAGACCTAAATGTGTAGCTAAATTAAATGAGTCACCTTTAGATGCTCTATTGAGGGGTGGAATAGAATATATTGAAGTGCGTTCGTTGGATATTAATCCTTTTTCCGCTCTTGGCGTGAATGCAGATCAGTCTCGTTTTTTGGATATGTTTCTCATCTGGTGCTTATTGGCTGATTCTCCAGAGATAAATAGTGATGAAGCACTTTACACGCGTGAGAACTGGAATCGCGTAATCCTTGAAGGCCGAAAGCCTGGACAAACTATTATTGACTGCAATTATCGACGCCAATCTCTAGCAAAAATAGGTAGAGATTTATTTGCTAATTTGCGTCGTATTGCGGAAATATTAGACAGTATCAACGGAAATAATGAATATAATCACGTATGCACTATTCTAGTCACTGGATTTGATGATACTTCTTTAACATATTCTGCCAAGGTATTAGAAGAGATTATGGCAAAAGGTTTTATTCAATTTGGTTTAGAATTATCAGATCTTTACTATCAGGAACTGAGCTCAAAGGTATTATCGGTACACCGTACTAATCAATTTCAACAGAAGAAGGAAGAGTCAATTAAGCTTCAGGAGCAAATAGAGAATCAGTGTGCTATGTCAAGATCGATAGAATTTGCAGAGTATTTAGAGATGCATATTAGGCCTTATATCGGTAAATAAGTATTAATTTAATGATACATTACTTGCTGATCTATGAAGTCTTTGTGTTCAAAGTAATAAGAATAATTTTTATAGCACATATCAAGGCATTACACTCAAATTAAAGAATTCTATTTTTTTAGAGAATCAGGTATACAAATTCATCTCCAATCCTTATTACACAACAGAGAGGATAATAAAATGCATTAAGAATATGCAAGATTCTATATTTTTGTAATGTTCTAGTTTATGAGATATTTTATATAGTGAACGCGCCTAAAGATTAGAAGTATTATAAAAGATATTTGATATACCGCCTGCATATTAACAAGGTGATCAGATCTCTTTTAAAAGCATATTTTTTCAGAGATTGATAAGTTAACTATAAAAGATCATAGAAATATGCTAGGTAGTTTAAGATGTTTTAATTAAACAAAACTAATAATAAGGTATTTGCATATTGCAAGAAGTGAATCATATGGTTTGTATAATGTTATATGCACAAAGTATTTATTAACTATAATCATAACCCGATAATCATTTCCATGTTAAATATCTAACCTACATTTTATACTTGTTCTTGTGCGATCAAGCAGTCATGAAAGATGCGTTGCTGTACAAGAAATTACCTTAAAATACTATTTTTGAAGTAGTATGAAAGCTAGTTCTTACTTTAATATTATCTTAATTGCACTCAGAAGATATCCTACCGATTAGTTTGATTAGCTTGTAGTCCATGATATTATTAATACTTTTACATATTTTCCTTATTAGTAGGTATCTTGGAGGATTAGATATAAACTAATTTTTTAAAAAGTTATATATCTTTAGCTAAAAATATATCACATTTTTAATAATTTAGATACTAGCTAAAGTATGAATGTATTTATTTATTAATAGTAAGATCTTATGAGTATTTATCTTATGAATGAGGATAGTTTATTAATCCTTAATCAGTTTTTTATTATCGATGTTAATCTCTTATATATCTTCTAGCTATTATTTAGTGCTGTAGTATATAGCGAAACAGCTATACATTAGCTCTTTCGCTGAAGAGATTACGATAGTCATTTATTGTTATAATTGCTCTCTATATTCTATAGATCTCTTTGAAATTTTGTAATGGTCTATATAAATAGTATTTATCATATTATGTAACAATAGTAATCATAGTTACGATAAACTTGATTAAAGATAACTTGATATTATACGCAATACTCAGATTATCATGCATCTCAGTGTACACTTTTAGTGACACAATTTTATATGCTTAAGGACTTTTAATGTCTTTAAGAAAAGAATATAATTATGCGTAATCAACTACTTAATTTATAATATCTTATATTTTGATTGTTATGGTTTTATTAGAGAAGTTCAGTTAATTTCCTACTATTTTTGTCGCTACAATAGTTTTAGATATTCCTTATATATTAAAATTATGATAAATATCATTAATATACATTAACTGTTGCGCAGCCAATAATTCATACTACTAAATAATATCTCTATGCTATTAGTCTTATTGGATCTTCTTTTTTAAGGTTTTGTTATGAAATTTTATTTATTTATTTAAAATTTTGATTTTCTATTAGTGTACTCCTATCTAAGGAAATACCGGGAATCTTGATGAAATATATCAAAATTAATATTTATTAAAAGCTATTAATGCTATAATAATAGCTTAAAAGTATTCTACCGATCACTCTGTTCAAGTTAATATTATCATGTTTTTAAGATATTAAATTTTGTATTCCCAAAATAATGTATACCTTTTCTATATTTTAATGATTCCTTCAGGAAGGTTATCTATTATTTTATTCTGCTGATTAACTAATTTATAAGATCTGATGCTTCATTAAAAGGTAATTTCATCAAATGAATGGCTATATTTTGTCTTTATAAAAAATTAATACCTATTTATATTAATTTTATCTCCTCAATTAATATAAATGCGAAGAACATATCTCATGAACTAAGTCATCTGGATAATAATTTTACCAATTATCTTGAGTTTGCTAGCTCAGACAAGTATGATCATTAGTGACTTGCAGCCGTACAAAAACATTCTTTGCCTCTATGGGCTGCTGCTGTCTTTATTAAGAGGCTGAATAATCCGTAGGGAGGAATGCGATGCGTCATTATGAAATAGTTCTTATGCTTCATCCTGATCAGAGTAGCGAACAAGTTTTAAGTATGATTGAATCTTATAGTGCAATGATTACCAAATCTTCTGGACAAATTCATCGTCTAGAGGACTGGGGACGACGTCAGTTGGCTTACCCAATCAATAAGTTATATAAAGCTCATTACATTCTGCTGAATGTTAAGGCTCCTCAGCAGATCATAGATGAGTTAGAAAATAATTTTCGTTTTAACGATAATGTTATCCGCAGTATTGTTATGCGCACTAAAAACCCTGTAAATGAGGTTTCAGCTATGCTAAAGCCCAAAGATGAACGTCATAGCGATCGTCGCCGCGATGATTTCTCTCATGAAAGCGCTACAGGTGATTACTAGTGTATTACTAGTATTACTAGATAGTAATTCTTGAAGTTACTCTAAATTTTCTAGTGTTACATGGTATAGTGCAAAAAAGATCCTCTTCAAAAAAAGTGAGACCTTCCGGAATTCCCCGTTTTATTTATTATCGCGCATAGCTAGATAATACCAGAAGGACGGATTTAGCAGGAAAGCATAGTGTACTATGACTACAATTTTCACTGGACAATTACCTGAAATAACTAATTTTTAAGTAAAGATTAGGAAGTATGCTAACGGTTCAGGTTTTATTAGTATTTATCAAGGATACGATTGTTTGAAACGTTATTTTTATACGCTAAAAAGATTGAATTTATAGGTTTTGGAGACTAGCTATATGGCACGTTATTTTCGTCGTCGCAAGTTCTGCCGTTTTACCGCGGAGGATGTTCAAGAGATTGATTATAAGGATATCTCTACTCTAAGAAACTACATTAATGAAAGTGGTAAGATTGTCCCAAGGCGTATTACTGGTACTCGAGCTAAATACCAGCGTCAACTTGCTCGTGCTGTAAAGCGCGCACGTTACCTTGCTTTACTACCATATACTGATGGTTATCAATGATTAGCTATTGTGTATTTATTAATAATTAGTTTAATAGGATAAAGAAAATGCAAGTCATTCTACTTGATAAAATAGCAAATTTAGGTAGTTTAGGTGATAAGGTTAATGTCAAGTCGGGCTATGCGCGAAATTTATTAGTGCCTCAAGGTAAAGCCGTGCCTGCAACAAAGAAAAATATCGAGTTATTCGACTCACGCCGCGCTAAGTTAGAAGCTAAATTAGCTGAGGTTACTGCTGTTGCTGAAGCTCGTGCTGCTATTATTAATAAATTAGATACTATAAGTATTACCTCTAAAGCTGGTAATGAAGGAAAACTATTTGGTTCAATCGGTACGCGTGATATTGTTAATGCAATGATTGCTCTAGGTATTCAAATAGCTAAAAGTGAAGTTCGTATGCCAAATGGTGTTCTGCGTACTACTGGTAATCATCAAGTTAATTTTCAGTTAGAAAGTAACGTATCAGCAAAGTTAAATATAGTTGTAGTTTCAGAATAACAAGCAGAAACCTTAATTAATTATATTATTATCAGAATAATTTCTATATTGTTTTTTAGTACACTACAATAGTAGTGTTATAGTTCTTATCAAACAAGTTCGGTTTTTATATCTTATGCCCAATATTATTTTTAATAATCTGTTTAAGATCAGTTCCTCTATGACAAAAATCATTATGACCTATTACTATATAATAAATACTTAAACCGTAAAAGTATAATAGTGATAATTGATAAATCAGTTATGGGAATCTATTAAGAGGAACTGATGTTGCAGGAGGTCTTCCGCAAGCGCATTGTTTCTAAATATTTATGTTATGCTACTGATTATAATAGTATTACTCAGCTCACACTAGTATTTAAATACTATTAATCTGTATATACAATAAATCTCTATCAAATACTTAATATGTTCAGTTATATTATTAATTTTCAATACTTTTTAAAGGCATTTAAAGTTCGTGCTAGTCCATAATTCTACTAATAAATTAACTATATCGTTAGATATACTTAGTACAGATTAAGAATCTTCATTAAATAAGATCTTACACATTATTGATAGCTACTAATATTAATAAATTGCTCTCGTTATTATCAGAATTTTTAAAAAACCTATAAACTATTTATATTTCCGTGTTATTATCTCACTATCAGCACTTTTAAGGAAACCAGAACATCCAGTTTTAGCATAAAAATGAGGTGCTATAAAATATTTTGCCCGCAGAATATTCTATGCAAGGTAGACACTCAGTAGCAATTAAGAATTTAAAGAACAGGCGTGAATATTATAGAGATCTAAATCTACCTTTATTATTTATAGCGCTAAGCGCTCATTATTTCTAACTATAATTAGAAATATCTATTAGCTGGTCTATATTTATAAATAATAAAGCTATCTCTAATTATACTTCTAGCTATATTTTAAGTAGCATACTTATTGGGATTACAACTGATATAAATATCAGTATCCCTAGTTTATATATTTAAATAATTATTTTATAATCAATAATTTTCTGCACTATCATGCTGATGTAAAGATAGATATATGATAATATCAAGTCTTCCTTTAGAAATCAATTTATACTACTTTATAACAATGCTTCGTACTGGGTATATCCCCCCCCTCAGGATTTTATTTTTAATGACAAACCGCATCTCTTCTTTATGAATATTAATATCAGAGCAACTATTAGTTAAATTAGAGATAGTCTAGTAAATTAATATAATTTTGGCCTAACTTTCGGAAATAATTATGAGAAATAGTAGCGCTGATATCCGTCAATCCTTTCTTGACTTCTATCATAGTAAAGGACATCAGATCTTGGATAGTAGTTCTCTAGTGCCTGATAATGACTCAACTTTGTTATTTACTAATGCCGGTATGAATCAATTTAAAGATGTATTTCTTGGCATTGATCAACCCAAATATTTTCGCGCAACCACTTGTCAACGCTGTATTCGTGCTGGTGGTAAACATAACGATTTAGAAAATGTTGGTTATACTGCTCGTCACCATACGTTTTTCGAAATGCTAGGTAACTTTAGCTTTGGAGATTATTTTAAGCGCGATGCTATTAAGTTTGCATGGGAGTTATTGACTAGCAAAAATTGGTTTGGCATACCTAAAGAAAAGCTCTGGATTACTGTTTACGAGACTGACGAAGAATCTTTTAATATCTGGGCCCACGAAATCAACATTCCTTGTAACAGGATTATTCGTATTGGCGATGACAAAGGTTTTCCTTTTGTTTCAGATAACTTCTGGCAGATGGGTGATACTGGTCCTTGTGGTCCATGCACTGAGATTTTTTATGATCATGGAGATCATCTTAGCGGTGGACTTCCTGGAAGTACTGAAGCAAATGGCGATCGTTATATTGAGATTTGGAACATTGTATTCATACAGTTTAATCGCCAGTCAGATGGTTTGATGATACCATTATCTACGCCCTCCGTTGATACAGGTATGGGTCTAGAACGCATTGCAGCTGTTCTGCAATGCGTTCATTCAAACTACGATATTGATATCTTCCGTGCTCTTATTAACGCAACTGCAGTAGTGATTGGCAGTTCTAATGTGTCTGGCATCTATATTAAATCTCTTCGTGTAATATCCGATCACATCCGGTCCTGCGCATTCTTGATTGCTGATGGCGTTCTCCCTTCTAATGAAGGACGTGGTTATACTTTGAGACGTATTATCCGTCGTGCGTTACGTCATGGTAATATTATAGGAACAAAAGATACTTTCT
Source organism: Candidatus Profftia tarda (assembly GCF_904848675.1). NCBI lineage: Bacteria > Pseudomonadati > Pseudomonadota > Gammaproteobacteria > Enterobacterales > Enterobacteriaceae > Candidatus Profftia > Candidatus Profftia tarda. The sequence goes on from NZ_LR890047.1 coordinate 304,178, forward strand.
TCTATAAGCTAGTGAGACCGCTCATAGATATTATGGGCTTGACTGCTAATCATTTACGAAACAAAAAGTCAATGATTGAACGGATTATTAAGACTGAAGAGGAGCAGTTTGAACGAACTTTAGAGCGTGGTTTATTATTGTTAGATAAAGAGTTATCGAGACTTACTGGAGATACATTAGATGGTGGAGTAGCTTTCTGTTTATATGATACTTATGGATTTCCTTTGGATCTAACTATTGAAGTTTGCTATGAGCGTAATATAAAAGTGGATCAAATAGAATTCGAAAGATTAATAGAAGAACAACGTTATCGTGCGCGTACATATAGCAGTTTCAACGTTGACTACAGCAGAATAATTTGCGTTAATCATCAATCTATTTTTTCTGGTTATGAGTATATTAAGCAAAGCTCTACTGTCACTGCACTTTTTCGTAATGGTCAGTCAACTGAGGTTATAAATTCTGGAGAAGAGGGAATTGTTTTTTTAAACGAAACTCCTTTCTATGCAGAGTCTGGCGGTCAGATTGGTGATCAAGGTGAGCTGATTGCATACAATATGCGTTTCCTTGTTACTGATACTCAAAAATATGGTCCGGCAATCGGTCATCATGGAAATATTAGTGAAGGCTTACTGAGGGTGGGTGATATCGTTGACGCTAACATTAACAAATTTCGTCGTCTATGTATTAGTTTGAACCATTCGGCAACTCATTTGTTGCATGCTGCATTACTTCAAGTTCTAGGAGATCATGTGTCTCAGAAAGGCTCTTTGGTAAGCGATTCTAGCTTGCGTTTTGATTTCTTTCATTTTGAACCTATTAAATGTAATGACATTTATCAGGTAGAAGATATTGTAAATTCGCAAATTCGTCTTAATTTACCAATTACGGCTCAGATGATGGATCTAGAAACCGCAAAAACAAAGCACTCAAAATTTTTTTTGAATAAGCAGTATGACAAAATAGTTCGTGTCTTAAGCATAGGAGATGTCTCGAGTGAGCTTTGTTGTGGTACTCATGCAAATCAGACGGGTGATATCGGTTTATTCCGTATCATGTCTGAAACTGGTATTTCTTCTGGTGTACGTCGTATTGCAGCAGTAACTGGAGAGTATGCAATAGATATTATGCATCAAGATGTTAAGATTATTCGTGAATCAGCGTCCTTACTCAAGAGTGATAGATATCGTATATTAGACAAAATAATAGCATTGATTAAGAATAATAGTCAGTTAGAGAAAGAATTGCAACAGTTTAAAGAACAGAAAGCTATCCAGGATAGTGCTGTACTATGCAGGTATATTGTTGATGTAGGTGGTGTGAAGATGTTAGTGAAACATTTAGATAACGTAGAAGCAAAAATACTACGATCGATGGTTGATGAACTTAAGAATAAGCTCGGTTCTGTTGTCGTAGTTTTATCTGCGTCTTTCAAAGGAAAGATTAGCTTGGTAGTAGGTGTTAGCAAAGATCTTACAGATAAAGTGCATGCTTGTTCAATAATATCTATGCTTATTAATAAAATTGGCGGTAAGGGCGGCGGACGTGATGATATTGCGATGGCTTCTGGTAGCAATGCCGCTTCATTGCCGCAAGCTTTGAATGATTTAAGCTCATGGATAGCAACCAAGTTATCATTTAAAATTATTGAATAATAAATTCATATTGTATTATGATTTATATATTTTCTTTAAAACTGTCATTACAACAAATATTATTCACTACACAATTAAGTTCATAAATTATCTAATATTTTAAGTAATAATGGCAATAAATATTTGCTATGAATAATTACTTATTCAGTGCTATGCTTGTTTTATATTATTTGCTTGTATTGCCTTTGATGATTATTAAATAAATTTAATTTTTAATGATCTTTCTATTTAGTAATTACTATTTTATCTTTAAATTTTAGACTAAAAATATTGTAATAAATTATAGGAAAATCGAGATATATTTAAAATAAAGCTCTGGTTTATAATAGTGATTTTAATATATCCTATTATAATAATATATAGAAAGCTTCTCAAGGATTGAGGAGTAGTTGCGTCCATCATTATAATTATATAATCTAATATTAGCATTATTTTGAGTTGTAGTTCATATTTTATTCAGCACATCAAAATCTATGGATGTCTGATCATTGCGAATGATTATTGCTCGTTTAATAAAGTGCTAGGAGAGATCATGAGATCTTAAACAGGATAATCATCCTATTTTTTGGTTTAGCATGTAAATTGCCTCATAAATATTTTTTGCATTATTATTTATTGAGATGAGTTATGGTGTATAGTTTATTTTTATTCGTACTATCTATTCAATTTAATTCAATATCGATATATTTAATAAGGAACTATCGTATTATTTCTCAGCAATTTTAGTCTTCTCTCGTATTTTGATAACTGTTAGATTCAAGAAAATTGAATATATTCATCACATATACTTCATAAATATCTCTATCTTGGACAAGAAGTTTTCTAAAACATATTTGCTAGCGCAAGAAGCAATTGATTATATCTTACTAAAATTATTATAGTTAAGTCTTAAAATAAAGAGTAGATAATGTAAGAATACTCAGATCCCTGATCTATAATTGATATCTCAAGGAGCAAAAAATGCTAATTTTGACTCGTCGAGTAGGTGAGACACTCATGCTTGGTGATGAGGTAACGGTTACTGTATTAGGTGTTAAAGGAAATCAAGTTCGTATCGGTATAAATGCCCCGAAAGATATTTCGATCCATCGTGAAGAGATTTATCAACGCATTCAAGCTGAAAAGTCTCAATAGATGGATGATAAATTATTTAAGATACACTGCACAAGTGTATCTTGGCACTAACGTCAGATTGCTATCTCTGCTGAAATTATATTTCTCATCTGATTTTTATTTTATATTTCCTGCCTATTTTATTGTGTTTTCGTATCTATGATATTATGGTATTGTTATTATATGAGCATGATATTATGTGTTTTGTAAACATAGTTTTAACTTAGTTTCTCCTCATAATAGGTAATTTCGCTTTAAAGTTAGCCAACTCTAAAAGAGCTTAATGAAGCCAGATAACTAAGACCCTTGTTAGGGTCTGGTTATTTTTTCTTGGGTTAAGTAATATTACATTATTCCTTCTAAAGGCTGTAATTCTTTAGTTAAATATCACTATATGCATGATTGCGAATCATACTAATGATTATAAATATTATAATTATATTAAATAATTAATATTATTAGCAATTTTTATTAATGATATTTGAACATACAAAAATAGTTGTATACTGCCTTTATAATTATGTGATGGATAAGTAAAAGATATGATAAATCTAATTATAAAATAATAATTTTTCTAGAAATCAATTAATATAAATTATTGACACAATTTTTGAGATCTTTGTGAAGATCATGCCAAGTTTAATAGTACAAATATAATAATCAAATATCAATAATATTAGACATCACATATATCCTATTCCAGGATGGTTTAGGAAGTTACGCATAACTTATGATATATCTTTTACCCCTTAGCAATAAAAAGAAAGACATTTCTAAACAATTACCTGCGAAAGCACTTATTCACTATAATACAAATTATAATATGAAGCAGTAGCAAAGATATTTCAGTAAAACAATCAGGATATTACTAATTTATTTGTTAAAAATAGTATTCTATGGTTTGCAATTTTTATTGCGTCTACATAGCAGATAGACATAAGGTTAAGGCATATTTAGTAATGTCGGTTATCAAAGTAATTAATATATCATAACACTATCTGTAAGTAATGATCGTTATAGAGCTTGCATATGTGGAATATACTAGTTTTGTTAATATAAAAAACACGCAGATTCTGAAAGGTTCAAATATCTTGTGTTGTTATTGGAGTTCACCTAAACATTACTGTTTATTGATTGCTCTTTTGATAGAAGATATCTTAAATTAAAATACTAGTATGTCGGTATGTGAGGCAAGATTTATATGTAATTTTAAGCTTTAAAACTTAACAAGAAGATTCTTGTCCTCGCACTCTCAATAGAAATCTTGAATTATTCGTAATATCTGAGATAACAGTATTACATTATGCGCACTAAAAATCTGATAGGACCTGGTTGACTCTTAGCGATATCAATATAAATATAGAGAAAATCGGTAAGGAATTACATTATGAGTATAAATACTATCACTTGTGCTAAGAAAAACTCCAAATGGAGAAAATCAGATACTACGTGGACACTAGGTTTATTTGGTACAGCAATAGGAGCAGGTGTTTTGTTTTTCCCCATACGTGCTGGTTTTGGAGGTTTAATCCCAATTCTGATCATGTTTCTTATGGCTTATCCTATTGCTTTTTTATGCCATCGTGCATTAGCGCGTTTATGCCTTTCTGGTAGTAATATTTCAGGAAATATTACCGATATTATTGAAGAACATTTCGGTAAAATAGGTGGGGTAATTATTAATTTCTTATACTTTTTTGCAATTTGTCCACTTTTATGGATTTACGGTGTTACCATAACCAATACCTTTATGACGTTCTGTGAACATCAGCTGCAAATAATGCCATTACACCGTGGTTTTGTTGCATTGTTTCTATTGATGGCGATGGCTATTATTATATTTTTTGGTAGAGATTTAATGGTGAAGGTAATAAGCTTTTTAGTCTTTCCCTTTATTACTAGTTTAGTTTTAATTTCTTTATCTTTAATTCCTTACTGGAATACTTCTGTATTTGATCAGATCAGTATCAATAGGGTCTCTTTGCTGGGTCCTAACGGCATCCTAATTAATATCTGGCTAGGTATTTCGATTATGGTTTTTTCTTTTAATTTTTCTCCTATTGTTTCTTCTTTTGTAGAGTCAAAACGTCAAGAATACGAGTCTGAGTTTGGTCCTAAATTTACTGAAGAGAATTGCTCTAAAATTATCTCTCGTGCCAGTATACTGATGGTTGCTGTGGTAATGTTTTTTGCTTTTAGTTGTTTGTTTACTATGTCTCCAGACATGATTGCTGATGCGAAAAAGCAAAATATTACGGTTCTTTCTTATCTAGCTAACCACTTTTCTTCTATGTCTGGTGGAAAATCAATATTCTCAACTGTGTTAGAATGCAGTGCTTCACTGATTGCTCTAGTTGCTATCTTTAAATCTTTTTTCGGTCACTATCTGGGAACATTAGAAAGTATGAATGGCCTGATTCTTAAGTTTGCTTATAAAGGAGATAAAGAGCATTTAACTAACAAGATAAACCTTATCAGCATGTTCTTCATAATGGGATCGACTTGGGTAGTTTCTTATATCAATCCTAATATCCTGAACTTGATTGAATCCATGGGTGCTCCTATCATATCATCCTTATTGTGTTTGTTGCCCATGTATGCAATTCGTAAAGTACCTGCTTTATCTAAATATAAAAATAAACCAGAAAATTATTTTATAAGTATAGTTGGTATTCTTACTCTCCTAAATTTTTTCTATAAAATTATTTATTTTTTTTAAAAAATGTAAATCATAGAGTGACTGAGCATAACAAAACCACTTCATATCATACATGATGATCCATAATTACTTGGAAGTTTTTAGTCACATTCTCTTGGGAATAAATTACAGTTATTATGTGATATGCTTTTTGCTTTTAATAGATACAAGAGATGGTCAGAAATCATAATATATTGTTTGGATAATCAAGTATTTTAACTGTTAAGTTTTTCGGACGTGATAATCAAGATATGATCATCTAAAATATCTAGGTAAATGTCTAATAAGAAATCTATTTAATTAATTTAGTGAAAATCAATATAATGATGGGTGTGTATCTCATTATCAAAACCTTATGGGGTAATAAAATATAATGTTATGATAAACAAAAAGATATGTTATGCCTATAGAAAATGTGCTGATTAATTATTATATATATTCAAGATCTTTAGAGTTTTTGTCTCTAATATATTGCAATTGTATTCTCAAAGAATTGATTTGTCTTTTTGCAAGATTGAACGATACTTCAGATGCGTGTGTGAAAGTATGATCTAAGCATGACAATATAAAAATTTATTTTAAATACTTATAACAATAATTTCGTTTTTAAAAAACGAATGATTTTATTTATATAAGCAAAATAATAGGGGAGGCAAAGTGAGTAAATAAATACGTATCATAGAAAAAAATATCTCTGCATCTGTTCCCCTATTGTCATTTTTGTCAATAAATTATTTTTTATATAGTATTTTACTAAAATATTAAACAGAATCTTGAATTTATTAACTTACATTTCAACATGTAATAAACACACATATATACAAACTAACAGTGCTATGATTTAGAGATTATATTAGTAAAATAATGCAAAATATAACGCTGATCGCTTTTGTTAGCTGTCATTAGATTAGAGGTTATTATTCTATATGTTAATTGTATAATCAGGTTGTTACTGAAACCAGTTAATATATTAATTTCAGAACATTTAAGTCTCTGCAAACTATTGTAAGAGTTTATTCCTCTGATATACTATTTTATAGTAACTCTGCTAGTAAGCAAAAGTTTATGTTCATCTATTTAAAATAAAAAATAATATATTCAAACTAAATTCTATTATTCAGGAGTCTTCATGCACTAAATCACTATAGGTTGTATATAATTGATAGGTTTTAGAGAATAGACGTACTTTAGCGCTCGAAGTGATTTAGCTGCAGAGGAAGATAAAGCGATTCTCATACTAAAATAAGGAATGTACCATGTCAGCATATTTCAAAAATGACGTGGACCCAATCGAAACCTGTGATTGGGTGCTGGCAATTGAATCTGTTCTCCGCAAGGAAGGTGTGGATCGTGCTCAGTATTTGATTAATAAGTTGTTAGCTGAGGTCCATAAAACAGGTGTAAACATACCTACTGAAGATATGAGTCGCAATTACGTTAACACTATACCTCTAGAGGATGAACCTACATATCCAGGTAATATAGATCTAGAATATCGCATCTGTACAGCAATTCGCTGGAATGCAATTATCACCGTCTTACGTGCATCGAAAAAAAATCTAGAACTAGGCGGTCATATTGCTTCTTTTCAATCTTCCGCTACTTTATATGAAGTGTGTTTTAATCATTTTTTTCGAGCCCGCAATCAGATAGACGGTGGAGATTTAGTGTACTTTCAAGGTCATATTTCTCCTGGTATTTATGCTCGTGCCTTTCTTGAAGGTCGTCTTACAGAAGAACAGCTAAATAACTTCCGTCAGGAAGTCCACGGCAAAGGATTATCTTCTTACCCGCATCCTAAATTGATGCCTGAATTCTGGCAGTTCCCGACTGTATCGATGGGTTTAGGACCAATTAGTGCAATCTATCAAGCTAAGTTTTTAAAATACTTAGAGCACAGGGGTCTAAAAGATACCTCTGAACAAAGAGTGTATGCTTTCTTGGGTGATGGTGAGATGGATGAGCCGGAATCTAAGGGCGCTATTACTATAGCAACCCGGGAAAAACTAAATAACCTATGTTTTATTGTAAACTGTAATCTGCAGCGTTTGGATGGACCAGTAACCGGAAATGGTAAAATATCTAATGAATTAGAAGATATATTTATAGGTGCTGGCTGGAATGTCATCAAGGTTATATGGGGAGGGCGCTGGGATGCACTCCTGCGTAAAGACACCACCGGTAAACTAATAAAATTGATGAATGAAACCCCGGATGGGGACTACCAGAATTTTAAATCTAAAGATGGTGCTTATGTTCGTAAACATTTCTTTGGTCGTTACCCTGAAACAGCTGCTTTGGTCAAAGATATGAGCAATGAAGATATATGGCTATTAAACCGTGGTGGTCATGATCCTAAAAAAATTTATGCTGCACTAAAACAAGCAAGACAAAATAAGGATCAAGCAACTATCATTCTAGCACACACGATCAAAGGTTACGGGATGGGTGAGAGTGCTGAAGGTAAGAATATTGCACACCAAGTTAAAAAAATGAATATGAGTAGCTTGCGTCAATTTCGTGATCGTTTTAACGTACCCGTAGATGACTATGATATAGAAACATTACCATATGTTACCTTCGATAAAGATTCCGAAGAGTTACGCTACATACATAAACGTCGTCAAGAGCTGCACGGCTACTTACCAACGCGACTGAGCCACCTCTCTAAAAAACTAGAGATACCACCTCTATCAGAATTCAGCTCTCTATTGCAAGAACAAAAGAAAGAAATTTCTACTACAATAGCGTTTGTTCGTTCTCTAAATATTATCTTGAAAAATAAGTTAATTAAAGATTATATAGTTCCAATTATAGCCGACGAAGCGCGCACTTTTGGTATGGAAGGCCTATTCCGTCAGATTGGTATCTACAATCCAAATGGCCAACAGTATATTCCTCAGGATCGAGAACAAATTACTTACTACAAAGAAGATCAGAAAGGTCAAATTCTGCAGGAAGGTATAAATGAATTAGGAGCAGCATGTTCTTGGTTAGCGGCCGCTACTTCATATAGTACCAATGATCTACCAATGATTCCGTTTTACATTTATTATTCTATCTTTGGTTTTCAACGTATTGGTGACTTATGCTGGGCAGCTGGTGATCAGCAAGCTCGTGGATTCCTGATAGGTGCCACTGCAGGCCGTACTACATTGAACGGCGAAGGTCTTCAGCACGAAGATGGTCATAGCCATATTCAATCTCTAACCATTCCCAACTGCATTTCTTACGATCCAGCATACACTTACGAAGTTGCAGTAATTATTCATAATGGCTTAGAGCGCATGTATGGCGAACAGCAAGAAAATGTTTATTATTATATTACTACCATGAATGAGAATTACCACATGCCCGCGATGCCGCAGGGTGCAGAAGAAGGTATACGTAAAGGTATATATAAACTAAAAACTATCAAAGGTAGTATAGGTAAGGTACAGCTACTAGGATCAGGAGCTATCCTACGTCAGGTTCTTGAAGCTGCTAAGATTTTAACTGAAGAATATAACATAGGTTCTGATATATACAGCGTAACTTCCTTCACTGAGTTAGCACGTGATGGCCAGGATTGTGAGCGATGGAATATGCTGCACCCAAAAGAAGCCCCAATGGTACCCTATATTGCTCAAGTGATGAACGATACTCCAGCAGTTGCCTCTACTGACTATATGAAACTATTCGCAGAACAGGTTTGTAAGTACATTCCAGCTAGTTATTATCAAATACTAGGTACTGATGGTTTTGGTCGTTCAGATAGTCGTGTAAATTTGCGTCATCACTTTGAGGTGAATGCTGATTACATTGTTGTGGCTGCATTGAGTGCATTAGCTAAATGTAGGAAAATAGACCCTTCTTTAGTCATTGATGCAATTAAAAAGTTTAATATTAACCCAGAAAAAATTAGCCCACGTTTAGCGTAATAAATAGAAAATTATGCCTATGCAAATTACTTTATCTGATATTGCTGCTAAAACACTTGAAGTGACTAAAGTTATGTTAAAATTAGGTGATAGCATAAATCTAGAGTATTCTTTAATTATTATTACAGGCACGGATTATGCAAGAGAAATCCCTCATCACTACGACTGCTATAGTTAATACAATAAAGTTTCAGTAAGTAATTAGATGAAAACTGGTAAATAGATTATGATATTAAAAGACGAGGTCTTAAGACATCATGTCCTTAAGAATATTGAATTGCCGGACATTGGTGCCGATGAAGTTGAAGTTACTGAAGTGATGGTAAAGGTTGGTGATATTCTTGAACTAGAGCAATCTATCTTAACTGTAGAAGGTGATAAAGCCTCTATTGAAATTCCATCCCCGTTTTCAGGGATGGTTAAAACAATTGAGGTTGAGATAGGTGATAAAGTCAGTACTGGTTCTCTTCTCATTATTTTAGTGCTTTCTTCTGAGGTGCCAAATGATATTACCTGTGATTCTTCCATAGACTCCGCAGGGATTAAAGATATTGAAGCTTTACAGAATACTGATCTAGTTGAAGCTACCGAAATGATGGTAAAATTTATCGATAACCCTGTATTTGAACAAAAAATAAATATTTTAGAAGACAAAAAATTAAAAACTGATAGTTCTCGTATGAGATCATACGAACAAGACCGTAAAGTATTAAGTAATAATACTAACGTTGAAGAGGAACCAGAATATCTGCCTGAGTCATCTGTATCAACTAATTCTAAAATTGATTGTGTTCAAGACAACACTGATATTCACGCAACCCCAATAATACGGCGTTTAGCCCGTGAATTAGGCGTTAACCTGGTAAATATTAAAGGTTCTGGCCGTAAAGGTCGCATCATTCGGGAAGATGTTTATGGTTATTTAAAAGACGCCTTAAGACGCGTGGAATCTACTAAAAAAGTCTTTGGTATTAGTGCCCTGCAAGAAATTTTACCTTGGCCGAAACTAGATTTTCATAAGTTCGGTGAAACAGAAGAAGTTGCGCTCTCTCGTGTCCAGCAAATTTCTGCTGCTAATTTAAGTCGTAACTGGTTAATCATTCCACATGTTACGCAGTTCGAAGAAGTAGATATAACGGATCTTGAAAAATTCCGTAAACAACAGAATACTGAAGCTAAAACTAAAAAACAAGATTTGAAACTAACTCCTTTGGTGTTTGTTATGAAGGCTGTCGCTAAGGCTTTAGAAAAATTTCCACATTTCAACAGCTATCTGTCTGAGGATAGAAAAAAGATTCTCTTAAGGAAATATATTAATATTGGTATAGCTGTCGATACACCAAACGGTCTAGTTGTTCCGGTCTTTCGTCAAGTCAACAAAAAAGGCTTAATTGAGCTGTCTTACCAATTATCGTTGACTTTTAAAAAAGCACGTGATGGTAAGCTATCTTTATCTGATATGCAAGGTGGCTGTTTTACTATCTCTAGCCTTGGTAGTATAGGGGGTACTGCATTTACACCAATAATAAATGCGCCAGAAGTAGCAATTTTAGGGTTATCAAGATCATCAATGAAACCGGTATGGAATGGTACAGAATTTGTTCCACGACTGATATTACCTCTATCTATGTCCTTCGACCATCGTGTTATAGATGGCGCTTCAGGTGCTCGTTTTATGGTGTACATTGCGAACATTATGTCTGATATTCGCCGCTTGATTCTTTAAGCGGAATAAGAAATGAACAAATTGGTTTTTACAAAACATTTGAATTTATTTATAATATAGTTCAGCATAATTTAATCACGTTTTTGCTGTATACACTAAACTTTTATAAAATTGTTAACAATTTTTAAACCATAATGCAAGCGATATCCTTCTGGTATTTCCAGAGCGATAAGTTATTATCCATGTCTATCGCTATAATCTAATAGTGTAAGAGTGCTTTACTCAATCATGACGCCGGCATTTATGTTATACATATTAATTATGTCTTACTATCTGTATATATCACAGGAGTCATAATGAGTAATACAATTAATACTCAGGTCGTAGTGTTGGGCGGGGGGCCAGCAGGTTACTCTGCTGCTTTTCGTTGCGCTGATTTAGGTTTAGAAACTATTATTGTAGAACGTTATTCCACTTTAGGTGGAGTATGTTTAAATATTGGGTGTATCCCCTCTAAAGCCTTACTGCATATAGCTAGAGTGATCGAGGAAACCAAAAAAATATCTAAACATGGCATCTTTTTTGGCAAACCACAAATTGATATAAACAAAGTTAGGAGTTGGAAAGAGAATATTATTAGATACTTGAATAACAGTTTATCTAGTATGGCTAAAGGCCGTCAGGTTAAAGTGGTTAATGGGATAGGTAAATTTATCAGTGCTAATACCTTACGCGTTGAATGTGAACATAGTGAAACTTTAATTAACTTCGATTACGCCATTATAGCCGCTGGTTCTCATGCAATGCAGTTGCCATTTATTCCACGCGAAGATCCACGGGTGTGGAATTCTACTGATGCATTAGCTCTTAAATCAATCCCAAAACGTTTACTTGTTATGGGAGGCGGCATTATAGGTTTAGAAATGAGCACTGTGTATCATTCGTTAGGTTCTCATATTGACCTAGTAGAAGTTTGTGATCAGATTATTCCTGCTGCTGACAAAGATGTTGCAAGAGTACTGCATAAGCATATTAGTAAGCGGTTTAACTTGATGTTAGAAACAAAAATTACTGCTGTAGAACCAAAAGAAGATGGTATATATGTCACGATGGAAGGTAAAACAGCACCTAATGAACCGCAGCAGTATAATGCACTTTTAATTGCTATAGGTCGTCTCCCTAATGGTAAATTGATAGACGCGTGCAAAGCATCGGTTCAAGTTGATTCGATTGGTTTTATCCATGTGGACAAACAGTTACGTACTAATGTACCACATATATTTGCTATCGGGGATATTGTTGGCCAGCCAATGTTGGCTCATAAAGCAATTCACGCTGGTCACATAGCCGCTGAAGTTATTGCCGGTATGAATCATACTTTTGATCCTCAGGCGATTCCTTCAATATCTTATACAAACCCGGAAGTTGCTTGGGTCGGTATAACAGAGAAAGAAGCAAAAGAATCGGGGATCAGTTTTGATACTGTAATATTTCCTTGGTCTGCTTCTGGCCGTGCTATTGCATCTGATAGTGCTGAAGGCATTACTAAACTAATATTTGATAAAAGATCAAAACGCATAATAGGCGGTGCGATTGTTGGCGCTCATGGTAGCGAACTTTTGGGTGAAATAGGCCTAGCTATAGAAATGGGCTGTGAATCTGAAGATATTGCTTTGACTATCCATGCACACCCAACTTTGTATGAGTCTGTTGGTTTAGCTGCAGAAATATACGAGGGTAGTATTACTGATTTGCCTAAGTCTTATTATTTTAAGATATAGAGAATATAAATATAATAGAAATGATTGATATTAAAGATATTAAAATAATTAAAAATGATATCATGCTTTATCTATTTTAATTGATATTATCGTGTGTGTTTTACCTTATAATTTTTGTTTTTTGAGTAATATAGTTAAATAATTTCTAACGGATTATAGAAGTTAATTATAATTTTTAATTATTTCCCTTCTTTTGGTATTATGGATTTATTTTAATTATAAATTTTTAAACAGTTTTCATATTAGTATACACCTCTATAATTTATTATTTTAGATAAACTTAATATTATTAAGTATGTTAAATAACTTCATTATATTACATTTGCTCTTTTTTGTATTTTATGATTTAGATTGTATCTAGCATTTAATCTAAAATTTTGCATATGCAGAGCATATATAGGTCACTACCTTGTATTTATTCTATAGCTGCTAATACTTATTTTCGCGATATGTGATTGCAATTATTTATTTTATTAAATAAAAATATGATAAAATCAAGCAATTATTATATTATAATAGCAAAAAGCTCATGTATTATTATTTTGTTTTATATTTATTTCAGCAGTAAACAATCTTCTAGAGCTCATATCTCTCTTATATAAGTATTTAATATCTCTAATTTTGTATAACTCAACAACCTATCTTTAGTCTACAATCTGTTTCCGTAAAATGTACCTGTATTATTATATTTCATCAAAATAGACTGCACGATTCACTCTTGTAAAAAATATAAAATATAATTTTACTATTTTAGCTCTGAATATATTAAATAATATTGCTTATGTCCTCATTAATCTATGTACATTTAGCAGATATCATTAAATATTCAACCTATATTTATAGAACGAATATTATTAAAGAGAATATCCACTAGATACTTGTAGATTGTATCATTCAGAAAATCTTATTTGGTAAGCATCATGAAGATTATTATAGGTGATTGAATATAACTCTATAATTGCTAATTATGTATTTTCTTTTATTCAAGTAAGAAGCGGGTTATGAATTATACATCTCATACTTAATTATACAATTTTTAAGAGACTCTTTAGAGGCCCACAAGATGATTGAATTGAAGAATGATCGCTATCTGCGAGCACTACTGCGTCAGCCAGTAGATGTAACACCAGTATGGATGATGCGTCAGGCCGGACGTTATTTACCAGAATATAAAGCTATTAAAATTCAAGCTGGTAATTTTATGTCTCTTTGCAAGAATGCAGAGCTAGCCTGTGAAGTAACATTGCAACCATTACGCCGTTATGATCTGGATGCCGCGATTCTTTTTTCGGATATTCTGACTATTCCTGATGCAATGGGCTTGGGGTTATTTTTTGCAGAGGGAGAAGGTCCCGGCTTCTTATCTCCAATTCAGTGCAGAGCAGATGTTGAAAAGCTGTGTATCCCTGATCCTGAAGATGATCTAGGTTATGTTATGAATGCCGTACGCACCATCCGAAAAAATCTGGATGGTCAAGTACCTCTGATTGGATTCTCAGGAAGTCCTTGGACACTTGCAACTTATATGGTAGAATCTGGGAGCAGCAAAGCCTTCACAAAAATTAAAAAGATGATGTATGCTGAACCTGCAACTTTTCATTTACTTCTGGATAAACTAGCAGATAGTATTATTCTCTATCTTAATTCCCAAATTCTCTCGGGAGTTCAGTCGGTTATGCTTTTTGATACCTGGGGAGGGGTACTTAATCACTATGATTATCGTCTTTTCTCTCTGTATTACATTCAAAAGATCATAGATAGTTTAATCCGTAAAAATAATGGGCGTCGTGTACCTATAACACTTTTTGTGAAAAGTGCTTTTCAGTTATTAGAAGATATGGCAGAAACTGGCTGTGATGCTTTGGGATTAGACTGGAGTATAGACATCGCTGATGCTCGTCGTCGTGTTGGTCATAAAGTTGCGCTGCAGGGTAATATGGATCCGTCAGTTTTATATGCTCCAGTCAAGAGGATAGAGCATGAAGTATCGACTATTCTAGAAGGATTTGGTTATGGAACAGGACATGTTTTTAACCTTGGTCATGGCATTCATCAAGATGTATCACCAAATCATGTAGGAGTTTTTGTAGAAACTGTACACCGGTTATCGGGCAAATATCATCAGTAATATGGTTTGTCTATCGTGATTATTACGCTGCTAATATGTGTTATTTTTTAAAAATAGCTCAGTTATCCTGCATACTATAAATAATCTTTTTATGAAATGTATAACTTTTTTCTTGGTAGTGTTAGAAATCAAGCAATGCGTCTAAAATTAATTTTTAATAATAACTCAACATTATCAGAAAAATAGTAATAATCTGATATTTAATAAAATATATCAAAAAAAGATCTTGTCTATAATTTTAATTTTTTCATTCTACCTGCCACTAAAATAGCAGGTAGAATGAAAAATAAATAGTTACTTTTAGTCAATACATATCCCTTGAATTAATAAAAATTATTTTATTATCTATTCAGGATTTATTGATTCACCACAAATTCTCATTTCCTTCCTATAAGTTGACAAGAACTTGCATTACTTATCTTTTAAAGCAATATTAATTATTAGTTATTTTGTATGGTTTTGATTTTTAGTTTTCAATAAAACGCACTATTTTTTTAAAAAATATTTTGATATAATCAGCTATTATAATAAAGCAGTTACCTTTTTGAATCTGATTTAATACTACTAATGGAGTTTCTTTAATATTATAACCATCAAGCAGGAAGTGAATAGTACCTACGACTTCACTCTTTTTTAGAGGAGCATAAAGCTTGTCTGTATTCAGCTGATAGCTTGCTTTTAGATATTTTGTGCGGCCACGGGGAATTGTTATATAAACATCTTTGTTTACTCCAAGTTTCGAGTTATGGTTTTTACCAAACCATACTGGTTCTAAAGCAAATGTACATCCTTCGTGAAGTGGTCTAATAGTTTCAAATACATGAAAACCCCAAGTGAGTAATTTTTTGCTTTCTGTTTCCCGTTCTTTTGCGTTTTTTCCTCCAAGTACTGCAGATATCAAGCGCATCTTCCCTTGGGTTGCAGAAGCCACCAGATTGAATCCTGCAGATTTGGTATGACCTGTTTTTATCCCATCAATATTTATATCTATGTCCCATAATAGACCATTGCGATTTATTTGGTGAATATTATTAAACGTAAATTCTTTCTCTTTATATATAGAATATTCTTTAGGAACGTCACGAATAAGAGCCTGGCCAAGCAGGGCCATATCTCTAGCAGAAGTGTACTGTCCTTTACAGTCAAGACCATGAACATTTCTAAAATGAGTATTATACAAATGTAGGGACATAGCGTAGTTATTCATTAAATCAATAAATGCTTCTTGGCTACCGGAAACGTAATCAGCCATAGCAACGCATGCATCATTACCAGATTGTAGATTTATACCACGCATTAGTAGAGATACCGGAACATGATCTATTGGTTTTAAGAACATAAGAGACGAACCTTTAAATATTGGATTATTAGTTCCCCAGGCATCTTTTCCAATAGTAACTACATCTTGCTCTGTAATTTTTTTAGCTTTTATAGCTTTTCCAATAACATAACTAGTCATCATTTTTGTCAGGCTAGCGGGACTGCGTCGAGAATCAGCATGATATTCCGCAAGAACTTTGCCTGAATTGTAATCAATAAGTATATAGGCTGCAGCATTGATCTGGGGCACATCTAAAATCATGGGATTAGGACTCATTTTATGAGCATGAAGTAAATTAAGTATAACAATCTCTACAAGGCTGATAAGTGTAATATTTTTTGATCAAAAATAAATTGGTATGTTCTGATAAAAAGACATTAAATATCGACGGATAAAGTCAATAATAACTATACTATAACAGAATTAATGATTTATTATTTTATCACTAAGAAACTATATAATACTTTTCTTTTCGCAGAGATATCACTAAGTGATAGATATAAGTTCTTTTACTAAATTGCTATATCTTTTAAATAGTCTTTATAAATTATAAAATTTATAAAGAGCTCACAGTTATTAGATTTAACAGCAAAACATTATGGCATATAAATATCTTCAAGTTTTCGGCAAAATGATAGATACTAAGAACACTGGATATTCTTACTTGATTTATTTCTCAGTGGGAGTCATTGAATAAATAATACTTAACTAATCGTATCAGGTGAAGCAATATTTGATGCGATAATAATCTGTTGCGCGGTGTCTTAGGCAGAGTACCTTATATAAGCACTAATTAATATTAATATTATTTAAGAATCTAATCTTATATAGTCTCTAAAATTATTAGATTACTCAGCTAATATTTTAGCTGAGTAATCTCTTTTGCAGTAAAAAAAATTTTTGCCATATTTTGATTTATATCGCAGCTATAATAGCTCATACTTTAATATTAGTTTATAAGCATCTTGCTATATTGTTATATTAATTAGTTATTTTCTCTATTACCTTTCAGAGGTATTGAAGTCCTAATAAATAAATAAAAGCATTAAGGTAGTAAAATGATTTAGATGTATTAGTCTAATAATAGACATTTATGATAGGGTTAAATTGCGGAATTAACTCATGTAGATATTATAGATGAGTGTAAATGCCAAGTATAGAGAAGCGGTGATAATTGCATATGTCGTATTATTCATTTATATTTAAATGATATTATATTATAGATTATATTAATTTTGCTTTTTTGTTATATAATTAAATCAATATTTTTCTATAGTGCTTCATGAGAGATCAAGGTACCTGTAAGCAGCATATTATTGTATATCTATATTGATATAATGCATCTCATAAACATAAATTCCTTGAATGAATCACGAGTTATTTTAAATTGCGGGATACCAAGAACATTATAAGACAATTATTCTGTCTCCCTGAACTGTGATGACTTAGCAACAATTTTTTGATAGTAATTCTATTCTTCTACTTTCCATGTGCGACTATTTTAAATCCATTATCTGAACCTTATGAGACGATTTCATAAAAAAGTATTTGATAGATAGCTCAGTTCATAAGATTTAGGTTGTATCTATTATTTCTTTATTAATAGGTATTCTCCATCTAGCCAGATTAGAAGTATGATATATACATAATCAAGATTAATACGGCTTGCTGTAATTCTTCCTAGAAAATATTTGTTAATCATTTACTAAATAAAGTTATTTGCTTTTTAATTTTAATGAACAGGTTGCTTATGGCTCATACTAATTTAAGCGTTGTTATTCTTGCTGCCGGTCAGGGCACTAGAATATCTTCCGAGATTCCTAAGGTACTACATCATTTAGCAGGGAAGCCAATGGTTCAATATGTAATAGAAACTGCTTTGCAGTTGAATGCATATAAAATACATTTGGTCTATGGACACCGTGGAAATATTCTTAAAGAAAGACTATTTAAACAGCCTCTAAACTGGGTATTGCAAGAGGAACAGCTAGGTACTGGTCATGCAATGCAACAAGCTGCTCCATTTTTTTCCGATGATGAAGATGTTTTAATGCTTTATGGAGATGTACCTCTTATTTCAGAAGAAACTCTACAACGTTTATTAGCTATTAAGCCACATGGTGGAATTGGTCTGCTCACTATTAAGCGCTTAGACCCTGCCGGTTATGGGCGTATTCTTCGTAAGAAAGATCAGGTAATTGGAATTGTTGAAGATAAAGATGCAACTCCAGAAGAACAAAAAATCAATGAAGTTAATACCGGAATATTAGTTTCTAATAGCAAAGACTTAAAGCGTTGGCTGGGAAAACTAAATAATCATAATGCACAAGGAGAATATTATATTACAGATATAATTTCCTTAGCACATAAAGAAGGATGCCGGATTGATACTATTCATCCCGTGCGATCAATTGAAGTGCAGAATGTAAATAATTTTTTACAGCTATCCTCCTTAGAGCGCGAATATCAGTATCAACAAGCAAAAAAACTACTCTTGTCTGGAGTAATGATCTCTGATCCATCTCGTTTTGATCTTCGAGGTGAGTTGGTCTATGGTAGTGGTATCTATATTGATAATAATGTGACTTTTGAGGGGTGCGTTAAACTAGGTAATCGCGTACGTATTGATACAGGTAGTTTATTAAAAGACTGCATTATAGGTGATGATTGTATCATATTTCCTTATACTATTATTGAAAACTCAATTCTTGCACCAGAATGTACTATTGGTCCGTTTGCCCGCTTACGTCCAGGTTCTTATCTAGGTAAGAAGGCAAATGTTGGTAATTTTGTGGAAATAAAAAAAGTACATTTGGGTCAGTCATCAAAAGTTGGCCATCTCTCTTACTTGGGAGATGCTGAAATTGGTGATAATGTCAATATTGGCGCTGGTACTATTACTTGTAATTACGATGGTGTAAACAAACTGAAGACTATTATAGGTAATGATGTGTTCGTTGGATCTAACACACAATTAGTAGCTCCAGTAAATATCAGTAATAACGTTACCATTGGTGCTGGTACTACGGTAACTGAAAATATTGCTGAAAATGAATTGGTGATTAGTCGAGTCAAACAAAAACATATCCAAGGATGGAAACGTCCAGAAAAAATATAGGTAAGTAATAAAATAATGCATATTTTATAGAGATAAAGAGCTCTAGTTTATTATAGTATCTGTGTCTAAATTAAATATCCAAGTCTATATAATTATATAGGTATTATTTTAAATAAACGTTATGTATCACAAATAATTCAAGACAGAAAAATTTTAACATAAAACTAAGGAGAATAAATTGTAACTTCTACATCTTAAGGCAAAAATGAGAATTTATGGATAGAGAAATATAATAGCAAACTAATTGCTGTTCTTGTGATAGGGATCAAACACTATGTGTGGAATTGTTGGTGCAGTAGCTCTGCATGATATTTCAGAAATTCTCTTAGAAGGCATTAATCGGTTAGAATACCGTGGTTATGACTCTGCTGGACTAGCAGTAGTAGGAAGTCGAGGACATATACAACGTATCCGTTGTGTTGGAAAGGTAAAGACATTAATTGATGCTATTGCCAAGAATCCAATAAGCGGTGGAACTGGTATTGCCCATACTCGTTGGGCAACTCACGGGGAACCAACCGAACAAAATGCTCACCCACATATTTCTAAATATATTGCTGTAGTGCATAACGGTATTATCGAAAACCATCAATCACTTCGCTCTTTATTAATTGATCGCGGTTATGAATTTACATCTGAAACAGATAGTGAGGTAATTGCTCATCTAACTCACTGGGAACAAGAGCAATTTGGTGGATCGTTATTAGAAGTTGTTCAGCGTGTTATTGTGCAGCTTAAAGGTACATATGGTGCTGTAGTGATGGATAGTATTCACCCTGAACTCTTGGTTACTGCACGTTCTGGTAGTCCGCTAGTTATTGGCTGCGGTATTAATGCAAATTTTATTGCATCAGATCAGCTAGCACTTTTGCCAGTTACTCGTCATTTTATTTGTTTGGAAGAAGGTGATATTGCTACAGTTACTCATCATCAGGTAAAGATATTTGATAGAGATGGTACTATTGTTGATCGTGCTCGCATAAAAGTCAACATGAACTACGATGCTGGCGATAAAGGCGGATATTCCCATTATATGAAAAAAGAGATCTACGAACAGCCTTTAGCAATTAAAAGAACTCTTGAAGGTCGTTTTAGATACGGAAAAATTAATTTTAGCGAATTAGATAAAAAAGCTAATGCGTTATTAAGTAAAGTTGAGCACATCCAGATTCTTGCCTGTGGCACTTCATACCATGCAGGGATGGTAGCACGTTACTGGTTTGAATCTTTAAGCGGTTTGTCTTGTGATGTTGAGAGCGCCTCTGAATTCCGCTATCGCAAATCTGCGTCACGTAAAAATAGTTTGGTAATAACACTGT
Organism: Candidatus Profftia tarda; assembly: GCF_904848675.1. NCBI lineage: Bacteria > Pseudomonadati > Pseudomonadota > Gammaproteobacteria > Enterobacterales > Enterobacteriaceae > Candidatus Profftia > Candidatus Profftia tarda. The sequence continues at coordinate 324,897 of NZ_LR890047.1, forward strand.
CTCAGTCTGGTGAAACTGCAGATACCTTAGCTGCGCTGCGCTTATCTAAAAAAAATGGTTATTTAGGTTCTTTAGCTATTTGCAATGTAATGAGCTCATCGCTGTTGCGTGATTCGGATTTAGCTCTAATAACTAAAGCTGGCACTGAGATTTGTGTTGCTTCAACAAAAGCCTTTACTACGCAATTAACAATGCTATTAATGTTAGTTGCTAGTATGGGTCGTTTGCACGATATGCCCATTAAATTAGAGCAAGAGATCATGCAAGCACTACAAGTACTACCTGCACGTATTGAACAGATGCTATTGATGGATTTAGATATTAAAAATATTGCCAAAGATTTTATAGATAAGCAACATGTACTATTTTTAGGACGTGGAGAGTTCTATCCTATTGCAATGGAAGGGTCGTTAAAGCTAAAAGAGATATCTTATATTCATGCAGAAGCCTATGCTGCAGGTGAATTAAAACATGGTCCGTTAGCTCTTATTGATCCTGATATTCCCGTGGTAGTCATGGCGCCTAAGAATAATTTATTAGAAAAATTGAAATCAAATATTGAAGAAGTTCGAGCTCGTAGTGGATTGCTTTATATCTTTTCTGATAAAGATGCTGGGTTCACTGATACTGCAGGGATGAAAATAATACCTCTACCCCATGCAGAAGAAATTATTGCCCCAATACTATATACTGTGCCGTTACAGTTACTCGCCTATCATGTTGCTCTAATCAAAGGTACCGATGTTGATCAGCCGCGTAATCTAGCTAAATCAGTAACTGTTGACTAAATAAAACTCGAGCAATATTGATCAAAGGTATTCTATGCAGTTTGAGTTATTCTTTGAACTGAAAATTATTTTATAGATTTTTAAAAGGAGATAAGTCGATTTTATAATTATTTTACGCGAGAGATATATTCGTTAGAACGGGTATCCACTTTGATCACTTCTCCTATCTGTGCAAATAAAGGAACTTTGACTACTGCTCCAGTAATTAAAGTTGCATGCTTACTCATAGTACCAGTGCTATCTCCTTTCACGCCTGGATCAGTTTGAATTATTTCTAGCTCTACAAAATTAGGAGGAATTACATGAATTGGTCGACCATTCCATAGGGTTACAATGCACTTCTCTTGATTGAGAAGCCATTTATAGCTATCGCCAACAGCTTTCTTGTCGGCAGCTAACTGCTCAAAGTTTTCGTCATTCATGAAGTAATATAATAATTTATCCTTGTAGAGATAAGTGAGGTCCAGATTTATAATATCTGCACTTTCTACGGAATCGGTGGATTTAAAAGTTTTTTCAACACGAGCTCCGGTTAGAAGGCGTCGCATTTTGACGCGCGCAAAGGCTTGACCTTTGCCTGGTTTAACGAACTCACTGCTTTCTATAGCATAAGGTTCGCCTCCGAACATTATTTTAAGACCAGGGCGGAAATTGTTGCTATAATAAATCACCATTACAGTCCTTTAGAAGTATTTATAATTGGAGTGCCGATAGAATGGCACATTTTTTAGAATACAATAAACAGCATAAAGAAGATTGGCTGAGACAACTTTCCGATGTTATTGTTGAACCATCAAAGTTACTTGAATATTTATTACTTTCTGATAGTGCTAGATGGAAAAAATACCACGATGTAAGAAACTCTTTTCCCCTGCGTGTGCCTCACGCTTTTGCTCGTCGCATGAAAAAAGGAGATCCTAATGATCCTTTGCTCCTACAGGTAATGATTGCTACCGATGAATTCATCTCTACTCTTGGATATTCTAAAGACCCACTGAAAGAGCAAGAAGATTCTATTGTCGTTCCAGGACTACTGCATAAGTATGCAGACCGAGCCTTGTTATTAGTAAAAACTAACTGTGCGGTTAACTGTCGTTATTGTTTTCGCCGTTACTTTCCTTACCGCTATCATCAAGGAAATAAAGTTAATTGGCTGCAGGCACTGGATTATATTCGCAAGCAACCAGCAATAGATGAAATTATCTTATCAGGTGGCGACCCATTGATGGCAAAAGATCATGAGATATCTTGGTTGTTAAAAGAAACTGAGACTATCTCTCACATCAAACGATTTCGCATTCATAGTCGTTTGCCAGTTGTCATTCCTAAGAGAGTTACCTTTAATTTAATAGAGTGTTTATCCAGATCACGTCTCCATATCCTTCTAGTTACGCATATTAATCATGCTAACGAGATTGATGAAGAATTATTGGATGCTATGAAACGTCTAAAGCGTGCCGGTATTACGCTGCTCAATCAAGGCGTATTGCTGCGCGGTGTAAATGATAACTCAGATACCTTAGCAGATCTTAGCAGAGCGTTGTTTAATGCGGGTATTATGCCCTATTATTTACACCTTTTAGATAAAGTTCAGGGCACTGCACATTTTATGGTGTCAGATGATAGAGCTCGCATTATTATGCGCGAATTAATGACAAAGATGCCTGGATATATGGTTCCTAAACTCATGCGAGAAATAGGTGGTCAATCAAGCAAAACGTCAATTGATTTGGGTTTACAACAAAAATGATTTCAAGATATCATAAGTATCTTAAAGATACAAGTGGATTCTGAGCTATATAAAATATATACATCTAATACAGTTAAAATGCATTATTTTTATAAGAGTTCAAAAATTTTATATATCAGTTATCGATATATTGTAGTCATGTTTAATTTGTTTGATAAAGTAAACTACTATTTTCATTTATTATCTGATTAAAGCAATTTCTGAATTGCAGTACTATTAGATAAAGACTATATTTTATCTATCTTATAAGAATTAGGTATTTTAATGTAATCATCTTTATTGAGAAATAAAGTAGTATCTAATATTTTAAAACCATACTTTTTAAAAAAGCTGTAATATTCCTACTGAATAAATAAAACACCATCAATTATGTATAGTCCCATATAATAATATTATGCATGCATATGATATCAAGATATACCAGCCCATTAAGTAGTAACAGAGTATATTGATGAGGTAATTATCTTTTAATATTTAACCCTATTAAAAGATAGATAAAAAATAGCAACACGTTTTTGATGATTAACTCTTGCTAAGCTGTTTTAGTGTGCTCTCTATGCTGCTGTTTTATTGATCTATGATCATAATCATTAAGTTTTCAAGAAGAAGATATTAGTTTTATTTCAAATGTTCTGCCTCTATCCTGAAAATTCAGGAAATAATTTTATAATTCTATATTATTAGCATCTTAGATACAAATTTTTAGTACATACATAATGCAAGATACTTAAGTTTAACGTAAATTTATTTACTGTTAATATAACGATACTTCTATACATTGCGAATTGTTCTCTTTTATTACAATGTATAATTGAATAATATCCTTCATTTTTAGCTCTCTAGATACAGAATGAAAAATAGATTTAATAGTTATTCATAAGACGCCATATTTTTATATGGAAACACATTTCTAATACTTCTTTATTTCCTCTAAGGAAACTCAGGTTAATTATTAATTAATCATTAACTAATATTATTAGTTAATCAATTTTATTTCATTTCCATGTTATTGTATCTTGATCTTTCTTTGTTCTAGTGATTTTGGCTTGATTTAACTCTATTGTCATGCCTCCTTCAAGCGTATGGCACTTAACTCTAACAGAGCTAAGTAATTAAATCTATTTTAATGTTATATAATAGATAAATTATATATTATAAAAACACATCTATAAGAGCTATAGGTATTTGTTAGAATTGTATTAAAATTTAAGGTATAAAATTTATACAGTTTCACTTATTTAGTATAATTAGATATTTTCTAATTATACCTGCAAAATATTAATAATTTTATAATGCATGATTAAGGATTGTTAACCAAGGTTATGGTTACCGAATAAAGTATATTTTGAAGATATAGTAAGGTATACTCTAATATCATTTAATTTATAAATCTTTTCTCTATTGAGTTAAACGACTACTCAAATATAGATATTCAAACTGTATATAACCTTCGACGAGATCAAAAGCACCTATTGATATATCTATTGGTTGCAGAGAATGAACAACTTATAAAGATCCATTGCATGATTCAATCTAGTTATAATTCTGATTCTATTGAACTTCTTAGCGGCCTAGAATCCATACGCCTTCGCCCGGGCATGTATACCGATACCTCAAATCCTAACCATTTGGCTCAAGAAATTATAGATAATAGTTTAGATGAAGTTCTTGTTGGCTCTGCATCTCGAGTAGAGGTAATTCTGTATCCGGAACAATCGCTAGAAGTCCTTGATAACGGGCGTGGTATTCCAGTGGATATTCATACCAAAGGTCTTGTATCTACCATTGAACTGATCTTTTCTCGTTTGCATACTGGCGGAAAATTTTCTAATAAAAGTTATCAATTCTCTGGCGGTCTTCACGGTGTTGGTCTTACAGTAGTTAACGCCTTATCGAAACGTGTAGAAGTAATTGTTCGGCGTAATGGCAAGGTATATCTTATAGTATTTGAGGACGGATCTAAGATAACAGATATTCATGTAATTGGTAAATGCAGAAAACAAAACACTGGCACCAGTGTACACTTTTGGCCTGATGAAAGATTCTTTGATAGCCCAAAATTTTTAGTTTCTAGCTTAAATCATCTGCTAAGATCAAAAGCAATCTTATGTCCTGGAGTTGAAATCCTATTTAAGGATAAAATAAATAACATTGAACAGCGTTGGTGCTATCAGGGTGGTTTAAGCGACTACCTCATGAATACTGTTAAAGGTCTTAGCACGCTTCCTGAGCATGCATTTACCGGTTCTTTTTCTGGGAATAGCAAGTCTTTAGACTGGGCGTTATTATGGCTACCAGAAGGAGGGGAACTACTAACTGAAAGCTATGTTAATCTCATACCCACCATACAAGGAGGTACTCACGTTAATGGTCTACGTCAGGGATTGTTTGAAGCAATGTGCAATTTTTGTGAATTTAGCAATCTCTTGCCACGACGACTTAAGCTAACGGCAGAAGATATTTGGGGACGTTGTGCGTATGTACTCTCCGTAAAAATGCAGAATCCACAGTTTGTAGGACAAACAAAAGAACGCTTATCTTCACGTCAGTGCTCGACATTTGTTTGTGGTATTGTTAAAGATGCTTTCAGTATTTGGCTAAGCCAAAATATCCAGATGCCTAAAAAATTAGCTGATTTTATAATTGCTAATGCTCAGAATCGTACGCGTATTATTAAGAAAATTATACGCAGAAAACTTACTGGTGGTCTAGAACTGCCGGGTAAATTAGCGGATTGCACTTCTAAGGATCCTGCAAGAACAGAGCTGTTTTTAGTAGAAGGAGATTCTGCAGGTGGCTCTGCGAAGCAAGCTCGTGACCGTCAATATCAAGCAATCATGGCATTAAAAGGTAAGATATTGAATACATGGGAAGTCTCTTCTGATGAAGTTTTGCTTTCTCAGGAAGTACATAATATTTCTGTAGCTATTGGTATTAATCCAGATAGCAATGATCTTAGTCAGTTGCGCTATGGTAAGATTTGCATACTAGCAGATGCAGATTCAGATGGTTTACATATTGTAACGTTGCTTTGTGCATTGTTTGTCCGTCATTTCCAAGCCTTAATATCTAATGGACATGTTTACGTTGCAATGCCGCCACTGTTCCGTATAGATCTTGGAACAGAGGTCTTTTATGCGCGTAATGAAGAAGAAAAAAATGAATTATTAAAAGAGCTAAAGATAACAAAAAGAAAATTACATGTGCAGAGATTTAAAGGTCTAGGAGAAATGAATCCATTGCAGTTGCGTGAAACCACATTAGATCCGTATAAGCGTCGTTTAGTGCAGTTAACCATTGATAGTAGCAATTTTGCTCAAACTATGGCTATTATGGATATGCTTTTAGCTAAGAAACGTTCTGCAGATCGTCGCGATTGGCTAAAGAAAAAGGGTAATCTAGCTTATATAAGCCTATAATCCTTGTAGTGACTTCACAAGTATAAAGCTCAACCTCATAATTCCGCAAGGATAATTACAGTTATCAATTATTACAGAACACTATGTAAAGAAATATTGAGCATCGCAGGAAATTATGTAAAAATTAATTCAATAATGAAGTGCCTTGTGCACTATATCAATCAGTAATATCTAGTTATATAGATAAGCAAAAGGATTTTTAATGAGTCATCTGATACATGATAATAGTGAAAGACAAGTACTGTATAGATTTACAGAAAAAGCTTATCTAAACTATTCTATGTATGTCATCATGGATAGGGCCTTACCTTTTATTGGAGATGGTTTAAAACCTGTACAGCGTCGTATTCTCTATGCTATGTTTGAATTAGGATTAAGCAATACCGCTAAATTCAAAAAATCTGCTCGTACTATCGGCGATGTCTTAGGTAAATATCATCCTCATGGTGATAGTGCCTGTTATGAAGCCATGGTTCTCATGGCTCAGCCCTTCTCCTATCGTTACCCATTACTCGATGGTCAAGGTAACTGGGGTTCTCCGGATGATCCAAAGTCCTTTGCCGCAATGCGTTATACTGAATCACGTTTGTCTAAATATGCAGAAATACTACTAGGAGAGCTAGGACAAGGGAGCGTGAAATATAAGCCAAATTTTGACGGTACTACGCAAGAACCAGAAACATTACCTGCTCGTCTTCCTAATATTCTACTAAATGGCACTAGTGGTATCGCTGTTGGCATGGCAACTGATATCCCCCCGCACAACTTGCGTGAACTAGCTAAAGCCTTAGTTATCTTGCTGGACAATCCGCGCATGACGCTCGACAATATTCTTGAGCACGTACAAGGTCCTGATTATCCAACTGAAGCTGAGATCATAACTTCACGAGAAGATATTCGCAATATATACCATACCGGATGCGGTTCAGTGCGCATGCGTGCAATTTGGAAACAAGAAGGTGATGTAGTTATTATTAGCGCACTGCCATATCAGACTTCAGGTGCTAAAGTTTTAGAACAAATTGCTAGCCAGATACGTGATAAAAAATTATCAATGGTCGAATATTTACGTGATGAATCCGATTATGAGCATTCAACTCGTCTTGTGATCGTACCTAGTTCAACTAGCGTAGACTTGCATCAGGTCATGAGTTACCTTTTCGCAGTTACTGATCTAGAAAAAAGCTATCGCATTAACATGAATATGATTGCCTTGGACAATCGACCAGCAGTAAAAAACTTACTTGAAATATTGAATGAATGGCTAGTTTATCGTCGTGATATAGTGCGTCACCGTTTGAGTTGTAAAATTGAAAAAATTATTAAACGGCTGCATATTTTAGAGGGGTTAAAAGTAGCATTCCTTAATCTTGATAAAATGATCCACATTATTCGTAGAGAAGATGATCCAAAACAAGAGATGATCTACCTTTTTAATATTTCTCATGTACAGGCTGCATATATTTTTGAATTAAGACTGCGTGATCTTGCTAAATTAGAAGAGATAAAAATTACTAGTGAACAAGAACGTTTAACTAAAGAATATAATAATTTACTTTCATTTCTTTCATCTAAACATAAACTTAATACTTTGATTAAGGAAGAAATTCAAGCTGATGCACAGGCCTACGGTAATGAACGCCGCTCCCCGATAAAAGAGCAATTGCAAAACGATGATGTTATTACAAAGTACAATTGTATTACTCCTGAGCCTATAACCATTGTGCTCTCTAAAGCTGGATGGGTGTGCATCATAAAAGGTCATGATGTTGATCCAATTTTTCTGAGTTATAAATCCGGTGATAGTTTCCTCGCATCTGCTCGCGGCCAGAGTAATCAGTCAGCAGTATTCATTGATTCGATAGGTCGTAGTTATACTCTTAATGCAAGTACTTTTCCGTATGATCGCGGAACATGGGAGCCCCTAATAGGTAAGTTGATACCCCCAGAAGGAGCTACAATTGAGAGGGTTCTTATGGCTGCAGATAGTCAAAAATTATTGATGTATTCAGATGCAGGGTATGGTTTTCTTTGCACTTTTAATAATTTGATTACAGGAAATCGTTCTGGTAAATTAATCATCAGACTATCAAAACATGCGAACGTGTTATCACCTATTTTCATTAATAGCACTGAAGATGAAATGCTCATTGCAATTACACAGGGTGGTCGTATGTTGATGTTTCCTGTAAACGCTTTACCTTCCCTCTCAAAAGGTAAAGGTAAAAAAATTATCTCATTTACAACTGCAGAGCGCTTATCAGGTAACAATAAACTGGCTTACTCGATAGTAGTGCAGTCACAGATGTCTATTATCATCTATTCAAGAAAGAGAAAGCTAGTTATGAAGTCGCGGACACTTTCAAAATTCCGGGCTAACCGGGGATGTGAAGGTCAATTATTACCGCGTGGTTTTCAGGTTATCGAACACATCGATATTTTAAAGACAAAGCAAAAAATTAGTTCTCCTGATTGATATTTAATAGTATATTACTAAGATTTAAAAGTTATATTTTGATCAGTAACTACATGATAGTTTATAACTATATATTTTATGATTCCTTAGATACATTAATATTTAACATAATTTTATCATAATTACTATGATTCCTTAAAAATATATCGCGACAAAAGACAAGATCTAAAGTGTGAAAAATATATTTATTATAGTTAGGAAACTTACTAAATATTTAAATCGTACAGTTCAGTATATTGATAAAGCCATGGCTGCAATATTGACGTTATTTTTTTAATAAACCAGCTCCTAGTTGAATTTTTCAAAATACTAGTGCGAGCTATTATAGCAAATAATTTATAACTTTTCATAATATCTAGATTAGCTTATTTATGGATATAATATATATTAAATATTATATTGTATGATTCTTTTTAAGAACTTTGGTATATTTAGTGAATCTCACTCATATAAATATACAAGATTAATAATTAATTTATTTATAGTTTTCGGATATGAGCATTTTGTGTGCTTTATCATGAAACATATTATGCATTGATCTTATAAGCTTTTAAGGCTTGCTAGTAAATAGTATTCTCTGGATATCCATATAAATTTTAGTAGACATGTTACTAAGGATAATTCTTATAGGACTTTTATGTTATGTATCATCCGCATTGTTCTAGCTACTATATACTGCATTTTAGCCTGCGTTTTAGGTTCTATTTATTGCATATTTAGCCCACGAAATCCCCGTCATGTCGCTACTTTTAGTTATATATTTGGACTTTTGTCTCCTTTGTTTGGTCTTAAAGTAGAAACGCGTATTCCAGTAGAAGCAAAAGATTATGGCAATTCAATTTATATAGCAAACCATCAAAACAACTACGATATGGTTACGATATCTAAAACTATTCAGAGAAATGTAGTCACTGTCGGGAAGAAAAGTCTGATTTGGATTCCATTTTTTGGAACGCTATATTGGCTGACAGGAAATTTGATGATTAATCGAGCAAACCGATCTCAAGCACATCATGTTATCACAGAAGTTGTGAATCAGTTCCGTACTGCAACTATATCCTTCTGGATGTTTCCTGAAGGCACGCGTAGCCGAGGGCGCGGCTTGATGCCGTTTAAAACCGGTGCCTTCCATGCTGCTATTGCTGCTGGAGTGCCTATTGTTCCTGTATGTGCATCAGATACTAACGATAAAGTAAAACTGAATCGTTGTAATAACGGACTTGTTATTATTGAGATGCTACCTCCGATAGATGTAAAGAAATATGGTAAAAATCAGGTGCGTGAACTCTCTAACTATTGTCATGCCCTGATGAAAGCTAAAATTAATGAACTCAATGCTGAAGTAGCTGATCGCGAATCTAATTCCTATTTCTAAGGAATACTATTATGTATCTTTAGAATATCTGCAAGATCTTGTTTTAAGATAATGAATAAAATAGTTTACGCTATCTTTACTATATTAATCAGGATTGCGACTATTATAATTTTCCTATGTGCATATAATTAAATAAAATTATTTTATCATATGCACATTGTATGTTATTTTTATACTTTCCTGTATTTTTCTCATATTATTGTCTGCATGCAGCATATAGCTATCTAAATCTATTTATATTATGGGGGTATATCTTCTTAATATTATTTGCTCTATGAGGCTTACAAATTTATAATCTGATTTATTGTGATATCATGCTTTGTAATCGATCTAATTGATTAGATATCATAATATTATCATATTAGATTATTTATAGGATAATTCAATCACCAATCTTAATATCCCAAGAAATATATACTAAAAATATTTTTCTTCATGCTATGCCCTCTTTTTATTATATTCTCATATTATGGAATACATTAAACTGTAGCAAGTGCTGTGATAAGAGATCACAATTGTTACAAAAGCTAATTTTATAGCAAAATGTTAAAACAAATTATTCATTTGCTTCTTAAAATTTTAATTATGCCCTAAGAAATAACTAGCTGTGTCATTCGTGATCATCATATTACTTCCGAAACTTTAAGATTTAGATATCTTTTAGAATGGTGCTACAAGTAATTTTTCGTTGTGCTATTTTAGCCATCTCTAGGTATCTCCTAGTATGGATAACTATATTTAAAATTAACTACTCATTATTTCCTGCTTCTTTATTAAGAGCTATTAAATTTGTTAGGCATATAAAATAGTTCTCAAAGTAAGCGTTACACAGGATATGAGCATTAAAAGATTAATTTTTCAATAATGTTTTCGATTGCGCAGACACTATAAACAATTTCGATAAAAACGGTATACCTAATAATTTGTATCTTACTATTATTAAGAATTATAAATATATATATCACCCATATCAGTCAATTACTCAGAAGTACCACTAACTCATATGTGCTCTGAGATTCAATAAATAAAACTCCTAAAATAAAAAATTATCTGCTTATATTAGTATAAGTATTCATGTTATAGATCAATATATCTATAAAAGCAAATTGATCTGCGCTTTAAATCAAGGATATGTAATTAAGAAAATAGACATAATGATAAGATCTTGGGTTAGAAATAAGGAAATGAGAAAATGATTATGTAATCGAAACTTACGAAGTTTAGCAAATAATTATCATATTACTCTGATTCACTAGATTAAGTCATAATTTTCGGGATGACAAATCTTGAGTAATGTTAAAGTGTCCATCTATATTCATCATCTCAATTAAATAAAATGACATAAATTTTTGCGAGTTTGTATATCAAGAATCAATATTATAGGGAAATATGTTAAGTAAATTATTGATTAAATTATATCATATATAATATTTATATGGTGTTTGTATTATACTGTATGTGTTTACGTATTATTTTATGCTTAACTACGATATTCTTTTCTTTACTCTTCTCTCTTTTTTAACGGGGTAGAAGAATATGAATGCGTGTAACTTAGTAAGGATTATACAAGAATGAGTAATTTATTAAAATTAACTACTATGATTTTTTTTCTTTCTGTAATGATCATAAAACCCGTTTTAGCAAGTACTAGCATACAAGATATCGAAGTAGGTTTTTCGCCGGGTCAAACAGCAAAGAAGATAGTTATTGCAGCAATAGATGAAGCTAAAATATCAATTGATCTTTCGGCTTATTCTTTTACTAGTAAGCCTATTGCATTAGCTCTAGTTGATGCTCAAAAAAGAGGCGTTAATATACGGGTTGTTGCCGATAAAAGATTAAACAGCGGTAAATATACTGCTATCACCTATCTTGCTCATCAGCATATCCCAGTAAAACTAAATGACAAGTATGCAATTATGCACAATAAATTTATAATTATTGATGGTCATTCAGTTGAAACTGGATCTTTTAACTATACGCAGAGTGCAGTATCCCGTAACGCAGAAAATGTGATTTACTTGCGTAATAGACCAGATATTGCTGAAAAATATATAAGAGAATTTAATCGTTTATGGAGCGAAGCTATGCTCCATAATTATATATTAACAAACTACATAGGATAGATTTATACACTAAAATAGTTATTGTGTAATAAAGAAATATTATATTGACGTATTTTGAGTAAGCGTAATATTTATACAATATAGTGCTTAATTTATCAACAAACATACTCAAGTACTCATTATTTTATAATACAGATTATATACCCAATAATTTAATGAACAAAATATTAATTCTTGGTCAATTAGTAATTTGTATTTCAATCACCATTTTTCAATAGACTTACCTAAGTCGTAATGGCTTTCATATTATTTGGTTACCGCAAAAAATTCTATAGGATTCAGATATGTTAAATATCATGATTTAAGTAGGGAATTTAATTCTATTTACTAGATTTTATATATTTAAGAAATATTATGCATTAATAGATAATTCTTAGTAAGAAAGATATATCATATCTCTCATGGAACACATACTCTATTTTTTAGATCTGGTTATACAGTATCTTTTCTAGATTTTGTAAACAGATGGTATTAGGTACTTAATCGATAATTTCTAATCTAAATAAATATCCTGTCTATAATAAATCTTCTATGAATTCCTCCACTAGGCTTTTATATATACTATTCGTGACAAATCAGATGCATAACGATTAAATTTTAGTAACACACTCTTTTAATATGTTATGCAAATCTTTTGTGGAGAATATTTCTACTATATAAAAAAATGAGATTTATTTTTTTTAGATTGTTTCCTGGAGATTTTTGTGTTCTTGCTTTTTATTATAAAATTTCTGTCAAGGATGGTTGTTTGCATTTTGTTAATAAATATTTCTTGAGTTGTATGATTAATGCTATCACTTGATTTGTAGTATTGCGGGGTATTGATTGATAAGTTTCGATATTATATATAATTGTATATTATTATATTCTATAGAGAATTTATGATAATGAATATCACTTGATAATGATACATTATATACATTTTATTAGAATTGAATATGATAGAGACGGGCAAAAAGTAAAAAAGTTATGTTTAAATCTAACAACTAACTCAAAATCTCTAAATTTCACTTACCTTATGTCTTATCTCAACTTAGGACGCAGTACTGAGCATTTTCTCTAGCTTTATGATTTTTTTCTAAAATACTTTTCAAGAAATGATATATTGCTTTTATCTTAACAATCCTTATTGCTGACTAGATTCTAATAATTTTTGATAGATTACTCTGCATTAGATTAATCAACTTACTATTGATATAGTCAATATTTTTAGTTAGTTTCTAAAAAATTTTTAGATCTGCATAATTGTAGAAATTAAAATAATTCAGTGCAGTCGTCATTAAACCTCTATTTTGAATATCATTATCAAATAGTTCATAGTTGCATAAGCATTATGCATCAGGGAGTAATATTTTATGAAATAATTGTATTAAAATATTACTAATTGGCAGACCTGTGAGAAAATATGTCTCTATGTATTTCAAAAATATAAATTATGATATATCCTCATTTGGTATAAACATTGCAGTGCGTTAACTATGTTTATAAGAAATAAAATAGTATATATTATGATTGATATTTATTTAGAGTTATTTCTTAGCATAAGCACTAATTATTATAACTATTGCGTTATTGGAGAAGAAAATAGTTTTCATAAATTATTATATTAAATTTTATCTCTTAAGCTTATATTTTAATTGACTGACACTATATGTTATATAAAATTTAAAAAAGAATACTATTATCCATGATAATATAGTTATAAAAGATTTATTTTTAAATATCTATTTATCATACTGCATTCAGTTTTAATGAGTATGCATTCTGACTAAATAGAATATTAAGAATTAAAGGTGAATAAAATAACAGATGATATATGACACTGATAATGAATATTAAGCATATATTATTCCGATTTTTAATATATTATTATTTTTAAACTAGGCATAAAGCAGGTAGTGACATGTCTAATTTGGTATTAGTTCTCAACTGTGGTAGTTCATCAGTAAAATTTGCTATTATCAATGCAGTTAACGGCGACAAGCATTTGTCTGGATTAGCTGAGTGTTTTAAACTGCCGAAGGCGCGTATTACATGGAGAATAAACGGCGCTAAATACAAAGAAAGTCTAGGTTCTGGTGCATCCTATAATGAAGCATTTCACTTTATTCTTAATTTTATTATTTCCCAAAATAATGAACTCTCGAAATCTCTTTTAGGTGTAGGCCACCGCATAGTGCATGGTGGCGCAGATTTTACTAAGTCAGCTCTGATTACTGAGAAGGTTATAGCAGGTATTAAGAACTCAATCCCTCTTGCACCACTACACAATACTGCACATTTAATGGGTATTACTGAATCATTCAAATACTTTCCAAACCTAAAAGATAGAAATGTTGCTGTATTTGATACTTCTTTTCATAGCACAATGTCTCAAGAGTCTTATCTTTATGCTTTGCCATATCACTTATACAAGAAATATGGCATACGTCGCTACGGTGCACACGGTACCAGCCATTTATTTGTAAGCAAAGAAGCAGCGAAAATTCTGCATAAACCCCTTGAAGAACTCAATGTAATCACTTGTCATTTAGGGAACGGTGACTCTATAGCTGCAGTTCGCAATGGTAAATGTGTTGACACTTCTATGGGGATGACTCCCTTAGAAGGTCTTGTTATGGGCACTCGTTCTGGAGATATTGACCCATCTATTATATTTTACTTGCATGATATATTAGGGATGAGTATTGAACGGATCAAGAGGCTGCTAACCCAAGAATCTGGACTTTTAGGATTAACGGAAGTCACTAGTGACTTCCGTTACGTTGAAGAGAACTACGAAAAAAGAACTGATGCCAAACGTGGCATGGACGTATTTTGCCATCGCTTAGCCAAATATATTGCTGCTTATACTACGCTTATGGAAGGTCGACTAGACGCTGTTGTATTTACAGGAGGTATTGGTGAAAATTCAGTAATATTACGACGACTAACTTTAAATAAACTCTCTTTGCTGGGTTTTAAAATTGATCATAAGCAAAACTCTATAACATGTTATGGCGAATCAGGTATTATTACTAAAGATGGTAGCCCTATAGCTCTTGTCATTCCTACCAACGAAGAATGGATTATCGCAGAAGATACATATCATCTTGTTTTAACTAAGAACCTATTAAAGTGAATATCAAATAATGAAATTAATAATGATTATGCTTGTATAATTCACTAATTCAGTTGGGTAATAATAGCTAACATTAATATATTTTAAGAGATTATACAAAATGTCGCTGATTATTCAGATAAAATGAGTTATGCTAGTTTTTAACTCTAAAGAGGTGCTGTCGTGTCACGCACAATTATGCTCATTCCCACTAGTGCTAGCTTTAATTTGAATAGTATTACCTTGGGCGTCATACGCTCTATAGAGAGGAAAAATATTCGTCCAGGTTTTTACAAACTAATAGCTGAATCACTAATACAGACCAATTCTCTTAAACAAACTACTAATCTTTTTCAAGATCACCCTTCTATTCTTACAGCAGCATCATTGTGTAATTTTAACGATGAAAACATGCTTAATCTTAAACAACAGGACTTGTTAATAGAAGAAATACTATATGGTTATCACCAAAAAACTAAAAATGCAGAAGTCGTTCTAGTGGAAGGCTTAGTATTTCATCAAAATCAGAATTTTGCTAACAAAATAAATTATGAAATCTCAAAAATTCTGAATGCTGAAATCGTGTTTGTTATGGCTTTAGGCAATGAGACGTCTTCTCAGATAGTGGCACGCATCGAACTTGCTCGTTCTAAATTTGGCGGTGACAAAAACAGAAATATTAGTGGTGTGATCATGAATATCCTGCACATGATAACTCATGATCAGCTTTATACTACCTCTAATCTATCTAAGATGTCTCTTAATTTTAATGAAGCTAGCTTGGTAAGCTCCGATGTTGCACAATTATTAGAAAATAGTCCAGTACCCGTTTTAGGGGTTTTTTTATGGAATACTGAACTATTTCCTCTGCGAGCAATAGATATCGCTAATAACTTGAAAGCACGTATTGTTCATGCAGGAGATATAAAAAATCGTCAAATCGAATCTATTATTTTTTGCGCAAGAAGTATGCCTTATATATTAGATGAATTACGCCAAGGCTCTTTAGTGGTCACCTCTGCTGACCGTACTGACGTTCTGGTAGCTGCATGTCTAGCTGCAATGAACGGTATAAAAATAGGATCAATCCTCCTAACTGATAGTTCTAACATGGATTCCCGTACCTTTAAGTTATGTAAAAGTGCATTACATACTGGTTTACCAGTATTTGTTGTTGACACTAACATCAGGGAGACTTCTTTAATGCTAGAGCGCTGTTTCAATCTTACAGCCCCTACAGATGATCAGAATCACTCAGAAAAGATATGCAATCACATTGCAAATCATATTAATAGTAAGTGGATTGACTCGCTAACTTTAACATATACATCTCCATTTCGTTTATTACCTGCTGCTTTCTGCTGTAACCTAACTGATCTAGCACGTAAAGCCTGCAAACGTATTATATTACCAGAAGGTGATGAACCGCGCACTGTGAAAGCTGCGGTTATGTGCTCTGAACGCGGGATTGCAGAATGTGTTCTTCTAGGGATCCCAGAAAAGATTAAGCATGTAGCTGAGGATCAGGGAGTAGTTCTTGGTAAATCTATTTATATTATTGATCCTGAATCTATTAGAGAAAAGTATTTAGATCGTCTGCTTGAATTGCGTAAAAGCAAAGGCATGACCGAAATAATTGCTCGTGAACAGCTTAAAGATAACGTAGTGCTGGGCACTCTAATGTTGGAACAGAATGAAGTAGACGGTTTAGTTTCTGGTGCAGTTCACACTACAGCAAATACTATCAGACCATCTTTGCAGCTTATTAAAACTGCACCAGGTATTTCTCTAGTTTCTTCTGTCTTCTTTATGTTATTGCCTGATCAGGTCTTAGTTTATGCAGATTGCGCGATCAATTCGGATCCAACTGCTGAGCAATTATCTGAAATAGCAATCCAGTCTGCAGACTCTGCATCTTCCTTCGGTATAAAACCATATGTTGCAATGCTTTCTTACTCTACTGGTAACTCTGGTACAGGGATTAAGGTTGATAAGGTTCGCCAAGCTACTTGTTTAGCTCAGATGAAACGTCCTGATCTTATTATCGATGGTCCTCTGCAGTACGATGCGGCAATTATAGCAGACGTAGCTAAATTGAAAGCCCCTAATTCTCCAGTGGCAGGCAAAGCCACTGTGTGCATTTTCCCTGACCTCAATACGGGTAATACGACATATAAAGCTGTGCAGCATTCTGGTGATTTACTGTCTATTGGTCCGATGCTGCAAGGTATGCGTAAGCCAGTAAACGACCTATCTCGCGGAGCACGGGTTAACGATATAGTATATACCGTTGCTCTTACTGCTGTTCAGGCTGCACACTTAGATCATCTTAAGTAAATGTGTTATCATTACCGTTTGAAAGTCGTTAAAGTAATTCCACTATGGATATATACTAAATTTGTCTATTTATAGCATTTTCTGCGATAGTTTTTAGAGTGAAGACATATTATTTTTAATAACAGTGACATTCTAGGCTTTTATGTATTAGCATATTTTATACATTATCCTAGATCTTCATATGAGACGATGAATTAATCTTAAAGAACAAAATATATTAATATTATGCGTTATGTTTATAATTAATTTAATTATTTTTTAACTATATGATTTATGTGATTTTATTGAATTAATTGCGCATTATCTTATTTGGCATCATATTTTAAGGTTTAATTCAAAAGATATTTATTTTTTAACCATCGACTTCCGAAAAAATAAAAACTAGTTATTATCTTCTGCCTTTTTAAAGTCCGAAGTTAATCATTCTGATGATGGATGATATATGCTTGATTTTAGTGCAGTCACAGATGAATAGGAAAACATCTGCTTTTGCTAGACACCCCTCTCTTCTGTTTTATTATATTATTTTGCTGTCACTATTATTCATCTTATTGATAAATATATCTTGAATATTTGTGAAAACAATTCACAGGTTTTAGCAATATTTTGATCTAACGTAGATAGGCACTTGCCCAGATTATTAATTATCTGATTAACCGCTCTTTATAAGTCATGTACTGAATATAATGCTATAGGATCTATTTTAGAAAATCCTTCTAGTTTTATGCGATCATCAAACTTACTGTATTACTAAACTTTGAAGTATTATATATTATTGAGGCAGATAATAATGATATAATAAATTATTATTAATTAATACACTTTATTCATAACCTCCTAATTTATTCCTTAGATCTATTTACTTTATTTCGGATATATATTATTAGGTACTTTTCTTATCTTCTGTTGATCTGTTGATAATTATATTAACCCAGGCTGTCATAGTTTATCCCTGAACTTGAAATATAAATAATAAATTTACATCACAGCTTACTATATATAAGATACATTTTCATCTTTATAAATCTCTTGATTAGTCTATATAAAATATATTTATTGATATTATTTTGGAGCAAAAATTTGCACATAACAATTTTATATATCTAGTCGTATTTTCTTAAAAATGCATTAAAATATATAAAATATTTATATCAGTTTTATATTTTTACTTCTTAGACAATTCTTATCCAAAGTCCTATGAAGAAGAACTTGGTCTTGCTCTGATATTATTTTTGAGCATTTCGGAAAACCTAACTAGCTCACTAATACAATCATATTTTAGAGAGTATGTTGCTCGTTCTATGAGTTACGAGCATAATTAATTCAATTGATATGAAAATCTTAAAGAGCCAGTAATTTGATAAGGAAGATGACCTAATCTGTTTATCGGAATTTAATAATAAATTTTTAAAGTATTTAGATGATATTTTATTAGCGATATAAAAATATTTTTATATAATTATATGTTTCGAAACATAATTTGCGATACATCTAATGTATGTGATCAAAATAAAAAATATTTTAAATATTATTTAGGATATTATTTATGACCTGGTACACCCTACGCGCTATTAATCTATTCTGGTATATAGCTTAACTAAATCAAGGTAAGTATGATTCACGATCATATTCAATCAAAAGTACTTCCAAAATACTACTAAGTCACTTAAGATTTATAACAGTAGTATGTATATCAAGATTCTTATCTTTATAATATTATCTTCTCTTTCTTAACTAGATGCATATTACTTGATTATAAGGCATATGTGGAACACTAAGTTTATGATTTATATAATTTCATATTGTAAGATTTTATACTTTATTCTGCTTTACCCATAAAGTATTGGTATTAAGTTTGAATAAAAATTTTTTAGATCATAACTTTGTATTAGTCTGTATACATATTCCTTCTGATCAAGACGCTATAAGGTAGTATCGTATCCTATAAAACTCGGTAAGATTATGAGCATTTATCTTATTTATGTTTATGGTACAACTAACTGAAGATGATACTTATTATTTCAAGTAAATATTATTTAGATGTCCTAGTTATCCGCTTTACTATGTATTTATCTGTCTCAACATTTATACATCAGATTATCAGGAATGTATGTTGAAAGATCTATTAGGTTTATTTAGGGTTTTACTGTATTTTAATCCCCTTAGAAGATTATACCTATTTCTTACTTAATAAATAACTTAAGCCTAACTGTTATTATAAATAATAATATATAAAACGGTATTATGATGTCATTCATAGGAACTATTATGCATAAATTTGGAAAAATTATTGTAAATATTTTGATATGGTGCTAATTAATCAATAATCATAAATTATATAAAGGTAATACGCATACAATAAAATTTACGTGTTATCTCTTCTGATAGATAGCCTGATTCACAGCTTCTGTAAAATAAATGCGCTAGTTCTAGAAAATATCAAATATGTGCATACTTGAACAGTATCCGCAATCCGCAATTGCTATAATGAGAACGATAAACAAGTAACTTTTCTATAAGCACTTAGCTGGTTCATTGAATGTCTAAGAAAAATATCTAAGTTATAACTTTGATTTCGAGAGTCTTGATTCATGAGGTTGCTAATAAATTAGAAAGTATTTTACTGATTAGCTTAGACATCCCCTATTTCAGGCAAAATACTTTATAATATTGTCCTCTTTTCGGCTGTTAAAAAGTTTTGATACTCTCATGGGTATTAGAGTTAGATTTGTAACATTGCGTTGATTTAAGAACATCGTCGGAGATTGCTAAATAGTTATTAGTATTTAATTTTGATCCGGAGGTAAAAGATCTTTGCGGATCTTAAATTCATCGTATAAATATTATAGCCCAATAAATAGTACTAAACTAAAGTATCCCTGTCTTGACAAGTTTTTCCACCTTTTGTGAAATTTATTATTTTATCATCTTACAAAATTCACATGTATGTAGAATACATAAAGGATTACAGTTTATTTTGAGATATTACTGATAAAATTTGGCTGTAAATTATAATTATTAGTTGATATCTATTATCGAGATTATCTCTATACAAGTAAGATGTAAATAGTTTACATGACGGTTTTAAATCATACATGCTATTATAGTGCTCTGAGTTAAAAGCAAGACGATAACATTTCTCTCAGTTTTCTAGGAATGATTTTATGTATTACTTACCTTAAAGTATTATTAGTTAGTATCGTATAGAAGAGTCTATAATTAATATTATACAATAATATTGTTTCAGTATAAATTTAGAGAAATTAATTAGAGGTTTCTAAAAAATTGAGTATGAACATTGTAATAAATATAATGTTTGATAATATCATATAATAGATAAAAAATCTGATTTTAGCCGCTAAAGGATTAATCATTATAGCTATGCTAGAAAAAAAGTACCTACATAAGAGTGTATTACTAGATGAGTCAATAAATTGCCTTAATCCACGCAGTGATGGCATTTATATAGATGGCACTTTTGGTGGTGGCGGTCATTCACGTTTACTGTTATCGCACTTGGGGCCAAAAGGCAAAGTATTTGCTATTGATCGTGACCCTCAAGCTATTGAAGTTGCATCAGAAATAATGGACCCACGATTTTCTAGCATTCATGGAGTATTTTCTAATATAGAGACCTATGCCAGATCATTAGGTCTGGCAGGTCAAATAAATGGCATTTTATTTGACCTGGGTGTCTCCACAACACAACTTGAGGATAATGCACGTGGTTTTTCCTTTATGCGAGATGGACCACTGGATATGCGTATGGACCAGACGTGTGGATTATTTGCTGCCGAGTTGCTGATGAAATCAGAAGAAGAGATTAGTTGGGTACTAAAGACCTTCGGTGAAGAACGATTTGCTAAACGCATTGCTCGCGCTATTATTCAGCAAAACAGACTTGCGCCAATAACACGCACAAATCAACTTGCAACTCTGGTCGCTAATGCTATTCCGTTTCGCGAAAAGCATAAACACCCTGCAACACGTACTTTTCAGGCTATACGCATCTACATTAACAAAGAGTTAGAGGAGCTTCAAAAGGCATTGAATAGCTCATTGGAAATTCTTGCCCCTAAAGGTCGTCTATCTGTTATAAGCTTTCATTCTCTAGAAGATCGCATTGTTAAGAAATTCATTCATAATCATAGCTGTGGTTTTCAACTACCCGCTGGTATTCCTTTAACCGAATTGCAGCTTCGTAGCTATTTTCATCAGAAATTGAAAAGAGTATGCAAAATAAAAGCTAGTAGTGCTGAAGTAGTCAGGAACCCACGAGCACGGAGTGCAATTCTTCGAACTGCTGAAAGAATAGTTTAATGAATACTAATAAGCGCTATACGCTGGTTACCTTAATAAGAAGAGATATCCTCAGTCACTGCAAAATGCCTCTATTTCTTTTTATTATTCTATTAATTTCAGCTATTTGTGTCGTTATGATAACTTATAAAACTCGTGTGCTAACTGCTCAGCGTGAGAAGTTAGCACACGAGCATGATGCTCTGGATACTGAATGGCGCAACTTGATTCTAGAAGATAATGCGTTAGCAGATCATAAACGTCTAGAGCAGATTGCAAAACAGAAGTTAAACATGGATTATGTAGATCCAACCAAAGAGAAGATCTTGGTTCAACAATAGATGATTTAATTGGATTATGTTGTTAAAAGACAATTTTGGACGTTATTAAAGATATAATTAATGAAAGCAGTTACCATCTGCAAGTTCAAACCTCATAAAGCTCAGGCCAGTTTTATTAGCTGGCGTTTTGCATTAATCTCCGTTTGCATATTTCTTGGATTAATAGGTTTATTAGGACGTGTTACTTATCTACAGATTATTAACCCAAAGCTTTTAGTGCGCGAAGGTGATGCACGTTCATTACGAACCCAGCGTATCCTCGCTTCTCGCGGTATGATTAGTGATCGTATGGGGCGCCCACTTGCAGTAAGTGTACCAGTAAACGCCATTTGGGCGGATCCTAAGGTAGTACATGAATGCGGTGGAGTTAATTTAGATACCCGATGGAAAGCTTTAGCCGATGCTCTAGAAATGTCGTTAGATAAAATAGCAGCGCGCATTAATGCTAATCCAAAAGGGCGTTTTGTTTATTTAGCCCGTCAAGTTAACCCTTTAATAGCCGCTTATATACATAAGCTAAAAATATCTGGAATTTTTCAACAGCGAGAATCTCGCCGTTATTACCCTGCAGGTCAGGTTACTGCTCATGTTATCGGAATTACCAATATTGATAGCCAAGGAATTGAAGGAGTAGAAAAAAGTTTTGATAATTGGCTAGCTGGCCACGCGGGTCAACGTACTTTTCGTAAAGATCGTTTCGGACGCGTTATTGAAGATGTTTCATCTACAGAAAGCGAGGCTGCACATAACCTTATACTCAGCATTGACGAGCGATTACAATTATTGGTTTATTGTAAACTAAAACATGCCGTTGCTCTTAATAAAGCCGACTCAGGTAGTGCAGTTTTAGTTGACGTGAATACTGGTGAAGTCTTGGCGATGGCTAATATTCCTTCGTATAATCCAAATAATTTATCAAATACTCCAAAACGTGCCATGCGTAACCGAGCTATTACTGACATGTTTGAGCCGGGATCAACGGTGAAGCCTATGGTGATAATGACTGCTCTACAGCGTAATTTGGTAAAAGAAAATAGTATAATCAATACTCAACCTTATTTTATTAACGGGCATCAGATTAAAGATGTTTCTCGTTACAAAGAACTTTCTATAACGGGTATTTTGCAGAAATCTAGTAACGTTGGTGTATCAAAGCTGGCATTAGCTATGCCTTCTTCTGCGCTAGTGGAGACTTACTCACACTTTGGATTAGGAAAAGCAACCAACTTGGGTCTGGTCGGAGAAAACAGCGGCATTTACCCTACAAAACAGCGTTGGTCTGACATAGAGAGAGCTACTTTTTCTTTTGGGTATGGTCTTATGGTAACACCATTACAGTTAGCACGTGTCTATGCAACTATTGGTAGTTTAGGCATATATCGTCCGTTGTCGATAACTACCGTTAATGAGCCGGTTTTAGGTAAACGTGTATTTCCAGAATCAATAGCGCGTATAGTTGTACATATGATGGAAAGCGTTGCATTGCCTGGCGGTGGAGGTAGCAAAGCTGCAATAAAAAGTTATCGTATTGCTATCAAGACTGGTACAGCTAAGACAGTAGGATCTGATGGTCATTACATTGATAAATATATTGCTTACACTGCTGGCATAGCGCCTGCTAGTAATCCTCGCTTTTCTTTAGTAGTAATAATCAATAATCCGCGGGCGGGTCAGTATTATGGTGGTGCTGTATCTGCTCCGATCTTTGGAGCGATCATGGACGGCGCTTTACGTACTATGAACATTAAACCAGATGCTTTGATATCAGTTAATACAAGGTCATTAATCAATAATAAAAGGGGATAGTTAGGTGCTAAATCGTAATTTACGTGCTCTTTTAGCTCCTTGGGGTGTAGATGTACCGGATCTATTTTTGCGAGAAATGACATCGGATAGTAGACTTGTTTCCGCAGGTGATCTGTTTATGGCAGTTGTTGGACATACGATAGATGCCCGTTTTTATATTCCGCAAGCTATACATCAAGGAGTAGCCGCAGTGATTGCGGAATCATATGAAAAATTAGGCGTTCAGACTATTATTCAAAGGGATGGAATCCCTATAGTTTATCTCCATGAAATAAAGAAGCATCTTTCTAGGATAGCGGGGATATTTTATAATCATCCGGCCGCTCATTTGTATTTAATCGCTGTAACTGGTACTAATGGCAAAACCACCGTCACTCAATTAATAGCGCAGTGGGGGGTATTATTAGGTGAGACTAGTGCAGTTATGGGAACGATAGGAAATGGTGTTTTAGGAAAAGTAATCCCAAGCGCAAACACTACATGTTCAGCTGTTGATGTGCAATTTCTTTTGAATAGCTTTTTGTCTAAAGGTGCAACTCTGACGGCTATGGAAGTTTCCTCACATGCTCTAGCACAAAATCGCGTCGCCGCACTGCCATTTGCTGCGTCTGTATTTACTAATCTTAGTCGTGATCACCTAGATTATCATGGCAATATGCATCAATACGCACAGATCAAATGGTTACTATTCTCAACTCATGACAGTGGTGAAATGATTATTAATGCTGATGATAAACTCGGCTATGATTGGTTGTCTAAATTACCTAATGCGATCGCCGTTACTATGAAAAAACATCTTCAGAAAAACTTCTCTCGGCGTTTGGTTTCATTAACTGCAGTAGAGCATCAAGAAGGATTTGCAAATATATTCTTTAACTCCTCGTGGGGCAAAGGAGTACTCAAAAGCCGCTTGATAGGATCATTTAACGTTAGCAATTTACTCTTGGCTGTAGCAACTATGCTAGCTCTAGGATATCCATTAAATGAGCTATGCAAAACATCAATTCAACTACGGCCAATATTTGGCCGTATGGAGTCTTTTAATGCGCCAGGTAAACCAACCGTTTTTGTAGATTATGCTCATACCCCTGATGCGCTTCATGAAGCACTCCAAGCTGCTCGTTTGCAGTGCAAAGGGCAGCTTTGGTGCATATTTGGTTGTGGGGGCAATCGTGATCAAGGAAAGCGTTCAATCATGGGTAGTGTTGCTGAGCAATATGCAGATCGAGTCGTGATAACTGATGATAATCCTCGCAAAGAAAATCCAAAAGGTATAATGGATGATATCCTAAATGGTATTGTTGATACTAAGCATGTCCAAAAAATTTCAGATCGCAGTGAAGCTGTGACCTATGCAATTAAGCAAGCTAAGCAGGCTGATGTTATTTTAATTGCAGGTAAAGGTCATGAAAATTATCAATTAATTGGTAATTCTGAGCTGTATTGTTCTGATCGCGATACCGTTTCGCTATTGTTAAGGGGAGCAGAATGTTCCCTATTTCCTTAGAAATTATAGCGCAAGTTGTACATGGAAAATTGATTGGAACGGATATTCAGGTTAGAGATGTCGTAATAGATACACGAAAAATTACAAGTAATTGTATGTTTATTGCCTTAAAAGGAAAAAGATTTGATGCTCACGATTTTGCTGTTGATGCTATACAAAAAGGTGCGAATACTTTATTGGTAAGTAAATATTTACCCATTTCTGTGCCGCAAATTCTAGTGGCCGATACTAGAATTGCTTTATGTTTACTTGCGTCATGGTCACGTCAGCAAGTTTCAGCACGTATTATTGCTCTGACAGGATCTTCAGGTAAAACTTTGGTTAAAGAAATTACCGCTTCAATCCTACAATATTGCGGTAATGTGCTGCATACTACAGGTAATTTTAATAATAATATCGGAGTATCTTTAACGCTATTACTGCTTAAGCCAGAACATAAATTTGCTGTGCTGGAACTTGGTGCTAACCATATAGGAGAAATTTCTTATACAAGCAATCTAGTGAAACCTGAAAGTGTGCTGATAAATAATATAGCAGCTGCTCATCTGGAGGGTTTTGGTTCTTTGGCAGGAGTTGCTAAGGCTAAAGGAGAAATATTTGATGGCTTGGCATTAAACGGAACAGCCATTATAAACGCTGATAGTAATGACTGGTCAAACTGGAAAGAAAAAATTGCCGCTCAGCGCGTATGGCGTTTCTCATTAAATGAAGGTAAAGAGGTTGATTTCTTTGCAACTGGAGTTCGAGTAACGCAGGAAGTTACCGAATTTAAACTACATACTCCATTCGGAACAATTTCAGTAGCCCTACTATTACCAGGCTATCATAATATAGCAAACGTTTTAGCTGCTAGTGCTCTAGCTATATCTGTTGGTGCAACTCTAGAAAATATACAGAAGGGACTTAATGAGTTAAAAGCTATTCCCGGTCGTTTGTTCCCGATTAGTTTAAATAAACAACAATTAATACTAGATGATACCTACAATGCTAACGTAGGATCTATGATTGCTGCTGCTCACGTTTTGAGCTCTAAGCCAGGTTATCGAGTTATGGTAGTTGGATATATGGAGGAATTAGGGACTGAGGAAGCAGAATATCACCGTCAGGTGGGCATTGCTTTCCGAGAAGTTGGAGTTAATAAAGTTCTGAGTGTTGGTGGATTAAGCTATATTATTAGTGAGGCTAGTGGTTGTGGTGAACATTTTACAGATAAAAAATCTTTGGTTCAAAGACTAAAAAACATATTATCTGAACATTCAACAATCACTGTGCTAGTGAAGGGTTCAAGAGGTTCTGCTATGGAGCAGGTAGTGCATGCTTTATCTGTGTAGGATATTCAGGAGAATCAATGATGTTATTCTGTCTGTCTAAATACTTAGTCAAGTATTATTCCGTATTTAACATCTTTTCTTTTCTGATGTTTCGTGCAATTTCTTGCTTACTCACTGCTCTATGCTTGGCGTTGTGGATAGGTCCTAGAATTATTGCTCTACTTCAAAACATGTCTTTTAAACAAATTATTCGTCAGGACGGTCCTAGGTCTCATTTTAGGAAACAAGGAACTCCGACAATGGGTGGTATCATTATCCTCATATCTATTATCATTTCAGTATTGATGTGGTCATCTCCATGTAACCCATATATCTGGTGTGCTCTCTTTGTCATGCTTAGTTATGGTATTGTAGGTTTTTTTGATGATTATCGTAAAGTGCTACAAAAAAATTCTCAGGGCCTAATTGCTCGATGGAAATATTTCTGGCAGTCAATAATTGCTCTAGTAATTTCATTGACCATGTATACGATAGGTAAAGATACCCCAGCGACTGTTCTAGTTGTACTATTTTTTAAAGACTTGATGCCTCAGCTGGGCATTTTATATATTCCGTTAAGCTATTTAGTTATTGTCGGTACTAGTAATGCTGTTAATCTAACAGATGGCTTAGATGGATTGGCTGTGATGCCTGCGGTACTTGTAGCGGCTGGCATGGGATTCTTGGCTTGGTCATCTAGTAATCCACATCTTGCTGCATACTTTCATATTCCTTATTTGCTGTATGCAGGTGAGTTAGTTATTTTTTGTTCTGCCATTGTGGGAGCAGGGCTTGGATTCTTGTGGTTTAATACTTATCCCGCTCAAGTATTCATGGGGGATGTTGGCTCTCTAGCTATAGGTGGTGCTTTGGGGACTATTGCAGTCTTATTGCGTCAGGAATGTCTGCTAGTAATTATGGGCGGTATATTCGTTATAGAAGCATTATCAGTTATTTTGCAAGTGAGCAGTTTTAAGCTGCGTAGGAGGAGGATTTTCCTTATGGCGCCAATCCATCATCACTATGAATTGAAGGGTTGGCCAGAACCTCGTATTATCGTGCGCTTTTGGATTATAGCATTTACGCTAGTTCTAATCAGCTTGGCAATATTAAGGTACGGTTAATATGATCGACTATAAGGGCAAGAAAATCGTTATCATTGGTCTAGGACTTACTGGTTTATCATGTATAGATTTCTTTAGGTCTTTAGGAGTGACTCCGCGTATAATTGATACACGTGTCTCTTGGTCAGGATTATGCAAACTGCCAAAAAATATTGAGTGCCATCTGGGAAGTATGAATCAAGATTGGTTGCTAAATGCTGACCTGATAGTTGTTAGCCCTAGCATTGCAGTATCGTCTCCCGAATTGATTGAAGCTGCTAAAAAAGGCGTGGAAATTATTGGTGATATTGAACTGTTTTGTCGTGAATCGCAGACACCAATCGTTGCTATTACTGGGTCATCTGGAAAAAGCACCGTTACAACTATGGTTAGCCGAATGGCGGAATATGCAGGTTGGAACGTTGGTACAGGAGGCAATATCGGAACCCCTGCTTTAACATTGCTGCAGCAAGAGCATGATATTTATGTACTTGAACTTTCTAGCTTTCAACTTGAAACCACAAATAGCCTGCATGCTACAGCAGCTACAATCCTGAACGTCAGCGCAGATCACATGGATAGATATCCGCTAGGATTAGGCCAGTATCGTGCTGCCAAACTGCGCATATATGAAAATGCTAAAGTATGTATCGTAAATTCTGATGATGAATTAACTCGCCCTATATCGAATAACAATTATAGGAACATAAGTTTTGGTAGCAAAGCAGGTGACTATCATTTAAATGTTCAGCGAGATGGAATATGGCTGCATGTGCGCGGTAAAAATATCTTAAATACTAATGACACGGCAATTATTGGAAAACATAATTTCACCAACGCTTTAGCTGCATTAGCTTTATCTGAGACTGTAGGCATTCCTCTTTCTGCAAGTGTACAAGCGTTAATCAATTTTACCAGTCTATCGCATCGATTAGAGCTTGTTTTTGATAATCATGGAGTTCGTTGGATTAACGACTCGAAGGCGACAAATTTAGGTGGCACTATAGCTGCATTAAATAGTTTTCATGTTAATGGTGTGTTGCATCTTCTGCTTGGCGGTGATAGTAAATCTGCTGATTTTAGTTCTTTAACACATTATCTTCAAGGAAAGAACATACATTTATACTGTTTTGGTCGAGATGGTAAACAACTTGCTGCCCTACGCCCAGAAATTTCTGAATATACTATAACTATGGAAAAGGGAATGATAATGATTGCCAGTAGAGTAAAAATGGGCGATATGGTTCTTCTTTCTCCAGGATGTTCTAGTCTTGACCAGTTTAAAAACTTTGAGCATCGCGGTAATGAATTTATCCGATTAGCGAAGGAGCTTGGTTAATGCGATCGATACTATCTAATTTACCTCGTATAAACTTATTATTCCAGTATTTAGATATTCTAAGATATTTACGTGCACCTCTAAC
The DNA here is from genome assembly GCF_904848675.1 of Candidatus Profftia tarda. Lineage (NCBI taxonomy): Bacteria > Pseudomonadati > Pseudomonadota > Gammaproteobacteria > Enterobacterales > Enterobacteriaceae > Candidatus Profftia > Candidatus Profftia tarda. Next base: position 354,058 of record NZ_LR890047.1, read on the forward strand.
GGGTATCTCTGGAAAACATAAGGAGATCATTGTTTTATATGATAGGACATTACTTTGGTTAACTCTTGGATTAGCCGCTATAGGTTTTGTCATGGTAACATCATCCTCAATGCCTATTGGTCAACGCTTGGCCGGGGATCCGTTGCTTTTTGCAAAACGAGATGCAGTATACCTGGTCTTAGCTCTTTCTTTAGCCATGGTTACTTTGCGTATACCCATGAAAATTTGGCAGCGCTATGCTAATTCATTTTTATTGATATCGATCGCCATGCTATTGATAATATTAGTAGCAGGAAGCTCAGTAAATGGTGCATTGCGTTGGATTTCTTTTGGTCCAATAAGTATTCAACCTTCTGAGATATCTAAGTTAGCGTTATTTTGCTATTTATCTAGCTATATCGTGCGTAAAGTTGAGGAAGTACGTTCTAATTTCTGGGGTTTCTGTAAACCAATGGGCGTCATGGTTGTTTTAGCAGTAATGTTATTAGCACAGCCTGACTTAGGTACAGTTGTAATACTGTTCATAACTACACTAGGGTTGCTTTTTGTAGCTGGTGCGAAAATATGGCAGTTCATGGCTATTATTGGTTCTGGTTTTTTTTCCGTAGTCCTTTTGATCATTGCTGAGCCTTATCGCATACGGCGTGTGATATCTTTCTGGAACCCGTGGTCAGATCCATTCGGTAGTGGCTATCAGCTTACCCAATCTCTTATGGCTTTTGGTCGCGGTGAATTCTGGGGACAAGGATTAGGAAACTCAGTCCAAAAATTAGAATATTTGCCTGAAGCTCATACTGATTTTATTTTTTCTATTTTAGGTGAGGAACTTGGGTATTTTGGGGTTGTAATAGTTTTGTTAATGGTATTCTCGGTATCCTTTCGTGCTATGTCTATTGGGCGTCGTGCCCTAGAAGTTGATCAGCGTTTTTCTGGTTTTTTAGCTTGTGCTATCGGTATTTGGTTTAGTATTCAGGCAATGGTAAATATCGGAGTTGCTATAGGCATATTTCCAACAAAGGGTCTAACATTGCCGTTAATTAGTTATGGTGGATCTAGTTTGCTGATTGTATCTACCTCTCTGGTATTACTGTTGCGTATTGATTACGAAACTCGTATGGAAAGAGCTCAGGCAGTTGTCAGAGGTTCCCGGTGAGCAGTAAAATTGATTGCAAAAAAAATAAACGTCTTATGGTTATGGCTGGCGGAACTGGTGGACATGTTTTCCCCGGCCTGGCTGTAGCGCATTGTTTACAGGCTAAAGGATGGCAAGTGCGATGGTTGGGTACTGCTGATCGTATGGAGGCACATTTAGTGCCAAAAAATGGGATAGAAATTGATTTTATCCAAGTATCAGGATTTCGGGGTAAAGGTTTTAAAGCTCATCTAAAGATCCCTATTAAAACCTTAAGGGCGGTGAAACAAGCTAAGTTAATTATACAATCCTATCAGCCAGATGTTGTCTTAGGGATGGGTGGATATGTTTCCGGGCCCGGCGGCATCGCCGCCTGGCTATCTGGAATTCCAATAGTACTTCATGAACAAAATATGGTTCCTGGTTTTACTAATCTTTTGTTAGCAAATCTTGCTAAGCGCGTGTTGCAGGGTTTCCCAAGCACATTTTCTAGTGCTTCTTGTGTTGGTAATCCTCTACGTGACAATTTATTTTATATACGTACCCCGCAGCAACGTTTAGCAGGGCGTGCAGGGCCAATGCGCATTCTGATTTTAGGCGGTAGTCAGGGGGCGGATATTCTAAATCAGATAATGCCGAAAGTAGCTGAAAAGTTAGGTAATAAAATTACATTATGGCATCAGGTAGGATGTGGCGCTTTACCAAAAGTCTTATCATATTATGATAAATCAGGTCAGAGATATCATAAATTAAGCGAGTTTATTGATGATATATCTGCTGCTTATGAATGGGCTGACTTAGTAGTATGTCGATCAGGAGCTCTCACTGTAAGTGAAATTGCCGCTGTTGGTCTACCAGCTCTCTTTGTACCGTTTATGCATCAAGATCGCCAGCAGTATTGGAATGCTTTGCCACTAGAGCGAGTAGGGGCTGCAAAAATCATAGAACAGTCAAAGTTTAACGTAGATTCAGTTATATCCACTCTATCAGGGTGGAATCGTCAAACACTATTAGAAATGGCAGAGAAAGCTCGATCTTTAGCAATTGAAGGTTCTACTGAACGAGTAGCTGCTGTGATTTGCGAAGTTGCTAATACAAGTACTGCTTCGCGGCAGCATATTTAATATTACCTCTAATAAAATAATAGAGTTAAATATAGTGAATAAGAACGTACACATTGAACAAGCATCAAAAATGCGAATCACGCTGCCTAAGATGAATTGTGTCCGGCATATTTACTTTGTTGGCATCGGCGGTGCTGGGATGGGAGGCATTGCAGAAGTTTTATTCAAAGAAGGTTATAAAATTAGCGGTTCTGATTTAGAGCCAAATTCAGTAACTAATCGTCTAACTGCTCTGGGAGTAAAAATTTATTTCCAGCATAATCCAGAAAACGCCAAAGATGCTAGCGTAGTAGTAGTGTCAAGTGCTATTTCTGCAGATAACCCAGAAATTATTGCAGCTCGTGAATTGCGCATTCCTGTTATTTGCCGTGCCAAAATACTTGCCGAACTGATGCGTTTTCGACATGGTATAGCTATTGCAGGGACTCACGGTAAAACTACAACTACAGCTATGATTGCTAGCATTTATTCTGCAGCAGGTTTAGATCCAACTGTTGTTAACGGAGGGATCTTAAAATCAGCTGGTACTAATGCACGTTTAGGTTTTGGTCGTTACCTAATTGTCGAAGCAGATGAAAGTGATGCATCTTTCCTGCATTTGCAACCAATAGTAGCTGTTGTCACGAATATTGAATCTGATCACATAGGTACGTATTATGGTGATTTTAATAATCTGCAGCATAATTTTATTAAGTTCCTACATAACCTACCATTTTATGGTCGTGCAGTGATGTGTATTGATGATCCTGTTGTGCGCAAGTTACTATCGCGCATTGGTCGCAAGATTACTACATACGGTTTTAGTAAAGATGCGGATGTGCGTATTGAATCGTATCAACAAAATGGTACCCAAGGAATTTTATCAATTTGTAGTCACGGTAAGCGTAGTTTGCCAATAACTTTACAAGTACCTGGTCGCCATAATGCTCTCAATGCAGCTGCAGCAGTTTCTGTTGCGATAGAAGAAAACATTGCTGATGAATTTCTAATAAGTGCGTTAGAGAATTTTCAAGGTGTCGTGCGCCGATTTGATCTTCTTGGGGAATACTTTCTGCGTAATGTAAACGGTAATGAAGGGAAAGTTATTCTAATTGATGACTATGGTCATCATCCAACCGAAGTGGATTCCTCTATAAAAACAGTGCGTGCTGGGTGGCCAGATAGTCGCCTTGTCATGGTGTTTCAACCACATCGATTTACACGCACTCACGACCTATATGAAGATTTCATAAATGTCTTGTCTCAGGTAGATCTTTTGTTAATCCTGGATGTTTACTCCGCTGGTGAAAAACCAATTCATGGAGCAGATAGTCGTTCTTTATGTCGTGCTATTCGTCGTCACAGTAATTTGCATACAATATTGGTCTCTAATGCTGCAGTCTTGCCTGAAATTTTATCTCAATTTCTAAAAAATAATGACCTAATTTTGATTCAGGGAGCAGGAAATATTGGGGATATGGCGCGCACTTTAGCAAGGCAGAAATTGCAACCTCTTAATATTACTAAAGAAGAAAAAGTATAGATGAAAAACATTATGGCTGAAAAAGTTGCTGTGTTAATGGGTGGTACCTCATCAGAACGTGATGTATCCTTGGAATCAGGACTTGCCGTGTTAAATGGTTTAATAGAAGCTTCTATTAATGCTCATCCTATTGATATTAAATACTTCCCTGTAATACAGTTAAAAGATGCAGGTTACGAGAAAGTTTTTATAGCACTTCATGGGCGAGGCGGTGAAGATGGTACTCCGCAAAGAGTGCTTGAGCACTTACGATTACCTTATACTGGTAGTGGTGTAGTTGCTTCTGCCTTAGCTATGGATAAATTACGCACCAAACTTCTTTGGCAAGTATTAGGTCTGCCGGTTTATCCTTTTATTGCTATAAGACGATCGCAGTTTAACGGCTCCCTGCAGAAAGAAATATTGCTAGACCTGAATAACCTAGGGTTACCGCTAGTTGTCAAGCCAAGACATGAAGGTTCTAGTTTTGGTATGAGCAAAGTTACCGATTTCAGTAAGTTGAATAATGCGCTAGTTAAAGCTTTTATGTATGACGATGATGTCCTTATTGAAAAGTGGTTAAGCGGATCTGAATACACTGTTGTATTCTTAGGGGATAAAATTTTACCGTCAATTCGTATACAAACTCCGGGATTATTATATGATTACCAGGCTAAGTACTTATCTAATAAGACTAAATACTTTTGCCCAAGCGGTTTGCCTAAAAAACGTGAATATGAGCTTTCTAGTCTAGCTCGTCATGCTTATCAATCACTAGATTGTAGAGGCTGTGGACGAGTTGACGTTATGACGAATGGAGATGGTGAGTTCTACCTTCTAGAAGTTAATACTATTCCGGGTATGACCACCAAGAGTTTGGTACCAATGGCAGCTCTTCAATATGGACTAAACTTCTCCCAATTAGTGACCCATATTTTAAGATTGGCTAATTAATATGCATCAGGCAGCTATTAATAATCGCGAACTTGATTCGAAAAGTGCAGATTTTCATGGTAGCAATAATCTTAGTTTTTTTGGTATATTTTTTTTGCTAACTGTATTGGGTTTAATAGCATTCAGCACTTGGATGCTAATCATTCAAATTCAAGAATCTAGCTGTATGTTACTCTCCACTATAGTGATCACTGGTGAACGTCATTTTACTAATGATGACGATATTAGAGAGAAAATTTTATTATCTGGGCCCTTAAGTAGTTTTATGAAGCAGAATGTCGCTGTCATTCAGCAACAGATTAAGAATTTACCATGGATTAAGAAGGTGAGTGTCCGTAAACAATGGCCTAACATACTTAAAATACACTTAGCTGAGTACACTCCAATTGCTCGCTGGAATGATTTGTGTTTGATTGATTCTGCAGGAAAGATATTTAATTTACCGCTAGAGCGCACAGTATTTCAGAAAATACCTCTACTGTATGGTCCTGAAGGTACTGAGAATCACGTATTGGAAGGATACCATTTTATGAGTCAAGAATTGATAAAAAACAAAATTAAGGTAAAAATGGTATCAATGAATACTCGTCAATCATGGAAGTTATGTCTAGAAGATGATATGTATCTTGAGCTTGGACGCGATGACCTATTTGAGCGCTTAATACGATTTGAGAAGATTTACCCTGTGCTACAAAAGAAGGCACACGAAACAGATCAGCGCATTAGCTATATTGATCTGCGCTATGATAACGGAGGCGCCGTAGGGATGGCGTCTAGTGTTAATTAGCTATCATAGATAGCAAAATTCTAATCGGGAAAATAATGTAGTTACAGGTTAAACAAATCATGATCAAGTCAACGGATAGAAAGCTAGTAGTTGGACTGGAGATCGGCACGGCAAAAGTTGCCGCGATGGTAGGTGAGGTTCTGCCCGATGGGGTAGTTAATATAATAGGTGTTGGCAGCTGTCCATCTCGTGGCATGGATAAGGGCGGTGTTAATGATCTGGAATCCGTTGTAAAATGCGTACAACGTGCTATCGATCAAGCTGAATTAATGGCAGATTGTCAAATCTCTTCAGTCTATTTGGCACTTTCCGGCAAACATATTAGTTGTCAGAACGAAATAGGGATAGTCCCTATTTCTGAAGAAGAGGTAACTCTGGAAGATGTAGAAAATGTGGTGCACACTGCAAAGTCCGTGCGCGTGCGTGATGAGCACCGTGTGTTACACGTGATTCCACAGGAATATGCTATTGACTATCAAGAAGGAATTAAAAATCCAGTGGGATTATCCGGCGTGCGCATGCAGGCCAAAGTTCATTTAATAACCTGCCATAATGATATGGCTAAGAATATTGTTAAAGTGGTTGAGCGCTGTAGTCTTAAAGTAGATCAATTAATTTTTACTGGTTTAGCAGCTAGTTATGCTGTATTGACTGATGACGAGCGTGAACTAGGAGTTTGCGTAGTAGACATAGGTGGTGGCACCATGGATATGGCAGTTTATACCGGAGGAGCACTTCGTCATACAAAAGTTATCCCTTATGCGGGTAACGTTGTTACTAGTGATATCGCTTACGCATTCGGTACTCCCCCAACGGATGCCGAAACAATTAAAGTTCGCTACGGATGTGCTATGGGAACTTTAGTAAATAAGGATGATAGCGTTGAAGTACCAAGCGTGGGTGGTAGACCACCTCGTAGTCTTCAGAGACAAACTTTGGCTGAGGTAATCGAGCCTCGATATACTGAGCTCCTTAATCTGGTCAATGATGAAATTATGAAATTACAGAAACAGCTTGGTCAGCAGGGTGTAAAACATCATTTAGCAGCAGGTATTGTTTTGACTGGGGGGGCTGCACAAATAGACGGATTGGCGCCTTGTGCAGAGCAGGTATTTCAGACTCAGGTCCGTATCGGACATCCCATCAATATTACTGGCCTGACAGATTATGCTCAGGAACCGTATTACTCAACTGCGGTTGGGTTGCTACATTATGGAAAAGAGTCGCACCTTAGTGGTGAAGATGAAGTAGAAAAACGATCTTCACTAGGTAATTTGTTTAAAAAGATCAATATTTGGCTGAGAAGAGAGTTTTAATGTGACAAAAGTATTATCATATTGATAAGTCAATGATCTCCAGGTGATAGGCATAAACGGAGAAAAACTATGTTTGAACCAATAGAATCAACTAATGACGCTGTAATTAAAGTTGTCGGCGTCGGCGGGGGTGGGGGCAATGCTGTGGAGCACATGGTGCGCGAGCGCATTGAAGGTGTAGAATTCTTTGTGGTTAATACTGATGCTCAAGCTTTATCTAAAACTTCAGTTAGTCAAACCATTCAGATTGGTAGTGGAATCACTAAAGGTCTTGGGGCAGGAGCAAACCCAGAAGTTGGCCGTAATTCTGCAGAAGAAGACCGTGAAGTCTTATGTTATACACTTGAAGGTGCCGACATGGTATTTATCGCTGCTGGTATGGGCGGTGGAACTGGTACTGGTGCGGCTCCAGTTGTTGCGGAAATTGCAAAAGATTTAGGCATTCTCACTGTTTCTGTTGTTACTAAGCCTTTCGTTTTTGAAGGTAAGAAACGCATGTCTTTTGCGGATCAAGGTATTGCTCAGTTATCAAAACATGTGGATTCTCTTATCACTATTCCAAATGATAAACTATTAAAAGTTCTGGGTCGTGGAATTTCCTTATTAGATGCATTCGGTGCGGCTAATGACGTACTTAAAGGAGCAGTACAAGGAATTGCAGAGCTTATTACACGACCCGGTCTAATGAATGTCGACTTTGCAGATGTACGTACAGTTATGTCTGAAATGGGTTATGCTATGATGGGAACAGGAATTGCTCGTGGCGAAGATCGTGCGGAAGAAGCAGCTGAAATAGCCATATCATCTCCACTTCTAGAGGATATCGATTTATCTGGTACGCGTGGTGTTCTGGTCAATATCACTGCTGGTTTTGACCTGCGCTTAGATGAATTTGAGACTGTTGGCAATACCATTCGTGCATTTGCTTCTGATGATGCAACTGTAGTGATAGGTACTTCTCTGGATCCAGAGATGCAAGACGAACTGCGTGTTACCGTCGTTGCTACTGGTATTGGTATGGATAAACGTCCCGATATTACTCTCATTACTAGTAAACAAGCAACGCAAACTGTTATAGAACAGCGTTATAAGCAGCACGGTTTATCTCCCTTACCACAAGATATAATCAAACCTGCTGTTGTTAAGGTTATGCACGAACAGTCAGCGCAAGGGAGCAACAAAGAGCCTGATTATTTAGATATTCCTGCCTTCTTGCGCAAGCAAGCTGATTAATTTGTTTATACATTTAGTATCTCTGATCTTTATGCTAGACTGTTCAGCGCCTCTAGCATAGCATAATTATGCTAGAGGTCGTTGGATAAATGAACTCTCCGAGATAAAAAGATGATCAAACAACGGACATTAAAGCGTATTATTCAGGCTACTGGAGTCGGTCTTCATAACGGCAAAAAGGTTACTCTGACTATGCGTCCGGCTGCCGCTAATACCGGTGTAATATATCGCCGTACTGATTTAAATTCTCCTCCAGTTGATTTTTTAACTAATGCAAAATCCGTGCTTGATGCTGTGCTTTGTACGTGCCTAGTAAATGAGGATAATATGCGCATTTCTACAGTTGAGCACTTAAATGCAGCATTAGCTGGTTTAGGCATAGATAACTTAATCATTGAAGTGAACGGTGCAGAGATACCTATTATGGACGGCAGCGCAGGTCCTTTTGTATATCTGCTATTAGAAGCTGGGATTGAAGAGCTTAGCTGTGCTAAAAAATTCTTGCGCCTTAAGAAGGTTGTACGTTTTGAAGATGGTGATAAATGGGCGCAACTATCTCCGCACAACGGGTTTAGCCTAGATTTTACGATTGACTTTAATCATCCAGCTATTGATTCTAGCTCACAGCGCTACCAGATGGATTTTTCTGCTGAATCTTTTGTGCGTCAAATTAGTCGTGCACGTACTTTTGGTTTTATGCGTGATATAGAATATTTGCAGTCTCGTGGTTTATGTTTGGGAGGCAGTCTTGACTGTGCTATAGTAGTAGATGATTACAGAGTTTTGAATGAAGACGGTCTCCGCTTTGAAGATGAATTTGTTCGTCATAAAATGTTAGATGCTATTGGTGATTTGTTTATTTGCGGACATAATATCATTGGTGCTTTTACTGCATATAAATCGGGGCATGCATTAAACAATAAGCTGTTGCAGGCAGTCTTAGCTAAGAAGGACGCTTGGGAATATGTGACGTTTGCAGATAATGCCGAAATGCCAATTGTATTTTGCGCACCAGCAGTATCCGGCTTAACGACCACCGTTGCGGAGCAAGAATGGTAGAATCAATGATCTTTAGATCATTAGAACTATTAAGATTTCATTTAATTGCTTATTTCCTCTCTTTTCCCTGTATTATGCTCATCTATTTATTTTCTAAGCAAAAATATTATTTTATAATATTAAGTATTTTGTAATATATTTGATGTATGAATCGTGATCTTGATTTATCGATAATCAAGCAAAAAATATTAAGTCTATTTTTTAGAAAAACAGTAATATAATACTATAATTAACCTCAATAATATTGTGATAATCTAGTGAATAATATTTAGCTATTACTGTGTAGTTAGTATAATTGTTTTTGCATTTCATATGATTTGACTGGTTAGTTATTTGCATCCAGCACAAAACAAAGATTACTAAATCTACCCGCCATGTAGCTATCATTTGATACAGTATGTTACATGACTCGAGAGTTTTTAACTAATATTGAATATTGTTAAGTGCACTCTATACATAGTTGGTATTAATTATCAGTACTTTAAGATATTACTATGACCGTAAATCTAAAAAATTATCTATCTATCTCTGTTTTAATAATTTTTAATTTGAATACTGTTCTTGTTCGAATTTCGCAATAATTTATCTAGATGGGAACCAGGATATTCATTACTATCACTATCTATAGTTGTACAGATCTTATTTATTTTAATGAATTACCATATCATCACTATAAATTTGGAGTGATGAGCACTGAATACTCCCCAAGAGATACTAGGATTTGTGTTAATGAACTTATTGACTAAACTTTTTGGTAGCCGTAACGAGCGCAAGCTTATTAGGATGCGCAAATCTGTAGCGTTGATTAATCAAATGGAACCATATATTGCAAAACTCTCCGATTCTGCTCTTAAAGCAAAAACTGATGAATTCCGTGAGCTACTGGCCAGAGGGTCAACTTTAGACAGCCTCTTGCCAGAGGCGTTTGCAACTATACGTGAAGCTAGTAAGCGTGTTTTTGGTATGCGTCATTTTGATGTACAGCTGCTGGGCGGTATCGTTCTAAACGATCGTTGTATTGCAGAGATGCGTACGGGTGAAGGAAAGACGCTGACAGCCACTTTGCCAGCTTATCTAAATGCTCTAACTGGGGAAGGAGTGCATATTGTTACTGTGAATGACTACTTAGCACAGCGTGATGCTAATAATAACCGGCCACTTTTTGAATTTCTTGGTCTTTCTGTGGTAATAAACTTACCTGGTATGACTACTATAGAGAAACGTGCTGCATACGCTGCTGATATCACTTATGGTACTAATAACGAATACGGCTTTGATTATCTACGGGACAATATGGCATTTAGCCCTGAAGAAAGAGTGCAGCGGAAACTACACTATGCTTTAATTGATGAAGTAGACTCTATTCTAATAGACGAAGCTCGTACACCGCTAATCATTTCTGGTCCTGCTGAAGATAGCTCAGAGATGTACATGCGTATTAATAATCTTATCCCCCAATTAATTCGTCAGGAAAAAGAAGACTCCGAGAGTTTTCAAGGTCACGGGCACTTCTCTGTTGATGAAAAAACCCGTCAGGTTAACCTAACCGAGCGTGGTTTGATCTTGATCGAGGAAATGTTAGTTGAAGTTGGGATTATACAAGAGGGGGAATCACTGTATTCCCCTGCTAATATTATTCTTATGCATCATGTTACAGCCGGGTTGCGTGCGCATGTGCTATTTATTAGAGATGTTGATTATATTATTAAAGACGGTGAAATTATCATCGTGGATGAGCATACAGGTCGTACTATGTATGGACGTCGCTGGTCCGATGGTTTGCATCAAGCAATAGAAGCGAAAGAAGGTGTTGAGATTAAAAATGAAAATCAGACTCTCGCATCAATTACTTTCCAAAACTATTTCCGTCTTTATCAAAAATTAGCTGGTATGACCGGTACTGCAGATACCGAAGCTTTTGAGTTTAGCTCTATCTATAAGTTAGATACTATAGTTGTTCCAACTAACCGTCCAATGATCCGTAAAGACATGCCTGATCTAGTCTACATGACTGAAATTGAAAAAATGGACGCAATTATTAAGGATATCCATGAATATAATAAACGCGGGCAGCCAGTACTTGTTGGGACTATCTCTATTGAAAAATCGGAAGTTCTTTCAGCAGCATTAACTAAATCAGGTATCAAACACAACGTTTTAAACGCTAAGTTTCATGAAAAAGAAGCTTATATTATTGCAAATGCTGGCCTCCCAGGTGCAGTAACTATCGCAACTAATATGGCTGGTCGTGGCACTGATATTGTATTGGGAGGTAGCTGGCAGACTGCAGTGTCTGATTCAGTAACAAGAAGAGATAAGCATATTCAAAATATTAGACCGGCATGGAAAATCCGTCATAATACAGTAGTTGCTACAGGTGGTTTGCATATTATTGGTACTGAGCGTCATGAATCGCGTCGTATTGATAATCAGCTGCGTGGACGTGCTGGTCGTCAAGGTGATCCTGGATCTTCTCGTTTCTACCTATCTATGGAAGATGCTTTAATGCGTATATTTACTTCTGATCGTGTTATGAGTATGATGAAAAAATTTGGTATGAAACCGGGTGAGGCTATTGAGCATCCTTGGGTGACTAAAGCTGTGGCTAATGCGCAACGTAAAGTGGAAAGCCGTAACTTCGATATTCGTAAACAGCTGTTGGAATATGATGATGTGGCAAATGATCAGCGTCTTGTAATTTACAACCAACGTAACGAATTGCTAGATATACAAGATGTGAAAGAAACTATTATCAGCATTCGTAAGGATGTTTTTCAAAATATTATAAATACTTATATTCCGCCACAATCACTTGAGGAAATGTGGGATATTGCAGGTCTGCAAGAAAAATTAAAGAACGATTTTAATCTAACTATTTCAATTAGAGATTGGCTCTTAAAAGATATTGAGCTACACCAAGACACTGTGTATGAACTTATTCTTCATCAGGCGGTTGAATCTTATCAAATACAAGAAGAATTTTTCGGTTTAAAAGCAATGCGAAATATTGAGAAAGGCGTGATGCTGCAAACTCTTGATTCATTATGGAAAGAGCATTTGTCCGCTATGGACTACCTACGTCAGGGTATTCACCTCCGTGGGTATGCACAGAAAGATCCTAAGCAAGAATATAAACGTGAATCTTTTATAATGTTTAGTGCCATGCTTGAATCACTAAAATATGAAGTGGTCAGCGTCTTGAGCAAAGTACAGTTTAGTACTTCAGCAGAACACTTAAAAGTATTAAGTAATCAATTCTTGAGACAAGAAGAGTCGTTAGATCAAAAAGATCAATTAAATAATATTGTTCAACAAAATTTATTGAATCCACCCTTGTCATTAAAAACTGATGGATGCACTATAGGTCGTAACGCGTCATGTCCGTGCGGTTCTAATAAAAAATATAAACAGTGTCACGGCCGTATATAAGTTAATATTTTAACTCTATTCTATTTTAAAATGAAAGCAACTTCCTAAATAAGTTATTAATATTATTACAATTTCATTCTACCTGTACAATATAGAAATTCTCCATTCTTTCAAGTGCAGAAATATATTATTTATAGTATTATAATTATAGTTTTATAGTAGATCATTATCTAAACTCAGATTAGAGAGGAATACAGTATAAACTTAGGTTAGAGTATAAATATTGTTATCAACAAGTCATTAATTTTAATTAGGTAATTACTCTATTTTCCGTATCTCTTTGATCTTATAAAGATCATTTCTGCTAAGTTATTGCGCTCAAAGTATTTATAATAAGAGATGATTATTGAGTTCTATTGATAAATATAAACATAATTTCTTTCTGTATTAATCAATTATGCCATAGACCTACTATAAGTATTTAATAAAATATTATTTTCATTATGCAGAATTATGTTATGTAATCAGTCTTAGATATTTATGGTGTCACAAGTATTATTGTTTGAGTTTAGAAAACAGAGTATAGAGTATTTCTTAATTATTTTTGGGTATTATATAAATATATATCAAGTAATTATTTTTTATTTTTGTTAGTTCTATAACTTTAATTTTTACGTCTTTCCTACACAAGGATTAGAAGATCGTGATATTAACACCTAATTAATTATCTTTACTTATTTTATTATGTAATCTGCATTTTTTATTATAAATATCCAATAAGTAGACAGCATGGATATAACAATATTATTTATTTATAAAATAAAACTTATATTTTAGTTAGAGATTTTAGTACTGTCTTCATTCTCAAGTTGTATGGCATATACGATTAATATATAAGGAGATCATGCTGAATGAAATGATTATAATAATGTAATCCAGATATATTTATATCTATAACCTCCATATTTTAATTATAAAATTAAAGTTTTATCTTTTATAAACACTACAAATTATTTGATGATTAAAATTTTTCAGCTATAAACAGATATTAAGAAAACTAGCGATCTCTTAGGTTTTTAATTATAGCAAACTTCTTCTAATAAAGTTAGCAACTAATTTAATTTTAAAACGCGCAGAAGATATAAATTTTATAGATTTTTATACTATAAAATATATCCTCCATAAGGAATAGAAAGATATTTTCATCACTAGTAGATAGTAATTACTAACATATAACTACTTTTATAGTAAATTCTTCTGGTCAAAAAATTGTTGTCAGCAAGAGTTCATCTTAGTGCTGATACTAAATTAGTTATACTGCACAAGTATAATATAAGTGCTAGGTTATTCATTATTTTACCAAGTATTTAAAATTTTTAGGATTAAATCAAATAATACTTAATTTTTTATCTAGTTAAGAAATAATATAAATTTATCTTGACAGGAAGGGAAAGCAGATCATTTACGCGTATTATTATAGAGTAAATAAGAAAACTATCTTTAAATAAATATCATGATATGATCATATCTAGTTCGTATTTTTAAATAAATATCACTGTATTATTATCTTAGTGATATATTAAAAATATATGTTATTACTTTTTGATTTAATGCTTGTGATCTAACTAAAAATAGATGAAAAATACTATTTAATGATTATTTTTTCTGTAATTTATTCTTCTTTCCTCAAGTGTGCTCTTATGCATTTTATATCGGTAATCTATTGTATTGCTCTATAATTAAGCTGTTTTAATTTTTAGAGTAATTTTCTATGTTATATTAACTGAGTTAGATATTTGAGAAATACTAGATGAGTATCTGTATGATATGTAGTAACAAATATATGTATATTTATAAAACTATTATTTACAATATCTTATAATGATTGATTATATCTAACATTAGATGAAATCTTAATAATCAAGATTAAATAGACATCAACCATCTTCTTATAAGAAGATGGTTGATGTCATGAAATATATATTTCAGATAATTTAATAATATATCATCTTAATTTTATGACCTAAAAAGATCTGTATATTGCCTCTATAAATCATAGTTTAACGTCTCTGCTTATAAAAGTTTGTATGATCTTATCAAAAGATTTTTCATCTTAATTAAGTATCTACTAATATCTAACATATTACTAAAGTTTTGAAAATTTAAAGGATCTTATCTGTAGTGTTTTGATCTGATTTTAAAATTTGATTACGTAGATTCTATATTATTTTTATTTGAGTTAATAGAATACTTCTTTATTATCAATAAACTATTACTATCATGCAAATTATGGTAGCAGTTTATATTATATTTCAAAATATTATTAATTAGTATTAATATTTTTTCTAATCTACAGTATTGATTTTGTAATTAAAGGATTTAACTTGTTTATTTCTATAATATTTATACTAAGAATAAAATATATTATTTAGTAGTTACGACCTCTAAATCATACCATGAATAAGAAATATCATACTAATATCTTTTTATATTATGTATTATTCCGCTAGTAGCTGCACGTTTTAAATAATAACTATGTAATTTAAATACTCTTGAAGATATTATTGTATGTTCGCTACTATTATCAATAATATCATCAGCACAAGATAAGCGCTGTATTCTAGTTGCCTGTGATAATAATATTTTTTTGGCTTCGTTGTAAGAAATGCCATCCCTACGCATGGTACGCTGCAGTTGTAACGCGGGATCAACATCAATTACTAATATTCTTTGTACTTGAGTTAATAATCGATTCTCAATTAAGAGGGGCACAATCCATAAGGCATAGGGGGCAATAACCTTTGCTAATTGGTGTTGACTTTCTTTATAAATCAGAGGATGCATCAAATCATCTAGCCAGATTTTTGCTTTCGGTTGATTAAAAATAATATTTCTTAGAGATATTCGGTTAATACTCCTATCATTTTGCAGAATCTTAGAGCCAAATTTATCTGAAATTTTTTGAAGTGTTGGTGTTCTAATCGCTATCATCTTTCTAGCAATTATATCTGCATCGATTATAGGTACTCCTAATAGCCTGAATTTCTCCGCAACACTGCTCTTTCCGCTGCCTATTCCTCCAGTTAATGCCACTATATAAGTCATGAATTTACCTTAATATAGTTCTTTATCTAAAATATATGGGTTGAGTTTATTTTGTGATCTACCAAAAATGATTTTTCAAATGCTAAATATTAGAGTAAATTTGATAGAGATTGAATTTATTAGCAATAAATAATACACGAGATTTATTCTGAATTATTAGATTATCAGATTTTACCTAACTTAATATAGAACCATTACTCTAATTGATTTCATAATCTTGAACACTGCATAAAGTATTGTTCTCATAATGACATAAAATAAGCGTATTTGTTTGTATAAACATATTTTAAAAGGATATTATAATCTTTTCATAAGAGCAACAAAATTATTATTTAATAAGGCATGCTAAAATATTTTTTAAAATATATAATGTGATTCAATAAATGGTAATTATCCAAGCGTGACAGCCTGATTTACAGTTATTTTTTCAGTTGAGGTATCAATGGAAAATATTAATCAGTTAACTTTCCAAGATGTTGTAGAGTTTGTTCGTATGTTTCGTCGCAAAAATAAGTTGCAGCGTGAAATATTAGATAATGAAAAAAAGATTCGTGACAACCAGAAGCGCATTCTCTTGCTAGACAATATGAGTGCTTACATTAAACCAGGTATGAGTATTGAATCTATTCAAGCGATTCTTGCTGATATGCGCGGTAACTATGAAGATCGTGTTGATGAATATATTATTAAGAATGCAGATTTATCGAGAGAGAGACGTGAGCTCTCTAAAAAGATTAAAATTTTAGGGGAAGGTGAATCTAGATCTAAAGAAAATTTTCTATAAGACGCAGTCTGTTTCGCAGATTTTGCTTTTACATTAATCTTTGTGTTAGAACAATTATAATATAACCTTGATAGATCTCAGTTGGATAAATGAAATAGTTGCGTCTTAACAAGATCTCATGCAATACTAGAAATATTCTGTAGTATATATGCTGATCTTAAAATATTCTCTTAAAGAGATCTAATTAAATCAGTGATTTATATTAAATTATTCTTTATTATTAAATATAGGATAAAATTGATAGAAACATTACATAATATATTTTAATACGCAAATTATATCTTTAATTCTATAAAGACTTTAATCTAATATTTAGATGAGTGATGTATTCGGATTGTCTAGCAGACATATTGGTTGTGAAGATATAATTTTAAAAAAATTTTTTTAACTATTATCCGGTATAATTATTTTTGTAATAAATTGGCTCCTCCGACTGGATTCGAACCAGTGACATACGGATTAACAGTCCGCCGTTCTA
Source organism: Candidatus Profftia tarda (assembly GCF_904848675.1). Classification (NCBI taxonomy): domain Bacteria; kingdom Pseudomonadati; phylum Pseudomonadota; class Gammaproteobacteria; order Enterobacterales; family Enterobacteriaceae; genus Candidatus Profftia; species Candidatus Profftia tarda. The sequence continues at coordinate 370,900 of NZ_LR890047.1, forward strand.
CCGACTGAACTACAGAGGAATAACTATATAAACTATAGCTCTCTTGCTGTAGCTTGTCAAGACCAGATCTAAGATCTAAATATTTTTTATTTTAAAATATTATATCTCTGATTCAGATCTTCTGTAATACATAAAAAATAGAACATGATAAAATGAAATTACATCATTCTGATGATATCTCCTCAATTTATTGATTAAGATGTTCTAAAAGAAGTCAAATCTATCATATTTTATTTTTCAGGATTTATTTATGTATAATACCTAATTATTTAATGCATAGTTTAACCATTAATATAGTCTTTTGACTATATTTAAGATTAATACGATATATTTAGTAATTAAAATCATAGTCACTCGCAAGGAACATGCTTTAATTTGTATATTTATTAAATATATTTATACTTTTGTATATACCATGAATATATACTTTATGAGTATAAGGCTCAGTTATATTGTATGTATTTTTATAAAAATTATAATTTAATGTTGGGAGTCATAGTTTAACCATGTAGACTGATTGTTACAATGTGTTGATCGTCATTCTACTGAGTAATAATCCTCGGTATTAAAGATACCTGATGCATTGGTTAATTAAATTCACAAATATTTTTATAGTAAAACAATGATCTCTATTAATTTTCTATAAAATAGAATCAATGATAATAGATAAAAGTATCTTCATATGAGATGAGAAAGATGCGTTTAATAATTAAACTATATAATTAGTTATAAAATCTCAATAGCAAATTAATTAAGAATTAAAATAAATATAATTGATAGCATGATAATTTTCCTCAAAAAATTCTTTACTCTTCTGTTGCTAAAGTTATATAGGATGATAGAACATAGAACTGTAGCGCTCGATAGGATGTTGATTTAACGGAATAATATAAACTGACTAATAATTTATGTCCAAACAATATCAATTCATATTGCCTGATCGTTATGACCTGCCAACAAGAGCTGGCGATATACTTTTTTTAGGCCAGTTAACGGGTTCGGCTGATGCGCTGGAATGCGCACATATCTCTGAAAAACATTCTGGGCCAGTAATCCTAATTACTTCTGATATACAATCAGCATTGCGGTTGAGCAATGAAATCCAGCAGTTTACTATGCAAATAGTTACAACACTTTCCGACTGGGAAACGTTACCGTATGATAGTTTTTCACCGCATAAAGATATTATTTCAGCTCGCCTTTTAAGTTTGTATCAACTACCTACTATGAAGCGTGGTGTTTTTATCATGCCAGTAAAAAGTTTAATGCAGCGTGTGTGCCCTCATGAATTCCTGCATAGGCATTCATTAATAATGCAAAAAGGTCAGAAATTATCTGGGGATAGACTGCGTATAAAGCTTCAAAAAGCCGGTTATCGCAGCGTGGATCAGGTTGTTGAACACGGTGAGTTTGCTACACGAGGATCATTGCTAGATCTATACCCAATGGGCAGTGATAATCCTTATCGTATCAATTTCCTCAATGGAAAAATTGATAGCTTACGCATATTCGATATTGACTCGCAACGCACCCTTAATGAAGTTGAGTATTTTAGCCTGTTACCTGCACATGAATTCCCGATTACTGAAACTGCAATTGAGTTGTTTCGTAGTCAATGGCGTGAGAATCTTGAAGTGCGACGTGATCCAGAGCATATATATCAGCAGGTTAGTAAAGGAATATGGCCAGCAGGTATTGAATATTGGCAGCCGCTATTCTTTCGAAATTCACTTCCGCCACTTTTTAGTTATTTTCCATCCAGTACGTTACTAATTAATACTGCTGATCTTAAATCTGCAGCAGATCGTTTCTGGTTAGATCTGAACCAGCGTTATAAAAATAGATGCGTCGATCCTATGCGCCCGCTCTTAAGACCAAATAAATTGTGGCTATGCGTTGATGAGCTGTTTTTTTTAATAAAAAAATGGCCTTGTATTCAGTTAAAAAGTGAAAAACTAAAGCAAAAAAATTATCATATCAATCTAAAATATCACTCCCTACCTGAATTGAAGGTTCAAAAACAAAATAAAAATATGCTGCATGCCCTGCATGTATTTACTGAAATTAGTAAAGATACTATTATTTTTTCAGTAGAAAGTGAAGGGCGTCGCGAAACTTTAATAGAATTGTTAGCTATTATTAAGATCAAACCTGACTTTATTACGCATCTGCAAGACGCCGAAGAGGGTAAAATTTATATTATGCAGGGCGCATGTGAGCGTGGATTTATAAATCCAGTGCTTAAACTAGTTCTAATCTGTGAAAATGATTTAATTGGTGAGCGCTTTAGCCGTAGTCAAGAAAATAAAAGTAATACTAACACTAGTATTAGTAATTTCTCCGACCTTATTATTGATTATCCTGTGGTGCATGTAGAACATGGAGTCGGCCGATATTCTGGAATGGTTACTCTAACAATAGGTGGAATAAAAGGAGAATATTTGATTTTGAAATACGCAGATGATGCAAAATTATATGTGCCGATTTCTTCTCTTTTCCTACTAACTCGTTATTCAGGAGTTGCTATTGAAAATGCTCCACTGCACAAACTTGGTAGCGATTCTTGGGCAAGAGCTCGCAAAAAAGCCTCCGAGAAAGTTCGAGACGTAGCTGCTGAACTGTTAGATATTCATGCTATACGTGCCACTAAAACAGGTTTCGCCTTTAAGAAAGATTGCAAATCTTACCAGATGTTTTGTGAAGGTTTTCGGTTTGAACCCACAACAGACCAGAAGATGGCAATTAACTCTGTACTCCACGATATGTGTCAACCATTAGCCATGGATCGTCTAATATGCGGGGATGTTGGTTTTGGTAAAACCGAGGTGGCTATGCGTGCTGCATTCCTCGCTGTAGACAACAATAAACAGGTAGCGGTTTTAGTTCCTACTACTTTATTAGCTCAACAACATTACGATAACTTTCGTGACCGTTTTGCTAACTGGCCAGTACGTATTGAGATGATTTCTCGTTTTCGTAGTGTTAAAGAGCAGAAGCAGATAATAAGGGATACAATTGATGGTAAAGTAGATATTCTGATTGGTACACATAAACTTTTGCAGGCCGATATGCAGTGGAGTAATTTAGCGCTATTAATAGTTGATGAAGAGCATCGCTTTGGAGTTCGTCAGAAGGAGCGTATTAAAGCCATTTGTGCTTCGGTAGATATTTTGACTCTAACTGCTACACCAATACCAAGAACACTAAATATGGCAATGATCGGGATGCGTGAGTTATCTATTATTTCCACTCCACCTGCACGTCGTCTTGCGGTAAAAACTTTTGTACGAGAATATGATACTCTTCTTGTGCGTGAAGCCATTCTTCGTGAAATTACTCGTGGTGGCCAAGTTTATTATTTATATAACAATGTTGAAAATATAGAAAAAGCAGCTCATCGCTTATCTGAACTTGTTCCTGAAGCTTTTCTCAAAATAGGCCATGGACAAATGCGAGAGCGTGATTTAGAGCGTGTAATAAATGATTTTTATCATCAGCGTTTTAATCTTTTAGTTTGCACGACAATTATAGATACTGGGATTGATCTTCCAAATGCGAATACTATCATTATTGAACGCGCAGATCATTTTGGTTTAGCACAGCTGTATCAGTTACGTGGTCGCGTTGGTCGTTCATTTCATCAGGCCTATGCTTATTTACTAATGCCTGAACCACAATCTATCTCTGCCGATGCGAGAAAGCGTCTAGAGGCCATATCTTCTTTAGATCGTTTAGGATCAGGATTCATGTTAGCTACCCAAGACCTAGAGATTCGAGGTGCTGGGGAGCTATTAGGTGATGATCAAAGCGGCCAGATTAGCACTATTGGCTTTTCTCTGTACATGGAATTACTAGAAAGTGCAATTGATGCTTTAAAAGAAGGACGAGAGCCTTCATTAGAAGATCTGGTAAGCAAGCAGACGCTTATTAAAATTCGTCTTCCTAGCTTGCTTCCTGATTCTTATATTGCGGATGTAGGCACTCGCTTATCTTTCTACAAACGCATAGCTAGCCTTAGCAATATAGATGAGTTAGAAGATTTAAAAGTTGAACTGATTGATCGTTTTGGTCTGCTACCGGATACAGCTCGTAATTTAATAAAAAGCACTAAGTTTCGTCTAGATGCTATGGCATTGGGTATTTGCCGTATCGAATGTCATGAACAAGGCGGTTTTTTTGAGTTTAAAGAGAAAAATCAGGTTAATCTAATATTCCTCGTTGAATTATTGAATAAAGAACCTCATCTATTTCGCTTAGATGGACCTAATAAACTAAATTTTATTGTAGATCTTAGCGATAGCGAGGTGCGTCTAGAATTTATTGCCTATTTATTAGCTCTTTTAACAAAAAATAAGGTTACATGAGTAATACTAAAAAATATTCTAATATTTTACTATATTTCTTGAATACTAGTCACAAGATAGAAAAGTAACTAAAATTATTACTCGGACTTCCTATAAAATTTAGCATCATTATCAGATAATAATTTTATTGCTCTTATTAAGATATTTTGGGATCTTCATGTAATAATAAAAATTATTTTAGTATCTCATATAAACGAGATATCAAGATAATTTTTTATTGTCCTTATTGTCCTTATTGTCCTTATTGTCTTTGTTTTTAAAATCAATCTAATTCAATTAATATTATCAGCAGAATAATGTTATCTCGCTAAAATTTTATGCTTCGTATCAAAATCATCTCCTGGCTCATTTTTCATAAAAATCTTAAAAGTTTAAATTATTTTAACGTTACAGATAATTTCTTCGTTACCATCTAGAAGAGTCTATTAATAGTGCTTCAGTTATTTTTTAATAGTTAAGTATGATGTGATATTACAAGTAATATATTTCTCTTGTAACCGAAAAGAATTGATTTATTAATTTCAAAGAAAGTTTATTGGTCATATATACTATATCTCTATTATAGAAATACCGATAAAAAGATGATATCTTAGTATATTCTTTTGAATTTTACTATAATAATTTATGCTATGTACTATAGTTAGTAAGTTTACTGATTGTAATATGTTACTGTAAATAAATAAAATCTTAGGGTAGTTTTTATTTTCATATGTATCTTCTGCACCAGAATAGTTCTATTTGATACTACCGTACTAATTATTTTTAATTAGCATTCTAACATAATTAAATATTAAGCGCTATAAACGATTAACCTTTATCACATCTTATTTTATTAAAACTAGTAAGCATATAAATTTAGATAGTAATATACTATTATAGTTATATTAGAAGTATAGAATTAAGAAATTTTATAGTTTCAATGAAATACTATTTATAATATTATTTTTAAATTAAAAATATAAATAATATATGTAAATTTATAGCTTATAAGTCTATGGTTTTATATAAAAAATTTATCTCTTAAAAGATATAAAGGTTGACAAGAAAATTATCTAAAAACTTAATACATGTAATTAAATTGAAATTAAATATATTAAATAGCAGAAAAAATAAATATATTTTACTTTTAGTAAAGTGTGTTCGTTGTTTCTATAAAATATTTTTTGAATATATAATAATGTAGTTAAGTTTAAATTCTTAAGACTAAGAAGTAAAATAAATTACTAACACATTAATCTTCTCTTTGTAATTAATTATACAGAAAAGACTTTTGGTTGCAGCTGTATATGAAACGTATTTATTTTTTATAAAATGGTACCCGGAGCGGGACTTGAACCCGCACAGCGTGAAGGCTAAGGGATTTTAAGTCCCTTGTGTCTACCAATTTCACCACCCGGGCCGAGGAAATTTGGAGGCGCGTTCCGGAGTCGAACCGGACTGGACGGATTTGCAATCCGCTGCATAACCGCTTTGTTAACGCGCCTAAATACTTCATTTGAATTGCAGCTTCTTATTGAAGAATAATTATAGCATGGAGCGGGAAACGAGACTCGAACTCGCGACCCCGACCTTGGCAAGGTCGTGCTCTACCAACTGAGCTATTCCCGCTAAGTACGTAAATTATTCAACATCATTTTGCTTGTTTTTGTATCTTCTAATTTTATTAATTGCTTTGATATAATAAAACATATTCTACCTATCTCACAAAATTCGTCAACATCATTTTTTATTGCATTCCTACTGTAGGATAATTTAAACATTATTTCTGTCAAGATCTTAATAAATCTTTTCGTGCAGCATTTAAATATTGAAACATCGAGCAAAATGTTAATATCGCAGAAATATAAAATGTAATTACTCCGGCTATAATAACATACTCATCAGGACGCCATATTAGCGCAACTAGGGATAACATCTGAGTTGAAGTTTTTACCTTGCCAATCCGCGATACAGCCACATTGCTGCGCTTTCCAAGCTCTGCCATCCATTCACGCAGTGCTGAAATAATTATTTCACGGGCTATCATAGTAGCTGCTGGCAATGTAATCCACCAAGTATGGTAATGCTCAGATACCAATAAGAGAGCCGTAGAAACAATCACTTTGTCAGCAACAGGATCTAAGAAGGCTCCAAAGCGAGTAGTTTGTTTCCATCTGCGCGCTAAAAAACCATCAAACCAGTCTGTTACGGCAGCAAATACAAAGATAATTGCGCAGACAAGAGGTGTCCAGTTGAACGGAAGGTAGAACGCCAAAACAAATAATGGGGTTAAGATCATACGAAAAAGAGTCAGTAAAGTCGGTATATTTAATCGCATAATTTGAGTTAATAGCTCTTCTAGCTGTAGATATTATCTGTCTGTTGCGATAATGCCCTATTTTTAAATGAATTGTAGACCTTTTCTGCTAAATTTTTAGAAAAACTAGTTGCATTTGCAATTTATTTCACGTTATCATTCATTAAATGTTACAATTCTCCAACATACTATAAAATTTTTTGCCGGATTTTTAGTCTTATGCCCTCTATATTCTTAAGTGAAGCACTATAACGGATCGTGGTAAGTTTCTGGCGATATCTACTGAGCGTGTGCTTGTAAGATGCATTACTAATATTCTCTATAAGTTGCAATGCAGTAGAGTCTGATGACAGAGAAAACCCTGCTTCTGATGCTTGCAAGAAAATTCTCTCTAGTCCTGCTTTATGTGTTCTTCTTGTTGCAATACCACGTATTAGTGGTCTGTTTGTTCTACCGTGCGTCTAGTTTAGCAAATACTTCATTTGCCTGTCTTAATTGTCTGTTGTCTCCGTTAATAAAAATGATATCCGGAATCTTATATGATTCCAGATCTTTTCATATCAGCGACGTAGAATATGGTTTATTTCTGCATAATCATCACAAAGTTGAAAATATTTAATATTATATCGCCTATTTTTTTCGCGAATAGATCCATAGATATCAAAAATAAAGCAAAAGCCGACTAGATCTTCACCCATCATACCGCTAATATTCAAATATTCCATACGGCAGATATTTGATTGCTGTAATATTTTTTCTAGCGCTATGAATTGCTGATAAATCGTATATGTTTATACAGTTTTGATAACATCATTTTTGTATATTTTTTGAGCTTATTGCAGATGACATAATTCATTTTTATGTAGTACAATATATATTCTGATTCTGCTGCTATCTAATTTAGAGACCTATTGAGCTATAATATGTTTTTTTGATAACATAAAATCTAGTATTATTTTATTGTGTTATTTCGCTCGGATTTGCTTGTGAATAGAATTACCTTAGAAGACTATAAACTACTTCTATGAATTCAGCATTTGCAGGAACTTTAGGAAAGTAATTATTACTTTCTAGGATTGTGTCTTACCAGATAAAGAATTGATATAAGCAATGTCTGTATTAAATTCAGTACTAATAATATCTAGATCTTCACTATTCCTAGAAATCAATTGTTTTTTAATGAATCTATGTACTGTTTGAATCTGACTTCTAATATGTGCAGCTTATTCAAAATTTCGTCTTTTACTAGCTTCTGCCGTACGTAAAAATTAGTAAACCTAATACTTGACTATTTTTAGTAATAAGAAATAGGCGAATAAAGTTTACTTGCTGCTAATATTCTTCCAGAGTAACCTATATTTTTATATAGGAAGACAAAATAGTGCATAATCTGATATTGCATACAAGAACTCGAGCGATTTCTATAAAAGCTATTCTAACATTGTCTCATAGGAAAAATTCTTTGTAAAAGAACTAGTTTTTTCTAATATATTGAGCACTGGTAAAAGGACTAAAATATTACCCTTGCGCATGCTTATTATCACGATGTAACTACAGACAAGGATAAATCTCTCTACTTATAAATATAGGCGTTTAAGATTTATCATCGCGTAATAAGATATTATAATGAGTGTTATACATCTTGATGTATTTAGTTTTAAGCCTTATAGCCCTTAGTTTTCGTATGGTAACGGTTATATCTATACGAGTAATATTTTTAATAATTATTTCTGTCTTATAGCGTCCAAGATTTTGATAAAATAGGTAACTAGACGTTTCTTAAGGTCTTTGGCTTTACCAGTTATACATAATTTTGTATCAGTATCATCATGCATTAGATACACTCCATATTCATGAGTTACTGTTTTTAAAAAATTTAAAGCTTTAAAACTTTTAAATTATTGTGATATGTTCTCTTGTGTTAAGGAGTGTGTTTATTTTCATTAAGGATTGAGTTTATTAAGTATTATCACTAATATTTAGCTTAGAAAAATATAGTTATGCTGACTCTTGTTATGATATGCATTTTAGTTATATATGAGGTTTAATAATCTTATGCTTTTCTTTGTTATGCTATAAAATAAATTGAATTTTTATCTTCAGTCAAATCGGGAAAGATAATTTGTTTGCGTAATAATTAATCAAGTTATTTTCTGCTGAAATAATGGGTACATCATCTATTTATTACTCTGGTAATTTTATGCTTTTATATTTAATATAAATACACTTTATTACTAATGTGTATTATTTATTTTTTCTATATATATTAAATATATCTTTATATATTGTATCATGATTAGTATGTGATTTAAATTACAGTATAGTATGCTCTTGTCTTAGTGGATGCATTTAATAGATTTGATATATCCATGAAGTGATCTATGTAGTGTGAATGATTGTACTATTTGATCACTATGATATTAACGATGCTTTATCAATAGATAATATTGATATAATAATTTAAATAATATATTTTATTGCTATGAGTATTACGTAATATTATAAGTAATAATAATATTACATAAAATTAATATAGTATGAGTAATATAATACTATGTTTATATTTTATTGAACAAATAAAATATCCTCTTCATGTAAATTTAAAAACTTGATGATTACATGTACTAAGAATTTTATAAGTAATCTTGTCATGTAATATTGCTTAACAATAATTTTTTTAGTAGATATTTATATATTACTGTAGTCTTTATACTATATTTACTGAGTAAATTATTAAGCAGACATATATTTTTTGTATAATTATCATATTTATCAATTTAATAACCAATAACTCATATCGATATTTCAAGTCAGCAAAAGAACATAAATTTAACGATAGATTTAATATCTATATCTATTCTTACGCAGAAAGTTAATACATATTATATTATCAGTAAGAATGATATAAATATTATCAACAGAGTCTCTCTGGCTAATATGGAGTATAGTTTTTAGATAGATTCATACTAAAATAATGGGATATAATAGATGATGTAACTTTGTAAGTGATATTATTCAGTATGCTGTTATTATGATAACAGGAGTAATATTAATTTATTTTTAATTTTATATATGACAGCAAACCATATTTTATGATATCTCCATGCCTGATCAGCTAGCTACTTAAATATATATTTATTTAAAAATATCCTGACTTAACATTACTGGGTTATAAAAGATAAATTTGCAAGAGAAATCCAGGAAATCCCGGATTTCTGAGTTTATTTGTATAGACGCATAAAAATTATTAGCACTCCCACTGGGTATGAAAGACGCCTTCTCTGTCAGTACGCTTATAAGTATGTGCTCCAAAATAATCACGCTGCGCTTGAATAAGATTAGCAGGGAGTACTGCTGAACGATAGCTATCGTAGTAAGAAATAGCTGCAGATAAAGTTGGCGTTGGAATACCGTTCTGTACTGCATAAGATATTACTTCTCGTAGTGCCATATGGTATTGATTTGCAATTTGCTGGAAATACGGAGCTAATAATAAGTTTGTTATAGAGGAATTATTTGTATATGCATCTCTAATTTTTTGTAGGAAACGAGCGCGTATAATACAGCCAGCACGAAAAATCTTTGCAATATCAGCGTAGTTTAGATTCCATTTATATTCTTCCGAGGCGGCGCGCAACTGGGAGAAGCCCTGAGCATAAGAAATTATTTTACCTAGATAAAGTGCTCTTCGTACTTTTTCTATGAATTCATCTTTATTACCTTTGAATGTTTGACATTCTGGTCCAGATAGAAAATGAGCAGATAAAATACGTTGATCTTTCATAGAAGATATATAACGAGCGAAGACAGATGCAGTTATCAGAGATAGGGGTTCTCCTAAATCTAAGGAGCTTTGGCTTGTCCATTTACCAGTCCCCTTGTTACCTGCTTCATCTAGTATTACATCAATTAAATATTTACCTTCTGCATCTTTTTGGATAAAAATATTTTTTGTTATTTCTATCAGATAGCTATTTAGTTCACCTTTATTCCATTCGTTAAAGATATTAGATAGATCTTCGTTAGATAAATTTAGAGCTTGTTTTAGTAAGGAGTAGGCTTCAGCAATAAGCTGCATATCACCATATTCAATTCCATTATGCACCATTTTCACATAGTGACCAGCACCATCAGAACCAATATAGCTTACACAAGATTCTCCGTCTTCAGCTACAGCAGCAATTTTTTTCAGAATTGGAGCTACTAATAAATATGCATCTTTCTGTCCTCCCGGCATTATAGACGGTCCTTGCAACGCTCCTTTTTCACCACCAGATACGCCCGCGCCGATAAATTTAAAACCTTCAGACGATAATTCATTGTAACGTCTTATAGTATCTTTAAAAAAAGTATTGCCCCCATCTATTATAATATCTCCTTTCTGTAAATAAGGCTTTAGGGAGTCTATAGTTTTATCGGTTGCTTCACCGGCTTTTACCATTAATAATATGCGACGAGGTTTCTCAAGGGATTTAATGAATTCCTGAATATTGTAAAAAGGTACTATTTTTTTACCCGGATTCTCAGCAACTACTCTCTCAGTTTTTTGATGAGAGCGGTTAAAAATGGATACGATATAACCATGGCTTTCAATGTTAAGCGCTAAGTTGCGCCCCATAACAGCCATACCTATAACACCTATTTGTTGTCTGGACATAAGAAGTTCCTATCTAAGTAATTAGTCTGTGAGTAGTACCACAGTAGATATTTTAGCTATGCTGACTCAGCTTATTCTTACAATAATAGTTGTGGTACAGTCATAATGTAAAGTATTAACAGGTTTGTATGTGTTATTTATAATTATGCTTAGAAAATATCATTTTATAATAAATAGTATAAATAATATGCATAAAATCAGATATAGCACAATCTGCTGATCATTATAAGCATTACTATCAACAAATCAGTATGTATGCATTTTATTTAAAAATATTACTGCTTTTTAAAGATTGGCCAAGCTAATTGATTTACAAGGATTGATGTTTTTTAAGAAATCATGTCAAGTTATGCTTGACTTATTAAGGTTATATCATAGATATGATTGAGTTCATTCCAATTATTTTATATTGTTAAGTATTTTAAGTAGAGATACTCTTTTAATTTAGAGATAAGAATATTAATTTTAATCTTATTACATTACCTAATGCACGCTTCTAATATGCTGATTTTCAGACGACCTAGATTAGCGAACGTTCATATGTCTATGTTGATACTCTAATGTTATCATATCTGCTTTATAGTAATTGATTAACTAATATTATTAAAAAAATAAGAAATTAAAACTGATAGATAGTAGATTTAATTAAATCTAGTGAGCTTAAATTTAGTATTTAAAAATGACCATTTGCTTTTATGCGGCTCATCTACAGTGCTGCACTATTAACTAATTATACTAACTAATTTCTTATATAGTATATAAAAATTATGGGATTGGCATTAGCAATAAAGAGTTAGATTCTTGGTCACATGATCATGTGTCAGATGATAGTAATAGTATGAATTCCAACTTAATAAATCTCAGTAGTATACAGCATGCAAGTTAAAAATATCTAGTAATCTAAAATCCTCTTTTGTTAGTTGTCTAGAACACTGATGCACTCTACAGAAGTCAAAAATATCATTTTATTAACTAAAATAAATTTATATAACCCTTTTATATATAAGGGCTGCGCTAGTAGTTCTTAGGAAACTGGTAAGATTATGACACAATTGCATATTTGCAGCTTAATAATATTAAGCATTATATTAATTATATTAATTCTATGTTTCTTAATAAATATTTTACGAATGTGAACATATAAATTACTGTAGCGTATAGTATATTTTGTATATATTTAGTTAAGTTAAAGAAAGATAACTAGCTAAGCAGAAAATAATTAATATCTTAATAGATGCTGTACCATATTTTCTATAGAAAATATTTGAATCAATTAATTCAATATAATATTTAATATATATTTATGGTTTCTTATATTATTTCTGGTATGTATTAAATAAAATTTATTCTAGTATTTTGACAATCAATATTGTAATACACATAAAATATTTTATCCTAGTAATAGGCTATACTAAACATATCTCACCTCGCCTGATTATAGCATCAGGTCTTCTTGGTTATATATCTTCACATTAAATTATCATGTAATTAATAAGTCATGATCACATCTAAATTAAATATTTCTTAAAAATACATTTTTAGCTTAAAAGACCAATTATACACATCATCATAACATTGAATAATATAAAGTTTGTGCTTATATAACTTATATTTTGTTATTATAGGTAACTCTTGTATAAAACTGATTCGGTTTTTCTAGCCAATATATTAAAAATTATTATTTATAAAGTGATAGAATAAAATGGATAAATATTAGTATGAATATTATTCACTGCCATCAAAAATATCTATCCTTACCCGTTATAGGTATCTTATAAATTTTTTTATAGGTAATATCAATGATAATTACTAGGATAGTAATAAAAATACATAGAATGAAGGAATCTTCATATCGTACTATACTTATAGTTCTTCACGAAATAATTTGCTTCTATGTGTCATCAAATAATGCTATTAAAAATATTTAATAAATTTAAGATATTCAATAGCCGATAAGATAAATGTCTTTGCTCCGGAATAATCTATATGTATTTATTGCTATATTTTTATTATTTCATTAGAATATCTGATGAACTACTTGATATTTAAGATATTAAAATCGTTGACATAGGAATAGAACGTCTATGATGCCATATTCTGGCAAAGTCATATATTAGTAGAGTTTTAAATCTTTTGATTAATCGGTCTTATATTTATCTTGTCTTATCAAAGATATTGCTGTGCTTTCTGAAGGCTGATAAGAATCCACTGTTGGGTTGATGGATCTTATCGTGCAGGATGATATAATAATTATTAAAAAATTCATCAATAAATGGCTATTTATCTAAATGATATCCTTATTACATCACATGTATTAACCTAATTAAAAGAATTAACTAAACCTAACTGTATTGATATTGATAAGATATCTTATTTTCTAGCATTAGATAGCATAAGATGCTTATCTTGCCTATTTGCTATAAATAATCCTTGGTTTTGTGTGACCTTCAATAACTTTTTCTTCAATTATGACTTTATCAATTTTTGCCATTGAAGGTAGGTCGTACATTATATCCAGAAGAACTGCTTCAACAATAGAGCGAAGGCCACGAGCACCTGTTTTCCTCATCATTGCTTTTTTTGCAATTGCAACAAGAGCTTTATCACAGAATTCTAGACTGACACCTTCCATATTAAATAGCGCTTGATATTGTTTCGTCAATGCATTTTTAGGTTCTTTCAAGATTTTGATCAACCCATCTTCATCTAGTTCATGCAGTGTAGCAAGAACTGGTAAACGACCTATAAATTCAGGAATTAAACCAAATTTTAGCAAATCTTCTGGTGCTGTCTGAGATAGAAGTTCGCTCTCACTCTCTTGAGAAGAAAGTGTTTGTACATTCGCTGCAAATCCGATACTTGTTCCGGTATTTATGCGTGCGTTAATCACTTTATCTAAACCAGCAAATGCTCCCCCACAGATAAAAAGAATTCTAGAAGTATCAACTTGCAAGAATTCCTGCTGAGGATGCTTACGTCCTCCTTGAGGTGGAACCGCAGCAATGGTACCTTCAATTAGTTTTAGCAAAGCCTGCTGTACACCTTCTCCTGATACGTCCCGTGTAATTGAGGGATTATCAGACTTACGAGAAATCTTATCAATTTCATCTATATAGACGATGCCGCGCTGTGCTTTTTGCACTTCATACTCACATTTCTGCAATAGTTTTTGAATGATATTTTCTACGTCTTCTCCAACATAACCAGCTTCTGTCAAAGTGGTCGCATCTGCAATAGTAAATGGTACATCGAGAAAGCGAGCTAGTGTCTCAGCCAATAGAGTTTTACCGCTACCGGTCGGACCAATCATTAAAATGTTACTTTTACCCAATTCTATATGGTTATCAGTCTCGCTATTGCGCAGACGCTTGTAATGATTATAGACAGCCACAGCCAATATTTTTTTTGCTTGTTCTTGACCAATAACATAATCATCTAGATGTTTGCGAATTTGGTGCGGTGTTGGAAGAAAGTCGGTCTCATGTTCCAGATTAACTTTTTTAATTTCTTCGCAAACTATTTCATTACACAGATCGACACACTCATTACATATATAGACTGACGGCCCGGCGATCAGTTTACGAACTTCATGTTGTCTTTTACCGCAAAAAGAACAGTGCAGAAGTGTATCTAAACCGTCTGTGTGTTTATCTGTCATCATAAAACCTCTTTATTAAGTATTATCCCTTAGAATATGTCGCCTATATATAAAACTATCAATGGCAGTAGGATCAATTTGTGCAAAACGACACATTCTATTTAATACATGAAATTACTATTATCCAAATAATTATATCATGCTATATATTAAAGTATTAGATCTACAATGAATTTTATGTTCATATTTATTCTATAAATTATCGATAAATCAATAATTTATATATTTATATCAAGTTCTGATACACTGATTACTCATGCAATAATAGCTTCTTACGCGGCTAGGTACGGGAAGTCATTACCGAATCTATCAAACCATATTCTACAGCTTCATCAGCTGATAAAAATCGATCACGCTCAGTATCACGCTCAATATCTTTTATTGGTTTCCCTGAATGTTTTGCCATCAGCGTATTTATAAGAGTTTTAACTTTAACAATTTCTTTAGCGTGAATTTCAATATCTGTTGCCTGTCCTTGAAAACCACCCAGGGGTTGGTGAATCATGACGCGTGAATGTGGAAGACAGAAGCGTTTTCCTTTAGCCCCTGCGGTAAGCAGAAATGCTGCCATTGAGCATGCCTGTCCTATGCAGATAGTGCTCACATCAACTGTAATAAACTGCATTGTGTCATAGATGGACATGCCCGCAGTGATAACACCACCTGGTGAATTAATATAAATATGAATATCTTTCTCAGGGTTTTCTGCTTCCAGAAATAGCATTTGAGCTACAATCAGTTTTGCCATGTGATCTTCAACTGGACCGTTTAAGAAAATGATTCTTTCTTTTAAGAGACGAGAAAAAATATCATATGAGCGTTCACCACGAGGAGTCTGTTCAATAACTATCGGCACTAAAGCCATATGCTGCAATAAATCAAGTTCGTTACTATATGACATTAACGTCTCCTATAAAATAAATCCGGCATTATTCTTTTAAATTCTACTGTAGATAAATTATATTAACCATGTGCAACTGTCTGTATTTTTAGAGTAGTTAAACTACTTAAACAATATTTAGTATTATGAAAAAGAAAGATATGAATAGACATAATTTTTATTATGCAAGACAATCTTTTCATTTTATGTATTACTAAAGATTATTATATCTAATTAATTAATGTAATTGTATCCGGATTGTTCATATGATTTATTAAACTAGGCATCTTTGTAAATTATAGAGTTATTTTCAATGTCTGATTTATCAATTTTATAAATTAATTACTTTCATTGAGTAAATGAGGTTATAGCCTAATACTGGATTTATTTTATATAATATCTTACCATAAACTATTTCGCCCAGGATTACTAACAAGATGCTTATAAATTTCTTGGAAGTTATGTTGAATATAACTATTCTAATAAATCCAAAAAATAAGACAAATCCATGCCGTATCTAACCAGCCTTGTTTTAAGAAGGGGGACGTTATTAACTATCGTCATACCTATATCACGCAATAACTTTTTAGCAATATTTTTACCTTCAAAGAGTTCTTGTAATCCCTGCATTGTTGTCAGCATCAAGGCAGCGTTATTCTTACATGAACGCTCGTAGCTACGCAGATACGTATAACGGCCGATATCTTTTCCCTGATGATGTAAGTGCTTAATTAAAAAACTTAATTTCGCAATATCCATAAATCCTAAATTCAACCCTTGTCCTGCTAAAGGATGTATCGTATGCGCTGCATCCCCCGCTAGGGCTAAGCGGTGTGCAGCAAAACTACGAGCATATTGTCCGATAAGTCGGTATGACTGACGCGAGCTTACTATCTTGCATAGTCCTAAACGCATATCAAAAGTAACTGCTAGTTCACGGTTAAAATCACTTTCAGGTAATGATAGTAGATATTTTATTTTTTCAGGATTAGTAGACCACACAATTGAGCATAGTTGTTTGTCTTTTAACGGTAGAAAAGCCAGGATACCATTAGAACTGAAAACCTGACGCGCGCAGTTATTATGCGGTTGTTCAGTTTGAATGGTCGCAACCAGTGCATGATGCCTGTAATCCCAAAATGTTATAGGAATATCGGTATGGGCTCGCAGCCACGAATGCGCTCCATCTATACCAATTACTAAACGCGTCGTTAGGATCTGTCTATTATTTAAAATGATAAAAGCTTCTTTTTCACCCCACGTAATCTCCTGGAAAACTGCAGGAGCAATAATAGTTACTCCTGACTGGCAAGAGACTTTATCCCATAAGGTCTGCTGAATCACGCTGTTTTCAATAATATACCCTAGATGGGTATAGCCATATTCTTGAGCATGAAATGAAATATTTCCAAAACTATCTTTATCCCAGATTTCCATGCTCTGATAGGAGCTAGCGCGTAGGTCTAGAATGTCTTGCCAAATTCCTAGATATTTTAACATATGTTCAGTAGCAGTATTTATGGCAGAAACACGCAGTGCTGATTTTGGGGTGAGTTTTTCAAGATTAGGAATTTTGTGTTCAATTAACGCAATACGCAGTCCTGACTCCCGAAGAGCTGCTACTATTGCTAATCCTAGCATACCACCACCAGAAATAATAATATCAAAAGATTGCATTGTGATTCTCGTTTTCTGTTCATAAATAATCTTAATTATATTAATAAAATAGCTAAATTAATTATAATTACTGCAATAATGAAGATTACCTTTGCACCCAACCCAATGTGCGCCTCGCAAGATTTTCTCGTAGCGTTGGAAGAAGATCAATAGCCATCATTGCCACATTACGTCCGATAACTAATGGTGTCAGACTATTAGCGAATAAGTTAATCAGTCCATCTGTCATTCTAATAGTTAGTTGTTGATCTGGTGCACGTCGTTTTTTATAACAGCTTAGCACTTTGTAGCTGCCTATATCATGACCCTGGAGTTCTGCTTGAACAATAGTCTCGGCCAAGGAAATAACATCACGCAGGGCAAGATTAAATCCTTGCCCTGCGATCGGATGTAAATTTTGTGCTGCGTTACCGACTAGAGCGATCCTATGGGTGATATGTTGATCTGCCCATCTTAAATTTAGAGGATAGTAATGACGCTTACCGGTCTTGATTATTTTCCCTAATCTCCAACCAAACATCTTCTGAAGATGCTGAAGAAATTCAATGTCGTTCCAACCTCTGATTTCATTCTGATTATTTACGGAATGACACCAGACTAACGCACATCCTGCTTTACTCATCGGTAACATTGCCAGAGGTCCATCAGGGGTAAAACGCTCAAATGCTTTACCTTGATGTGCATTAGAAGTTATAACATTAGCAATAACAGCTATCTGATCATAGTTTTTATTACGATAGTTTATTTTACAATGCTTAGCTAGTAATGAGGGAGAGCCATCGGCTGCTACTAAAAGTTTGCCCGTGAGGATAGTACCGTTATCTAAATTAATAGTAGCATTATCTTGCTCTTGTATTACACCTACTACTGTTCCTGGCCCAAAGATCCTCACTCCTGGGGCTTTCTCTAATAATCTTAGTAGAATTGCCGCGGCCTGATGCAGTTGAATAACTTGGCCTAAATAAGGTATTTTATAATCCAGGGATCTAAATACAACGGAACCATAACCACCCTGATCACTGACATAGATACTCTCTATAGGGGTTGCAAAAGAATTTAGTTCTTTCCATGCGCCGATCCTTTCTAATTGCTGGCATGTGCCGTAAGCAAGAGCAATAGCATAGTTATCAGTCGAATACTTCTGCCTGTTATTTTCAGAAACAGTATCTATAATCTCGACTTGAACTCGCCCAGCACTCAGTGCAGCCACTGCAAGTGCCAGGGTTCTTCCTGTTATCCCTCCACCCAGAATTATCATTTTCATATTTTGTCTTTATATATTATTAATTTGATTAGCTAAGATGTTAGTCTTTCAATAATATCAGTCTGTTAGCAATTTACGAACAAACAAATTATATTTATTTTCAATTTTCATTCTTCCGATCTGCAATAGGTATTATATAGTTAGTTAAGATATTATGGCAGAACTTGACTAGTGAATCAGATATATGAATATGTTTTTGCAAAAGCGCATTATTACTCTGGTTTTTGTTTACATTGTTCTACCCTGATATACACTATTATTGAATAAATAATATATATTTAAATTGTATTTAATATTGCCCGAGTAAGAGCTAAAACAGATCAATATTACTTTTTTACACCTAGTAAATTCCCGTATATTCTTACTACTAATTTTCACTATCACTTCTAATATCATGTTTAGCTTATAATCGTTATTATTGCGGATAATACAACTAAAGTAAGGTATTGAGAATATCTTAAGATTATAATTTCTTATTATATCTGCATGGTTATCTAGATAAAGATTAATATTTATGGTATATATAAAATATATCTAATATTACAGATTAGTTTTTAATAATCTTGAATATCAGAAGATTTTTAAAACAATATAATCATAATTATTATTTTAATTTATTTAAAGTTCTTGGTATCTTCAAAAATAGTATTTGGTAATACCCTATTTATCTAGATTTTTCTGACTAATCCATAATTTGTTTAAATAATATTAAAGATTCTTATTATTAATTTGGATTCAGCAGATTTTATTTATTAAATATCTTATCATCTTATACTGAATCAGTTATAATCTCTTTGCATTTCATTCTTGTCATATATTTTTAAAATATTACATAATATCGATGCATTCTATTGGTTAACCACTAGTTTGATGATTGATGTTCTATTTGCTTGTATTAAAAAAATTTCTTTTAAATACTAACTTACAGTTGAGTCTACAGATAAATATTTTTTAACTTTATTAGAATAATTAAGATAGGATAATATCCTTCTAAACACCTTATATAGCTAACTTAAAGTTACTAATAGTAGAAAGATACTAGTTGATTTAATTTATTAAGAATAATTTTTTTTATTACTTTCTTTTATATAGTTTAGTTACTCACAAGTAAAAAATTGAATATTTTAGATCACTCAGTTTATTAAATTAAGTCACGGTTATTTTAAAAAATTTTGCTAAAATTTTATATAATATGCTAGATAAAGATTGTTAGTAAATAAATTAGAAAAGAAAATTTAATATAAATACAAGTATAATTTCTAGTAATTAATGCGCGATGAACTCAATATATTAAAGTGGTACAAAAATATTTTATTTATTAAATATGCGTATATCGTGTTTACTTGTATTACTTAAGTTATATTTATAATTATAAATGATTCACATATATATTGTATATCTTTTAAAGTTGCTTTCAGCAAAGATGAAATATAGTTGATTATTACTTTAAGTAATTATTATTTTAAATTTATTGACATTGTGAGTCATACTTTTAAATTTGTTATATAATACACTAAGAATACTTCTAAGTAATTGCGCAATAGCAGGAATCATTTTTTTTAGTTGATTATTTATCGATGCAATACCTGCTTTTTTAAAAAAGCAACAGGAAGTTTTTTAGAAAGATCATATTTATTAAGCTAAAAAGGTAAGATAAAATAAAAATCTAAAAAATAAACCGTTCTATTAGTTATATTAAAAATGTTTATAAATCATATTTTTCTCGATATCAGAATATAACACTCTCCTGATAGGATAATTTAATTATCTATTCATAGCTGCTCTGGATGGTTTTTAACTATGATACTTAGATAGCTATATAAGAGCAGTATGAGACCTTTGATCTCAAGATGTATTGATGATGTATATCTTTTATTGTGATCAGTAGGATAGTTGATTTGCGTTAATAGATACTGATACTAACGCCTATTATAGATCCTTGATAGCGTGACTATTTCATTGTATTTATATTTATATCATGAGCCTCTATATAGGTATGAGAGTATAACTATCACAAACTTTTGTAACTATTAAAATTACTTGCTTGTGAAAATTTATGATGCATTTCTTAGCTAAAAAATTACCTAGTATTATTCGCATTTTATTTATTCCTAAATGAGTTGTTGATTTTATGCATCTCTAAGTAGACAAAGCATGATCGCTCATGCTTTGTCTACTTAGAGCAAAAGGTTGATTAAAATCAACTGAAACGAGTTATAACTGCTTCTTTTATAACAAATTGGGTTAAAATGTTTTTAATTGACATAGATTTATTTTAAAAATATTAATGTTATTAGATACATGGTTACTTATAGCAAAATTATAGTTTAAAATATTTTTGTTGCAGCATCTTTCGGGGACCTTACGTAAATATCTGACTATATTTTACGTATGATATATAGCACCGATGTAATATTAATACTTTGTTAGAGATCAATATAAAAACTATATGTTCTAGTTTATATATCATCTTTAAGCCATGACAAATAGATGTTCAGTAAACGTCTCGTTAATATTTAAGGCAGATAAATTAAAAGACGCCCTAAGTAAGGCGATATGCATAAAATCATTATGTATTTATACTTTGATATGCTGGGATAGAAATCATGCTTTATAAGAATATCTGTAGTTCTATAAACAATACAAGATATGGGTGAGTTTCTTCAATCTAATAACAACCAATTCAGGTAGATAGTAGTGCCTCAGGGGATCCTGAATTTATAATACTACTATGTATTAGTATTGCATGTTATTTTAGATTAATTAGATGATATGATGCTTGACGTGTCATTTGCAATTCCTTGAGTATTATGATACATAGTATAATTTTATACAATAACAGCATAGCAATTTTACACCTATTGTAAGTTATTTCTTACACTGTATGTTCTACATAACAAAGTTCAGCATAGCAGGTGCCATTTAATTAAAAATTTTTTTAAAAAATTCTTCTTACTTTTATAGTAAATCACTTTGTAAGACAAATTAACTTGCAGTGCTTAAATCACAAACATCATCATTATTAAATTTATAGTATGGATACTACATTAAGTAGTGTATTTAACATTAATTAGCAGAAACCTAGTTGCTTTGTTTTTGTTCAGAATACAAGTATAGCGTTGCTGTGATCATTATATTAAATAATAGATATATATGAGTTGTTATATAAAGTATATGCTTTTGAAATTGTTAACTAAATATAATCTTTCATTATAGTTATGATTTATTAAAATAGCTCTTCAATTATTATCCATAGATAATTTACTTCGTCTTACGAATATATCCTATGGCAGCAATCTTTTATTAGTAGCTAATAGTTGTTAGCTATATTAGAATGGACTATGATTTCAATCATGTTAAATACTTAGCGATGCACATATAGTTAGCACAAGATTTAACTTACTATTGGGGTTTTAAAAATAGCATAAAATCTAGGCAGGAAAGTGGTATGTCTGCACAACCGGTAGATCTTCATATTTTTGGTCGTTCATTAAAAGTCAATTGTCCAGCAGAGCAAGAGGAAGCGTTATATGAGGCTGCAGAGGATTTGAATAAGCGTTTGCACAACCTGAAATCTCGCACTAGAGTGACAAACACAGAACAACTGGTCTTTATCTCGGCATTAAACTTATCTCGCGAATTGGCAGAAGAACGAGATAGAACAATCGATTATACTCTGAATATGGAGCAAAGAATTCGTATTCTTCAGAAGACAATTGAAGAGGCTCTTTTAGAGCCAGAGAGTTAGATTTATTTTTTAGTAGAGCTAATACTTTATTAGCTGCCGGCATCATTTAAATTATTTTGTTGGTGAACATGTAGATATTAATGAATCTTGATAACATTAAGATATCATATTTGCTTAGTTTATTATGTTTATCATTTTTATAGTATAAATTTTTTATTAAACGCAAATTAAGGGTATTGCGGGTATTTGCTATGATTTGTTATATGTTTCAGTAATATCATTTATTTAGTAAAATAATGAATCATTATGCAATTAAAGAGTCTTTTCATTTAGAAGAATTAAATTTTTTGAAAGTGCAAAGATAGAATGCATCTATGTGTCAATTTTATACAGATGCCTATCTTGACTATCATGCTATTTCTTTTTTCTTCTATATATACAATTTTATTGTGCAAATCCTATAAATCAATGCTATCCTTTTAAAGGAATTGCAGTAATGATTAAAAAATCATATTTGTAGTTTGATTTTTGTGTTGCTTTATATTAGTACTTCAAGATGAAGCAAGCACTTTTATTTATAAAAATAAAGAAAAGACAAAATGCTACATTAGATAGAATAAATTATTCTAAAGTTCGGTTGTATTCAATTTAAATTGCAGTAGTGTAATCACTTAAGCATGAATAATAATATTTATCTCTTATTACATCTGTGCCAAAATATTTAATCTTTCATCCTCATAATTCTTTATCAAATAAGTCAAATAAATAGCTTTATTATTATGCTAATTTTAAAAAATAACCTATTAATAAGATATTCTATAGACAATCGGTCTATATATTTTCCGTTATTTTAGTTAAACTTTTATTTGTATTGAACAGTCTGATTAGACTTCAAAACAAAAGTTTTTAAAGCTATCTTATACTAAAAATCCTTGAATACATAAAATATAATGCGCCTTATCTAAATATTTTGTAGTATGATATGCTTAATGCATAACACATCACTTATACTTATCTTGTAGTAAGTAGTCAAAGATTTAATTAAAATATTAATACTATATAGTAAATAAAAAATTTAAATATCTCACTTTCTCTTCTATAAAGAATACTTCGGCTGTAATTTCTCTTAAAAGTTATTGTCTGATATTCCTATTATACCTGATATATAGAATTTTAACCTAAATGATAGGTTTATTCTAATTAGGATATCAATATTATCATTAATATTTATTAATTAAAGAGAGTCTTATCTCTGATTTTAGAATATTAGATTAGGTAGTATATTTTTACAATTATGATACTAAATTAATAATGTTTTCCATCAGCTAATAGCAAATCTGGAATCCAGATTCCCTTTTAAATAAAATCAGTTATACCTCTTTGTAGATTACGGTGGAGATAATTAATTTATAGATCATGATAGTTTGAGGAAATAGGTTTGATTGAAAAGCTCTTGGAGAGGTTATTACTATTTTTAAATGATAATCTGTACTTTTTGCCATGGTTGTTATACTAGATAAAACGCATAGATACTGATCTAAACAATTAGATCAAGATAGTGTGCAAAAAGATGCTAGTATCATAACCTTATGAAGCATACTCTATTGATAGTTATTCAAATTTAATCTAAAATATTTTGATCATGGAGATATCAGCTTTAATAAAATTTTTTATTTGAATGATCTTGAACTTTAAATTGATACTGCAATGCTATCATTACTTAAATAGTAAGTAATACTCTTAAATATAATTTCGCATTATCGAATATCATCTAGTGCGGTTGTTAAGAAAGAATGGTAAAATATTACTGAGTATAATGTTTTTAAACATAAAAAGCTGATAATATTTATTTGTTAGAAATATTTCTGTGAAATAAGTAGACAGAAAATGTTTATCCATCTACTGAATATAATAATAAAATGGTAATAATTTAAGAATATGCATAATAATATAGTGTTTTAGAAAAAAAATAAGACTATATTTATACTCATCAATATTCAGTAATAATAGGAATATATCTATAAAACAAAAAAATTATTTGATAATAATGTATATGTTATAGATCAATGATTGATTATTTACTATGCTATAAGAGGTATGAATCTTGGTAAAACAAATGTTCAACATCTGTGATAAACTTCTTATCTATAAGAAATAAGATAACGTGATCTCCATGTTCAATTTTAAATTTTCTATTAGCTATTATAACATCATTGCTTCTAACAATAGCACCAATAGTTGTACCTGGCGGTAATTTGATCTCTTCTACTCTGCGACCAACAACTTTTGAGGTGTTTTCGTCTCCATATGCAATTGCTTCAATAGCCTCAGCAACACCGTGTCGCAAGGATGATACGCTGACTATATATGCTTTTCGCACATACCCAAGCATAGCAGAGATTGTTGCTTGCTGGGGTGAGATAGCAATGTCAATAACACTACCTTGCACTAGATCTACATATGCTCTTCTCTGAATTAGCACCATCACTTTCTTAGCTCCTAAACGTTTTGCTAGCATAGCGGACATGATATTAGCCTCGTCATCATCCGTTAGAGCAATAAATACGTCTATTTGATCAACGTGCTCTTCAGTTAGTAGTTCGTGGTCAGATGCATCACCATAAAAAACAGTAGTGTTTTGTAGCATTTCAGCCAGCTCGACGGAACGTTGCTGATTGTGTTCTATCAGTTTTACTGTATAGCTTTTTTCTAATCTATGAGCCAATCCCGCACCTATATGTCCTCCGCCAACAATCATAATGCGTTTGTAAGATTTTTCTAAACGTTGTAGTTCGCTCATGACAGCCCTAATATGGGGCGACGCTACTACGAAAAATACTTCATCCCCGGCTTCAATAATCGTAGATCCTTGTGGGCGTATTGGACGATCTTTTCGGAAAATAGCTGCAATGCGTGTATTAATATGTGGCATATGTGCTTTTAAAGAAGATAACGAATTACCAACTAACGGGCCACCATAGTATGCAGTGATTACTACAAGGCTTACTTTCCCTTCTGCGAAATTCACCACTTGTAATGTACCAGGATACTCTATTAGGCGATATACACAGTCTGTTACTAACTGCTCAGGAGAGATAAGATGGTCTATGGGGATATCAGCTCTATTAAATAGACGTTGATTTTCACGGATATATTCCGTTGAACGTATGCGAGCGATTCTTTTGGGTGTGTTAAATAAGGAATAGGAGATCTGACATGCTACCATATTAATTTCATCTGAACTTGTAACTGCTATCAGCATATCAGCATCTTTAGCACCAGCCTCACGTAATACTCGTGGATAAGAGCTATAACCCTGAATAACCCTTAAATCAAACTTATCTTGTAGTTGGCGAAGTCGATCGCCATTAGTATCGACAATTGTTATATCGTTTTTTTCGCCAACTAGGTTTTCTGCCAGTGTACCACCTACTTGACCAGCGCCAAGAATAATGATTTTCATAATATTGTCTGGTTTTTGCTCTTGATTATAATTTTTATTAACTTATTTAATAAATAAGCAAAGAAATACTTATTTGAGAACTTTCTCTATTTAGAGTGCCTAATCTTTCTTGATATCTTGGGTTCTTTTATTTATTAAAGTCTTTCATAGATATCCTTGTTATTTCACCCCTAGAGCATAGACATACCAGATATCTGTCTCATAGGTGGTTTCCTGAACATTTTGATTATACTATTATGGTATTTATGAGGGGTATTCATACTTTTGCATCTTGCACTTATACTTGAGTTTGGAAGAAGATCTACTAAATACTGACACGCAACTAATAAATAACTGTCTTATTCTGGATCAGTCTATTGCATGATTCAGATACATGAATATCTACATCTTATTGTATATGGTATGATGAGAAAGTATTATATACTATACTCTGATATCTGAAGAAGTGCCTTGATTTTATCTTATTACTCTATTTTATATTTCTTTATTTTTTAATGTGCTATATATTAATTTACATACTGATTTAGGAGGATTCATTTCTTTAGATAAAAGGTTATAAAAAAACAAAAATCAATATTCGTTAATTTACTCGTAGGGTTAATAGCCTGCTAATAGTAGTCATACATGAATTAATGAAAGATTAGCGCTAAAAATTAGCATGTCAGATATTTTGATAGGATTTCATAGTATATCACAAGTTATTCTATGAATGGCTAAATAACCCATCAAGAATATACTGACATAATTAGATATCAGTGCTCGTCTTAGACGATGCTTGATTATATCCTATTTTATTGTCTAATAATCATTAGAACTAAAGTTCTCCAAATATTTCTGGATGATACGAGTCATAATATATCCTTAGTCCAAAAACATATTATCAAGGATGTTTAATGTTACCATAAATGCATCTCTCTTTATCTTAGATGAAGATATTCTTCGCATATAGTCTTTGGTTCAAGACAAGATATCTTATTCAAACATTTGTTATTCTGATAATGAATATTATAGCGGCCGTGTTGAATCATCGGCTAGTTTTATAAGACAAGACATTATAATAATTCTTGATCAAAATGCGATATTAACAATATATAAAATGCATTTTTGGAGTAATGTTACCTGCTTAACTGAATCAGTATTGATGCTCTGTATTTGAATACATTAAGCTTGTATTAGTTGTATCTTCTGTGATATTTAGATGCAATTATGCACTCCTTAGATAAAAATATGAATTTATATTTAATTTCTTTAAAATTAAAGTGCAAAGTTAGTAATGAATATATTTTACTTGTAATGGCATCTAATTTAATTAAAACACAAGAACGTAAATTAGTTGGTAAATCATGTAATATCATCTCCTTTTAATTAGTTAACATCTGAGATAAGATGTCTTTTATTTATTCTGTCTCAGATGAACATACTTAATTTTATTTAGTTATATGAATATTATAATATTAGCGTCGCGCTCTTGTAGAGGTCCATAAACATGTTTATTATTTTGAGCCGGAATTATTATTTCAAATATATGATAAGTTAATTAATAATTTTTAGAATTACAAATCATTCTCTCATCTGGGCCAAAAGTAAGAATTGATCATGTTTTTAGAATTTAATGGTATTTTTCTTGATGATATTACAGAATATTGATAATTGTATAGTCTCTAGTAATTGCTTGTTTTGTGCTTTCTAATATTTTCAATATATATTTTATATAATCTATTACCTGATATATTATTTTCATAATTCTAGTTACGGATAAAAATATGTATCTAAAAAGAATGGTCTCCTGTAACCATAGTAAGAGAAGATTATGAATTAGTAAAATATGATCTCTAAATAAAGACTAGCAAAGATCGTCTAAATCACTGTTATGAAGTTCAGGGTATACAGCAGATTGCCGCACATCAAACAATTAGTGTCTATAGCTTTTTATTCTTATTACTCTTTCTCTAGCTGCTAGAGACTTATTGTATCTAATATTCGGGTAGCTCATTGTTGTTAGTTAAAATAGGTATCCATTGGTTTATGCTCTCTAAGCTGAACAGAAATATCAGAATGCACTTGCATAAATATTTTCATTTTTTCTGTTTTAATGCTAATGAATTGGACTATAAAGTTAGTCATTTCTTAATTATATTATTTTAGATATTTCTCTTTTCTTAGTTCAGTATGCACTTAAAATTTTATTTTGTATTATTATAAGGGTCTCGCCATCCTACATCAACAGATTTTAGTCGAAATGATATCCGTAAATTTATTTGCTTATATTTTGTAGAAATCCCTTCTCTATCTAGATTATTGCATACATATTTGGTACTTTTATTTAGTCTTTTCTTAATAAATACTGCAGTCTTAAAATCCTGTTTGGGTATGGAGGTATTATAATACTTGTAATAAGCGGCTATTTCATTATTATCTAAGTTATCTTTACCCGTATCATTTCATCATTTATTATTATCTATGTTATTTTTCTGTTGTAGGTTTGATGAATATCTTCGTCTTTTATCTTAAAATTTTTAAGCTCTACATCAGTTACTATGTCATTTTTATAATTCATTTATATTAATTTTTCTAGATGCATGTTATCCTTATTACATAAGGATTAAAGCCATATATTAAATTTCTATCGGTAGGATCATTCTGTTTCTGTATAAGATTTATTATTTTTTGCTCTTTTGAATTTCTCTAGAACCAACTTTGCGTATTAATCTACAGAGAATCCTGTATTTTAATAATATTTAGATATTCGTCATGATGAAATACTTTATTTATCTAAAATAGACGATATTAAATATGGCTGCTATGAATTTTTATCGCTAATTATCGGACCAAATTTTGGTCTGTGCTGGTTAAGTAGTCTATTATCAACCAATAATTTAAGAGTTTTATTTTGTATATCATTTATATAGTCTTGTTCTCTTAAATTTTAAAAACTGATCGCATAATTGCTATTTTAAAGTATTAAGCTTCTTTTAAGAGCTTTTTTGCGCTCAAAATAGCTAATTTCTTAAATATTTATCTTGTTATCATATTCAATATAACCGATCTAGAAATGACCGCCCATACTTCTCGGAATAAATGAAACCATGATTAGTAAAAAAATTATTTGGGGCTACATAATCGAGAAACTTTCATAAATTATCTATCATAATGTGGAAGCACCCCGTTATAATTTTTGCTAAAATAATATGTCTTTTCTTTTAGTTTACAACATGCATATCCGATTGATATATAAACTTAATATTATTTTATCGTCTATTATAAATCAGATTTTTTAATTTAGTTATGCTACTTTCTATAGAAAGTAGCTACTTTAACGAATACTCACTAGAAATATTGAATACCATGGGTTATCAAATAGTCTCTTTTTATGTATGCTTGTATACATCAAGTCTTTTTTATATATCAAAAGATTTTCTAAGCTATATCTATTTTTTACGTTGATTACCTCATAAATACCCCCATGTAATTAAATATGAATAAAGTAAAAAAAGATATAGAAAGGCTGTAATATTCCCATAACTTGACGGAAGCGAAATTAAGAGAGAGCTCTATGAATCCTGAGCGTTCCGAATATATAGAAATTCCTGTATTACCCCTGCGTGATGTTGTTGTTTATCCGCAAATGGTGATCCCACTATTTGTAGGACGGGAAAAGTCTGTCAAGTGCTTAGAATCAGCAATGGAGGATGACAAGAAGATTTTACTAGTTGCACAGAAAGAAGCTTCAGCAGATAAAATTGGGGTAAATGATCTTTTCTCTGTAGGCACTGTGGCTTCTATTTTACAGATGCTGAAATTGCCTGACGGTACTGTAAAAGTACTTGTTGAAGGTCTACAACGCGCCAAAATTACTACCCTATCAGATAAGGGAGAACATTTTGCCGCACAGGCTGAGTATGTAGAAATCAAAGAAATGGATGAGCGGGAACAAGAAATTCTAATTCGAGCAGTGATTAATCAGTTTGAAGGCTATATTAAACTTAATAAAAAGATTCCACCTGAAGTCTTGACGTCTCTCAATAGTATTCCTGATGCTTCCAGACTGGCAGATACTATTGCAGCTCATATGCCGTTAAAATTACTTGATAAGCAAGCCGTACTTGAAATATTAGATATTTCTAAACGATTGGACTATCTCATGAAGCTTATGGAGTCTGAAATAGACTTGCTACAAGTTGAGAAACGGATTCGTAATCGCGTCAAAAAGCAGATGGAAAAAAGCCAGCGTGAGTATTATCTGAATGAGCAAATGAAAGCTATTCAGAAAGAGCTGGACGAAATGGATGATACTATAGATGAATTTGAATCTCTAAAACGTAAAATAAAATCTATTAAAATGCCTAAAGAGGCTCGTGAAAAAACTGAAGCTGAATTAAAGAAGCTGAAAATGATGTCTCCCATGTCTGCTGAAGCAACTGTAGTACGCAGCTATATTGAATGGATGATTCAAGTTCCTTGGGACATTCGTAATAAGGTAAAAAAAGATCTTAATAAAGCTCAGGAGATTTTGGATACAGACCATTATGGCTTAGAGCGTGTTAAAGAGCGCATTTTAGAATATTTAGCAGTTCAAAGCCGTGTTAGCAAAATTAAAGGACCAATATTGTGTCTAGTTGGGCCTCCAGGTGTAGGTAAAACTTCTCTTGGTCAATCAATTGCTCGTGCAACAGGTCGTCAATACGTGCGGATGGCTCTTGGTGGTGTACGTGATGAGGCAGAAATACGTGGTCACCGTCGTACTTATATTGGCTCGATGCCGGGTAAACTGATCCAAAAAATGGCAAAAGTAGGAGTGAAAAACCCCTTATTTCTTCTTGATGAGATAGAAAAGATCTCGTCTGATATGCGTGGAGATCCAGCTGCAGCTCTTCTGGAAGTTTTAGATCCCGAGCAAAATATTGCATTTAACGACCACTATCTGGAAGTTGATTACGATTTATCTGATGTAATGTTTGTCGCTACTTCTAACTCTATGAATATCCCAGCGCCGTTGCTTAATCGGATGGAAGTAATTCGTCTATCCGGCTATACTGAAGACGAGAAACTAAACATTGCCAAAAAGCACTTATTACCTAAACAGTTAGAACGTAACGCACTAAAAAAAGGTGAGTTAACGGTTGATGATAGTGCAATTAACGGTATTATCAGGTATTACACTCGTGAAGCAGGAGTGCGTAGTCTGGAACGTGAAATATCTAAGCTTTGTCGTAAAGCAGTAAAAAAAATATTAATGGATAAATCAATTAAGAAAATAGAGATTAATGGCAATAATCTTAAAAATCTTCTAGGAGTACAGCGTTACGATTACGGACATGCCGATAACGAAAACCGGGTTGGCCAAGTGACTGGTCTTGCATGGACTGAGGTAGGCGGTGATCTCCTTACTGTGGAAACTGCTTGCGTGCCCGGTAAAGGAAAATTGACTTACACTGGTTCCTTGGGAGAGGTTATGCAGGAGTCTATTCAGGCTGCTCTTACTGTGGTGCGTGCTCGTGCAGAGAAGCTAGGGATTAACACTGATTTTTACGAAAAAAGTGATATTCACGTCCATGTACCTGAAGGTGCTACTCCAAAAGATGGTCCAAGTGCAGGTATTGCCATGTGTACTGCACTGGTTTCTTGCTTGACCGGAAATCCGGTTCGCGCTGATGTTGCGATGACAGGAGAAATTACGCTGCGTGGCTTGGTGTTGCCAATAGGTGGTTTAAAAGAAAAATTATTGGCTGCACATCGTGGTGGCATCAAAATAGTAATTATTCCAGATGAAAATAAACGTGATTTGGAAGAGATACAAGATAACGTGTTAGCTGATCTAGAAATTCATCCTGTAAAAAGAATTGATGAAGTATTATCACTTGCACTTTATAATTCAGCATTCTGAAATAAAATAGTAACCAAAAATAATATATCACACAATTTGATACAATTTATTATGTAATTAGCAAATTTTAATATTGTTTAGCATTTTACGCGACTTGCCTAGTCGTATTAAACGTAAATTTTGGATATGGCTTATCTTTTAATAAATTTCTAGCAATTGATATTGCTATATGCAGTCGTATCCTAAGAGGAATATTATTGTACATCATAAAATTTAAAGGGGATTAAAGAGTGAATAAATCACAACTGATAGACAAGATTGCCGAACGTGCAGATATCTCTAAAGCTTCTGCTTGTCGTATAATAGATGCAATGATTTCATCTATTATTGATGCTTTAAAGAAAGGTGATTCTGTATCTCTAGTAGGTTTTGGTACTTTTGATGTGCGTAATCGCTCTGCGCGTACTGGTCGTAACCCCAAGACTGGTAAACAAATAAATATTCCTGCCTATAAATGCCCTTGTTTTCGTGCTGGTAAGTCGCTGAGAGATGAAATGAATTAATTTTTCTTCAAATTATAAATGTTTCTCTTTTATATGTATGCGTTATCATTTCTTTTATAGATGATCATTAAATCATTATATTATAAATATTTAAATTCAATAAAATAATATACATGCAAATAATTTGAGTCTAGCTATCTTGTTTAAGTTAATATCTTTTAAGAGAATATACCAAAAGGTACTACGATTATCGTTTGGCATATTCTCTTATATAGACTCGGGAGTATCTAAAATTCATAATACTTTAGATATATATATTCTCTAACGTTATTTATAACGCACAATATTATGTCATTAATTAATGACTTTCTAGTTTGTTCTCCATATTGTTTTAATTTTGATAATCTCAGAATTTATGAATTTTTATTAAATTTTAATATATAATTTTTTAAGAGCTGTATAGAAATTATTATGCTTCAAGGAAATAGCATAGATGTCACCCTATCTGCTCTAAAATTCTATTGAATATATACATTTGTTTCTGTAGATCATATCTTATACTGTTGTTTTTATAGTTCTTATACCAGCATATGATTAAGGATTTTTCTACTTAGTTCCTAGAACTATTATTTTTTCTATATTAATATTTTATGCAGTAATTTCCTGTCATTTCCATAATTAGACCGATAGTACAACCATATTTTTATTAATTTTTTAAAAATTAATTGAATAATATTATTATTACGAGCATATACATTAAATATATATATATTATCAATATTGATAGAGAAATAGTTATCAGTAAAACTGATAACTATAGTATTAAATTGTATACTATATCCCTTGAAGACCTCCCTAATAATTCATAAATTAACTAATAGGATTAATATGATATGATCTATTTAACTGAGGAATTTATAAGTATGATGTTAAGGTGATCAGATCATTTTTTCTAATTATTGGTTATGTTTTGAGTTAATTTATTAATTTAGCTAATGCTTTAAATAAATTTCATTTTATTGATCTATGATGATTATATCAGTATATGCATTATCTTTTTAATGCATATACTGATATAATTATTTAATATTATTAAATAATATTAAATATTAATTAATATACCTAAACAAGTGATTTCAAAATGATACAAACCTATATTCCAGGTAAAGATGATTCATTGGAAGCCTCTATAATGCATTTCCAGCAGCAATTGACTAAATTTGGGTACAATATTGAAGAAGTATCTTTCCTTAATCCTGTTCCTAATGTTTGGTCTGTTCACATACGAGATCGAGATTGCCATATTTGCTCTGCCAACGGTAAAGGAAGTAGTAAAAAAGCTGCCTTGGCATCTGCTTTAGGTGAATACATTGAACGTTTATCTACTAACTATTTTTTTGCAGATTTTTATCTTGGCCTCGAAATTGCAGAAGGTGAATTCGTGCATCATCCTAACGAGAAATGGTTCAGAGTGCCATCTGACGATAGCCTACCAGACAGAATTTTAGATGAAAGTTTGCATAAATTTTATAATCCTTTCGATGAAGTATGTGGTAAAGACCTTATCGATTTACAATCCGGAAATCTAGACCGTGGTATTTGTACGCTGCCTTTTACACGTCAGTCTGACCAGAAAACTATTTATATTCCTATAAATATCATTGACAATCTTTACGCATCAAACGGTATGTCTGCTGGTAATACCCGTAACGAAGCACGTGTACAAGCTATGTCTGAAGTGTTAGAGCGTTACGTAAAAAATTTGATTATTTCTGAATATATTTGCCTACCAGAAATACCATCTAGTGTTATGAATCGATATCCCAGAGTTGTTGAATCTATAGTAAGATTAAGGCAAGAAGGTTTTCCAATTCTATCTTTTGATGCTTCACTAGGTGGTAAGTATCCAGTTACTTGTATTGTTTTATTTAACCCTATTAATGGTAGTTGCTTTGCATCATTTGGTGCGCACCCTGACTTCGGGGTTGCATTAGAACGTACTCTTACTGAGTTGTTGCAGGGACGAAGTTTAAAAGATTTGGATGTATTTTCTCCACCAACTTTTAACTATGCTCAAGTCAGCGATATATCTAATCTAGAAACGCATTTCATTGACTCTAGTGGTGTAATTTCTTGGGATATGTTCAAGAAAAATTCAGACTATGAGTTCGTCGATTGGTCCTTTAAAGGTAATACTCAAGAATCATGTAACATACTAATGAAAATATTTAAAAGGCAAGATAAAGAGGTGTATATTGCAGACTATGAGCAACTTGAAGTTTATACTTGCCGTATAATAGTACCGGGAATCTCTGAAATTTATCCTCCCGAAGATTTACTATTGGCTAATAATAATATGGGTTCGCATTTACGCAAGCAGATCCTACAATTACCTGCTTCTAATCTCAGCAAACGAAATTATCTACAAATTATAGATCAACTCGATGATGAATTAATTGACGATTTTACTCGTGTTCGAGAACTACTTGGTATTGCGACGGGTACGAATAATAGTTGGTACACTCTCCGTATTGGTGAACTAAAGGCAATGCTGGCTCTAGCTGGCGGTGATCTTAAGAAAGCTCTTATTTGGACTGACTGGACACAGGAATTTAATTTCTCGCTATTCAGTTACGATCGTATTAATTTTTATCGTTGCTTAAAAGACTTACTGACTCTTAATGTAGAAGGAAATAGAGAACCGAAAAATTATTATTATGCATTTAGCCTTATGTATGGCTCTGATATATTAGAAAAAGCTTTAGATATTACTGTTGGTAAAAAGAGGTTCTATGATCTTCCTGCCGTAGATGATAGTTTCAAGGCATTACCTGCACATCAGGCATTATTGCAATCTTACAAGAAGTTGCAAGTTGCAAAATATTATTCACTAAATTAAATAATAACAGAATTATTTGTTAAGAAATATTTCATGATTGTTGCTTGAACTAATGAACAGTTATTGATCATGCAACCTAAAATAAGAGATGTAATATTTTAAATGTGCTAAATTACTAATCCATTTTATTAATATAATTTTCTTAAAAAGATAGTATAACTAATTATGGGATGTAGTTTTCTAAAATCAGGACTGCTCTATTGTATTTTATTATTCGTATTATAGTATTCTTATATTATAAGAATATACAGAGACTGTATTTTTCAGTAATTAAAATGTATATAATACTTCTGTATTACTCATTATCTTTTATAAAAACTAAGTACCTACAAAATAAAGTTATTTTGTCTAAATTATTATTAATCCTATATATTAAAAATTAATAATACTTAATGATAGAGCTATTCTACTAATTTACATCACATCAAAACATAAGATATATCTGCCTAGATATTAAGAAGCATGTATCGTATTAATACTAATTTAGTAATGAATGTCTTAAATATTGTTACTCCTATTTTATCTTATTTTGAGGATTTAGTATATATTTTAATATGAACTAATAAAGATATTTCTCTGATGGCACAGCATTAATTAAATGTATGGCCTATTTTATAGGATTTTGCAGAACAGTAGAGTTTATTCTTTGAATTACGACCGACGATAATAGATATGTGCTCCGTGATGCTTATGACCGTCTCATATAAGATTACAACCTTATTTAGGTTATTAGTCAATAAACGTATTTGTTCTATGCCCAAAATTTTTAATATGTAGGCACATAGTGTAAAGTGGCGCTAGTCAGCAAAGAAGCCTAATCGTGGTTTTTTTCTACGTTATCAGCACCCGCATCTTGCAAATTATAAGAGCTATTTTTGTTTAGTAGGTAGATGTTTCTGCTTGCTTGACGGTGATATAGAATAAGACGACTATTTTCTTTTGAAATACGTTTAAATGCTGCGCCTCGT
Organism: Candidatus Profftia tarda; assembly: GCF_904848675.1. NCBI lineage: Bacteria > Pseudomonadati > Pseudomonadota > Gammaproteobacteria > Enterobacterales > Enterobacteriaceae > Candidatus Profftia > Candidatus Profftia tarda. The sequence goes on from NZ_LR890047.1 coordinate 407,041, forward strand.
TGAAAACTACAATCAGAGCTCAGACTATATAAAACGTCTCCCTTTAAACACTCGGAGTATATTCATAAGAGCACTAGCAGAAATCGAGATACGTCACTATATACTCAGGATATATGATTATAACCATTAGCAATTTCCTCAAATCCTACTATCAAAAAGTTGTCCTCAATGTGTTGGTAATTTTGAGTTAGCTGCTTTTTTAATCTGCATATGTAATCTCCGAAATAGATCTTATATCTTTTTTATAAAAAGATTAATTGTCTCGTGTCGCTATTGATTAAATTTTATCTATATCATTATATTATTTAATATGTTCAAAAAATTATATAAAAATATTTAGGTCATGGGTTTCATTTTTTTAGATCTGATTTATAATATATTTATGTCATTAAAGAATATGCAAGTTATGATTGTATCGCTGTTATTATTATAATTTAATATTACGGTATTCTTTCTCTAAAGAAGAACAGAACTGAATACTTATTTGATAATATTTTTAATGGCGTAGTTAAAATACGGTGCAGTGATTATATTACCATAATTCTAGATATTGATCTGAAAATGGCACATCACATATTAAATAAATTATGCAGGATCCATCACTTTATCTCAGGCTGCTAATCTAAAATGTTTTATATATTTGCAGCACTCATTAGTATTATGTTTTTATTAAAAGTTCTGCAAAACACTATAATTTTTTATAAAAGAACTAATCGATATTTTCTGATTTAGTAAGTATATGATTTCTGATTTTTATTAAATAAATTTTAACATAATTAAGTAGACATTTGAGTATCTTGTGCTCCCCAGTTTAAAAATAATGAAACCTACAGTAAGCTAATGAACAGTTTATTAGTTGTATCCTAAACAATAAGCTCAAATTGATATCACTTAGCTTATGATATTTACTGGAGGCAAAAGATTTTTATAATATAATATTTAATATTATGAATACAATACAGTTAACTTTTACTCATATTATCAAATATATGCATCTGCGAAATAGATGCTGACTTGAATCGAATGATTACAAATATAATATAATTATAATTTTGATTATAATAAGATTATGTTAACGCATCGACCAATATTTAATAAACTATATTATTAATCCACTAAATATTTAATAATATAGTTAATTTAAGGTATTTAATTTATTTTATAATTATATTAATAATGCACACTCAAAGATAGATCATCTTGTTGAAGGTTTATGAAATAATGCTATATAAATTTTATCTTAATTAAATCAAATAATAAATCCGACAATATAAAATATATATTTTTAACAGCTCACACAATGCAATCTAGTAAATGTTAAATGCTTAAACAAATTAACATTGGTAGATTGTTTGATCAAATCATCATGAAAGTCAATGATAATACACTTCACTTACTTACTGAAAAGTAAATATATAAAAAAAGAACTGCTATCGATCATAATAATAGATTGCTTAAGTAGTTTTTTAGTTCCTGTAATACATCACTAACTGCTTAGAGATTTATGATCCTATGGCAAGATAAAATTATTAATTTTGCTAATAGCTAGTATCATGATGTTTTATTGTAGTATTATTTTAGAATCCCAGATATCATAATTTTGCCAGTAGCTGATAAAACTTTTGAGTGAATATTTAAAGAGTTATTAGTAAGAATACTAAAAAGCACACTGACATTCAAAGATGATTTTATCGCATTATTAATAGCATTTTCTCGGTATTTACTAAAGGTAAAAACAATAAATTGTAACACGAGGTGCACTGATAAATTTATATTTATGGTATAATTTACATCTAAGAATATGCGCTCTTTTTGCCTTAAAGATATAGTGATCGCGTTAATTTATAAGGGGAAAGCTTATAGCAAACAATAAGATATCATGCGCTAAGAAATGAAAGATAATCTAAAATCTCATCAATATTAGATTTATAATTATTTTGATACCTATATGTTTTCATAAATTCTTGCATCTCTAAGCTTTTAGAAGCATAAAATTATTATTAATATTATTCATTAGAGATATTTTCTGAAAACTTTTTAGGTTAGCTGAATCTTAGTTCAATCGATTATAATTATTGCTCTATTATAACATTAGATAGGAAATAAATAAAGGATTTTGAATAGATTGATAGAATCTTATAATTGTAATAGCACATATTGCAGCACTCTTATTTGTATCATAAGGTTTATTAATTCGATTGAATACTTTTGTAATATACATGCTGTATAATATTGCGTGTTACAAACATAAATTTGATGCATATTATTTATTAAAATATCTATTGATTAGATAATTTGCGGTTAAAATCACTAATACGAATTCCTAATAAAGCTAATGCAGAAAAATAAGATCCTGCTCCAACCAAGACTACAGCCATTAAACGAAGTAAACGTATTAGCATATTACCAGAATCCCATGCAGTTATAAACGACATCAGGCCAATAAGAACTATTGTCATAATTATTGCAGCTGCTAATAATTTTAATAGAAATATCCTCCAACCTGGTTGAGGAATATACATGTTTTTCTTGCGAAGCTGCCAATACAATAAGCTTGCATTAAGATATGCGGCTAACCCAATAGATAGTGAAAGCCCTGCATGCTGTAATTTCCATATAAAGGCTATATTCATTAATTGCGTAATGATTATTGTAATAATTGCAATTTGAACAGGTATTTTAATTTTTTGACAAGAATAAAAACTTGGTGCTAATACTTTGACTAAGATGAGTCCCACTAAACCAATTGTATAAGGAATGAGTGCGCGCTGAGTCATATCAGTATCGAAAGTAGTAAAATTACCGTACTGGAATAGCGCCATAATTAGAGGTTTAGATAATATCCCCAGAGCAATTGAACTTGGTATAGCCAATAAAAAACATAAACGCAACCCCCAATCTATTAAGTAAGAATAATCTTTATAACAACCTCTGGATATGCTTTTTGCTAGATATGGCAATAGAAGAGTCCCTAAAGTTACACCTAATACACCTGACGGAAACTCTATCAAGCGATCTGCGTAGTACATCCATGATACTGAGCCTGACATTAAAAATGAAGCAAAAATAGTGTTTATAATTAAAGATATCTGGCTGACAGATACCCCAATAATAGCTGGTCCCATCAATTTAATAACTCGCCATAATCCTTTATTGTGTAGGTTAATGCAAGGTAGTACTAGCGTTCCTATTTTCCTTAAAGTAGGCAGTTGGTAAGATAATTGTAGTAAGCCTCCTAAGATGACCGCCCAGGCCAGAGCTATAATAGGTGGATGAAAATAAGATGCACCAAATAAAGAGAAAATAATTATGCTAATGTTTAGGAAGATAGGAGCAAAAGCAGGTACTAAAAATAAGTCCCAGGTTGTAAGGATAGCAGCAGCTAATGACGCTAAAGAAATAAAAAAAATATAAGGAAATGTTATTCGTAGTAAGATATATGTAAGCTCAAATTTATCTGGATTACATAGAAAACCCGGAGCCGTAACATAAATAACAAGAGGTGCGCCTAGCACTCCTAGTATGCTCACAACTCCTAATATCAGCATTAGCATACCGCTAACGTGAGCTATAAGATTAAGAGTTTCTTTTTTGCCTCTTTGGTTTTTATATTCTGATAGAATAGGCACAAAAGCTTGAGAGAGCGCTCCTTCTGCAAAAATGCGCCTAAGAAAATTAGGCAGTTTAAAAGCTACAAAGAAAGCATCTGTAGCCATTCCAGCGCCAAAGTATTGCGCTACAAGAACATCTCGCACAAATCCTAATATACGAGACAATATGGTGATTAAACTGATCTTGGCTAGTGAGTTTAGTAAATTCATAAGTGATCTTTAAGCTGTGGTAAGCCTTATGAGGCAATAATACGAACGATGAAGAAGCCGAAAATTTTACTTTTATATTATTTAAATTAAATTTTATAAGAGATACACATTATCAATTTACAAGATATATAAAAATATGATCCTCTAGCCTGATAGATCATTTAAGATAGTTAAAAAATATTTGAAAATCCTATTAATATTTTATGTATGAAGACCTATTTAGGTTATTAACATAAAAATTTTACTATAACCTCATATCAATGCTGAATCAACATGAATTCTTTTGGTTAAAAATAACATATTCAGGAGGATACACATTGGTTAAGTAAGTGACTAAACAGAATATGGTCCAATTCTTAGATCAGCATAATTAAGAAATAATAAGAGATATCTGCTTATTCGTTTAACCTTATAACATTTATCTAACCTTTATATCGTCATACCTTAAGATATTCTGCATTAGTACATAACGTTGTGCATGAATTTAAATAAATATTATTTACTTCTTTATCTAAAACATGAATTCAGGCAGAACTTATCTCAATTTTTTGTACATGATCACTAGAAATATGATGCTTATATAAGATAAATACTTATAGTTTTAAGCTATAATTTAAGCTAGTCATAATTGGTATTACTTTTTCTATGTTAAAATTTTAGAGAAATACTATATCTAAATATCAGAAGTCTAAACTAATATATCTAGTTTATCACGCATTAGCTCCTTAAAAGGATATACTGCAATTATTATTATAAGAGAGATTATTCCATAATTCTATTGCCAAGACCGCTCACTATTGTTCATCATAATAGTATTAATACTAATATTTTAAATATTTATGTTAAGTATGAGTTAACAAGCACATCTTCAATTCGCGTGCTTCTTGATTTAATGAGCAAGTTTTGGTAACAGTATCCTACCTTATATATCGTGCTAACAGGAATGCAGTATCTTGCAAATTATTTGCAATAACTATAGAAAAGATTTCTATTTTCATTCTAAAATATAGTATGACTTGTATAAGAATGTTTTCTATTCAAATATTAATTTATTGTTTACTTTTAGATAAATATACTAATAATTAAGTAGATGCACATGGTAGGCATTAGGAAGATATTTACAATTATAGGATCTTTACTTTTAGACGTGCATGAGTATATATCATAGATAATTATTACTATCTACATAGTATTTTGATTGTTTTATTTATAAATAGAATCAGATCTTTTGTTAATAACACTGTAACTTACAGAACTGCTATTTCTCATTAAAGTTTTGTATATATTTTAGGTTATTATTTGCTATTTCCGGTTCTTTTTTGTTGAAAGTTTAGTATTAAAATAATTAATTTTCTTTTTCTATATACATTCATTACGCACATGCTTTAACTTATTGCTAATAATCATTGTAGTATCTTTTATCTATCTATTAAAAATTCTCATTAGCTGATATCATTTTTCTTTCCGAGCAAATGCAACTAGAATAAGTATATCAATAGATCTCCTCACAATATTATATAATTATTAGATTCTATATTGATATAACTTATAAGTAGTATAAATCTTTTAGGATCAACTTTGATTTAAATATATAGCAGGCACATAAGTTCTATTATCTTACTAGGATTACTATAAATTTTTTGATCCCGCGTAATCATCAAGGAGAAATAAGTAATCGCTAAAAGCGATAAATATTCTTGTACATGCTTTTTTAAGTCTCTTTTATAATACAGCAGATATTGCGACTTCAATTATAATTCATATGAATAATAATAAGGATTACAAGATATACATAGTCGTGATTCTACTATCTTATCTAATAAAGTAGTCAGATTCAGTGTTTTTGGTTTATTGATTTTTTATTGGATGCACATAATTTTATGGAGTACTGCAATATTGTAATGGTGTGTATCGTTCTCTAGATTAATGATCTATAAACTTATTTAAGAACTGATACTATACATTAGATGTTATTATCTTGTGATATCTAATATAAGAATATTTTATGTAAAGCCACTAACTATGAGAATGATATTTCATAAAACGCATTTTTCTATTCTATTATGGTTTTCTTAAAACTATACATTATGCAGTTTTCACTGAATCTTTATTTCTATATAATCTTATTATCAATATCGTTTTTGTTGTAGTTTTCAAAAACATTTTATTCTATAAAATTATTTCTTGTGCTTTTATTATCGGTTTAAAGGTTAGTTTTTATGGATCTGCATTTATTTATCAATGCTTTTGTTATTGGACTGGTAGAGGGTATTACAGAATTTATTCCAGTTTCTTCAACTGGGCATATGATAATTATCGGACATTGTTTGGGCTTTGAAAGCGATAAAGCAAAGAGTCTTGAGATAATTATTCAGCTAGGACCTATCTTGGCTGCTGTATTACTATTCAGGAACCGCTTATTTAGTTTGATTGGCATGCACTGCATTCATTATCCAGTATATCAGAGAGATAATGGTAATCATCTTAGGTTGTGGCATATTATTCTAGCTATGTCACCAAGCGTCGTGATAGGTCTGATCTTGCAAGATGAAATTAAAATGCTTTTTAAGCCATACACGGTAGTGTTTGCATTAATAGTTGGTAGTTTTATGTTGCTACTTGGAGATTATTTTAGAATAAAAAAATCATGTACAGTAGAATTAGATGATATTACCTATCGCCAGGCTTTTATAGTCGGCTGTTTTCAGTGTTTAGCCTTTTGGCCTGGATTCTCTCGTTCGGGTGCTACAATTTCTGGCAGTATGCTTATGGGTATTAGCCCTTTTTCGGCTTTAGAATTCTCATTTATTTTAGCAGTGCCCATGATGATAGGTACAACTGCACTAGAATTGTATAATAGTATTTCTTTGTTTTCTTTAGTTGATTTACAGATATTTACAGTTGGTTTTGTAACGTCATTTATTGTAGCGATGATGATAATTAAGTTATTTCTCGGGAAGATGAAACGAATCTATTTTACACCGTTTGCGATTTATCGTTTTATAGTGGCGGCATTTGTTTATTTCCTACTATAAGTAGCTGGTTCATATCTTCATAGATCATTAAATAATTAAGGATATACATATTTATTGTAAATCAGGGAAACTTACTTTAATTTAATACAATCATTCTTGTTTGGTCTTAGATAAACCCTGCACCTCATAGTATATATCATGTAGATTTTGCATTAGTAAATTTTACGATGATTAATAATTTACAAATAGTAAAATAAATGAGTATCTCTTTAAGAGATATGACTAATATATATTATATATTTTTGAAACTATTCTATTGATCAATAGAAGCCTATGCCCTGGTAGAGAAAAATGGATTGGGCTCTTGTGAGATCAGTAATTTGATAAATTATCATATAAAGTTGTTAGAACAAATATGCTTGTCGAACAACAAATACTATGTATGTCTATCATTTTTATAAACCGACGCCTTTCTAAGATCCTTATAAGAATATGAAAATTTCTTATTATTTGAAGAATAAATGATATATTTTTTATTAAAAGAACTATCTTTTAATAGGATACTAAGTTTGATTATTTTATAATCAGGTCATTTTATTTTTCTTGAAAAAATCATTTTTCCATTTTTTTAGCACATGCAAATGTCGCACCCTTAGTTCTTCACTGATTTTTGATCCTTTGAATCCAGCTTCTACTATTTCTCTAACGGATACGTTGATAGCAACTTTGTATGCTGACCTTAGGTAATCTCCTTGTGGGTATGGATGATTCTCAAAACCAGTATTTCCGCGGGCATCCGCTTCTCCAACTATAATAATCTGATCTAAACGATGTGGCTTGCGCCATGCATCAATAGCATCAAATAGTTTTAGCAGGGCTATTGGTTTCATGTTTTTTATGTTATGAACACATAAGTGATATTCAGCTGCTATTTTCGCAAATTCTCGAATATATTTAGGGATGCAAATACGCCTGCAAAGAGCATCAATCAGTTCTATAGCAACCGTTTGATGTTTGTAATGATATGGATTGTATGATTTATACGCTAAACCTTTTCCTAGGTCATGTGTTAAAATAGCAAAGCGCACTTCAACGTCTTTAGTAATTTTAGCTGCGATTGAGAGTGACGTGAGGGTGTGCACACCGGTATTCATTTCTATTTTGGATTTTTCTGGAGCAGGAGTCTCAAAAAGGTTATCTATCTCTGTAAATAAAATAGCTAAAGCACCGCAGTCACGTAGAAGCTGAAAATAAACTTGAGGACTTTTTGTAGTTAATGCTTTTTGGGTTTCACTCCATACACGCTCTGGAGTAATATTTTGTAGTTCTTTATAAACGGTCATTTGTCGCATTAATTCCATAGTTTCTGGTGCAACATTAAAACCTAGGTGGGCAAATCTTGCAGCAAAACGAGCAACTCGTAAAACACGAAGAGGATCTTCATGGAATGCCTCTGATACATGACGCAAAACTTTATTATTAATATCGTTCAATCCTCCATAAGGATCAATAAGTTTGCCATCGATGCTTTCTGCCATAGCGTTGATCGTGAGATCTCGACGTCGTAAATCTTCTTCTAGTGTTACATGAGGAGCGAAGTAAGTTGTAAAACCGGTATAGCCAATGCCTGATTTGCGTTCAGTACGCGCTAGTGCGTACTCTTCGTGAGATTTAGCGTGTAAAAAAACAGGGAAGTCTTTACCAACTTGCTGAAATCCCTTAGCAATCATTTCTTCTGGTGTCGCACCTTCAATAACCCAGTCGCGGTCATAAACTGGTAGGTTTAATTTTTTATCTCGTACAGCCCCTCCCACCAAAAAAATCTTCAAACTTAATTCCTCTTGAATAGCTAGTAATTTATAGCATACTTGTGAATAGTAAATATTTAATGTATAAAAATTCATTAGGATTATGAGATTGATTATATTATATAATATTCTTTTAAGAAGACCTACTGCTATATAGAGACAGAAATATCATTTTACTTATTAGGTCAGTAACTAGTTTTGTGATGTTCTAAAAAATGTTTACAAGTCTCCCATTAATTATCCTCAGCATCTAAATGTACAAAATACATTTATACTTATGAAGTGTCTTCATATAACATATTTATATTTATTTAGGAAAGATATAGAATCTCTCATTATAATTTTAGATTCAATAGAATAACATTAAAACTAATGAACATGACTATATTATTCAGGTGATTCAAAGGAAATTACAGCGAGAAGATTACTTGTATTGATTAGTTAAAAGATATTAGCAAAAAGATATATATAGTTATCTTGTTCATTATTATTGCTTATTTGTAGAATAGTAGAATCTATTATATTCTATATCTATTGTGTTATAGTATTTAGAATTAATTAAATTCAGGCAAATGTAATAATTTTTTGCAGCATTTACAATCTTTATATTATTCAGATTAATAGATTAGATATATACTTAATACGTGGCCATATCAGATTTTTTATTTTTATAAAAATGGTCAATAATAATTTAAAATATTGATTTATAGGTAGTTTATTTTTATTACGTGGGAGGCCTTCTTAAGGAAGTTGGCTTATATTTCATGTCTCCAATGTAACCATATAATTTTATGTTTTATTTAATCAGATGCATTACTTAAATGCAGCTAATTTATACTATTTAAGGACAATACTCTATAATCAGCAACTAATTGCTGATTATGTAATTAGCATCTACATTCATCTTCTCTCTGCTTTTAAAGAAGCTTGATAATAAATATGCCTACAGCACAAAAAATTATACTGTTATTAAAGACCATATTTAGCTTAAACGTAGACATGATTAAAAATCATTTGATCTTTATTTAAAAAGATAGAATGAATATGATTCTTGATCAGGCCGTCAAGATCTTACTCACCAGCAATTTTCATGTCTTCCAATAGAACAGATCCACACTTAATATTGCTGCGTATTTCAATATCATCACCAATAGTGATTTGATTTAACCAAATATCTTTTAAATTACCTGCAATAGTTACTTGGCTTACGGGATACTGGATCTCACCGTGCTCTACCCAAAAACCTGCCGCACCGCGGGAATAGTCACCGGTTACATTATTCACACCTTCTCCCATTAGTTCTGTAACTAAAAGACCAGTGCCCATTTCTCTTAGCATTTGCTGGAAGCTTAATCCTTGTCCTTTAATATACCAGTTATGAATGCCGCCAGCATGGCCACTGCTTTGTAGGCCCATCTTACGTGCTGAATAACTATTCATTAGCCAGGTTTGTAATACACCATGTTCGACAATATTGCGTGCAATAGTACGCACACCTTCATTATCGAAAGGAGTAGAGGCTATGCCTTTTAGTATATGCGGCTGTTCTGTTATAGTAAGCCATTTAGGTAAAATTTGTTTACCGAGGCTATTAAGTAAAAAAGTAGATTTACGATATACACAGCTGCCGTTTATAGCCCCGACTAAATGCCCGAAGAGACTAATAGCAACTTCTGCTGCAAATATGACTGGTGCTTTCATTGTAGGCAAACGACGCGGTGCCGAACGCAAAATAGCACGACGGGCACTCTCTTCTCCAACCCATTCAGGACTTTTTAGATCATTTAAATCACGAGATATGGTGTAAGCGTAGTCACGTTCCATGTTGCCATTATGTTCGGCAATCACACAGCTTGAGATTGAGTACCTGCTAGAGATATAGCTCTGCAGCATACCGTAGCTATTACCAAAAACTTTAATATCATGATGGCTATTAAAATTGCCTCCTTCGGTGTTAGTAATGCGACGATCAAATTTTAAGGCCTGTTGTTCAGCTCGTGCAGCTAATTCTATACCGTATTCTATGTCTAACTCGGCAGGATGAAAGAGATCTAGGTCTAGAGCCTGGAATGCTAATAGTTCTTTATCAGCAGGGCCAGAAAATGGATCTGCAGAAGTATAACGTGCAATGCTTATAGCCGCTTCTACAGCGCAAGCAATAGCTTCTGGTCTTAGATCTGTCAATGAAGAACTACCTTTACTATTCTGGCAATAAACATTAATATATAAAGCACCATCATTATTAAATTCAACATTCTCAACTGAACCAAAACGCGTACTTATACTAACTCCAGTTGTTTTAGTAATAGCTACTTCCGCAGCATCTGATCCAACTTTGGCTAATGCTAGAGCATATGCCACAGCATTTTCCAGCGCACTGCGCTGTTCTGCAATTTGAGTGACGACTTCCATATAATCTGCCCTAATTATCAGAAATTTATTAAAAAGTATTTTTCATACTACAGACTCTTATGATGAGTACCCATGATAATATTTTAAAATTATTCACTATTATTATAAATAATAGGTAAAGTTAACATAACTATTCAAAGATGCATTAAAAATTTGGGCTCTTATTATGGGTATTATTCACTTTTAAAATAATTAATTGAAGGAAAAGTTTATTGATAGAAGTATCTTTTCTATTGTGAAATGATATCACTGGGTTATATTTAATATTCAAATATTATTTCAATTAATTACTCTTAGTAGATACAGCAAATAGTGCAAGTATCTACTATAAAATTTATTCTGACGATTTTAAAAAGCAAGTAGTTTAGTGATATAATTACTTTCAGATTTATAATAATTATTTAATAGATATAAGTCAATCCAAAGATACGATGTTTTTAGTTTAAATCAAATTCATATATGAAAATTGAATAGAGTATTTTGGTGTGCTGATTAAAGATATTAGAGAGTATTAGTTAATTAATTTTATTCAGATATATCTTTTGTTCTCAGATTGTAACCAAAAATTTTACCGTATCCTTGATCAAATAGAAAATTTTAACTCTAATTCTTAAATAAGATCCAGTATTGATTACTATAAGGTGCTATTTTTAGTATTAATATATCACCACTGTATTCTGATCCTATTGATTAGTTCAGGTAGTTACCCAATTACTACTTATTAAATAACCAAATGCATCCATAAAATAATCTCTGCATTAGTTATGCTTTTACTTATCTGGCTATAACTAATCCTTTGCATCTTTACTGCTTGTATCTTAAACTAAGATCTTATAAATTTTGGTATACTAATAACATCCTATTTAGCTTGAGGTAGCGAATCAAGAATTATTATAGAATCAATAAATATCTGAAAAGTGTTTTTATTTATAACAAGGTAATAACTAATAACATTTGCTATGATTAATTAAATGCTCAGTCTATTCAACCAGCTGCATATGCATCATTTCATCGTTTATATGTTCTTTGCGATGTATCTATTACTTATCGCAATTTTTTGGTGTAAACGGATTATTCAATATTAGATGAGTAATAAATAGATTATCTCAGTATCAGTTAAGTTATAAGTCTGATATGTAGGTTTTGGCGTAAGCTATAATATTATTGAAGCATTAAAATAGATATGCAATAAGCTGAAAGAGTTATCAACAGAAATATGATTGGATTTTAATATCATTTATTCCTTGTAGATTTAAAGAAAATAAAAATTTTTTTCTTCTAAAGATAATTATCTAACACTTTATTATGATTTTCTTGATTTCAGTATTATATGGTTTTGCTCTAAGAAGAATTCATTTATCCATGCACAACATATAGACGATAATTATGAATTTACATAAAAAGAAATATCATATATTTCTGATAATATCGAGTAATTTTTATATGCTTATTTTTTAAAGATCTACCTTTTCTAGTAACAGCATAATAATTACTCATTAAGCTAATAACAGATTTCAGTAAGACGCAGAGCAATAATAAGGATCTCTAAAAATAAGTTTTTCAGATGATAGTCTTCTTAAATACTGTAGTTCTTCCGAATCATTAATATGATTTCTAGTTACTATATCGCAGTATAGAGAGGAAAAGTCTGCTCTAGAAGGTCTATGTTATATACAAGGTCTTAAAATTAGTAGTATGATTCTAGAATATTAAATAATAGGATACTCCTATTTAATCAATTAGGTATAATATAATTTCTTCAATTAATGTACCATACTTTGGCACGAACATAATAGTTACATGAAAGAAGCAGTTTTCTCGAATGACGTGTACTCCGATAGTACATGATTCGATATTTAGCCTATATAAATAAAATACATATTTATTAAGTGATTAGTTTAATGATTTTAGTGTATAAAAGGAATTCTTAATGCTTAAATGATTTCAGGACTAGCCTAATTCTCATAAAACAGGTACGCAAATATAGCAGCAGTTTTTTCTATATTACATCGGCACTATATTAATATAGTGTACTGTTGGTGTTTAGGAGTATAACTATTTTCTATTGAATAATTTAACTTTGATTATTGCTAATAAATATGATCATTTCATGATCAACACATGGTAGAAAGCTTGATTTACAATTTTGATCTATTGAAACACATAAATTAAGCTAAAAGATCTCAAATCATCAGATTATATGAATTGTTTATTTAAATTTTTTAAATTCACAATTTGTTTGTAATTATACATCTTTATTTTCTAAAAATATTTAACGTATATTATTGATCTATTCTTTTATAATAATACCAATTATTAATAATTTGACCATAATAACATACTTAAATATAATAAAAAATAGTTTTAACCGGCATATCAATATACTAGTATGATGTCTCATTTAACTAATATATTATATAATGCTTTTTTCGTACAGCATAAGATATAAGGCATGAAAAATATTTAATTTTATAAGATAGCAATCAGGTACTAAAATTTAGCTAATAATTGCCAAAACACCTTTTCTTACTATATCTGCATTTGCTATTCTTAATTAATTACGAATATTTGAGTGTTATAACGATATATATAGATTTTACTATATTTACAGTAAAGTTTTATTGCGCAAACATATCTAAACTAGATGATTACATTTTGTCTGGTAGACATTAATATTTAGAACGTTTATTGATTTTATATCAGCAATTATTTATATTATTAAAGTTGATAATTGTAAAAGAAGGCTCTTAATTTACCGAAAATTGTCTTCATATAGCATCATTAATATTCTTATTATATAACTGATATAATGATAATGAGCAAGAAATTACGATTTTATTATAAGCATTAATATATTAAGTTTTCTAGTTCAAGGAGACTAAGTGGTCTACTCAGCACAAAGATTTAGGATATCCATCTTCATAAATATTTTTTTAGTCATAACATTGGCTGCGTGCTCCACTGATAATAGTTATAAACGTCAGGCCACAGGAGGAGAAGGCTATCTTAATTCTGTTATGCCATCTAAATTAAAAATCCCAACTGGAATAATATTACTGCCCCAAAATAATACTTATCAGGTTCTGCATCACTCAACTAGAGGTGATATAGGCAAAGACTTAGACATTAGACCACCTATTCAGATCCTGCCCTTTTTGAAAGGTTCTAGTGGTCAATATTATAATGGTAAAGCAATTTTATTAGTAGATTCTGCTTGTGTGGGAAGCAGTATTTGGAATCAGGTAATACAAGCAGTGAAATTACTAGGCTATCCAATAGCCTGGTGTAATTTTGGGAGCCAAATTTTAAGAACTGATTGGATTATCTTTCAGTGCAGTGATGAAGACGTGCAGTATAGAGGTCGCTATGAAATTTATGTGCAACCAAAGAAGAAAACCCAAACTAAAATTGTCATTAAATTATTAAGCTTTAAACATGGCTATTTAGAAGTGGATAAGGGGTTGCAAGCTCAGCGTTATACAGTTTATGTACTTAATAACATAATAAGGGTTTTAGAGAAATATCAGATAGATGAAGGCAATTTTCACAATAAAACTCAGCATGGTTAAATTGATATCCAAAACTAGTTCTTATAAAATACAGTTTTATCTTTATGAAGATGATGTTAAAGATGATTTACTAGGTTTATGGATAATAAGGCATATGGAAATTATGTAGTATTTCTTTTAATGTTGTTTCAAGATATTGAAATATCTTTCAATAAATTTATTTAATTACTTCATATTTGACTATATAAATGCATGGCTAATAATAAAATATATTTTTGTTATATATTTTGTTTTTATTTTACTACTGCTATATGATATTTAAAATTGTCTTACTTAATACATATTATATTATTGCAGATACATTTTATATCGATCCATCGTCTCTTTAAGATTTATGTATCTTATACAAAATCATTATTTGATATCATTATCAGGGTATTTTAATTTAATCTTTAAAGATTAAATTATATAAATTTTGAGATGCTCTACATAGAAAAAAGTATACCATAAATATTAATATTACAAATAAATAATATATAATTCATTATTATCTATCTTGATTAAAATATATGAGGTTATATAGCAAACTACTTATTGATTAATGTCTTTATTTAATACCTCTGATTCTATGTAGAACATAAGTTTCTATTTTAAGATAGTTTGATAATGAGGAATGCCTAATCAATCTAGATTATTCATCTCTGATGACATCAGCTTATTAAGCAATAAAAAACAAAATTTTTTATTAATAAAGAATTATATTTTCTGTTGGATGAAATACTCTATATTTTGAATCAATATATTTATGGAATATAGTAATTTGGTTCTTCCAATCTTTTATGTTAAAAATATCTATATTTTTAGAAAAATATCATTTTTACTTAATATTAGTTTATAAAAAATATTTCATAAAATATATTATATTCATTGAATTTTCTTCTTTTGTTCTTTGATTATATGCTTTAGTTATATTTAGGAGTAATTTTTATCGTTAGGAAATTAAAGTTATTACAGGTTATATATTTTACATCGCACAAGACATTATTTTGAAATTATATAACTGTTATATTGTAATCTTTTTATTTTAGGTTTTGCAGTTTTTAAAAATATAGTTATTTTGATGGGTTACTTTAGATTTCATGACTGATCTTCTTTATCCCAGTCATGCATATACTGATGATGCATCTCGCATTCGAAAATATCTTCTAATTCTCTATGGGCTTCTTTTACTCTTGAAATTTGTGTGATACTCTTATTATTTTGAGGAATTAGTTCCCGTAGTATTCGCATATCTAGTCGCCGGAAGTGCTGCTCAGCCCGATGAGCCTGATCTGAATTCATACCTAGTTCTATCAATGCTTTTCTGCCTAAATATAATGCGCTAGAAAATGTCTCACGACTGAACTGATTTACACCAGCTATTAGGAGTTCATACGCTTCAACGCGGCTGCGTGCTCGTGCTAATATCTTTAGGTGAGGGAAATGCTGTTGGCATAAATTTACTACTGCTAGCGTGTCTTCTGGTGTATTACAGGTTATAACAATAGCAATGGCTTTTTCAGCACCAGCAGTACGCAGTAGTTCTAGTTCTGTAGCATCTCCAT
The DNA here is from genome assembly GCF_904848675.1 of Candidatus Profftia tarda. Taxonomy (NCBI): domain Bacteria; kingdom Pseudomonadati; phylum Pseudomonadota; class Gammaproteobacteria; order Enterobacterales; family Enterobacteriaceae; genus Candidatus Profftia; species Candidatus Profftia tarda. The sequence goes on from NZ_LR890047.1 coordinate 423,170, forward strand.
AATACACCTTATATCCATAACGATGCATCATACTTACCGTGCTTATATCACGTTCTAAAACCGTTATTTTAATGCTATTCATAATTGATAAGCGCCCGATAATCTGACCAAAACGACCAAAACCAACTATAATTAATTGAGTATTTTCATTGTCCTTGCACGTATCTTCTTTACTTTTATTCGATGGGTTATAGCGTTTTTCTAGGATTTGATCGACCATCTTCATCATGAAAGGGGTTGTCACCATGGAAAGGGTAACAATTACTAGCAATATTTCCATGTGATTTGCTTTAAGCAACTTCTCAATTCTGGCTGCGGAGAATAGCACAAATGCAAATTCACCACCTTGGCTTAGTACAGTTGCAAACTGCATGCGCATAGAACTACGAATTCCAGCAATGCTGGCTAAAATATATAATATACCGCCTTTTACTGTAATTAACATAATTACCCCGAGCAATACTTCTGGTAACCTGGTATATAAAACTCCTAGATTCAACGCCATACCGACAGATATAAAAAATAACCCTAAAAGCAAGCCCTTAAAAGGCTCTATAGCAATCTCTAATTCTTGCTGAGATTCACTTTCTGCTAGTAGGACGCCTGCTATAAAAGTGCCCATAGCCATTGAAACACCTAAGCTCTTCATAAAGATAGCCGACCCTAATACCACTAATAATGCTGCAGCAGTAAATATTTCACGCACACCAGTAGCAGTCATATAGCGAAAAACAGGTCGCAATAGATAACGCCCGCCTATCAGCATTCCTAGTAATGCTCCTACTTTTATTGCTATAAAAGTCCAGTTAGTATTTTGAATACTAGAACGAACTAGTACAGGAATTAATGCTAATGCAGGAATAACAGCTATATCTTGAAATAGCAGCACCGATAAAGCAAGTCTCCCACCTTCATTGCGATCCATACCTTTTTCTTGCATTGTTTGCAAGGCCATAGATGTTGATGACATCGCTAGACCAATTCCTACGATAACAGTAGCTTGCCATGAAAAATCTGCCAGTGATAATAGACTGCTAAGAATGGAGGCAGTGATAAAAACCTGTCCGGCTCCTATACCAAAAATAGAGCGTCTCAGAGCCCAGAGTTTGCTTGGTTTAAGCTCTAAGCCAATCAGAAATAGCAGAAATACAACTCCTAGCTCCGAAAAATTAAGAATCTCATCTACATCTCGAATAAATCCTAAACCCCAAGGTCCTATTGCAATACCTGCAATTAAAAAACCAAGTACTGTACCAATGCCAATTCTCTTAGCTATTGGCACAGTTGCTACTGCTGCAAACAAAAATAGCATTATAGCCGGCAAGAGTGAGCTTTCTTCATGCATGAGCTAAACTACCTACAGTCAAAGATGATGCGAGGTATTTCCTGTATAATTTAGTATAAATTTTTAATGTATTAGATTTTAATATTAATCTCCAATTTGCTGCTATTCGGAGCATCCAATATATGCACCAACATTTACTATTAATGAGTCGTAATGATTTTAAAAATATTTTTATTCTGTATGTATGATCTCTATTTCTTTTGTGGATCATTTGATTACTCCTATAGATACCATGCTATGCTAATGCTTTTAGCAGAAAATAACTCGACCATACTATGAATAAAAGAACACAATAGAATATGCTCTAATCCCTAATTCAACATAGCAGGACAGCTATGGTTATATATAATATTAAAAATAATTATCTGTTTTTGCGCAATATTATTGGCTTAGATTGAATGTCACGAAAAGCTTATGATAGTGCAGATAAAAAGTATTATAATAATCTAAGTTAACAGACATTTGTTAGCTTGAGTAACATCTCATCTGTACCTACTATTGTAATTCTCCATGAGGTATAGCAAGAATATGTTACATATTTCTAATATGTATTAATCTTCCAACGCGTATTTATTAATAAATATTAAATTACTTTGCATATATAATTCAAAATTGATAGTTTGAGTATCATGAATGATTATGCACATGCATAAGCATTATAAAATGTACATAATTTAACATATTTTTTATCAATGTCGCTTTATAATTGTATTTCATCTCTCTTAATGCTCTATATTCGTCTCTTTTATAATCCAGGAATTATAGGCTAAGTTTAATTAAAGATTTCCTTATTAAGTAAATCGCCATAGAAAATTAACTCTTCTGATATTACTTTCAAATTTTTATTAATTACTTATGTAGGAAGATTGGAGTTATAGCGGTTTTATTGAGGGTAGGTTATATAATAAAATTAAATTTATCGATTTAATAATGATAGTATATTCTTAATATTTTAGTTTATTTCTATGGATCTAGCAAGTACAGGCTTAAAAAGCCTAATCGCAGGAGGAGAGTAGCATAATGCAATGTTTCCTATTTATATCATGAATAATATTCAAGCATATCATATCTGTTCTAGGAATCTAATTTGCATGTGCATATCTTTGATAATTAATCTAATCAAGTAAAGAAATAAGTAAGGTACTTTGTAAAGGATCTCTGATACATTTTAAATGAGCTGAACGTTTTCTGTGTATTAAAGGCTTGCTAAATAGGTAAGTAGATAAACAAAAATATGCGTATCTGATCTTATCTAGTTTAAAAGTTAATGAAATAGCTATTGATTTCATCCTAAAACCATATGCTCTATAAGAGCATCAATCAAATCATATGATTCTCTGTGAGAATCAAAATATATTATATATTTGCAGCATATGATTATCTATATAAGCAGGATGCAACTGCATAATTCCTGCAATAATCAGCATGTACAGTCAACCGATCATAATTTATTTTAGTAAAGAAAATCAAGTATCTCTTTTTAGTTCTAGTGAATGGAGAAGATGATTAAAAATCATATGTAATATGCAAGTAGTGATATTAGAACATTAAATTATTAATTTAATTAAGATTAAGCAAGTTATTAAGTTAAATTATCTGAGTTCTATCTGCTAGCGCTAAATATGTTTGTAGTTAGCTATTGTAAATAAAAAATACTAAAAATCCATCTAATTACTTTAGTAAAATGTTTAGGACACTTATTATTATCTTGATTAAGGAAATTAATTATTGAGCATCATAAACTGTTGTGCCTGCTTCCCTAGTTATTTTCTGTCTTATCTTTATTGATATGCTTATTCAAGGTACTCTCATTAGGTAAAAAGAAAATTTCTGAGTACTATAGTATTTTCAGTATTTCTATTACTAATTTATAGATTTTAATAAACCCTATATGAGATCTATTACGGGTGCATGATCAAACCCATATTAATGCTAAAATATTTTAGGGCGCATGGTTTATGATTCCGTATTACTGATAACTTCTGCTTCTTTTAATATATAGATATGATTTAAGATTTTAACATTGAGCAATTGCATATCATATAAATTCTTATCAACAGTAGATTTATATCATTTAATGTGCCCAAGTATAGGGAAATACCAAGAAAATATTCGCAATAAATCAGGAAATTGTTATTCACAATAGTATTTCTTATTCTTTAGTACAATCAAACTTGATTTTATCTACGATAATATCATGAGGATAAGATCAGATCAGATCAGATCAGATCAGATGAATTTATCATGTAATAAAAGTATGTCAGCAAATATAGTTTGCATATTAATCTTGAGTATAGTTTATATAACACATGCAAACTATTTTAAGATAAAACTTATATTTTAAATATATTACAAATTATGTCATAAATAGTTCAATACAGTTAATAAATGATCTATTAATTTTTAATATTGTACAGCATTCGATCAATTAAGAAAAACAGTACAATAATAGGTGAGTATTATATCAATCAATATAACCTCATAGCTAAATAACATATTTTATATTAAGGTGAATATATTTCAAATAGATGATGCTTTTGGATTATATATGGGTATTAATAATTTTACTAAAATACTAATAGTTATACTATTTATAAATTAGTTACTAGAACTCACTAATATCATAAATGTTATATGTTACATAGATATTATGTTTTAATATAATTTACTATTTAAATAATAGCTCTTAAATTATACTGAGTGTATTCTTTATAAGTTTATAAATACTAACCGGTTTTCTTGATAATCATTTATTACTCATAATATTTAAAAAGAAAATATATCAATGAAAGTTCAAACATGCATATACAAAACTACTTCTTCTATTTATAGTACGATTATTATTAATAGTATACTTGACTGCTATTTTATATTTTATTATGTATTTAACAACTTTACTCTTACAATTATAAGCCATAGATATATTTTCTAATATTATTATTTAGCAAATATCTTCTCAACAATTATATAAATAAATATAAGACATAAAACTGACTTATACCATATATTTGTAGAGGCAATATTGACTTTTAAATGGATTTCATAGATATTATCTGCAAAGAGAATATCTATGAAATAGTTATGAAAAATAACTTGAATATAAGCTAGATAGTTTAAATAATTGCATCTTTATTATGATTATTTATCACTCCTATTCATACGTTATATTACAATAATATCTCCTTCTAGTAGATATCAACGGATTATGTAGATAAAAGAGAGACATATGATCATTTTATGATATGAAATAAAGATAGGATTTTTTATTGCTATAAAAACAAAAGGTATATACAGAACTTTTATAACAATGCTGCATCCGTATATAATGTGAACATAGAAAGATTTATTCTAGTGCAATAAAATCATTATTATCATTTGTATCTTTTTCTATCATATATTTTTGGTTTTTAAATATTTTTATGGTTACTGTAAGTATATAATATTTTTAGTTTCTGCTAAAGAATATATTAATATAATCAACTATTTAATTAATTATTATATTAATTTCATTTAATTACTCATATAACCTAACTTTATATTATAATTAAAATATAGAGTTAACCTAAATAAATATAATATTTAGATTAGATTTTGGTTTGTGTTAATAATTAATAATTATATTATTACAATTTATGGTTCAGGATATTAACAATGGTGAGCAATATTATATTAAGTTCAAGTAAAGATTATATCATTATCAGTTTATCAAGGTACTTTATTTAGTAAGGTTAATTAATCAATATATATTGTCGCATATCTACTTAATAAAATTAACTTATTGAGTATATTATATACCAGAGATGTACTATATGTACATATACTGTCGTTCTTTTCTAAGAAGATAAATTTATTAGGATAATTATTTAGAACACTCATAGTGTTTATGATATCTTTTTATATTTTATCTTTCAATAAAAGATTAAGAATTATTAATTTAATTATTTTAAAATAAAAGATGATAATTAATTCTATTTTCTGGCATGTATTTAATTTTTAAATTAATCATAAAAGATGATCTATTTCAACTTCTAATTATTGAAGAACATACGATATGAATCTTATGTGCTTCAATAATTAGATAATTGCTATAAACTATATCCTCTATGTAAATTGTGTGCATTCTTTACGCATGACTTCTAGAACTGATGATGTTGCTGGCATTACCTCATTCCACAGTAAGAATGAATAGGCAGCTTGTTCTACTAACATACCTAAACCATCAGCTAGCTGTATTACACCTTGTGTCTTTGCCAAGGACAGGAACGGTGTTAATCTTTCTTGATAAAAGATATCATAGCACGCAGTATTTTTATTAATTATTTCAAAGGGAATTTGCGGAATTTCATTATAAATACCCGAAGATGTTGCATTGATTATAAGATCAAATCTCTCGTCTTGTAGTTTACTAAAATCAACAGAAGTAATTTTTTTTCCTAAAGCACTAAATATTTTGGATAGTTCTTGTGCACGAGTATACGTTCTGTTAGTAATGATCAGCTCACATCCCAGCGATAATAGTGGTTGTATTATACCGCGCGCTGCACCACCAGCACCTATTAATAAAATTTTTGTTTTAGGAAAGACCATACCTAAACGCTTAATATCACTCAATAGACCAATACCGTCAGTATTATCTCCTAGCAATCTGCCATCTCTTAAAACCTTTATCGTGTTAACAGCTCCTGCTAATGAGGCTCTTTCACTTAATTCATCTACTAGTTTATATGCCTGTTCTTTAAATGGTATCGTGATATTTGCTCCGGATCCACCGCAAGAAAAAAATGACTTAATGCTTTTATCAAAGTTATCAGTAGAAGTTAGGTGAGCATTATAACTCAGAGCAATTCCCGTCTGTTCGGAAAACATCTTATGTATTCTTGGTGATTTGCTATGCTTAATGGGATTACCAAAAACCGCAAATTGTTTCATTTGTATTACCCTTGCCTAAATAATTGGTTAGTTAAAGCATCGCGAATTTCAGATGGTTGTAGACTTGTACCAACTGCTTCATCAATTAAAAGCAAATCATCACCAAACTGTAAACGAACCTCTTGCGCAGTACGGCAAGGCTTTAGACCGCTCAGATTAGCACTGGTTGAAACGATAGGCTTACCAAATTCTGAGCACAGTATTTGGATGAAGGAGTAATGACTAACTCGTACTGCAATCGTAGAAAAATGACCTATTAACCATCTAGGGGTCGTTATTTTAGCAGGTATTATCCAAGTAATAGGTGTTTCATTATAAGAAAATAATTGTTCGATTTTTTTTTCTGATAATTTTGTACGATCAATATATGGCAGTAATTGCTCATATTTTGCTGCAATAAGAATTAACCCTTTCCCCCATGATCTCTTTTTTAACTCTAATAATGCATGCACAGCTGTTTCACTATCAGGATCGCAACCTAGACCAAAAACAGACTCAGTAGGATAAGCTATAACCTTTGCATTTTTTAATGCTTGTACCATACTTTTTAGCGATGATTTTTGTTTTTTGTTTTTTATTTTTTATTCTCTTAGATGAATTTAGTATATTCTATCGATTATACTGTAGAAAAATATCTGCATATTTTTTATATTTGTTTTATACCTATTCAGGACGAGTAATGGGTTAAAATACTTAAAATATCTTTTGTGTTATGTATTTAATAAACTGCAAAAGTATTCTATTGATTCATCAATCAACTCCTTAATTTAGGTAGCCATCATTATACTCGAACAATAGTGCTTCCATCTGCTTATAAGCATATTCATGACCAGGAACGTTAAAGAGTACCATCAGCACTACCCACTCTACATCCTCAAGATCTAGCTGCTCCGCATCTAGGGCCATCACGCGATCAATAACCATTTCTCTAGTTTCTGGAGTTAATACTTGTATTTGCTCAAGAAAGAGTAAGTACCCTCGGCATGTACTATCCAGGCGCATTACCTCTTCATAGGCATAAATGCGTATTAAATGAGGCTTTTGACATGAAGTGTAAGGTAGTGCATTAGTTTCTTGCATAAAAGCAAGTTTTTCTAACCATCCAAGGGCATTACATATATCTTTTCGTTCAAACCCTACGCTTGTCAAATCATCAGTTAATTTATCTTGATCAACCTGCATGCCTGATGCAGTATGTATATATGTCTCGAATAGGTATATTAATACGTCGAACATGGCTAGCCCCCCTTCAGTTAGACATAGACCGCCGGGATACATATTGAGCTTTATTTATTGTTAATGACATATAGTTAATGCTCTTCTTTAGGCGGCCGCATCTATAGATGTCACCTCACATTCTACGTTAGTGAACAAATCGGTAAACAATAATTCGACTTAGATCTTTCGAAGTAATTACAACTAACTGATTGCCTAACTATATAGTTGAGATAGATCATTATGATAACAGTAATAGAATTCTACTCTTCAAGTATTATAAGATTTTATGAGGCATTTCTTAGAATTATTTCAAGTATCTCGTTATAGTTTTCTTAAGAGTATTTATTATAATGCAGCAATAACTTCTTGCTGTACTATCAGTTTAGCTTTCGCTTCAATGTAAGTATTCATCTTTTTAATTTCCTTAGCAACAATGATCTCAGGCGCATGAGCGAGAAGATTTTTATCAAATATTTTTTCTTCTATTCTCCTGATTTCAGCTTCTATTTTAGTTATTTCTTTTGCTAAACGATCTAGCTCGGTATCCTTATCGAACAAGCTAACCATTGGTATTAGTAGTACTGCGCTATCAACTATTTTAGTAACAGACACTGGACCTATGTCGCCAACAGGTAAGATAGTAATATTTTCTAAATTTGCTATTGACTTAATAAAAATTAGATTTTCCTGCACACGGCGCTGGGCATCATTTTCTAATTCACGCAGAAAAAGTTCTAGTGGTTTATTGAGGGGAGTATTCATTTCTGAACGAATATTGCGTATAGCAATTACTAATTTTTTGATCCAAACTAGATCGTCCGAGGAAATCTTATCAACTTTAGATTCATCATATTTAGGGAATGGTTGCAACATTATTGTATCATCAGTAATACATTTTAAATGCTTTACTTTTTGCCATATAGTTTCGGTGATATATGGGATAATCGGATGTGCAGCGCGTAGCAGAGCCTCTAGTACGGTAATCATTGTGTGACCTGTGCCACGCATTTCAGCTATCGAACCATCTGTCATGGTTGGTTTAGTGATTTCGAGATACCAATCGCAGAACTGGTTCCAGGTAAACTCATACAAAATATTAGCGGCTAGATCGAAACGATATTGATCTAGCGCTGTGCGGTAGGATTTTAACATCTGATTAAATTCAGATAAAATCCAACGATCAGCTCTAGACAGGATTGTTAATCCTGCAGACAGGTTATAATCTTGATTTTTGGTATGTATCAGGACAAAGCGGCTAGCGTTCCAAAGCTTATTACAAAAATTACGGTAACCTTTAAGACGGTTCATATCCCAGTTAACATCACGCCCCGTAGAAGATAGCGCTGCTAAGGTGAAGCGAAGAGCATCAGTTCCGTGTGCCTCAATTCCTTTAGGGAATTGTTTTTGGGTACGTTTCGCAATTGATTCAGCTAGCTGTGGTTGCATCATATTACTAGTGCGCTTCTTAATTAATTCTGATAAAGAGACACCATCTATCATATCTAATGGATCGATAACATTGCCTTTAGACTTAGACATTTTATGTCCTTTTTCATCACGAATAAGGCCTGTTATATAAACAGTTTTAAATGGAATCTGGGGCTTTCCATGTTTATCTTTCATGAAGTGCATACTTAACATGATCATGCGTGCTATCCAGAAGAAGATAATGTCAAAACCACTGGTCAATACGTTTGTTGGGTAAAAAGTTTTTAGTGCTTCTGTTTCTTCAGGCCATCCTAGACTTGAAAAACTCCACAGTCCGGAAGAGAACCAGGTATCTAGAACATCATCATCTTGTTTTAATACTACTGCAGCACTCATGTTATTCTCGCTGCGGACTTCGTCTTCACTTTTTCCTAAGAAGATATTGCCTTCTATGTCATACCAAGCTGGAATGCGATGCCCCCACCAGAGTTGACGAGAAATACACCAGTCTTGAATGCCAGTCATCCAAGAATAGTACATGTTTTCATATTGCTTAGGTACGAACTGTATTTCACCTTTTTTAACAGCTTCTATTGCTCTTTTTGATAGAGGTTCAGTGCGTACGTACCATTGATCAGTAAGCATAGGCTCGATAACAACTCCACTACGATCTCCATAAGGAATAGTAAGAATATGAGGCTGGACTTGCACTAGTAGATCAGATTCTTCACAAGCCCTAATGACGGCGCGGCGAAGTTCAAAACGGTTCATACTACAGAATTCTTGGGGTATATCTGCACTATAAGCTTCGATTTTTTTTCCTTGTGTATCAAATACCTCAGCTTTCTCACGTATTTTGCCATCAAAATTTAGAATATTAATCATAGGAAGTGCATGGCGACGAGCAACTTCATAGTCGTTGAAGTCGTGAGCTGGTGTTATTTTAACGCAGCCAGTTCCTTTACCTATATCAGCGTGCTGATCGCTAATAATAGGAATGCGTCGGCCAATCAAAGGTATTAATGCGAATCTACCATTTAAATTTTTGTAACGTAGATCTGTTGGGTTCACAGCCAAAGCGGTATCACCAAACAGGGTTTCTGGCCGTGTTGTGGCAACTACTATATAATCTTTTCCGTTGTTTGTTTTCTCACCGTCAGCAATCTGATAACGGAGATACCACATAAAGCCATTGGTTTTGCGGTTTTCAACCTCTAGATCTGAAATAGCAGTTTGTAGTTTTGGATCCCAATTTACTAGGCGCTTACCGCGGTAAATTAGATCTTCTTTATACAATCGAATGAATGCTTCTTTAACTGCTTTAGAGAGACAAGCATCCATCGTAAAGCGTTCACGATCCCAGTCAACTGAATTACCTAGACGACGCATCTGATAGGAGATGTTACAACTAGATTCTTTTTTCCAACGCCATATTCTATCAATGAAAGCATCACGTCCATAGTCATGGCGTGTTTTACCTTCTTCAGTTGCTATTTTGCGCTCGACAACCATTTGAGTAGCAATACCAGCGTGATCGGTGCCTACCTGCCATAGTGTATTTTTGCCTTGCATTCGCTGATAGCGGATCATTATATCCATAATAGTGTGCTGAAAAGCATGTCCCATATGTAGATTTCCAGTAACATTAGGAGGTGGTATCATAATACAGAAACTTTCTTTACTACTATCGTCATTTGGCCTAAAGTAACCCCGCTGTTCCCAGTGTTTATAAAGTGTTTGCTCAATGTTTTTCGGATTATATGTTTTTTTCATAGTGCTTCTTTTCTGGCTCTTATCAATCAATGTGATTGGTGCGCGGCTTAATGTAATTATAATAAAGCTCTAAGTAGTATTTATAGTGGTCAGTTGCTAACTGCTTTCACATTTTTCAGAAGGCACCAAGTCTAATTGCATCATGAAAGAGGTTATAAAATGTGTATATTCATCATCTAGGTAAATCATAAATTTATATTATATATGTCTACCTGGTTTCCGGATTTATAGCTCTACTAAGGCTATATCTTTGTATTCTGCGCACTAGCTATATTATCCGGTAAGAATACATATGATTAGAAACCAGTAATGCTTTATCCAGTTTTATTATCTTCGCTTGATATTGTAAATCAATAAGAATTCTCTTATACATCTTCATTGTTGACAGTTAGAGTAACATGCCAGATCTTTTATAATATCTAATGTGCTACTCAGGTTGCTTGTATTCAAAAACAGAGGATAACCTTCTTAATTAAGTTGTATTCATATGAGTACATGCAAAATTTATTAGATTATTAAAACAAAAAAACTTTTTCTAAACACCAATATGCAAGCAGTATCATGAAAGCTACCTGATTTGATACTAATATTTTAAGCATTCTTATCTATACTTAGAGCAGCACGGTTTAATAGAAACTGAGATAACATAGCGATAGGTCTTCCTGTAGCACCTTTGGAGTGACCAGGCCGCCATGCAGTACCTGCTATATCCAGATGAGCCCAGTGATATTTTCGCGTAAATCTAGATAAAAAAGAAGCTGCAGTGATAGCACCTCCAGGACGCCTACTAATATTTGCCATATCAGCAAAGTTAGAATCCAGGTAATCTTCGTATTGATCCACGATAGGTAAACGCCAAATATGGTCACTAGCCTCTTCTGATGCTCTAATTAATTCTGAAGCTAATAGATTATTATTCGTCATTAGCCCAGTTAAACCGTGCCCCAAAGCTATTACGCATGCTCCAGTCAGTGTTGCAACATCAATAACTACTTCTGGCTCGAAGCGTTCAACATAGGTCAGAACATCACAAAGTACTAAGCGACCCTCTGCATCGGTATTAAGAACTTCAACTGTTTGGCCACTCATCGTGGTTAAAATATCGCCCGGACGATAAGCATTTCCATTGGGCATATTTTCGCAGCCAGCTAGCACGCCAATAATATTTAGTGGAAGTTGTAGCGCAGCAGCTACCTGCATGACGCCGTAAACGGACGCAGCTCCACACATATCGTATTTCATTTCGTCCATATTTTCTGAAGGTTTAATAGAAATACCTCCTGAGTCAAAGGTCAAACCTTTGCCAACTAATACTATCGGTTTATCGTCTGAATTTATTTTCCCTTGATAATGTATGACTGACATTATTGATTTATTCGTAGATCCTTGTCCTACAGCTAGATAAGCATTCATACCTAGCTCTTTCATTTTTTGTTCGCCAATCAAAATAGTACGAACTTTAGGACTAAAGGTATCTGATAATTGGCGAGCTTGCAAAGCTAGATATTCTGCATTACAAATATTGGGCGGCATATTTCCAAAATCTTTAGCTACTTTTATACCGGATGCAATTGCTAATCCATGTTTTATAGCGCGTTTGGATATAGTTAATTCAGAGCAACTTGGGACGTTAAAGATAATTTTATTCAGTATACGGTGTTGCTCTGCTTGATTGTTTTTAAACTCTTTAAAATTATAAATAGTTTCTTCAATCGTTTCTACGGCTAGTCGCACTTTCCAATAAATATTGCGTCCCTGGACATGTAACTCCGTTAGGAAACAAACCGCTTCTGTCGAGCCCCTGTATTGCAGCGTGCGGATAGTTTTCTGGATGAGTTTTTTGTATTGAAGTTCTCTAAGCTCGTTTTCTGTACCGCATCCGATGAGTAATATGCGATCTGAGAGTATATTGGGAACGTTGTGCAATAATAAAGTCTGACCAATTTTACCCTCTAATTCACCACGTCTTAGTAGTGCACTAATATAGCCGGCGCTAATTTTATCTAATTTTTCTGCTATTGGTGATAGTATGCGTGATTCGAAAATACCTATGATCATACAGGCGCTAGATTGTTTTTCTGAGTTACTGCTTTGTACACTAAAATCCATGTATTCTCCTGAATTTCAAATATAGCTGCTTAATGCGTGTTTATTTAAAATATTGCTTCTTATGTGTATTAGATTAACTATCATCATTTGATGACCATGTAAGATACAGTTCTTAACTTCCTCTCTTATCATCATAATTGGCGGTTATATCTCAGGTACTGAGATATGCTAATTGTTTTAATGCTAAGATATTATATTACCCTATAATATGATATGAAATCACGTAATTTTATGTGTAGTCATTACGACATTTTATAATGAGTTAAGATTAAAAAATATATTATAAGTCTAATCAATCATCTAAATTTTATTTTGACTATCAAACAATATTTAGAATTTATCGATAATATAACATGAAGACTGGGGATCACTTAGCAGATTAGAAAATATATTTTTGGAGTTGTTACTTAAGTATATGATACTAGTCTTATGTAGAACAAATTTTACTTAACCTATAAGGATTTTAATATTTTATTATTATTATATATTTTCCAGCCAAGTGCACATTAATTAAATGTAATGATAAATATGGTATATTATATTTATTAATATTATTTTATTGACTAAGTAAGGATTATAAGTAAGACAATATAACAACAAATATATAAATTAGCAGTTATATGCCATTACTATTTATTAAACTATTTATTTTTTATTTATAAATGAGGTATTAGAACATAATAATACCGACAGTATTCTAATGCTTGCTGTGCTATATTTTGAGATGATCTAGGGAATATTTTATATAAATATTGTATGATGTTAATACATAATCTTCTTCCATAGAGGCTATTTATAACATCAATAAGTATGGATTACTAGTTTTCGTAAAGGATCCTTTTAATATTCATATCTTGGATATATTATTATAAGTTTTATTAAAAATATTATTTTTATCCAAACATAATATTCAGATAATTTAAAGAGAAAAGAACATAGTTGCTGATAATGATCAAGAGATTATTGATGATTGAATGACTTATTAGTAGTCATGGAGTGATATAATATGTATTTATTTTTCTTTTAGTTAAAGATAATGACACAATTATTTTTGTTATTTGATAAATCATAGCTACTGATTACTATTTTTAAGTATATTATTTTCTTACATCATTTTATTATTTTGATTAATAATAATTCCTATTATCTTATAAAAGATATTTTTAATTATCTGATATTTAGAAGGTATCATTGAGAAAACTATTTCATGAAACTATGATTATGATGCCCTCGATAATATTCATTAAATAAGAGGATATTACAGATATAATCTATTTTCTGCAAAAGAAAAATTTCTACAGGCGAAATAATAGTGATTATCATTAGATACTTAGTACGTGAAACATTAAAGAGTCAAATCGCCATTTTATGTATTTTGTTATTAATTTTTTTTTGCCAAAAAATGGTACGAATACTCGGGGCAGCAGTTGAAGGAGAAATGCCAACAAATCTAGTATTATCTCTCCTTGGTCTAGGTTTACCCGAGTTAGCTCAGCTTATTCTGCCGCTTAGCTTATTTCTTGCTTTATTAATGACTCTAACTAAACTTTATAATGAAAGTGAAATTGTTGTTATGCATGCTTGTGGTTTAGGTAAGGAATCACTCATTAAAACTGCAATGCTTCTTGCCTGTGTTACTGGATTTTTTGCATTGATCAACGCGTTTTGGGTATGTCCTTGGTCATCATTCTACTCAGCCAAAGTTATTGCAGAGGCAAAGGCTAATCCAGGTTTAGCATCTATGGTGGCAGGGCAATTCCAGACTTCTAAAGATGGTCATTATGTATTATTCATAGGAGATGTACAAGGAAAGAATTTTAAAGATGTCTTTTTAGCTCAGATACACCCCAAAAACATGCAATATCCATCTATTATTGTCGCTGATACCGGACATCTAGAAGTACTTCCAGATGGTGCCCATAAAGTATTTCTAGATACAAGCGCTTGCTATGAAAGTACAGTATTGTTGCGAGGTTTTCGTATTACGAGTTTTGTTGACTATGAAGCAATAATTGGGCATCAAAGTGTACCTCTTAAACCAAGTAATGTAGAACAGGCTTCAATGAAGACGCTATGGAATTCCAAAGAAAATGATTTTCGTGCTGAGTTTCATTGGCGTATCACTTTAGTATTCTCCGTATTTGTTATGGCACTTATGGTAATTGGATTGATCGAACTTAATCCGCGTCAAGGAAGAGTGTTGAACATGCTACCTGTCATGTTGCTTTATTTAATCTTTTTTTTAATACAAAGAACCCAACGCTCAGAGGCTGCCGCAGGAAAAATTGATCCATTAATTTCGTTATGGATAGTAAATGGGTTCTACCTCGTGCTAGCTATTGCTTTAAATATCTGGGATACCTTGCCTATGCGTAGAATCCGTGCACGAATCACTAGGCAGGGAGAGTACTGATGCTTAGAGTATTAGACCGTTATATTGGGCGTAATATTTTTACTACTATTATGGTAACGCTATTTATACTTGTCTCATTATCTGGGATAATTAAATTCATTGATCAGTTACGTAAAGTAGGACAAGGAAATTATTCTGTTTTTGGCGCTGGTATTTATGCTTTGTTAAGTGTTCCTAAAGACATTGAAGTTTTTTTTCCTATGGCTGCTCTTCTCGGGGCATTGTTAAGCTTAGGCATGCTAGCACAACATAGTGAATTGGTTGTTATGCAGGCTGCAGGCTATGCTCGTTTGCAGATTGCTTACTCAGTAATGAAAACTGCAATCCCTCTTGTCATTATTGTAATGGCTATTGGCGAGTGGATTGCTCCTGAAGGAGAACAGGCTGCGCGTAACTATCGTACTCAGCAGATGTATAGTGGTTCATTACTTTCTACTCAGCATGGTTTATGGGCTAAAGATGGTACTGACTTTATTTTTATTCAGCATGTTAAAGGTGAGAATAATATTCAGGGTGTTAGTATCTATAGTTTTGATCGCGAACATCATTTACGGAAGTTTCTTCACGCTACTTCCGCTCATTTTGAAGAACATCAATGGAAACTATCACAAGTTGAAGAATCTGACCTTATTGATTCCAAAAGGATTGTAGTTTTACACAAGTTAAACGATTTTTGGCAAACTAGTCTAACTCCGGATAAACTAGGTGTAGTTGCAATGAATCCTGATGCTCTCTCTATAAACGGTCTTTATAATTATGTGAAGTATCTAAAAAAAAATGGACAAGAATCCTCGCGTTATCAATTAAATATGTGGAGCAAGATTTTTACCCCTTTGTCTGTTGCAGTTATGCTGTTGATTGTTCTTTCTTTTATTTTCGGCCCACTGCGCAGCGTCTCGATGAGTGTAAGAACATTAACCGGTCTTAGCTTTGGTTTTTTATTTTATGTCTTGGATCATACTTTAGGATCCTTATGTTTAGTGTATAGTGTGCCACCTATTTTAGGTGCATTACTACCAAGTATTTTATTTTTACTGATTAGTATTTATATACTTATGAAGAGATCTTAAAATCACTGATTCAGTGTTAGACATCTCTTAGGAATAAATGATAAAATATCTATATATTAAAGAGATATTCTTTTCGTTATAGGATAACTCTATTCTATTGAATTAAATTGATATTTTCTAAAATATGCGATACCATAAACATATATATACTATGACGTAGTGATGCTTCTTGACAATTTTAATATTTTTAATAAGCCATTCTTAATTTATTACCTGAAATAAGACAAAGATCGAGTTAAAACTTAGCAGTCCGTATTATCTTTCATAGAAAATGATTATTTTAAAATAACAACTAAATTTTTATTTTATTTATGAGCTCGTTATGACGCAAACACTAGTTACTCAAGCCTCTCGCATATCGTTAACTGAAAATATTATTGCGGCAAAAATAGCTAAAAAAATATCATGGCAGGATCTTGCCGATGATACTAATATGAATGTAGTATTTGTGACAGCAGCTTTATTAGGACAACATCCATTGCCTTTGCGCATTGCTAAGAATATTGTGAAAAAATTAGAATTATCCCCAGAATCCGTGGAATTACTCCAGGCTATTCCTATCCGTGGTTCTATGCAACAATGTATTCCAACAGATCCGACAATTTATCGCTTCTACGAAATATTAAATGTTTACGGCACTACTCTAAAAGCCTTAGTACACGAACAGTTTGGTGACGGTATTATAAGTGCAATTAACTTCAAGATGGACATTAAAAAAGTAAAAGACCCGGAGGGTGGTTCTCGCGCTGTCATCACTATGGATGGAAAGTATCTGCCGTCCAAACCATTTTGATCTAATGCTAATATATCATTAGTTTTATTATTTCAAAATTTCATGAATCTTACTAAGAGAATAAATGTGTATAACATTAAATATTAATTTTTATCACAGCGTTTTTATACTACATAGTATCTGTATACTGCTCAAAGGTATTAATACTTTGTTACACAGAAATATGATGATATGTAATCGTAATCGATTGTAAGAAAAAAAATATTATTGTACGATTCTTAAAATAGATCACTTTCTTATATCATCTAGAATCTAATGGCTTTCCTGCTTTGCAAGAAATATTTTTAAAAATTTAAAAATAATTAATATTTATTAATAGAATAATTTGTATGTTATACCGCTTCTTCTTAGGATAACTATATCCGAACATATATATAGTTAAAGCCGCAATAGTTATAATAATACTAATAATATGGTATATGTAATCTACCTAAAGCATTCATCTTAATTAATAGGTTGTTCCACTTTATTACTTGATTTATCTATTCGATAAAATCGATAACTCTATTATTCACTTTCAATAATATTAAAGTCAGGAGTGGCTTTAATATTAGAGCTAATTATAACATCTACTAATTTAGATGTTATATCTTAATATTGTTTACTTTATTTAATTGAAATATTTGCTCTGCTATTAGCAGGATATTATTTATATGCTTTTTGGATAAATTATTTATAATAGTTATGTATTATTTGAAATATAAAAGATAAATTTGATACTTTAACGCATGGTATTGTAAAAATATTATTATAAAATTTAATCCATCAACTCTAATGAGTTATGCAATTTATTTATGGTATTCTTAGTATAAGACATTCATTAAATATACTATTAAACTTATCTGCTAAATATAATATGTTCTTGAGAAATGTTACAGTATAATCGTCTATATTTACCTATGAATACTATATTCTTTCTTACTTAAAAGAAGGTCAATATTTTAAAAAATATTCTATATACAATATCAATTGTATTGATATTTAGACAGAAACATATTTTTCTGTACTTTATCACTGATTATTGTTCAGGATAAACGACTGCAGATCTTTTTTTAGTGATAATATCTTCTTTTCATATTTTTCTTTCTCCTCTGCATCTTCTAGCAAGTGCATAATAGTGTCTGATAGAGTGCTACGGAGGCTCTTTGCAAGTTTAGATAGATGTTGCCAAACTAAATATTCTAAATCAATTGATTTTTTACGCTCATTTATACTTTCAGCATTAGATTTACGTTTACGTTTTGCACGAATACTTTGTTTGATCTTTTTCTCTAGATCAGGGTTCATGTGGTTCCTGATCCAATCTTGGACATGCTCATGTTTGTTCTCAATATTGAATAGTAAAATGACAGCCTGTTGGCTCAGATCGTTTTCCATATAGCGGGTAATAGACTGACCTTCATGGTATTTTCTTACTAAGTATTTCCACTTCCACTCATCTTCTATATCTTTATTTTTTTGGTATTTCATTGAGATTTCTGCTAGTTATAATAATAATGGTATATTAAAAAATATTTAATGTTTTATTTATTTTATATTTGATTAAAATTAATCTATCTAGATTTATTTCTACTGTAAAATTATTAATCTCCTATAATTATATATAAGATAAATTATACATTTGGTGTATTATAAATGTCTTGTAATAACTAGAGCAATATATATATCTAGTTACGATAACATCAATCATCTTAGATTCTAAGTATGCAGTTATAACTGAAAAAGCAATCCCTAAAATATAAATTTATTTTCTTTATTTTATCTTTGTATAACTAATAGTTATTAATTAATTGAAATTTTCAATATCTAAAGAATTTTATAGATATTTTCTGAATTCTCATTAGACTATTAGGGTGAATGATTCTCAAAAATACAGTTATCTCCTTATTAAAATTCAAATAGGCAGATGATTTAATATATCCTCTGTAATAATTAATTATTGATAATTAGGAGTACTCATATTTATTATAATCAAGTTAGCAAGATAGATTATGTTAGTCTTAATTCAGATTTTATCAACTCAAAAATAAAGCTAAGTAACCAAAAATAGTTACAATATTTAATTCATCAATCTAAAGAGCCGATTAGTTATCTTCCTACGATATACTTAAAAATTTATTATAATACTTTTATACTAACTTAAAATAAATTTATTCTAATTTCATCAATCCTCTATTTAGAATGTTAAATGCATCTTTGATCTGATCGAGTAATCAAGAGATCAAAATTGTCATATCTTTTATTTGAAATAATGCGTCATTTTTTAGGTCCTTATAAATTATGTCTGATTGTTTTGAATCATTTCTTTCATTACAATATTTATAAATCAGAAAAAAATTATATTTGCATTATTATCTTATAGTATAAGATGGCTACTGTATGCAGTTTTAAGTTATAAAATAGAGCTGATAAGTAATTAAAATAACTTCTATTTTTGATTGGATTATGTATTTTGCAGAGGCAATTATTTTCCTGATTTATAATCTGTTCTAGTATTTTTTGCTAAAGTTTATAACTGCTAAAACTGTTTCTGTTATCTAAAAATTATTTTTGCATGTAATCTAGCAGAAAGATCTACAGCGCTATATTTGATATATAAATCTGTACTTTAAATTTTGAAGGAAGACATATTAAGGAATACCTTATTATCGCCTAGTCATTCAGATGAATATTATAGCAAAGTGCATGAATAAAATTAATTAATGCATTATTATAGAAATAATAATATTAATTGATATTAATCTAACTTGAGTAAATCTATATTAAAGAATTGATTGCTGTTTATTTAGAATATTATGCTATATTTTAGAAAAGATATTTCTATCCAGCCACTGTATTCATGACAGATATCATAAATAGTAAAAACATTGAATATAGCAGCCTAATTGAACAAATTATAGTCACTCTGTGATTATTATCAATTGGAATACAACGAACTATCTTCAATAGTAGCAATCATATTAATATTATACTTAATGTTTATAAACTACTACTTTATAGCATACTAACCTATCAATTAATCAGTTGATATTTGCCGCATTAATAGCAGTATAGTCATACTATATACTTAAAGATTTCAACCTATAGGATATGATGCGTTATCTTAGGTGATTCTCGGCAATAATTCTGGAGACTTTATCCGCTTGATCGTTAAGATGAATCTGTTTATATGCATTCTGCATTAACAGTAGAGCATAGCGAGTTGCTTGAGTATTACGGTAGTCACGTAGCATGGTTTCTACTCTGTTAATAACAGCAACATAAGCTTGACGTTTGTTGTAGTATTGTGCAACCGATAGTTCATACTCCGCTAAACGATTCAGGAGATAAATCAGACGCCTTGTAGCATCTGCAGCATACTGACTATTATCATAGTGATTAACCAGCTCATTGAAATCCCTAAATGCCTGGCGAGCATTATCTGGATTGCAGTCAGCATGATCAATACTAAAAAAAATCTTCATATCCTGCTCATCTAAAGCCATACTAATTAATCCACGCATGTATAAGACATAATCAGCATTAGAATGTGTTGGGTTCAAATGCATAAAACGATCTATTAATGTTTTGGCCATGTGTAAATCATCTGCTTTATAATAAGCGTAGATAAGTTCTAGCTGAACCTGTTGCGCATAATTAGCAAAAGGAAAATAGTTATCTAATAATTCTAGTTGTATAATAGCTTTTCTAAAGTTACCGTCTTGTAACTTTTGCTGGGCTGTAGCATAAATTTCAGAGGGAAGATGATTAGATATTAAATTCTGGTAGCTAGAGCAACTTACCAGAGTTATAATAGATATGGTAATAGCAATTAAAGATTGCATACGCATCATGACGTTTTAATTACCTTATATGTTGTTATAAAATATTAGTTGATTTCATGATACTCGAAGATCTAAAAATATTTTAAATAGCAAAATTAAAAGAACGCGAGGTAAACTAAATACAGACATATAAAATGAATGAGTTTTGACTTAATGAAGATTACAACTCAATTATTATTACATAATTTGTTCAATTATTGCCTTGTAAATCTTATATAAACTTAATTTCAGTAAAAGTATTGCTTTCTACAGTCCTGTTGAGTAGATTTTACTTTGATTAAGTTATCACATTTATATCTATTGCCCTTGGGTTACTATATCTATTTTTTAAGGAAATGCATCTTATTCCTCTTAGCAAATAGAGATCAGGAATGTCCTAATTTATTTTTAGAATTTGTTAATATTTTTGTATAAATATGCACTATATATGCTATATGTACAGCATATCTTTTATGAAAAATTTTTATTAACTTTCTACGTTCCTAACATAAAACTATATTTCACAGTAATCTTATTCGGAAATTGATCTGCTGAACAAGAATGTCACTATCATTTCATAAAAGATAGTAACTAGATATATCTAACTTTATACATTTTTATTATTCAATTCTATTTTCTGGCAGAATTTGCTCTTTCTTCTATAAAATTCTTGATAGTAGGTGCTATTATTGATATGATAAGTCAGTGCTCCCTGTTTATCGAGAATCTGTAGTATTGTTTATAATACTCTTTTAGTGTCTTCTTTAGGGATTGACTCAAATAATAGATAATGATTTCTGATAAGAATCTCTACAAATTACCTAGGTTTCTGTAAGATAGAAACTATTATATACTCTTGCTGGGTAGCAGATCATACCTATCTCAGTGCATTAAACCAAATGCATTATCTAATGCAAATAGGTCAGTTATGTTTTTCATGCATCATTTATCTAATTTGATGAATCACTAAAAGAATAGTCAGTCTTTATTTTATCAAGCATGATTGGGCAGTTTAAATTTTATTATAATTATAATAAGTATTAGGTGAATAATATTTAGTTAATAGATTTCTAATCAAGCATATTCATATTATTTTTTACTGTTTTCCTCCTTGTCTTTTAAGGTTTTTAATATCTTGTCTTTAATTCCTTCAAAATCACCATTACTCATTATAAGAATATAGTCATCTGGTTGAGCTTTTTTTGCAATCATGTTAACCAGAAAATCAATATCTGCGCTACAATGCACAGGCTGAATGCAATATTTTGCTACTTCTAGGACTAATAATGAGATATTTGGGGGTTGGAATAAAAATACCTCATCAGCGCAACTCATCGCAGGCGCTAGATCGTTTTTGGATATACCCATTTTCATGGTGTTAGATCGAGGTTCGAGCACAGCAAGAATGCGCGCTGTTTTACCTATCTTACTGCGTAGAGCACCTATTGTCGACATAATTGCTGTCGGATGATGAGCAAAATCATAATATACTTTTACACCAAATACTTCACCAATTAGCTCTAAACGATTATGAGCATTAATGAAATCTACTAAAGAGCGGCAAGAATCAGAGGGTGATATTCCTAGATGATGAGCCGCAACAATTGCCATAAGGCCATTATGCATATTGTATTCTCCGATTAAGCTCCAGTGCACTGCCCCTATCACTTTTCCGCCTAGCAATACTTCAAAATTACTGGCCTCATTATTCAACTGAAGTGTATTCCAATTTTCCTGTTTTCCTTTTATTTCTTCTTGTGTGCTCCAGCAACCCATTTCTATTACTTGCTTAAGATTTGCATCATTAGAGGGAAAAATAATATGCCCTTTCTCAGGTACTAAACGTACTAAATGATGGAATTGTTTTTGAATCTCCTTGAGATCCTCGAATATATCTGCATGATCAAATTCAAGATTATTAAGAATCAATATACGTGGGCAGTAATGCACAAATTTAGCTCTTTTATCAAAAAAAGCAGAATCATACTCATCAGCTTCTATAACGAAAAATGGACTATTTCCAATACGTGCAGAAACATTAAAATTACCAGGTATACCGCCAATCAAAAAGCCGGGTTCGTATCCGCGTTCTTCTAGGATCCATGCAATCATACCTGCAGTTGTGGTTTTCCCGTGCGTACCGGCAACCGCAATAACCCAGCGATATTGCAGAATTTCATCATGTAGCCATTGAGGACCAGAAACATATGGTATTCCTTGCTCTAAAATAATTTCTACACAAGGATTGCCCCGCGCCATTGCATTACCAATAATAGCCAAATCAGTTCTTGGTGCTATATGTAATGGATGATACCCTTCCATAATATTGATCCCTTCTTTTTCTAGTAGCGTGCTCATAGGCGGATAGACATTAGAATCAGAGCCAGTAACGTGATGCCCTAAAGAACGAGCTAGCAGTGCAAGACCGCCCATAAAAGTGCCGCATATTCCAAGGATATGGATGTGCATATCTTTTCCAGTTGATTAAATATATCCTGATCATGTTATAATAATGATCTGGGGTAGTAGGTAAGGAATGAAATAATTTAGGTATTACTTTATACATTAACTGAATATCATTGACAATAAACTAGTTTAGTTATAAATAAACATTCTTATTTTTATAGCTATTAGAAAGATTCAGTATATATCTATCTGATATTTTATCCAAAACGTATTATTTCCCTTTTGTTGAAGACAGCATGTTTATTGTTTATCATTCAAATACATTTTATATGCTTAAGCATATAATTGCTGAACTAATGGAAAGTCAATCCTTGCAGAATCCTTTAGAACAAGAAGTTATCTTGTTACAATGCCATGGTATAGCAGAATGGGTGCAAATAGAATTGGCTAAACAATTAGGTATTGCAGCTAATATTAAGTTTTCTTCCCCTTCTACTTTTATATGGAATTTATTTACTATTTTAATACCAGGTCTCCCCAAAGATAATGTTTTTAATAAAGATGTAATGACTTGGAAACTGATGTGGTTATTATCCGCAAAGTTAGATCATGAAGCATTTGGTCTTTTAGAGAATTATATAGCTAATGACACAGATAATCGTAAACATTATCAACTCGCATCCTGCTTGGCTGATCTTTATAAACAATACTTAGTATATCGTCCGGAATGGATAAATCTTTGGGAACAGGGTATTTTAATAGATGGACTAGATGAATCACAGAGGTGGCAGGCGCTCTTGTGGGTAGCGTTAAAAGAGAATACTACTAATCTTACACATCCTGCATTGCATATTGCTAATTTATATAAAAAGTGTAAGTCCATATTAGAACATGCCACAGAGTGTCCGCTAGGGCTGCCCAAGCGTATTTTTATTTATGGAATTATATCATTACCCCCAATCTATTTAGATATTTTAAAAGCATTAGGAAATCACATTGACGTGCATTTAATGTTTAACAATCCTTGTCGACATAATTGGCATGATATTAAAGATGATGGATGTCTAGATAAAACACAGAATAGTAAAATTTACTATAATATTAAACAGCCTAATACTATTGCTATATCTAAAAATTATCAGAGATTATACGATCCTTTTAAAGCAGGTCGTAGTCAAGAACGGATTAATCCTTTACTGGCATCCTGGGGAATGTTGGGAAGTGATTATATAAATCTCTTATCTCAGTGTGATCTAAAGGAAGTATATGCCTTTGTTGAATTAACTCAAGATAACTTACTTACTCGTATTCAAAGAGATATTCTAGAGTTAGAAAACCATAGTAAAGTCACAAATAGTTCAGAAGAGATTAATAATAGCATAGGAAAAAGACTATTAAATATAGGAGATCGCAGCATTAGCATAAATCTCTGTCACACTCCGCATCATGAAATTGAAATGTTACACAATAGATTACTGGATCTGTTTAATGAAGATCTTTCTCTGGTTCCAGATGATGTCATAGTCATTGCTGCAGATCTTGATATCTATAGGCCTTTTATACAGGCCATTTTTGGCAATACTAGTTGTCAAAACTACATACCTTTTTCTATTTCTGACTGTAAAATTAGTCAAGAAAATCCGGTTATTCAGACGTTTCTAATGTTGCTTGACTTACCTAATAGTCGATTTACCTCTCAGAATGTTTGGTCTTTGCTAGAATTACCATCTTTAGCTGAACATTATGGTTTCAATAAAGAAGATCTAGATTTTTTACATCATTGGATTAATGATTCTGGTATTCGGTGGGGGTTAAATAATAATAATATACTAAGACTAAGCCTGCCAATAATAGGACAGAATACATGGCAGTTTGGTTTAACACGCATGTTGCTTGGATATGCGATGGACAGCGATGCTGGGGATTGGAACGGGGTACTTCCTTATAATGAATCCAGTGGGCTGATTGCGGAATTAGTTGGTAAATTAGCTGATTTTTTAATGAAGCTTGATCAATGGAGTGTCCGACTTAGCACGGAATATACGTTGCAAGAATGGCAACCAGTATGTCGTGAAATCATTAATGATTTCTTCGTTCAAAATACTAAAACTAAGGTAATTCATAACTTTATAGATCAGAAATGGCGAAATATTATTAGTCATGGAATGCAGGCTGAGTATCCGCGGGTTATAGAAATATCGATTCTTCGTGATAAATTGGTATCAAGTTTGGATAAACAAAATATAAGACAATGCTTTTTATCTGGATATGTTAACTTCTGTACTCTTAAGTCTATGACTTCGATCCCATTCAAAGTAGTTTGTCTACTAGGTGCAAATGATAGTGCCTTCAAGGATACTACTGTGCCGATGAGCTTTGACCTAATAGCTCGCCATCCCGCATGTGGCGATATAAACAGTAGATCTTATAATCGATACTTGTTCCTTGAAGCACTGCTATCAGCTCAGAAATATTTCTATATCAGTTATATAAGTAGGTCTATTCAGGATAATTCTCTACGTAATCCATCAATCATGGTTAGCGAACTTATAGAATATATTGCCCAAAGCCATTATATAGCTGGAGATGAGTCTATGGACCTTGATTGCAGTGCAGAGCGAGTTACTGAATATCTACAGATTAAGCATGAATTGAATTCTTTTAAAACAGGAAGCTACTTAAAGACTAGTGAAAGACAAAGCTACAATAGTGATTGGTTGCGTGATGTTTCAGCTATTGGTGAAACATCTAAATATTTTGGTCTACCATTGCCTCCAGAAACCCTTTCTGTCATTACTCTCGATGAGCTTATTCGTTTTTATCGTCATCCTGTGCGCGCCTTCTTCCAGATGCGTCTTGGGGTGAACTTCTCATTAGAATTAAACAAACTAAGTGACGAAGAACCTTTTGTGGTGGATTATATTAATAATTATACGATAAATAGCCAGATATTGAACCGGTTGATAAACGATGGCGATATTAATACTCTATTTCGTAAGTTTAGTTCAGCTGGTGTTTTACCTTATGGTGTTTTTAGTCATATTTATTTTGCAAAACAAGCGCAAGAAATGCTAGACCTTGCTGTAAAGGTAAAACAATATCTACAGCCTAACCGCAGCATTGAGATTGATAGTATTATCAGTGGTATACAGATAACAGGTTCTTTAGACCATATACAGGATAGCGGTTTAGTACGTTATCGTCCTGCTGTATTAGGTATTATAGATGGTATGACGTTATGGATTGAGCATCTGTTTTATTCTTTAAGTGGCGGTAAAGGTGAGAGTCATTTTTTTGGGCGTAAAAACTCAGCTTGGCATTTTCCTCCTTTATCCTTAAAAGATGCTGAAAAAGAACTATTGCCATTATTAATTGGTTATTGCAATGGTCGCAGCAGTCCACTCCTCCTGCTACCTAGAGCTAGCTGGGCATGGCTTAAGGCATGTTTTGATAAGCATACAAATGCAGTTAATTGGGATCATGAAATACAAGTTAAAGCACAAATGAAGTTTTTATGTTCATGGCAAGGTGATTATAGAATGACAGGGGATAGGTCAGATCCTTATATACAGAGAGTGATGCCAACCTTAGATAATGAGCAGATATGCTATCTTCAGAAATTGTCTGAACAGTATTATTCGCCATTGGCACGCAATAATTTAGCCTCATAGTTTTCAGCATATATTTTATAAGACCGCATGTACACAAATATTCATTCTTTTCAGTCCAACATTCTTGCTATTTAGATACTCGAATAACAATATTATTTGTGGATTTTGAGGTAAATCATGGTTGGATCATTAATGCACAGGCACTTTTCATGTCTTAAAGTAATTACATTACTAATTATGTGTACATCTTTTTTATGGTCAATGATGAGTTTGACCATAACTAAACCTGTAGGATGGCAAGCCCTTCCTGAAAAAATATATAAAGATCAAAACGATCCTCGCTTATATCAAGCTATAAAGCTTGACAATGGGATGCAGGTTATTCTAGTTTCAGATAAAAATGCAACTAAATCTCTAGCTGCTTTAGCATTGCCGGTAGGATCCCTTGACGATCCTAACTCACAGCTTGGTTTAGCACATTATCTCGAGCATTTAGTTTTAATGGGTTCCAAGAGATATCCCAAGGTTGATGATTTTTCTGAGTTTCTCCAAAAACATGGAGGCAGGCATAATGCCAGTACGGCATCCTATCGTACAGCATTTTATCTAGAAGTAGAAAATGATGCTTTATCACCAGCCGTTGATCGACTAGCTGATGCAATTGCTGCACCTTTACTTGATAGAGTGATTGCTGATCATGAACTAAATGCTGTTAATGCAGAATTAACAATGGCGCGTTCTTGCGATGCTATGCGCATGGCTCAAGTCTCAGCAGAGACTTTAAACCCTCTTCATCCTAGTGCCCGCTTCTCTGGTGGTAATACAGAAACTCTGAGAAATAAACCATATAGTAATCTGCAGCAGGAGAGACTCTTATTTTATCATCGCTACTATTCATCTAATTTAATGGTAAGCGTTATTTATGGAAATCAGCCGATATCTAAGCTCGCAGAAATAGCCTGTATTTCTTTCGGCCGCATTGCAAATCGTCATGCAATAGTACCTCCTATTACAGTTCCTGTAGTGACACCAGAACAGCAGGGTATTATTATCCATTACGTACCAGCAAAACCTTGTAAAATATTGAAAATTGAATATCGCATTGATAATAATAGTGCTTTGTTCCGTAGTAAAACAGATGAGTACATTGCGTATTTAATTATTAACCGCAGTAAAAATACATTATCTGATTGGCTGAAAAAGCAAGGTTTAGTAGAGTCTATTGATGCAGGATCTGATCCTATGGTTGATCGCAATGGTGGGGTATTTTGTATTAGCATAGAATTAACTAACAAAGGTTTAGCAGAGCGTGATCTTGTGATTAGTGCCGTATATAGTTATTTAAAACTGATACGTAATCAAGGCGTAAGGGAAAGTTATTTTAATGAAATCGCTCATGTTCTTGATATTGATTTTCGATATCCATCAATTATCCGTGACATGGATTATATAGAATGGTTAGTTGATAACATGCTGCGTGTGCCTATTAAAGACTCGTTAAATTCGCTTTATGTGGCTGATAAATATGATCCGCATGCTATAGAATTACGTCTGAATAGTATGATCCCAAATAATGCACGTATATGGATTATCAGCCCTGATGAGCCATATGATAAGGTTGCTTATTTTCTTAACGCTCAATACCAAGTAGATCGCATAACAGCAAAGCAATTTAGATATTGGGGTAATTTAGCAAAAAATATCTTATTATCACTACCCACTCTAAACCCTTACATCCCTAATGATTTCACGCTTAATAAATCGGATTTGCCAAGAATGATGAAACCAGAAATGGTTTTAGATGAACAGACATTACGTGCATTGTATATGCATAGCATTCATTTTCCAAATGAGCCAAGAGCAGATATCACTATTTCTCTGCGCAATAAAATAGGTGATGCTAGTGTGAAAGAGCATGTGATGTTTCTTCTAATGGATTATATTGCTGGTATTGCTCTTGATCATCTTGTATATCAAGCATCAATTGGTGGTATTGTATTTTATACAACCTATAACTGCGGTTTGACGATAAATGCCAGCGGTTTTACTCAGTTTTTGCCAGCATTGTTAACTAGGTTAATCAATATCTATATTGATTTTGAGATCAACGAAAAATATTTGGTACAAGCAAAAGCATGGTATCTGGGGCAGTTAAATTCAGCCGAAACAGTAAAAGCATTTGAGCAGGCGATGCAACCTATTCAGTCCTTATCTAGTATCCCCTGCGCTGATATTAGCGAAAGACGTGCACTTTTAGATCAAATAACGATCATTGATATTAAAAATTATCGCACCCAATTGATTAAAGGGGCTGCGCCAGAGCTGCTGGTAGTTGGTAATATGACTGCCATGCAGGTACAGGTTATGTCGCAAAATATCCGTGCCCAACTTAAATCGGCTGGCATGCTTTGGTGGCACGGTCAGAATGTGGTCTTAAATCATAAGCAATTGGCCAATATCCAGTATAAAGGCAGCAGTACCGATTCGGCTCTGGGCGCCGTTTATATTCCGGTAGGTTATGATGAAGTGGAAGGAATGGCATGCAGCCAATTATTAAGCCATATCATTCAACCATGGTTTTATGATCAATTGCGCACAAAAGAGCAGCTTGGTTACGCTGTATTCGCCTACCCGGCTTCAATAGGCAATCAATGGGGCATTGGCTTTTTGCTGCAAAGTAACAGTCAATCTCCTAGCTATCTATATAAACGCTATCTAGATTTTTATAGAAAGGCAGATAAGCTTCTCGAGTCATTAAAAGAGTCAGATTTTAAACAGTATAAGCTTGCGCTTATAAACAAGCTAAAGCAGCGTCCACAAAATCTCAGCGAAGAGGCTAGTCGCTTCTCGAACGATTTTGATCGCGGTAACTTTAAATTTAATACCCGAGATAATCTAATAAAACAAATTAATGCTCTTAGCAGTGATAACTTTATTACATTTTATCATAAAGCAGTTATGCAACCTCAGGGTATGGCTCTGCTATCTCAGGTTCTGGGTAGCCATACGCAAGGATATTATGCGGCACCAAAAGGCTGGATTACCTATAAAAATGTTTCAGCACTGCAACATACTCTGTCTTTTAAGGTATGTCCATCATGATTAATAATAAAACTTTAGATCCCTTTTCTTGTCCTCTTATAGGGGAGTGTCTCATTGAATCCTCTGCTGGTACTGGTAAAACCTTTACTATTGTGATTCTGTATCTACGCTTGCTGTTGGGTTTAGGTGGAAAAGATATCTGCCGTCCATCTCTATCTATTAAAAAAATTTTGGTGGTAACTTTCACTGAATCTGCTACCGAAGAACTGCGCGGGCGTATTCGCGATAATATCCATGCTTTACGATTAGCATGCATGCGTGGTAGAAGTAATAACCCTGCACTTTCTGCGTTGCTTAATTTAATTCATAACAAAAATAATGCGATTAACCAATTGTTGCGTGCTGAACGTCACATGGATCATGCATCCATCTTTACCATCCATAGCTTTTGTCAACGCATACTTAAGAGTAATGCTCTTGAATCAGGATCTTTATTCAAGCAAATATTAATCGAAAACGAATTGCCACTGCTTCGTCAAGCTTGTTCTGATTTTTGGCGACGATACTGCTACTCTTTACCTCTGAGCATTGCTAAGATCATTAATCAAGAGTGGAGCGGTCCTGATCAATTATTAATGGATCTAGAGCCATATTTATATGGTGAGTTACCGGAGTTACGTCAGGTTATTTCTGATGATGATACTTTGTTGCAAAGACATGAAAAAAATATTAATCGTATTAATCGTATAAAGTTTCATTGGCTTCAATTAGGCGGCAATATTGAACGCTTGATTTTGGATTATGATCTAGATAAGCGTAGTTATAGCAGTAGCTTGATACCGAAGTGGCTGAGAGTTATTGGCGATTGGGTTCTAACAGATACGCTTAATTATCAATTTCCTAGTGAGCTTAAACGATTTGGGCAAAATATTCTACTAAAAAAAACAAAAAAAAAAATCCACCATATCATCAATTATTTAGTGACATTGAACAATTAGTTACAGATTCTTTATCTTTACGCAATTTATTTCTTTTTCGAGCATTAACGGCGGTGCGCGCTAATATCAGAGAAAATAAAGAACAGCATAGTCAGCTCGGTTTTGATGATCTTGTAAGTATTCTATATAATGCTCTACATAAATCTAATGGTAATTTATTGGGTAAAGCAATTCGTCAGCACTATCCTGTCGCCATGATTGATGAATTTCAAGATACAGATCGTCAGCAATATGGTATTTTTCGGGCCATTTATAGTAGGTACACATCATGTGCTTTGCTACTTATTGCAGATCCTAAGCAGGCTATATATTCTTTTCGCGGTGCTGATATCTTTACTTACATGTATGCACGTTCTAACATTAAGAGGCAGTATACTTTAAACACTAACTGGCGTTCGTCATCAGGAATGGTTTCTGCTGTTAATCAGCTCTTCTCAATTGTGCATAATCCTTTTATTTTTGTAGACATTCCCTTCTTACCAGTATCTCCTGCAAAAGCTAATCAAGAGCTACGTTTTGAGATGGAAGGAAAGATTCAGAAATCGCTCCATATATGCTTACAGCCAGGTGAGGGATGCGGGATCGCAGAATATCAGCAGTTTCTCGCAAGCCAATGTGCAATGCAAATTCGTGATTGGTTAACTGCAGGTCAGCAGGGTAAAGCATTGCTTTATACTAATAAGAAAGATCTAGAAGGATGTATAATATCTCATCCGGTTAAAGCATCACATATCACTATTCTTGTACGTAGCCGTTCTGAAGCAACAGTAATTTGCAATGCGCTCATTGCACTGAAGATACCATCAGTATATCTATCTAGCCATGATAATGTTTTTCAGACTCCAGAAGCTTCTGATCTACTTTGGTTATTACACGCAGTTTTAACCCCAGAAAATTCACGTTTCTTGCGTAGTGCGGTTGCTACAAGACTAATGGGACTTAACTCACGAGAGTTAGATAGTCTATATCAGGATGAAAATAAATGGAATGATCTCATTTCTGAATTTGATGCGTATCGCCAACATTGGCAAAAGCAGGGTTTTTTGTCAATGTTACACTGCATTATTATAAAAAGAAATATAGCAAAAAATATTTTAGCTAGTCAAGAAGGAGAACGACGTCTAACAAATATTTTTCATATTGGTGAGTTGTTGCAAGAGAGATCCTTAAATTTAGACAATGCAGTATCTTTGCTGTATTGGTTATCTAAGAAAATAGAGAATCCTGATGTTCATTCAGATAAGGAGAGACTACGTTTAGAAAGTGATAATCCTGTCGTACAGGTAATGACTATCCATCATTCTAAAGGCATGGAATTTCCTATCGTTTGGTTACCATTTATTGGAAGTTACCGCTTGCAAAAAAAAAGGCTGTATCACGATCGAGATAACTTTAATTCGTTCCTAGATCTTAACAATAACAATAATAATGATGAAGTTAGTAAATTAGTAGAAGAGGAGCGCCTTGCGGAGGATCTTAGGCTGCTCTATGTAGCACTCACCCGTTCAATATATCACTGTAGTCTTGGTCTAGCCCCAATTTTTTCAGGGAAAAGGAAAAGACAGGGGAAAACTGACGTGCATAATAGTGCTATCGGTTATCTTATTCAAAACACAGAAGCCGGCGATTCCCAGATGTTATTAAATTTTCTTAAAATCTTAGAAAGCGAAAATATTAGATTAATCAAACTTAAGAAGCAAGATTACTTACCATGGACGCCTGTAGTAGATAAGGAAAAAGATCTTAGGATTAAAACATTTACTCGTAAGATGGAAGATGATTGGAGTATTAGTAGTTATTCTCAATTACATCGGCAAAATAAGACTAAAATATTTGATAGTTTATCAAACATATATGAGGACCCCGTTATTGAGACAGCGGAAGATAAAAGCATAGATGAATTTACACAA
Source organism: Candidatus Profftia tarda (assembly GCF_904848675.1). Lineage (NCBI taxonomy): Bacteria > Pseudomonadati > Pseudomonadota > Gammaproteobacteria > Enterobacterales > Enterobacteriaceae > Candidatus Profftia > Candidatus Profftia tarda. The sequence continues at coordinate 456,018 of NZ_LR890047.1, forward strand.
CACACCTTTCCTAAAGGTGCTACTTCTGGAGTCTTTTTGCATAGATTATTGGAGTCGCTAAACTTTAGATGGATAACAAACATTACATGGCTTACTGAACAAGTAATACTTGAAGGTCTTAATATAGCTTGGATTCCGGTATTAAATAGATGGTTATATACTATTATTAGTTGCCCTCTAACGGATAAAGGACCTTGTTTAGCGCAGCTACATTCAGAGGCAGTACAGTCTGAATTATCTTTCTATGTATCCATCGATAGATTGATATTTTCTGCTGAATTAGATGCTTTGATGAAACATCACGATCCACTTTCTGCCCAGTGTCCTGTTTTAGAGTTCAAGAAATTTCGCGGTATGATAAAAGGGTCTATAGACTTAGTCTTTTACTGGCAAGAGCGCTATTATATCCTAGATTATAAATCTAATTGGTTAGGGGAAGATTATTATGCTTATACTCAGGAAGCAATAATAGAATCTATGATCGAACATCGTTATGATTTTCAGTACCAACTGTATTCGTTAGCGCTGCATCGTCATTTGTGTCAACGACTACCCAACTATAAATATGCACAGAATTTTGGCGGTGTGATATATTGTTTTCTGAGGGGTATGAATATAGAACAACGAGGACAAGGCATTTTTAAGTACCGTCCATCAGAAGAACTTATAGAAGGTATGGATAAGTTATTTGGTTATCTCTAAGGGGTCCTTATAAGAAAATGATTTTTGATCTTCTTTTACGCATGAAAGAACATAATTATCTGCGTTCTCTTGACATCCATTTTGCTCGCTTAATGGCCTCTAATGGTCATCCTCATTTGGCTTTAGCCTCTGCATTAGTTAGTAAGGGAACTTCTGCTGGTCATGTTTGCTTGCCTTTGAGTCAGCTAAGTATAGAAACACTGGTTTTACAGTTTCCTTATTTTTCTAGCGATATGCGATCCTTTTTTGGATCTATTTGTGAAAAGAAGTGGCAGGATTTACTGCTTTCAGAGCCTGAAGTGAGCGATGGCAGTTATATGGCTCCAATGATTTTACAATATAGCCTCTTGTACTTACAGCGTTCATGGAGAGATGAATGTTGTGTAGCAAAGTTTTTTGCAACCTCATATTTCCCTTTATATTATGACGAACAATATCTGTCTAAAATTTTAGCTCATCTTTTCCCTCCAAGAAATTCAGTCAATGCAATCAATTGGCAAAAGGTTGCTGTAGGTGTTGCTGCAATGAGCAAGGTCTCTATTATTTTAGGAGGTCCTGGCACCGGCAAAACTACGACAGTTACAAAATTACTCACGGCGCTGATTCAATTGTATCCATACAAGAAACTACGGATTCAGTTAGCTGCTCCTACAGGAAAAGCTGCTGCAAGGCTAACAGAAACATTGGGTGTTGCTATTAATATGCTTAACCTAGACATACAGGTGCGTCAATCCCTACCTCAGGAAGCCTATACATTGCATCGCTTACTTGGCGCCCAGTACAATAATGCGCGTTTTCGTTATTATCAGGATAATCCTTTGCGTCTAGACGTATTGGTAGTTGATGAGGCGTCCATGGTAGATTTATCCATGATGTCTAAAATTATATCGGCTATTCCAAAAGATGCGCGCTTAATTTTATTAGGTGATAGAAATCAACTACTTTCAGTTGAGTCTGGATCAATCTTGGGAGATCTCTGTTACTTCGCTAAATTTGGTTTTCGCCCTGCACGTGCAAGATCACTTTCTATACTGTGTCAGTATAGTATTACCGAAGGAAATTATGAACCGGATATTGCAATACGTGATAGTATTTGCCTATTAAAAAAAAATTATCGTTTTAAGGTTAACTCAGGCATTGCTCAGTTAGCAACAGCTGTAAATTCAGGAGATGCTGCTCATGCATTAAAATTGCTTAATAAAAAATTTACCGATATCTCCTGGATACCAATGACTAAGAACAAGGATTATGATACTCTTATTCAGACCTGTGTGGAAGGCTATCGTTCAACTTTAGAATTGGTATATGATAGAGCAGATATCACTAAGGTATTCACTAGTTTTTCGCGCTTTAGATTGCTCTGCGCATTACGCGAAGGACTTTTTGGTCAGTCAGGTCTTAATGAACGTATCGAGCTTGCTTTGGCTAAAGCTAAACTGATTAAGCGGTCTTCACAAGATTACAGGAATTGGTATAGCGGAAAACCAATCATGCTGACCAGAAATGATAGCTCGTTAGGATTATTTAATGGTGATATTGGAATTTCTCTTGCATATCCAGCATATGGAATTCGCGTTTATTTCCAGTTATCTGATGGTTCTATTAAATCTGTACACCCAAGCTGTTTACCACAGGTAGACACAGCCTATGCTATGACAGTACATAAATCGCAGGGTTCTGAATTTGCACATGCAATATTGGTTCTGCCTGTTGATTTTTCAGCTATAGTAACTCGAGAGTTACTATACACGGCAATCACTCGGGCTAAGCAGAAAATAACCATATTCAGTAAGGATAAAATACTGGTGTCGGCAATCTGTACGCCTACTTTGCGCCAAAGTGGTTTTATAAAGCGCATCATGCTTGAATCTTAGCTAAATTTTCAAGAATTATACCTAGTTATCTTGGGTTATTTTATAACTTTCTGATTTTAAAAGAAAGTCCAAGTATTTTAAAATAGCTTAATCAGTATCATATGAGGGTCACTGCAAAGTAATCACTTTAAGAATTTTTATCTCTATTTAGATATACATTAAAATAATCTCGAGAATAATGACTGTAAATCCTATTAATGACTCGCAGGGCTTAAATAATTATTATAGATAAGGTGCTTGGTTATTATATGATTCAATCACAAGAAAGGATTAAATGAGTGTATTCGTAAGACATGTTTGGTATAATGGTACCGCTTAATTAAACGGTACCATTATACCATCGACGATTTTTTCTTAAGATTCATCAATGTATTTTTAATATTTAGTATACTTTCTTTATATTACTTACACTAATAAGTGCTACTTAGTTTAGATTAACTAAGATTACTGATCAAAAAAATTTTGTACGGTAAATTTGGTTGAAGGTAAATTATGTAGTGCTTTTTTCAAAACTAAATTTCAAAATATTTAATGATATTCTTTATGCTATAGACTGTAATGTATCATTACTAAATTATTTGTAATAAAAATAAATTCTATTCTAATAATTTATTTTCTATATTTCATTCTTACGAATGAATGATTTGTTGTCATAATATACAATATTTGTTACTTGCACTATAATAAAGCTAGCAGTTTTTTATCTGCTAAATTCGGTCTCTTTATTTAAATTATATACACCTTATTTATGTCAAACTGCAATAATACTTTATATAGCATTCTCAATAGTAAGATAGGGGTTAAGCGCGATACGCTTTTCTCAACTCCTCTGAATAGATTATATGACTGGACTTTTGACGAACATATAGCTGAAGTCTTCCATGATATGCTACAACGATCTGTACCGGGTTACTCTAATATCATATCTATGATTGGAATGTTGGCAGAACGTTTTGTGCAGCCTAACACTAAAGTATATGACTTAGGATGTTCTTTAGGCGCGGCAACTTTTTCTATATGTCGCAAGATACGCGCTGAAGGCTGTCAGGTTGTTGCTGTAGATAATTCTCCTGCTATGGTGCAACGTTTTCGTCGCCATCTTCACTCTTTCCGTCTTCATATTCCAGTAGAAATTATCGAAGCCTGCATTCAAAACATTTCTATTGAGAACGCATCTATGGTGGTCCTCAATTTTACGTTGCAGTTCTTAACTCCAATAGATAGACAATCTTTACTCAATAAAATTTATCAAGGTTTATTGCCTCGTGGTATTATAGTTTTATCTGAAAAACTTCACTTTGAAGATAACACTATAGGCGAACTATTCTTTAATATGCATGACGATTTTAAGCGCTTAAATGGTTACACTGATCTTGAGATTACGCAAAAACGTAAGATGTTGAAGAACGTGATGTTCACGGATTCAATTGATACACATAAAATTCGTTTGAATAACGCCGGTTTTAAACACGTAGAAATTTGGTTTCAATACTTTAATTTTGGATCCTTGCTTGCAGTAAAATGAGGAATGGATCCATGATTAATTTCTTTAATTTCTATAAACAAATTACCAATACCTCACTAAGGCATTGGTTGGATGTTCTGCCGGAACAGTTAAACATCTGGCAAAGAAGCGCTTCGCTGCATAGCGAATTCAAGTACTGGCTTAACTGTCTTGAGCGTCTTCCAAAAATAACGCCATACTATCTTGATCTGTTAAATGGAGTGATCAGTCACGGAGAATCTCAGCTATTGTCAGATCACAAAGTAATGATTGAAAAAACTCTACGTTTACTAATGCCATGGCGTAAGGGCCCATTTCATTTCTATGGTATTGATATTAACACCGAATGGCGTTCTGACTGGAAATGGGAACGCATATTGCCATATATTTCCCTACTAAAAGGTCGCACTGTACTTGACGTTGGTTGTGGTAATGGGTATTACTTATGGAGAATGATTGGAGCAGGTGCAAAGCTGGCTATCGGTATAGATCCAATGCAACTATTATTATGTCAATTTGAAGCAGTCCGCAAACTCATTGGCGATGATCAACGTGCTCATTTATTACCGTTAAGAATTGAGCAGCTCCCTAAAATTGCGTCGTTCGATACTGTATTTTCCATGGGAGTTCTATATCATCGTCGTTCGCCGTTTGATCACATACAGCAGCTCAAGAATCAGTTGGTAAAAAATGGTGAACTAGTGCTTGAAACTATTGTGATTGAAGGTGATGAAAATAAAATACTAGTTCCTGATAAGCGCTATGCGCAAATGCGTAATGTATACTTTATCCCTTCGGCTAACTTTCTAGTAAATTGGCTGAAAAAGTGCGGTTTAGTCGATGTATGTATTGTTAATAGTTGCGTTACCACTGTGGATGAACAGCGTCGTACCGACTGGATGATTAGTAAATCTTTAGCAGATTTCCTTGATCCTAACGATCACAGCAAAACTATTGAAGGTTATCCGGCGCCTATCCGTGCTGTAATAGTTGCTCGCAAACAATAGAAGAAGATCTTTAAGAAATAGTTATCTACTATAATATTTATCTAGATAGAGTATACTACTTTTTGTATAACTAATAGTTTATAATCTTTTTATTAAAAGATGATAAAATACTACTTTATAAAAATATAAACTAAGAATTAAATATACTATAAGTAATAAAAATTTTAGATACGCATATTTTTAATCATATAAAGTTATTATTCTAGGAACTATAGGGTAAGATTAATAGTTATCTTAAAAGACAGCTCAATAATCAAAGTGTAGCCAAATGATTGTAATGCGCTTAAACCTTCACCTTAACTGACTTTATATTTAAGATAGTAGGATCTAATCATATATACGCTAAGATCTTGGATCACTAATATAAACTAAATGTTTATAGAAATCTGAAAAATAAATAATCAGTCCTAATCTTATTCTAAACAGAAATATCTCTCTTAATTAAATTCACTCATGTTATAGTATTAAGGGGATTCGCTATATATCATACTAGCGAAGAAATGCAGCAAATACCCTGCAACAAGATCTAGAATTTTCTGTACTAGAATGCTACAGCTAGTCTGTATAATAGTACATAAATACACTAAAGATATTCAAAGATATACTCTTTAAGCTAATCTAGTAAAATTAAAAAGATATTTTGTCTCTTTCTATAATTGTAATAGATCATGAAATATAGCAAACCTAAGGTATCATGTTTGCCTGCAGTTTGTGTCATCCCTTGTTAAAGATCAATAAATAGCGAGTAATCATATAATTAGAAATAACTTAAATATATTATCGTTTAGCATGAAATCATATCAGCAATAATACTCACAATTGCCAAGGAGCACTGGAATGCCAATAACGGCTTGTAGATTGTACCTTGACACCTTAAATTTTTTTCGTCATCAGTTCAGCACGCTATGCCTATTAGTGCTATTTACTACTTTGATTTCATTGATCTTGAATCAATTATTTACGATGGGTGGAGCCGACCTGAGTATTTTCTCCGGTCTTCATAGCTCTTTGACTGAGGATATGAATTGGCGAGAGATCATTAAAGAAATGACTCCTGAGCAACACATAGTATTGCTGAAACTCTCTATTGCAGCGAGTCTCTCTGGCCTTATTGGTAACGTTGTATTGTTAGGGGGCATGCTAGTACTAATTCCATTAATTTCTACAGGAAACGATATTAGTGCGTCACGTGTAATTTATGGTTCTGTGCTAATACTGCCACGTCTTTTATTATTAATGTTTCTGTGTACCTTAATGGTTCAAGTTGGCGCTACTTTATTTATTGTACCAGGTATTGTTCTTGCAGTCGGTCTCTCTATGGCGCCTCTAATAATATATAGGGAGGGACTAGGTATTTTTAGTGCTATTTATAGTAGTTTCCATCTTGCATTTGCTAACGTATCTCTGATTAGTCCAGCTATTATGCTCTGGTTTGCATTAAAACTAGTCATAATGCTTTTTCTGAGGTCAATACCTGTATTACATCCAATGATTATTATGTTTATTATGGGATTGTTCAATCATTTCGTTTCTACTTTACTTATTATCTACTTGTCACGTCTCTATATGCTGTTAAAACAAAACACTTAATTTATAAAATAGTCTAAAATAGGTTTTATATATGTAATATATTGTTCATTCTTATAATCCAAAAATTGCTAAATGATAACTATCTGGGATGCTCACATAGTTTAGATATTTAAAATGATTACCTTGTAATACACAAGTACACATTTATCTAAAAATTAGTGTATATACTAGTTGTTGATTTGTGCTAAGGCTAAGATAAATTATATCTAGTACTTATCTATCATATTACAAGACCTATTGTGCCTTATCATATCGTTATTATTCAGCTCATTCTCTTACAAATACTAAAAATAGATTTCCGCGAGATCATAATAAGAATATGATTATTTAATGTTTTGAGCACATCTCATAATCCTTATTCATTTTTATTAATACTTCCTTCAGCTCCTATCTGAAAATAATTGTTTCATCTCATAGCTTCTCTTTCTATGTGGTGTCTTCCAAATTTTCTGTTGAGTGTTCTCCACTATTAATGCAGCGTATTATTATTTTATGGATTTTTTGTTATGAAGTTATGGATAATAGGCAGTCAAATTAAAAAGTTATTAATTAATTGTACTCTATACTAAATTAGTAGTATTAATCGTAGATTAAAATAATTTTCTGTGTATATGGATTCCATGATTATACTGTTATAATTGCATCTTATTAAGATGCTTTATTTTTCTGGCTATGAAATATATAATACTTTTTAATTTTTATTAAAAATTTAAGTTTATTAGTTTTCACAAATGATCAGTATAATAAAAATTATTAAAGATATTTCTAGAATATAGAAATATTCTAATATTTTGCTATAAAATATTATATATACTACTTTTAATTCAGTGTTTGCACTATCACCTTCTTCAAGGTAAAAAGAATAATATTAATTATAATGCAAAGACCTTAGTATAGAGATCTATCTTGTTTAAATATTTCTTTACATACCGTAGCTTACATGCTATTGAGAATTTTTCTAACTAGTATATAGTAGAATTAATTAATTACTGAATTTAGATAAAACTAGTTTTTAACATGATCAGTTATATTGCTAATTAAAATAACTTTAATATCTTTAATAAGTAACTATATAAAAAGAATTAAACATTTCTATGTATTTCCATAAAAGTGAAGATTATTTACCAAGACAAAAACTGGAGAAAATACGTCCCAGTAATTCATCTGAAGTGAATTTTCCAGTAATTTCATTAAGAGCCTGCTGTGCGAGATGTAATTCTTCAGCTAATAGTTCAATTGCATTAGTATTGCATAGCTGATCTTTGCCCCTCTCAAGGTGCTCAGCGGCAATCCCCAGTGCGTGTAGATGACGTCTGCGGGCTAAGAACTTACCTTCTATGTTATCAAGACCTATGATCTTCCTTAGATGTACTCGAAGCATATCCAGACCTTCCCCGGTTAGAGCAGACAACCTTATAACAGAGTAACTATTAACACTGCTAACGCCTACTGATTCTCCAGTAAGGTCTACTTTATTCTTAATAATTGTGATTGGTAAATTTTTAGGTAGCTGATCCATTACATCTGGCCAAATAGTAGTAGATGCAATCTCATCAGTAGTGGTTGCATCAATCATACACAAAATATGATCAGCCTGTCTTATTTCGCTCCAAGCACGCTCTATTCCAATGCGCTCAATTTCTTGGTGTGTTTCGCATAATCCTGCAGTATCAACAATATGTAGTGGCATATCATCAATCAGGATATGTTCACGTAATACATCTCGAGTAGTGCCCGCAATATTAGTTACGATAGCTGTATCTTGGCCAGTCAATGCGTTTAATAAACTAGATTTTCCTGCGTTAGGTCGTCCAGTAATAACTACTTTTAAGCCCTCCCGTAATAGGATACCTTGTCTTGCTTCTGCAAGTATTACTTGTAGTTCTTCAATAATGCTATTAAGTTGTGCTTCTAGTTTTCCTATCGGGACAGAATCCACGTCTTCATCAGGGAAATTAATAACAGCTTCGATATAGATACGCACATGGGTAATTGCTTCAACAAGTTTATTAACTTTTCTAGAAAAAACACCTTGTAGAGAATGTAATGCTGAGCGAGCTGCCTGTTCTGAACTTGCATCTATTAAATCAGCAATTCCTTCTGCTTGTGCTAGGTCTAATTTACTATTTAAGAATGCGCGTTGCGAGAATTCACCAGGATAAGCAATCCGGACATCTTGAATTTTTAGACTACTTTTTAACAGCATATCTAAAATTATCGGTCCTCCATGTGCTTGTAATTCTAGCACATCTTCACCTGTAAACGAATTTGGTGCTGGGAAATATAAGGCAATCCCCTTATCTAATAAAATACCATTCGCATCTTTAAATGGCAGGTATTCAGCGTATCGGGGCTCTGGTAATTTTCCTAAGCAGGCTATGGCTATTGCCTTAGCTTGGATTCCTGATGCACGAATAATACCTATGCCACCTCGTCCAGGCGGTGTTGCTTGAGCAATAATGGTGTCATACTGACTCATAATTTATACTCTAATATTAAATATGTGCTATTAATATCGATTAAGTAACCTTTTGTTAAAATAATATTCACTATGTTTGATGCTTTTTCTTATCACTCTTGTGTAGGCCACGTTTCTCAAGGCCGTGGTATATTAGTTGTTGTTGCAAGATAGTAACTAAATTACTGATTATATAGTACAGGACAAGACCTGATGGAAACCACAAGAAGAATAAAGTAAATACTATAGGCATAAACATCATTATTTTCTGCTGCATAGGATCATTAACTGTTGTTGGTGACATCTTCTGAATAAAAAACATTGTCACACCCATCAGAATTGGCAAAATATAGTTTGGATCTTGTGTAGACAAATCTTGTATCCATAGCATGAAAGGAGCCTGGCGCAATTCTACCGAGCTAATCAACATGTAATAGAGTGCTAGAAATATTGGCATTTGTATTATTAATGGTAGACAACCGCCAAGTGGGTTAACTTTTTCTGATTTATACAATGCCATCATCTCTTGACTCATACGGTGTTTGTCATTACCGATGCGGTCGCGCATAGCTGACAATTTGGGTTGCAATATACGCATTTTAGCTATGGAAGTGTATTGAGCTTTAGTCAATGGGTACATGATCCCACGAACAATAAAGGTAATAAGGATAATTGAGAATCCCCAGTTTTTAATAAAGCCATGAATGGATTGTAGCAGTTTAAATAGCGGCTGAGATATGAACCATAGCCATCCGTAATCTACGGTAAGATCTAAGTGTGATGCCACAGCAGCCATACTACTCTGTATTTCGGGTCCGATCCAAAGAATTGCCTGCAGGTTTTTTTCGGTGCCAGGCTCAATGACAACTGGGGCAGCGTTAAATCCAATAGTTGATAATTTATTATCTGTATTTGTGGTATAAAAATGATTGGCACCTCTAGTTTGTGGAATCCATGCAGTAGCAAAGTACTGTTGCAACATAGCAATCCAACCAGATTTAGTAGTGACATTTAATCGCTCTTCATCATCAAAATCATATTTTTGATATTTATCGTTAGTTGAAGAGTATGCAGCGCCACGGAAAGTATGTAAGGCAAAGTTGCCGCTGTTATTATCGCGGTGTTTTGGCAAATTAATAGATTGTTGCAACTGACCAAAGAGAGTTACATGAAGCATCTTTGTGCTATTATTCTGAATTTGATGGTGTACACAAATATCATAATGACCTCGTTTTATAACAAATATTTTTTTGTATAAAACGTTGTTTTTCGACTTATATGTTAATGGAATGATCAGTTCCTCTTTATCTCTAACTAATTCAAAATGATCTTGATCAGTAGTGTATAGGGGTCGTTCATCGTTATTTAGATTATCTGGGCCATCCTGAGTATTAAAACCGCTGTTAGCCTGATATATAAAATCTGGAGTGGTCTCTAAGAGCTGAAATGGTTTCTCAGAACCTAAGCTAGCTGGGTATAACAATAAACTAGCTTCTTCTATATCACCACCTAATGTATTGATGATTAAAGACAGAACATCAGTCTTAACTTTAATAAGTTTACCCTGCCTACTTCTAGACACAACAAACTCATTTGATTTATCTGCTGTAATAATACGCTCTGCCTGACTTGTAGGATTCTGATTGTTATCTGCTTGCCATGTTTGCCAAATAATAAAAGACACGAATAGCATAGCTATGAGGAGTAGGTCGCGTTGCGAATCCATCTTTAATGTTCTCTGTTATCTTCTAGTTTTGGCGGTACGGGATCATAACCACCTAGGTTTAAAGGGTGGCATTTTGATAAGCGTTGCAGTGTCAGAAACGTTCCTTTGATCACTCCAAATAATCTCAATGCTTGAATGCTATACTCTGAGCATGTTGGTCTAAAACGACAATTTTTTCCTAGTACTGGACTAATAAAAATCTGATACATGCGTATTACCCTAATTAGGATACGCGAGCTTGCCGACAATGACGGAGCCATAACTTTTCCAAAATATTTATTAGTTCCTGATTATCGAGCGTTTGACCTCCTTTTCTAGCAATGACTACAAAATCCATGGCAGGAAGAGAATGTTGGCGTAAACGGAAATGCTCTCGTATTAAACGTTTGATCCGGTTTCGCTCATGGGAACGTTTGACACATTTCTTAGAAACTGTCAGCCCAACGCGGGGATACCCAAGGTTATTCATGCGACCAAGTATGATTATTTGAGGACTACTAGCTCGTTGCGGTTCCTGAAAGACAAAATTGAATTGATGAGGAGTGAGCAAACGAAACTCCCTAGGAAATGCTAGCGTGATCACAAAGGTATGCTCTTTATTACTTGGAAACAGTCAGACGAACACGGCCTTTTGCACGACGGCGGGCTAGAATCTGACGACCATTTTTAGTTGCCATGCGAGCAAGAAAGCCGTGTGAACGGTTACGTTTCAATAATGACGGTTGGAAAGTTCGTTTCATGGTTATTGCAATCCAAAAATTTAATAATGCTTAATTAGGCAACGAGTTTCTTGACTCAACGTGAACAGAACAAATGACGTCTTAATAACATACATCACAAAGATTAAAGATTGTAATAATTGAAAGTTGCTGAGTCAATTATGATTATAAAATAGTTTAATAAATTCTGCTAAAGAAAAAACTTAACCATATCTGACCTTGTAATACCTCTAGAGACGGATACTATTTAGTAATTTCTCCGAACACTAAAGTCTTAGTCTATCACTCAATTACTATTGATACAGCTTATTTAAGCTAAATTTATTTTTTAGTTAAGATAAAATAAATGCATCTAATGAGAATCTTAGATGATTTTTAGAAATATTCAGCAATAGGATGCTACTTATTTAGTATACCTAAAATAATTAGTGATTGGTACATATAAAAAGAAGAAGTCTAATAGACATCATGGTCATCAAATGTAATATGTCTAAATAAAGCATATAAATATGCTTATTAATAACAAATAATATTTCTAATTTTTGTTAGAGACGGAGAAGAACTTTTCTTAATTTAAACTTAGTATTTGCATCGAGATTATAAAATAGAGTTAAAATTATATTTATCATTGACTGTGATTTTTTAATGAGGACAATCATATGAAGAATTGATATTTTAGGTTTTGACCTGATCCTCAAAAGATTGATTAGGTTGAAATAAAATAGTAATTATTAGAGTTAGAAAATTTTTGATAAAATAGATAATTAGGCGAATCATATTATAATATGATGCTCTATAATAAGATTATACAGCATTGTTACGATTCATTTAATAAATTTTTTTAAAGGTATCTTTGTATTATAAAATACCTAATAGAAATTAGTATTATCGTCTAATAAAAAAGATGAATGTTTCTTATAAAACAAACCTTACAATATTTATATAATATACTTGATTATATCAATCATTGGGTAAATTTAATCCAAAAAGATTACTAAAATTATCCGTAGTTTGTTTCGCGAGAACTTCTATTGGCACATCCCTTAGAAGAGAAAGATGTAAGGCAATATCCCGCAGGTAGGCTGGCCTATTCTGTTTTCCACGGTGTGGTACAGGAGCTAAATAGGGAGAATCAGTTTCCAGCAGTATGCGATCGGCAGGAACATATCGTGCTACCACTTGCAACTCATCTGCATTCCGGAATGTTATAATTCCAGAGAACGAAATATAGCAGCCCATATCTAGCAGTTTGCGAGCGGTTTCCAGGTCTCCAGTAAAACAATGTAGTATCCCACCGCACTCATATATCTTCTCTGCAACTAAAATCTCTAAAGTGTCCTTACAAGCATCACGCATATGAATAATCACGGGTTTATCTAGTGCCTTGCCAACGCTGATGTGCCGGATAAAAGAATCTTTTTGTAAAGTAATATTATCCTTATTGTGGCAGAAATCTAAGCCGGTTTCACCAATAGCAATTACTTCTGGACTACTTGAATACTGATGAAGTTCTTCGTAATTATAACTATTGCTTACATTTAGCGGGTGAACACCACAGGAAAATGCTACATTATTGCGTTCACCAATCTGCTGACGCATCTCGAGATATCCGGGTATTGTGGTCGCAACCGTCATTACAAAACCTACGCTCTGATCTTTTGCATCCTCTAAAATATTATCTATACTTGTTGGAATATTTTTATCATTCAACTCATTTAAGTGGCAATGGGAGTCAACTAAATACATAATTTATAACCTATAAAATAATTAGCTACGTGGTTCGTTCCCAGATTTATCAGAACAAGAATCGCTCCATAAACAAAGTTGACGCGTAAGCATGAGTTCACGATTAAGACCAATAGTGGTTAGAAGACGATGTCTACAAAAAATCCATTGTTCTAACTGTTGTTGTAGGATCTTATTAGTATGTACAGATGCCAAATGAGAGATCAATTGTTGCTGGTCTAAATTAGCCAGTGTAGTCTTGATACCAAGATTTATCTTTAGAGCATCTAATAAAAATAGGCATAACCATGTTAGACAATCCCCAAAGTTATCGTGATCCAGGAGCGGTAATAACTGTATCCATTGCTGCTGAGGAATTGTTCGTTTTAATCCTAGAGCAAGCTGCATGCGTTGTGTCCACATGTTAGTTGTAAGTACTTTGAATGCAGCAACTGGTGCACCGGCATTTAAACGTAATGCAGTACGCATACTAAGCTCATGGCCCGGTCGTTGAGAATTTAACCAATGTAGAGCATACTCTTCTGTAGGAGTAGGTATATGTAGATAAAAACATCGACTGCGCAACGTTGCGGGCAAATGAGCCGGCTCACGGGTTCCTAGTAAAAAATAGGTTTGGTCTGGGGGTTCTTCGATAGTTTTTAATAAGGCATTTGTAGCTGCTTCCGTTAATGTTTCAACTAAGGGCAACAGCACTACTTTTGTCCCTCCTTGATGAGCGTGAAGATAAAGTTTTTCAATAATTTGTCGTATTAGTTCTATACCTATACCAGATTTTCCTGTCTCGGGTTGCATATGATACAAGTCTGGGTAGGTGCCTGCTATCATTAATCTGCAGCTATGACATTTACCACAGCTTTTGTATTCTTGTGTATCTCTGCATATCAACCAACGACTCAGAGCGTAAATCAGAGAATCATCACCGCATCCACCTGATGCATGAAGTAGTATAGCATGATGCCCTCTTCTATATTGATATTGTCTAACTATCTGTCGATAAGGCGCATTGAGCCATGGATACCATTTCATTCGTTTTTTCTTGCCTATCGAACCAAGACTGAAGAATTAAGTAGATATTATTAGTGACCTGGGGCAGAGTCTGTGTTGCATCAATGGTAATAATGCTTTGGTCTGTTTTAGCTAGTTCTATATAACGCTGACGCACACGTTCAAAGAATTTTAAAGACTCTTTTTCTATTCGATCTAATGAACCACGGCTACATGCTCGTTCTAGACCTATTTCTGGTGGTACATCTAAGTATAATGTGATTGCAGGCTTGAAATTACCTAAAACTGTATCGCGTAGTGACTGGATTAACTTAGAATCAATACATCTACCGCCGCCCTGATAAGCCTGAGAAGAAAGATCATGACGATCTCCTAATACCCAATTTCCGCGAGCTAATGCTGGTTTGATAACAATTTCTACCAACTGGACGCGCGCGGCGTACATCATAAGTAGCTCTGCTTTATCGGTAATTTTTTCGTGTTCTAGGTTCCTTTTTAATAATACACGTAGATTTTCAGCTAATAGCGTCCCACCAGGTTCACGTGTAAAAACTGTATCCTTAATACCTCGATGTTTCAGCATTTTAGCTACGTTATCGATTGCTGTCGTTTTACCAGCTCCCTCGAGGCCTTCGATAACTATGAACTTACTTTTCATGCGCGCTCCGTAGTAGATGCAGATAATTGAAAAGTTCTTCATTATGCTTGCAAAATTTATTTTTCAATAATTTTATATTTATAATATCAAAGATAAAAGATAAAAAATATATTTATAGTATGTTTCTAAGATTTGGAAGTATTTAATTTGCTTGTTGTGGAATAGATGGTGAAGGGATTTTGTCATACACAATTACTGCTATTAATCATTTTGTAGGTTAAATTATTATCACATGGCTATGATACCATTACCATGATGGGTATCTTTTGGTTTATACTAAAATTTTAGTATACGGCTGATAAATAATATTTCTTCTTACTTCAGTCAGTTTTACTGCGTTAGTCCGTTTTTTCTCTTTAATTAATTCAATATTTTGCATATGTAATATACTAATTATTATTAGATACTTTCTTATCTGAATCATAAACATTTATATTTTAAGCTACGCTATTTTTCAAGCATAAAGGAAAAGAGAATCAATTATTTTGTTATATTACGAAATAATACTCATCATAACGATGAGCTCTATTCAGTATTCAGTCTAGTATTATAAAATAGTGCTTAATGCAATTACTGTGATAATATTATAGATAAAGTTATATTTTTTGATAATTATAACATTAGGATCTAGCTAATTCAAATTCATATAAAAGTGCTAAAGGTATTCCATTAAATATAATCAGCTTTTAATCTAATTAAATTGTATTATATGCTGCGCTAAAAATTATTTCGTTGATTAAAATATAAGATTATCTTCTATTTATTGTCTATATTTAGAATATTATATAAATTCGTTTAGCAATCTCTGTCTTTGCTATAGCTCTTTTTTATATAAAACTTTGGTTGGCTGTTTCCTGTGCTTTAATTTTTTGAAAATTATTGATAATAGAAAATATTATCCCTGTTTCTAGCTCTTGAGATATTAATCTTTTTCGTTATATGGATTAGATCTAGTTTAATTTGTATTAATCTTATAAGCTTAGAATCTAAATTCTATCTTATGAAGTAATTATAGAAAGACTAGCATTTTCTATAAAATATTAGCATATTATATCGTCGCTGATTCACCTCTTGTCTTTGCTTCCGCTCTAGCAGAGCCTATTTTTAGTGACATTATCTTTATATAATAATAGCCTAATATAAGATTTCATCGTTTATGCTGTTCTGGAGGATATAATCCTTAATAAAGGATCTTTTGCAGGGGTTATTATATTGACTTGAAATCCTGGTTTTATAAGACTTGAGTTTTGGTTTTTAAGTAATATAAAAATGTAATTTCCTACTTTATTTTTTTGTTCTAATTTTACCGCTTGCTTCTGACTAATTACTTATCAATGATTGAACTAGAACAAATAAATATCATCACTTGAAAATAAATTCGCCTCTTCTATCAGCGCTATGAGCGACAGGTATTAATGTATTATTCATGATTAATATAACACCTATTTACTATATATCGTTATACCCAAAAGGAGCGCAAATCTTTTAGGAAGGTTAAGGAACCTTCCTAATCTGCTAATTCCTTATTTTGCATTAATATGTATTAGTTAGCATCATGTACAAGAATTTTTAATAGTATGTACTCCAATAGATTTAGAATATAGGATAAATTACTTGATCCTAGATATTATCCAGAATGAATATTACTTGCAGGAGAGGATTGATGTTATCTCTGAGTAAAGAAGCAGCTGAAGTGCATGAAAGGTTAGAACATTTTGGTTTGGAAAATCCTTTGCGGACGGAATTAGTAGAGCTAAAAATTCGCAAAAACAGTATTAAAGAGCATATTAGAGAAATAATGCTCTTGCTAAATCTAGATTTATCTAACGATAGTTTAGCAGAAACTCCTCAACGTATCGCTAATATGTATATTGATGAAATTTTCTCTGGTCTTGATTATGTAAATTTTCCTAAGATTACAGTTATTGAGAACAAGATGAAAATGGATGAGATGGTCACAGTTCGCAATATCACTTTTACTAGTACTTGCGAACACCATTTTATTACTATTAATGGTCAAGCTAATGTGGCATATATTCCTAATAAATGCATAATAGGTCTTTCCAAGATTAATCGTATTGTTCAGTTTTTTGCTCAGCGTCCACAGGTGCAAGAGCGTTTAACCCAGCAAATTTTAGTTGCATTACAAACTCTGCTCAACAGCAAAAATGTAGCAGTATCAATAGATGCAATTCATTTTTGTGTTAAAGCTCGCGGAGTTAAAGATGCAGCTAGTTTAACTAATACAATATCGTTAGGTGGGCTATTTAAGTCTAGCCAGACTACTCGTCAGGAATTTTTGCGTACAGCACATTATCATGAATAAGCATCATTATATTCTATATGGAATCGCGTATTTTTTGTGCTTTAATACAGAAGAACCTTCTGTTGGTGGCTAGAATGATTATAAAATAGGTTGTTTAAGTAGACAACTTTTGCATATTTTATGAAGGTTATCACCATAACCAGAGATTATCCTATAGATCTATTTTTTAACATGTTGTTTATAGCTATAATATTTTGGACGGAATTTTTTCTTGTGAAGTAATCATCTAATCTATATTTCGCAGTTATCATACTTCAATATTTATGGATATTTAACTGAAAATAAAAGATATGAATAAAATGAGATTATTCTAATGTTAGAGTCTAAATAATATCTATAAATAATCTATCATGCATAATATTACTACTGTACCCCAGTACTTTTGCACAGATAAAAGTTGAGCTCTACACAGTTATCATAATTATTGTCGATTTTATTGTGTAATGCATTTAGTATTTATTGAAATGCGTGGTCCTTATAATGCATTATATTGCGTAATAATCCACCTTCTTTTGTATTTGTTGTTATTTCTAAGAATGATGCTAACATACTCATATGAAATTTTCAGTCAAGCATTTTCAAGTAATTAGGTAATTAGAACAATATAGCAGAAAACTTGTATTATTTTTTATTTCTTATCTAAATAAAAATCGGAGTTTTAAGTCTTGACGATAAGATGATAGTCTAATATTAGTTACTTTTTATAGAGATCATTAGATAAAATAGACCTCTTGAAAGTCTTCAAAATATGCTGATGATATATCAAGATAAACTAAATTATCTAAAAGATTCTCACGCTGATATATGGCAGTTAAAATAAAGTAAATTCAGATTTTTAAAATTATTTTGTTAAAAATATCTTAATATAAAAGATCATCAAATCTTTTATCAATGATTATAATTGATACTTCTTAAAGTGCATGATCTAATTCCTGATATCATATAAGGAATAGTTTCAAGATTAAATTAAGCGTAATGATTTTATGATAGCCCTATTCTAGTAGCACCCATCTTAGCGTAATAATTTGAATAAAAATCTTGCAATAGTCTTTTGCTCTAGCGCTGCGCTAATCTAATAAACTGAGAAACTATATTTTTAGTTATCCTAGCTAATTATGCTTTTTGTTAAAGTAGTGATTTTGAATATTAATTTTTATTAGGTACTATATTAATATATATATGATAATCGTAATATCATATCTAATGTATTTATTTCTATCAACGACATCTTTTTAGTGAGCAAGAAGATAATATATCTATTGATAGATAGAAAAACTGTTGTCAGTATATATACCTATAATTAGAATAAAGTTGCTGTGTTATACTGAGTATAGATCTCTTTGATATCTATACTCAGTCATACCTATCTATATAATTTTCTTATGAAAAATATAAATACATGTATTAAAAAGGATTGCTATAAATCAGTAAATTATTTTTTTGATCAAATTTGTTATTAAATTCTATTTTTAAAACAACTACTCATAAAAATATAGATCAAGAAATTAATTCAGGTTAAGACAATATTAAGTAATGTCTTAAAAGAGTCTATTTAGTTAATTAATATAGATATTCTATCTAAACTATATTATAGATATGTGATGTCTGAAATGTAGGAATATTATGATACTATTGCTCGCAATCTGCGAGATTTTATGGCTAATTTCACTAAATATCAATCAGCCCATAAGCGAATATAATGATGAATTACATAAAACCAGTGTTAACTCTATTGACTCAAAATGTAGCTTACCGCAATGATCCAACAGCACTTTTTAATCAACTATGCGGAGCCCGTTCATCAACCTTGCTTTTAGAATCAGCTGAAATTGATAATAAAAAAGATTTAAAAAGCCTCTTAGTTATAGATAGCGCATTGCGGATTACGGCTTCAGGTCGTAGAGTAACTATCGAAGCTTTAACAGAGAATGGTCGTAGTTTATTACCCTTATTAGATACAAGGATATCATCAAAAGTTAAAAACGATATTCTCTTTAATAGGCGAGTTTTGCACTTTCCTGTTATTGAAAATATTCAAGATGAAGATGCTCGCTTAAAATCATTATCAGTATTTGATGCCCTTCGTACTTTATTAAGACTAGTTGATGCTCCGGTGCAGGAGCGTGAAGCGATATTTATTGGAGGACTCTTCGCCTATGATCTTGTTGCAGGATTCGAGAATCTTACTGTATTAAGTAGCGATAAGAGACATTTAGATTTCTGCTTTTATATGGCGGAAACCATGCTAGTTCTAGATCACAAACATCACACTGCTCGTTTACAGTCATCGATTTTCGGAAATAACCAGGAAGAAACCAAGCGCTTGCAGGAGCGCTTGCAACAGTTAACCAAGGAGATGCAATATGACGCTGAACCCATAGAGCATCCTCATGTTGAAAAAATGCAGTTGAATTGCAATTTAAGCGACGAAAATTTTAGAAATGTAGTTAGTAAATTACAGAAAGCAATTAGTATCGGTGAAATATTTCAGGTAGTTCCTTCACGTCGTTTCACCCTTCCATGTCCTTCACCTCTGGCGGCCTATCACACATTGAAGCACAGTAACCCAAGTCCTTACATGTTTTTTATGCAGGATAAAAATTTTTCTTTATTCGGTGCATCACCAGAAAGTGCATTGAAATATGATGTGACTAGCCGCAATATTGAGATATATCCGATTGCAGGCACCAGACCACGTGGACTCAACGCTAATGGAGAACTAGATCATGATTTAGACAGCCGCATTGAACTGGAAATGCGCACTGACCATAAAGAACTGGCTGAGCATTTAATGCTAGTAGACCTTGCTCGTAATGATTTAGCTCGCATTTGTGAACCAGGATCACGCTATGTTGCTGATTTAACTAAGGTCGATCGTTACTCTTGCGTCATGCATTTGGTATCCCGCGTAGTTGGAATATTACGTCAGGATTTAGATGTTCTACACGCTTATCAGGCTTGCATGAACATGGGTACGCTAACTGGCGCACCAAAAATTCGTGCTATGCAATTGATTTATGAAGCCGAACAAGATCGTCGTGGTAGCTACGGTGGTGCAATAGGTTATTTTACTTCGCATGGCGATCTGGATACTTGCATTGTTATTCGTTCTGCTTATGTAAAAGATGGTATAGCTACGGTTCAGGCTGGCGCAGGCGTAGTAATTGACTCTCTGCCACATGCTGAGGCAGAGGAAACCCGTAATAAAGCTCGTGCAGTTCTGCAGGCTATTGCTACTGCTCATAATGTGAAAGAGGTATTCTAATGACTGATATTCTTCTTCTTGATAATATCGACTCTTTTACCTATAACTTGGTCGATCAGCTTCGTTCTAATGGACACCATGTAATTGTATATCGCAATCACATACCATTAGAAATCATTATTAATAAAGTAACTGAGATGGAAAATCCAGTGCTAGTGTTATCTCCTGGTCCTGGTAATCCATCTAATGCAGGCTGTATGCCTGCATTACTGGGTTTGATGCGTGGTAGATTACCCATTATTGGAATCTGTCTTGGTCATCAAGCTATTATAGAATCTTACGGCGGGCAAGTATCACAAGTAAGTGAAATACTGCACGGTAAAGTATCACTTCTAGAACATGATGGCATAGGAATGTTTAGTAGTTTTCCTTCTCCGCTTGCTGTTGCGCGATATCATTCTCTAGTAGGTAGCCGGATCCCCACCGGATTAACAGTGAATGCCTATGTTAATGACATGGTTATGGCAGTTCGCAATGATAAAGATCGTGTATTTGGATTTCAGTTTCATCCAGAGTCAATTCTTACGACGCAGGGTGGGCGCTTACTTGAAGAAACTTTAAGATGGGCTTTATTGTAAAATAATTAACATTTATAATTAATAAATTTATTACTAATAACAGTCAGTGGATTTGATCGAATATCTAATTTATGATAAAACCAACTTTATATCATGAGAATGTGCATAAAATAAAGTGCGCTCTATAACCTGCGTTATAGAATATTAGGGTCTTTAGACAACTTGTCTTATAGGGCATAGTGTTTATTTTGGTGTAATAAAAATATGTTAGTTATTGCATTAATTGAGCAGTCAGATGACTTCTATGCAAAAACAGTGAATTGTCTAGCTTTTAAAAACAATTAATCAAGTATTTCTTGACGTGATTTCTCTTGCATCTAAGACGTGTAAAAGTTATGCAAACTTAATAAAAGTTATAAAAATTTATTATTATCTTCTCTCTTCTGTCTGTGTCGAGATTGACGGAAAACGATAAACATAATGTGGATAAGATAATAAATTACTGAAGATCTTATGCAATTGTAGGTCTATAGTCTGTCATAATAAATATTATATTAGATACAGAATATTATCAATTTATAGATGAGTGATTTGTGTTCTGATAAATAGTAATAATATTGCGTAATTATATTTCTGATTTTGGATAAAATAATTAAGTATTTTAGCTCTAAATAATAAATAACTAAATAAAGATAGCATTCCTTATCTAATCTATTAAATGATTTGCATTAAAATAACTATAGATATTTATGATTTAGTACTTGAATACAATATCCAATAAAAACTTTTAAATATTTTTAATGCTATAATTACACTTTACTAAAGTATTGTGTATTAAATAAAATTATTCTCTTAAATTAGTTGTGAATTTAGCGGGGGATATTAAACAAATTACTTAATATAATAATATCTTTATAAGATATATTTTCTGATGCCAATTAAAATTTTATGCTTACAAGATAACTAGCTTAATAATGCTTAAGCTCTTTAAGAGAAACGGACGGTTTAAATGTTCATATGCATTATAGTATAAAATAAATCAATTTTTTATGCATATTTTCTTCATATATTAAGCTAATGTATATCAATAATGTAGTAAAAATATTTTTGACATATTAATTATGTATTTATTCTATATTTATAATAAAAATTAAATTTTTTAAAAACATTACTATTAAGGACAAAAAGATGTATACTTATTTTATTCTATGCTTAAAATAAGTATACATATGATTTTTAAGATATAGCATCTCTTCATAGAAAACCTTATTTCATTTATTATGATTATTTATATCTTTTTATAACGTCAATAAATTTATATAGTAATACATTAATAAACAGAAGACAAATTTAGCACAGAAATTGCAGAGGATGTTAATATTTTGACTTATTAAGCCCTTGGTGCATCATTACGAGAGAGCAGAATAATAAATACTAATATTTATATGAAGAATTAATGGTTTTATGAATTTCTTTTGATCATTATTATAAAATAAAATACTTTGTTATTATATTTCGGGTTATAACTAAGAAACTGTTATGAACAAAGTATAAATTTGATATTATGTATCTTATTTGATTTCACTAAAAACTATTTCCATTTCAATATATAGCTCTAAAATAATATTTAACGGCATAATTTTATAAATTATTTATGAGCTGTTTTACTCATATCTTTCCGTTATAGTTAATGTATAATATACTTTAACCTGAATATACTGATATTCTAAGAAGTGCTTATATAAAGATTTTACTCACTATAGATCGATAAATATTGTTGTTTGGACAAAACAATATGCTTTATAATAATCCCTTATTTTATGAGCTTATCCGACTGCGTAGTTCAAGGAGAGCTCCATGAATTATATTAAAAAAATAACTATGCATATAGTTCAACAAGAACTTCAATTTTTTTTGAAATATATTTCTTGCTTCATCATGAAGTAAGAAATAGCTTAAAGAGAAATCATAAAATATAATAGATGTTTTGCTTGTGACATATTAACTCATATAGAGCAAATCAAATTTATAAATTATTCTTTTGTACACTTACTGTAATTAACTAACTAGAAAATTATAGAGCAAAATAAATCTTTATTATTATGTCTAATAAGTTCTAATATATTCTGAGAATCTTGCACGGTTAATTAGTGCACCTCTGATCTTCAGGGGGTATATAATACCAAGTATGTAACTATATAAAATACCTTAATCAAGCATAAAGAACACAAATGATCTTGATATTTTCGTAGAGCATATTTGTAAATAACTTTTAAAAAATATTTATCTTCATTGTATCATATTTATTGATATAACAAGATGTTTATACAAAAGATATTCTACTAATTTAGTATGACAACGATAGTAAAACAGAGTCGATATTAGGCGATGTATTAGTCATATTTCTTAGTGAAAATAATTTTTAGTATGTCTTTGCGGATCTGTTAAATATAACATGTATGATCTAAGAAATAATATTGCTTAAAATAAGGCTAATAAGAATTATGGTATATAAACGCAAGTATTATACTCAAGAAGACCTCGAAGCATGTGGGCGTGGTGATCTATTCGGTGCTAGCGGTCCACCATTGCCATCAGGCAAGATGCTTATGATTAATCGTGTTGTAAAAATGTCTGAACATGGTGGTAACTACAATAAGGGATATGTAGAAGCTAAATTAGATATAAATCCTGATCTATGGTTTTTTGCTTGCCATTTTATTGGAGATCCAGTAATGCCAGGATGTTTAGGTTTAGATGCTATGTGGCAACTAGTTGGTTTCTATCTTGGATGGCTTGGAGGTGAAGGGAAGGGACGTGCTTTGGGTGTCGGTGAAGTGAAATTAACTGGACAGGTACTACCTACTGATAAAGAAGTGACTTATCGTATTCATTTTAAGCGTATCATTAATCGTCGTTTGATTATGGGCATGGCCGATGGGGAAGTATTAGTTGATGGGGTCGTAATATATAATGCATCTGACCTTAAGGTAGGATTATTTAAAGATACTAGCTCATTTTAATCCAACAATATAAAAAAATTTTTTTCTAAAATATGAAAAATTCATTCTAGGATATAACCTGCTATAACTAAAGAATTAGTTAAAGTAAGAAGGTCTCGTACACAGTATATGTTTATTAGACAGTATAGATAATGATCATTCTCTTATGTAGATGCTTAATTCACAAGAAATATGGGTCTTGATATACTCGTGGTAAAATTTATCCCATTGTCCATAATATAATATATGTTGTTTGCGTCACACATGTTATCTCTTTCTTACAGAAGATATGATAATTTGTACAAATATTTTTAGTTATGTAATTTTTTAGTAAGTTAATGTTATCTCAAAATATAGAGATATTTAGTTGATGGTAATCTTAAATTTACTATATTTATCCCATCTGTCTTCAGTGAAGCATTAGTATGATCAAGAATAGTTTCTAAATACTTAATAAAATTGCTTTAACATAATATATACCTCAATTACTGTATTGAAGGCAAGTAAAAACTTGACATAAATATTAAAATCACATTTTTAATATTTAATATCTTCTATCAGTTATATATCACGTCATATAATAAACGTGTCCATATTATGTGAAATAATATACAGATTATTGCTAATTAATTATTTTTATTTCTTTATTTAAGGAAGGAGTATCTGCTTCGCTTAATTTATTTTTCAAAATAAAATACAGATGCATTCTAGATCATTAAGTCATTGAAGTAGATCATGTTATATATCAAACTATTAAACGATATTTTTATCTTAATAAACAGTCTTACAGTAAGGTTTAATATTTTATCTCCAGAATATAGTATGATCCTAAATGAGTTAATGATCTTGAATGACTTAAGGACCATAAAATAATCGCTTTTCTTAACATATTTAATATGTCACTTTTTTCTATTAAATATTTAATGATGTTTATATAGTTGTTCCAATATTATTGGAATAATTTTATATTTTTAATGATTCTTTAATATTAACTTATTTAAATCATAAGTTGAGCATCATTGCTAATATTATTGTTAAATTAATAATACTTTTCTAATATTATTTAAACAATAATAATAACTTATCTCTGATAAATTTATTCTTTAGCAAAAGATAATTTAATGAATAACTAATAGTAATTTTTCTAAAATAATTTTAAGATATTAATCTTATATTTATTTATATACCATTAACTAATAGGAGTATATAGATATATGCTACATGAAATGATACGGTATTTTTCTTAAAATATCATATGTAATAATTAATAATATGCTATCTACCTTTCCGAGAACTTTGGATAAGCAAAATTATTTTTATATCTACTATATGATATATGTATTCCTATCTATAAATAATGATTTTTTAACATAAAATATGCTTACCATAATAATATTGATAAATAAAGAGTTTATCTAGTTTAGATAAATTAAAATATCATGAAACTTGATATCTTTATACCTAAAATTATTATTTCAATTTATCAGGCAAATTACAATATATAAAATATATTATGCCATCTTTAATCGCAAGATATAATATAAAAATATTTTATATCGAAAAGTTCATAATTTCTTCTTAAGATAAATAAATAGTATTTATTATGTTATTAATATTTAGTAAATAATGGTCGAGAGATACTACTGGCTGCATGGCTACCCTTTAGAGTTGCTTGTAAATATTATTATTATAACAGGCTCTAAAAATAAATATTATTAAATATAAAAAATAGATGAACTATACCATATACCTATAATGAGGCAAAGCCTGCATTCTTCAAGATTGATTTAGTAACAATAAGAACTATTGTGATATTAATATATTTTTATTTAGAAAAACATTCTTTATTGTTATCAGCATAATACTATTTAATTATCTATAAGATATTAAATATCTTATGATCAATAATAATTTATATTAGATTATTTTATAACAAAAGTGTAGCGATTAGTCAAAGCTCAAAGAGTATGATTGTGATGTATATCATTAAACTTTTTTGATAATATACTAACTTAGTATGTGCTTACATATAATTTCATATCTCATAAATATAGATAAATTGCTTGTTTAAATTAAAATAATATATTATTTTAATTTAAATTTTTTAGTAGTCGTATATACTTTAATAAGTTAATGTTAATGACTATAATTTTCTTATCATACCTTATCATATAATTTCTCTATATCATTTACTGAGTAGTGTAAGCAGTAGGCTTTTATTATAAAAAATACAGCAGTAATCACTTCTATATGTTTTACATGTTGGTTTGCATTAGATTATTTTTGATCAGTTGAAACTCAGCCCAGATTGGTGCATGATCAGATGATTTCTTCATGCCATGAATTTCATAGTCAATCCCTGTATGAATGCAGCATTTAGCTAATCTCTGGGTTGCCAATAGCAAATCTATACGCAGGCCACGATTTTGATCGAAGCCTTTTGATCGATAGTCAAACCACGAAAACTGATCGTTGCATCTAGGATGTTCTTGCCGATAAGTGTCAATAAGACCCCAATCTTTGATTTGATTCATCCAATAACGTTCTTCAGGTAAAAATGAGCATTTTCCTTTATTGAGCCATTTTCTACGGTTCTCTTCGCCAATACCGATGTCACTATCAGTAGGACTAATGTTCATGTCTCCCATAACAACTACTTGTCCTTCTGGATTCTGATTAGTCTCAAGATAGTTTTGAAGATCTTGATAAAATTTGCGTTTTGCTGGAAATTTTATCATGTTATGACGATTGTCGCCCTGCGGAAAATAACCGTTTATTATTGTTAGTATTCCGGTTGGAGTGCTCATATCAGCCATAATAATACGGCGCTGTTCCTCTTGTTTGTCATATGGAAAACCTTTACGTACTTCTAATGGCTGTTCTTTAGTAAGTAGTGCGACTCCGTAATGTGCCTTTTGACCATAATAAAACATTTGATATCCTAAATATTCTAAATCGGATACGGGGAACATATCATCGTGAACTTTTATTTCTTGTAGACCAATTATATCAGGTTGATGTTTATAGATGATGGCCTCTAATTGATGCTTGTGAGCACGCAATCCGTTGATATTGAAAGAAATAAACTTCATTAGTATATCCTATATTCAATAATGATTATTCAGTAAGATTTTTATATGAACAATATAGATATATGTTGTATGACTTAAATATAATTAAATCAATCTAGATTGATTACATATTCTCTGTATTCTACAAAATTTAAATTTGTATATTTCCTAAATCACTGATGGCTTGTTAAGCTTATCACTTTTTGTAGGTCATTTTATGCATTACTATTGTATGTTTTAGTAGATCTTCTGATAATAGATATATAATCTAAATATATTCTTATTGTCTTTCAGAGAAAGAGGATATTTTTAAATACAATAAGATTAGAATAAAACATAATTAATTTGAAATACTTTATATGTAATCTTATTTTTTAAATAAAGTAGGCTACGTGTAGCTAATGGCTATTATATTGATGTAACTTTTTTATAAAGATAAAACTGATTATTTGCAAAAATAAAATATGAGATATTTTAATTTTCATTACAGCACTTATTTCTTATCTGCATGTCTATTATTTCTGTTTGTAGTATTGCTGCGCGCTATCTATCTAGTTATAATAATATTAAGTGCATTGTTATGTTATCTTATAGTAGTATCACATCTTCATCTAATATAAGAAATAATATTACTCTTATCTTAAAAGAATCAACTCTTTAAAAGAGATCCTTCATCTCTCGCAGTAGAGCAAAAATTTTCCAAGCACTATCTGGTCTATTGCTACAGGAAATATTAAGCTCTAAATCATTGTCATGACAGCGTAGAAAAGGATTAATATCTTTTTCTAATTTTAGAGACGAAGGTAACGTAGGTTGGTTTTGAAATCTTAAAGTTCTAACTTTTCTCTGATATTCTTGAATAGATTTATTTTTTGATAAAACAAATCTAGCAAATCTAAGATTAGATTCTGTATACTCATGAGCGCAGCAAATCAATGTATTATTTGGAAGCCGAGCAATGATTTGTAAGGATGAATACATTTGCTGTGGTGTACCTTCTAAAATACGTCCACAACCTGCAGAAAAAAGTGCATCTCCACAAAATAAATATGGTACCGCATAGTATGCAAGATGTCCTAAAGTATGCCCTGGTACATATAAAACCTGAAATATAATATCTAATGCAATAATTTTATCATTTGCTAGCACTGGGCTAGTACATCCTTTATTTAGAGTTTCTAAGGGACCATAAACAGGAATATTCGGATACTGTTCTAAAATATCATATACGCCTCCTACATGATCATTATGATGATGAGTTAGTAGAATTGTTTTAGGGGTAATATTATTTTTTGTGAGATAGTCTAAGACTGGTCTAGCTATACCGGGATCAATTATTATACTCTCACGTTGAAGATTAGATAGCACCCAAATATAGTTGTCTTTCATAGCAGGAATAGCGATTAGAGTCATCATATCTATAGTTCTTAATATAATTATTCTATAATAAATAGAAGATACTAGTGGTTATATATACTATGATTTGATATATGGTATTATCATACTTCCTTAGAATATCTTTTTCTAATTATATGCTAAAATTTTAGTAAACCTCTGTTGTCAGAGAGGATACATATAAGTCATAGTAATATTACTATGACTTACCTATTATCACGAAGTAAAATTATGTTCTTTCGTTGTACATATCCTAAATTTTTAACGATCTTCAGCGTACTTTACCATAATTAGACTTCTTTTAATGAATATGCATAATGAGTATTAATAGAATAGTGAATGCTAATATTATATTAGATTCAGTAAAATGATAATTTATTAAGGTGAATGATACCGCACAATATCCTTGATTTTTATTTTAACATGTATTCAATTCGGATTTACAATGAATTAATTATAAATGAATTTATAAAATATTTGCTAAATTCTTGCTTGATATTTATTGCATCTTTATAATAAAAATTATCTCGTTTGTTGTCCCTACAAAAACCTGATTGTTAAAACATAATAATTTTATCGCCGATATATCTCATTTTTTAAGAATGGGTTATAGAGTCTAATTTTTAGACCGTTATACCCAATAAATTTTTATTATTTTATATTGATCTTACGAAAATATTTAATTTCTATTATAATAATTATTTGATATTCGCAACTGTCATAAAATGACATATCTTTGCCTTATATTTAATTGAATTAATATTTCATATTATTATTCAGCCATTGCATCAATCACCACTAAATAATAAAAAATTATTTTGCTAGATCTTAAGCAGTATCTAACTTTTTATAAACATTAAAATTTTATCTTATCATTTTATGTATTTATTTTGAATTTAGTATTTATAACTTGATTCTAAAATCAAGTTATAAAATTCTTAACGTATATCGAGTTTAATAATAATCATCAATTCTATGTTTCTTATCTGTAAAGATTTTGTATCCTCTTAAATACCATATTATCTAATATTAGTTATCTGTTTTCTAGTTGATAGCCAATATCTTCCTTTTCTGGGCAACCAGCTGCTGTGCGCGCTAGCTCGTCGCAGCGTTCGTTATTAATATAGCCTGCGTGTCCTTTGATCCAGACCCATTTAATTTTATGTGCTCGAATAGCTATATCGAGACGTTGCCATAAATCTATATTTTTAACTGGTTTTTTGTCTGCTGTTTTCCAGTCGCGCTTTTTCCAGTTATGAATCCACTCAGTGATCCCTTGACGCACATATTGGCTATCACTATACAAAACTACTGAGCATGTTTCTTTAAGTTTTTCTAATGCTACGATTGCCGCCATCAACTCCATTCGGTTGTTCGTGGTTATATAGTAGCCAGAGCTCAAAGTTTTTTCTTGTTTTTTATAGTGCAAAATAGCACCATAGCCACCTGGGCCTGGATTACCTAAACAAGAACCATCAGTGAAAATCTCAACCTGTTTTGTCATAATCTATTAGGTTAATTCGTGGTAAACACCTGAATCTTTATAGAAATTTATATTTTAAATACAGGACAATAATAGTATAGATATTTGAGAAAAAGAAACGCACTATAGCAATAATCCAGGGATACAAGATAAAATATACTAATAGTAAATTAAAATTTGTTTGGTATTAGTTTTATATCGTTATCTCTTATATTTTATATTGTCTTTAAATTTTTTGTAATTATAGTGTAAATAATTTTTATCTGTTTGATAAAAAACTTTTTCTGAAATTTTATAAATTGTAAAAACAGTTTATTGATTATTCCCGAGTACATAATAAATCATCAATAGTTTGATAATAATATTTATGACCTATAAATTTCTTTGCTTAATAGTTCTCTTCTAAGAAAGATGTTCTAACATCTTATTTCTATTACTCATACTTGAATAATACTTATTAATTAGCACGAAATTATAGCGGAATATTATAGAGTTTATTTATTTGGTTTATATTAATACTTTAAAAACACTTAATTTGCGTTAGTAGTATAGATTTTTCTGTTTGCGAAGACATATATAAATTTTAGTCTATTGATGAAATAAAATATTATCAGGAAATATAGTGTGTTAGAATTCTTCAAGAATATGTAAGTGAATGATAAGCACAGAAAAAACACTTGTCTTGGTTTATGAAAAATATAAGCAGCAGTTATTTGCAGTTAAATTAATAATATTTTAAACGTAATATACTAAACGCATAATCAAGATAGAAAATATATAGTAGAAAGCATAGTTTTGAGAAACAGCGAACTATTTAGATCACAGTTTTATTGCATGTCTCTTATATACCATAAGTAAGGATAGCAGTAGTTATAGTTTTATGAGAATTAATAAGTTTTGCTCATATCTTTTGAGTTATCAGTTTAAAGATTTTTTATAATCTATCGTATGAATATAACAGTATAATCATTGAATATAGTATGAATACTATTATGCGTTATTTGTACTGAATTTTTAAAATCATCTCTTAATATACTTTATTAATATATAGTACTTTTAACTCGTTATTTAATAGAATAATTTCTACTTTTAGAAATATACGCTATGATACATTAAAAAAATAAGATGTTATTTCTTCTGATAATTTTAGAAAGGTCTACGCTATTTGCCTATATTATTTTTCAAGACCATTGGCATGTTACTTGAGTAGTATATAATAAAGTTATGATTCTTATAACTTCATGAATATATTTTTCATGAAGAGATCATAAAGAATATATTAAAAAATTGCGGATTGATATAATCCGTGGATTATACTATTTAAAAATCAGGCAGCTCTTGCTAAACCTTTATATTTTCTATTCATAGAGTACTTAGACAAGATGAACACCGTTGCTTCAATGCTTTATCATTTGATTATAATGAACATGCAATGATATTGCATCATTCTTCCGAATCTGTATGAGTTCCATACGCTAAGGCAATGATCGTTCTATAAAAAATTATTTATCTCAATTCATTGCTTATCAGCATTAATCCTTCGAAGGTTTCGTGTGGTTAATTATATAACAATCTATAATAAGATAGGATTTAATAAAATTTTAAAACAAAAAATTTTTGTAGAAATACCGATGTTTTGACTTTTAGTATGTTCTAGATATTAAATAGTTAGTAACGATGCTCAGAATAGATAAAGCCTTATAAGCAGCTTTATTATCTTAGAGAGCAATATTTTAGTATTAAATTTATTCCTGTTTAAACTGCTTTGTACAGTCATAGTATTATGGTGTTTAAGCTGCAATTGCTATACTTATCTTGAACGAAATAAATTCCCAATTTTTAGATTATGGATACTTATTTCACTACAGATAATCATAATACTCACAGGTATTGCTTCTCGTGATCTAATTTTTTTAATAAATAAAAACAAAATATAGATATATTTAGTTCTTTATGAAATTATAGAAGTATATTCTGATATAACTTTTATATTATCTATTTATGTTATATTAAGTAATTTTTCTGCTAATGAGTTGCACTGATGTCATAATATTTAGATATTTTGTCATGTGTTATACTTACTTTTTTATCTGTCTAGTGATATAAGTGATCCACATCTTTAGATTGAAAGGAAATAATTTAGGATATTGTCTAATAAAAATTATATGCTAAAGAGCACAATATAACCATACTAAAAAACCAGCAGATTAATCTGTTTCTAATTCGTTCATTGCAGATATATTAAATCCCCCGTCAACGTGCAATATTTCCCCAGAAATACCACTAGCTAAGGAAGAGCACAAAAATGCTGCGGAGTTTCCTATATCTTCGATAGTTACACTGCGACGAATTGGTGTTAACTTTTCACAGTGCGCCATCATCTTACGAAAGTTTTTGATGCCAGATGCAGCTAAAGTACGGATTGGACCCGCTGAGATACCGTTCACACGGATTCCCTGAGGACCCATGGCATTTGCCATATAGCGCACGTTGGCTTCTAAGGAAGCTTTTGCCAGACCCATAACGTTATAATTTAGTATAGCACGTTCTGCTCCTAGATAAGAGAGAGTAAGCAGGCTGGCGTTGGTGTTAAGCATTTTACGACAAGATTTTGCCATAGCAACAAAGCTGTAAGAACTAATATCATGAGCTATTCTAAAACCTTCACGAGTAACTACATCTACATAGTCGCCATTTAACTGTTCCTCAGGGGCAAAACCTATAGAGTGCACAAAACCATCTAATTTTGGCCAATATTTCCCTAGCTCTTTAAACATCGCATTTATACTGTCATCTTTTGCTACGTCACAAGGTAGAACGATATCGACATTGAATTGAGCTGCGCATTCTTCTACGCGGGATCTAAGTCTATCGTTTTGGTAAGTAAAAGCTAATTCGGCTTTTTCTCGGTGCATAGCACATGCTATTCCGTAAGCAATAGAGAGTTTACTAGCTATGCCAGTGATAAGAATGCGCTTGTTGATCATAGAATCCATATAATAACCCTTTTAGTCTAGTTTTATATTACTTAAGTATTTTAGCTCTATCTACTTTTCCGAATTATACAGAAGAGCGGGGTGTTCTTCGCGGCATTTAATAAATATGAAGATATTAATCTCTTTTCAGAGAAAATAGATATGTGAAAAAATCTTTTTGTTAAGATTTTATGACAGTATCAAAGTAAACTTAAACGTGAATCACTCAACCATTTATTTATTAATGTATAATTTTTATATATCTATATTATTGTTTTCATTCTAGCCTACTATATACAATATAACATACTATCAAAATATAGCGACGCAATACTGCGCATAGCAATGTTAATTTATAGATTAAGAGTTTACTTATTTTATATCTGGGTATACTAATACTTGATAAGTAATACCGTAGTTATACTGCGTCTCCATGACACATCACGATCACTTGATTGCTAATGTGCTGGATCCGCTTTAAAATCTGAGTAACATATATAAGAGATTAAGTGTTTTTGTTGTAGTTCTGATATAACATTTATCATCTGTAAATGTATCTACATATCTAAGGCAGCAATTTCTTCATCAGTACCAATAACTTTTGGTTGCAAAATTAACGCACATGCTAGAGCAACGTGGTTAATCTGTCTATATTCATATAATATGTTAATAATAGCATAAGTGTTAAGAAAGTAATTTAAATTGATGCAATATTTATTGATACGTTATTTACTTTTAGCAATATCTAAATATGTAAAATACGATGACGAGAATTTAATAAAGTTGACCATTGGTATTAATACTAGAGAGATAACAGACAGAATCATGCAGTAGGCAACAATTAGGAGCGTAGCATTATATAATGTAAGTTTAACAGACACGCATTAACTAGAGATCATTCTTGCTATATTTTTCATGCGATATAGTATATAGTACCGACCTAAACCGGTCGTAAAACTAGATGCAGTAAACAGAATATAAGTAAAATATCTAACCAGAAAAACGGCTTGAGCATCTGAATATCTCTAGGGAGCCAATCGCTCTATACTTCTATCTAAATCTTAATATGACAACTATAATACCCAAGAAATAACTGAGATTATTGCTATCATAAATGCTAAAATACAGAGTTCCACAGTTGCAGGGCACGTCTCTTTTAATTGTTTTATTATTATCCTACTATTTGTGCTAGAGAGACATAAATCTCCTTTTAGGAATACTATGTGCGCATCAATTAGAAATGCACTGAAAAGTGAGGTGTTAGGAGTAGACTCAAGCAGAATTAAGCCAAGCAGAGATAATAAAGATATTTTAATTAATAAAAGAAAACAGCCGGTATAATACAAAAGTAATTGTGTTTTGCTTTATATAGAAGATAAAAATAACTTGGTTTAATGCTTTGATGTAATTGCCTGCAGAATCTTCGCAACAGGATAAAAAGATGGTTTTTTATAAAATACTCTGTCATATGAGGCGTTATCAAATATATTAAATGTTATTTCTTGAATATTATAACGATATCATTACAAGGATAAAGAGTTG
This sequence comes from Candidatus Profftia tarda, assembly GCF_904848675.1. Taxonomy (NCBI): domain Bacteria; kingdom Pseudomonadati; phylum Pseudomonadota; class Gammaproteobacteria; order Enterobacterales; family Enterobacteriaceae; genus Candidatus Profftia; species Candidatus Profftia tarda. The sequence goes on from NZ_LR890047.1 coordinate 490,584, forward strand.
ATTAGTATGACAATAGGAAATGCTCTTCTAGAATTTTTTATGCTTCTTGATAGTATTATATGCCCTGTAAACTTGCTGTGATAGCAAGAATTGCTATTACTGAATAAAATGATTCATTGCATCTATGAGATCAGTTATTCTCTGAATCAATCGTTCCGCTTCTTGGCAGGCAGGCTACAAATTCTCTGGATAATTGCTGTTATTTGCCTATCCTAAGAGTTTTATATCATGACTAATATCTATTGAACGCTCTTCGTGAAAGTTTTTTGCGATTGGGAAAATACTGATATCACTCCCTGGCGTGTACTAAATAATTAATTAACAAGCTTATCATTTTTTAGTTAGCTGGGTATAATACTTAAGATATAGTAGGCAAGCAAAATTGCACTTTAAGATCCTTCAGACCAGCATGCCTGAAAAACTAACGCGATGTTTATAGATGATATAATGATATTTTATATTTGTTACAATATGCGCAAAAAGAGCATTTTAGTTAAAATGCAGATATTTCTGTTGTATGATTATAAATATGCTACATCAGTATCTTATTCTTAATGGCATAAGAAATAGTGCACCATATATTTATATTATTTTATTATAGCTTTTTGGGTTTAAACTACCAGGGCAGTATTTCAACACCTGGATGTCAAATGAGAGTCTTGGTTATATCATAAAATGCTCAGCTAGCTCTGAGGGATATGTAGAGCATCGCATTTCCTGGTCAGTAGTTTTGACAATTTTCCTGTTTCTAAGATTTATAGTTACTTTGTTGCATACGCGGCTTGCCTTTTTAGGATTTATCATTTCTTTTTATACAAAATATACCCTGCTTAATACTTATGCATTATGAATAGAAAAGCACCAACTGGCAAATGATCAATTTCTTGTTTTATATTTTATTTTGTTAAGGTATGCGAATATTAGACCAAGAGGATTAATGCATAGTTGGTTGCTGAATACGATAGAAAGATCTATCCAAATATTTAAGACGAATTTCAATTTTATAGTTATCTAGTGTACAAAATTTTTTGCTGTGTATCTCAACGGGATACTATCAAAATAGGAGTAATATTCGCCATTTAGAATATACTACTCATGCTTTATGTCAAATATGAGGTTAAATCTAAATATAAAGTCATAAGAGTTTATTTTTTAGTAGTTTTAAAGCAGCTCGTTTCCTAAAAAGGTACAACTTTAAGATGTTGAAACGATACACATGTTATAACTGGATCTAATATTTCCTGGCTTTGCACTAATACAGGTATTAAATGGTATGGATATAGATCCATTCCTCGTAGAAGATCCTAAAGATAATACACTAGCGCATCAGAGACAAGCAAGATGTTGGTTAGCTGTTTGATGTAATATATAAAACCTCTTTGCCGTATATCGAAGTAGTGCCTGCATTTTACTTAGAGTTTTAATATAAACTGCTTTTGCCCCATGCAGAACGTTCAACTAATGCTGAAAGTATATTTTCTATTCTACGCATAAATGTTTTAATAGTTTGTTCTTAAATTCTGTAGTATACAGATATATTATCTTTTATCTTAATCATTAGAGTGAGCTAATAGGTTTTGCCAAATTAAAAATTCTATTAAACTCAGTGAATACTACGATGATGACTACGTTTTCATAAAAAATAAAAGATTAATATTATAGCCAAACAACTTAATTTGATTATCTAATCTCTGTTTCGTTAAATGCTAAATATTAATATTATAAATTCTTTATTTAGGAGCTACCTCACTTCTGGAGATGATTATATAAGATATTCTTTTATTGCATCAAGACATCCTGTATCAGGATCCTGATTTATTCAATAAATTACGATTGATTTCTCAATGAACCTGCAGCTTCTATTGGTCTTATAAAAATAGTTGCTTATAATATCTTTATTATTAATACACTTAAAGATAACATAGAATTTAAATAAATTATCTTAACAAATTTTAGAACAGCAATTTATTTTTGCTAGTCTTCATTCGTTTACATAGCATCAGAGTAAAAATATGTCTGTCAAGATTTTATCCTCTTCAATCACAAACTTAAATGAATTTAGTACTAACCCTATAACAGCTTTAACATCTACTGATTGTGGCATCATAGCTGTACTAGATGATAGTGCTCCTATACCTGTTTTTTATGCAGTAACACCAAAGAGAATGGCTGATCTTCTTGCTTTAGAAAAGTTAGGAAATACTGGCAATTCTCATGTCTTTTTAAAAGATGATTTATGTAATAATTATTTGTTGGATCCTTTAACTGAATATCGTGCAAACTCTTGTGGAAAATTCGTTATGCATTCAGGTTGGCATCCTGATAATGATTTTTTACATATGGCTGCAATATGGGGATACATCCTTAAAACGCCGGTAACACGAACTGAATTAGCTTCGTTTGTATCTTATTGGGAAGCGGAAGGTAAAGCGTTTCATCATGTACAATGGCAGCAGAAATTAGCGCGTAGTATACAGCAGAATCGTATTACTAATCGAACCCGATCTAAACTAGATATGAATAACGTATTTAAAGATACTTATTCCATTCCCAAAGGTTTTAGAGGTTAATAATAATATGTGTAGTCTTTATGAGTATAAGAGATACAACATAATAACCCCCCTGACTGATCATCCATAAAATAAGACGATCCGTTATTCATGCTTATAAATTTTCAAAGTGTTTTATTAAGTACTAGTTTCTTGGATATCCAGTGAATATTCATAGAATGAATATCATTAGCCTTTTATGATAATGATTATAGCAACAGAGTATCAACATGTCTTAGTTATAATAAACTTTTTTAATATCAATTTTAGGTTAGTGCAAAAATGTATAATCTTAACAGTTAATTACACTAATATTATAATGGAAATTCTATAAGCTCCATACCTTCCGGAGTAACGCTGAGCATCGATCCATTATGATGCCATGCACCTAATACCGCTCTTTTTGCTCTTTTGCCATTTTGGATTGCAATATCATGAACTGCCAAACGGTGAGTATGTCCGTGAATCAGCCAATCAGCGTTATTTCTTTCTAGTACATTAATAACTTCTTGTGGATTAACATCCATAATTGCTTCAGGTTTACAGCGGTTTATCATTTGGCTACGGCATCGCATTTTAGCTACTATATTTAAACGGGTGCATATTGGTAAACACAAAAATATCTTTTGGATAATTTGATTGTGTACTTTGCAAGCATAACGTTGGTAGTCTATATCATCAGTACACAGAGTATCCCCGTGCATAATAATAATGCGGTGCCCATATAGGGATATTCTTTTTTCTTGTGGTAGCAGCGTCATCCTACATTCTTTAGCAAAGCGCTTACCCAGCAGAAAGTCACGGTTTCCATGAATGAAATAGCAGGGTACTTTGGCAGTTGCAATACCTCGTAGGGCAGCAGCTATCTCACGATGTAAGGGCTGAGGATCGTCGTCACCTATCCAGTATTCAAAAAAATCTCCAAGGATATAAAGGGCATCTGCTTTATACACATTAAGTTTTAAGAAACGCAGGAAACCATTTGTGATTTCTGGCTCCTGTTCTCTAAGATGTAAATCTGCTGTAAATAGTGTGTGCATTATAAATAGAATTGTTATTTTAATTTTATATTTTTGTTATCATATTCTTAACTATTTTATCTAACATTGTATATCTCTAATTACTAAGTAATTGTAACAAGAGATTGGCAAAGTAGTTATGAGAAAATTGACGTAAAATTGTGTACTTTATAATGTTTATCTTTATTAATTGTAGCTTAATTGCGTTAAGAGTATTTTCAAAAGTTTTGGTTTCTCGTTTTAACAGAGATATATTGAATCTGTTTTATGCTGGAGTATAAAATATTTTATAAGTTATCAAATCTTTTTCATAAAGTGTTTAAATACATTTTTTTGCCAAAAAATTTAATGGAAATACCGTAAAAATGTGCTCTAATAACTTGTAATAAAATTTTTTTTAGAACGGAGTAATTATTATTTTATAACGGTATTAAAAAATTTTAATGCTATTCCATAGAATGGAAGTAGCGCTTATGTTGTCTAATTTATATTTTATTAGAATTGATGCGTCGCATTTAGTAGTTTTCTGTTCTATTGTATCTTCTGCAATAAGAATAAAAAAATATTTTGTAAGACTAAAAATTTTTAAAAGCATTGCGCTCGGAGAAATAGTATTTTATGCAGCTTTATTAAGCAATTTCTCTATATATTATGCTGTTATTAGAAATATTTATTTATTCTGAAGACAGAGTCTTGACAATAAGGATTTTATATAAAATACCTTATGCGATAAATTGTTTGTGTGTTCCAGAGGACTGATTAAATATATCTATTTTAAATAGCTATTTTATTTTATTCCTTAGATACCAATCTATTGATCTTGAATTTTCCTGTTATATAAATTAGACTTGGTAAGAAATTATAAAAACTTGTATGGATGATTTCTATATTAGTTAGTCATTCAATAACAATTCAAGAGGGTTATTTAAATTTCATTATACAAGTTTTGATCTTTATAATATTTCTAAGGATTAGAATCTAATCATCTATCTCAATATAAATTTAACAGGAGTTAATATGGTTCTGGTTGCTCGTCAAGCCCCTGATTTTACAGCCGCTGCTGTAATGAGTAATGGTAAAATTATTAAAAATTTTAATTTGAAGACATTCACGCAAAATAAGATGGCAGTAGTTTTTTTCTGGCCAATGGATTTTACTTTCGTATGTCCTTCTGAACTGATTGCTTTTGATCATCGTTTTGAAGAATTTAAATCCCGTGATGTCAAAGTTGTTGGAGTGTCTATGGACTCTGAATTCGTTCATAACGCATGGCGCAAAACCCCTGTGAGCAGTGGTGGTGTAGGTGATCTTAATTACCCAATGGTAGCTGATATTACCCATGAAATTATGAAAGCATATGGTATTCAGCATCCAGAATATGGAGTTGCTCTGCGCGGCTCATTCCTGATCGATAAAAAAGGTATTGTGCGACATCAAGTTGTTAATGATCTACCTATAGGTCGTAATGTCAATGAAATGTTGCGCATGGTTGACGCATTACAGTTTCACGAAAAGTTCGGTGATGTTTGCCCAGCTCAATGGGAAAAAGGTCAAAAAGGTATGGATGCCTCTCCTGATGGAGTTGCTAAATATTTATCTGAAAATTCCACAAAACTGTAATTCATTTGTAATTTAAAGAATAAATATAGTCAAGGGATATTTATTTTGATTTAAAAAAGCAAGCACTTATTTCTCGTATGACTATATTTATTTCTCCTGTAATCATTTTAAATTTACTATGATCTAGATGAGATTAGAATAAAAATAGGACAAGAAATGTCAAAAATAAAGAATAATTAAATTTTATGATATAGCTATAACCTGTTATGATACTAGCATCATTGCATCAATTACTTTATGTTAAATATATATTAATTGCTTGCTATAACTCTTATATTAATTTTTTACTAGACAAGAGATCTTTTCTACCATATAGTTATTATTTATTGTTAGCAATGACTGTTAAATGTTTGTGCCTGAATCAAGTGATTTAAAACTATTTTGTATTATTATGTGCATTCCTATGGTCAGTAAACAGGCTATAAAGTCATATACCTTTGTATATTAATATCATCTCATTATCAATGATTATATTTCTTTGTACAACACAGCAGCTTGAACATAAGAAATGATTAATAACTAGATAACTTATTTCTTGTCTTTCATTGTGTTTTGTATCTATGTAATTTGTGGTTCCACACTAGTTGGCAATCCTTTTATTATAGATAGATCTAGCATAGATATCTTCAGTGTTCTTCACAAGAGCATATACGTAAGATTTACTTTTGTGTAAAACATTACAAATTTCATTAACATGAAATATTAATTTAGTGGGTTAAATCATCAAAGAATTTCTTGACACCATCTAGAAAACTCTTAGAACGCGGGCTATTATTAACACTTGAAGAATTACTAAAACTTTCTTCTAGTTCACGCAATAAATGTTTTTGTTTATCATTTAGTTTTACTGGAGTTTCAACTACTACTCGGCATAATAAGTCTCCTTGGATATTACTGCGTATAGATGTTACTCCTTTGCCTCGCATGCGAAACATTTTACCGGTTTGGGTTTCAGCGGGTATTCTGAGTTTTACACGCCCATTTAGGGTAGGGACTTCAATTTCACCTCCTAGTGCTGCCATTGCAAAGTTTATCGGTACTTCACAGAATAAATTATTATTTTGATGCTCAAATATTGGGTGTGCTTTAACTGTAATTTGTACGTATAGATCTCCTGAGGGCGCTCCTTTATTACCAGCTTCACCTTCACCGTTTAATCTGATGCGATCATCAGTATCAACTCCAGCAGGAATTTTGACTGAAAGTATTTTTTGTTTCTCAATGCGGCCATTTCCATGACATGTATTGCATGGATCTTTAATTATTTGACCACGTCCTTTACAGTGTGGACAAGACTGTTGTACGGTAAAAAATCCCTGACGAATATGTACTTGCCCTGCACCATGACAAGTGGTACAGGTCATGGGTTTAGTGCCTTTCTTTGTACCATCACCACGACAGGTGTCGCATAACACTAGCGTAGGTATACGAATCTCTTTAGTTACACCACGGACTGCTTCTTCTAAAGTGAGTTCCATATTATAACGAAGATCGGCACCGCCGGCAGAACGCTGACGACGACCTCCTCCGAATATATCGCCAAACACGTCACCAAATATATCATTGAAGTCAGTGCTGCCATCGGTTCCACCCATGCCACCTTGTTGGAATGCTTTATGACCGTATTGATCATAAGCCGCACGCTTCTGCGCATTAGTTAATATTTCGTAGGCTTCTTTAACTTCTTTGAATTTTTCTTCCGCCTTCACATCCTCCGGATTGCGATCAGGATGAAATTTTATAGCCATTCGCTTATAAGCTTTCTTGATCTCGCGCTCTTCTGCATCACGGGGAACACCTAAAACTTCGTAATAGTCTTTTTTTGCCATTTGATCCGTCTTACCCCTTAACATAAATTTATAGACGTTAAGTGTTCTCTGTGCCTGTGACGGCTAAGATAATGTATCAGATTATTTAATCTTTATATTTTACTCTACTAAGTTTCCTAAGGATAATTATTTTTTATCTTTAACTTCTTCAAATTCAGCATCTACCACGTCGCTCTCTTTATCATTGCTAGATTCGGCTTGCTTTTTAGTAGCTTCTAAAAGTTTGCTGGAAAATTGAACTAGAGTTTGAATTTTTGCTTTTATATCAGACTCATCTTCGCCTTTAGCTGCACTATCCAATTCAGTTAAAGCAGATTCGATATCTTTTTTATCTTCAGGTGTAAGCTTATCACTAGCTTCTTCTAACTGTTTGCGAGTACCGTGAACCAGATGGTCAGCTTGGTTGCGAATTTGCACAAGTTGTTCGAATTTACGATCGGATTCAGCATTGGTTTCTGCATCACGTACCATTTTCTGTATTTCTTCTTCATTCAGTCCAGAAGAAGCTTTGATGGTAATCTTTTGCTCTTTGCCGCTATTTTTATCTTTTGCGGATACATGCAGTATACCATCAGCATCAATATCGAAAGTAACTTCTATTTGTGGTGTACCACGCAAAGCAGGCTGGATACCATCTAAGTTAAACTGACCCAGAGATTTGTTGTCTAAAGCACGCTTACGTTCACCTTGGATCACGTGAATAGTAACAGCAGACTGGTTATCTTCAGCAGTTGAGAATACTTGGCTATGCTTAGTGGGGATGGTCGTATTTTTTGTAATAAGAGACGTCATTACGCCTCCCATGGTTTCAATACCAAGAGATAAAGGCGTGACGTCCAGAAGTAAAACGTCTTTAACTTCTCCGGTTAAGACACCACCTTGAACAGCAGCACCGATTGCTACTGCTTCGTCTGGGTTTACGTCCTTGCGTGGTTCTTTAGAAAAGAAGTTAGCTACTTTCTTTTGAACCATAGGCATGCGAGTCTGACCACCAACTAATATGACATCTTGCACATCAGATATAGAAAGTCCCGCATCTTTTAGAGCTACTTTCAGTGGTTCCATGGAACGGTTTACGAGATCCTCAACCAGTGATTCAAGTTTTGCGCGGGTTACTTTGATATTCATGTGTTTTGGACCTGAAGCATCTGCGGTAATGTACGGCAGGTTTACTTCTGTCTGCTGAGCAGACGATAGCTCAATTTTTGCCTTTTCAGCAGCTTCTTTTAAGCGTTGCATAGCCAGCGGATCATTCCTCAGATCAATACCTTGATCTTTCTTAAACTGTTCAACTAGATAATTGATCAGACGGCTATCAAAATCTTCCCCACCCAGGTGGGTATCACCGTTGGTAGCTAGAACCTCAAAGGTTTTTTCACCATCAACCTCATCAATATCAATTATAGAGATATCAAAAGTACCACCACCCAAGTCGTAAACTGCAATAGTTCGGTTACCAACTTCTTTGTCTAAGCCGTAAGCTAGAGCCGCTGCAGTAGGTTCATTGATAATTCGTTTTACTTCTAGGCCAGCTATACGACCAGCATCTTTTGTAGCTTGACGTTGAGCATCATTAAAATATGCAGGAACAGTTATTACTGCTTCATTCACTGCCTCTCCTAAGAAATCCTCTGCAGTTTTCTTCATTTTTTTTAGAACTTCAGCTGAGATTTGTGGCGGCGCTATTTTTTGACCTTTAACTTCAACCCAGGCATCTTTATTTTCTGCCGCCACAATACCAAAAGGCATTATGCTTTTATCACGCTGTACCTCTTCATCTGCAAAACGACGACCGATCAAGCGTTTAATTGCGAATAAAGTATTTTTCGGGTTAGTTACTGCTTGACGTTTTGCAGGTTGACCAACCAGAATTTCTCCGTCTTGAGTATATGCGATAATTGAAGGAGTAGTACGGTCTCCTTCAGAATTCTCTAGCACACGTGCATTAGTTCCATCTATTACAGCTACACAAGAGTTAGTTGTACCTAGGTCGATACCAATAATTTTGCCCATCGAAGATCTCCACTAAGAATTTTGTTATTAATTTCATTGCTACCATAGGTGGGGGCAATATTTAGGTTTTCAACCGTTCTGTTCTACCTATAATATCGCAATCAACTGTGCTTACATCTAATATGGCTTACTAAAAATTACGATCTGGCTGGAGATTATTGATATGATTCTTCCTGAGAACTTTTTAAGAAATACACTGATTACTTTCAATAATTTAATAATTATTTAGTAATTACTATATACTGATAGTATTGAATAGGTTATACACCGGGTACATTGGAGTTAAAAATAATAATATTAGAACTTGCATCTTTTATAACCTAATTTTTAAAAAATTATTAATAAGTTGTACTACTTAAAATAGCCTATTTTAAAATATTGCAGCATGCAATAAACCCTAATTCTGTATAATAATCTCCTTATGCTAAAGATAGTCTAAAATTGAATATCAGAAAATTTCTCATAAGCTTGTATAGTATTTTGAATTAATGCAGCTACAGTCATTGGTCCAACCCCACCTGGAACTGGGGTGATCCAGCTGGCACGTTCCACAGCTACATCAAATTCAACATCACCGATGACTTGTCCATTATCTAAACGGTTTATCCCAACATCGATAACTATAGCACCTGGTTTTATCCAGTTACCAGGAATACAGTGAGGTTTGCCAACAGCAGCGATAACCATATCAGCATTCTCGACATGATTTCTCAGATTTTTAGTAAAACAATGAGTGATTGTTGTTGTGCAACCCGCTAACAAAAGTTCAAGTGCCATAGGTCGTCCAACTATATTTGATGCGCCAACAACCAGTGCATTCAAACCGTATGTATTGATTTTGCATCTTTCCAGCATAGTAATAATACCCCTGGGAGTACAAGGGCAGAGTTTAGGGGCCCGCTGACATAAACGACCAATGTTATATGGATGAAATCCATCAACGTCCTTGCCTGGGGAGATATGTTCTAAAATATTTATATTATTGATACCTTCAGGCAACGGTAGCTGTACAAGAATGCCGTCTATTGTGTTATCTGTGTTTAATTGATCAATTAAGCTTAATAGCTGATCTTCACTTGTGAACACAGGCAGATCATAAGATTTAGATATAATTCCTGCTTCTTTACAGGCGCGACGTTTACTGTCGACGTAAATACGGGAGGCGGGGTTACTCTGCCCCACTAAAATTACTGCCAAACCAAGAGCACGTTTTCCTTCAGCCGAGCGCTGTTGAATACGTACAGCTATTTCTTTTATAATCTGTTTAGCAATAATCTTACCATTAATAATGTTTGCAGCCATGATTAATTAAATCCATTTATCTTTTGCAAAGATAAGAGATGATGTTTGGTTGAATATAGACACATGTATTGTCATACTAAAAAATATATTATGAAGTAAATGCACAGTCACTCAATCACGATATATAATTTTATAACTCATATTTCTGTACTGACTGACAATTCACGTGTTATATTGCATTAATGCGCCCTTAGCTCAGTTGGATAGAGCACCGGCCTTCTAAGCCGTAGGTTACAGGTTCGAATCCTGTAGGGCGTACCATAAATTTAATTTTAACCGTATATATTTGGGTTAAGAAGATAGGGAAATATATTTTTCTGCAGGTACCGCTATTTTTTTAAACTTAGTCAATTTCTATAATAACTCTTTAGCCCATTATATATCGAAAGATATTTAGTGTATCATTTTTCTAAGATTTAGGATGATTTTAATATTCTATATTTCATATATAGTGTTATATATTTCTGGTATACATAAATCATTTAAATAAATCATAAAAATTATATCATAAGAATTCTTATTTATCATTTTTCATGATATTTCAATATTAAGAGGAATAAGAGCTTAGTTTATCTCAAATTAAATAAACAATGCTTTATCTATGCAAGAATATTATTCTTATTCTGCATTGTTTAATAATTGAGCCTTGCTCAGCTAGGATGTAAAAGTGCATAATAATATCAAGCCCTATCTTTAGTCGAAAACCTTAATTAGAATTTTATTCTCCTTAACCAGCATAAAATATTAAAATCTTTAATACTGCATTTTCTGCTATTAAATAATCTATTATCTTGCATAGCTAATATCGTTTAGTATATACAATTTTTGTTTTTAATTGCCAAATGAACTAACAAAGTTTATAATGTAGAGTATTTGTTATTAGAATAATATTCTAACTAAAATGCCTTTTAGATTTATCTTAGTAATCATTAAAGAGGTTTTAGGATTTGATTGTTCTTTGAATATATATTTAATATGCATGTATTTAATATTATTGAATATTAAAGCGTCGATACCACAAATTGTTGATGTTTTTCAAAATCATTCCAAGAATTTTTTAGATATCAAAAGCTTATTATAGATAAGTTTCCATTGTCTTTTTGCAGTACATACACTGATTTTAGATATTAAGAAATATACATTGCATTTATAATTATTTTGTTTGATCAGCCATAACTTTATACAATAAGGGTTACAACAGTTTTACTGAGTTTAGTAGTTAGGTAAATTACAACATTCTAAGTATCTATCATTATTCAGTTCATTAATAAGTCAGTAAACCTTGAACCACTGAAGATTTAAGCTGTTATCTCAAGCGAGTGCGCGATATGATTGTTCTAAATATCGGCAATTTACAAGATATATATTTTGTACATCGTCGATATTTAGCATTATCTTATTGATAGAAATCATGTTAGACATATTATAGAGGATTAAATGGCCAAAGAAGATAACATTGAAATGCAAGGTATCGTGCTTGATACGTTACCAAATACAATGTTCCGAGTTGAACTAGAAAACGGATACATTGTTACCGCTCACATATCGGGCAAAATGAGAAAAAACTACATACGCATTTTAACGGGTGATAAAGTGGCTGTAGAGTTGACTCCTTACGATCTCAGCAAAGGGCGTATTGTCTTTCGTAGCAGGTGAAAGCTCAATATAACTGCGTTATCCGCAGTATCGAATGCTTCTTATTAGAAAGAATGATTTTTCATCTAATACTAGAATAAACTCAAATTTTTTAAAATAAAATATTTTAGGAAAACATCACTACTCAAGTGAACATGAGCATTAATTTGTCATTCTAAATAATAGAGCATATAAGATAGTTCTTATCTTCTTTAATGTTTGTGATATAATAATTTCATAGCAATCATATATTTTCTGGATAATACTATAAAATATTTTAAGATGTTAACAGAATCTTGATACTTATTAGTACTGTCTAATGATAAACAAATAACTTACTGTATGCATTTCTCTTATAAGGTATGACATTTATCTATACCTTATGATAAATTTATCAGATACTAAGTAGATAGCAGAATAATGATCTGCGTTATAGTTATAGGTGTTCTGTATAGCTTTAAGCACTTTATCCGTAACAATATCAATCCATGAGCGTGTAATTTAAAAACAAAAAATAAAGATTCATTTTTTGTTTTTAATATTTGGCAGTGTAAATAGATTAACCTACAGATGACTCATTTCCTTAAATAGAATGCATGATACTTTGCTTATTTTAATGTATAATAACGATATTGCTTGCTATAAAAGATAATTAGCAGGAAATATTATGATAAAAATATTTAGATTTATGAGATCTTTACACTATAATATTTAAATTTTAAAAAATCTTTTAATAAGATATTTTTTCTCACTCAAGAATACTTATCTTTCTCTCTCTTTTCTTTTTTCTTTTCTATTTTTTAATAAAACTATTTATTATATTAATTAGTTCTAGGAATATTTTAATCTCATTTTCGTTAATGAGACGAGTTATATAAAGTTTTTACCTGAGTCTGTTGTCTTTCTCAACCCTTTGCATTTTTTATTAGCAAGGATATTTATTAAACTTCTATCATGACACGGAAGTTATTTAAGAAATATTTAAGTATCTAACCCAATTAAATATTTTATTATACTATACTTTGTAGTACACTATCATGTGTTGTTCAGTATGTGATACTATTTACAGTAATGTAGATAGATCGCATATTTCTCAGAAATAATAATAAAGTAAAAGAAAAATCTTTGTGTATTTTATGCTTTATAGTTAACATCGCTTGATGGAAAATATTTTCTTACTATTACATAATAGCTATGATAATTTTTTTAGAAAAACAATTTCAGTGAATACATCGTACCCAAAGTAGCATGAGAGTAAAATTAAAGAACATTTAAAATATAGTGATCAGGACTAGTCTAGATAATCTAGTATTTTAATATCAAGATATTATATAACTTATTTTTTTAATATACATTGTTATAAAAAAACAAGTTAAATCAACTTATTCTCTATAATTATTTATTTTATTTAAAACAAATAATTTGTATTACCTGTAAAATTGAATATTGCATAATCTAAGATACAATAATTACTTTTTCTACTTCGTTTTATTTATTGTACAAGATTAGCTTCAATATGCTTCTAATATTTATTTATTATCCTGTGCTTATATTAATATTAAGAAAATATTGATAAATAAGGTAAATTTTCATAAAAGAGTAAGAGTCAAAAAATTCGAGAGTAGTAGACAGGCGTAGCTTTTATCGTTTTAAAAGGCATCAGATAAATCCTTTATTTTGATGGCTGAGGGATTTTTATAAAGCTAAGTTACTGAGAGAAAAAATTTATGCATATTGATCTGTAGAATTAGAAAAGTCTATATTGATGATAACAGTGACTAAATATAGTATTTTTGCTACGTCATAGCAGATTGTATCATTTAGTTTAATGGTTATACTAAAATTATTATATAAGAAATGCAATTATAATCATAGACTCCTACTAGCATAGTATATAACATTCTAGCAAAATACTCCAAGATTATTAGACTTAACTGTTTAGGCCAAACTAGTACTAACATTTGTTGCTTTACATAATTTAAGGGATTTCTTCAGCAAAAGAAGAATAACTATCCTAAATATATGAATTATTTTCATAATAGCATCATGCATGGTATTTCAATTTCTTTAGACTTCTTTTATTACCAGTCATAGAATTACTAGATACATTTTTATAGCCAAATAAAAGTTAGTAGCTATAGTTTATTTATGAAAGTATAAGAGGTATTATTAAATCCTATTCACCTAGTTCTTTAGATTAATTACCAGTATACACTCAATTAAACAGAATAGGTAAACTCCATAATTATTATATGAAAACGTCTTTTATGAAAAGGATTTATGCATAATATTTGTCAAATCTTCTGTGATATTTGTAATATTGCACATGAAATATGCCTCAAGCTCAAGAATAAAGTCTTATTTGCAGTAAAAGGTTAAAATAAGGCTACAGCACATATCTTCCGTTACTACAGCGATTTGATCATAAAAGTATTTTATTTTAGAAATATTTAAATATTGTCTATAAATATTCTGCCGCATGCGTTAATTGCATTTCTTAAAGATTTTAACCATAGTATTTAGCCATTGAGCTTATAATACTTAGCTACCTTTATAAAATAAAAATATATCATAATTATTTGAGTCAAGAGTGTGAGACACTATTAATAAATTTTTTAATTCATTAGAAAATTTGGTTGGGTAAAATGGCGTTTCCTAAATCAATTATCTAGATAATTGTATTACTACACAAGAAAGATAATATATTTTATAAAAATAAAATCATTTGAATAATTGATCCATGGTAATTGTATTGATTAAATTAATTTAAAATTTGGAGTAAGTTTGATGCTAGATTCCCTAACTTTACAACCTATAAACATTTTTTATGGTGAGATCAATTTGCCTGGCTCTAAAAGCGTTTCTAATAGAGCCTTGCTGCTAGCTGCCCTTGCAAATGGAACTACTGTTTTGCATAATTTATTAGATAGCGATGATGTGCGTTATATGCAAAATGCATTAAAACAGTTGGGAATTCACTTACAACTATCAGAAGATCGAACCAGTTGTAAAATTACTGGAAATAAAGGATTATTGAAAGTAGATGGCCCACTTGAGTTGTTTTTAGGTAATGCAGGGACTGCAATGCGTTCTTTAGCTGCAGTTCTTTGCCTTGGCGAGAATAATGTAACTCTAACGGGAGATGCACGCATGAAAGAGCGTCCTATTGGCCATTTAGTTGATGCATTACGCCAAGGTTGGGCAAATATCAAGTATCTTGAAAAGGAAAACTATCCGCCCTTGAGTATACACGGTGGTTATACCGGGGGTAAGATTGAGTTAGATGGATCAGTGTCAAGTCAATTTTTGACTGCTTTGCTTATGATGGCTCCATTAGCTAATCTAGATACTGTTATTTCAATCAAGGGCAAGCTAGTATCTAAACCTTATATTGATATTACAATAGCATTGATGCGTACTTTCGGAGTAAAAGTAGATAATGAAAATTATCAGAGCTTTATGATTTTAGGTCGTCAAGAATATATATCTCCCGGTGACTATTTAGTTGAAGGAGATGCATCTTCTGCATCCTATTTTCTCGCTGCTGCGGCAATAAAAGGAGGTACTGTTCGTGTCACTGGTATTGGGAAAAATAGTGTGCAAGGGGATATTCGCTTCGCTGATATTTTAGAACTAATGGGCGCTAAAATTACTTGGGGAAATGATTTTATTGAGTGTACTCGCGGCGAGTTGCATGCCATTGATATGAATATGAATCATATACCTGATGCAGCAATGACTATAGCCACAACAGCGTTGTTTGCTGATTCTCCAACTACCATTCGTAATATCTATAACTGGCGTGTGAAAGAAACAGATCGATTACACGCAATGGCAACGGAACTACGTAAGGTTGGTGCTAAGGTAGATGAGGGCCAAGAATCTATTCGTATTTTTCCACCCGAACACCTAAAAACTGCTAAAATTAATACCTATAACGATCACCGAATGGCTATGTGTTTTTCATTATTAGCTTTGTCAGATAAGCCAGTCACTATTTTAGAACCTCATTGTACTGCAAAAACTTTCCCTGATTATTTTCAACAATTTTCGCTTTTAAGTCATTAAGAAGAGGTTTAAATGAGTATTTAAAGCATCTATTGGTTTTTTATTTTTATCTTGATAACAGAAATCGCTCATGGTTTATTATAATTTATCAGTGAGTATATTAATTATAAGATAATTGACCTAAGCTTAAAAGACTAGATCACATTCTCTTGATGAAATCAAAATAATTAAGATGATTTGCTGTTTGGCAAATTTCATTACATTTGTTCTTGGTATCATAATGATACGGGTTGTTCGTAATAGCTACATAATTCATGGACAGCTAAGACTAATACTTTCGGAGAACTAGAGAACTACTATCAGTAATATTGTTTACGTGACTAATAAAATATCTAATGTTATCACTTATTGCAAATAATGTTATAGATCATTATTGAATGACTAGTTTTATAGTGGCACTTTTAACGTTATATATTCTATTTTAGATTGTTTTCATTTTAGAAGGAGTATCAGCAGTTTTTCTCAACAAAAATAACAAATTTTTCCTCTATATTTTATGTTATAACATATGAGATCATCTTAATAAAGACTCTTATTCATAAATTATGATAGATAGTTTTTATTAGCCTTATCATCTTCTTATATGTAGATCTGCGAGGATCGTATTAGTTTATACCTCTAGAATTATGTTCCCTTAACCCAAATGCTTGAGGTAATCATTTACTAAGAAACTTAAATAATTCTCTGCTTATTATTTTTAATTAATCGTTCTTCTTGTTTGTGATGATTACTGTGCGCTAAACTAGGCAGCTATACAACAGTATTATTTTTAAATAGATATCATTCGATCTTTTATATTTTTAGATATATACTAACCTTATAATAAATCATTCATTCCGAATGATTTATTATAAGTATATCATTATTCAAATTACCTTTTGAGACTGTCTGATTTCAGAAGATTGTTGGTATTCAAGTTTCTTGCTATCTATCACAAAGATTAACTAATCTGAATATTGTTGGAAAATTATTGATAAAATTTTTTTTATTCAATAATCTGTGTTTATTAGTACACTATTTTCGAGAAATCAGGACTATACTATTTAAAGTTTAATATTTAAAATCATACATTCTGTTTTAAGAACTTTTGCTCTTATATTGTAGTAAATCTGTTTATTGAATCGACTTGAGGCTTCTAGTAATAGTGCATAACATCCATAAATACTTAAATTATCATGTCAACTATACACGGATCTTCCTGTATTGAAAATATTAGGAGAAAAATGACGGCAATAGCTCCTGTAATTACGGTTGATGGACCGAGTGGCGTTGGTAAAAGTGCTTTATGTAAAGCTCTTTCTAAATCCTTGGGATGGCGTCTGTTGGACTCCGGTATCATTTATCGCATTCTTGCATTATCTGTTTTACAGCATCAAATGAATATCATATCTGAAGATGACCTAATATCATTAGCATCTAACCTTGATATTTGTCTTTCAGGAGATAATGGTCATCTTCGGGTTATTCTCCAAGGAGAAGATGTGAGTAAAAAAATTAGAAGAGAATTAATAGGAAGCATGGCATCTAAGGCTGCTTCCTTTCCTCGTGTAAGAGATGTTTTACTACATCACCAGCGTGCGGTTCGTAATTTTCCAGGACTGATTGCTGATGGTAGGGATATGGGTACAGTTGTCTTTCCTGATGCAACAGTAAAAATTTTTCTTGATGCCCGTTCTAAAGAACGGGCTCTTCGTCGCCTATTTCAGTTGCAAGAAAAGGGGTTTAGTGTTAACTTTAAACGAATATGGGCCGATATGCAAGAACGCGACTATCGCGATAGTAATCGTAAAACAGCTCCACTTGTTCCGGCACAGGATGCTCTAATTTTAGATTCAACCGAAATGTCTCTCGAGCAAGTCATAATGAAAGTATTTTCTTATGTACAACAGAAATTACTGCATTCTATAGAGTAGCCTAAAAATCATTATTTAGGATTAAGTACGATATCATATCTATGATATGAGACTGCATTAAAGATATGATTGATTTAACTATATCTTTAAATGAATGCGTTAGAAGATTATATAAGTTCACCCCCCTGTCACTATGGATTGCTACAGGGCATGTTAAACAATCTTATCAAGCAGGATAGCCTGATAGACTTTAAAATAAAATCTGAAGATATATCAATATGACTGAATCTTTTGCTCAACTCTTTGAAGAATCCTTAAAAACAATAGAAACCCGCCCGGGTTCTATTGTCCGTGGTGTTGTTGTAGCTATCGACAAAGATATAGTACTAGTTGATGCTGGACTAAAATCTGAGTCTGCAATTCCAATAGAACAGTTCAAAAACTCACATGGCGAACTGGAAATTCAGATAGGTGAAGAAGTTGATGTTGCTTTAGATGCAGTTGAAGACGGATTCGGTGAAACACAGCTCTCTCGTGAGAAAGCTAAGCGTCATGAAGCTTGGATTAAACTAGAAAAATCTTACGAAAATGCTGCTACTGTAACTGGTATTATTAACGGCAAAGTTAAAGGCGGATTCACTGTAGAAATAAACGGTATTCGTGCATTTCTCCCAGGATCTCTCGTCGATGTGCGTCCAATGCGTGACACACTGCATCTTGAAGGCAAACAACTTGAATTTAAGGTTATTAAATTGGATCAGAAAAGAAACAACGTTGTTGTTTCTCGTCGTGCTGTTATTGAATCTGAGAATAGCGCAGAACGCGATCATATGCTCGAAAACTTGCAAGAAGGTATGAAAGTTAAAGGAATAGTGAAGAACTTGACTGATTACGGCGCATTTGTTGATCTAGGAGGTGTTGACGGATTGCTGCATATCACCGATATGGCTTGGAAACGTGTGAAGCATCCAAGCGAGATTGTAAGTGTGGGTGATGAAATTACTGTTAAAATTCTTAAGTTTGACCGCGAGCGTACTCGTGTATCTCTCGGATTAAAACAACTAGGAGAAGATCCATGGGTGGCTATTGCTAAACGTTATCCAGAAGTTACTAAATTGACTGGTCGGGTTACTAACTTAACAGATTACGGGTGTTTTGTAGAAATTGAGGAAGGAGTTGAAGGTCTTGTTCATGTTTCCGAAATGGACTGGACTAATAAAAATATTCATCCATCTAAAGTTGTCAACGTCGGTGATGTTGTCAATGTTATGGTGCTTGATATTGATGAAGAGCGTCGCCGTATTTCATTAGGTCTAAAGCAGTGCAAATGTAATCCATGGCAACTGTTCGCGGAAACTCATAATAAAGGTGATCGTGTTGAGGGAAAGATTAAGTCAATCACTGACTTTGGTATTTTTATTGGTTTAGATGGTGGGATAGATGGCTTAGTTCACTTATCTGATATTTCCTGGAATATTGCAGGTGAAGAAGAAGTACATAAATACAAGAAAGGTGACGAGATATCAGCAATTGTTCTGCAGGTCGATTCAGAACGAGAGCGCATCTCTCTTGGAATAAAGCAGCTATCAGAAGATCCCTTCAATAACTATATCGCCATAAACAAGAAGGGTTTAATCGTTACTGGTACAGTCACGTCAGTTGATGCCAAAGGAACTACAGTAAAATTACCTGATGGCTTAGAAGGATATCTACGTGCTTCCGAAGCGTCTCGTGACCGAGTTGAAGATGCTACTCTGCTGTTTAACGTAGGAGATACAATTAAAGCAAAATTAACCGGAGTAGATCGCAAGAATCGTATTCTAATTCTTTCTGTTCGTGCTACAGAAGAAGCTGATGATAAAGATGCAATAACCGCTGTTAACATCAAACAAGAAGAGGATATACTAAGCTTTTCTAACGTTATGACTGAGGCATTTAAAGCTGCTAAGGTTGAATGATCATTTCATTATTAAATGACGATAAATTCAGGGTATATCTGGAGAAAAAAATGACCAAATCCAAACTTATTAGAAAACTTGCTAGCCAGCGACCAAATATGCTCGCGATAGTTGTTGAAAAGGCAGTTAAAGAAATCATTGATCACATGTCCTCTATCCTGGCTAACGGTGAACGTATTGAGATTCGTGGATTTGGTAGCTTTTCCCTGCATTACCGTGCACCTCGTATAGGCAGAAATCCTAAAACGGGTGATACGGTGCCTCTAACAGGAAAATATGTTCTCCATTTTAAACCTGGTAAAGAACTACGTGCCCGGGCTAATATATATTCTTAGAAACGCATTTTGTGAAAAGAGTACGCATAAAAATATAATGCTGCTAACATTTTGTAAATACAATATCTCTATATTGATATTACTATCAATTATTCTCGCTTAGAGAATTTATTTTATTGCCTGTAAGTATATATTACTTATTAGTAGGCGATAATGATTTATACTTAATTGTTTTATAGATAAATAAACAATATATCACTTTTGTGCTAAACATGAACAAAATAATGTTTTCAGAAAATCCAGTAGGGCTCTAATTGATTCAACAACTTATCAAGAGAGAATCTTTGCAATTAGCTGCTAGTTCTACTTTGTTTCAATCTGAAAAGAATAATTATTAAGAATATTTATAGTTATTCTGTACGATAAGAAGAAAAAAGCTATGAAATATCGTGATTTGCGTGGATTCATTAGTTTGCTAGAAAAGATAGGAGAGCTAAAAAGAATTAGCCAACCAATAGATCCTTATTTAGAAATGACAGAAATTGCATATCGTACTTTACGTGGCAATGGGCCAGCTTTACTATTCGAGAACCCTAAGGGTTATGATATTCCAGTTTTATGTAATTTATTTGGTACTGAACAGCGTGTTGCCTTAGGCATCGATAAAAAAGATCTTGGCTCTATGCGTGAGGTCGGACAACTATTGGCATTTCTAAAAGATCCTAAGCCGCCGAAAGATTTTATAGATCTGTATAATCATTTGAATCAGTTTAAGCAAGTTCTGAGCATGCCAACTAGGAGGATTCGTTCAGCGCCATGCCAAGAGCTCATCTGGCATGGCGCTGATGTCGACATTGGGCGTATTCCTGTCATGCACTGCTGGCCTGAAGATGTTGCTCCTCTAGTTACTTGGGGATTAACCATTACACGCGGTCCTTGCAAAGAACGTCAGAACTTAGGTATTTATCGTCAACAAGTTTTGGGAAAAAATAAACTTATTATGCGTTGGCTTTTGCATCGTGGTGGAGCTATTGATTACCAAGAGTGGTGCCAGGCACATCCAGGCCAACATTTTCCGGTATCTGTAGTATTAGGAGCGGATCCTGCAACGATTATAGCTGCTGTTACACCGGTGCCAGACACTCTTTCCGAGTACGCTTTTGCTGGATTACTACGTGGCAACAAAACCGAAGTAGTTAAGTGTATTTCCAATGATTTAGAAGTACCAGCCTTTGCTGAAATTGTTTTGGAAGGCTACATCAAGCCGGGTGAAATAGCACCTGAAGGTCCTTATGGTGACCATACTGGTTACTACAATGAAATAGATCATTTCCCTATTTTTACTATTACCCATATCACACAGCGTTGCAATCCTATTTACCATTCCACATATACCGGACGTCCACCAGATGAACCCTCAGTAATTGGATTAGCGCTGAACGCAGTATTTGTGCCAATTTTACAACAGCAATTCCCAGAAATAGTTGATTTTTATCTGCCTCCAGAAGGATGTTCATATCGCATGATAGTCGTGACTATGAAAAAACAATATCCAGGTCACGCAAAACGCGTTATGATGGGAATCTGGTCATTTTTGCGTCAGTTTATGTATACTAAATTTATTATTGTTTGTGATGATGATATAAATCCTAGAGATTGGAAAGACGTAATTTGGGCAATTACTACCAGAATAGATCCGGATCGTGATGCTATAATAATTAAAAATACACCAATAGATTACCTAGATTTTGCGTCCCCAATATCTGGATTAGGTTCGAAAATGGGATTAGATGCTACTAATAAATGGCCGGGCGAAACACAACGAGAATGGGGGCGACCTATTAATATGTGTGCAGAAATACGTACACGTATTGACTCCATATGGGATGACTTAAATATTTTATAAGATATAAGTATAGATATTAAAAAATAAGCTTGATTAAATTGCTGTATTTAATAGTAAATGATTATTTAGTCATAGATTAGATTGATCAAGTGATGTTTACGGCTTGCATGTTATTCTAAAATACCTAACAAATATATCTATCTATAAAATTTATAAAAATCATGATGCGAGGTTAGATTGACTGCATCAGATCATCAATAAAGAGATTTAACGCACTTATGCCGATTTGTAAGGAGTAACTTACTAAAATGTCCTCATCTTTCTTACCTTATCCAATTGAGGTATATCTTTTATCAGGGATTGCTCGATATCCTAAAATATTATTTAATATAGCTCAGGTACTGCAATATCATTTTGAGTATATATATTCCGTTTGATTTATTTATTGCAAATAACCATGAATTATGAAGTTATCGTGTATCTTAGTAATACAATTGATAGCATCTAGTACTTGTTCTTGTTTAATTAGTCTTCCTATATTTTTGGTATGTCATCCTTATATAATATTAGTATTATACATTTTTTAAAAAATTATTTTTGATCTTGAAGTAGCCTTGTTGGATAATTATATTACTATGTTGTGAAACATGAAGAGAGATCTTGAGTGCAAGTACTATTAGTGAAAAAATCATAAGTTATGCGATATAAATTATCATATCAGGTCTTTTATATTATCTGATATTTTATACAGATTTTATTTGAATCCTCTTTGCTCTGGCTACTAGATAAAATTAAAGAACAAAATAGTTAATATATAGCAAATATCAATAGATTTAAAATCAGCTAAAAGAGCTTCTGTGTTATACCAAACACAATAGGTGATAACATGCGCTCTAGATAACTTATATTGTAATAATTATCCTTGCTGTATAAGATAAAACGCAATATTAGGATATCCTGCATTGGATTATTCATGCTATTATTGTTTATTGATTAATATCATATCATTCAATCTACTCAGTTGTGTTATATTTAGATTTAAAGACCATTTGGTAATTTTTTAAAATCAATTAAATTTTATAGGTAAGCTTTATCAAATCATTAATAGGATACTGTTATATAAATAAAGAAAAAATTTTTAATAATATTTTACATTTTTACCACTTAATATAAGTTTTAGCATAAAATATATATAATATAATTACATACATGATTTTATCAAAATTAATTTATAGAGGATCTTATTTTAAACAAAATAATATTACTATATGCAGGAGCTATAATAAAAATTATAGAACAGTCTAAATAGTTAGATTATAGAGTTTTTATAAAGTGCTATTTTGGTAAAAAGGTAATAACTCAAAATTATATGTGCTTAATATCTCAAAAAATAAAAATATTATTTCGGATATCGCGACAATTCCAGAATTTTTAAAAATTTTTTACTTAGTATGAGTGATTGAATAATATCGTGATAATATCTCAGTCTTTTTCATTGAATTTCCTGATCTTCCAGGAAAAAGAAATATCTACTATGTTTCAGATGAAACTATCTAGTAATATAAATTAATGCAAGAAGTTAAATGCTGAAATATTATAATTGCAATTGTAATTCTAACAAAGACACATGAGAATATTATTAAGTATGTTTTATATCACTATTCGAATGTTAAAAAATCTCTAAACAGGCATTTACTTTGGGTACAAATACTATCTAACTAGGGTACTATAATCTCCTATTATTAGGATATATAAAACTATAATTTACTATTAATATCAAAACTATAAAACCAATTGCAAAAAGGATGTTTTATATAAAATCATGTATAGAAAAATTTTCTGTAGTTTCTTCAAAGAAGAAAAAGAAGGGCAAGAGTTCCAAATTTATCCAGGTGAGTTAGGTAAACGCATTTTTAATGAAATTTCAAAAGAAGCATGGTCTCGGTGGCTCCAGAAGCAAACCATATTAATCAATGATAGAAAGCTCAGCTTGATAAATCCGAATGACCGTAAACTGCTCGAGCAGGAGATGATACAATTTTTATTTGAAGGTCATGATATTTATTCTTCTGGGTATACACCAGTACGCAACTAATTTATTACTTGGATTTAACGGGATTAATGATTGTAACGTATTGATGTAAATCCCATATTTTATTTGATATGGCTGTGAAGATGAAGAAAGTTTTAGTACTAATCCTGATATTTTTCTTGCTGATCGCTTGTTCTGCAAAGCAAGATACTAGTAATAGCGAAATATTAGTTAAAGATATTAATGGTTTGGATATTTTAATGGGACAATTTGCGCATAATATTGAAAAAATATGGGGTGTCCATCAGTTAGTGATCGCGGGCCCAAAAGATTACGTAAAATATATAGATCAATACTTAACTCGTAGTCACATTAACTTTAGATCTGGCAAGATTACAATTGAAACTATTTCATTAACCCATCCTCTAGCTAGCCTGAAAGAGGCCATCATCAAAACCTTGCTTATGGGAGCCAACCCTGATGCGCACAATCTATATTCTGATTTGAATATTACTGATCGTAGTCATAAACCATTTCTATATAACCAAGTATTAGACAATTATCAGCAAGCAATACGTTGGCATGGGCAGGCTAGTAATTTTGCCAACTATCTACTGCATCACAAGCTTATACGGCGTAAGCGTGGGCCACATGATATTTATTCAGTAAATATCGCATTAGTACCAAACCACCTAGATAAACGTGCGCATAAATACTTAAGTATAGTTCATATGGCCTCTAAGAGATACGGTATTGATGAATCTCTTATTTTAGCAATTATTCAAGCTGAATCCAGTTTTAATCCTTATGCGATTAGTAGTTCCAAAGCACTTGGGCTTATGCAGATAGTTCAAAGTACTGCAGGTAAAGATGTATTTTTAAACAGGGGGAAGAAGGGTGCTCCAAGCACGAGTTATTTATTTAATCCATCAAATAATATTGACATCGGGACAGCATATTTAGCTATATTACAGAACAAATATCTATGCGGCATCAGTAATCCTATTTCACGTCGTTATGCAGTTATTACCGCGTACAATGAAGGTGCAGGCAGTGTATTGCGCTTATTTTCCAATGATCGTAATTCAGCCATTAGTTTTATTAATAAGCTAAAACCTAGTGATGTATACCAAAGGCTTATTAGTAAAAACACTTCAAGAAGATCAGATCATTATTTATATAAAGTTAATAATGTACATAAGAGATATAGCTGTCGCTTATAAAATGTTTCTTTACTACTTTTTTCAAGAATAGGTATCTATTCCATTGATAAAAAAGAATGCATGATTCTGATTTCTCCAAAAATGTCAGCGTTATGATTTGATTTGAACTTCTGCTGTTATCTATGATGCTTAATATACTAAAATATCTTATTTTCATAAATTCGCTTATTTTGATATTATTGCAATTAATAATATCCATATAATCTTGCAGATTAGTTAGTCTTGCTGTAGACACAATATAAATAAATATATTACTTCTTATCTGTTTATATCTATATTTCAAAAACTAAATGTTGATTATATATTTTATATTTGCTATGCAATTTTCTAGGAATAAGCAAGCGCAAGCTATAGATTAGCTATGGCAATAAGAGATGCTTGCTAAAAATAGAAAAACTATTTTATATTATTCTTCTTCTCTATTTCTAAATTAATTTAATAAATAAAATAATCGATTATAAGTTATCTTAGCATCTAAAATGCTAGTCATTTTAAAAATATTTAAAATACCTACTATTTATTTAAATAAAATTTTAAAAGGATATTTAGTATATTATTAATAGAATTTAATTACTTCATGCACTAGCCTTTAATAGAGTAAACGTTATGTAAAACTTTATTTAGATGATAGTATAAATTATAAAATATTTTTATAAATGATTTATTTTATAAAATTATAGTTTTGTCGTAAAATATAAAAGATATTACGAGGATATAAGATAAGGTAGTGAAAGCCATAAACTTACGGTTAGGTCCTGCCTATGTAATGAATCTGTGATCTATCTAACTGTGCTAGTAAGTACAATGATAGCCTTATAATTCCGTTTAGATATAATCTTTAATGACTACATTTAAAAATTTTAATTACTGAATTAACTTTATTAAATTACCTCAAAAATTAGACTAGATGATTTAATTATTGACGGGAACTTAGAGTGCTCGAACTTTATTATACCCATCAGTAGTATTCCTATCAAGAAAGATGTTTCACTTTGCGCTTAGAAGTTGCAAGAGGTCTTCGTACACTCTTGAGAATTAATAGAACTATAATTAAATATTCTTATTTCTCTTAAATGGTAGTGTAGTCTAAAGATGTTCAATGTTTCCTTGAAACTCACATTTTAGTTTGCTCGTTTATTTTGATTGATAGCACCTAACGGCTATCCGGTTTTATTGAACGATCAATTTAAAACCAGCAATAACAAAAAAATTATTTAAAAATATGTTGTAGCATCAGATTCATTTTAATAACTTAAATATATGAAAATATCTGTTACTAATGTATCGTTTTATAGAGATACTATTCATATCTTCGTTGAACATAACTAGTGTATTATTAAAAGATGGCATAATACTCTGCATTAGCATGTTATTAAATAATTTATTAATTTTTCTGATACTGAATAAGATAACATCTATCATTATGTTATTACTATTTATTTTCTTCATTCATGAATTTTCTTAATAAGAATCTTCATAATTTATGTATTACACTACGATCTGATAAACATTTTTAGGTAAATTAAGTACAATAGTACATAGGTTTAAGAATAATTCTGCTAATCGCATCAATTAGCTGTGTTTAATAATCGTTATACTTTACGGATTTTTATTAGCATGATTTATTCAACGACACGAATAATATCAATAAATATTTGATAAATTTATAGTAGTATACTCAAGCAAGCAGGAGAAGTAGTGATTTTGCCTTTTATCTGTGTATTTTATAACCTTGCATTGGTATCATATTTATAATAAGAATAGCTGAATACGCATTATATATCCCAGTGAAGTCGATAATTTTAAACACAAAATACCTAGTGATAACGAAGTACTCTAAAACTAATAAATATACGTCACTATAAATATTAGTTAGGCGTCAGAGGGCATGATCAGTAAAACAATTCGTTATTTCATTCTGAGCTGGTAAACTAAATGTTGAATGACAAATATCTTTCTAGCTGGCAAACATTTTGTCGCTTATGGCCATCTATATCTCCTTTTAAGGGATGTCTAATTATTTCTTCTATTGCTTTAGTTATTAATGCAGGCAGTGATGCCTACCTTCTCTCATTGTTAAAGCCATTATTGGATGATAGTATTGGGAATACAGGAATTGATATTCTTAAATGGATGCCTGTGATTGTAATTGGACTAATGATTGTTCGTGGATTTTCTGGTTTTATTTCTAGCTATTCTGTCTCTTGGGTTGCAGGTAAAGTAGTCCTGAATATGCGTAGTCGTTTATTTAGCCACATCATGGGTATGCCGGTTTCATTTTTTGATCAACAGTCTACAGGTACTTTGCTCTCTCGGATTACGTATGACTCTGATCAAGTTGCCTCTTCTTCATCAGATGCTTTGATTACTGTAGTGCGTGAAGGTGCTTCTATAATTGCTCTATTCTGCATGATGTTTTATTATAGTTGGCAACTCTCTCTTATTCTTATATTTATTGCTCCAGTGGTTTCTATTACCATTCGTGTAGTATCGAAAAGATTTCTGAATATAAGTAATAATATGCAGAATATCATGGGCACTTTAGCCACTAATGCTGAGCAGATGTTAAAAGGGCATAAAGAAGTGCTTATTTTTGGTGGCCAAGAGTTAGAGAGTAAACGTTTCGATAAAACTAGCAACTGGATGCGACAGCAAAATATGAAGATGGTTGCTGCTTCTTCTGTTTCGGATCCTGTTATTCAATTGATAGCGTCTTTTGCGTTGGCTTTCGTGCTTTATGCCGCTAGTGTTCCATCCGTTATGAAAACCTTAACCGCAGGTACCATTACAGTTGTATTCTCCTCAATGATTGCATTGATGCGTCCCCTGAAATCATTAACTAACGTAAATGTTAAATTCCAGCGCGGTATGGCGGCTTGCCAATCCCTATTTGCTATTTTAGATTTAGAACAGGAAAAAGATACCGGTAAACTAGAGGTTGACCGTGTAAAAGGAGATGTTGAATTCCGTAATGTCACATTTATCTATAATGGAAAATGCATGCCAGCGCTAAAAAATGTGAGTTTTACAATTCCAGCTAACAAAACTGTAGCTTTAGTTGGGCGTTCAGGTTCAGGTAAATCAACCATCGCCAATTTACTAACGCGTTTCTATGATCTACAAGAGGGCCAGATTCTTCTGGATAGTTACGATTTGCGTGATTATAAGCTTAGTGCTTTGCGCAATCAGGTTGCTCTAGTTTCTCAAAATGTCTATTTATTTAACGATACTATCGCAAATAATATCGCCTATGCACGTCATGAAGTTTATAGTCGTAAACAAATTGAAGAAGCTGCTCGCATGGCTTGTGCAATAGATTTTATTCGACAAATGGATGATGGTTTAGATACCTTAATTGGCGAAAATGGTGTTTTACTTTCTGGCGGACAACGTCAAAGAATTGCAATTGCTCGTGCATTATTACGCAATAGCCCAGTTTTAATTCTTGATGAGGCTACCTCTGCATTAGATACTAAATCTGAGCGTGCTATTCAGTCTGCGCTAAATGAACTCCAGAAAAATCGTACTTCACTGGTTATTGCTCACCGCCTGTCTACTATAGAAAAAGCTGATGAGATCATTGTGCTTGAAGATGGATATATTGTTGAACGAGGAGATCATGATTTACTATTATCTAATAATGGTACTTATGCACAATTGCATAAGTTGCAGTTCGGTCAGTGATTGAACAAATATGGTCTGGAAAATATCGGATATATCTGCTCTTACTGCCGTTCTCGTGGTTCTACGGTTTATTAAGTAAGATACGCTACTTTTGCTATTGTGCAACATTGCTAAAAAGCTGGAAAGCTCCTTGTCCTGTAGTTGTAGTAGGCAATCTAACTGTGGGAGGTAATGGTAAAACACCTTTTGTTATCTGGCTAGTAGAGCAGTTACAAGCTAAGGGGCTACGAGTTGGTGTTGTATCAAGAGGTTATAGAGGTAATTCTCGGCGTTATCCGATCTTATTAAACATGAACACGCTAACATCACATGCAGGAGACGAACCCGTGCTTATCTATCAACGCACATCTGCTATCGTTGCTGTTGCCCCTAAGCGTAGTGATGCTGTAAAAGAAATTCTAAAACATTCTGCTGTTGATATTATAATTACTGATGACGGCTTACAGCATTATTCTCTGGCGAGAGACATGGAGCTGGTCTTGGTGGATGGCGTACGCCGTTTTGGTAACGGCTGGTGGTTGCCTGCTGGACCAATGCGAGAAAGAGCTAGTCGTTTGCTTTCTGTGGATGCAGTTATTACTAATGGTGGCCATCCCTCTTTAGGGGAAATTCCTATGAAGCTAATTGGTAACACTGTGGTTAATATGCAAACTGGCGAGAGATGTGCTCCTCATTCATTAATGCGATCTGTAGCTATGGCAGGTATCGGTCATCCTACTAGGTTTTTTTCTGCGTTAAATCAACTCGGAATCTCCGTTTCTAGTGTTATTGCTTTTTCTGATCATAAGAAATATGATATTGCTTTATTAAAATCCCTAACGCCCGAAAATCAGCCACTAATAATGACTGAAAAAGATGCAGTTAAATGTCGTTATTTTGCTCAATCTAACTGGTGGTACTTGCCTGTAAGTGCTTTTATACCTTGTAAAGCGGCTAATCAATTATTAACAAAAATTACAGCACTCATTATAAAATAGCATGGATATCAATAAATATATTCAATTTTTAATCAAAATAGTTTCATTTTGAAATCATTAGATATTCTTTTTAAAAGAAATTACTTGCTCATTATCTATCTTTATGAGTAAATGTTATTGGCCTATGATATAAACCTATTTATGTACGACATGAGATAAAGAAGTTCCTACTTAAGATATTATCCTCTAATTCTTTTTGTTAGACGAACCACCTTCTTAGTGCCATCCATAAGTATTTTTATTAGTGAGGTCTTTACGCCTTAGGGCAATTTTAATTAAGTTATAAAGGTAATACAAATGACTAAGAAGACCGGTCAGGTGAAATGGTTTAACGAAAGTAAAGGTTTTGGTTTTATCGAACAGCAAGACGGTAGCAAAGATGTATTCGTCCATTTTTCTGCTATTGCTAGTGAAGGTTTTAAAACTTTGGCTGAAGGTCAGCGCGTAGAATACACTATTCAAGACAGTCCTCGTGGTCCTGCTGCGGCAAATGTAGTAGCTTTGTAATATCTTATAGAATAGTTATTTTAAAATTAAATGGATTGTTCTTGCAGAATGCACCGGTTATTTGAATAAGAACTTAATATTCAGTAGTAAGACTTAAGAGCCCGTCAATGGACAGGCTCTTATTTTAATAATATTTAATATAGTTTTAAAGATATAACCTTAATAAGAACTAAATACGTAAAATTTTCAACTACCATAAAAAATGGATATAAATATTAAGTTTAATAGCATACGCAATCCCTAATATAATCTGGTACAGATGGTTTGATAGTTTATATTTTTGATTAAGAGTATAATATTTTATGGTCTTGTCTTAAATGCTTGTGTAATAAAAATTTTAAAAATAGTACTACATCTTAAATGTATTTATGTAGTCTTAATATTAAGGATGCAGACATCATTTCTTCTTCAGTATTACTAAATAATAAGATGTATTTCCTAAGTATATTGATTCTATTTTTATTATACTGCATGCTCTTTTAAAAATTAAGTGTGTTTAACTATAAAATGGCTTATAATTAATAATGATGTTAACTAGATGACTATATATTATTTCTATCTGGATTTATATTTGTACATAGAGCACTAGGAGAAGGAAGTTTGTTTATCATGATGATATAAAATAGTATTTGTATTGCACCTGTCTTAAAGCATAATTTTTTATTTACTTTTATCATTTTGCAATCTCTGAATTGTATCAACTCATGATATTCTATATTAAGGTTAATGCCAAACATTTTTAGTACAGACTCTTGATGTTATTATCTAATTTGTAATTCTAATATTTCATATATTACCTAGAATTTTACCGCTACATTGATCTTGACTAATCAGAGCGAAAGATAAACATCTATGATTAATCTAAAAATACTGTAATATATTATAACCATTTTGGTTGTGTAATAATTATTAAACCATTTGCTATCAACAGAAAC
Source organism: Candidatus Profftia tarda (assembly GCF_904848675.1). Lineage (NCBI taxonomy): Bacteria > Pseudomonadati > Pseudomonadota > Gammaproteobacteria > Enterobacterales > Enterobacteriaceae > Candidatus Profftia > Candidatus Profftia tarda. Next base: position 521,909 of record NZ_LR890047.1, read on the forward strand.
TACAGCAGTTCAAAACATGATGCAATATAGTCTTAAAGACTATCTGCTGATCTGATACTCTTGAGTGATATTATATCTAGCCCATGATAGTGTTGTATTATTGGTTATTCTGATATAAAAAGAAGAAAATGATTGTTATCAATTTTCCATATATTTGCGTTCTGGAATAGTATTAATTTTTTATCCGCATAAGCTAATCTTGCATGACTGTTTATTATTACTTATTAGTTGATATTAACTTCTTATTTTTACAAATTTTTATTTTAAATTACATTACATATAATCATACCTACTTATAAGGTAAGTACTTGATAATATATTTAAGCAGAGCTAAGCGTTTTAGACATTCACGTCTGTTCTTATCAAACATTCTAAAACATCTTCAAGGAAGATTAAGAACATTGTTTTATTTGAAAATATACTGTGCATCACAAATAAGTCATCATAATCAATTATAGCGATTGCTAAAAAGTCAATGATTCTTATTTAAGTAATAAATATAAGACAGATCTTGAAATACAAGTAAGTTCTTTCGATATTATGTCGGCTGCTTTGTTGAGGTATATTAATTGTCTAATATCTTTATTGTTAATAAAATTAAGGGCTGCTCTAAGCAGAATTAAATTACTATAGTAGTTATAATGTTTATATTATCATGATTTTTGGAATATGTGTGTTCCAATTAAGCACCTTGTGTTATCATATTTATATAATAATACTGTTAATATGTGATAACTATGAATTCAGATCAGGATAATATCCTATTTCAGACATCTAAGATGTGGAATCTTTTTCTTTTTGCAAAACATGCAAAGCGAATAAATCAGAATAAGTTCCTAGATTTCTGGAATTATCCTAGACCTCAAATATTTATCCATCCTAATCTCTGTTAGAGATAGACTTATATCCTATATTACATTCTTATATTAGAGCTCTTAGTTAATAATAAATTTCTATATTTTGATTAATAGGAAATATTATTTATTTATCCTATTATTTTCTTTTCTATTATTATCAAGACGTTTAAATATTCTTTTTTAAACAATAAAAAAATTACTGAAATTATATTTCACTATTCAACAGTAAGTCATAATCTTTTATATAAAATGTATTAGAAAACATGTTTTATGCATTCAAGAATGCTTACTATCATAAAGTATCGTTAATTAGGATTCTCTGTTTTATAAATTTATACTAAATGATAACAATTTAATTGTTTATATCAAAACATATTAGTTCAAGATATGAAAGGAGTAACTGGGTAAATATCTTTATTATTTGTGTATTATATGCTTTTATAGAACATAATAGTCTTTTATATTCAGCCTATATATCAGAAAAAGCGAGATATATTATTTATTTTATTTTCTGTAAATAAGCATAAATATTCTTATAATGCGTCTATTGTGCAGAGAATACTTATCTTACAATAATAATATACTAAACTTTAGTTTTATCTCTTTTTATGCGTTTGATAAAAAGTAGTTATAAAACTTAAGATGTTTTAAGAAGGATTAGATAAAATTTTTGTATAAAATTGCAAGATAACGTAATGTTAGTATATACATGCTTTTATTAAAATTATTTAAGATGAAATACTATTTGCTGCTTTTAAGCTGATCTGCGTGAATGATCTTAACTAATAGTTTATGTGGTATAATTTATCTGTTAGATTCATATCAGTTGATTCATATTAATAAATTTTCTATCTTCTAAGCTTGGTATTTACAGTGAGATATTGCTTGTGCAGTATTTTACAATAGTGTTTCTTTTTTTTGATATTGATATCTAAAAAATTTGATGTCTATTATAAGATAGAGATCTTAATTGTTAAGCAATACCGCAATTTATTGATTAGATTACTACATATAAATGTGTTTTTATAGAATTGCTTATATCAATAGGTCTATTTTTAATTTCAGACCATACCAATAAAATAATACGTTCGTTTAATTTATATCATGGTTTCTATATCAATTTTCATGATAATACCTCTTAAAAATTTGTTTACTTTAATATCTAATAAAAGCAAGGGAAAGTCTGTACGCTCATTGGCTACAATAAATAACAATCAGATGATTAGTCTTAATTTATTATATCTTCTCTATAGGGATTAGTAATTAGTCATGTGTGAGTTTTTATCATGAGAATATTATTATTTTATACAAAATATTAGTTGCAGAATACATAGATTATCATTTTGATTAAATAGATAGGGCTCTAATTAATTAGCTCTTTTTATCCTTAACCATTATAATGCATAACATAAGATTTGAAATAGATTATGATAGAATCATAGATAAAATTTTTGTAAAACTTTATCTGATTTTTGAGAAAGATTGATCAAATATCCGCAAAATGCGATAATGCATACGATTATTAAAATCAGAACTATTCATATACCAATACACAACTACTAAAAATATAAATATATAGTTCACTATATAAGTATAGCAGTATCATTTATTTCTTACCCAATCTCGGTTTATATCTAAGTCTTAGGTAGGAGCATAAAATACTATTTTTACAATATTAATGTTAAAAGGTGGTCTAGTGATAGATAATGATGGCTACCGCCCAAATGTAGGTATCGTAATTTGTAATAGCCAAGGACAGGTTTTTTGGGCCCGTCGTTTTGGGCAGAACTCTTGGCAGTTTCCTCAAGGAGGAATTAATCCTAGAGAAACTCACGAACAAGCAATGTACCGAGAACTATTTGAAGAAGTTGGATTGAAGGGCAAAGATGTACAAATTCTTGCGTCTACCAATGACTGGTTACGTTATAAAATACCTAAACGTTTAGTACGTTGGTATCAGAAGCCTGTATGTATCGGTCAAAAACAGCATTGGTTTTTGTTATATCTAAAATCTAATGAATCTGAGATAAACATGCAAAAGATTATTGCTCCTGAATTTGATTATTGGCGATGGGTGAGTTTCTGGTATCCCGTAAATCAAGTTGTTTCATTTAAAAGAGATGTTTATCGTAGTGTAATGAAAGAGTTTTCACCTATGGTTATGTCATTTAGAGATCTGGAATTGCTAAAAAGACGTATATATACTAGCTGATCTTATCATATATTTGACTATATTTAAAAATATAATTTTAGGTTTTTAGTTTTATACTTATCCTCAAGATACTGCGATTAAGATAGCAAATAATTAGTAATAATATTAATGATTATGCTTTGCAATACGACTGACTTTACTTGCTATAGTTTTAAACATGAAAATCATGACATATTATTCATCATATAATTGCTTTTAGCATATATTCCTTGTTAGAAAAAGATGCAAGGAGGCATTCAATAGTTTAAGAAGCTCGGATTATGACTAATAATATTTTTAATTATTTCGATATTAAGATTATTTACGCTGCAATAAGGAAAGTGAATAATCAGGACTGTGTTCTGAGTAAATATTGATAGAAGTTATAAGAAGGTATACAATACGAGCAGTTATAATTTTATATGAAAAATACTATATTTTGTCTTAGCTCTTGTATTCTCTCCCCTTGTAACTTTTATCTATTAAACATAAATCATAGATATCTCCTACAGAAACATAACTACGATAAAACCTATACATATAGTTTTGATTATTAGGATAAAAATATTATATGCAGCACTTACATAAAAATCCAGCGCATAAAATAATCATGCTATTTTGCAAATTATAAATGTATGAAATTTGATTAGGTATTGCCTTTATCAATGTATTTATTCTACTCGGAATACTAATATATTTCTGATTGCCTTTAATATTTATATAATTACTAATAATAATCCTTCTTATGGAAAAGACTACCTTAGCCAGGTGATGACTTGACTAATAATATTCAAGTTTTGTTCACTCAAAATGCTAACGATTAATGCCTCATGTATCTTATCTATTTTCATATAAGATCTTCTATGCTATTGAAAGTAGTTCTTACCTCTTTGAGGTTATAACTACAACACACTTTGCTTATTCTCTTCTTTAAGCAGAGTGATTATCTGCTTTATACTATGAATTATTCAGGACATATTTGTAGTAATACTATCTTATCATTAACTATTTAGATTCCTAAATATCTATTTAAAATCAAGAATAGCTCTATATTTCTTACAGCTATAGGATAAAAATCCTACTTTTATTTAATATCTGAGCGCTTATTGCAAAACACAGTATTTGTTTTATCAATTTATTGAAATTAAATAGCAGTGCCTTATAGCAACTATTACTGAATTAAAGTGTTTTTCAGCATCATGAATTTAATAGTATTTTATTCTATGAATTATTTAGATAATAAAAGTCTATAGTATATATACTTTATGTGAGAGCATTTTGCTGTAGACATTTTGATTCAAATTTAGGACGATTAGTTTTTAAATTTCTATTTTTATTGATATTATAAGTTACCTGCAGAACTGCTTCACTTATATTATATATGATTTACGGCTCACTGTTATAGAGATAGTTTATGATTTTATGATACAAGAGCTCTTTTGATCAAGGGCTAGCCACTAATATGTGAACTTATTAATCATCATTATATACCTCATTAATCTATAAGTCTTTCAGTCAACGGAATATCTCTCTCTAATAATAGTGATTTAACTCAAAAATTATTGAATATATTCTAATGAGCCATTAATCATTACTATGATATACTATACTGATTTTAGGCATGTTACATATCATTATGTTGTGGTCAGTAATTAATATATTAAAATTTTCTTTTTAGATGTACGTACTACATTTTTTTACTTAGCTACAGAAAATTTATTTAAGATATACAGTATTTAAAATTTTAGCGATTTATATATCCATAAATTATCTTTGTATTTTCTAAGAAAAAAGAAAAATTAAATTAATAATGATGATCATAGATAATGAATAAAGTATTCTAAAATACTCAAGAGATATAGCGATCGATATTTTATTGCTACAGTTAAGATCAGTATTCTATACTAAACAGAAGAATTAAGTTTTTCTAAAAAATAGTATTTGTTTCAAGCATAATATTAAATAATTAATATATTTTTATAAAATATATCCTTCAAGAAATAAGATTTACGAGTGGTAACATATTATGCTTTATAGATGAAATATCGAGCTATTAGTTATATTTTATATATGCTAAGTTAGCATCATAGATCAGTAAATATAACAGCAATAACAATCTTAACTAAATAATACTGCATTAGATACTACAAGTCTAGCAATCTTGTAATAATATACGAATGCAAAATTTTCTCTTGATAAATTTATCATAGTTAAATTATAGATAACATTCGTCAAAATAGAGAAGCAGTTTATTGAATATTTATAGAGATATTTCAGGAACTTAAAGTAATAAGATGCTATATGACGTATTTTGTATCTCTTAATTCTATAGATGCAATGGAGATAAAATATGAGACTTTGTGACCGTGATATCGAGGCCTGGCTAGATAGTGGTAAAATTATTATTTTACCTCGTCCACCGTTATATCGTGTGAATGGCGTTACTGTTGATGTGCATTTAGGAAATAAATTTCGTGTTTTTCTTGGCCATAACGCTGCCTATATAGATCTAAGTGGGCCTAAGGATCAAGTATCTGAAGCATTAGAACAGATTATGAGTGAAGAGATTATTTTGAGTAAAGACAAGGTCTTTTTTTTACATCCTGGAGAACTGGCTCTTGCAGTAACACTAGAGTCAATAACTTTACCTAATGATTTAGTAGGTTGGTTAGATGGCCGTTCTTCACTTGCGCGCCTTGGCTTGATGGTGCATGTCACTGCACATCGAATTGATCCAGGTTGGAAGGGATCTATCGTTCTGGAATTCTATAATTCAGGCAAGATTCCTTTAGCTCTTCGTCCTGGTATGCCCATAGGAGCACTTAGTTTTGAGTGTTTATCTGGACCTGCGTTGCGTCCTTATAATATTCGGCAAGATGCAAAATATTATGACCAGCAAGGTGTTGTTACCAGCCGTATTGATCAGGATTAATGCTGCTTCTTCCCTCCTGATTTTAATAGGTATCAATTATTTTGATACTCTAACAGAAGGCGTATAACTTTATATAACAGTAGTGTAACAGAATCTCCTCAAAGTTATTAAAATATCTTTTCTGTTTACCAAACAATAATTATGTCAATTGTTCATAATAGTCAGTATCATTATTGAGCATATATAATCAAAAATTTTAGGTAGAGTACAATTTATCTATTTAAAATTTAATTTTTCTATTTTTATATTTTCTAAAATTATCTTATTATTATATCTAGAAAAATATTTTTGTAATTCTAATAAATCTTGCATGACTTATTATAATATATAACACATGCTTGAATCAGTTGTTAAAGATGATTAGATGTATATTGAATAACATATTTAATTAATTAATATTTTAGGATCTTTTAATCATGTTTATTAAAATGTTGATTCTGAAAAGATATAGTGTGAAACACAAGAAAGGATTTTAGTGGTAGGAAATAAGATGTATTGCTATTTACTAAAAATATTCAATAATATATAACATTAAACTATTTTTTATCTTTTGTATATTGTAAGGTATAAGCATAAGGATACATCATTAATTCATTCCCTATCTAGCAAAATATTTTGTCCTTAATATTATACCCTATCAATTGATCCTCATAGTTTTATATAATGCTAAATATAGCAACTTAAGAACTATTAAATTAGGGCTATTAATTTTCTTTCTATGTCAATTTGCTAAGTTATATTAATGTTTTATTATTTATCTGAAAATAATTATAGCTCGTTATTTGGCAGATTATTCCATATTCTCTTGTTCAAAATCTACTCAATCATATATTATGCAGTACCTTTACTAGGAGTAGTATTCAATCTTGTATCATCCTTGTTTATTTGCTCTGTTATTTTTTATATAAGCAGCATTACTCTAAGATAGATAGGTATAGATGATTATCTAAAAATTCTTACTGTATAGAATTAAACCATCATTTATTTTTAGTAATTTATAATGCTTCCTGATATGAAATTATTTAAGATCTATAGTATAAATCTGCAAAGAGATAATTTTTCTATAAAAGGTTTATAGCTATATGCTGCTTATCTCTGTATTTTATATTATAAACAACATGCTTTGAGTGTAGCAGCCAAAAGTACTGTTATCTTTATAAGATAAATACGAAGAACCATATATTAATAAAGTTGATCAAATGGATAAGATATATCCCTATATATTTTATTAAGATATCTTAAAGTAAAGATGAATACTCTATATTAATTTCGCTAATGTTTATAATAATTTCTTAAAAAGAAAATACTTGTTCTCTTGATATTTGTATTATTATAAAGTTTAACTTCTATATCCGGGATTAGTTTAATATTATAAATACTATAAAATAATCTAATATCTAGAACTAAGATCATTAAAAATATAAAAATAGAGGAATATAATTTTGTAGCTGTATAATATATGCTTATTAATTAATTGAATATACTTCACAAGTCTTATGTAATTGACAGGAATATGGAAGAAGTAGATGATATTTGTTTCTTTTTGATTATGTATGAACTAAAATCTAGAGAACAATACTCTGTATACTTTTTGACTCTTTAAGAAGTATAAGAATTTTCTTGCGTGATACAAGATGATCTACTATTGGTTGTGGATAATCTAACAAACTACTTGCCTTAATATCCCATAGATGCGGGGTGTTTATATGACTTTTTGGTATATGTTCTAATTCAGGAATCCAACGCCGGATAAACAAACCCTGTTCATCGAATCTCTTCGCTTGAGTTGTCGGATTAAAAATACGAAAATAAGGCGCAGAATCTATTCCTGAGGATGCGGCCCATTGCCAACCACCGTTGTTAGCCGCTAAGTCTCCATCTATCAGTTGAGACATAAAATAACTTTCTCCTGCCCTCCAATTAATTAATAAGTCTTTGACTAGAAAACTACTAGTAAGCATCCTTAACCTGTTATGCATCCATCCGGTATAGTTAAGCTGTCTCATCGCTGCATCAATAATAGGGTAACCAGTTTTTCCTTGTTGCCACGCTATCAAATGTTCTGCCTTCCCTATCCAGGGAATATTATTATTCCATTGAATAAATGGTTGATTACGGCATAGCTTAGGATAAGCCACTAATAAATGATGATAAAAATCTCGCCAAATAAATTCATTAAGCCATATAAACTCACCATTTTTTTTATTTTCTAATACATTAGGATCCTTAATTAGTAGTTGCTGCAGACACTGACGCGGAGATAAAATACCAATACTTAGATAAGGAGACAGCATACTAGTTCCATCAAGAGATGGGATATCTCTCAATTGTGCATAATCCTGAACATGTTCTCGACAGAAAAGATAAAGTCTATTTAGAGCAGCTTTTTCTCCTACAGGGAATAGCTCGTGGTCTATCTCTTGCTGAGGATAATCAAAAGGCTTTAGTCTACATATATTAGAAATTTGGTTTCTTTTATCCGGAGCAGGTAAAACACATAGACTTAAATTATTAAGCTGTTGTAAAAAAGATTTACGAAATGAGCTAAATACTTTGTACATTTCTCCACTATAGTTCAAAACGCTACCTGGCGGAAGCAATACAGCATCATGAAACTCATGAATCTTACATACCCCCTTTATTAAGTGCGCTACGAGATCATCTCGCCTTCTCTCATTTAGTGCATATTGTTTATTATAAAAAAGGTTTGTTGCCTCATGTTGCTTGCAGAAATTAACCAGCCATTCTGCTAGTTCGCGAAAATTAACAGACTGCTGGTAAAAAAAGGGAATATTTTTCTTCGCTAAATTTTTAACTAAACACTGTAGATGTTGATTAATAAACTTCGCCTGGCGCGGTGACATGTTATGCTTTTTCCACTGTCCTGGTGTAGCAATATATACAGAGATGACTTTTGCAAGAGGGTTTTTACAGGCCTCATATAGAGCCCGATTATCTTGCACTCGCAAGTCATTACGAAACCAGACTACGTTTGTAGAACTCATTCTTCTTCCTTGTTACTGTAATGCTCATACCTGTATGGTATATAATAATATTGTGTGCTAAATAAAATAAAGATTCTCTAGTAAGAGATGCGTTAGGATGCTGTTTGAATCATATGTATATGATAAGTTTTTGTTTACTGTATACTATTTAACATTTCCACTGAGATCTTGTAAAACTTACTACAGACTACTTTCTATGATAATAATGATTTATTAATTATTTAGAGATTTTATTTAGTGTATTATAAGTTTCGTGAAAATTAGTTATATCTTAACAGATATTTGAATAGATAATCGGGCTTATTATCTTGCTAGTCTGTGAAACCTAACAAACCACTTCGTCAGCTATTATAGCTTTGATGTATTAAGCGATTGTTATTTAATAAAAATATATAGATCAATTATTACATTTTATTAAATGTATACAGCATAATTTGTAATTATTTTTTAATTGATTTTACTTAAAATAAAGAAATAAAAATATCAAGCAGTATGAAATACTTTTTAGTTTCTTGCAAAGAAAGATGTACTTATATTTTCTATGAGTCAAATCTATTCAAAGAAGCAGTTTATCTATTTTTACAAAATTAGATTAAATACTAGTTTAAATTTTAAGATTTGATCTGCATAAATCATAGTAAAAGAAATATGTTATTTAGCCTAGCGACTGATAATATGATACTATGCTATAATATTGCTAAAAGAAATGAGTCTCAAGTTCTTTGCGTTGTATATCTTATATGAATGCCTTAAGATAGAGTAGTATTAAGAATTCCTGATGATCTGGGCTCGCTATCAAAAACAAATTTAATTTTATAAGAACTTGATAGAACAAGATATAATCAAGAATTGCTAAAGTTATTTAACATATTTTATTGACTTTTTGCAATACAAGTATTTTTTTATATTTAATAATCTCTACTTTAATATTTTGCAATTTTTTATTATGTTCCTTTGATTAGTTCAGGAGATTGGAAATATTTTTATTATAGTATCTACTAATGCATTTAGGGCTGTAAAGACTGATAGATAAAATATAGGTTTTTAAAATTTTTTATATATATACTTAGTAATATTCTATATGTTCTCTAATCTAGTTGTAACTATTTAATGAAAAATAAGTTAATACTATTAAATGATATTAAAAATAGGATATTAAATAAATCAATACAACAATATGTTCTTATCTTTTTCTGTACAATATTTTTATAAACTAAAACATGATCCTGCGCTAGACATTTTCAATCTGTATTTCTATCAAAATTAAAATAGATAATTGCTTTATTTAAAAATTTATCGTGATTAAATTGATAATTGATCTAATCAAGAGCAAGTCTATATTCATACATGTTCATAAATTTTTATATATATTTACCTAATAGCGTATCTCTTTATAAAATACGATATTAAATATATTATGCATCAGTGATATGTGATTAATATTTATATTAGAATATGAAAATTGTGTAACAATTGCAAGCAAGGAAGAATCTATATCTAATATAGTGTAATATCTTTATCAAAAGATATCATGATTAGTTTTTATTAACTAATACTCTCGTCATAGCTGAATTAAGTTAGTAATTTTAAAATTTTTTGTTTTATGTTCTTATTCTTAGCTAACTTGTAGCGATAATATTAACGAAACTTGTCAACAGTGCTGTTGATATCATGAAGTTGATATAAATATAAATTCTTCTTTTAATATCTTTGTGGATAAAACTACCCAATCTGATATAAGTAGGGGATATTCTGTCTGGTTTGGGTTATTATCTGCCGTTCCACTTTCGTTCTATAATCCAGATATCTGATATTATTAGATATCATAATATTTATAAAGTAAATTTATAACCGATTACTATGTAATAGTACTTTTATCGGTAACCTGTTCATCACCTATCTTTTGTTCTAGATATTTTAAGAAGATTAAACGAACATCATCGTTAAAAGTCAGCTTGAGTATTTTATTGATTTCTTCCTGATCTTCTCCGATTGGAGTACGCCGTGTCACTTTCTCTTTGGCAGCAGTGTCTTGCCAAGTTGCAGGATGATTTACCTGCCACAGAATTTAGTATGTGGATCCGTCCTTTACAGGCGGAACTAAGTGCTAATTCCTTAGCACTGTATGCTCCTAATAGTTTCGTATTAGACTGGGTGCGTGATAAATATCTTCATAAAATAAATGTATTATTAAATAATTTTTATGGCAAAGATACATTATTTATCCGTTTTGAAATTAGTATAAAACCTATAATTACAGTGATACCTGATCAAAATATGGTCAATATGATTCTTGCAACTCCTTTAAATATTGGTTGGAATAGACACACTACTAACCCAAAATTAGCTTATAGATCTAATATGAATCTTAAGCATAGTTTTGATAATTTTGTCGAGGGTAATTCTAACAAACTTGCCCATGCAGCTGTTCGTCACGTGGCGGGCAATCCTGGTGAAGTTTATAATCCCTTGTTTTTATACGGTGGTACAGGATTGGGGAAAACACACCTTCTGCATGCGGCGGGTAATGGCATGATTTCAATCAAAGATAATGCTAAAGTCGTTTATATGCACTCTGAGCATTTTGTTCAGGATATGGTTAAGGCTCTGCAAAATAATGTTATAGAAGAATTTAAACGTTACTATCGTTCCGTTGATGCCCTTCTTATTGATGATATCCAGTTCTTTGCTCATAAAGAACGTTCGCAGGAAGAGTTCTTTTATACTTTGAATGCTCTACTAGATGATAATAGGCAAATTATTCTTACTTCGGACAGATACCCAAAAGAGATTAATGGCGTAGAAGGTCGTCTAAAATCACGTTTTGGATGGGGTCTAACTGTGGCTATCGAGCCACCAGCATTAGAAATGCGAGTCGCAATTTTAATAAAAAAAGCTGATGAAAATGGCATATCCCTCTCCGGAGAAGTTGCATTTTTCATAGCTAAACGTCTACGCTCTAATGTTCGTGAGCTAGAAGGTGCATTGAACCTGGTGATCGCGCATGCTAATTTCAAAAGTTGTGCAATTACAATAGATTTTGTTCGCGAAGCATTACGTGATCTGCTTTCTTTAGAAGAAAAAATATTTACTATTGATAATATTCAGAAAACTGTTGCTGAATATTATAAAATTAAAGTAGCAGACTTAGTTTCCAAAAGACGTTCCCGCTCTGTAGTTCGTCCTCGCCAAATGGCAATGGCATTGGCGAAAGAGTTAACTAACTATAGCTTACTAGAGATAGGTGATGCCTTTAATGGTCGTGACCATACAACTGTCTTACATGCTTGTCGAAAGATTAATCAATTACATGAAGAAAACCACGATGTTAAAGAAGATTTTTCTAACTTAATGAGAATTTTATCATCCTAATACAATAATAGTGATTGTAGAGATATGAAATGTATTGTTGAACGTGAACATTTATTAAAGCCTTTACAACAGGTTAGCTCCCTACGAGGCAGCCGGTCAATATTACCTATTCTTGCAAATATTTTACTGCAGGTTAAAGACGACCATCTATTTTTAACAGGTACTGACCTTGAAATAGAAATTATTGCGAGGATTCCTCTCACACAAGATTATATAAAAGGAGCGACAACTATTTCTGCGCGTAAATTTTATGATATCTGTCGTGCTCTTCCAGATGGTGCTAAAATGACTATTTTTTTAGACAACGATAGAATATCAGTGCTTTCAGGTCGTAGTAGTTTTTATCTAACCACATTGCCTGCTATTGATTTTCCTAACGTAGATGACTGGCAGAATGAAGTTGAATTCAGCATACCACAGGCAATGTTAAGAAAGCTAATTGATGCAACTCAATTTTCCATGGCTCATCAAGATGTTCGTTACTATCTGAATGGTATGTTATTTGAAACTGAAGGTGAAGAACTGCGCGCCGTTGCAACTGACGGTCATCGCCTTGCGGTATGCTCACTGTCAATTGGCCAGATATTACCAAAGCATTCCGTAATTGTACCGCGTAAAGGTATTATTGAGTTATATCGTTTGCTTAACGGTAGCGAAACACCACTGCATTTGCAAATTGGTAAAAAGAATATCCGAGTTAACGTGGGTGAATTTATCTTTACTTCTAAGTTAATTGATGGCCATTTCCCAGACTATCGTCGTGTTTTACCTAAAAATCCTGATAAAATATTGAAAGCTGATTGCAATGCTCTAAAACAAGCATTTTCCCGAGCGGCAATCCTATCAAATGAAAAATTACGTGGTGTCAGAATGCATATTAGCAATCATCAAATCACAATTACTGCAAATAACTCAGAACATGAAGAAGCAGAAGAAATCATAGATGTAAACTACGTAGGAGCCGATGTTGAGATAGGATTCAATGTTAGCTATGTTCTTGACGTGCTGAATGCTCTTAAATGCGAACATATTCATATGTTTCTTACAGATACAGTATCTAGCATACAGATTCAAGATGCCTCCGTTCAGTCATCTTCCTACGTAGTTATGCCAATGCGTCTATAGAAGATAATACGCTATTATTTAGCTTTTGTAGTTACTTTATCTTTTTCCTGATTTATGCGATTTGACGATTTAGTAGAAATATTTGACATGTATTTGTATTCAAAATATTACATTTTCTGTAGTGAGTATTCTAGTGAACAGATACAATTAAATTTTAATATTTCTCACAATTAAATATATTAGCAATACATAATTTATGTATTCATCTCCTACTTTTAGCTATATATCTTTATCGCTTATAAAGATAGCTAACAAGAACTGAATAGAAATCACGCATGCATAATATTAAGTATTTCTAATGGTGAATGTTATTAAAAATAATTATTTGTATTGATGACAATATTTATTTTTATAATCACTTCTAATATAGAGATCCTTAAGAATAACAATATTGAATTTTAATATCGTGCAAGTTGTATTTCATACTAATCTTTTACATGACTACGTAACAAATCATTCTGCCTAACTTAATGAATGTATTAATGAAGATAGTCATCATATAAGATATGAGATGCCGCGCTTTTCTACCTATATTGAAATCTGTATTCACGTTTTTCTAGTCTATCTTGAGCAAATAAATCTAATATATAAAATTTACTGCATTTCTTTTCTAAGATTTAGAGTTTTACTTTAATATTTCTTAGAAAAATAAAGTCTGCAGATTATTATGATGAATGTAGATCGCATTTAGACTACTCATAGATAATCAAATTACTAATTTATTTAGTGCCTTTAATATGAAAAATATCTCACTGTTATATAATGAATATTTATCTTTGCTTTATCGATTATTTTGACCAATTAAAATACTATTAGGGCAATGTTTGTTTCCCGGCCGCATTCAATGCGGCTATCGGTTATCTTAATAATTTTTGTAAGTAGATGATAGTTTTCAGGCGTTTTACTAAAAAAGCAAGATGTTTGGCATGAAACAAGGTAAAATAGTATTTTCATGAAATTTAAAATGAGCGAAAAAGCTGATGTTAAGTACTTATGACTCCTCAAGTATTAAAGTATTAAAAGGACTAGACGCCGTGCGCAAACGTCCTGGAATGTATATTGGTGACACTGATGATGGAACTGGTATGCATCATATGGTATTTGAGGTTGTAGATAACGCGATTGACGAAGCGCTTGCTGGGTATTGCAAAGATATTATTGTTACAATTCACATTGATCATTCCGTATCTGTTCAGGATGATGGACGAGGTATTCCTACAGGATTACATGAAGAAGAGGGTGTGTCAGCAGCAGAAGTAATTATGACTGTATTGCATGCCGGTGGTAAGTTTGATGATAATTCTTATAAATTTTCTGGTGGTTTGCATGGAGTTGGTATTTCTGTCGTGAATGCCTTGTCTGAGAAATTAGAACTTATTATTCGTCGTGAAGGGAAAATTTATAAGCAGAACTACTCAAATGGAGTACCCCAATTTCCCTTGAAAGTGGTTGGAAATACTAAAAATACTGGTACAACCGTGCGTTTTTGGCCTAACAAAGATATTTTCTGTAAACATTCTGAATTTCAATATGAAATTTTAGCGAAGCGTCTTCGTGAACTATCTTTCTTAAATTCTGGCGTCTCTATTAGTCTGCGCGATAATAGAGATTATCGTGCAGATTATTTTCGTTATGAAGGTGGCATTAAAGCGTTTGTGGAATATATGAACAAGAATAAAAATGCTATTCATCCAAACGTTTTTTATTGCTCTACTATTAAAAATGACATCGCTGTTGAAATAGCTCTTCAGTGGAATGATGGTTTTCAGGAAAATATCTACTGTTTTACTAATAATATTCCACAGCGTGACGGTGGTACTCATTTGGCTGGTTTTCGTGCCGGAATTACGCGCACGCTGAATGCCTATATGGAGAAAGAAGGCTATAATAAGAAGGTGAAAGTAAGCGTAACCGGTGATGATGTGCGTGAAGGATTGATTGCCGTAGTTTCTGTAAAAGTTCTAGATCCTAAATTTTCTTCTCAGACTAAAGATAAGCTGGTTTCTTCTGAAGTAAAAACTGCGGTTGAAACACAAATGAACGAACTAGTTGCTGAGTACCTGCAAGAGAATCCAAGTGACGCAAAAATCATCATAGGTAAGATAATTGACGCTGCTCGTGCACGTGAATCAGCTCGTAAAGCACGTGAAATTACACGTCGTAAAGGTGCATTAGACTTAGCGGGTTTGCCTGGTAAACTTGCTGACTGCCAGGAGCGCAATCCGGTATACTCTGAACTATATTTAGTAGAAGGAGACTCTGCTGGTGGTTCTGCAAAACAAGGACGTAACCGTAAGAACCAGGCTATTTTACCTCTTAAAGGTAAAATTTTGAATGTTGAGAAAGCGCGTTTTGATAAAATGCTTTCTTCTCAGGAAGTGGCAACATTGATTACTGGACTTGGTTGTGGTATAGGTGCAGATGAATATAATCCCGATAAGTTACGTTATCATAGCATTATAATAATGACCGATGCTGATGTTGACGGGTTGCATATTCGTACTCTATTGTTAACTTTCTTCTATCGGCACATGCCTGAAATTATTAAACGTGGACACTTATTCATTGCTCAACCGCCTTTATATAAAGTAAAGAAATGCAAGCAGGAACAATATATTAAAGATGATGATGAGATGAATAAGTACCAGCTCTCTATTGCTCTAGATGGCGCTCAGTTATATGTTAGTGAATATGATAAAGCGATATCGAAAGAGCATTTAGAAGCAATGGTTACTGAATATTATCAAGTTGAAAAAATGATTGATCGGATGGCATTCCTGTATCCTAAGGCATTATTAAACCAAATGATATATCATATATCTTTATTAGACATAGACCTAAGCGATAAGCTTCAAGTATTTCAGTGGATTGATTCTTTAGCAAATATTATGAACGAAAACGAAATCCATGGCAGCACTTATTATGCGATTGTCGATGAAAACAATGAACACCATATTTTTACTCCTGCTCTACGTATTCGTACTCACGGCATAGATAATGAATATAAGTTAGACTTTGATTTTATTCATAGTTTAGAATATCGCCATATTTGCAATCTAGGAAGAAATTTGTTTGGTTTGATTAAGAAAAATGCATTCATTATGCGTGGGGATCGGCGACAAGCAATTAGCAGTTTTGACGAGGCCTTGAAATGGCTGGTAAGAGATTCTCGTCGTGGTCTTGCGATTCAGCGCTACAAAGGTTTAGGTGAGATGAATCCAGAACAACTATGGGAAACCACAATGAATCCTCAAAGCCGTCGTATGCTACGTGTAACAATAAAAGATGGCGTGGCTGCTGATCATTTGTTCACCACATTGATGGGTGATGCAGTAGAACCCCGCCGTGCCTTTATCGAAGAAAATGCGTTGCGTGCATCTAACCTGGATTTATAATCCCGAATAAATCACTTATAATAATCTTCCTTTCAAAGCATATTTACTGTTGAACAATAAATTAGTATTATGTTTTGAGGAAGAACTTATTCGCATATAAAATATGTCTATTAGAATATTAATCATGAAATCACCAGAGAATATCACAAGCTTAGTATTCTTCATCTAATAAACATTTTCATGAAAGAGATTTTATCTTGTTGGGTTCTATATACTCATTTAAGAAGTAAGTGGCTTAGTTACTAGATTTTAGTTATATATTATATTCCTTTTAGGAATATGTCTTA
The DNA here is from genome assembly GCF_904848675.1 of Candidatus Profftia tarda. NCBI lineage: Bacteria > Pseudomonadati > Pseudomonadota > Gammaproteobacteria > Enterobacterales > Enterobacteriaceae > Candidatus Profftia > Candidatus Profftia tarda. The sequence goes on from NZ_LR890047.1 coordinate 539,073, forward strand.
AAAATATCTATACAAATTAATCTTCTTAATTATGCTTAGAGCCTTAACTAATTAATTTTTTATACTATATCAGTATCAGTAAGACCATCTAATAATATTAGATGGTTAAAATATAGGTTCCAGCAAATATAGATTGATGATATCTAAATTTATTTTACAGGTTTAATAATTAGACAGTATTACTTATGTCATAAGTCGTATTAACGCATTTTTATTCTAAAAAACATTTATATCCAATTTAGTAATAGAATTACTATTCTTTACCACTTTGTTATCAAGTAATTAGTTACATATCTTAAATATTTGGTATACTCATATGATAAGAATATTTTGAAATTTCTTAGATTTTAACTTATGGTTCTAGCATATAGTATAATTTTTAGTATGGCATTTTTCTCAATAATGAGAAGGATTGCGCAAATAATGCAGTTTACATAGAAGAATATATCTTTATCGTTGTTAGTGCCATATTATCTTAGACCAAAGATAAAAAATTAGTAATATCAAATGACTAAATATACAATTTTTCTTCCTCTCCTGATTGCAGGCTTCATGCATTTTTTGTACCTATCAATTTATTAATTTTAGAATTAGATACAAGAATAAGCTTTTATTATCTTTGTGAGATATGTGTATTCTTTGAATACTCTGCTAGATGGGTAAAATATAAGATTGATAATATTCTTGATTATTTAGTAAAATTTAATATAAAAAAATTTTTGGAAAGATTTTTATAATTTTATTTTTTATCTATTAGAATCTAAAATAATAAATTTTATTTACTATCGCAATTATGCTTATAACATCTATCTTGCTTTCTTCAAGCAAGATAGATGAAAAGATAGACATCTTGTGTATAATTAATACCATCACTCATGAAAATAATAATAATATCATCCTGATATATCTATATTTGTGAATATCATATCAATATCCTTAATCTTAATTAAGAAGCTTTTCTATGCTATGTACAACATATTTATCATTATTATTCAGATTACTTGGTTGCTATCATAGCATATCAATTTAGGTTGAATTAATATATTATATAAAGATCAAATATTATTTTTTAAGAAGTATGTTTTTATACCTTTAAGGCATTGAGATAATAATCAGCGTAAATTGCGATATGTTTTACTGATATATTTGAAAATTACAATTTTAATATATTTTCTTGGTATTTCTGTGATTGTTAGCTGTGATAACATGCTATATATTGATTACTCTGATATCAAAATGCATAATATCTGATAATAAAAAATAAGATTTGATATATACAAACCATGCTTTTATAGAGTACTGTTCTTAATTACTTTAAGTTGCTTTAATATATAATATTCTCATGAATTCTAAGGAGCATCTGATGTCTATTAAACTTATTGCCATAGATTTAGATGGCACACTTCTTAATAATGATCTTATGATTACACCAGGAGTAAAGGAATCCATCTTATCGGCTATAGCTCATGGCGTGCATATATTATTAGCGACTGGTCGTCCATTTATTGGCGCCAAAAAATATTTGCAAGAGTTAGAACTAAATAAAGCAGGTTGCTACTGCCTATGCAATAATGGTGCTTTGATTGTTCATGCAGACAATGGGAGACCATTGTTTGAGACTTTGCTAGATCATAATGATTATCTATATCTAGAATCACTATCCCATCGGGTTGGCGCACATTTTCATGCTTTTGATTACGATAAGCTTTATACAGCAAATCGTGATATAAGTAAATATACTATTTATGAATCATTTATCACAGGTATCCCACTTCATTTTTGTCCTTCTAATGAAATGGATAAAAAAATAAGATTCCCAAAAGTAATGATGATAGATCAACCAGAAGTACTTGATGCAGCTATTGACCTTATTCCAAAAGAGATCTATAAACTCTATACTATAATGAAGAGTAGTCCTTATTTCCTGGAGATATTAAATAAAGAGGCAGATAAAGGGAAAGGTCTTTCGCGTATTGCTCGGTACCTAAATATTTCACATGAAAATGTGATGAGCATTGGTGATCACGAGAATGACTTAGCAATGATAAAATATGCAGGTATTGGCGTTGCTATGGGTAATGCAGAATATGTAATTAAAGAAGCAGCTCAATTTGTCACTAATAACAATCAAGAAGATGGTGTTATGATAGCTATTAACAAGTTGTTATTTCATAAATAGATATTATGTTGATTATACTTGCTAAAGCCTTATCATTAAGTGAGTGTAAGCAATTATACAAAACTAAAATATAATAGTTAACCTGCTGTATTATTTTTATAAAAAGTTAACTATTAAAGTGCACAATTGTTATATTGTCCAAAATTTATCATGACAAGATGATTTGATCTGTAAGATGTTGAAAGTAATTACATGGTATTTATGCTAATAATTTTATTTTGGGTAACTTAAGCTGGTTTGCTGTTATAAACAATAACTTTTTGCATCTAAGTTCATATTTTAGTAATATTAATTAATTAATATTTTTGATGCATTTTATATAACTTTTCATGCAATTATATTTTTGATATCATTTAATTTTATTAAATGTAAAGTTTTAGAATTGAATCAATGAATTTTATTGAACTTTATTATTGTATTTGTATTATTCTTTAAATATTCCTAGTGTGTAATAAAATTGCTGATATCAAGTTTCAATAAAAATTATTAAAAAATTTTTCAGGCTATATAACTACTAAGTGGTATTTAGCTACTTATATATTCTGCTAAAATATTTTGAACACTGTGCTTTCTGTGAGTAATATTACAAGATTAATATAACATTCTAAATATCGTACCATGAAGTATAACTTTATTAAATATATTAATTCCTTTATCTTATTATTTAATCATAGATTCATATAGATTATTTATTGTTGATTTTTAATGATCAGATAATAAGTATCCATCCAGAAAAATGCAATAGCAGCTTAGAGATTAACTGATACAAAAAATAATACATAAGATTATCTATATATTTTTATTTATAAAGATGGAGGAACCAATTAAATTATCTTTGCTGATTGATTAATGAGCATAAATAATACGATCTTTTAATATTGACTTTTCTATGGTCTCTATAAGTTAGATAAGAGAAAAGATGCGCTTATTTGCATAGTTGCATATAAAGTCTGCTATTTTTAATCCAAAATCTTTATACTGAAACGATGATGTTCTAATCATACTCTGATTTTCTTTAATTAATAATCTTATAAGGTAATAAAATTTATCTTGTTCTCATGTATAAATTTTAGGCATAGAACCTTTTTAGTGCTCTCTCTTTCTTCTAGAGAATTGTTCTTAGATGCTTAAAGCTATATATTTCACTTGAAAATTTTTATAAATTAATAATATTGGTAATAAATAAAGGCATCTTGCTTCTTTCATGATAACTACATGAAGATACATTTTAATTACATCATCCTTATTTCTTGAATTAAGATTTCGATAGTTAGTCCTAACATTATTAGGACCTTCTTTCTTAGCTAGTAAAATTTTATTGATCATTAAAATTAATTTAGTAAATACTCCACTACTAGATTATCTAGCATAATTAGTAGTAAGAATGTATTCCGCGCTCGTGCTCTGTTAAATCTTGTACTCCTTGTAGTTCATGCGGGAACCGATTTAATAGCTCTTTTTCAATGCTTTCTCTTAACGTATGCTTCACCCTTGAACAACCATTACATCCCCCTCCAAATTTCAGAATAGCAATGCCGTCTGAGGTTATTTTTATAAGATTTACCTTGCCACCATGGTCTGCTAGATGGGGGTTAATATGATATTGGAGTACATAGTTGATACGTGTGCTCAATGAAGTATTTGTATCTAATTTATGCATATTAGCTTTAGGAGCTTTGAGAGTGAGCTTAGATCCTAGCTGATCAGTAATAAAATCTATTTCAGAATCTTCTAAGTATGGTGCACTTATCTCATCAATGTAGGCCGATATTTTTTTAAAATCTAACTTGGTATCACTTTCTTTTATTGTGTTTGGTAGACAATATGAAATTCCGCACTCTGCACTTGAGGTACCTGGATTACTAATAAAAATACGTATTTGGGTTCCTGATTTTTGTGTTAATAGCAGACGGGAAAGGTGCTCCTGGGCAGGATCTGTGATATGAATCATAGTATTACTCGATAGTTAGTTTATCTGCTTATTTATATTATGTGAAGTAAAAAATTTAACGCACTTTAATAAATAGATATAGCTTGTAATATATTTTCTCTATTAAGAATCGGCAATTTATCTATAATTGTAGCTCTGTGGTAATAAATTTATAGATGTTTAAGCAGTTTAGCAAATATTTTTATATTAGCATACTAAGTACTACTTGTGCGCATTATTTAGTTTATTGAGAAACATTATTATTCCTGATGTATTTAAATATTTTTATATTTTAGATTTGCTATTAATAAGAAAATCTTATAGAAGATTTTATCTGATAAATGTTATTTGTTACAAAATATGTTTTTATTGCTATGTTGATGAATTATATTAGAATGAGATAAAATACGATCTGTATTAAACAGATATTTTATTCTTAATATGTGATGATCATATTGAGTAATATTGTATCGCTTATTCAGCTATTAAAATTAAGCTAAGTAATACCATTACTATCAGAATTACAGAATTTTATAAGTATTACATAAAAATATGTTAAATATAATCTCATTGATAAAAATTGGCAAGTAATCATGTAGATGATATCATTATGTAGTTATGATATGGTTCATATGATATCTATCATTTTTAGCATTTGAGCTTTATTTAATAAATATATCTTATTTCATTTTATCTTCCTTAGCTGTTTGTAACTAAGTTTTAAATACATGTTGGCTCTAAGTATTCATAAAAAATTTGTATAATTTATACAAATTTTTTATGTCATGTGTTTTATAAATAAAAAATTTTTAGATCAGATCCTGATGATAATGAAGTTATCATGATTATCTCTATATTTTTAAATTATCATTTAATTACATGCTATTTTAGAAAACGTCTTTAGATAAATAATTTTATTTTAGATTAAAATCTTGCATCGTCTATAATAGCTATAGTATGTACTATATTACATTCTAAAATAGAAATATTCATGAATATATAATAGCTTACACTATTTTAATAAATCGTTTATTTTGCACTAAAGGTCTGTTCTATTTTTTATGAATATATTGCAGCATATGCAATATATAGATTCTAAAAAATATTTAGAAATTGTTTTAGTTAATTAACTATATTATTTATAGTTTAAATCTTAGTTTCTGCTTGTATTTATACTTATTTATCGCTTATTTATCGCTTATTTATAGTAAGTATCTAGAAGGAAATAGATGCAGTTCGTTCTATTATGAGTATATAACCTAATAGCATAATTAGATCATTGATATATTAAATACATTGCATCTCTAAAAGATGATGAATTTTTGAACGATAAGGGTCCATAAACTCTTTGCTGTTTCTCTTATTCAGCTTAAATTTTTATTATCAGGATTAGCAAATACGCTCTGTAGTATACCTAATTGTTCTATAATATGATGTATACTTGCAGCCATAAAATTAGATAAATTTATAGGTCTAATAAGTACTTGCGGTTTTATCTTATAGATTACTGGTGCCGAAAGCCGGACTCGAACCGGCACGTTTTTCAACGGTTGATTTTGAATCAACTGCGTCTACCGCTTCCGCCATTTCGGCATAGAGCATTAATATTAAAATTAATCTTATCATCTTATATGATATCGTATTAATTTTATGTAAATTAAATGTTTTTGTAAAGAGCTAACTGTTGCATCTCGTAATTATGATATAACAGATGATTTAAGGCAACAATTAAAATATAAACCGAGGTTTGTTTATTTTGCTTTATGTATCTCTTGAGATGTTAGCAGATATTGTTTTTATTAACTAATACCATTAGGTTTAAATATTAAAAATATATCAGACGATATTTGCTAGTATTATAGCATACCATTCTAACTAGTAGAAGATTGATACAGTATATAAAATTATTTGTTCTGATATATTATCATTTATTATGTAACTCTTATAACTGCTTATAGTTATCTAGTTGACAGTTAATATCTAAAAGAGCAGGGATAAACTTACAGTAAGTTTAATATATTTCTGGAAAGAAACTTTATAAAGGACATGATGCTATCATTTTTGTCTGATTTTATATAAAATTTCAATAGAAGTTTATTAGTTTTATAGCACAACAAATGATAAATGTAATTTATTCCAATAAAATATATTGTAAAAGATATTATTATGCCACTTAATTCACTTAAATAATTAATATAATTGTTTTTAGCTTTTGGCATAATAGTGCTATGATAAATTTAGTAATTAATATTTTATATTAGATTTGATGTAACTCCCCTTACACTATAGTCATAAGGATTTATTATCTGTAGATCTATCTTATATTAATAATATAAAATAATATATCTTTTATTTGTTAAATATCACTATAATTTTTTAAAAAATTATAGTGATATTTCATGTTTATATTTTATTTTTAGTTATTTAAGTAAAATCTTTATGGCATAAAGAATTAAAAAATTACTACAATATATCTCTTAATATTATAGTATCCGCAATAAATACTAAAGAAGTATGAATTACTATCCTAATTTTTTCTTGGATATTATATATTGACAATATTTTAAATAAGGAATAGCTAAGAGTTAGATAATATAAAACTGTTTAAAATTATTGTAATACCTTTTGTTAAGATATTATAAAATAATGAGTGTCTTCATAAAATATTAATTATTTTGATTCTGATTCTTTCTAGTACACTATGACTAAGAGTATAGTAATAATTATATTTTCATGAATTATTTATTATCTTAATAAGATAATTTTTTCTATTTCTGGAAACATGGGCATAAATACTTTATAAAAATAATTAAGATATATTCTTCCAACATAGAAGAACATGAAATAATGGCTGCTGCAGGGCATTCTTTTGGGCACTATAGAATCATACAATGATATTCTATCTTTCTATAGAGTTCCTTTAAGATACAATATATATAGTAATAATTTAATGACAATATTAGGTCTTAATTCACTCATTTTTTTATTCGCAGAACAATATACGATCTGATTTTTTCCATAAGTTCCAATTAGCTGCGGATCAGTTGGACCATATAGCGTTATATTTGGGCGATCAAGAGCAGAAGCTAAATGACTCAGACCTGTATCTACAGATACTAGTGCCTTTGCTCCTACAATGACTTCTGCTACCTGCTCCAGGGATAATCGTGGTAAAACTTCTACATTCTGAAAACCCTCTTTTAAGATCATAGCGCGTTCCTGTTCATATTTAGTGCCCCAGGGGAGTTTAATCTTAATTCCTGTAGATTCAGTTAGAGCAATTAGATCACGCCAGTGTTGTGTTGGCCAGTGCTTATCATTACGTGTTGTTGAATGAAGAAAAACTAGATAACGGTCATAATCTGGTGGCAAACGTTTCAGAAATAGTTCTAGAGGAATAGTATTATTAATACTTTCTGGTTTTTTATATTTTAAACTAAACGCAAAGAGTTCACGTATTCTTTCTACGGCGTGTATTTTTTTGCTTATGCGGTAGGTATGTGTAAAAAAACAACTGGCAAAAAGTTCCCGAGAACTCCTATAATCTTCTCCATGAATTGGTCCTTTTGCAATTCTTGTAATTAGAGCAGCGCTTTTCATCAGGCCTTGAGCATCAATAACAGCATGGTAGTGACGGCACTGAATTTCTTTTCTAAAATTATAACGCTCTTGACGAGTTGTTGTAGAAAACCAGTTTTTTCTCCAGCGACGAAAAGCAACAGGGATAACTCGGTTAACAGCAGGGTGCCAGTATGGAATTTGCGCAAAATCCTCTTCTACTACCCAGTCAAATTTAATGTTTGGAATAGCATGTGCAGCATCTGATAGTGCTGGTAAAGTATTTATAATATCTCCCATTGATGAGGTTTTTACAATCAGAACGTGCATGAGTGCTGTGAATCCTTTGTTAATAACTTCTGCAATGCGCGAAGAACAGTATTAGGCTTGATATCGATCAGACTATGATGATATTGCTGATTAATATCTTTCTGACAAATTTTATAAGAAACTGTAATCAAACGGATCACTATTGCTCTTGGGGATAATGGCGGGGTGAAATCTGGGCTAGTAGGGCCATAAAGGGCAACTAGAGGTTTATTGACTGCGGCAGCAACGTGCATTAGACCTGAGTCATTGGTAACTATAGCATCGCACGCTGCAATCAATGCAACGACCTGCTCTAAATTTGTTTGTCCTACAAGATTTAAACAGTGCTCTCGAGCATTTTTAGTAAGCGCATTACATATTTCTGTGCCTATTGGGTGGTCTTTAGCTGATCCAAATAAGACTATCCTATATCCTTGATCTATAAGTTTCTGTGATAGACTAGCATAGTGATAATGCGGCCAGCGTTTTACTAGTCCGAATTCAGCTCCTGGGCATAACCCTATGATAGAACGATTGCTTTTTAGGTTAAAAATATCTGCAGTTTCTTCAATCTCTTGCTCAGACAAGCGTATTTTTGGCAATAACAAAGGCTTAGATAGGGTTTTTGCTAACTTAATATGCTGTTGTGGATAGGCTAATGCAATGTATCGTTCTACCATTAGAGGTAATGCTTTTTCTTGTGGATAATTATATACATGAGTCAATAATCCATAGCGCATTTCACCTTTCCATCCAGCTCTGAATGGAATCCGGGCAAAGAATGGCACTAGAGCTGATTTGAATGAATGTGGCAGTATATAAGCACGATCATAACCACTATCACGCAAACTCTTCCCTAAACGATAACGTTTGGTAAGCGCTAGTGTTCCATGTCCTAAGGGAATATCAATAGCTTTGTTGACTTCCGGCATACGAGATAATAAGGAACGACACCAGTCAGGTGCTATAACATCTATTTTAGTATTAGTATTTTGATCCTTTAAGGTTCGGTACAAGCTATGCGACATTATCATATCTCCTACCCATGAAGGTCCGATGATAAGTATTTTCATGCTGTGCTCTCTTCCTTATGATTCACGCAAATTTTTAGGCTTTGTATTCAGCCATAAAAGATATTCTCTGATGCCTTCTGTGATAGTTTTGAATGATTGATCGTAACCTGCTATACGTAGTTTACTGAGATCAGCTTTGGTAAAGATTTGATAATGACCTTTTAGTTTGTCTGGGAAAGGGATATAAGTAATCCTGCTTTTATGATGATATGCAATTATAGCATCAGCAATAGTTTTAAAAGATTCAGCGCGTCCGGTGCCGCAGTTAAAGATACCAGAGATTCCCTGCTGCCAGAACCATAGATTTACATCAGCGACGTCTGTGACATAGATGAAATCACGTTTGAAAATATCACTGCCTTCAAACAATTTTTGATCTTCGCCATTTCTAGCTTGATGGTTCAAATGAAACACAATGCTAGCCATGCTGCCTTTATGTCCCTCACGCGGACCATAAACGTTGAAGTAACGTAAGCCACACACCTGTGATTTTACCTTTGGCAGAATATGACGAACATATTGGTCAAATAAAAATTTAGAATAACCATAAACATTTAAAGGTTCTTCGAATGAACGATCTTCCTTAAAATATTTAGCAAGACCATAAATAGCAGCTGAAGATGCGTAAAGAAATGGAGTATGACGTTTCAGGCAGAAATGCAATAATGTTTTAGAATATTGGTAGTTATTCTCCATAATATATCGACCATCCCATTCGGTTGTAGATGAGCAGGCTCCTTGATGGAAAATAGCATCTATGGATTCTAAATAATTGTTGTTTATAACTTTTTTTATAAATTGTTTTTGATCGATATAGTCACTTATTTCAAGATCAACCAAATTAACAAATTTGCTACCATCTTGAAGGTTATCAACGACAATAATATCAGTATATCCAATATTATTCAGGGCTTTCACGAGGTTACTTCCTATCATGCCAGCGCCACCAGTTACAATAATCATCAGATCACCTTATAATCAATAGAATGTATAGTGGATCAAAAGATCCACATAACTTGATAATGGTCATTTCACTACCTAATTAGGTTTTATTAACAAATAACGTTGATGACATATGACTGTGTTTATTGCTTATACTCTATGAACCTCTATATCTCCATCTACGCACTTTTATGAAATGACGGTAATTTTAAATTATTATGTAAATAACCATTCTAACAATATTAGACGGCCAGATCTTAACAAGATCTTCGTCTAACAGATGAGATCTTAAAGTATAATTCGTGTAATAATGATAGTTTAATTGTTATTTCTTGTAATATTTTATGTTTTTAATGCTTAAAAATTTGTTTCAATATAGTTTTTATTTAGTCATGATTATTTCTTTAAACTGTGTGCGCACTTGCTAATAAAAATAAAAATAAAAATATTATTCTATAAATTTCTTTAATTGCAGTAGTGAGATCCGATAGCTAAAATATTATTATTAAATATATCTCTTTGTTTTAAGCTCATATTTAATATTTTTAGCTACTTATAGAGAAAAAACGATAGACTTAAGAAAGAATCTATATTTATTAGAAAACTTCTCAGATAATATCTGTATTACTATTCCCAGAAGAAGTATAGATATTATACGATGATTATCGTACTAATATATAGATATATAATTCAGCAAAATTCACTAACATCGCGTTCAATTCAGTCTAAATTGACTCTTCGTTGTATTATAAATGCTTTAAAGAATATACTTAAGAAGGAGCATACCAATTCTTATTTTTATTGGCTATCTGAGAGTATTATTGCATGTAGTTTTATTAACTTATTATTTTCTTGAGATAGATAGCTATCTATCTCAAGAAAATAAATGACACCATTAAATTATAGATAGACTTGTTGTATCAAGATAAGCCTTTGATTAATTTTTATATTCTTCAAATAAATCACTATTTCTACTATTTCTACTATTTTTGAGTACTAAAAATATTATGGAATAATTTTTATTGTATGAATACTTGAACATTCTAAATATCATAAGCAATATTATTTTATAATAATAGTTTTAGCTTCTGATATTATAGGGTTGATAGGCATAAATCTGATTAAATTAATGTATCGTTATACTAACTCATCACACTAATGCAGAGTAAGATAATTAAAATATTTTTAATATTCTATTAAAAATTTCTTTTAGAATAGCAAATATTTTTAAAAATTCATAAGTAGTAAATGCTGATACATGATGCGAAGAATACTTTCTATTTATAATTTTATTTTCTGCTTATCTCTTAATTTTAGCAGTAGATTTTACGAGGTCTAAAAGAAAATATATTAAAGATTTGCTATATCTTATATATCCTAAATGAATATATTTATTTCTATTGAAAATTTCAAAATTAGAATAGCATTTTTTATCCAAAATGATCAAAATTTCATTTGAAACAAAATTCTTTAGCAGTAACTTATATGCTTAAAAAATTATTTTATTCATGAATCTCTTAAACAGAATATTTTATAATACAATGATGATAACAATGCACTGACTACAAAATACCTGCTATATAGAGATAAGTATATTGAAAGATAGTGCTCTATATTATAACATTCTAGTACAATAAGGGAACAACATAAGCTGTAAGCTTCCCAGTCAAAAAAATTACTTATGTTACGTCTATTAACTATACGTTTATTTTAACTATGAATCTTTTATAGAGATAATCTGTAATTCAGAGAGAAGATCAAACTATTTAATAACACTATTAACATTGCTAGAAAATCTTGATCAAAGATTTATATTCTGATCTAAAAAACTAAAGGAATGCTCTAATATATAAAGTAATTTTTAATTACGATACTTTATGCGTGAACACAATCTTAATAAGATAGAATTGATTTATTTTGTGACAAATAATTTTTTATTTACCATTCATGGTACACTTTAAGGTTTCATGATATCTTCTGCCTGCATGTTATCTCTTTAATATTCTAATAAAATTATATGGCTATAATATAATCTAGTATTGTGATTCTTCACTAGTTTAAATAAGTAAAATTATCAATAGCAATATTTTTTTCAGGAATCATTATGGCAAATAAATTTCTATGTTGTTTCATATCTTTTTCTTAAAATAGCCGAAAAATTAATTAGATACCTACCATAATCCAATTACTATATATTACAGAACTCTAGTATGATTCACTAAAATAATCTGCTAAAATTTATTTTTAACAAATAATGCTTAGAAAGCAAGAAATAATATAAGATGTAGAGCTCAAAAAGAGGTAATATATAGTAGTAAAATACTAAATAGACATATAAATATAAATCATATAGTACTTTAAGGGCAATAAATGTGAATAAGAAAAAATTAGATTAATAAGATCTAAAAGGCTTGCACAAATAAACTAAAAAACTCTTAGATATCTAAGGAAGTTATTTAGTAAGAAATTTTCTATTAATACATATGAGCTGATCAATCTCTATTAGATAAAATATAAAAAAGTTTAAGCTAGAAATATTAATAATAAGTTATAAGATATTTATGAAATAGGTATTATTCAAATAAGTCTTTTTTAAGAAGATAAACTATTAATAATATAATCCATGATATAGCATATTATTTTATTGAACAATAAAAGAAGTAATATCATTTGAAATAATTAGACACAACATACTGTTTTATTAAAATTTAAGTTTATGTGCTATAAATTAGTCAATAATAGTAAATTATATTCAAGAAGTGGTTATAGATTTTAAGTATCTGCTGAGTGCTGTTATATAAATTATGAGATATTAAACTCATGCAGCCATAATACATAAAAAAGAAAAACAAACATAATTAATATTATTATATCAATATGTTCTTATACAGATGATTAAATAAGGATATATTTTAGCGATATTAAGATTATCTTAATATTTATTGCTCTTGGTATAAGAATAACTGATTTTATATCTTTATCTTATTATTATATAGATTAATCTCAGTCGATCTTATAATCTTAGCATTTAATTGATGTAGATATATGATTAGTAAATTATAGCAGTAATTTCTTAAGAAATAAGAATAATTTACTCTAAATGATTTGCTTACTATATTTTTAATCATTATCTATTTAAATTACGAAAATATTCGACCAAATAAAATTTATTCATCTTTTGTTCTTATAGAAGTATATCCCTGCAGTTATTATTTAAATTTTAAACTCCTATTTAATATGCTTTTAGTAGTTAGTAAAATTGCGGTATTAGTAATGTACAATTATTAATAATAGCTATCTTTCCAATGTATTTACTTTATCTATTGATCTAGAGTTACTTATTATTATTTAGAGAAATCTATTTAAAAATGTATTAGTATGATAACATTAAAATAATCTCATGCTCATAATATTTCTTAGGTAAGATATTTTAATTTAAATTTTCTGTAAACTATAAGCAGTTAATGTGTGCTAGGACGGTCAAAATAATTCTATCTACGTTGCATGCATCTACTTACTTAGAATAATACTGTCTCAGGATGTTATCCATACTTTGCTTGTCTTCCCCTAATTAATATTGTTAGTAATAAAATCGCTTTTATTGAAGGTTTCCTCTAAGTTCTACAATAAGTTATGAGTCTTTGTTATGCCCCAACTAATTGATTATTCAAATAAAATATGGAAATATAAAAATAATAAAAAAGATAATTATCTTCGTTATGAGTCTGGCTTCGACCTAGACGAAACCATTCTCAACCTTTCTGCTGACCTCAATGGTTTACAGGAGGAAGATGCTCGTGAGCGTCTCATGTTAATAGGACCTAATCAGGTTCACTATAAAACCTCAAGATCTATTGTAATGCAATTCATACGCGCATTTAATAATCCATTTATTTTTATACTTATTCTAGTTGCTTTAATCATCTTATTTACTAATTATTGTTTACCTATAACAGATAGTAAAGAACCAGACATGATTCGTGTAATCATGCTTTTAACAATGGTATTTTTTAGTGGATTAATATCTTTTTGCCAGGAATTACGCAATAATAAAACTATTTATTCGTTAAAAAATATGGTGAAAAAAACAGCAAAAGTAATGCGTCAAGACGGTCTCAAAGTAAAAAAAGAATATCAAAACGTTCCTCTTCACGCACTAGTGCCGGGCGATATAATCTTTCTTTCCGCTGGAGACTTCATTCCAGCTGATGTTAAATTGATTGAGTCCAGGAATTTATTCGTGAATCAGTCAGTTTTAACAGGTGAATGTATCCCTATTGAAAAATATAAAGTAGCTACTAAACCTCAGAAAAGGATATCTATCAAAAAGACCGATAAATTATTCGATCGCTCTGACATATGCATGATGGGAACTAACGTTACGAGAGGAACTGCCAAGGCTATCGTTGTTGTGACAGGTTCAAGAACATATTTTGGTTCAATCGCTAAGTCTATCGCCGGAATTGGTTCTAAAAGTTATTTTGATCAGGGATTTAATAGCATCAGTTGGCTACTGATTAGATTTATGACAGTAATATTTCTGGTTGTTCTAGTAATTAATGTTTTTACTAAAGGCTCCTGGTCTGAGGCAACATTATTCGCTTTAGCTGTTGCCATAGGATTAACGCCTGAAATGTTGCCTATCATTATTGGTTCTAATCTTACTAAGGGTGCTAGTAAGATGTCTCGTCATAAAGTTGTTGTGAAGCACTTGAATGCAGTACCTAAATTAGGTGCGATGGATGTACTCTGCACAGACAAAACTGGTACTTTAACACAGGATTCTATTGTTCTTAAATATTATGTTGACATTCATGGGTATGAGAGTGAAAAAGTATTGCAGTTAGCATGGCTCAATAGCTATCATCAGAGTGGGATAAAAAATCTCATGGATAAAGCTGTAATCCAATTTATTCAATCACATCCTAAGGTTAAAAGTATATTAAGATTTATTAAGGTTGATGAGCTACCTTTTGATTTTATGCGTCGGCGTCTATCTATTGTGGTCAGTAATGAACAGAAAATGCATACTCTCATTTGTAAAGGTGCAGTTGAAGAGATGCTTGAGGTTGCTCGTTATGTTTTAGAACAAAATAACATTGTACCCCTTGACAAAAAGTTGCGTGATGAACTATTAAAAATAGCTGCTCAATATAATGCACAAGGCTTACGAGTACTGGTAGTTGGGATACGTGACTTAGGAATTGAGGGCTCTACATTACCACTTCAAAAAAGAGACGAACGAGATTTGGTAATATGTGGTTTACTTGCGTTTCTAGATCCACCAAAAGCATCTGCTGCAGCAGCAATTACTGCATTGCATAAAAAAGGTGTAGTGATCAAAGTGTTAACTAGTGACAATGATATTCTTACCCTCAAAATTTGCCTTGATGTCGGTTTAGATCTATCTGAGCCTTTATTGGGCTATGAGATTGAAAAAATGAGCGACGAGCAACTTTCCCTGATCGTTGAAAAGCGCAGTATATTTGCTAAATTAGCACCATTGCAAAAATTTCGCGTCTTAAAAGCACTGATGGGTAATGGTCATACCGTTGGATACCTAGGTGATGGGATTCATGATGCACCAGCACTACGATATGCTGACGTTGGCATTGCGGTTGATATTGGAACGGATATAGCGAAAGAATCGTCTGATATTATCTTATTGGAAAAAGATCTGATGGTATTAGAAAAGGCGATGATTATTGGACGTGAAACCTTTGGTAATATTATTAAGTACTTAAATATTACATCTAGTGCTAATTTCGGTAACGTAATTTCAGTTGTGGTCGCAAGCGCTTTTATTCCATTCTTGCCAATGCTTGCAATCCAACTCTTGTTGCAAAATATGATGTACGATATCTCTCAAATTTCAATCCCATGTGATAAAATGGACAAGAATTTTTTGAATAAACCTTGCAAATGGGAGGCAAAAAATACTAGTCGTTTTATGCTATGGATTGGACCTGCGTCATCTGTTTTTGATATTACTACCTATGCTATTATGTGGTTTATTTTTACAGCCAATAGTATTGAACATCAAGCGTTGTTTCAATCTGGATGGTTTATAGAGAGTTTGCTGTCACAGATGTTGAGTATACACATACTGCGCACTAATAAAATTCCTTTTATTCAAAGTTCTGCAACTTTACCGGTCATGATGATCACTGGCCTAATTATGGTATTAGGTATTTATATTCCATTCTCCTCTTTTGGTAGCTTATTAGGTTTGCAACCTATGCCGTGGGAGTATTTTTCATGGTTATTAATTACACTGTTTAGTTATTGCATTTTTATTCAGATGATAAAGATCTTTTATATAAATCGTTTTAGGCAGTGGTTCTGATAGAATATCATAATTGATCAAATCTTTATTGCTAAAGATTTTGAAAATACTAGAAGAGCAAAGTTAAACTAGCTTATTTATAAGCCTGTTATTGCAATACCATAAGATTTATTATTTAGATATATTTGTAAAGTCATGAAAATGTCTTGATACTCAAGAAAAAAGATTGCTCTAGATTTTCTTGAGTATGCATTCATAGTCATTTAATTTTAGCTTCTTTGTAGATCAAATGTTGACGTATAACAGGATCAAACTTTTTAATTTCAATTTTTTCTGGTTGGCTACGTTTATTTTTAGTGGTTGTATAGAAGTGACCGGTTCCTGCAGATGAAATCAATTTGATCTTTTCTCGAATACTTTTTCCCATATATTCTGCTCCTGTATGATTATTATCTTAAGTCGTATCCATATACCAAGTTCTTTTGATAGTGCTTGATAACCAATATTTATATCTTTAATAGATATACTCATATATTAAAGCACCGCTCTTCTTTAGCTTAAGAAAAGTTAGGTGGTTTGTACAAAATATATTAGTTGTTAAGATATATAAGCATTATTGCGGCTAAATCTTTTATTTAAAATACAATATGATTCTTGTAATAGTTTATATGTTAAAAACAAAATATACTTTTTTATTACAGAGGATCTGATCTCTTGTTAAATAGTTATAGCACCTCATAAAATTAAGGAAAAATCTTGTTTACATGAAGTATGCTGAGATGGATTATATTAAGAGAATATAAATATATTAAAATACTTTATTTTATAATACCTAATCTCAAATGTTAATAAATACCTAGCAAAGATCTTTATCAAGATCCATAAGTAATTAAATACAATTTATTTTAGGAGAACGACACTTCTCTCTTAAGAGAGAATATCATACAATTAATTATTAGTATATTGAATATTGTTTAATATTTCTTATGATTTATGCTTCTACTGTTATCTGCATGGTTTCTATGAACTAATGGCTCAAGGATAGGATCTATTGCAGAAAAATAGTAAGGTAGATCTTATTTATAATTAACAGTTAATGTATTATAGTTAAGATATTACAGACTATAAAGAATTATTATAAAAGAGGTAGATGATTGATTTATATGCCTAGAATGGTATATCTATTTCTGTCCATATCATCCTATTTTTCTTTTATTATATTGAAATGCTCTTGCATATCTTAATCATAAATGTTATCCAGCAAGATTAAATCAGAGAAATGGATTATTTGTTAAGTTGGATCTATTACCTGTTTCGCATTAATATTTATTATATATTTAAAAGTAATTTTTACTAGTGCCATATAGAAATAAAATAGTTACTAGTTTCTTGAATATTCTTGAAAGAACTAACAAAATTTATATTTTGTTTAATTCATTTTGTGATATCTGCTAATTTTTTTTAACTTATATTTAGGCAAGTAATAAAAAATTTTTTATTATGTTAGTTTATAAGCTGTCCTATGATGAATAATATTATTATATGATATATAATATGCATTATTTCTCATGCATAGTTAGAGCATGTTTGATAAAAACGTAATGACTTCTTGAATGACATATCTCAGGGCACCTATGTCTGTGTATTTTTCATGACATACCCCTGCCAAATATATCTTTTTTATTATTATTGTATTAAGTATTATTTATTAATAGCCTTCACAGGATTTATAGTATCCTTGTAAACTTAAGGTATTTATATTTAAATTTAGGAAAATTATCTTTTAAGTAAAATATACTTTAGTTTTATAATAATTTATTCCTTTAATTTGTTAGTTGAATATAGATACTGATTTTTAAATCAGTCGGGTAAATACTGGAATTGTTATAGCTATTCATTATGGCTATTGAATAATTTTTAGTTAACAGTAGTTTTTTCTTTCTGGCTATAAAATTAAATTATCATAAATCAATGAGCGCCTATTATTTTAATATTAAGGTATGAAATGTTGTATTGCTATTTATCAATAAAAATACATGCCTAAATTTAAAAGTTTTATTGCGCTTGACTCTGATGAATTTATTCATCTATTCTGGCTATAATCTAAATGTGGCGGTGAGAGAGGGGTTCGAACCCTCGATACGTTTTGCGTATACACGCTTTCCAAGCGTGCTCTTTAAACCACTCAGACACCTCACCTTGGTATAACAAATTTTGTTGTTATTACTGATATGATATAGGATAAAGTAAAAAATTTGCTTAGTCTGAATATACAGGAAATAAAGAGCTCATGTGCTTTTTTCTTAGCTAAGATTATGCATCCTATAAGCTAAATTGTATTATCTAATAAACTAACTTTGTGCCAATGACCCAAGACTTTGCTATATATTAATTTATAGCTTGTCGTAAAATGTTTTTTATCATTATAATGACTATGCCAACTTTTATCTTATTTTATTCTAATACAGATCTTGAGCAAGGTTATACAATATTGAGGATATGCCTCTAATTAATTAGTTAAAAATAGTAGATTACATACCATACTAATCATAGTAGTATCCAATATACTTAAAGAATTTAAAACGAGTTGTTCATAATGATCATAGCAAATAAAATACTATAATGATTTTATAGTTGTGGTGCAATGATTACTAATAAATTATATAAGTAATAGTTTACATGTCAACAATGCTTTTATTAAAATAATAAGTAAGAACAGACCTCGTTTTTGTAATCATGTATTTAAAGTTTATATCTAAAATTTAGTTATATGAGGTGAGTAATATTTTTAAAGATGATATTAAACCATACAAATAAATTACTGTAGTTGTTTTAAACATCTTTCCCAATAACAAAATTCAAATTACTGATTTTTATTTCTAATACAACATACATCTGATTAATTGCTGATGAGATCATACAGTCATGTTTAATAAATTTATAAAGCTATTATTTATTAGTTTAAGAGTTAATCATGAAAGAAATCATCATTTAGTTGCTATAACTATATATTTATAAATACATTTAAAATTAAATAGTTTATCCACATTACCTTCATAACTGAATGTACTTTCTTTTTTTGATGATATTCACAATTTAGTTGTTTATGTTCTAGATGTTAGATTAATAGAAGCCTAAATCGCAAAAACATACAGAATGTATAATAAAATATAAAGAGTTTAATAGATACCTGCATTTAATAAATACTACAGCTAGATTTCATGATGTTAGATTTTATGATTTGTTATAATTAAAAATATATTCTTATTAATTGTAACTAATTTGACAATAAATACAAAGCAAAAATATATAATATTATAGGAATATGTGGTTTGTAATGTCTATACGTTGCTAGTATAATCTAATAAAATTTTTGAATACATATGACATAAAATTCAGGCCTGATGCTGAATAGCAAAATATCTATCATACAATTTCTTACTAAGAGTATATTATAAATTAAAAGTAAAATTATTTATAAGATATATTCTTTGCTAATGTATTGCATTATACTCAAGAAAAAGAATGATCTTAATGTAAAACTTTTAGTTATGTCTGATATAAAATACAGTAGATTCATAAATATTTAGTTATCTTAGGTTATGAGGATACTAAAGGGATAGCAGTTGCAAAATGCATAGTCAGATGATAGAAAAAGATATCTTTCATATAATGAAAGATCACATTAAGTCCTCTATAAGAGTATACCAGCGATTGATTAAACAAAATGCTTATTTGGTGTGAATTAACATAACATTTGATGAGTTATTTCTAGAATATATGATTTTGCTATAAAACTTATCTTTTCGTGAAATCAGCAAATCTAAAGTTTTTTGGACTCTTATGGTAATCTAATATAACATCTTATATAGATTTACTAACATAATAGGCTGAATTTAGTACTTATTTGATTATAGGATAGTGATATGAGCTTAATGAATGTTCCTGCTGGTAAAAATATTCCAGAAGATATTTACGTTATTATAGAAATCCCATCTAATGCTGTTCCAATTAAATATGAAGTAGACAAAGAAACTGGTTGTCTATTTGTTGACCGTTTCTTGTCTACGGCTATGTACTATCCATGTAATTATGGTTATATAAACCAGACCCTTTCTCTGGATGGCGACCCAGTTGATGTTCTAGTTCCAACACCACATCCACTGCAGGCAACTTCAATTATTCGTTGCCGTCCGGTAGGTGTTTTAAAAATGACTGATGAAGCTGGTAAAGATGTCAAATTAGTTGCTGTTCCACACAGCAAAATGACAAAAAAATATGATCATATTAAGGATATCAATGATCTTCCTGAACTATTACTTTCCCAAATACTACACTTCTTTGAGCATTACAAAGATTTGGAAAAAGGAAAGTGGGTTAAAGTTGATGGCTGGGATAATGTTAAAGCAGCTAAATCTGAAATAATTGCCTCTTTAGAACGTGCTAAAAAACGATAATCATGTATCGTCTCGACCAATCTATATTATACCTTATTCTTTTCCGATCTCTTAAAAATTTGTGTAGCTTAAAGATAAAAAAATAATATTATTATATTAGATATTTATCTAAAATATCAAATTTTGATAAATTTTATTTTAATATCTTTAGAACAGTATTATTAAAAAAATCATGTTGATTAGATTATACGAATTCAGAAGACAATAGGTATCTGCTAAAGCAGTATTCTTTTATTTTTTCTAAATTTATTTATAATCATGCTTCAGCATTAATAACAGCATACTTCATTAGACATCTTATATAGGTTATAAGTTTATCAAAGCGATCGCATTCTATAGAATGCGATATTACAGTTCATAAATGATAAGAATCATATTCTTTGAAAGATAAAACTATATAAATAGTACCGTTGCCCTGAATTAAAACAATATTGAGATCAAGTGTTTTCTAAGAAAAATGCTTATAACATCTCTTATGCTTAATTACTAGTTTTAATCATTCGGTCAGAACCCATACTGACTAAATTTAAATCTTTAAAAATTATACAAAATATTATTATATCTTTTCAAATTTATTCTTCATACAACAAATAAATCACTAACTTGATACACTATTATAACAAATATTATAATAGCAATGCTATCTGCAGTTATCTTGTGCTTAGTCAAAACTGAGATTATTTATCATATGTAGTATGTATCTCAGACTCAATCTTATATGCTTAGATATGTTGCTAAATTTCTTTAAGAATTTTCTAATGCAAAAGATTTTTTGTAGTGCTTGCCTTGAGCGCTTGAAATATTTTATTGCTTTATTTTATACATGTTCCGCATTAGCATGCTATCCATATTATGAAGAGATAAAGAGCATACTTAAGAATAAAGTTCTTATAATAGTTATTAATAACTATTGGTTATTATAATATTTTTGCTTGAAATATTCTAAAAGTTAGTTTTTATATATTGCAGGAATACATTGTGTATTAGGTAGAATACGAAAGTTATATATTATGATTAATTCTTGATAATGCTTATTGATGTAGAGGATATTATAGAAGATCTATGTTGCTAGATGAACATATTTATTTGTTGATCATATTTATAATCTGCATTGTTATTATGCTATTCTTATTAGAAATAAAACTTGGCTCATCATTTCATCACGCAAAAATTAGACATAATGAAGTTCATAATAATACCAAGATAGCAACTGTTAGATCAAAATTTCTCTAAAAATGAAAAAAGATAAAAATCTATAATATAAAAGAATTAACAAGGTCAGATAGTAAGATGATCTAATAAATACTTAGCTTATTACGCTAAGTATAATGTATTATTAGGTTTCAGGTTGATATTACATTACATGATAGTTCTACTGTGTAGAATGAGACATGGATATAGATTTAATAATCTTTGCATCTTATAAAGATAATAAACTGAAGACTATTTTAAGAAAACATACCATGATATTAAAAATAAACTACAATGTAATCTATTTAATAATTATTATCTAGTACAAATATTTATTTGTTATGATATTAATTTTAAGTGTTATCACCTAGCTAGGTAACCTTAGAAGTATAGAATAGTAGTGTTACCTAAAGTTTAAAAGCTAAGCTTAAGGTTGCTTGAAATAAAAAGAGAATCACTGTTCAAGGAAAACTTAGCAATGACCAGTAATCTTCCTCCTGCTTTAATGTTGCCAGTAACGGCAGAGAAATTAGCCAAGATTCAATCGGCTATTGCTGATTTTTTACCAAACGAGCTTTCTTGGCTTTCCGGATATTTATGGGGCATGCTTTATCAGCAGTCTGGTGTTATGAACGTTGTTCCAACACCTTTTGTCTCGACTCCTATCACTTTGATTTCATCCTCTCAAACTGGCAATGCTAGACGTATCTCGGAAAAACTTTTTAAAGAACTGACAGCTATAGGTTTCAATATCAAAATGTTTAATGCCGGTGATTATCAGTTCAAAAAAATCATACATGAAAAAATATTACTATGCATTACTTCCACTCAAGGTCAGGGTGAACCCCCAGAAGAGACTGTGGCTCTGCATAAATATTTGTTCTCAAAAAAAGCACCACAGCTAACTGGTACTTCATTTGCGGTATTTAGCTTGGGTGACACTTCATATGAAAAATTTTGTCAGACTGGCAAAGATATTGATAAGCGTTTAGCTGATTTAGGAGGTGAGCGTTTATTAGAACGTGTCGATGCTGATGTTGATTATCAAGCAACAGAAGAAGAATGGCGTAAAAAGATCATTATCGTTCTTAAAAAAAAATTCTCACAAGCCATAACCAAGCAGGAAACATCTGAAGTTCTTATGAGTGCGTCGGAGGATCTTAACAAATCTTACAACAAAGAATATCCTCTCGCTGCAACTCTTTTACTAAATCAAAAAATTACTGGGCGTTATTCTGATAAAAACGTACATCATTTAGAAATCGATCTAGGTGACTCAGGAATCTGTTATCAACCTGGTGATGCATTAGGGGTATGGTACTGGAACGATGTTCAATTAGTAGAAGAGATTATCGGATTATTATCTCTTACTGGCAATGAAAAAGTCAAGATTCATGATCATGCTATAACATTGCGAGAATCGTTGATAAAAAAATTTGAAATCACACAAAATTCTAGCTTGATAGTAGAAAAATATGCAAAACTCTCACGCAACAAAAAGCTTATTGATTTGTTAGCAGATAAAAGGAATCTACAACAATACGCAAAGACAATACCACTACCGGATATGATTAGGCAGGCTCCTGCTAATATAAATGCATATGACTTGATATCGTTATTAAGATCCCTTACACCTCGCTTATATTCCATATCTTCCTCTCAATCTGAGGTAGGCAATGAAGTTCATATAGCTGTTGGCCTAGTTCGCTATGATATTGATGGGCGTGTCCGCACCGGTGGTGCATCTAGCTATCTGGTTGATCGTTTACAAGAAGATGAAACGTTAGATGTCTTCATTGAATGTAATAATAATTTTCGCCTTCCTCTAAACCCAAAAACTCCTATAATCATGATTGGCCCTGGTACCGGAATTGCACCGTTCCGTGCTTTTATCCAACAACGTGCAGCAGAAGGAGCGGTAGGTCTGAATTGGCTCTTCTTCGGTAACCCTCACTTTACTGAAGATTTCCTCTATCAGGTAGAATGGCAACGTTATATGAGAGAAGGTATTCTATCTCGAATTGATTTAGCTTGGTCTCGTGACCAAATAAATAAAATATATGTTCAAGACAAAATTCGTGAACAGGGAAGTGAATTATGGTGCTGGATCTCACAGGGAGCACATATCTATATTTGCGGAGACGCTCATCGTATGGCGAAAGATGTTGAGGTGGCGTTACTAGAGATATTTGTTGAACATGGTGGCATGAATATTGAACAAGCCGATGAATTTTTAAGTAAGCTGCGCTTGGAGCGCCGCTATCAACGAGATGTTTATTAATGAGCAAAAATATTAAAGATGAGTATTTCTTTACCAGTAAACACCCAGGTCCTTTAGTAGTAGACTACCCCCTAGAAGACGCTGAGCGCCTTAAGAAGGATAGTAATTTTTTGCGCGGAACAATTGCGGAGGATCTAAATGATGATCTGACAGGCGGCTTTAATGGAGATAATTTTTCGTTAATCCGTTTTCATGGTATGTACCAGCAGGATGATCGTGATATACGTGCTGAACGTGCTGAACAAAAGCTAGAGCCTCGATATGCTATGATGTTGCGCTGCCGTCTACCAGGGGGTGTGATAACACCAGAACAATGGCTGGGGATTGATAAGTTTGCCGGAGAAAGAACACTCTATGGTAGTATTCGCATTACAAATCGTCAAACCTTCCAATTTCATGGCATTCTTAAAAATAACTTAAAATCAGCCCATCGGCTGCTTAATGAATTGGGACTAGACTCAATAGCTACTGCGAATGATGTGAATCGCAATGTTCTATGCACTTCAAATCCTGTAGAATCTGAGCTGCACCATGAAGCTTACGAGTGGGCTAAAAAACTCTCTGAACACTTGCTCCCTAGAACTCGTGCTTATGCTGAAATTTGGCTAGATCAGATAAAAGTGGAGACCACTGAAGAAGAGCCTATTTTAGGTATGACTTATTTACCTCGTAAGTTTAAAACCACGGTTGTTATTCCTCCGCAGAACGATGTCGATCTGCATGCTAATGATCTAAATTTTATAGCAATTTCTAAAAAAGGAAAATTAATCGGTTTTAATGTATTGGTTGGCGGTGGTCTTTCTGTTTCTTACGGTGATAAGTCAACCTATCCGCGAACTGCTACTGAGTTGGGATTTATTTCGGTTGAGCATGTGTTATGTGTTGCTGAAGCTGTGGTGACTATTCAGCGTGATTGGGGTAATCGTGCTAATCGTAAAAATGCTAAAACTAAATATACATTAGAACGTGTAGGCCTTGAAAACTTTAAAAAAGAAGTCGAAAAAAGATCAGGATTAATTCTTGAGCCAGTACGTGCTTATGAATTAACCGGCCGTGGCGATCGTGTTGGCTGGATCAAAGGAATCGATGAAAAATGGCATCTTACACTATTTATTGAAAATGGAAGAATTTTGGATTATAAAGATCGTCGACTTAAAACTGGAATGTATAAAATTGCTAAAATTCATACCGGTGATTTTCGTTTAACTGCTAATCAAAATTTGATTGTGGCAGGTGTCTCTGAGCAAGATAAAGATTATATTGAGAGTGTCGCTCGTGATTATGGTCTGATGGATGATAACATCAGCGAGTTACGTAAAAATTCTATGGCCTGTGTATCGTATCCAACATGCCCACTGGCAATGGCTGAAGCAGAGCGTTTCCTGCCAGAATTTCTTACGCATGTCGAGGCAATCATGCAGCGTTATAATTTAGGAGATGATTATATCATCATACGCGTAACAGGATGCCCAAATGGTTGTGGACGTGCTTTGTTAGCTGAAATTGGTTTGTTGGGAAAAGCGATTGATCGCTATAATATGTACTTGGGCGGTAATCGTGTTGGGACACGTATTCCACGCATGTATAGAGAAAATATCAGTAGTAAAGAAATTCTTGTTTTGATTAATAAACTGATCAGTCGCTGGGCAAAAGAGCGCAATTCTGGTGAAGAATTCGGTGATTTTACTATTAGAGCAGGAATTGTTCGGGCAGTTTTAGATCCAGCTAGAGATTTTTATGATTAAAAATATTATTTTCTGCATTAACTATAATTTTATTATTATTTCTTTATTTTAAGACATTAATATTCAGTATAGAAATTAACAATAAAAAATAATTCAGAAAAGTCAAGGAGTATAGGTATTGCTGAAAACTTGAATAACCTTATCGCATTTCTCTAGTAATCCATAAGAACGATGTGGTTGCATTCTGGTTTTCCTACTCAAGACTATATATAAATATAGCAACTATCTTCCTTATAAAAGGATACAGCCCAGCCTATTCTTGTACTTGTTTTGACTTTGATGGCTAATAGAGAATATATTTTAGTGCAACATATACTCATATATTTATGCGGAGCAATTTGTTTATGTCTCAATTAAATTTGAATGCATTAAAACTGTTGTCGACAGTTGATCAGGAGATGTCTTTAGCTGAAATTAATAAAGAACTCGAGAATATGACTGCACTTAGGCGCGTGCAGTGGGCATTAGATTACTTATCTCCTGTATTCATAATATCTTCTAGTTTTGGAATTCAAGCGGCGGTATTACTACATTTAGTAACATGCGAACTACCAGATATTCCAGTAATCTTGATAGATACCGGCTATCTATTTCCTGAAACGTATCAATTTATTGATTTTCTTACTAAGAAACTTACTTTAAATCTAAAAGTTTATCGTGCAGTACAGTCACCTGCATGGCAGGAAGAGCGCCATGGTAAACTTTGGGAACAAGGTATGAAAGGCATCGAGCGTTATAACCAGATTAATAAAGTTGAGCCAATGCAGCGTGCAATCAAAGAAATGGAAGCTCAAACATGGTTTACCGGCTTGCGTCGCGAGCAATCAGGTAGCCGATCAGATCTACCTGTATTATTGATTAATCGAGGCGTATTCAAAATAATGCCGATAATAGATTGGAGCAATCAGAAAATACATCAATATATACAAAAAAATAGTCTGAGCTATCATCCTTTATGGGGAAAGGGTTATCTCTCAGTAGGTGATATTCATACAACTCGTAAATGGGAACCAGGTATGTCAGAGGAAGACACTAGATTTTTTGGGCTAAAACGTGAATGCGGCTTGCATGAATAGCTTTTCTACTACTTAAAGTATTTGAGTATTCGGCTATATTAAGGAAGTATTGGTGATTGGTTTATTTATACTTAGAATATATTTTATGTATTATATAATCTTTTTCTCTTCTCTAATTTTTAGTGTAGCTCATTTAATTCTAGGTAATATGTTAGTAAAAGATGGATGATTACATATATATTATCCTAATATATAAAATAATAATTTTATTACAAGTATGTCCTATTAGTTATCTTCTAAATATACAGCATTAAAATATATCATATAACAAATTATTACTTAAGTTATTTCGAACCATTTACAAGTATTTAAAACAGATGAATTGTAAACATTAGCAAAATTTTACTAAACAATAAATATAGTAGTAATCATAGGGGCACCGTATGGCTATTATATCAAAAAATAATATTATCTGTGCTACTTGATTTTTATGGAATATCACTAAATAGATATTATATCTGATATATATCCGTACTAAATTGACTATACAATACAATAAGGTTAGATAATATTTAACTAAATAAATGCTATGCTCATAACCATAAAATGGTACAGCAGAATCTTAGTAAGATTGACTAATTGGAAACAAAATAACTTTCAGCTATTGTTTTCTAAGAATTATCTTCCGTATTCATACTCCCTTGCTGTTATCTAAATCAACAAATATTAAGAGTATCAGGCTTCAATACTTTACTAATGCTCAGAATTTATGACCTAATAAGATTGTTACAGAATACAGAAATCATCATTATACTTATAGCTTCCTATTATGGACGATTATACGTATTATTATAGATCTCATAAATCTATGATAGCGCTCAAATTAAGAGATATTTGATGAAGTGAATAACATCAGCGTTATTATTTATCTGACGGTTTAGTATTTTAGGTTCTGTGTGTTAGGAGTAAAACCGATAGTTTTTAGTGTTTTTGAATTTTATAAAATTACTTTAGAGGATTCACAAATGCGTATTATTCTACTTTCTCCTCCTGGTGCTGGCAAAGGTACTCAAGCACAGTTTATCATGAAACAGTACAACATTCCTCAAATATCTACGGGTAATATGCTTCGTTCAGTAATCAAAGATAGCATCAAATTAAGGGAAGAAGAGAAGATAAGCATGGACGCTGGTATTCTCTTAAATGATGATTTAGTAATTTCACTTGTTAAAGAACGTATTATGAAAGAAGATTGTAAACATGGGTTTCTTCTAGACGGGTTTCCTCGTACCATTTATCAAGCGGAATCGATGAAAGCAGAAGGTATTAAGATAGATTTAGTATTGGAACTACATGTGCCCGAGGAGCTACTACTTGAACGTTTGCTTGGCCGTCGTATTCATCATAGCTCTGGACGTGTTTACCATATTAAATTTAATAAACCTCAAATAGAAGGTAAGGACGATGTTACTGGTGAAGCTTTAACCATTCGTCAAGATGATCGAGAAGAAATAGTGCGCAATCGTCTACTGGAATATAATATTCAGACTGCACCACTAATCCAATACTATGGAAGAGAAGCTAACCAAGGTAACATTAATTATATAAAATTAGATGGCACCCAATCTATTACTGTTTTGCATACACACATTAAAAATGTTTTAGGATAAGTTAGAAAATTGATGTTATTTCAATAACATAAGTATATTATCTTGAATAATTTTTCTTATATAATACAAGTTAAAACGATACTTTCGCGATGAAAAAGTTCTAGTCCGGGATTTATACTTATACAAGCAATATACTCTAATATAATTAAAGATAATAAAATTATATTTAATGTCTTATCAAACCTTAATAAAGGATTTTCATATATATATTTTAAACTAATGTAGACATCAGCATTACTCCCTTTAGAAAGAGATTAGGCCGTTAAATATTTAGTATAAATAATGATGTAATTTGCGTACAGCAGTCATTTATGATCTTAGATAAGATTATTGATACTTGTTTATATCCAAATGGTAGTATTGTATCACCAACAGATCATCGCTGACAAATAAATACTAAATATGAAATAAACTATATCTTAGAACTAAGATAATAAGGTTTATCTACAATGTTATTACTGTACTATATTTAATTTGAAAGAAAAAATATTCGTCAATTCATTACCCAAATATAAAATATTTATAGTGCTTTGACCTATGCGATACCTATCATGGATTCTCAAGACGTTCCTAATTATCCATGTGAACAAGAGCTAACTAGCTTAGAGAAAATACAATTGTTGGTTATTAGTTTCCATTCACTGATTATTTACTTTATCAATGAAGCTGCTTATAGTAGGACTTTAGTATATAGAACTCATGGGCTATGATTAACCATTCAATAATAAAAATTATGATTTGAATAGTATCTATGCAGATATCTAATACTTTTTAAAGCTATCGCTATAGCGATAGCTATGTCCCAACATAGGCCTCAGATACTATAATTATATGAATTATTCTCAGTTATCATCAATTAATTGATCTATTTATGATTTATCATTAGTTTTATCATTAGTTTTATCATTATACTTAGGCCTAGCATGAAGCAAGAAAAAATAGGTGTGCTATTAGTGAATTTAGGAACTCCGGACGCTCCAACAACTGTCGCAGTTAAACGTTATTTAGCTGAGTTTTTAAAAGATAAGAGAGTAGTGGACTCTGAGTGTACAATCTGGAAACTAATTTTATATTTTATTATTTTACCACTCCGCTGTCCACGAGCCGCTAAAAGATATAAATCAATTTGGACGAAAGATGGTTCGCCATTGATGTTTTATAGCTATCGTCAGCATGCGTTATTAAAAGAACGCTTACCAAATATTACCATAGAGTTGGGTATGAGATATGGCCAACCTGCATTAAAACACGCAATTAATAAGCTATCCTATGCTGGAGTAGATCGTATGATTCTGCTCCCTCTGTACCCACAATATTCTTGCTCTACTAATGCTTCTGTTTTTGATAGTGTTGCCCGACATTTCGCTAATATGAGACGCATACCATCGCTGACTTTTATTCGTGACTATGCCGAACATCCAGCTTACATTGATGCATTATCTGCCACTATTCGCAGCAGTTTTGTGCAGTATGGAAAACCAGATATGCTAATCTTCTCTTTCCACGGCATTCCACAGAGTTATGCTGATCAGGGAGATGATTACCCAGAGCGTTGCAATGCTACTGTCCAGGCAGTTGTTGATCAGTTAGGATTGCATCCAAAACATTACATGATGACTTATCAGTCTCGTTTTGGACACAAGCAATGGCTAGCACCTTTTACAGATAAAACAATTTCACAGCTTCCAGGAAAAGGAGTTAAGCATCTACAAGTTATTTGCCCTGGATTTTCTGTTGACTGTTTAGAAACCCTAGAAGAAATCAAATTTTTAAATAAACAATTATTTATTAAAGCTGGAGGAAAAAGTTTTAGATATATTCCTGCACTAAATGATAACACTTTACATATTGATCTCTTGTATCAGTTACTTGTTGAACAAATAAGATATTTAGACTAATACTGATTTGCTCAATTATTGAATAAGCTTTTACTGATCTGTTAAGATTTAGCAAATCATTGTAATTCAGGTCAATAAAGCAGTATTAAGGATTTATCTATTGGGGTATTATTTATTACTACAGTCTTAATGCTTTTATTTCTGCTATATTGTTCTCAAACTAATACAAGCGTCATTCTAAAAATATATTATATAAAATAATTTATCTAAATTTTTATATACTTCAGATACTCTATAGCCTATTAAGATGTTGCGGATCTTTAAGTCAATTGGAGCCGGTTCCTATGGATATCGGTGCAATATTTAATATTGTATAATCAATTAATTGAAAAAATTATTTACCAGTTTTTTAATGAAAACAATAATCCCTAAAAATATAATGTATTATGCTTTTATTTTATTATGATAGCTCTTAAATATTTTAAAGTGATTTCACTATGTTTTGGCATAGATCTCATAAAAGATATTAAATATATTGATCAGGTATTTTCACATAGTACTAAGTGTTTTATGTACTGGATATATATTTAAGTCCTAAGGTATAAAAATACATTACCTGTTACTACTGGGATAATTACCACATTTGTACTATAATTATACATCTATCATGGTGAATCAAGTATGTGATGAAAAATTTTTCTTATATATAGCATCATGAGATATAACTATTCCATGGGAAAAAGCATAAATCTTGATAAATAGCATTAGGTAACTTTGTAATATTTTTCTTTCTTGTGCTACAGTCTTATTTTACTAATGGTTTATCTCGCATCAACGTAACGGATAAAAGTAGTCATCAATGCTGCTACCTACCTATTAGTCTATTTTCTGGTTACGAAAATACTAAAATATCTTGAGTGATTAATTCATTAATGAGCCTACTAGTTCTCCAATATTGTTTTAATCACAATAGAAAAGAATATAATTTAGAAGAATTATATTGAGCTACTGAATCTTTATTTTAAGTTATCTATTTATTTAATGTGATTTAGGGATCTAATATTAAAAAATAAGATTTAACCGATCCTTGATGCAATTATTATTTTGATCTTTCTTTTATATCTTTTTTGTACAATCAATATTAATTAGCTCTAGTACGCGGTATTGCTTGTCTAATATGCCAAGATTAAGTAATAACCTCTATATCGGTGGCTTAAATTCTAAAGAGCGAAAAAATGAATGCTGTTAGCATAAAGAACTAATTTAGTTATTTGTCCAACGTATTGATTTGTATTATTTTATAATATTAGGGTCAGAGATATGAAAAGTACTTGATAAGGATTTTCAGAAAGATCTTCAGTAAAGGATATCAAATAATTATATGCCAAAATATCACTGAATCTAAGAATGTTTAAGACGGTATTTTATAGAACACGAACCATAAAGATATTCTTTAATAGCCCTCTTGACAAAAGAATTTTTAGGATAAAATTGCGCCTAATATACCTAACATAAAAATAACTAGAAAACCTGTTTACGCAATATAGTAAAATCTTCTCGATCATTCGAAAAGTCTTCTTGCTATACAGGAGGTTGCAGTGAAATAATGAAATTATTTCTAGTTTATTCTTATTAAAACAAAAGAGAATGCCGAAATTTAACGTTTACTTGATGAGAGAGAAATGCAGTAATGGCGTAAGACATGTTCTTAAAATCAAGTGATTAGCAGGCTTGTGGGTAGCAGTCTGACCTAAAATATTAAAGTAGGAATACTTGTATTGTGTATGGTTATCTATTAATAAAAGTATTATTTATAATAAGACGTATCTTTTATTAATAAACATAAAATTACTTAAATATGCGTCTATAATGCAAGCGGTAACCATAAGATTGACGACTTTTCGATAAAACTGGTGAAGGTCATCGGTCTTCTTCTCGGTCAGGACGTTCTTTGCCCGCAACTTAGTTGCCAAT
Source organism: Candidatus Profftia tarda (assembly GCF_904848675.1). Taxonomy (NCBI): domain Bacteria; kingdom Pseudomonadati; phylum Pseudomonadota; class Gammaproteobacteria; order Enterobacterales; family Enterobacteriaceae; genus Candidatus Profftia; species Candidatus Profftia tarda. The sequence goes on from NZ_LR890047.1 coordinate 571,522, forward strand.
GCAAAACATGAGTAAGTTTAAGATGAAAAGAATGTTGATTAACGCAACTCAGCATGAAGAGTTGCGTGTTGCCCTTGTAGACGGGCAGCGTTTGTATGATTTAGATATTGAGAGTTTAGGTCACGAACAGAAAAAAGCAAATATCTACAAGGGTAAAATAACCCGTATTGAGCCAAGTTTGGAAGCTGCTTTTGTAGATTACGGTGCTGAAAGACATGGTTTTCTCCCTCTCAAAGAAATTGCCCGTGAGTACTTTCCTAGCAATTACTCGTCTTATGGTCGCCCAAACATAAAAGATGTTTTGCGAGAATATCAGGAAGTTATTGTTCAGGTTGATAAAGAAGAGCGCGGCAATAAAGGTGCAGCATTAACAACATTTATTAGCTTAGCTGGCAGCTATTTAGTATTGATGCCTAATAACCCACGCGCAGGTGGTATTTCTCGTCGCATAGAAGGTGAGGACCGTCTAGAACTTAAAGAAGCCCTTGCTTCTCTTGAACTACCGGATGGGATGGGTTTGATTGTTCGTACGGCAGGAGTTGGTAAATCTGCTGAAGCTTTACAATGGGATCTATCGTTCCGTCTCAAACATTGGGATGTTATTAAAAAAGCTGCCGAAGGACGTTCTGCGCCGTTTTTGATTCATCAAGAAAGCAATGTTATTGTTCGCGCATTTCGCGATTATCTGCGGCCTGATATTGGTGAAATATTGATTGATAACCCCAAGATTCTTGATCTAGCAAAAAAACATATTGCTGCTCTAGGGCGTCCTGATTTTAGTAGCAAAATCAAACTATATGCTGGTGAAATTCCACTATTTAGTCATTACCAGATTGAATCTCAGATTGAGTCTGCATTTCAACGTGAAGTGCGTCTGCCTTCCGGTGGTTCCATTGTTATTGATTCTACTGAAGCTTTAATAGCCATAGATATTAATTCTGCTCGTGCAACACGCGGAGGCGACATTAAGGAAACAGCATTTAATACTAATCTTGAAGCTGCTGATGAAATTGCTCGTCAGCTGCGTCTACGCGATCTTGGCGGTCTGATTGTGATCGATTTCATTGATATGACTACTGTACGCCATCAACGCGAAATTGAGAATCGTCTACGTGATGCTGTTCGTCAGGATCGTGCGCGTATTCAGATAGGTCGAATTTCCCGTTTTGGTTTGCTTGAAATGTCTCGTCAACGTCTCAGCCCCTCACTAGGTGAGTCGAGTCATCATATTTGTCCTCGCTGTAATGGTACTGGTACTGTGCGCGATAATGAGTCCTTGTCTCTCTCTATTCTTCGTCTTATTGAGGAGGAAGCGCTAAAAGAAAATACCAACGAAGTACATGCTATAGTTCCAATTCCAGTTGCCTCTTATCTATTAAATGAGAAGCGAGAGTCTGTTAGTGTTATTGAGAAACGTCAAGATGGCGTAAAAGTTATCGTTGTACCTCACGATCAGATGCAAACACCGCATTACTCTGTGGTGCGTATAAGACATGGTGAAGGGACCAGCACTCTAAGTTACCTTTTGCCCCAGTTGCACGAATCAGAGAGCCTGATTGCTGACGAAGATAATATTATTGATCGAAAGCGCACTGAACAACCTATAAGGTGTACTTTTTCTATGGATGTTGAAACTCCAGTTCTAAAAGTTGCCAGTGATAGTGCTATCAAAGTAATTGCTCAGCCCACGGTAGAGTTTGGTTTAGTAAGACGACTTTTCTCTGCGCTAAAAAATATGTTCTCAGTTTTAGATGCAGTGCAAAAAACAGTGACCCAATCTAGAGGTCCTACAGAAGATATGAGAAATCATAATAAAGATTATTATGATAAGACTTGCCGTCAGAATAAAAATGCCAATTATGATATATCTAACTATTCTGATATTAATTTTGAAGATCAATCTGGCAATCTTCGGTACTTAAAACAAGTTGCTGATACTAAACATAAAATAAATAATACCGCTACCCGAAAGCATGATATACAAACGCTATTTGCTGGCTCACTTAAGAATGAGAATCAGGGTGATTACAGTAAAGATCATCAGCTTGTTAATCAGGAAGTAAAATTACCGAATAATCAAGATACAGCTCTAGAGACTACAGCAGAAGAAAAGAACAGAGAAGATAAGAATAATACAACTCTAAGTAATAGACGTGAATTAACTCTAAAAATGCCTGTTAAACCCAAGAATGAAGATTCACTTTTAGCGCTATCTCAAAATGCTATCTCTCCTCAATTAGGTCTTTCTGAGTCCACTCAACGACAGAGACATGATGAGAATGGGAAACCTTCTGATAGCAATCAAGATCGAATTGGTATGCCTCGTCGTTCTCGTCGCTCACCGCGCCATCTGCGTGTTAGTGCTCAAAGGCGTCGTCGATACCGTGATGATCGTTATCCGTTGCAGTCGCCAATGCGACTTGAGTTCGCTGCAGCATCTCCTGAGATGGCATTCGGTAAAATCTGGATCACCTATCCAACAGTCAGGAATTCAAAGTCTGGAATAGCTAAGACACAAGTATTAACGGAACACTTGCATAAAAACAATAATATCTCTCGTTTTGCACAAAAAGCTATAGTTCCTTCAACTATGAATCAAGCTGTACCTAGAACTTCCATGGCGCATCCAGCTAATATCCGATCGGTCGTTAATTATGTTATATCAACATCTATTAAAGCAGTAACGCCTGAATCTATAAAAGTTAACGAAGTAGTAACAGTAACTCCAGAAAATATTAAACCATCTGTCACTAAAAGTGCAGCTTTTAAAGAATTAGCTCATAAGAAATATGTTATTACAGAATCCGATAGTTTTGTGACAGAAGATGCTAGAAGAAAAATGGTTGAGAAGGTTGTTGATTCTTCATACATGGCAGATATCGAATCAGATATCATCCCCATTAAAGATGCATTTTTTAAAAAATCTACAGTGCATATTTTGGGTATCGACAAAGATACTATCGAAACTAATAGGATTAAGTCTCTCATGTTAACTGAGGCTAAATCACAGAACGTTGCAACAGCACCTATAACTAAAGTACCAGCAGAACCTCAGGATAAAAATTATGTTTCAATTATGAGTAATCGCAAGCGACCTAATCTAGATTTGCTGAGTAAAAATTCTGCTGGTGCTCACGCAGCGGCAAGTCACTCAACAGCACCGCCAACCAAGCCGTGAATCATGGAGTAATCAATAAAATAGCTAAAAATAAGAAGAATATTTTTATATTAATATTTATTATTTAAAAGATACTGATTTTATTAGATAAGATGCATATGATCATCAAGTTGAGTCTTCTTTGTTGCTTATGGTTCTTTATCTTCCTAGGACTTACTAACATCTAGAACTAGTAACAATAATAGTACGATAAATTTAAATTTTTTGTAATAGCTTTGTAATATTTAATATTTATATCTTACTTAGATGACAATATTTATTGATGAAGCCTTTTGATTCTTTAATAAGGAGAATATTAAACTTTATTGGTGAGGCTATTATTAATATTAAAGAGGTTATCGTCTTACAAATAAATTTGTAAATTTTAAAAAGATTAAAGTACTTTTATCAATTTTTAAATAGATACACCTGAGTCCTTTTAAAATACGAGAAAGAGATTCAACGTTTTATGCATTATAAAAAGATTTTATAGCAATTTAGTAAAAGCAATGGATATATAGTTTAGAATAAAATTCATGCGTGCATCCTAAAAAATATTTAGGAGATGAAAAAGTACATCTTAGTCCTTGATGATTTTTAATTAATATTATATCTAGTTTATTACTTAGATATTTTTCTATAAAGATTAATTTTCATTGATGTTGCTATATTCGTAAGAAGAGCTATTAAGAGCTCCGCGTATTTAATAACTTAATTTATATCTATGATCAAGAATCATCTTGATTAGTATCTCGAAATGATGATGAGTTTATAAAATATAATTTCGTCCTACAAATACTATGCATAATTCAATTAAAATACTTTAAAATCAAGAATACTCTATCTTTCGAAATTTAATACTTACTTGTATGATTCATTATGAGAACTAACGTGGTTGATAGGATGTAGTCAATATAAATAAATTCTATCAATTGCCATCAAGATTATTAAGAGAGCATAGCTCATGAATCAACAGGCAACTAATTTAGTGGAAATCAGCGACATGAGTTTTCGTCGTGGTAACCAGCAAATTTTTACCAATATAACTATGACTATGCCAAAAGGTAAGATTACTGCCATTCTGGGTCCTTCTGGTGTTGGTAAAACCACTTTATTGCGTTTGATTGCCGGGCAAGTACGCCCGGATAAAGGTAGAATATGGTTTGATGGTCAAGATATTTCATCACTTTCACGACATAAATTATTCAAAATACGTGAAAAAATGAGCATCTTATTTCAATCTGGTGCTTTATTTACTGATCTGACAGTAGTAGATAATGTAGCATTTCCTCTTCGAGAGCGTACAGAGCTACCAGAACCGATAATCCTAACTACCGTGCTGATGAAGCTAGAGGCAGTAGGGCTACTTGGTGCAGGAAGTATGATGCCGTCTCAGTTATCGGGAGGAATGGCACGTCGTGCAGCTTTAGCGCGGGCCATTGCCCTGGACCCGGAAATGATTTTATTTGATGAACCTTTTGTTGGACAAGATCCAATAACCATGGGAATCCTGGTAAAACTCATTAACGATCTTAATAATTCACTAGGAATTACCTGCATCGTAGTATCACACGATGTGCCTGAAATATTGAGTATTGCAGACTACGCATATATTCTAACAGATAAAGGGATCATCAGTAAGGGTGATTCTAAGGAACTTAACAGCAATATCGATATACGAGTTAGACAGTTCTTAGATGGAACTGCCGATGGCCCTATACCATTTCGATATCCGGTCGGCGATTATCATGGGGCATTGCTCGGAGTATCTACACTATCTTCAAAAATCAGTGAGCCCATCTTATTCAATGCATTAATATTTTATGGGCGTCTAGGAATTAAGTTATTTGCTTATTTTAAACGCGCGAGTCTTATGATGTTTCATGCTTTAATAAGCAAGCCTGATTTAATTAAGCAGTGGCCCCTTCTTTGCGGACAAATATATAGTCTTGGTGCCCAGTCTTTGCTAATCATTATAGTCGCGGGATTCTTTATTGGTATGGTTCTTGCCTTACAGGGTTATCTAACTTTAACTACCTATAGTGCTGAAGCTAGTCTCGGGCTGATGATTTCTTTATCACTTCTCCGTGATCTTGGTCCAGTCGTGACTGCTTTGCTGTTTACTGGACGAGCTGGTTCTACAGTGACAGCAGAAATTGCTTTAATGAAGGCGACAGAACAAATTTCTAGTATGGAAATGATGGCTGTAGATCCACTTCGTCGTGTTATTGCGCCTCGCTTTTGGGCTTGTATAATAAGTATGCCTCTGCTAACGGTAATTTTTGTTGCAGTAGGCATCTATGGAGGATCTGTAGTTGGTATTGATCTACAAGAAATTGATAGCGGTTTGTTCTGGGCTGCAATGCAAAACTCGATAGATTTTTGTCCCGATCTTGCAAATTGTATGATTAAGAGTTTTATTTTTGCTATTACTATTATATGTATTTCCTTGTTTAATGGCTATGATGCAATACCTACTTCTGAGGGGATTAGTAACGCTACCATGCGAACAGTAGTGCATTCCTCGCTAGCAATCTTGGGATTAGATTTTATGATAACAGCACTGATGTTTAGGTAATAATGCAATGCAAATAAAACAACATGAAATCTGGGTTGGCATATTTATGCTAATCGCATTTTGTTCATTCCTCTTCTTATTACTACAGGTCGCCAATTCTCATGCGCTGATTGATGAACCCACTTATCGTATCTATGCTATCTTTGATAACATTGGTAGCTTAAAAAAGCGCTCTCCTGTTAAAATAGGGGGAGTTATTATCGGTCGTGTTTCAGATATTCAGCTAACTCCGCAAACTTATCTTCCACGTGTTGCGATAGATGTATATAAACAATACAACCAGATTCCTGATACAAGCTCATTAGCGATTAGTACCCCAGGATTGCTGGGAGAGCAATTTCTGTCTTTAAGTATAGGTTTTAAGGATTATGAAATGGGAACATCAATCTTAAAGGATGGTAGTACTATTCAGAACACAAAATCAGCCATTATGTTAGAAGATTTGATCGGTTATTTCGTTTATAATACTGCTCATTATAATTTTAATAAGAAAAATAATTTTTCATCTGAAGATTATATACTATCTAAAATTTCCGTATTATACTAATTTTAAGGATTTATTCGTGTTTAACAGTATGTTTATGCCTGTATTATTCGTCATATCCTCAATGGTTATTGCACCTGCACAAGCTGCATGCGATGAGAAAAACCCCTACAAGATGATGTATGCTGCTGCTAAAAAAACTTTTGATCGTCTTAAAATAGAACAGCCTAGAATCAAGCAGAACCCAGATTACCTGCGCACTATAGTGCGAGAAGAGCTTATGCCTTATATACAAGTTAAATATGCAGGTGCCTTGGTTCTGGGCCAGTACTACAGTAACACTACAACTGTCCAGCGTGATGTCTATTTTAAAGCTTTTCAATCCTGTTTAGAACAATCTTATGGCCAGTCCTTAGCGCTTTATCATGGCCAAGATTATAAAATTGAGCCTGAGCGTATTCTAGGTGATGATGTCACTATTATTCCCATTCGAGTTACGATAATTGATCGGCAAGGTCGTCCTCCTATACGACTGGATTTTCAATGGAGGAAGAATAGCCAAACAGGAAAGTGGCAAGTATTTGACATGATAGCAGAAGGTATAAGTATTATCACTACTAAGCATAATGAGTGGGCTTCTATTTTGCGTCGTAACGGTATTATTGGTTTGACTAAATATCTCCTGTATTCTTCGAAGCAGGCTATCATTTTGGATCAAACATAATGGTTCTTCATAATATACTACAATGGCTTATTGAGGAAGAAACTATCAAATTTATAGGAATCCTAGATAGGAATTCTTTAATGAGTTTCTGGAAAGAACGTGATATTTTACTTGAGGGTAAAAAATGTTTTGATTTGAGCAGATTGGAGCGTTTGGATTCCGCTGGGCTAGCTATGCTGGTCTATTTACAACACAGCAGTTATCCTAGGATTGCAGTTGCTGGGGTCAATCAGCATGTAAAAATGCTAATAGAACTTTATAACCTCCATGATATTTTAATTACAGAGAGCACATCAGTGATGTCATAAAATATCTTCCAGTCACTAGGAGCACAGATAGATTATAGAGTGTTTATTGAATCTATCTTATCTTAGTTTAAGATGAGTCCTGCTTGTGTTATAGGTATAAACGTCTTTAGTAAAGATAATTAATTTTATTAAAATATATCGTTGAATAAATTAAAGACTTATGCAGCAGTTTAATTATTATTTTATAATAATCAAGTATGCTAGTTCTTGAGTACCTTAATTAGTATATTAACTGGATTTTTTACTTCTTCGCCAATCAGGAATAGTCTATTAGTAATATCTATTTAAATGAATACATATATTAGTGTTATTGATACTCTTTGATCAGCAAAGATTTTGATTTTCGTCTGTTAGCATTTTAATAAGTTATTCAGTATAATTTATACTAAGATTTAAAGAGGATTACTATCAATATAAAAGATTGCTCTAGATTTTACTAATGATAAACACCTATCGATCTGTTATCTTATTGTTTTGCTAGAGATTAAGAAACTGTTGTATAATTCTTTTTCTGTACTGTAAGATTTAATAAGGCATTAATAATGCATACCATGGACGATCAGCGACAAGGAACAATTTATTTAAATAGATGCAGTAAAAGATTTTTGTAGACAGATAACCTGATATAAGTTACCAATCAGCTAGTTCTATTATATTAGCTTTGCCTCTCTCGATTAAAAAATTAAGTAAACGACGGGGAGATACATTTAATACACGATCATGCGGAAACTCTGTTTCATTAATAATACGGATACAGTGCTCAAAATTCCCTAAAGAGAATGCTATGTGAGAGTCAGTACCAAGAGCAAGATACCCTCCTGCATTGCGCACAGCCTTAGCAATCTTACGGCAGTTGATTGCACTACCAATGCGAGAGTGTATAAAAGATGAATTATTTAACTCAAGAGCTACGTTGTAAAATGCTGCAGCTTCTGCTACTGCTCGAATATTAATAGGGAATTTAGGATTACCGGGATGGCTAATAATATCAGCATCTCCTTTTGCTATTGTAGATATTATTGCTTCAGTGTGGCTATGGATATCCTTAGGTGCAAAAACCGGTTCATGAAGTCCAGCAATAATCAGATCTAGTTCATTTAACATCTGTGTACTGCAGTCAATATTACCCTGTATATTTTTGATATTAGATTCAATACCTCTCAAGACGGCAATTCCATTAACTATTCGTGGCCATACTCGCATATTTATGAAGTGCCAAGAATGTGGCGCATCTTTCATATCAGGACCGTGGTCAGTAATTGCGAGCAGTTTAATTCCGCATGCATTCGCTCGCGCAACATAATCATGGAGTGTACTATAGGCGTGAGTGCTGGCCACAGTATGCATATGTAAATCTACGGGATACATAGCTTTTTCTCCTTTATATATATGCGCTAACGGTCCTAAAGAACTAATACTCGTTCTCCTATTAACATAGCATATATAACGTCTCTCTAGCAATGAATGTTGCATGGATATTTAAAATGGCATATAAATTATATTGCTAATATTAATTAGACATTACAATGATATCAGAAATAAGGTCACTTCCACCTGTTATTACTATGGTATTAGTATAGTAATTTTTACTCATTCTAGCGTATTAAATACTAAGAAGTTTCAGTTCTAGATTAACTTGGCTATATAAAAATATTTTATCTTCTTAAATAATTTTCTTTCTTCTAGCTCTTGCATTCGGCATATAATTACAGCTAATTCTTACATTTATATTATTTCTGGAATCCAGGTTCTTGCTAACCAAGCATTTCTTCGACATATTGCGATTATGCTATTATATAATAATGTAACAACCTAATCCATTTTATGGATTTGTCATTTTTATTCAAAATATTTTGCTAACTCGGATTTGCTTGCTCAATTTGTTTGTTAAATATTTATTTATCTGCTATGCATAAGAATTTATGCCTATTTCTCATGCATAACAAGAGCGTACCGCATCATCCCTATACTACCAAAACATCTTATTGCATTTTTAATATTTCTTTCTCGTTTTTACTTGATGTCTTCTTATTACTATCAGTGAATTACTTATTCTATTTTATGTAATATACGGTTATATTAGTTACGTATCTGTTATGAAATTGTAGTATTATTAAATAATCCATCTGCTTCTATAAATTTATATTTATATTGCAATTCTGCCACTATATTACTTTACTTCTGTTACACAGATATCTTTTAATCTAAGGGTATTTAGTAAAAATTCAGAGAGAGTATATACTAATATTGATCGTTTTAAATACAAGGTTGATTATGTTGTCTAGCATTAATTAACTAAAATTGCGAGTATATAACGATTAAAAATTTTCTCTAATTTTATATTACAGGAATGATTAGCAAGAAATAATGACTACTAACCTATCGCAGATGATATCAATGCTATAAAAAATACTTATGATACTAGCAATTACATCGATTATTTTGATTGAAGGTTTAATAGAGATAGTGTTTATCGGGGATCAGAAAGATCTACTGTATACCTTGATATTCTTTTATAAATAAAAAATTTAATAGGACTCAATACTCAGTATGTAAAGAATTATTAAACAAAATTTTTTCTGGATACAAGTATATTACTATATAATTCTTAGTCAGATTTTTACTAAAATAAATAGATAGATTATATAGAGCTAAAAATTTATTGAATTATAGTGAAAGCATCTATAAAAATTAGCATAAAATAGCATGATTTTAAACCTATTTTTTATCTTTAAGATGATTATCTACACATTATAAATTTATTGTTCTGAGCTTGCTTTAAGCATGAATACTACTTATATTATAATCGTCATATATCTGGTTTTATCAATAGAATAATATTTACTCATGAACTAGATAACAGAGATTTTTTAAAATCCTTATAATTATGATATTTAGTTACTTCTTGATTGAGATGTCTATCAAAGTAGGTAAGTAGTATGTTTATGCTGTGTCTCTATTTTAGTAATAACAAGATAAATATGTCTGACTATTCTTAAAGCACTAAAACGCAAGATTATAGTAAATCTATTCATAATAATTTAATATAATAACCTCTAGACTTCTAAAATATGAGCATTTATCAGCAGCAACATTAATATTACGGTTATTTATCGCTAGCTTTATCTTCTTAAATAATTACTTAAAAGCTTCAATATTAGTCTATATTAAAAGAGAGTAATAAATAATTATTAATATCTTTAATTATCTGCTTTTCTAGGCGAGATGATGCTAATTGGGTATTCGAAAGACAATATTGTAAAACGGAAACCTTTGTGTAATCAGGTGAAGGTAAAAACGTCTTCTGATAGATGAAAAATAGCAACTACTATATATAATATTTTCAGAGGATACGCTGAGAAGATGGTTATCAATTAAAAATATTTAATGATATTGTATATCTATGCCATTAAAATTTTTTAGATTACTTAAATTAAAAATATAAAAGGTCAATACTTAGTTAATCAACCAAGAACAGTGGCCCCATCGAAAACTGCGGTAGATCAAAATGACTTGGGTATTTTACTGCCACTAAATAAAGTCCTGCTGCTTTTGCTGTAGCAGCCGCCATCTTACGATCTTTAGCATATAAAAGATCAGCCATCCATGTTTCAGGCTTATTGCCGCGGCCAATCTCCATAAGGCTACCCACGATATTACGCACCATATGGTGTAAGAAGCCGTTAGCCTGTATGTCTATAATCACGTATTCACCCAGACGGGTTGCCTTTAAATGAGATAAGACGCGCCATGGGGTAGAAGACTGGCACTGTGATGAACGAAAAGAGGTGAAATCATTTGGCCCTATTAAGTCCTGTGCTGCTCGCTCAATGCGAGAAACGTCTAAATAATAAGGGAAATGAGTAATCCCATTTCGTAATAATGCTTGTCGGTAGCGATTATTATATATGACATAACGATAACGGCGAGCTGTTGCACTAAAACGAGCATGAAAATTTTTTTTTACTATCTTTGCCCAATGAACCGCAATATCTTTCGGCATGTAAGTATTAACACCCATTATCCATCTATGATCTCTCCGTTGAACATGCGTTTGTACATGAACTACTTGGCCTGTAGCATGAACACCAGCATCTGTACGACCAGCGCAGGAAACCGTAATAACTTCATTAGCTACCTTGCTTAATGCTTCTTCTAAACATTCTTGAATGCTTGGTGCATTTGACTGACGCTGCCAACCGGCATAATTGCTTCCATCATATTCAATCCCAAGAGCAATTTTATGCACTTGATTATCATTGATGTTTGAATAATATATTAATGGTGCTCTAAATATCACGTCTATTCCTGAATAAAATTTTAAGAATTTTCAATAATCATCTACGACCGTTAACTCATAGTAATCTTATGTTATATAGTTGAGAACTGCACTAAAAATTCTAACTATTCTTATACAAACTGAATGACTTAATAATTAGATTAGTATTTATTAGGATTTATCGACATGCCATGGATTATAATTTCTTTCCGGACTGTGATCCTATATAACTAGAATAATTAAATAAAATAGATCTTATATAAAGAATATCTATTTTATAAAATTTAATAAAGATATTGCGATAATAAAATATTAGAGCGTTAGATTAGAGATTCATATGAAACCTTGAATCAAGATTAATTAAGTCCCTTAATAAACCATACTGCCTTTTCAAAATATTATTTTACCGCATCACAGGAATAAGTATCTATTAAACGACAGATGTTTTTGATATTATTACCTTAAATAAAATATGATTTAAATCAACCTCTTTGCTGCCTTGTCAATTCTAAGTTTATTATTAAAATAGCATTACTTGGATACTGCAATATCATTAGTTAAAAAATAAGTACTGAACTACAATTCTTGATTACCTCTCCAATTTATTTGATAAATCAATGATCCTAATTCTAGGAAATACGAATAAATAATAACATTCTATCTTTGCTTCGCAAATTTGCATAAATCCGCGAAGCAAAGATAGAATGTTATGATTACAGGCATTAAAGATAGATATTTTTTTAAATTATATTACTATAATCAGATTATTATATTTTTTTTTAAAACTGAACGTTACTGGTTTATCATGCTGAATTTTCTGATGCATTATTATACTTCTAGCCAATGTGCATTTTAGTTTACTATTTTATAGCATAGTATAAAATACTGTGAACTTTTATTAAGAGTATATTCCAGATATCTCTTACATTCTGTCTTTAAGGAAATAGTAACAGTTGATCAGTATTTATGAAGCAAGCAAATAGCGCTGGCGATATTAGTAAATTTTCTTTATTAAGATTATCGTGATCTTAAGGAATCAATATTAAATATTCTACTCCTAGAATAACAATATTCCTTAATTTCTTCCTATATAGACTAGTAATTAATTGAGGGATATTTTTTTAAAATAATTTTATTCTGTCATATAAAGCCATCATAGAGATCACAGAGAATGAGAGATCCTATTGACAGTACATTTAAGTTAAAGTTTTAAACGATCTTATGAATAGCTCGCAACATCATATATTATCTAAATGATCTTTCTCATGTTACAGCCATTTTATATAAAATATAATTTTTCCTAAAAGTATCTGCCCGAAGTGTTATTGTTCAAGCACGTTATCAGTTACTATTTCTATTTTAGAGAATTATATTTGAAAACGTCGATAGGTATTAGATTAGGTAAGGTTTTAACATTAGATGCTTTACACATTTTTGCATAATTCAGTATTCATATTACAAATTTTATCTTTTATTACTGCAAGAAACTTTTATAGTAATTTTAATGCCGTTGTTCCAAAATTGTTTTTAAGATTTTTAGGTATTAATTGCTTATAGTTAATAAAATTATATTTTTGAGATATCTAAATAGTAATCACAAATGATATTTATCATGTTTATTTATTTCAAAGATCGCCGGTATGTCTTAATAACTGCATGCTGAGAACAAAGATAATATACAGGAACTGATTAGTGTCTGCTGATGCCAACAAAATCATTTAATTATTCTGTTATGATATATATCATTAATATGCAAGAAAATCATGCTGCATGGCAGACTATTAAATATCTAATCTTCTTATTATATTTTCATGTTCTACTAAAATATCTATGATATTATAGAATATCGAAGACTTATTTTTTAACGTAGGTATAGAGACAGATCTACTTTTATAAAAAACAAAGAGAAAGCAAGATCATGATCCTCATATAAAGTATGGGTCATATTATTTTATGCTGTTTTGAAATTATATTTATCATTATAGCATATTAACAAAAAAGTTTTTAAGAGATATCGAGTTTAGAAAATAGTTTAATTATAATTGCCACTATTATTTAATACTAGTATTGCTTATGACAACTTAAAATTTAAGTAATAATTTAATTTTTCTGTAAAAACCACTCTTAAGTAATATTGATTGCTTTTAGGATCACATGATTATTTATGACTATGATTTATCTAGAAACCATGAATAAAATGGTGACTTATCACCACATCATGTCAATATAGCAATTACTAATAAATAATATATTATTCCTTATAGACCACATTTATTATTTATATATACGTATATATTATCTTGTTTTGTATGTATTGCGTAAATTGAGATAAGATAATTATATTTTTGGGAGATAAAATATACTATTTATTATCTATTACTAAAATATAGCATAGAAAATATCAGGCTAATATCTCTGAATAAAGAATATAAATATCATCATTCAAATTTATATTAAATAATATATAAATATCGTTTTCAGCATTAAATCATGACATAATCGCTGATTGCTTGTATTATTACTTTTTAAATACCTCACATTTTATGTAAATTATGTGAGAATTATATATAAAAAATTAATTTTACCAATAAAATTGGTCCACATACTTTAAAATAATTACAGATAAATGTTATTAACAGTATATTTTTTAAAATTTTATTTTATTTATATAAAATATATATAGATTAGAATTATGATGTTGTTAAGTACATTCCTGGTTTCCTTAAAATAGTGATTTAGAGTAAGTTATTGAAGAAGGAAAGATGGTCATAATTTATGATATCTTTATTTTGTTCCTCTTTATATTTGACTCTTAATGGATTTGTTTAAACTTCTCGAAAAAGTTCATTGATTTAATAAATTAATATTAGTGACATATTTACTCACGTATTCTGCGAATAGCTAAAAAGCATTTTGCTATTTATCAAAATTTATGAACTTTTATTTGTTGTAGTAAATATTATGCTGATATTAACTACATTGATTAGAAGTTTGTATAAGATCACCGAATTATAAATTGTGCTGAATGCTAAAATAAAATAGGTATAGCTAATAACCTGCAGGTTTTATTAGAACTGAGCAGCTGAAAGATATGAATAACTATACAAAAACTGATGTTGTAGTAATCGGCGCAGGAATGGTCGGTGCTGCTGCTGCCTTAGGTTTAGCTGAAGCAGGATTTTCTGTTGTAGTTGTAGAAAGTAATCGCCCAAAACCTTTTGATTCCTTACGACAACCGGATTTGCGTATTTCTGCAATAAATGCTTCTTCAATAAATTTACTGACAAATTTAGGAATATGGCAAGATGCACGTCATATGCGTAGCGCTCCCTATCTAGGGTTAGAAGCTTGGGAGCTAGAAGGATCTCGTTTCACCTTTCATGCTAAAGATTTGGGTATTCCAGAGCTAGGGTATATGATTGAAAACGAAGTCTTGAAGCTATCCCTGTGGCTTCGCTTAGAACAGATTCCTAATATTAGGATTTATTCTCCAGCTGATTTTAAAATTTTAACAAAAGCTAATAAGAGGTGGATTGTTGGTTTAAGTAACGGAGTTGAAGTAGAGGCTAAATTAGTTATAGGTTCGGATGGGGGGAGATCTCAGATACGAGATTCAGCAGGCATTGGTTTAATAGGTTGGCAATATCGTCAGTCATGCATGATGATTTTGATTCAGATGGATGATGACCCGCTGGATATTGCTTGGCAAAAATTTACACCGCATGGGCCGCGATCTTTTTTACCTCTTTGGGAACACTGGGCATCTCTCGTTTGGTATGATAATCCCGCACGCATTCGCCAGCTAATGGAATTATCAATGTCGCAACTAACCAAAGAAATTAAAAATGTTTTTCCTCCTTGTTTAGGCTGCATAAGGGCAATACATGCAGGATCTTTTCAATTATTACGTCTCCATGCTAACTGCTATGTGCAAGAAGGCTTAGCGCTATTGGGTGATGCAGCGCATACCATGCACCCACTAACTGGGCAAGGAGTAAATCTAGGATATCTTGATGTGGATGCTTTATTGAATGTAGTGATTGCAGCTCGTAATAAGGGCGAGCATTGGTATAGCGAGAATATATTAAAGCGTTATCAGCACATTAGGCGTTCGGATAATTTATTGATGCAGGCAGGTATAGATCTATTGTATTCTGCTTTTAATAATGACTTAATTTTACTGAAGATTGTTAGGAATCTGGGTTTAATAGCGGCCGAATCTTCTATTGAACTTAAAAAAGGTATGCTTAAATATTTATTAGGTTTATAGCAATCGTAATCTGCATTGCTATGGGCAGTATATAGAGATATCAATAAAAATATAAATAACTTTATGAAAAATAAGCATGCTCTACTAATTTTTATAGAGCAGCATATTGCTAATATATTCAATCTGTTTTTCTTATAATACAATTTTAAAAGTTAACTGAGATAAGATATGCTCTTTCTATTTCTTGTTTAAATACTACTGTTTGCATAAAGTAAACTCAAGCTAAAAATTTTTTATCAATATTTTGGCTGGGGTACGAGGATTTGAACCTCGGAATGCCGGAATCAGAATCCGGTGCCTTACCGCTTGGCTATACCCCAACATTATTTTGTAGTGCAACAATATTTTATATTTTTAGAAATATCAGGTATGGCTGGGGTACCAGGATTCGAACCTGGGTATGCTGGGATCAAAACCCAGTGCCTTACCGCTTGGCTATACCCCACAACACGATAGAAAAATTAATTGATTTAGATATGTGGTGCGGGAGACGAGACTTGAACTCGTAAACTTTGCAGTGCTAGAACCTAAATCTAGTGCGTCTACCAATTTCGCCACTCCCGCTTTTAATAGAACTTATTTAAGGTGGATAGTGGCTACGACGGGATTCGAACCCGTGACCCCATCATTATGAGTGATGTACTCTAACCTACTGAGCTACGTAGCCCTCTATTTTTATAGTCTAAACTTATAATAATTTCAGGCAAATTATTTGTATATCAAACATTTAGTAAACTATTTTGATCGTAAAAAGTAACAACTCATATTTCCGATGAAATTATATAATTAATAAATCAAGATGATAATAACATCAAGATAAAATTATTCACTAATTTTAATAAAAATTTTTCCCTAAAACAGGCCAGATATTTAAAATAAATATTAATTTATGTGTTTCTTCATCTAGAAACTAGATTCTAGTTTTAAATATATTTTTATGGGTTTTATAATTAATCTTTAATTTTAGGGCCTTATGACAAATATATTATTGAGCGTAACATAATTATCATAGCTACAGCTAATATATTTTTATGCTAAATATTTATCTAACCTCTTGCTAAAGAAATATCAGTCTTTTAAAAATCTCATATAGCTTTTGAAAAGCAATATTCAGCTATTAAAGAGATAAAATAGAGTGTAAGTTGTTTCTCGTATAGAGTATTATTATATCTGAAATTGTCTTGACCAGTTAACTGTTAATATTATCAATAACGCTTATAGTTTTATTATAGCAAATGAAATAAGTCTAATTTAAAATTTAAATAACTTATGTGAAAAATTTATGTATTATACACCTTAGTAATCTCACAATAATTTCATTAAGCAGCAAGAAATTATAATTATTACTGTCTTGCGTGCCTATTGAATAGAGAATTAATGATTGCAAAGATCATTTTACAGCAAGTCTAAGTTTTATATGCATGCTGATGTGTACTCACCGAACGACCTGAGGGATCATCTATTGTTCTGAATGATTCGTCCCATTCGGCGGCTCTTCCTGAAGAGCAAGCAACAGATCTCCCTATTGGAACACACTCCGCTGCTCCAGGCACAGGAAACATTTCAGCAAATATTTTTCGATATAAATATCCTTCTTTAGAGAGCGGCGTGTTGTATGGAAAAATTTCATGCGCATTTGATAGCATTTTATTGCTAATTTGCTGACTTGCAGTATTTTTCAAGATATCTATCCAGGTATAACCTACCCCATCAGAAAATTGTTCTTTTTGACGCCATGCAATACTATGAGGCAAATAGGATGAAAAACATTTGCGCATGATATATTTCTCTATTTTGCCGTTTCCACACATTTTATCTTTCGGATTGAGACTCATTGCTACATCCAGAAATTTTTTATCCAAAAAAGGCACGCGCGCTTCGAGACCCCAAGCCGACATAGATTTATTAGCGCGCACACAGTCATACTTGTGTAGCGAGAGTAGCTTTCGCACAGTTTCTTCATGGAATTCCTGACTGTTTGGTGCTTTATGAAAATACAGGTATCCGCCAAAAACTTCATCAGCACCTTCACCAGAGAGAACCATCTTGATTCCCATATCTTTAATTCTACGTGCCATTAGATACATTGGAACTGATGCACGAATTGTGGTAACATCATAGGTTTCAATATGATAAATCACATCGCGAATAGCATCTAAACCTTCTTCTATCGTAAAATTAATTTCATGGTGTATAATCCCCAAATGCTTTGCTACTACATGAGCTGCTTTTAAATCAGGCGAATCTTCTAGGCCGACCGCAAAGGAGTGAAGTTGTGATTGCAATATCGCAGTATTCTGATCATAGCCAGCGTGACTAGTCATAAATTTTTTAGTAATAGCGGCAATAATTGAAGAATCAAGTCCCCCAGATAGCAATACTCCGTAAGGTACTTCAGACATCAAATGGTTTCTGACTGCATCTTCGAGTGCATTTTTTACTTGATGAGGATAGCTGATATTATATTTTATATTTTCAAATTTGAACCAGTTACGATAATAATACCTATGAATTTTACCTTCTTCGCTTGACATATAGCTTCCAGGAGGAAATTCTTTAATGGTGCAGCAAATTGGTATAAGTGCTTTCATTTCAGAAGCAAGATAAAAGTTAGAGTGTTCATCGTAACCCATGTATAGCGGAATAATTCCTAGATGATCACGGCCAATAAGATATCTTTGCTTATCTGCATCGTATATAATAAAAGCAAACATGCCATTGAGGTCATTTAAAAAATCAGATCCTTTCTGTGCATATAAGGCCAGAATAACCTCGCAGTCAGAGGAAGTTTGAAATTTATAACTATTTTTAAGAAGTCTGCGTAGTTCTTGGTGGTTATATATCTCTCCATTAACTGCTAAAGCTTGTGTATGCGCAGCATTATACAAAGGTTGAGCGCCGTTTTTGATATCTACGATTGATAGACGTTCATGCGCTAGGATTGCGTGATCCGAAGCGTAGAGACCAAAACAGTCGGGGCCACGGTGACGCATAAGTCCTGATAATTCAATTGCTTTTTTTTGCAACTTCATAGGATCAGTCTTTAAATCAAGTACAGCAAAGATAGAGCACATATATTTCTCCCAGACTGTATTCCCCTAATTATGAAGCTATAGTTTATTAAAGGGCTATACATGTATTTGTACCATATTCTGATGTAGAAATTAACTTTATTCTCTAACTCTGTTATAATTTATCTATTATTATGAAAGATTATCGCTTACTATAATTATTAATTTAAGTTTTCTAGTAGAAATTGAATCAATTTATATTGATTTTCATCATATATGTAATTGTATATCAAATAAAATATATTCATTTGAATTATCAATATTATTCTACTAATTATAATAAATAAAATTTTTTTCTAATACATCAAGTATTATATCACTGTTTTTTCTATTTGATAATAACATTTATTTTTAAAGATACACTCTTGTATAAACTTATATTGTGACCAAAACATTAAAAGATTGAGGTCTCTTATATCCTGTCATTATACTCATCATGATTTCCTTTAAGTATGCCAATCAAAAAAGCAAATAAAAGAGAGAACCAATACCTAAAGTATTCAATACTTTATAATAAAAATCCTAAAACGCAGAATTAAAGTATTATAGCTATCATAAAATATATACAATTTACTTATATCTCATTTATGATATACATGTATACACCTCTAGCATTTAACAGTTATCTTATAGCATATACTTTATGGCATTTTAAATTATCTTAATACCTCTTGCTGTTTAATAACGACTCTGCTCTTCGGATCGAAGATTGGTCAATCATATAAATAAAAATAGTTAATATAGTTATTATATGCGAATAGAATATTTCTAGCATGCCAAAATTTTTTCAGGCTGTTATTGCTTCGGCTAATCAATATATGTATGGGTATCCAGGAAATGATATCCATTTATTATGTTTAAACCGACACACAGCATAATTCATAATAGACTATACTTCAAAATAAATCATTGTTCTGCGAACTCTAGTAGTACTTAAATATACGAAATAAAGCACTAATACTGCAAATCAGTTAGCATTTTAGCAATAAAAACATAATTTTAGTTACTGCTGAAAACAATAACATACGAATGATTTTTCATTCATCTGCTATGAATTTAGTACAACTTATTGATGGTTTAATATTACATATCAATGGATAATAGTTACATCAATTTAATAGATAAGTAAGTTATAGTTGATTACTGCTATATGTCTTGCAGCATCTAAAGATATATACATTTTAAATATTAACTTAAACTAGTTCCCTGATAACTATTCTGCAATAAGCAACATCAATATAATAAACCAGTCATGTATTTACTCAATTTTCCGTATAATAAAGATTGATAATCTTGTTGGGATTATTTTTAAAATATTAAAATATTATATTATTGCACGTTTTAAAGACACACAACATCGACGTAATATCAAAACATAATTTTTTTTGCAGCAAAGACCTGAAATATAAATAGTTATTAATTAGGTTATAAAATATATATTTATTTTAATTTTATCATTATAGATTACCACTTATATCTCTGATGTTCATCTATAAACAAAATACAGAATGTATTGGGTAATATTAAGATATTAAAAGACTTATTAGTTTCTTGAGCAAAATCTTTATTTCTATATCTCCTCTTTATTTAAAAGAGCAATAGCTATTCTGGTATATATAAATCTTCATGTTGAAAAGTAACAATGTTGTTCTAACATACTTATTGATGCGCTAAGAAGAAGATGATAATTTATATATTTAGTCTAAGTAACTCATGAAAGTTATTAGTATCTACAAACCATGTTTTATTATACTTGTACACGCTTATATCTCAAACATAATGTAACTATTATATTTACGGTAATCATGTGCATGTTAAAAGTTTATTAATTTATTGTGAAGCACAGAGATGATGACTGTAGGGAGGACAGATAATAACCATTTCAGAACTTATGGATTTTATCTATATAGACTATATAAATATAGTATTAATAAAATATCAAACATTATTTTGATAAATATCTTTGAATATATTTTAGCATATTATATAAAAATATTTTTCTTAAAATTATAGGTAATTTATTGTAAAATTTTGGCGATGCTTTATGAATAAATAAAGGCGATGGTATTTATTTTTCTTTGCTATATTAAAAAGATTTTAATCTTCTATGCCCAGAGCAAGCTTCATTTAATTTATCAGTAATTATATTTAGAATGCTGTTTATTTTTAATCATTGTCTTTTAGGCTGTCAACATTTTATAAAATCTAAAATGAAAAGATATCTTATTAAAGATAATTATAGAATTTTATTCTATCTTAATCATAATGAGAAATCTGTATAAGAATTAAACTACTCACAATATTACTAAGTACTCAGAAAAACTAGTCACTTCTTTCATCTCTAAATTGTACTATATTTGTATGCGAGAGAGCATAAACTTACTTTTTAATAATATCTTGATTCATTAACATTGGAGAAATAATTTATTTTATGGGCCTTTTAGCTTCTGAATTATAAAACTAATCTATTTTTATAGACGTTTACATACAGCATGAGTTGCGATCTATTTCTTCTTTCCTTGTTGTTTTTATGGCGTCTTTGTTAAAAGAATAAGTAAGATATATTATATCGCTATAAATTGATATTTTATTCTATTAATAAAATCTCTTGGAAGAGACAAAAAGTTAAATACTCGGTATTATCTAGATAGGATCCATATCTATCTTAAACAAGAATGGCATAGCAAGTTAGAACTTATTATCATTGATCATCAGAACAGAAATACTTGTTTCTAAAAATCTTACTTAAATATAATATAATTAATGTATGCAGTAGATCTAAATGATGGGTTAAATTAGGATTATAAAAGTAATCTAGATTTTTTTTAAATCCTTATATAATTAAGAAAGCATAATAATTTTTTGAAAAATAAAGGCAAGAATTATTTGTACTTTCGTATTTCATCTATGATTATACTAATTGCAGAACTAATTTTATCATTTTCTGAAGGAACATGAAGGTAACAAGTAAAAAGTATAAATTATGTAGAGTGTAAAACATTATTTGTATCAAGAATGCTAAAGTAATTTTCTTATTTTTATAATTTAATGATTGAGCCTCATGAACAATAAGCAAATAAAAGATGTGTTGATGCATGAATTATCTCTAGAGGAAGCTCATGTAACTATTCAAGGTACTCACGTTCAAGTCATTGTTGTCGGCAAGCAATTTGCTGGTATAAGTCGCGTAAAAAAACAACAGATAGTGTATACTCCTTTAATGAAATATATTCTAGATAATAGTATTCATGCTGTATCAATAAAAGCATTTACTACTGAAGAATGGCAGCGCTACCGTAAAGTAATAACGCATAATCCTCATGACTAGCTATTATTGTGTATTATTCATACTTATTAAAAGTATTAATCTAGATTGGTAATAATGAATAAATTTCGTGTGCGAGGCCCTACTCGCCTAACAGGAGAAGTTATAAGCTCTGGTGCAAAAAATGCAGCATTACCCATTATATTTGCTGCATTATTAGCCGAAGAGCCAGTAAAAATTAACAATGTGCCAGATTTACAAGATATTAACACGACTATAAAATTATTAACCCATCTGGGAGCGCAGATTGCGCGTAATGATTTTTTGAATATAGATGCGAGAAAAGTGCATGATCTGTCTGCACCGTATGATCTGGTAAAAACCATGCGTGCTTCCATTTGGTCACTTGGTCCTCTCGTTGCTCGTTTCGGATACGGTCAAGTTTCTTTGCCAGGTGGTTGCGCTATTGGAGCACGCCCTATTGATTTACATGTCTCTGTTTTAGCACAATTAGGAGCTGATATTAAACTAGAGGAGGGTTATTTAAAGGCATCTGTGGATGGACGTTTAAAGGGTGCACATATGCGAATTAGTAAGGTAAGTGTCGGGGCAACTGTGACCGGAATACTCGCATCTGCAATAGCTGAGGGTATTACTGTTATTGAAAATGCTGCTCGTGAGCCGGAAATTGTTGATACTGCTAACTTCTTGAATATGATAGGTGCTAAAATATCAGGTGCTGGTACCGAACGTATTGTTATTGAAGGAGTGCCTCGTTTAGGCGGTGGCGTTTATTCTGTCATGCCAGATCGGATAGAAACTGGGACGTTCTTAATTGCAGCAGCTGTAACTCGTGGCAAAATTATCTGCCGTAATACATGTCCAGATAACTTAAATGTATTGCTCGAAAAATTACTTGAAGCCGGTGCTGATATCGAAGTGGGAAAAGACTGGATATCTCTAGACATGCATAGCAAGAGACCAAATGCGGTGAGCGTATGTACTGCCCCATATCCTGGTTTTCCAACCGATATGCAGGCACAGTTTAGCTTATTGAATATAGTGGCTAAAGGTAAGAGCATGATCACTGAGAGTATTTTCGAAAACCGTTTCATGCATATTCCAGAACTCATCCGAATGGGAGCTCAAGCTAATATTAAAGGTAATACTGTTACTTGTTACGGTGTAGATAAACTTTTTGGAGCGCAAGTCATGGCAACTGATCTACGTGCTTCTGCCAGTTTAATTATTGCTGGCTGTATGGCAGAAGGAACTACAATTATCGATCGTATCTACCATATTGACCGTGGGTACGATCACATTGAGTACAAGCTTAGTAGACTCGGCGCTAATATAGAACGTCTTACAAGAGAATATAGCTAAGTTAGTTTTATTTTGATCACGCCAATATATCATATTTTTATTACACTTTATTTTTACTTCACTCTCGTTGAAAAACTTTCACTATTGATTTAAGATACACTATCTATCGGAAGGCAGAAAAGTATTAATTTTCTATTATAAAAATATAATCAAAGAATTAAAGCTGACTTTAATATAGTAACTTACCTATTAATATAGTTTGATATATAGGATAATGTTTTATTTTGGTCCGTGGTTATTTAGTATCTATGTATTTCAATACATAGGCGGTGTGTTCTTATTTTGGATTGTTAATATGTTTTCTGCGCATACGATTTTAAAGAATGTATGTTTATCATTGATATGCAGTTAAAAGTACCATTATATCAATATAATTTCATCTGCTCAGCTTGATATTGTTATAACTGGGTTACTGCGTTAAAAATTATTTATATGCAGAAAATTATTTTTCTATTTGCAATAGAAATACCTTGATTAAATTTTTTAAAATTTAGTTGCTCCTGCTAATAAAATTACGTGTAATATTTATATTTATGCATCAGTATTTTAGACTCTATTTAGCAGGTAAGCCATATTTATTTAAATTTTATTTATTTTATTTATCCTAGTTATATATTAAAATACCGTAGGAATATTGCGAATTACAGATATTAACTGATCTTTTATATTAAGTCTTCTGACGTAAATTATTATGCTTCTTATTTGAGAAGATCTATCACATTAAATCACCAAGTATGCAATGATAGATACATATGTCAGTTTTATTCATATTTTATCTTCGCTACTAATTGTTATCACTATTATCATAGATATTAAAGAAGATAATTCAAATATACTAAAAACAATCATAAACATTAAAGACTATGATTACAATATAAAATTGTATTTTTTATAAATTCATTAAATATAGCAATAAATATCAAAATAGACTAGTATAACAGCATTTCACAGAAAAATAATCTATATTTTAATATCTTACTCATCAATAATATTCTAAGTTATGCATCTTATTGAGTGTATTTATTAGATAATTAGCTAAAATTTAATTGTTAAATCTAATTTTTTAGGTTAAGAAGTAAGATTGATTTGCCAATCATTACCGAAAAATCAATATATTAATCTTTTTGAATAACAGTTAATCATAAATTACTCTTTTCTAAGATTAAAAAATTATTAAGAAATAGGTGATACAATGTATAAATATTGATTATGATAAATGATCAATATTTATATTAGACTTTATCAAGAATCAGAAAAAATGCTTTAGATAATATTTAATAATTAAGCCAGTTTGCCTCTAACTAAAGGCACAAACCTAACCTTTTCGATAAACTTAATAAAGAAATCATTACCGCGCCGTTGTACATAATTTAAATTTTGATCCTTATCATAGTCACCCATGGGCAACACCAAACGTCCACCATCACGTAGTTGTTCTAATAACGTTCCTGGAATTTCTGGTGGAGCCGCTGTAACAATAATAGCATCAAATAGACCATGTGTAGCCCACCCCTGCCAGCCGTCACCATGACGCGTTGAAATATTGTATAAATCGAGCTGTTTAAGACGTCTTTTTGCCTGCCACTGTAGGTTTTTAATCCTTTCTACAGAAAATACCTGTTTAGCTAAATGTGCTAATACAGCTGTTTGATAACCAGATCCCGTGCCAATCTCTAGCACTTTCGAGTTATGCCCTATGCGTAATAATTCTGTCATTCGCGCTACTATATAAGGTTGCGAAATAGTCTGACCCGAACCTATTGGTAAAGCAATATTGTCATATGCCTTGTGAGACATAGCTTCATCAATGAATTTTTCACGAGGTACTTTACCCAAGGCTTCTAGCACTTGTTCATCCCCGATACCCTGTTGAATCAACTGCTGTAATAGGTTTAGCGCACGTTTCTCCACGATTCCCCACTAATGTGGTCTATTAAAGCTACGAATAAAGAAATTTTTATGCATGATATATCGTACATTCTAATCAGAGAGAAGTGATTCATAACTTTTATTCATCTAAGATAAGCATTAATTATGAATTAATTGTTTCTCTGAATGGTTTAAATGAAGTATATATATTAGTTATTTTGTATATTCCTAATCTTAATATTTTTTATTAAAAATGTAATTACATTACATGACTTAAATATAAGAATACATCTAATTATATGCACAATATTCTCCAATATAATGCGTGATTAACAACTAATCTTAAATATTTTAGTAACTATAATATATTCAGTGAAGCAAAGCAGATGATACTAAACAACGTTCTGTAATTAAAGGGATCATACTACTATAGTAATTTTTGCTAAATTTGATTTCTCATGAAAATCTAAAATAATGATATAATACTACAAACATTAACTAGTTAATTATAATATGGATACAGTATTAGATAATAATGTTGGTCTTTAAAGGCTTTCTAAAGATATTTAAGATTTTTAAAATACAGAAAGTTTTATTGAATTAGACCAAAAAACCCTATTTAAGATTGTTTGATTTTATCTACGTATTACTGTTGAATATATTGCTTTCTGCAGCAGAAATATCATTTTTATATTTGCTGACCTACTTATATAAAATTCATATATGAAGATTAATCTCTACACTAAATACTTTTACTCATCAAAACATATCTCACTAAAATAATTTAACATTCTATTCTATAATAATTATTTTTCATTCTAATTTAGGGAAATACTGGATGTTACATGCAGCATGTAGTATGCCTCGAAGATAGATAATATATAATTTATCTATATGATGATATCATTTTATAGCCTGAGCCAATAAATCGGCTAATATTTTATAAGATTTTATTTATTAGATCAGAGAATACCTATCTGAATCTTAATAAAATACTTTTTAATCTATATTAGTGAACAGTAGTCATTTAATTTGTATTTTATTAAGCTAATAAATATTTCTTATCTTGTCTTAGTATGAGTGTTGCACTTTCTATAAAATATGTATTACTACTTCCTGCAAGATATCATTAATAACATGCTGATTTACTTAATTTTATTATCGAGGTTAACCGTTTACGATATTATCGTATGATAATCTTCATGTATAAATAATGATATTAGTACTATGTATAGGATTTATATATTAATCATGATTCTTATATCACCATGCATAATAAATTATGCAATCCCTGATAATGTTATTAAGAATAAGTGAACGTATTTCACGATATCTTTAGTGATCATAATTCGTCATGCCTTACTGGTTAGGTTTATGAATAATATAGATAAAAGATTATTATAATTTTCTTATAATTCTATATAAACAATTATTTTAAATTTGGGCATTATATTGCCAATAAAAGAATATAATATGAACATTTCATTTTTCTGTAAAACACCTGATAGTAAACGAAATTTTTATCAGAAAAACACTAATAGTTTATGCGTGCATATAGATGAAGAATTGATATGTAATTAAAATGGAATAAATAATGACAGGAATATTAGGCCATAATCATCTTATTTATTAGTTTATGCGAAATAGTTGAAGTGTAGTACTGTTTATCAAAATTTAAATCTTATGCTTTCACTAATAATGTAACTGCTTCACAGGCAATACCCTCACCACGTCCTATAAAACCTAATGTTTCTGTAGTAGTAGATTTAATATTAATCTTATCTGTACGGCAAGATAGATATTCTGCTATGTTAATTCGCATTTTAGAAACATATGGGGCTATTTTTGGAGCCTGAGCAATTATAGTTATATCAATATTGCCTAAGATATAACCCCTAGCTAAAATTAGAGCAAATGATTGTCGCAATAAATTGCTACTGCTTATATCTTTAAATGCAAGATCGTTATCAGGGAATAATGTACCGATATCTCCCAACGCAATGGATCCTAGGAGCGCGTCAGTTACAGCATGTAACGCAACATCACCATCAGAATGCGCAATAAGACCACACTTATAAGGAATCATTACACCTCCGATAATCAAAGGTCCTTTACCGCCAAATTTATGCACATCAAAACCATGTCCAATCCTCATCAATCATTTTCCTTTTAATTATTTTTAATATTAATCATAGATAATGGTGCATATGAAACAAGTCAAAAGGTTAGTTATTTTTAGATAGACACAACTGAGCTAATGCAAAATCTTCAGGGCGAGTTATCTTGATGTTATCATAACGACCTGGTACTAATATTGGATGATACCCACAATACTCTAATGCTGATGCTTCATCAGTAACATTGCATCCTTGATTTAGGGCATACTCCAAACACATGATAAGTAATTTACATGGAAAAAACTGGGGAGTTAGCGCGTGCCAGAGCCATTCACGAGTGACTGTATGTTTAATAACATCTATACCAGATCTAGATCGTTTCATAGTATCGCGAACAGGAGTAGCCAGGATACCTCCTACTTTAGATTTATAGCGTAATTCCAGCAAATTACTTAGATCATCTTTATGCAAGCAAGGCCTAGCAGCGTCATGCACTAATACCCAATCTGCATTTTTAGCTGCTCTTAAACCAGCTAAAACTGATTCTGCACGATTTATACCGCCGTGCAACACCTGGATACGAGCATCTTTTGCGAGAGGTAAATCATAGAAATAACTATCGTCTGGGCTTATTGATACTATAATCCTCTCTACTTCTTCGTGAGATAAGAGTGCCATTACTGAATACTCTAATATTGTCTTACCTTGGATAGATAAATATTGTTTTGGACAGACGGATCTCATCCGAGTGCCAATACCTGCTGCTGGAACTACAGCAACTATAGATAATCGTGCTGATATTGAAGGATTAATCATGTATTTATCTTGTAGTTAATGTAAATAATTATTAATATATTATAATTTTCAGTAATAATCTTAAAATTATAAATATTTAAATTTTAATTATAGAAATAACGCTTACTCCAGGATAATCAGATGCCCTAAAGAATGAAAATAAAAATTATATTAAACTTATTTATGATACTATTATTTTTTCAATTGTTCTGGAACTAGTCTATAAAATATTTCACCACGTTTTATCATCCCAAGTGCTTGACGCGCACGTTCCTCAATTGCTTCTTGACTTTCATTGAGATCATTTATTTCAGTAAATAATTGAGCATTACGGGATCTCAGTTTGATATTATTATCTTTTTGAGTGAGAATCTCTTTTTTGATATACATATAATCATTTATACCGTTTTTGCCAACCCATAATGAATACTGAAGCCAGCACAATAAAATGATAAAGAATAGTGTTAATTTGCCCATGAATCCACTCTACAAGTATAAAGACCCAGCTCCTATTATATTGATAGCAACTATTATTGTCTGTTTACAAACATGTTTTATTAGTATCTCTAATAGAGAAAAAGAATTCTAAGGGATAATACGAATCTTAGGCATAAGTCTTTCTAAAAAATCGTGATTAATAATTGGATTTAATACTAACAGAATGGTAATTTATGTGATGCTCTAGAAATTTTTATTTGTTAGAGTGCTAAACTAGCATATATGCAAGATAATGTATAAGCCAAGTAAAGTTATTCATTCAATCTTATAAATTTTAAAAATTATATCCCTGTACTAGACCAATATCAATTTACTATACTAATATAGTCATTACTGATATAGATTACATAATAAACATGTTTAGAGTATGTGTACAAGATATTTTAGGAGTGAATATATTGTTTAGACAAAAGAAACTTTTGCTAAGGATTCTGTGTTAATTCTTATTGATTAGGAATTATAGATAATAAATTTTATAAAAAGAGATTATTTAGACATATCTATCAAGCAAAATATCTTAAAAGCATTCTTTCTGTCTTTATTTCTGATTGAAGATTTCATGTTAGAAAATATAGATACTTTTGAGTAGCACAAGAGTAGTTTTTTATTTTTAATAAGTATTAACATCAAAAAATTTTATAGTTGTATTTGATATATTTTTCTATAAAATACAGTTTCGTATTATACTATTGATATTTTGCATCTGTAGGTTGTGCTTTACAAGCATGAATAAAGTCAAGAGCTGTATCTATTCTATTTAGTGATCGATTCTTACCAATGTAATAGACAGTGATATCTATGCTTGGTGATATTTCTGAACCTGTTACTGCTACACGCAGCGGCATTCCAACTTTACCAATTTTCATTTTGAGTTCTTCTGCAGTTTGCTGAATTGCATAACGTATGTTTTCAGGACTCCAATCATTTATTTTTTCAATTTTGCTACGTACTAGTTCTAGCTGACTAGTTACAATGGGACGTAGATATTTCTGCACTGCCTTTGCATGAAATTCATTATGGTCCTCATAAAAAACCCGTGCCTGCGCTGCCATTTCCTTGAGAGTCTTGCAACGTCCAGCTAGCAGCTCAACAATATCAATTAATTTTGGTCCATGATTGATTTTATAACCAGCCTTATGGATGTGCAATGCTAAATGCGTGGCTACATATTTAGATGGCATGCTTTTAATATAGTATTGGTTAAGCCATTTTAATTTTTCAATATTGAATATACTTCTAGATTTACTTAGATCATCAAGAGTAAACAACTCTTTCATTTCATCAATGCTAAAAATTTCTTGATCTCCATGAGACCATCCCATCCGCACCAGGTAGTTTAGTAGGGCTTCCGGCAAATAGCCTTTATCGCGATATTGCATAACTCCAATTGCACCGTCTCGTTTAGAGATCTTCTTACCATTATTGTCTAATATCATTGAAACGTGTGCATATTCTGGAATTGGAGCACCTAGAGCTTTTAACATATTAATCTGTCGTGGCGTATTATTGATATGGTCTTCACCGCGGATAATATGAGTTATTTCCATATCCCAGTCATCAATAACAACACAAAAGTTGTAGGTTGGGGAACCATCTGTACGACGAATGATAAAATCGTCTAGTTCTTCATTGCTGAATTTAATAGTGCCGCGAATCTTATCTTCAAAGATCACATAACCTTTCTGAGGGTTTAGAAAACGCACGACGTAAGGCTCATCATTGGCGTGATGTTCATTACTATGTCGACAAAGACCATCGTAACGAGGTTTCTTCCTGTGTGCTATTTTTATTTCACGCAAATTTTCGAGACGTTCTCTAGAGCAATAACATTTATATGCGGTACCCTGCTCTAACATTTGATTTATGATCTTGTTATAGCGATCGAAACGTTTAGTCTGGTAGTAAGGGCCTTTATCCCAATTGAGTTTTAGCCATTTCATACTATCTATAATTTCTTTTGTCGCTTCATGAGTAGAGCGATCATGATCGCTATCTTCAATACGCAGCAAGAATTCACCTTTAGTATGACGGGCAAATAACCAAGAATAAAGAGCAGTACGTACACTACCTAAGTGCAGGTTGCCAGTTGGACTGGGCGCAAAACGAGTTTTAACTTTCATATGAAATCTCATTCAATATTTAGGCGATATATTCTAAACATGCACTAATGATGGTTGCAGAGCTAAAATTAACTTAATTCGTATATTACGAATAGTTTAAACTTTATTATTAATATTCATCCATGGTTTTAACTAAGATATATTTTCATATGAAAATATATCTTTTTCGCAAAAATATCTTCTGAAAATTTTTAAGGTAACCATGATAATTATATACAGTTGCTTTACTGGATACTATCTAACATAGTCATGATTTTAGACGCACTTATTATTGCAATTTATTAACTTAATAAATCTTTATTTCTTTAGTGGGATTGCTAATATAATATTTATTTAGGAGATAAATGCATTTTGCTTATTGCTTTGCTTGATCGAAAGAAATCATATCTTTTATTATATAAGTCATATCATTAAATTAAAATTTTTCCTCATTAAAGTATTATACTAGTCTAGTATTTAAGTTTTGTAAGTAATATCGATAAAAATATTTTATTTCTATTAATTTTTTATTTTTTCTGGTAAATTAGGCATCATTATTGGCATTAAGATCCAGATATGCCCAGACTAATTTTATTAGTAAGATGATAGATCTATAAAGTATAACTTAACGATAATTTGATTAGTTAATCCCAAGTAAGAGATTGCTGCTGATTACCTATTTTAATTCATCTAAGGATTGAGTTGTGAAATAAGAAAACAAAAGAAGATTTTATACTAATTTTATTTTATATGCTAATAGTTCAGTTTTCTTATCTGGTTTGCTAATAGATTATTACGGGCAGCATATGCATAGTTTAAGTCTGCTAAAATATATTCAACTATCATAGCACACAGATGATATTATATTACTCATAGCATGATCTCATAATCATGCTATGAGTTTATGAGTAATTCTTGTTATCCAAGATAACTACTATAAAATAGTAATTGTGCTTCAATTTTTGCCATATTATATCACATTTTACTAGTAATATGGATATTATGATTATATGCACTTCCAATATTTATATATAAATTAGAATAAATAGAATATCAATGATGATACATGAACCGTTTGGCATGCTCTATAGAAAATAACCTGTCTGAAGTATAATATTTTGTGGCTGAAACCCAAAAAACTAGTATTAAGAATATTATCTTCTATGATTTAATCTAAAGCTATAATATTATAGTGAGATAATTAATATCTTTTCTTATATTATATATTATATATCTATCAAAAATATATAAATAACAATTATAAATCGAGATTTTTAAAATAAAAAAGAATAAATTTAATCTTTAATGTCATAAAGTATTTCTTTGTATATTAACATTGAGATAAGTATTCATGAGCTATCAAGTACTTGCCCGTAAATGGCGCCCACAAACATTTTCTGATGTCGTTGGTCAAGAGCATGTTTTGATTGGGCTAAAGAATGGTCTTTCCATTGTTCGCATCCATAATGCGTATCTTTTTTCCGGTACTCGTGGTGTTGGGAAAACTAGCATCGCGCGGTTATTGGCTAAAGGACTGAACTGCGAAACAGGAATTACCTCGATACCATGTGGTTTGTGTGATAATTGTAAAGAAATTGAACAGGGATGTTTTATCGATCTTATAGAGATTGATGCTGCGTCGCGTACTAGGGTTGAGGATACTCGCGATCTCCTCTATCATCTGCAATACGCACCAGCTCGTGGCCGTTTTAAAGTATACCTAATTGATGAAGTGCACATGCTTTCTCGTCATAGTTTTAATGCGTTGTTAAAGACTCTTGAAGAACCTCCATCCCA
This sequence comes from Candidatus Profftia tarda, assembly GCF_904848675.1. Taxonomy (NCBI): domain Bacteria; kingdom Pseudomonadati; phylum Pseudomonadota; class Gammaproteobacteria; order Enterobacterales; family Enterobacteriaceae; genus Candidatus Profftia; species Candidatus Profftia tarda. The sequence goes on from NZ_LR890047.1 coordinate 604,216, forward strand.
TGTAAAATTTCTGTTAGCAACCACAGAGCCGAAAAAATTGCCGATAACTATTCTTTCCCGATGCTTACAGTTTCATCTGAAAGAATTAAGCGTCAATCAAATTCTGATTCAATTACAAAGAATCACAATTGCTGAAGGAATTATCGCTGATCCTTGTGCTTTACAGCTGTTAGCGTGTGCCGGCAAAGGCAGTATGAGAGATGCGTTAAGCTTGACAGATCAAGCAATATCTATGGGAATCGATAAAATAACTAAAGAAAATGTGCTTTTAATGCTTGGTAGTTTGGATAATGAACAGCCGTTATCTATTATTGAAGCTCTAGTGGATAAAAATAGCGAAAAAGTGGTAGATTTAATTGAACAATCTGCTTTATTAGGAGTAGATTGGGAAAACCTAATTATTGAAATTCTTACTCTCTTACACCGTATTGCAATGTTCCAAGTGCTTCCTAATGCACTGGACACTTACTATAGTTCTGTGCAAAAAAGGTTGCGCAAGCTCTCCTGTCTTTTAACACCTTCAGATTTACAGTATTTTTATCAGATTGCTTTAACGGGTCGCAAGGATCTCAATTATGCTCCAAGTCGTCGTATGGGGGTAGAAATGATGCTACTACGTGCTTTATCCTTTCACCTAAAGTTGGTCATTGATCAACCGGTAGATGTATCTGAAAAAACTTTGCAGATTATTCAAATGCAGAGTATATCTTCCTCAGATATACAAACAGACACTGTCTCTAACGATGCATCTATAAATAATTCCGCTAGTCTTCCTGATAAGAACTGTATTTTACAAAAAGAAGAAACTGCTAACCCAAAAAAGTCAGAATATTCTTTATCTCATTCAACGGATCAATTATTACAAGAGAGAAACCATATACATCAAAGATCATCTGGTATCATCGACCCAAAGCCGTTGACAAAAATATTACCAGAGATTTGTTAGTAGAAACCAAAATATGTACAAAAGAGGCATATCATTGGCAATTACAGCCAAGAATAACCACATTCAGACTGAAGAAGCAAGCTACGAAAAAAAATTTTCAGGCGAATATTAAGCATAGCAAGAAAAGAGAGTCTTCTAGAAAAATAGCTAAGAACGAGTTCTTGACTTACGATTCTTGGGTTGCAGATCTTGATAAGTTAGGTTTACCTGATTTAGTGCATCAGTTAACAATGCATGCATTTCCTGAATTTTTAGAAAACAATAAATTAGTTTTGCATTTGCGATCTACGCAAAGTCATTTAAATTCCTGCTTCGCAAAGCGGATCTTATCTCGGGCAATAAGTGATCTTTATGGTTATCCATTTGAACTAATTATTCTCGAAGATGATAATCCAGATCTATTGACGCCATTAGAGAAGTCTGTTTATGAAGATAAGCTCCTACAAGCGCGCCTATCTATTGCTACTGATATCAATACTCAAGCTTTAGAACGTTTTTTTAATGCTAAATTGGATTTAGATAGTATCTGTCTTCTTTAGATCTCTCGTATCATCACGATATCCTGCTGAACAATATAATATAAAGAAAAATTAATGCCTTGCAATATATTTTTATCGCTTATACTAATTGGTAAAATTAGTAAATATAAAATAAAATGGCATTCTTTAATACAAGAGATCCCATAAATCAAAATGATATAATATATTAGCTCATTTCATGAAAGTATATTATTTATGAATTAGTAAAACCTTAAGTATTAAATATAATTAGAGCTATTTATGAGATTAGTAAGATTCATGTAATTATCGCAATTTTAATAATTCACAAAGACATATATGTTCTTACAAGTCCTAATGACGGATGTTATAGTAATGATCAATATCTTAAAGCTAAATAGATATTCATATTTGAACATAGAATCTTGTTAAAGATGTAACGAGGATTATTTCCAAACTATCAGTATTATAAATACTAATCTCTTAATCTATCCGCGGAATAATCTAATGACTATATTAGTTACATAAGTCTTATCGATTTATACTTTTTCCGATTTTATTCTTAAGCTGAACCTTGTAATGCGTTTTAATTTACTATTTTAGATGTTTTATGGATGCTGTGAACATATAAAATACAGTTACTTTTAAGTATGGAACTCATAAATTTTTATAGCTATATTGCAATATATTTAATAACATATTTTCAATAAAATAATAATTCCATTATTATAGATATAATTCTAAGCAACATCCTTGTCTCATAAATAATCAAGAAGGACATTGTGCTAAAAGGCATTTTTAATATTGCCTATTTTATCTGGATTAATATTATGTCAAAAATTTATTTTTTAGGAAAAATTAAAGTTATATCAAGACTTAAATAGCAAATTTTTTGCATTAATAGTTTTTATAGAGTAGCGATCGCGGGATCTCAGAAGCATAGTTATTAATAATAATGTAAATCTTTAATAATTTTAGATGTGGTGGGTGATGACGGGCTTGAACCGCCGACCCCCTCCTTGTAAGGGAGGTGCTCTCCCGGCTGAGCTAATCACCCTTGTTTTATCTATTATAACAATAGATGCTTTTAAATAGTCAATATTTTTTCGAGAAAATTCTATTTTATTAACAATAAATAGTTTCTATCTAACTATTAATAATGAATATAAGAGTTATAAGACTATAATGTGATTATATGATATACTTGCTTAATTAGCATTTGCTAAATAGATTACATTTTAAGAAAATTAATTTAAAATAGTGCTGAAAGTACTTGCTGATATGCGCTCATCTTGCTTTATTAATAGTCTTAGCATTTGCTTCATTATCTTTATTACAGCCCTATAATTTATCTTGACCTTAGTCTTCTGTAAGATTAAGGTATTTTTCCATCTAAGGAATGGTTTAATTTTTAGTATGAATTATCCTTTAATAAGGATTTATCTGTTATATTATTGTATGCTCTTTTCTATCCCGCAATGCATTATTATACTCTTATTTGTTAATTATCTACAATAGCGATCAGAAAAGATCAGGTTCTTTTCTTAAAAAAGCATCTATCATGGTACAACTACCTCATTTATCTGTTCCTAAAGAGCTTGCAGATCAATCGTATTGCTGAGTCATAATCTTGTAATCAGGTGTATCAATGAATTTTATATTCTGCTGTCCAATTAAGATTAATATGTACTCTATATTTTATTCTGCAGTATATCTGCAACATATACACCCTAAGTTTAAGCTTATAGTTTAGCGCTACATGGTATCGATAAATGGCTGAGCGGATCTGAATGTTTTATGATTATGTTAATCCTCTTTTCTTACGGACTGATACAGTCTAAATGGAGCACCCTAGAATATTTTAAAAATAGGAAATAATTCTTAATTTAAAACTGTAACTAGCATTGAAACAGATTAGTTAATATAAACATATTATAAATGATATCTTTTGATATCATTTTAAGACTACTAAAGTATGGAACAGTATTTTTTATCTATTCATCCTTGATGGATTATCCATTTATCATTATTAGTGAGACCTGATGCTTGATGTCTGTGTCCTAAGAATAAGAAATTTCATAAGTTTATCTTGTCTGTAGAAATATCCTTAAAACTACCATGATACTATAACAAAAGAACTACTGAAATTTTTATTTATTCAAATAAAGACAATACACTGGAAGTGTTTCACTCTGATAAAATTAACAGGTATAGTATGCTTTTGTTTAAAATATGTCTTAGCCTTTAAGCAAACGAATAGTAAAATATATGCTTACATGTAAGCAGCAAATTGTATATAACCATAGGAGTCATTATGACTTTGGAGTATGCTCTTATTAATTTAGTGGTCGGTATTTTGATTGGTATTTTAGCTATGCGTTTTGGCAGCCTAAAACGCTATCAAAAGCGCATGCTTCAAAGCCAACTAGAAAAAAATAAAAATGAATTAGAACAATATCGTCAAGAGTTAGTAAGGCATTTTGCCCATAGTGCTGAACTATTAGATAATATGGCTAATGATTATCGTCAAATTTATCAGTATATGCTAAAAAGCTCGAATAATCTGCCACTAGATATACCTAGGCAAGATGATTCCTTTCAGCATACTTTGGCAGAAGATCAGGATCACGATCTACTAGAGTGCCCCCCAAGAGATTACTCCGAAAGAGCTTCTGGCATATTACGAGCTAGGCATCATGATAAATAATTGTATTATATCATTCTATATTCTGGAACTATTATTCTTAATTATGCTTATTAAATAGAAGAGTGCTAAAATACTCGCTGTTTGTTAGGAGTAATATAGCGAATTCATCTGCAAAGAAACGTTGATTGCTTAAAAAGCTATGAGAAACTATTCAATTATGAAGAAAGAATCTTTATTACTTAGCCTAATTGCTTGTACCATAGGCTTAACAATATTACCTGCGCCAATGGTTAATGCTGCATTGCCTCCAATCGTTGCTTCGCAAAATACCCCAAGCTTAGCACCAATGTTAGAACAAGTGCTCCCAGCAGTTGTCAGTGTTCACGTAGAGGGTATGCAAAATACTAGATCTACTCCAATGTTTAGGGGTGGAGAACGTGAGTTTGAAGGGTTAGGGTCTGGAGTGATTATTGATGCCGAAAAAGGTTATGTACTAACTAATAATCATGTTATCAACGATGCTATTACGATAAAAGTACAGTTAAACGATGGACGCGAGTACGCAACTAAACTGATTGGTCGTGACGAACCGGCTGATATTGCACTTCTCCAATTAACTGATGCGAAGAATTTGACTGCAATAAAGATTGCAGACTCTGATAAACTACGGGTAGGTGATTTCGCAGTTGCTGTAGGAAATCCATTTGGAATCGGTCAGACCGCAACTTCAGGAATTATTTCTGCATTAGGCCGTAGCGGTCTTAACCTTGAAGGTTTAGAGAATTTTATTCAGACTGACGCAGCGATCAATCGTGGCAACTCCGGGGGCGCACTGATTAATCTCAAGGGAGAACTTATAGGCATTAATACTGCTATTTTAGCTCCGGGTGGCGGTAATATAGGTATTGGATTTGCTATTCCTAGCAATATGGCTCAAAGCCTTAGTGCCCAGTTAATTAAATATGGAGAATTTAAGCGCGGTGTTCTTGGTATACGAGGTCGAGAAATGACATCAGACTTAGCACGTGCTTTTAAATTAGACGCCCAACGCGGTGCCTTTGTTAACGAAGTACTGCCTAATTCAGCTGCGTCCAAAGCTGGAATTAAAGCAGGTGACGTAATTACTGCATTAGATGATAACTTGCTCAACAGTTTTGCAGAGCTTCGTGCTAAAATTGGTTCCGCTGCACCAGGTACTATTTTAAAGCTTGGTATGTTGCGTCATGGTAAGCCGATCAATGTTTTCGTCACCTTAGGAAACAGTAGAATAAATACTACGCAAGCAGAAAATATTAGTCCTGCCCTGCAAGGAGCTACCCTGAGCGATGCAGAAGTAAAAGGTACTAATGGTATCAAGATTGAGAGCGTTAAAAAAGGATCTATTGCGGAGCAGATAGGCATGCGTAAAGATGATCTAATTATTGGCATTAATAGTGAACGCATAAGCAATATAGCATCTTTACGTAAATCACTTGCGGCACATTTACCAGTTATAGCTCTGCACATATTGCGCAATGGCACAAGTCTATATTTACTTATAAGATAATCATGTAATTAAAATAACGCACAAAACAAGGAACATCATCATGTTCAATTTGTGCGTTATTTTAAGATATTTTTTGATAATTAAAAATTATGGATTATAGATAAACTATTATTATTTATTATTTATAACTTTTTCCTTATGTATATTGAGATTATCCTTGTCTAGACCGTTACCTTGAGATCATAAGGACACGGGCAGCAAGAATATAATAAATTAAAGTGATGATTAATTATATATTCCACGGCGTGTGTTATCTGTTATTGCAGATAACACGAAAGAGTTGTATTTTACAGAAATGATCATTCTATCTATAGCTAATTATAAGGAATTTTTAGTATAGATAGAATGATAAAGTTATCTAAAGAAATGATGATAAAACGATATTATGCAGTTACTCCAGATTTGATTTTTCTAAAAATTTCAGCATTCATCTTTCTGTTATTAGAATAAATCTATATTTTTCTCACGTCTTTGCCTGTCTTTCTCAGTATCGGCAATAATTATAACATCAAGAAAATAATGAGATATCATAAATGATCAGTAAATGTTCTCTATAATGTTAATCGTAGATATAACATCAAGAATTTCTCGCAAATGAATTAATAATAAATTGCGGTAATACTGGATAGGTATATTATTGCATGAGCCAGAAAATTATTGGGTATTCAGAGATGAATTTTAAATCACATAGATGATAAAAATATAAAAAATATATTTTATAGATCTTCTTTTTTATAAAAAACGATTTTTTCATTCGCATCTTATTCTCAAAGATATAGCCTTACATCATGTCATGTAATAACTCTGTGTCACATAATATTTAAAATAATTACTACAAATATAAATATTAAATACTAAGTAATCTGATTGTTTATAACGACTTGGATCTAGTCTTTATTTTATCTTAACTTATGAATTAACCTATAGAATATTTTGAAATATATTCATACGGCATTGATGATATCTAAAATTATAATATGCCAATAATTATAGACTAATTAGGTTAAGTATAAGTCCGAATAACTGTTTTAACTTATATAGTTATAGCTGGCTTATATAAGCTATGAATAATAAAACTATATAAATGATAATTTTTTTATGGAGTCCGCTTAAGTATAATAATCTCTATTCTCTAATTAGATAATTTATACTCTATATTAAATATATTTTAGAGTCTTAGTTATATCTAAATCATCAATACAGGCTAAAAATATGTAACCCATATGACAGTATTTTATATTAAATATATATCTGTATTATAATTGAATAATGATGAACTTTAGTTTTAACTGACTTGAAGTATATAATTTCTGCTAAAAATAGGACTGCATCGTAAAAGTATGTTCCTTGCTAGATAAAATATTATTAGCATTTTCTCTTTAATAATCTGTATATAATAATAAGGTCTATAGAATTGTTTCTATATTTTATAAATAAAATAATATTGATGTGTGATTCTTTAATAATCTAGATTAATATAGATCTTTTCTTTTGGGTGATATTAATATATTAAGTGTGAATAAATAGAAATACAGATAATTTAATAATTAAAGAATTATAGTCACTTCAAAATTAGTTTTAGTATAAAGAAAATTGAAACAATAATTTACTCTATTCTTATGATAGAAAATTTATGATATCTCTTATATTAAGAGATATACGTATCTTACGGGCTATTGATCCTTTAATATAAAAATTAAAATATATGCTCATCTAAATTATTATCCTTTGTCTGTAATGAATATCAGCACAATATATCACATAATAATGTAGACAAGCATACATTCTACATTAACCATGCTAGAAATATGTATACCACTACATATTATTATGTATCTACAATGCTTCTTGCAAGAGTTTAATATCTATAATATTTAGACTAGGCAGGTGAAGTACTTTAATTTCAAAGATAAACAAGTCTCACGTCATATAAAAAATAGCTTGTATTCTTATTTAATCAATACTATATATACTATATAGCCTGAGTATAGCACAACCAAAAATATAATAAACTTTTATACGACCTATCAATTAAAAGAAAGTTATTTGATAATCATAATAAAATACAGGGCAGTATATTATATCAATAATAATCAATTATATTACTAAATGCATGGCAATTTCATTCTTATGAAGAATGCTATATCCGAGTATAGTCAAGGATTAAAGAATAAATATATTAAATATTTCTGATATAGCGCTATTAGGACAGTATGTGTGATAACAAAATGACTTGATTATAGATGCGCTAAAGATAAATACAATAGATATTATAGATATAATTGATAAAAATTGTGAGAGCAACTTAATATTAATGTAGATATAGCAAATCTTATTTATACTCATCATTATTAATGAAAGCTATTTATAATTATTAGGAATAATTTGCGGTTAATATCAGATTAACAACATCCTATAGTTTAGAGGTTGATTCTAATAATATCCTATATTAGGCTGTCCATCATACTTGCTATCCGTAAATCACAATTTCTATTTTTCTTTTATATAAATATTTTCTCTATCTAGAAAAAGACATAAACTCTTTTTTTGTAAAACTATCATGATCACAGCAAGAACAACTTATTCCTACAATAGTATTATTCTATAGTATCTGATCAGTACCCTTTTCACTAGCTTGGCCTTATTTAAATGAAAGGTTCATTCCTTGAAAGATGAATCATATTATTTAGTTATCTTACCTCGTGTTGTACATGAAGATATGAAAGATCTAATTTATAACCCAGGTTAAGATAAATTTAGTTTATGCATTCTCTGTAAGGGTCGTAAATAAATAATTAATAATATATATATCTATGATATTTTCGGTAAATATTAAAGTTATAGCGGTAAGAACTTAGGGATTAATCGCAACATTTACCGCTTCTAAACTTTGCTTCTGTTTGATAAAAATTCTTGATCGTATATTCTAAGATAAGTTGTGACAAAAAAATTCTGTGGCGTTTTGCTACAACTGCAGCAAGGGATTTACATATAATTTAAGAGGATAATTGATATAAATTTGTTATTTTTAGGTATATTATCATTTCATTATTGATGTTATTTATTTACTTTTAGTATAAGTAGTTTAATCTAAATGATAGAATTTATAATTTCTACTAATATATAATGTGGAAAATTTATATATCTCTCTTGTCAAAAATAATTCACTGATCATTTTATCAGATAGGTGTTATAAAATATAATTTTAATCTAAAATAGCTTGCTATATGTGCTACATATTATTGAGCTCTGTTATCAGAGGTTAGAAAAATTTTAATCAAAAGTAATTGATGTTGTATATGACTCTAGTATTTTAAATACACCAGCCAAGAAAGCACCATATTAAATATTAATCATTCAAAGATCCTCATCTGTAAATATTCATATGGATAATATGCATAGTTAATTATGATCTAGGCTGAAGAGATCAATTATTTTTCTAGAATTCTTATGGAATCAATGCGCGATGAGCGATGTAGTAAATGAGGGGTGAATACTTGATTAGATAATTCTGTGCTTTAGATCTATTTCTGAGCCATAAAAACAAAAATTTATCTTGAGTCATTATGATATAAACATATAAAAATTAACTTCTTATAACAGGATGAGTGTTGAACGTTCGTGATATCATTCGCAATGATATCACGACAGGCTAGAACGTTAATCACTTAAAGTTATATAATTCCCAAATTTTAAAAAACATCAGGAAACAAAATTCCTTAGAAAATCCTATAAAGCCAGCTGTAAAAGAAAGATATAAAAATGCAACTTATCGTCAATGTCAAAAACAGGGAAGATGCTGCAACAAGGATGCGTTCATATATAGAAAGCATGAGCATGGTAATCCAAGTAATTAATTGGCTACAGGCAATAATGTATACTATGATGACTTTTTGGTTATCCGGTTGTAGTTCATGCAATAATTCCGCACCTATAGCCTCTGTGTATAAAGGTTACAAAAACCAAATTATATCAAATCCTATTTATCATGATAGACGGGAACAATGTAGTAAAGAATGTTGTATTGCAAATAACAGTGGTCATCATAAACTTTCAAAAAAACTCTATTCTAATAGTTTTTATACTGTAAAACGTGGTGATACTTTATTTCATATAGCTTGTATTTCAGGTAATAACCTGCATTCTCTTGCAGAGAGGAATAAGATAGCTAAACCCTATACCCTTTATTGTGGTCAAATTATTCAGTTGGATTTTGATAGTAAGCAAGGTAAAGAGCTATTTATCCAAGATAGAGCTCATAGCGCACTTGCTCATCAGTCAATTCGTCAAATACAAGGTAATGGTATTACTGATCATTTGTCTCAACAGTTTTCTTATGATTTAGGTAAAAATAACATTTTACCAATATTACCTCCATATCACGCTCACTCGAGTAGTATTTCTTCAGTAACACCTACAGATATACCAGCAAATCATCTAAGTAATAGCTCTTCAATTAGAGATTGGCACTGGATTACTAACGGTAAAATTATTGATACTTTTTCTTCTGCGGAAGGTGGAAACAAAGGTATTGATATAGCTGGTTTTCTAGGGCAGATAATAGTTGCCGCTGCCGAAGGACGAGTAGTATACGCTGGTAATGCGCTAACTGGTTACGGTAATTTGATTATTATTAAACATAATAATGACTACTTGAGTGCTTACGCTCATAACGATACAATACTAGTACGTGAACAACAAGAGGTAAAAGCAGGTGAAAAAATTGCAACTATGGGCAGTACTGGAACTAATTCGGTTAGATTACACTTTGAAATTCGTTATAAGGGAAAATCTGTAAATCCATTAAACTATTTGCCACAGCGTGAATCAACTCAAAAATAATTATTTCTTTTTAGAAAATAAAATCGTTAAACATATCTATTAGTCATAATACTTCTAGCAGTCAGAAAAAAATTAGATCGATATAATATTTTAGAAAATTATGTGATAATAATCTTCTTGCTAAAGCATAAAATAATGATTAACTGATGTAATCATTTTATTATAGGTTCTATTATGTAAAATATTATTTATGTAACTTCTTTCTTATTCCTAATATCACAGAAGAGCGCTTTTACAGAAGTTACTAACTTTATGTTAATCAATGCATCCTGTGATATAATTATATGAATAATTTGCTTATTGTAGCAATGATCATTCGGCGTTACAAATACTCTCTTAACTAATAATCATTTCTAGAAGAATAAATATTCTATTTAATCTGCTTGATAGATAATGTTAATATAGAGACAATATTTGCTTTGCTATCACTATTTAATTTTTAAGTAAGATCGATAGTGTAGTAAGCTATATTGAATTAATCACTTATTGCCTTACGGTACCCATGCATCTTTCAAAATATCCACCTTTATCTGCAAAATTATCTTAATTTTAGATAAGATTCAGCATCGCTCTGAGGTATAAGAAATTGTGCATGATATTCTATTATCTTGGAAAAGTGAAGATTACATATTTGATCTATTCAAATTGAGCAGAATAGTATCTTTTATAAATAACACACTGAAAGTAATTAGAAATTATATTTGCTGGATATTTTGAGCGGAACTTATAGTATGATCCTATTAAGGATAACAACAGAGATAATATAAAGAATATTATCTTGCAATTCGTCATTTGAACTTACTGATAAAGAAGTGATGCACTATCGCATATTTATTTGTGTTATAAAGAATTATAGATCAAATTAATAGGGTAAATTAGATTAACTCATTATCATTGTATGGCAATATGCAAATACAAGTATTTGCATATTGCAGTCTTATGGGATAAAACTTAGGTTGATTATCATTTTATTACTGCAAATTATAATTTTAGCTATTACTGTGTTTGTCTTGATTTAATTCCTAGAACCTTGAACTTTTGTCTGCACTTTAAGAGCAATTATTGCTTGATAGCAATACTATAAGTACTATATATAAAATATAGATTTACTTTCTGGGGCCATTTTGAGGATTGGGCATAAATGCGCAGATATTTCTGCGCGATAAACATTTACGTGTAAGTTATATAAGTCCTCTATTTTTCTAAAATATTAATTATGTCAAAATTTTGCTAAATTATGAGCCAAGATTAATCTATTGCAAATCCTTCATAGATTTGAGTATTACTATATTTTAGTATCAATCGATCATATCTAGTCTTTGTTTGTTATCAATATCCGGAATATGGGATGCTTATTATCTTAACAAGCAAGCTGCGAAATATTTAGAATAGCTAATCCACCTATTGAATCTAAATTAATATCTTATCAATAGATAAGATAATATCTTGTCATTGACATATACTGCTCCAATATGAGCCTATCGGTACAATTCATGAAGCTTATTTCTTTACATACCTGTAAAACCATGGTATAACTAGCTATATAAAATTATGTAGAAAAATTATTTATAATAAATATTATATATCAATTTTTGAATTACTTAGCTGTTATTATGCACTAATAAATACTAAAATATAATTTAATAAATATTGCATAAAACCTAGATTTAACTGAAGTTTGTGATGAGTTACATAAATAGAAGTTAAATAATTAAAACTAGTAAGAGCTAGCATTACTAAAAAGCAATGAATAATCATAGCATGTATATAATTTTATACTTTGATATTTAAAAATCAAAACTATCTTGTTCTTGTTGGGTAGAAAATAATGTTGACCCCATATACTACATATCAACAAAACACAAAATAGTAATTTTATTATAGAGGGTGTTTATACGCACGTTAAAATAAGACACAGTCTATGACTGTGATACTACAATAATATGATAGTACTTTATAATCCGCGATAAATACATCCAGCAGTGCAGGTTTCTTTCACTACAACCGCACTGAGAATTTCTACATCAGGTTTTATTTTCCGCCAAATCCATTTTGCTAGGATTTCACTTGTTGGATTTTCCAAACCAGGAATATCATTGAGATAATGATGGTCAAGGATCGATATAATTGGGTTACATGCTTTTTTTAGCTCAGCGAAATCCATAACCCACCCAGTACAGGAATCCAGTTCTCCAGTAATTTCAATACGCATTAAAAAAGAATGACCATGCAGACGACCACATTTATGGCCTGCTGAAACATTTGGAAGGTAGTGTGCAGCATCGAACTGAAAATCCTTAAATAATGTAATTGTCATCATAATTCCTCATAACTCAACACTTAAGAATACTAATAAAAACTTATATTTATGATATTTATCCCTATCTATTATGCAATATTCTCAGAAAAATAATAAGATAAGCTTTAAAATATTTTTGTTATTAGGTAGTATAGCAAAAAGAATTTTATTCTAATTATAAAGCGCTTATTAATGATATCTATAGGAAATATAGTATATATAAAAATTATATTTTATTCACTATATATAAAAATATTATATGTGCCGAATGAATTAGATATTAGTACTCTCTGCTGAGAGTACTATGTTAATTTTGTTCATCGATTTATATTCTTATAATCTATAGATAACATTCATTAAAACTTATCTTTATATCCTTTTATTATAAGTAGTGGCTTATCTTGATAAAGATGGATTATTTCTTCTTTATTCAATTCATATTAGTGATCAATAAAAAAATTTTAGAATTAATTATTCTTTTTATGAGAATTTTATTTGTGATTAAGTATTAACCTTATAGCTATTCATATAGATTTTAAAATGTGCATATTATTGCTCTTACTAGCGCTTAGAGTTAACCCTATTCCAGCAGACACTATCTTAAGATCTATGGCTAGAAAATCGTCCTTAATTGATAATGAATTAAGGATTATTCTAGGTGTATAATGGTGTTCATTACCTTTCCTCTATTTTTTAGAGGTCCATGTCTAAAGGTATTATTTTGAAAAATTTAAAAGCTGAAAACTGTAATTAGCAATAAGTTAATGATCATTAACTTCGATTTACTATCTTAGGATCATCTCTATAATGTATTCTATTAGTAGCTATACTAATGATGTAGCGGTAAATAATTATTATAGGTTAAAACAATATCGATAGTGCAAGTACACATCTTCTTTCTTATTTTATGAAAGTAAGAAAATTTTTTTATAATTAATATATTATAGTAAAGAAAGTGAGTGGAAATACAGCCTTTGAGTTACCTGAATGATCTTAGTCATATAAGACTGTTACTATTATTTGATTAATATAATAAATATGTTATATGTATATCTATAAATATCACTACTTTAATCACAGTGATTGACAAAGAAATAGAAAACGTAGTAACAAAAGTGTTTACAAATCTTTCTTTATTAAGTAGAAGGCTTGTAAATTCTAGGAATAATCACAGGTTAAAGCAATAATATTTCTTTAATAAACGGCATCATCAGTTTCTCTGGGATATAAGAGAAGCTTTATCTAATTTATCTAATCCGATAAAAGTGCACACATTTCACGATCTAATTGATTAAGTAAGAAACGTTTAGCATCTTTGCTAGATCAAAATATCGTAGTTTATATTATAGTTGTAATACAAAAATTTTCTTATCTCTTAGTAAACATAGCTTATACATTAGTCTCTAAATTAAGCGAGAGGCAAGATCATGAAAGCCAATTTTTAAGTTGTTGAGGGGCGATCCCGGTGATTAATAGTCATACGCAGCGAGTTTCAAGTATGCGATTGTACAGATTAAAGATTACTATTTCCTATTCATTTTTTCACTCAATAAATTAAATATTATCAATACATACAAGAGAGAACTGTTCTATTACATCAAGTACTTCCAGCATAAAGTATGTATAATTATATAAAAACCTTAACTTGATATGATTGTCGTACTTAGAGAGCTAGGCGCAATAAGCACGCAAAATATAGCTTAGAACTCCACCTTCTAGTGACCAAAATAAGAGATATGCATCATGATTATCCCTCAAAAGGCTTTTAATGTATTTAATAGAGCAGAATGATTTCCCTAATATAAATTTAACAGAGATCTTATCATCATGCAAATAAAGCGGTAGTAAAAGCTGTACTGCAGCATCCAGAGACAACTAATATAAAACTAAAAAAATATAAATTTGATAGATTAAAACACAAAATAATAAAGGGTAATTTATAGACTAGTAGGTAGAAATTAGCGCGATAGATTTTCTGTGCTCTTTTTAGTAGTTTTAACTAATTTTTTCAAAAAAGAGGTTGCACACTTTCATATGGCACGTCAATCACTTCTATCTTTACCAGAATTTTTCTTTTCTTTGGCAATTTATTGTAAATAATTATTTTCAGAAAAATTATTTTATATCTTCAAGAAGATATTTCTTCTATTATATTATCAAGTATACAAAGTATCTCCTATAATAACTTTAAAAATAAATTAGCTATAACTAATAGCTTATATGCATAATATGTATATACTCAATATAGTTTTCTTGATTTAATAACTATGGCTCAGCTACCTTAATTTATTAATAATATTGATATTATATAGATAAGAGAGAAATCATTGAATGTCTTATACAGAGAACATGAATGCCATATTAACTTTTTATACATAAAGCATTATTTATTAAAGCAATTAAAATATAACATCCATTATTCTTGGTAAGTTGTGTTATCCCTTATAATTATATTTATAACTAATCAATACTATGTGAAGATAAATATATCTAGATTTTTTGCTAAATAGTAATTTAAAATATTTTATATCGTTTTAGATCAAGATCATTAATAATATCATTTTCATCATACTTTTCATTAGTTATGCTCAGATTAATACTATATAATGTACTCATGATCATTGGCATTTTATATAGCATTGTTATTTTGATTCGTCTCATAATCCTTATCTTATATAACCCTGGTATTTAGATATTCATTTAATCAGTATTACATATCGCAAGCTGATGCTAGCACAGTACTCCGTTAAGCCTGATATATCTGAAATGATAAGCCTGGTATATACTATTTTAGTACGTAATATTTTTCTTAATCAAAAAAGATATTATTTTAAAGCAAGTAAATATACTGCTGCAAGAGATGTACGTTACCTCGGTTCTCTATCTTTATTTTAATCCAGAATCAAGTAATTATTATGTTGTCGATTCCACATAACTTATTTCTTGCCTTACCTGATTGCACACTTTAACGTTATAAAAAATAAGTTAAAAATATTTAGCATTAGTAAAATATATTAATCGACTAATAGATAGGATAAATTCCAAAATAACTATATTAACTAAAGTGTTTTCTACTATTATCAAAGCAGGTACTAGTATTGATTAGTAATAGTATTATATATTATTGCAATAATTTGTCTTTCATTTAAAAGGGGGCGGATTATTTTAGGATTTCTTTCTTATAATAAACTTATATCTTGAAAAGATTAAAGAGACTTAGATGATATTTTAAATAAAAATTTTATTTATTGAATACAATATTTTATTTTATGCATATTTTGTGTACTTAGCTAAATAAAAGATAACTATACTATAACTGTTATATCTTATAAAATACTCTAATATCTTAAAATATAATTATCATTTTGCTTTTTATATCATGCTTGCATCTCTGCTATAATTTAACACAAGTATTATCAGAATATAATATATTTCTTTGTAAGAAAGAAATAAATATTAGGTGTATTTTTATTTATTAGATTATAATAAATATGTAGATTACTTCAGGTATTGTGCACTGTTCAGTGCTTGAATCCTTTCATCTAATGGTGGATGCGATAGAAATAGCGCACTTATAGATTTTGCACGACCATTGATGCAGAATGTTACCACATGCCCCTCTTCCTGGGGACTATAGCTTGTTTTTAAACGTTGTAAGGCAGCAATCATTTTATGTCGACCGACTAAATTTGCAGAACCAGCATCAGCACGAAATTCTCTATAACGAGAGAACCACATGGTTATAATATTTGCTAGTATGCCAAATATTAGTTCCAATACCATTGATACGGAAAAATAAATCATAGAATTATTGTTAGTACTTGGCTCTTCCTCACGCGTACTAGATAAAAAATTTGATACTACGTTTGCTATTAAACGAGATATAAAGATAACAAAAGTATTCACGACACCCTGGAGCAGCATCATAGTGACCATATCGCCATTAGCGATATGGGTGATCTCATGAGCCAACACAGCTTCAGTTTCTTCAATAGTCATATTTTTTAGCATACCTGTGCTAACGGCTAGTAATGAATCATTGCGACGGGCGCCTGTTGCGAATGCATTGATATCTTGCGCGTGATATATAGCAATCTGCGGTATATTAATACCTACCTTTTCAGATTGCTTTCGGATGGTGTCAAGCAACCAACGTTCGGTTGCGTTTTGTGGTTTCTGAATAACCTCACCGTTAACTGAACGTAAGGCTATCCATTTAGATGTTAATAGAGAAATTATAGAACCACCAAAACCAAATAACAGTGCTATAATCATTAACGCTTGTGTGCTACCAGACTGAATCCCAGTTATACTCAGCACTATACCAAATACTAATATAACTGCTAAGTTAGTCAGCAGGAATAAAGAAATACGCATCATACTATTATTCATCCTAGTAATAAATTATATAAGCACACCCCTTAACGGAACATACATGCCTTTCTAAAAAATATTAAGCTGTAAAGAACCAATTACAATATAATTTTAAAACTTAAGGCATTTAAAATTATAAAATTAAATATTAAACAAAATGTTATTGCCTTTTAGTAACTCATTTACTCTAATGCTATTGAAATCTTAAGCTTAGCTTGCTAGATTGATCAATGTTTGTTATAATATTTCCCTAGCGAATGTTCTAGAACATTTATAAGAACTATTTAAATTAATAAATCAATTTTATTGACAGCTTACTAAATATTATCTAAAAGTACTGGTGATAGATCTTCGTTCACTTAGTGCAATTAAATAATAATTTCTGATACTTTAATAGACAGTAGTCTAGATAGGATGCATGGAGACAATATGTGTTATCCTAGAACAGTGAATGATATTGTTTTATAGTTCCTGAGATCAAATTTATTTAGACTATATCTATATTCTATTGCACTTTATAGAGGCTAATATTAGCCTATCATTTAGATGTACTAAATCAATATAATGCATAAATAATAGTCTTTACTGTTTGTTTAAATATTTCCTGTTTAGAAAGAGGCGGGGAGATGAGCATTAATAATCAATAGACCAGCAAGATGATTCATTTTTAGTTATCATCTAATAACGCAGTTATTCCAGAAATACATAATAACTCATATGCCTTGCATTTTGCTGTTTTAGATTCTTGCATGTTTAACGCATCTGTTTATCTCAATCTATTGCTATTATACTAGTAATTCTTATTACTTACTATAGATTCAATTCATACAAAAAAATATTTTAAGGGTATTCAATCTTAATGTAAGGTTAAAATCAGAAAATCTTCTTTCATTAACGAAGAATATTATAAATAATCTATACTAATTTAATGATCAAATGCAATTTTTGCGTATAATGAATTGTACTCTTCAAGTGCATTCTTGAAATAAATATAATAATGATATCATTTTTAAAATGCAAACACAAAATAAAGTATTAAATTTTTACATAATTATTTTGTCAAGCTATTTGATTTGTAATCATAATCACGAAAAATAAAACATACAAATTAAATAAAATTATTCTATCGTAGTTTTGTAAACAGGTTATTTATGCTTAATTATTTCATACTCTAAGAATAATTTGAAAAATAATTAAAATCCATCTGTAGATTAAATGAGACTTCCTTGATTTTTGTATATTTATATCAATATAAACATATATATACAGTTTGTATATAAAATTTAGTAATTAATGCAAAATATATTTTAGAACATCATCTTGCCGGAAAAGATAGTTTTAGACAATATAGTGTGGTATAGGTAAATTTTAGGTAATAAATTTTATTAAATACTATCAATTATCTTCAATAACTATTATAACAATATAAAACACATAACTTACTGTATTGAAATTTTATTCAATAACCTGTTAAATGTTTATAAAGACATAAGAAAGGTATGTTGAGCAAATTTCTTATATTTAAATAAATACTTATTGATGATCAATTATTTCTAATATTTTTATGATGTACTTGCATCAAATAACGATCTCATTCATAACTAAAACTTTTAACCTGCATTATGTATTTAAGCCAACTGGAGATGAATCTAATAAAATTAGCAGTGTAATCTCTGGTTTATAAAAGGTTTTTCATATTAAACTATTCTCGAAATAACAGGTTCTGCTAGAACAGTTACTATTTCTAGTATAATTTCTCATTTTAATAGACTAAAGATAGTCATTGCACCAAATAAAATTTTAGTTGCACAACTTTATCTTGAAATAAAACAGTGTTTTGGAAATGCTATTGAATATTTTGTATAGTATTAAGATTATTATTAACCTGAATCTTATATGCCAAGCTCTGATAGATTCGTCGAAAAATACTCCTATGTGAACGCACATATAGAACAGATGGGTCTTTCAGCGACAAAAGCATGCCGAATGTAAAGATGTAATAGTGATTGGGTCTGTTTTTGTAATTTATGGATTAGGTAATCCCCCATTCTTAGCTGAAGATGATGTTGCATCTTACATCAGGGATGATGATTGATCAGCGAGTTATTTTAAGTCGTTTATCAGAAATGCAATACGTTATCAGAAAAGATTTTACCGAGGCATATTCGTGTTAACAGCGAAGTAATCGATATTTGTCGGGTAGAATCAAGAAATGAGGCGCTGCGTGGTATTGAGCTGTTTTATAAAGAAGTGCAACGTTGATCCTTGTTCAACTCTTTAACAGGACAACTCTTAAAAAGAGTGAATCATTTTAGAGTTTATCCAGAGACGCATTATTTAACTTCAGGCGATCGTATTCTACTGGCAATAAGAGAGATATTAAAAGTTGATCTTACTAAGCGGTAGCAAGTATTGTTGAAAAAATAAATTTGTCCAGGAATATTGCTTAACTTAGCGTGACATATTTTAATCTAGAAATGATTAATAAATTAGGATATTGTGCCGGAATTAAAAATATTTTCGCTATCGCTCAGGTCGTAAAATGGATACAGCACCTCGATATTATTCAATTCTCTACCTGCTCCTGCCTTATTAGTGATCGATGATTCCCATATAACCATTTCGCAAATCCGTAGTATGTATCAAGGTGATCATTCACGCAAAGAAACGCTGGTAGAATGCGTTTTTCATTTACAATTAGATCTAGATAATAGCCCAATGCGCTTTGTAAAATTTGAGTAGTTAGCATCACAAACTATTTATTAACAACTCCAGGAAATTATTAATTAAAAATCTAGTCTTAATATAGTTTATCAATTAGTAAAACTAACTAGTTTATTAGATCCAGTTATTACTGGTACTGCAAGTAGCCACTCAGGTGTATGATTTAATTTCTGAAATTAGTATCCAAAAAGAAGATTATGAGCAAGTACTTGTCACTACTCTAACTAATATTATGCTTGAATAATTAAGGAGTCTCTTAATTAATACGCAGTGAGAGTACACTACTTACATTCTGATATTCATATTCTATAGCGTCTTGCTATTATCCTGGATCTTGACCTAGATAACTTTGATGTTCTAGTTGGGATAAATCCTTTAAGAAAAGACTTAGACATGCCCGAATTTTCTCTTGTGTCTATTTTTAGATGTTGATAAAGAAGGTGTTCTTCCCTCTGAGCGCTCGCTGATCCAGAATATTGGTCGAGCGGCACGGCATATTAATGGCAAGGTTATCTTGTATGGTGACCGAATTACAAAATATATAGAAAAAGCAATTAGAGAAACTGAGGATTGTCTTTCTAAGCAGCAACCCTATAATCTTAAGGATGGCATAACCCCGCAACCGTTGAATAAGAGAATATCACAGATCATGCAAATGGGTGACGAATTTTTAAAATGTAAAGATCAAGATGAGTATTCGGCATATTTCCCTGGTTTTAAAATAATCAACAAATGAAAGTTCCAAAGAATTTATTGGAGAACATTCGGAAGATGGAATCGCAAATGTATAAATACGCTCAAGATTTTTAGTGCAAAAGGGCAACTAGTTTGAGAGACAAGATTTAGAAAATACATAATAATTTTATTGCTATCTCTTAAAGGATGGTGCTAAATTGTTTAAATTTCTCAAAGATCTTTGGTATGGAACAGATATTTTATAGAATCCCTCGTCATGTTTTGTGTCCAGACTAAAGTCTGGATTAATAATCTTTTAAGAAAAATTATATATTAATATAGCCTAATTATAAAATTTTAGTTCTCAGATGCTACTTATATTCTGATGCCCAGAACCACCTTTTGATCTTAATGAGATAAAAATATAATATTTTGGACACAAGATATATCCTATTCAGTTTTCTAATACTTAAGTCTTGTCTTGGATACAGATGAACAATGTATCTACTATAAGATCTGCGCTCTTAATACTTACTGAGATATGAACTGCATCCTTAAAAGTTCTTTGTTATTAAGATTTGATTTATTCAGAAATTAGGTAATCAGGCTTATTTGTGATAGATATAAAAAACATGCTCTGAATGATTCTTGAGCAATTAATCTTATTTCTACTAAAACATATGTCAAAAAATAATATATTTGCTAATAAATAATATTATCGTATTTATTAACATTTTATAGTGATCGTAGTATCTTTTATTATTAGAATGGTAACTTTGTTGTAAAACATATAATATTTTATTTACTATAGTATAAGTTATTTATTAAAAATAAATATAGATAATTGATTATCTTAGTTTATAAAGCGACATTAATTAGTAGGAGGTTTTTTGAAGAATTAGGAGCGAAGGCTCAGAAGCTAAATGAAAATATTAATCATAAAATAATCACATGTTTAGTAACCAGATAGAAGTCTATAAGAAAATTATAGCATGTCTCCAATAGAGATATATTTTGTCTACTTATTGCAATAACTAACTCATCTTATCTTATTTAAAGTATTATGATAATATCATATATTTTATGCGAAGATCAAAGGATATCTCTTTTATTAAGATGGTTACATATAAACGTTACACTTCATTAGAATCTTGACTGCATATTTTTAGACTAATTTTATTAGAAAAAGCTAAAATATTATTTTTATAATTAAATTTTACGATCTTTTATTTAAAATATTACTATATTATTTTAGGAAGTAAGGCGAGAACGAAAAATGAAAATTTTATTTTCTAAGAAACTAAATCTTAAGAATATCAAGATATCGATTAAATTCTTGTAAGATATTTATATCTAGTTAGTTTTTATAGAATATTGCAGGCATAGTTAGTATTTTGGTCTTATTATAATTAGAGGAAAAGCAGGAGGTCAATAAACAACTAGCAGATCTTTGACTATCAAGAATGCTCAGGAATAAGAAATTGGAGTGAAATATTAATAACCTATAGAAATAATTTTAATAAATCTCATCAGCTAAACAGACCGATACAATACTGTGTTTATAACAGGCTAGTCAGTCTCTATAGATTCATATCAAGGAAAATTAAAGCTACCTATGTGTTTTCTGCTTATCAGCAGATAAATTAATATATCTCAAGATATCTTGATTCTATTATCTTAAAAATTCCTGAATAGACCTCTAAAAATATAGAAAGGGATTACATCTATGAGAACTGCGAAATAGATAAATATATTTTGTTTTTTGTTAAAATATATAATAATTTCTTAAATTATTATATATAGATTAATGATCTCTTACTACTATTTTAGTATTTCTAGTATGTTTTAAGCAGGAAACATTATAAAAACATTTTATGTAACTGATGATTGTATTACATAACAGCTAATATCAGCATGTCAAAAATTAATAAAATATGAAGGTGAGTTATTGTTCCTTATCACTGCTGATCTGGTATGCTCCCATAAACGAATACTCAAAGCAAAATATATTATAATTCTTGTATTAAGCGCATAATAACCATTTATTGCGAAACTCTTAATGAAATTTGATGCATCAAATAAATTAATCCAAAGAATCTTTTAGTTTGGTTTAATTCTTCTAGAAGATCAAAGGTCTTATTCAATATTCTGAATTTGCTCGCGCATCTGTTCAATAAGTACTTTAAGCTCAATAGCAGATGCAGTGACGTCTGTGTTAATAGACTTAGATGCTAATGTGTTTGATTCACGGTTTAATTCTTGCATCATAAATCCAAGGCGGCGGCCAACAGCTTCTTTTTTCTTCAGAATTTTTTGGGTTTCTCTGACGTGTATTTCCATACGCTCTAATTCTTCAGAAACGTCGATGCGTTGTGCAATTAAAAGTATTTCTTGCTCTAAGCGATTGTTTTCTAAACGCTCTTCTGCTTCTTGTAGTTTGCTCATTAAGCGTTCACGCTGCAACTGTAGCATTTTAGGTATTTGATGGCGGACTTTTGTTATTTCGACTAAAATTTTTCTTAAGCGATTTTCTATCATCACTTTCAGTTCGTTGCCTTCACGTTCACGTGCCTTAATTAAATCATCAATAGCAGATGTTAATGAAACTATCAACTCATCATTAATCAAACTTAAATTTTGTTTTGAGCAAGAAACCATACCAGGCCACCGCAGAAATTCCATAGGGTTAACCTCACCTTCATCACTTTGCATCTTGATCCAGTTAGCAGCTTCAAGTAACTGTTTAGCTAATTCTTTGTTTAGTATTAAAGTACTCTCTGCTTTTGGGTCTATTATAAAATGTAAATTACATTCTATTTTTCCTCGAGTTAAAGACATACGCAATTTCTCGCGCACGATAGGCTCAATGCGATGTAATTGTTCAGGAATACGAATATCTATCTCAAGATAGCGATGGTTTAAAGAGCGAATCTCCCAAGATGCACTGCCCCAGGTATTTTGAAGTTCACGGTAAGTGTAGGCGGTCATACTGCGGATCATGTTGTATCTCTATAAATAATCAATTAATTAGAGCAAGAGTATAGCCTGTAATGTTCTATAACGATAAGAATAAAATCATATATTTATATATGTTTCTAGTAAAAATACAAGAAGAATTCTTTTATCTTATAAAATTGATATAGCTAAAATTACAATAGTATATTTAAAATAAAGAATACAGATAACTGAATCACTGTTAAATTAATCTATATAAATAAGAAATATTACAGTTTTGACAACTTTATATGCATAACTTTTTGAGTAATATAATACTCTTTAATAATCAATGTTCTCTCGAATGATTGTCCGAAAGATGCCTAGTATAAGAATAGTTAAAAATAATTTAAAAATTTTATGCATCCTTAAATTGAATACATATTAATATATTTATTTATCTTTATTTTATATGCAATCATCTAAGGATAAAAACTTCTTACCAGACATTAGCTATTAATAGCACCTGTAAGAATGCTATAATTAATTAGAAGAGGACGTGTGTACAAACAAAGCAAGATTATAAAGGTACTAAAACTTCTCGATTGCTTGTTTGCACGTAGCTTCATAGTGTCTTCTGACATAAAGAAAAATATTGTTATTTTTTAATATAATCTAATAATTTTCTTCCAAGCAATGAATTTCCTCTAGTATTTCATGCAAATATTTAAGGTACCTGGTATCTTTTTTAATTAATAGAAAATTATAATTTCATTAGCCTCGTAGAATAAAGTTGTTAGATATCATAAAAACTTAATGTGATAATAAATGTCTTGATATGTTACTGACAAACGTTGCGTATCTATGTATTAAAAACATGTCTAGTATAGAAAAAGGTTATAAAGCATTTTTCAGCATATGATATAATTTGCTGTTGCATTACTGAAAGATGATAATAAAGATATTATCAGATTAAATGACTATCCTGACTTTGATCATTCTATGTATGCTAGACAGTCTTTTAAAAGGAAAAGATTTAATTATATATTCATAAATTTACTATATCTCTGCTTAAGGGTGTAATTGATTCGCCTGATATATTTTTGATGTATCCAGCAATAATATTTAATACAAGGATATAAAAGGTAATAGAGAATTGGAGATAAAAAAGTAATCTATTAGTAGTATTAAGATCAAAATATATCCAAGATATACAAACAGCTCTAGAAATTTTTAAGAGTATAATATGAACTCTCTTAGCCCTTAGATCTAAAATTGACACATGCTATTAATTAAATAATTGTATAGATATAAGTATCGTTCTCTTCAATTAAATAATAATAGATTCAAAAAATTGTTTCTATAAAGTGATGATGAAGCTTCTAACTCTATTAGAATCACTAAGCTTATATATACTGATGACTATTTTCTAAGATGATAATTTACTAATTAAATATTTTTCTGTATTATAGTAATTAAATCATAATTCATCTATAAGCATTAATATAATAAGATTAATAAAATCTAGATTGATGGACGCAATACATGTAATCTAATTATATTAATTTAATAATTTCATAATCCTTCTAAATTATTAGAACATGATATAACCTAAAAATATTACTGATATGTAAAATAGAACTCCTATTTACCATATAAGATATTTAATAATTGAGCTTTTATGCTCTGACATAGTTATAATATGTTGTATTAAGTGTATGTAAACACAATACAAGGTATTAGCCTAGCAACTTTCTTAGCTAGAAATTTCTGTTGAAGGTTTGCTAAAATATATCTTATAGAAACACGTATTCTTATGAGAAATGATAGCAAATTTAAAATTCTGGAGAATAAATATGCCCCGAATATGCCAAGTCACTGGCAAGCGCCCAATTACAGGTAATAGAGTTTCACACGCGATGAATGCAACCAAAAGACGTTTTCTTCCTAACTTGCATTTTCACCGATTTTGGGTTGATAGTGAAAAACGTTTTATAACTCTGCGTCTATGCGCTAAAGGTATGCGTTTTATTGATAAAAAAGGTATAGAAACAGTCTTAGCAGAAATTCTTGCACGCGGTAAGAAATATTAAACAATTGATCTTATAGCAGGAAAGATATATTAACGATCAGAGACATCCAGATATATCTACTCGCATACTAATACTATTGAATACTCTTAGTTAGGATATTTACATGATCTTACCAAAGATACACAATGTAATCTTATTACATATCTAGTTATTAAAGATCATATAAAATGATCTGTAGAGATTTTATTGTAAAATCATCGGATGCAAATTTTTTGTTAAAAAACAGAATTATGACCAGCATTATAAGTAATAATTACTACGCAAGCTATTATAATATTATTTTATTAAGAGCTATGAATTAATAATTTTTTATCTGCTTAGTTCTATGGCTCGTTTATCTGTACATGCAGTTCATAAAGATATTTTACTAAATTTTAAGATTGCATAATATGTATAAGTTATTTCAATACCTTACCTTATAGAATAAGGTGCTTCTTCTGTTATTACTTTTCTTTAAGATGCTTAGTGAAATTCAGTCTATCTATTACACTACTCTGAGAGTAATGTATAATTCCGGTCAGCATCGTTTCAAAACGGCAACATTATATTATTACTTAGGGATTTGATAGTACTTACGCTCTTCTTAAACAGATTGATATAATTAATACTGCTGAGAAAGACTTCTTTTTATTATGTTTATTAACACTATAAAATTTAGCCACCCAAAAACATAAAAGAAAGATTTTATAGAAACTTGTATTTAGTTAATCTTTCATATCTCACGCCGCATAGAAAGATTTCTTTGAAAAAAAACTAAATATCAATATTCTTGATGTAATCTGCATGAAGGAATATTCTTGTGTTTGGAAATTTAGCAATTTTTAGATATTTGCCAGTACTGTGTATTATATATTTTATTTATTTTTAAATTCATCTAGATATAATAATTATATCATTATTCCTTGGCAATATCTGCAGATCGTTATCATTCTATAGATAATAGATAATAGATAATAGATAATAGATAATAGATAATAGATAATAGATAATAGATAATAGTATTATTCTTATTTTGAACGCTTCATTGCTTGAAATTGCAAATAACCAATTAGTTATCCTGTTCACTAGAACTTATAATATATCAAGTATATATCATAATAATTATATTGCGATCTCCTATTGTTTTGTCTCATTAAGAAGATGAACTTAAAACTTAGTGTATTATGCAATAATATCTTGTTTTTATGCAAGATCTTGCAATATAAGATCTAAGAATCTTGAGATTCTTCATAAGTATTTGACTATAAGTAAATGTTAATGATTAAACTAGCAGTTTATCTATGTTTCCTAACATATCATTTATTTATAATGGTCGAATATTTTAATTAAGCTGAGATGATCTTTAAATATATATCAATCAAAACTAAATACATTCTATTTAGTTTGTGCGGGGTTTTAATAATGACTGACATAAACATGTTAGATCTATTTTTAAAGACTAGCTTGTTGGTAAAGCTTATTCTGCTAATTCTGTTATGTTTCTCTATTTTATCTTGGGCTATTATCATTCAGTGCACTTTAAGTCTGCATACAGCTAAAATTCAGGCTAAATCTTTTGAAAATAAATTCCGGTCAGGGATAGAGTTATCGCTTCTGTATCAGGCAAGCAAAGCACGTTATAATAATCTGACTGGCTCTGAGAAAATATTCTATTCTGGTTTTAAAGAATTTGTACAATGTCATCGATTTCACGCTAAAGCAGCAAGCTGCTTGACTGAGGCTGCAGCCCGTACAATGCGTATTTCTTTAAATCGTGAAATTGAGATCTTAGAAAGGGATATTCCTTTCTTAGGCACTATTGCTTCAATAAGTCCTTATATTGGGCTATTTGGTACTATCTGGGGAATTATGCATGCTTTTATGAGCTTGGGCGCCGTCAAACAGACTAGTCTTCAAATGATTGCACCGGGTATAGCAGAGGCATTAATTGCTACGGCGATTGGTTTATTTGCGGCAATACCAGCAGTTATGGCATACAATAGTCTAAATCAGCATATGAATTATCTTGAACAGCATTACAGAAACTTCATGGAAGAGTTTATTGTGATTCTAAATCGTCATGCTTTTGCTGCAGATTCTAATATAATTAAGAAGTAAGATTGTGAAATCAAGTAACTGTCGCCAGCTAAAAAATGAAATTAATATAGTTCCATTACTAGATATATTGTTAGTTCTATTGCTAATGTTTATAGCTACCGCACCTCTTATGATTCAAGGTATTGAGGTTGATTTACCAGATGCTACAACTTCAAAATCAGTTTTTAATAGTAACGATACTCCAATTATCATTGAAGTTTCTCGAAGCGGAGAATACTCGGTTATTACTGGATACAATCGCATGCAACAGATGAGGGAAAAACAGGTAGTTGCAGAAGCGCAATCACAGCTCAGAATTAATCCTAACAAAGTATTCTTAATAGGTGGTGCTCACGATGTATCTTATGATGAAATTATTAAAGCTCTTAATATGCTTCGTTTGGCCGGTGTAATCTCTGTTGGTTTAATAACGAAGCCAACTTAAAAATGCTAAACAACCTTACAGTATAGATTTTTAATTTATTTGAATAAAATATAGATGTATCTGCATTTTACACAGCATTTAATTTGATTTCTTAAACTATTTTTTAAGCAGCCAGCATTGGTAAGTATTGGAACATAAATTGTGGTAAAGGTATCTAGAAAAAATAATCATATATATTTTTATATCATGATTTCAATTATTTTACACATAGTCCTGGTGGTATGCTTACTCTGGCGTTCGCTGATGCAAGATAAAAATATTAGTAGTAGTTATAAATCTCTAACTAACATATTAATGGTTGATTCCGGTAATATAGTACAACAATATAATCGACAGCAACAACAAGATAATGCAGAAAAAATTAAAAAACAAAAAGAGAAACAAACTCTAGAATTACAAAGAAAATATAATTCAGAACAGCTGCGCTTAAAATATCTGAAAGAAGAGAGCGTTGCAATAGGGAGTGGTATTAAGCCAGTTGCTTCTAATAAAGTCCAGAAGCCAGTTGCTTCTAATAAAGTCCAGAAGCCAGTTGCTTCTAATAAAGTCCAGAAGCCAGTTGCTTCTAATAAAGTCCAGAAGCCAGTTGCTTCTAATAAAGTCCAGAAGCCAGTTGCTTCTAATAAAGTCCAGAAGCCAGTTGCTTCTAATAAAGTCCAGAAGCCAGTTGCTTCTAATAAAGTCCAGAAGCCAGTTGCTTCTAATAAAGTCCAGAAGCCAGTTGCTTCTAATAAAGTCCAGAAGCCAGTTGCTTCTAATAAAGTCCAGAAGCCAGTTGCTTCTAATAAAGTCCAGAAGCCAGTTGCTTCTAACGTAGAAGAAATTGATGATTTCTTTGATCAATTAGTGGATATTAAAAATGCTACGAAAGTTAACTTAACTGGTAAAGAAGATAAATCTAATCTCGGAGTTTCTAGTAAAGATATTAATAACTATGCTAGACAGATTCAAGATGCAATTACAAACAAATTTCATACTGATCCAGTATTTATCGGGGAAACATGTAACTTACGCATTAATATTGCTTCAGATGGTACGCTGTTAAGCGTTACTTCTGAAGGCGGTGCTCATGCACTGTGTCAGTCTGCCTTATCAGCAGCGAAGAGGGCGTACTATCCTAAACCAGCTAATAATTCTATTTACCAGATATTTAAACATTTTAATATCACATTCAAACCAAACTAATTATTTTTTAGTTATCTAAGTATTTATATAAGAATTTTATCTTAAGTTGTGATGTTAATAAGTTTTGACAGCATAACTATCACTAGAACACTTCATTGTATTAACACTCTAAAAATTCCGGATATAAAATTGGTTAATCAATACTATAAGATAATCAAAGTATACTTATACATTTATTATAACATCTCATCGCGTTACTACATAAATAATACATAGTAATAGCAATTAAGATATTTAGTAATAGCAATTAAGATATTCTATAAACCTGCTTTATAGCTATAATTTCTTATGAAATATTTTCATATGTTTATAATTTCGATTCAAGAAAAGATATAATATTTTATATCGATTCTTATTACATATAACCTTTGTTTTTTTTAAAATTTTGTAAAAATATTTTTGAAAAACTGCTCTTGCTATAGCCTTAATAAGGATATGATCCTAATTGATTCAATCAGTAAATACCTAGATGAATTTAGATTATATATCAGTAGCAACTGATTACTATAAAATATCTGTCTTGTAAGAAGACATTAGTATGGTCGAAATATTGTCATTAATATAACACATCTTCATATATAATAGATTATATTTTATAGTAAAATGGTCATACTGATTTGCGAAATATCTATAAAGAGTATCGCATACTTATTTGATCCGCTCATGCTTCTAGGTATACTAAGGATATAAGCACAATTAATTTTTAAGATATTATCCCTACATTTTATTTAAAATATTAATGCTTTATACTATTAATATTCTTATTAATATCAATAAAAATATCATTAATACATTAAAACTGATGCTAAATAGTCTTCTGCATTATTTTTAGAGATTCTAGTAATTAGAAAGAATATAAATACTTAGTAACTGACTTTTATAATATTCATATGAAAAGGTAAGCGAGTATTTTAGGCGTTATTTATTCCCAGTAAGATTGCCTTAATGTTTTATCTATTAAGATTTAAGTATTCAAGCATTTTATAATTTTATTTAACAGAATTTAGAGAATCATTTTAAGATGTATGCAGAAGCACGATATAATTGCTCAACTACTTTCTATGTTCAGGATATTGAGTAAAAATTTTTCTTCTTAGATACAAATTATAATTCAGTATCTTCTGATATATGACATTGCCATTTATTTCTAGTGATATGCAAATATTCAAGCCATATCAAAATATTTGTCATAGTATAGTGGTAATTGCTAATGCAAGAGCTCAATTGATATATAGAATTATATATGCACTATTTTATTTAGTTTTTAGTAGTTAGCTGGTTAGGTTGGGGAAAGAAGAATGAGGCAAGTGTTTATTACAGCCATCTTACTTTTTAGCATGTGGTCCACATCTATATGCGCAGAAGTAAAAATAGTGATTACTCAGGGTGTGGATACTGCACGCCCAATCGTTGTTTTACCATTTATATGGCAAGGATCAGGCGCTCCTCCTGAAGACATCGGTGGAATTATTGCTGCTGATTTACGTAATAGCGGTAAATTCAATCCAATTGATACCACTCGTATCCCAGAACAACCAACAAGAGTTTCTGAAGTAACCCCTGATGCTTGGACTGCATTAGGCATTGATGCTCTTATTCTTGGTCATATTCAGCCAAGTGCAGATGGAGGTTATGTAGTTTCTTATCATATGGTTGATCTTACTGCTCATTCAATTAGCATATTATCTCATAACGAATATAAAGTTACCAAAAAGTGGTTGCGTTATTCTGCTCATGCAAGTAGCGATGAGGTGTTTGAAAAGCTGACAGGGATCAAAGGTGCATTTTGCACTCGTATTGCTTATATTGCTCAGAACAATTTTGATCAGTTAGCCTACGAACTGCGTATTTCTGACTATGATGGCCACAACCAGTTCGTAGTTCATCGCTCACCTCAACCATTAATGTCTCCTACGTGGTCTGCAGACGGTACCAAATTGGCGTATGTAACCTTTGAAAGTGGTAAATCAGTGCTAGTAATCCAGAATTTATCCGATGGGTCTATTCGCCATATTGCCTCGTTCCCATGCCATAACGGTGCACCATCATTTTCTCCCGACGGTAAAAAACTAGCGTTTGCGCTCTCGAAGACCGGTAGTCTTAACTTATATATCATGGATTTAGGATCCGAAAAAATTAGCCAGATAACTCACGATCATAGCAATAATACGGAACCTTCATGGTTCCCGGATAGTCAAACTATAGCATTTACCTCTGATCAGACAGGAGTACCACAAATTTATAAAATTAACATTTATAGTGGTTCTTCTGAGCGTATAACTTGGCAGGGCTCTAAAAATCAAGATGCCGACGTAAGTCATGATGGTAAATATGTGTTTATAGTTAGTACAAGCGAAGGCTTGCAACATATTACTAAACTAGATCTTTCTTTAGATACTCATCAAGTATTGACTGATACGTTCCTAGACGAAACGCCAAGTATCGCACCAAATGGCACAATGGTTGTTTATAGTGCCACTGAAGAAGTAGGTTCAGTTTTATGGATAGTTTCTACTGACGGTCGGTTTAAACTACATTTTCCTGCAACTGATAGTCAGGTAAAATTTCCTGCTTGGTCTCCATATCTGTAATCAATATCTTGAAAAAGAGATTTATATCTAATAATACAAAACAAAAGGGATAAAAATGAAAAAAAATGTATATGATTTTATATTATTAATATCTGTGATAGCTATTGCTTCCTGTAGTTCACATAAAAATAATGATGATGATCAATCAATTATAAATTCTGGTAAAATTATAGAAAAAGGGAGTAATAACATTTCATATCTAGAAGATGATATCGTTCAAATACAAAAATTACAGAAAAATAATATTATTTACTTTGGTCTAGATAAATACGATATATGCTCTAACTCCACCCGTGTATTAACTTCGTATGCTTCTTTCCTACATAAACATCCATCTTACAGATTAACTGTGGAAGGTCATGCTGATGAGCGTGGAACTCCGGAGTATAACATATCTTTGGGAGAACGTCGTGCCAATGCAGTCAAGATGTATTTGCAAGGTAATGGGATTCTCAGCGAGAAGATATCTATAATTTCTTACGGAAAAGAAAAACCAGCGCTAATAGGGCATGATGAAATTGCATACAGTAAAAATCGTCGTGCTGTACTATTGCTGATTTCTGATTAACGGAGAATTTTATGAGTAGTCAACTTAGGTTACATTTGTTGATTCTATTATTATGTAGTGCAATAACAGTTGAGGGGGCTGCTATTGCACAAGCCCCAATTAGTAGCTATTCCTCAATAGATCAGCGAATTGCTTCACTTGAGTACACTACTAATGCTCAAGGTCAATTTTTTTCTCAACTACAGAAACAAGTTTCAGATAATCAGCACGACATTGATTTGCTTCGTGGTCAAATTCAAGAAAATAAACATAAGTTAAATCAAGTCCTTGAACGCCAACAATATACCTATTCACACTTGGAAAGATATTGTAATTTACAAAAAAAAATTGCAGATAATAATTCTAATTCTTCCTCTATACCGAATGATAATCATAAATTTTTTCGGTCTTTATCATCAGCTAAAAAAAGCTACGACGACGACATAAAAATAGCTTATAATGATGCGATAGATCTCGTCATGGTTCAGGAAAAAAAAGATCAGGCGATTGCTTCTCTACTAAATTTTGTTAAAAAATATCCTAATTCAGCCTATCAGCCAAATGCTAATTATTGGATAGGCCAATTATTCTATAATAAAGGTAAAAAAGAGCAGTCAGCATATTATTTTGCATTAGTAGTTAAAAACTATCCTAAATCTTTAAAAGCACCTCAAGCCATGTATAAAATTGGTATTATTATGCAAGAAACAGGAAAATCCGATAAAGCCTATGCAGTATATAATAAGCTTATCAAGCAGTACCCACAGAGTGATTCTGCAAAGCAGGCAGAAAAACGTATAGCGAGACTATAATATTATCTTTTCACTCCAGAAATAGACAACATATATAATTCATATGATTTTATTACGCATGCTAAATGCAATAAATTAAAAGGATTATTATAATTTTAGTTGTGTTGTTCTGGAAAATAAGTACACTAAGTACTAGCTAACTAAAAAAGATATAGATATAGTCATTTAGGATTTTAAAGGGGGGTCGTTAGCTCAGTCGGTAGAGCAGTTGACTTTTAATCAATTGGTCGCAGGTTCGAATCCCGCACGACCCATCATATTTTAATGCTATTTATTGTTTAGGATCATATAAAATATGATCACCATTTATGTTTTATAAATAGAGTAAATTTATAATCATAATTTATAATCATATGTATACCTACAATAGTTTTTGTATATTGCCCTTTACCCAAATTTCATTTAACGATAGTAAATCCCAGGAGCATATACAATATCTTATAAACTTATAGAACTATAATATATATAGATAATATTATCTGTTACATCATAGCATGATTGCTATAAATGTAATGCATTGTCTAACTTTAGGTCTTACAAGTAACATTATTATATTCACACCATGCTTAACACTTATAATATGTATCTAAATCATGTTGTCTATGTATGTTGAAAAAAGAATATTATTAAGTTGATGTCTTCTGACAAGTTTCTAAATAATAATAGTTTATATAGTAAGATACCCGAATAAGTAAAAGGAAGTATTCTTTAGTAAGAAAATTTTGCTCGGTCTTATAATATTATAATCACAATATAGAAATAATCTGCATCAATAAAATTGATGGTTATTCCTAGACATCCTATTGTGAACTATCCAAAAATAGCTTTGGAGATTTAATATTATTAAATCTGCTCTTTAAGGGCTTTATAAGCATTAGGAGTTTAAAAAGCGCAAAAATAAGAGAAATATTTGCTAAAATTAAATTAATGCAAAAATTTTTATTTTTTATGAAAATATTTTGGTTATGTTAATTTATATTAACGTCAATTTTCTTCCTTAAGAAATAAACTATTTAAATAGTCATTAAAGAAATATATTATATTATTATTTTAGGTCTTACAGTAATATTGATATATTTTAAGATGGCTGTGAGTAGCACAGTGGTTATATTAGTTTAAAATACTTTGATAACAAAATAACATTTCGGGTGTTCAATTATCTTAATATTTCTTATGCCAAAATAATTTTTACCATAAAATTTATCATTATGAATCATACACCCCTCTCAGAAAAATTTCATATATCAACTCTGAAGAACAGTGATTTTAAAACTGCTGTTAATATTGAGCGCGCCAGTCAAGCGTTTCCATGGACTGAAAAGACTTTTCTCAGTAATCGCGGCAAATACTATCACAATTTAAAGCTAGAATATGGAGGAACACTTGTTGCTTTTGCAATTACACAAGTAGTTTGTAATGAAGCTACTCTATTTAATATTGCTATTACGCCATCTAAGAAACGTAAAGGATTAGCGCGGGAATTGCTAAAATATTTAATTAATGACCTGAATAAAAAAGAAATTTTAATCTTATGGCTAGAAGTTAGGCACTCTAACTACGCAGCTATAGCGCTTTATGAATCATTAGAGTTTCATAAAGTTTCAGTACGTTATGATTATTACCAAACTCTTACTGGTCGTGAGAATGCAATTATTATGGCTCTTTCCTTATATTAGTATAAAATTAATATTTTGATTTCAAGTATTATATATTGATATATTTATTTTAGTGATAGGCTAATGAGATAAAAGAAAATATTTCAAGGATTTTTAATATTAAAAATTGGTATTACATAAGATTCTTATAGATCTTTACGGTTTTATTGATTATTACTTTGATATGAGGCAATGAATAAAAGATAATAAATATATGCTACTTTTCATAAACAGCATTTGAGCGTATGCGTTCTAGAAATCAAGAGTACTATAAGAAAAATGATAAGTATATAATATATGCGATCAAGAATAGTAAGCTATTTTATTATTAGGGCGTCTAATTAAACAGAGTTATATTTTAATAAACTATAAACTTCTAATAATATCAATATTTATTTAAATTGAATGCATTAAAAGTTAATTGTTTCTTGGTATTATAGAGCCAGGATAATCTTTCCGTACCGCTATTTTATTAGCTAAATTACATGCTATTTATGATAATATTAACTATCATGATTTTTGAATTATTGCCCTCAAATTTATTTAATTAACTTACTTGATCCAGATATCTTTAACTTATTCTAGATAAGGTTTATTCTGTAGATAATTTATCATCCACAGAAAAGATATCTGAGGGAATCAAGATGTATAATCGCAATTTTAAGAAGATATGATAAAAATAGCTTTATTTATCTTATGTAACTATAAGTATTTAATAAATAAATTCATTCGTTAGAATTAGAAATATTTAAAATATAGCTCCTATATATAATCAGTGATTATTAGTATGATTACAATATAAGAAATATTTATAATAAATACTATATATTCATCATTTATTCATTGAAATAGTATGTACAGCATTTCTTTCAAAAAATGCATCTTATCATATCTATTTGAATTATATTAGGTAACTCTATAGACATATATAAATGATTATTCTAAGGAAATAGCAAATATAAATTCATCCCGACACATCCACATCACCATCCTGGTGATTACTTATTCTGCCCCAACGATATTTCATTGGATGCATCGTTATTAATATTAATTGCATCATGTTGATTAGTAAATAATTTTCTTACAGGGGTAAACATGTTAAAATTATAAAAAAATAGCAAAAAATTATATTTTCTAGCTAATAGAATGTGTGTTGCTAGAATAATACAATATCAAATAGAATGTGCCTAATAGTAGATAAACTAATCATGAGTTATCTGGTTAATGAGTATACTATTGCAGAAAATTATGAAATTATTATTTTTTAATTCAATATTAAAATTTTTATTGAATATCACCGTAATAACATTACTTGATATTATAAATAATATTAGATAAGATAGTAAACTACTAACTATTAGACGAGATTAAATAATTTGCAAGAAAAGTATATAAATATTAAGTAAGCACATGACGAACTTACTAAATCCTTAAATACAAAACTCTTATGTTTATGAGTAACATTATATTTAATAATAAGCTATTTAATATAATTATAGGATATTACGGTCAAAGATATGGCAGAGCATGATTGAATCGACTAGGATATTGGATATAGATATTTATAATATGACGTATTTATTAAGGTTATTATCAAAAATAAAAGTATATCTATGCAGGGAATTTTGCAAAGCAATTGAGTCTTGTGTTAAGCAACCCAGATCAAACCTGTTAATCATCTCTTATTATATATCTCTCCTTTAATATAGAAAAATAGAAATATTATATCAAACACCTCCAGATATCAACAAAGATTCAGGCATGACCGTTTTTACAAAAACTATATGAAAGCTTTTGTAAAATACGCCATGCATGTATTTAATTAGTCAAAGTATTGAATAATTGGTTTAATTATTTAGACATATTGATTAAATGACACAATCTGAGCCTGAAAACCTGCTATTATAACATATAAGTCATGTTTACTATTACAGTAAAAAATCTTCTAGAGACTGACCTTGCTCTTCTATAGCTTGTTTAATAGTTGTAGGAGTACGCCCTTGACCCGTCCAAGTTTTAGTTTCGTTATTTTTATTGATATATTGATACTTAGCCGGCCGTGTAAGACGTTTTGATTTACTAGGTACCTTGCAATCACTCATACTTTGTAGTAGTTCGTTAGGGTCAATGCCATCTGCGATAAGCATTTCACGATATTGTTGTAATTTGCGTGTGCGATCTTCGATTTCTGCTTGAGCTTGGTTTTCTTCTGCACGACGTTCTT
The DNA here is from genome assembly GCF_904848675.1 of Candidatus Profftia tarda. NCBI lineage: Bacteria > Pseudomonadati > Pseudomonadota > Gammaproteobacteria > Enterobacterales > Enterobacteriaceae > Candidatus Profftia > Candidatus Profftia tarda. The sequence continues at coordinate 641,328 of NZ_LR890047.1, forward strand.
GCACTACCACTTCTAACTTCTCCAACATTTCTTCCAGAGTTTCTAAAATACATTCTCTAGCTTGCGCACGAAGAGTGCGTATGTTATTCAGAATCTTTAACGCTTCGCTCATTTGTTTTAATCTCAAATTAAATTGTTATAGCACATTTAAAGATAATAGAGTGCGAGTATATTTAACGCAATACTGAATCTTATGATATTCAAAATATTTTATAAAATATTAAAATAATTACTCTTTTAAATACTGATATCAATATATAAATTATCTTCTCGCGAAGATAGCAGAAGTAAATTATTTCTACAAGCACTATATTAAGAGGCTTTTAAATATATACAAGAAATTACATATAATTATATATTATACAAATAATATTTCTTTGCAATAAAATATATCTAAAAGAGAAAATCACTATATAAACTAACCTCAGCTAGAAGTCTTGATAATTGTTTAATTAAGATAGTATCACAACCTTAATATGAAAGATAACTTAAAAAATAAAAGAATAGTATATCAAACTTTTAATAATATGCATCCAAATTTAAATGATTTTAATCATAATTTTTTAAAATAATTTAGAAAATATATTTTCTAGTACAAAGCAAAATAAAAATTTTTTACTACCGATTAGAGAAAAATATTTTATTTAACAAACTTAATTATTTATTATTTAATAAATTAATGGTAACTAAAAATATCATCTTATTATCATAAGCGTATGATAGTTATATTGTATATTATAATTGTTCTTGTGTTTCACGTGCTGATCATGGTTAATATATAACCTCTAGCGCAGATAGCCTTAAATCTTTTTGTGCAATACAGAGTGGTATTAACATTATTTATCAATAATTAAGAAGCTGAAGACGATAAAATAAAAAGGCTAAACAGCCTGTATTTACTATTGGGAATACTATTATAAAATAGTATAAACAGGAGAAAGATAGGATACTTAATATAAAATAATATTAACAAATAGATATTATTAAGTATTCTATTGTAGATACTAGATGTAGCTTAGCATACAATAAATACGTCAAATATATCTATAAAAGTATTAGCAAGATACATAAATAATCTCAAGTAATAGATAAACCAGAGTAAACTGAGAAAAAGATATAGTACAATTACTTTCTTAGATATTGATCAATGCTACCATGAGTGCATAACAAAACTATTATTACTCTATTACTCTATTACTCTATCTCAATCATAAACACACTAGCTAATAGATTAAATCTATAGCATACTGGTAATTTTTATGACCTAACTATGCGAATCAGTAAGTATATTATAATCAAGAGATATGACATAATAAACAATTTACATGTATAATGACATTCTTGATTAGATCAACTACTGCATATACTGTATATAAAAAACTTAGAGTCGTGAATCTATGGTTATAAGTAGCATACTGAGCTAAATAGTTTTTCATTGAAGATGCGGATAGGTATTCTGATGTTATTCTTATGATATCTATAAATAAGGTTATATTCTTGTCATTATCTATTATTAATAATAGAATACAGGATTATTTTTGCGTAAGAAATTTCATATTAATTTCTTTTATTTACTTCGCCTTTATAATCAAGACATTTATTCTGTTTTGTGAAGAATGATGTTTATTAATTTAATAAAGATTTTTTCAAAAAATAATTAGATAAACATTTTCTTGTATATTAATTTTTATAAGGATACAAGAACATAAAGGGATCACCATAATAAAAAATAGTTTTAAATAGTTATTTAAGATCTGATAATATAAAATATAAATAGCATTAGTAGATAGAACACATGCGAACCATACCATGAATATAGCATAGTTATTTATGATTCTTTAATAAAGCGAGAAGAAGTATCTACTAATGATTTAATAGTATTTTGCTATCATCTTTATCGGGGCGTCCTCAATTAACTTATGAGAATATTGACCTATTACTGATTAGTTTTTAGTCATGAAAATCTATGTAAAAGAGCATAATAGCATTACTTATGTTATTATACTATATTTGCCGAAGATCATTAATATTAAAAATAATAAATAAAAATATTAACATATAGTAATCCTATATGCTGATTAGAAGAATAAAATTCTAAGTAGAGCAATCTAGCGTCTAAAAATTCATGAAGAGGGATAAGATTAGTATTTATAATATATTAATTTTTGAGAACAAATCACATACTAATAAAACTGATTATATAACGAGAACATCAATATAAACGTATATCTAAGTATAATTCACTTTGCTCTTTTAGGTAGTATACCTAGTTTTATAAGTCAAGCAGAATACATAAAAGATTAATTTTTTAAATATTTTGATCCAATCTTTTGTAAAATATATCTTATAGAGGAACTTCATTCTTTTTTGCATCATATTATTAAATATTAGTTATAATTTTATCAAAAAAATATTTATTAAGGCAAGTGCTATAGCATAAATAAATTAATATAAATATATTATATTTTTAGTCTAAAAGAATAAAACTATATGACCTTCGATCAATTAATAGTAAATAAAAATTATGACCTAATCAAATCTAAACTGATGCAACTACTAGTAATAATGAGAAGAACTGGATAAGTCTGTTAAGACAATAATATTATTGTGCTAGGGCATGCCTTATTTAGATAGTCTACACTTATTTTTAGGTAGATATATTATTGAGAAGTTACCATAGATAACTTTAATACCTGCTGCTTATCAGGTATAGAGTCCTACTTGCAAACAATATGTAACTACTATGATGTGTAAATATATAAAAAGAACTTTTCCATATGTTAAAATAAATAACACTGCAACAGTATTAAGTGCAAGAAATTTGCCTATATTTTTCTAGTACTCTTGTAAATACATTTTATGTATCCCTATTAGTCAATGATATTATATCAAGGATTGCTTTTTCATATTTTATGTATTTCGATGATTTTAACAAGACTAAGCACTGATATAGATCAGTTACAAAATTAAAATAATTGCATATTTCAATGATTTTAAAATTAATCTGAAAGTAAATTAAAAATGATCTGATAGCAGTTACTATGCATAACAGAATCTTTGTATAGTACCGATAAATAATATTGCTGAAATAATATTGCATTTAGAAATATAAATAATCTTATATTCATAGGATTTAGAGCTATGCTATAAAGTCATAAGTAATTTTAAAATTATAAAACTGGAATTTATAAAAAATAAAAATATTTTCGTAAAATAATCATGAAGAAATATCAAGAATATAAATCTAAGAGAAGCAAGATATAATCTTGCTTCTCTTTTAATTAACAGTTGTAGAATAAAAATAAACAACTTACTTTAAGAATTATTTTATTTAATTGATTAATAAAATTCTTATTAGAACACTATCCTTTAAAATATTAATCACTCTTAAGATGCTGCCTCAGCAAAGATCTTCTCAATTTTTTAATAGATCTTAATTCATTAATACTAAATGTTTTGTTCTACCTTGTTTATCAGAGGAGTGCCTGATGAGTAATTTCAGAATAAGATAGCTCTAGTCCGTAATTAGCTTTTTTAAAAGCTTATTCTAAGATAAATCATTCAATATATTGCTGAGTAATCTGTGCTTGCTGAGCTTATAAATAAATTTATGGTATTTGTCAAAATAAGTTGTGTACTTTCATGATGAAAGCTAATGTTATTAGCGATTAATTCATGAAAAAATAATATGTAAAATATATCAGACTAGTCCTGACTAATGCATTCTCATCCAAAGACATAGATATATTTTTTATAACGGATTAGGAGGCTAAATATTACATTAGCGCTGTTCTTTATATTTTTCTCTGTTACACAATTCACAATTTACTTAAGACTTATTTGATCTAGCTTATACAAACAACTTGTAAAATACAAAAATTTTTTTAAATTAGACGTTCCCTGAGAATCTCGAAATATTAAGCATAGTTATTAATATATAATCCTTGTATTCTTTATGAAGAACACAAGGGCTTGTAAATATTACAAATCAATTATAAAACGAAATAATCTTTTGTTGAAGTAAAGATTGTTCAGGAGTTACTTGTAATTTTTAGGAGTATCACTGGCAAAAGATCAATATGCAAGTTTTTATTAGTTCATTTAGTAAATATTTTTAAATATTTTAAATATTTGATTTCCTACTTCCTATAGGTGCTAAAAAATTTGTACCCTTGATTCGCTATAATACTGTGCTGTACAAGATAATTTTATTATTGTTATATTGTTAATGAAAAACTAATTCATATATAAGATGCTTATAAAGCTAATACGTAAGCAATAATATCCTGAGTATTTTTAAGTCTTTCTCGCTTGATTAGAAAATTATTAATATATAAACAAATCTCACATAATTTCAAAAATATAATTCAGAAGTGTAAATATACCTGATAGGTACTTATTTTTATCCTCATTGATCGACTAATAAAATAAGCTCTGTATATAAGTACTAAATAATTTAATACATATATCAGTGAATCAACTTTATGTTATAGTCTATTTTCTTATCTCTTAATTCGTGTACTTCCTCGATACTTTGAAGTTAATAATAACTAGGAAATAAACATATTAAGTCACTAGGTCTATTCTTATATTAATGTACTGTTCAGTTCCTGATCTTATTATTTTTATACAGAACAAGTACACACAGCACAAAAGAAGCTAGTTACATATGATGACAACAAAGGTGCCTAATATCTCTAATATTTAAACAGTATCTTAAAATATTAGTAACGTACATGGTAGTTAAATCCATAGCATCATAGCATATGCTATGGAACAGGAAGCTAAAATAGAATTTGTACTATAAGTCAGACAGCTTATATATGATCAAAACATGATCATAATAGCAAAATAATATTTATCTTATAATAACACGTATATTTTGTCCTACAGTTAAAATTTTTTAATTAAAACATTTAGTAGGATATCTTTATTAAGCAATACAAATTGTCTAACTTTAATGTATTGTTTATTAAAAATAAAATTACATTTTTAAAAACTTTTAGAAATATCAGAATAATTTCAACAGGAAGATCATGATTAAGTTTGGTATTGTAATGGATCCCATTAATTCTATTAATATCCAAAAAGATACTAGTTTTGCGATGTTATTAGAAGCTCAAAAGCATGGCTATGAACTACACTATATGGAAATGAATGATCTATATATGTATAGAGGCGCAGGATGTGCAAGGACTAGATTACTTAAAGTCAAAGAAGATCAAGAAAGCTGGTATTCTTTTTACGGTGAACAGGATATTGAACTGTCTGAACTAGATGTCATCTTAGCCCGCAAGGATCCTCCTTGTGATTCTGAGTTTATATACGCTACTCACATCCTAGAGCGTGCTGAAGACCAAGGTACACTGATAGTAAATAAGCCACAGAGTATACGTGACTGCAATGAAAAGCTGTTTATCTCGTATTTTCCAGATATCATCACAGATACTTTAGTTACGCGTCAAGCGAAACAGATACGTGAATTTTATGATAAACATGGAGATATTATTCTAAAACCTTTAGATGGCATGGGTGGCAAGTTAGTTTTCCGAGTGAAAAAAAAAGATTTTAATCTATCCGTAATTATTGAAACCCTAACTGGGTATGGTACTCGTTTCTGTATAGCGCAAAAATTCTTGTCGGAGATTAAATACGGTGATAAACGAGTTCTAGTAGTTGATGGAGAACCAGTTCCATACTGTTTAGCACGTATTCCTAAGAAGGGTGAATCCCGTGGAAATTTAACTGCTGGTGGTCGTGGTGAAGCTCGTCCACTAACTGAAAGTGATTGGGCTATTGCACGAAAAGTAGCTCCAATATTAAAAGAGAAAGGTCTGCTCTTTGTTGGTTTGGACATCATAGGAGATCATCTCACAGAGATTAATATTACTAGCCCAACCTGTGCTCGTGAAATTGAGGCAGCATTCTCTAATATATCTGTGACAGGCATGCTGATAAATGCAATTCAGCGCAGAATTAAGAAGTAATAATATGATTAATTTTATTATGACTGCTTGTTGCATCTATTTATTATGCGAATCTAATGAGCTTCACATCAATAGAACTTTAAATTTATTATAGAATAATTATTCTAATAGCTCCCTCTTGTATAAAACTCAAGGAAAATTGCAATAACTTATTTAATTATTTCTAATAATAAAGTTCTGAATACTTCTTAGAAAACGAGCAATAATATGAATAGATATGATCATCTTATGAGGTCTTATTGACAATAGTATATCATTAATCTTATTTAGGACTCCTATTTTTGTAATACCCGTTCTACTACTTATTGTTGCAAGGAATTATTGTATTAGACCTTTCCTAAAGCATGCAAAAGTCATCAATAACTATAGTCTTCAAGAAATTAAGCTCTTGTTAACTTTTTATGTGTTTATTTTATTTAGAAAACTGTAAATTTCTTGAGTAAGATGAAGTATTAAGAATGGAGAAAAAATTTTATTTAGGATTGATAGTAATAACCTAGCTAGCTTCTATAACAAGAATAGTATTCTCTATATAAATAATTATTTTAGCCATTCTTATAATTCAGATAAAATGTTAAAGTAAAAATAACTAAGAAATAATTTTAAGCAAGCATATGCTAATAACGCTAACTCTGTTCTTAAATTCCTTGATGAATTGACGAAAAAGATAATCTGCGCAATGATCTCGTTATAAGCAAAATAAATAATCATAGCATGAAGAAATGTGATTACTCAGTCTTGAGACAAAGTAATAAATAGTCGAAAATTCAAGAAGAATATCACTATATTTTCCACATTAAGATTAATATCTTTTCATCTCTTTCTACATATCAAAAAATTTATGTGGCTCTAGCAATAGCTATTTATTATTGTTTATACATCAATAAATTCTAAGTTATATCAGAAGATTAATAATCTCACATGATCAGATTGATTATACTAGATGTACAAACGCAATTATATTTTCCTATATAAATTAAATTTTTTAGTACTTGCAAGCATTTTATATTTTTAATGATACATTTATTTCATCTTTATAATGATTGAAAAGAGCTTGCAGAAAGCCATATGAAGTGCTAGTCATTACTTGATAAAGCCTTTGACTGCAAGGTAATAAATTATATCAGTATATAATATATCATGTAAGATAATAGAGAAGAGAATTCAATAAAAGTAGTCTTTAATATTTTTATTATTCTGTATAAAAAATAATTTAGTTTCATATATTGTTCTATTAAGAAAGTATTATAGTGGCCTTCTGTAGTCAGCTCTGCTGAATAAGAAGATTTCATTATACATAATTTTATTTCTCCGCAATAACTGGTTTTATTACTTAATAATATAATTTTAGCACTTGGTAGTTAAGTAACTCTAGTTCTGACTCTGACTATGACTCTAATAAAAATAATTTTTTACATATTTTAGATATTTAGCGTCTAATTTAAAGCATGCATTTAAAATACATAAGCTAGTTTTAACAAGATTAGAAGAAAGCAATACGTACAATACAGTATCTTGGTTAATGAATAATATACTTATTAAAACTTTCTTATTTTTGGAGATGTTTAAATATCATGCATGGCATTCAAACTAGTGTCTTCTATCCCTATCTATATTTATTTGACAAATAGTATAAAGCAGAGGAGATAAGAATAAGATTACTGATATTTCATAAGAACATATAATTATTTCTGCTCTTATCTAGAAAAACCACTAACATGTTATTTGATATTTTATATTTCTACAAATGAACTATAATTCTCCTCATAACCACAGGATAAGCATAATTTAGCTAGAAATATCAATTTTAAATTATCTCTACTGAGATAATTTAAAATTGATATTCATATAATAGCCATAAAATATCTATTAGAGAAACAACTCTAGTAAAGAATTGAAGAAAAACTTACCGTGCTTAGTTATTTGCCACGACTCATCAGTCTCTATAATATAATTGTATGCTATTGCATGATCTATCTGTTCTCTAATAACTTCTTCTCCAAGTCCTGTATAAAGCTGAAACTCTAATCTTGGCATTGGTTCAAGCAACCTGAAACGGTTCATGAAAAATTCGAATGGGCGATTATTACTGTCCACTGGATCCTGTTTATGCAAATAACGTCCTTGCATATATCCACGAGGATGGCGTGTTTTTACAGTGCGTAGAATATAAGAATTTTCAAAAGTTATTTTACCATGCGAACCGCACCCAATACCAAGATAATCTCCAAAGCGCCAATAATTTAGATTGTGATCACATTGGTAGCCTGATTTGGCGTATGCCGATATTTCATACTGTTGATAACCAGCAGCACTTAAAAGCGCATCTCCGTTCTGTAAAATATTCCATATAGTATCTTCATTTGGTAATTGTGGAGGCCTTGAAGCGAGCAGCGTATTAGCCTCAATAGTTAGTTGATACCAAGATAAATGAGGAGGATTATTAAGCTCAATAGCCTGTCGTAAATCTTCTATAGCTTCTTCCAAGGACTGGTTTAGTAAGCCATACATAAGATCAAGGTTAAAACTGCGCAGTCCTCGTCCTTGAGCCAGCAATAAAGCTCTAATTGAGTCTTCTGGGCTATGCATGCAACCTAACGTTTTTAAATGATCTTTGTTAAAGCTTTGAACGCCAATAGAAATACGGTTAATACCAGCACTCTGGTAAGAACTTAAGCGATCGGGTGCCATAGTTCCTGGATTAGCCTCCATTGTTACTTCAGCATTTACAGCCAATGGTAATCGCATGCGTATGCCATTCATTAAACGATGCATACTTTTTACACTGAGTAAACTAGGAGTACCACCACCAATAAAAATTGTACTAATTTCACGTCCAGAAGTGAATGATAAATCGTTATCTAAATCAGCCAGTAAATGGTTGACGTATTCTATGGATGGAATATCATCTTTTGCAAGATGAACATTGAAATCACAGTATGGACATCTTTGTAAGCACCATGGGAAGTGTATATAAAGGCTGAGTGGAGGTAGCTTAAACATTGCATATCATTTCTAGTAAAATCTTTAATGCTTGACCACGATGTGAAATTGAATTTTTCTGATCTCCAGTTAGCTCAGCAATAGAACATCCTAATTCAGTAATTTTGAAGATAGAATCATAGCCAAAACCTCCTTCTCCTGATGGCTTAAGGCTAATTTCACCTGACATGCTACCATGACATACTAGTGGTACTGGGCTTTTTGCATGGCTTAAGTAGACTAGAACGCAGTGAAATTTAGCTTGACGCTTACCTTCTGGAACATCTTTAAGTGCCTCCAAAAGCTTGTCAACATTTTGGCGATCACTAACTTTTTTAAGACCAGCATAACGTGCAGATTGTATTCCTGGAGCTCCACCAAGCGCATCTACAGATAAACCAGAGTCGTCTGCAATTGCAGGTAACCCGGTACTTTCCGCAGCATGTCGTGCTTTAATAATCGAGTTCTCTATAAACGTGAGACCTGTCTCTTCGATATACTTCACATCCAATTCAGTCTGAGTCACACAGTCTAAACTTAGATTAGCTAGTAGACTTTTTAACTCACGTGCTTTGCCTAAACTTGTAGTTGCCAATACAATTTTTTGCATGAAAACCTTAATGTATTTAAATAGATATTTTTAAATGATAGTAACGGAAATAATAAATAACTAAACTTACAAAAATTTATATTTTACATCTTAGAATAATTTTGCATGTATCTAGCTAAAAAATAAATATTGTTTTATACAAATTATTATCTAAGTACTTCCTAAAAATTCTTTTCTAAGAAACAATAAAATTGTAAAAGAACATTGCAAAAATCAAAGTTATTGATAAATTTTGAGTTTTTAAAAACTTAATTTGATACACACATATTTTAAGATCTTTAGGCAATTCTGATGTTGTATAAATTTATTATTATTACATACTTATAGATTTCATACTAGTTATAAATAATACTTTTCACTGTATACTAAAATTCTAAAAAGGTTTAGGTTATTCTATTTTATATTTATGTCTTTATTAGATAATTTAGTTTTATGACTTATTAATAAATTATGAATATGATAAATAAAGACGATAAATATAATCCATTAAAATATAGATACTAAACTTTTTTAGGTTATCTAGTAGATAATAGTTTATACAACAGAGCTGTTATCTTATTTAATCAGCCTACATAAAATTCATTAGTATAATAAAAGAAACAGATATTTATTAGTGTAGGGCTATAGGATTTTCTTCAGTAATATCATTATATTCATCAAAAATAATAAGATACAATAATTGATCAGTATTTTACTGCTATATTAAATCTGTATAAAGATAAATCATATTGTCATGAGGGCGTATAGATTCGCAAAGTATAATCATATTATTTAGTCTAATAAATATTCTAAACAATACGTAATAAAATTACTAGTAGAGAAAGAGGACATAAGGATATGTGATCTGGTTATTTAACCATTGTATATGCGTTAAAGAGCATTATATCATGTACACTCATTGCTAAGATAATATCCTTTCATGCTTTCTTGAGTTATTCAAAATGAGTAGTATTTATAAGATATTTCATAAACTAGAGCAATATTAAACATATTTTAAACTATTTTTATGTTTGCATAAATTACCAACTAAGTTAACTAAGAAACATGAGAATACTAATTTATGAAACAACTACATCTTCTTTAACCTATTAAGTGTTTCTACTGTAATGAAGTAAGCCTAATAACTGAATTTATTCTAGAAATTATTAGTATTTTATCATTTATTAATGTACTGATCTATAACAAATACCTGTCTACATATCTATAATCTTTAATAGCCATGATATAGCAGATAATTTCCATTCCTAATATTAAGATAGTCCTTCTTTGGCCTAATGAAACTACCTGATACATTATAAAAATATAACAAATAATAGGTTTTATAATTATTCAGCATCATTTCTTAGGCCCGTGAAGATAGATGACTAATACAGTCTCAAATATGTCACCATTGTTCTTAGCGATAGAAGTAATATGATATATATGAGGTATTTATAATTATAATTATCATAAGATAATAACATATTCATAGGTTTGTAGGGCCTAATATGCTATATTTTAAAATCAATGAATATCTTATTATAATAAAGAAATTTCTATCAATAACTAAGAATCAATGGTAGTTACAAAGCAATTATAACATAAAATTATGAAATATCTTCAAGCTATTACACTAGTTATTTTGCGATATTGATTACTTCTTTAATCATTATTTATAATGAAAATTATTTTGTTTCTGATAAATACGCATTAATCAAGATATTAGTTTGATAAAGTTCTCGCAAATATATCATAATGCAAACGGAGATCTTAAAGATATCTATTGAAAACCGTATACATGGATTTAGATATGAATATGAGTCTTAATAGAACATCGGCAAAGTTAGTCACCATTAGAGCTGATGAAGATAGGAAACGAATTGATAATTTTTTGCGCGCTCAACTTAAAGGAATGCCAAAAAATATGATTTATCGTATACTAGTTAAGGGTGAGGTTCGTGTTAATAAAAAACGTATTAAACCAAGATATAAATTGCAGACTGGCGATGAAGTGCGTATTCCTCCAGTGCGCATTATTGAACGTGATGAAAAATTGGTTTCTGTAAAGATGAATAAGGTAGCAGAGTTAAAACATTGTATTATATTTGAAGATGATGACCTGCTAGTACTTAATAAACCTTCAGGAACGGCTGTGCATGGCGGTAGTGGATTAAAATTTGGCATTATAGAAGCAATGCGTGCATTGCGTCCTGAAGCAGAGTTTCTTGAGTTGGTTCATCGTTTAGACCGTGAAACATCTGGAGCACTCATAATAGCCAAAAAAAGATCGTCCTTACGTATTCTGCATGAACAACTACGCATGAAAGAGATTTATAAAGATTATCTTGCATTAGTTCGTAATCAGTGGCAATCTCATTGCAAAATAGTTGAAGCTCCGTTACTAAAAAATATTACCAAAAGCGGTCAACGTATCATAAAAGTAGATACAGAAGGTAAACATTCAGAGACATTATTCAAAATAGAAGAACGATTTAAAAATTCTACCCTAGTAAGAGCACGGCCTATTACAGGGCGTACGCACCAAATACGCGTGCATACACTTTATGCTGGTCATCCTATTGCTTTTGATGATCGATATGGTGACCGTCAATTTGATAGGCAAATTAAGGAAACCGGTTTAAATCGCTTGTTCTTGCATGCATCATCTCTAATCTTCAAACATCCTAATACAGGAAAAAAAATCTGTGTTAAAGCCTCTATGGATAATAATCTTAGCCACTGTCTTAATGAATTACGTAAGAAAAATAAAATTCCATAATTAATAATAGCTTACTTAAATAATATTATCTTCTGCACTGAAAAAATAAGCAATAGACAATCTTATTAAATTTTAATACTTTATAGAATATAATATTACTAATCATTGAACTACTATACAGTTTTTGCTGTTGAATAAATCAGTTGTCACGTGTTAGTATATTTTAACATAATAAGAACATAATATATTACCTCGAAAAAATTCTAAATTTTACTAAATCACGCAGATACTGCAAAAATATCAAAAGATATTATCTTATTTAATTGAATCAGTAATTATTATTAATACTCTAGCATATCGCTATATTGAATAAATATCATGCATATATAAACTATATTTATATGCATAGATATATGTAAGGTCGTTGTAATCACACTACCTTACATATGCTTTATTTGAAAAGTTATACCATATTTTGGGCTACGAATTCCCAGTTTACTATAGACCAGAAATTATCTAAATATTTAGCACGCATATTACGGTAATCAATATAGTAGGCGTGCTCCCAAACATCGATCGTTAAAAGTGGTTTTTGTCCTTCAGTTATGATGGTTTCTGCATTCGAGGTATTTACTATAGCTAGACAATCGTTATCTTTTTTAACTAGCCAAGTCCAACCAGAACCAAAGTTACTCATTGCAGATTGTATAAAATCTACTTTAAATAGCTCAAAAGAACTAAAGGTTTTGTTAATTGCTTCAGCCAAAATTCCAGTAGGAATTTTGCCACCTGTTGGAGACAGACAATGCCAGTAAAAAGTATGGTTCCAGACCTGCGCAGCATTATTAAATGTACTGCCAGTAGCAGTCTTTATGATATCTTCTAATGATTTGCTTACAAATTCAGTACCTTGAATTAAGGTGTTTAAGTTGAGAACGTAGTTGCCATGATGTTTATCATAATGGTAGTTGATAGTTTCTTCGGAGATGTATGGTTCTAGTGCATTTCTTTTATATGGTAATTCAGGTAGTTCAAAAGACATTACTCTCTCCTATTTTCTTGATTATTTTGTATATAATATAAGAATTATATAAAAATCTATTATGAATAAAAGAATATAGTAGAATATTATTCTACAAATTTCTTCTAATCATTTTAGACCTAATAACAGAATAAATTTATTTTTTCTGGAATTTTGCAGGCAGTGTTGATTATGAGACAAGAAGCTGTTTCTTTGTAAAAGAGATAAATAATGAGTAGTCAAACCATGCTATTAGTAATATTTCTGATTTAAATTCTATTATAAAAAATTTTTCAAGCGCTCTGAATATTAATAATTATTAGAAAATCTACTCAAGGTTATACTATTTACATAGCACTTTCATAAATAATAAATCTGTATCTAAAGAGCAGCCATAAGATCCGAAAATATTATACCATAATACATTAATTATCTAACATAACAAGTTTAATTAAACATACTTTTAGCTGATATGGGTAGATGTTCAAGAGAGGGTGGAGAATAGCTATTTAAATATCAGCGTGTTTATTAAGAGGATGTGCAGTAGCCGTCTCCTACAGGATATAAGACATTAAATTAATAATATGCTTTTTATTTTGATCTATTTATACCCTCTCGAAAATATTTTTTGGTAAGATAAAATAATGTGTCAAGTATAAGATACTTCAAGAGTTATTTATGTTGCTATTATAATTACGCTTGGTAATCTCTGTTAATAGAGGATATAAGCTATTAATACCTCTAATTCTTTTATAAGTAGGCTAGATGTATAGAGTATTGATCTAAAATTATTTTGCTAAGTATATGGTTAGTTTATTTTTGGTTGCGCCAGGGGAAATAAGGCGCTCTTTATCTTTTTAATAAAGCAACTTGATTCTTTTATATAATTCTACAATTATATATTATAGGATAAATATCCCTCTAAGATATTTACTGCTGTATTTTAATAGTTTACATAACTTCTTATTTTCATATATAAACATTTATTGCATTAACTCATTTACTGAGGAATATTTAATAATAAGATTCTTATAGCATCTTACTCTTTATGCATTACTTGTCCTATCCTGATTTTCAGCTTATAACCCGGGCGGAAAGTAACAACACGACGTGCTTTAACAGGAATATCTTCTCCAGTTTTAGGGTTACGCCCAGGTCTTTGATTTTTATAGCGCAGACTAAAGCTACCAAAGCTGGATAATTTAACATGCTCGCCATTTTCTAATGCCTGACGAACCTCTTCAAAAAATCTTTCTACGAGGTCTTTCGCATCTCCTTTATTAATCTTTAACTTTGTAAACAAGTGTTCAGATATTTCAGATTTAGTGAGAGCCATGGTTTTTAATCTCTCAAGGATGCGCTGAAGCGCTGTTTTAATACATCTACACATTTTTCCACGGTAGCAGAAATCTCCTTTTCTTCTAGTTTGCGTGTTATAGCTTGAAATACCAGGCTGATGGCTAAGCTCTTATAACCTTTAATAATAGCTGGACCATAGTATACGTCAAACAAGTTTAAGGCAACCACCTTATTTGCGGTAATTCTCTTACACTCCGATAAGATATCGCCTGCAGGAATGTGTTGAGGTACGATAATAGAGATATCACGACGATGGGAAGTATAGCGTGACACTCTGTTAGCTTGTGGAATGCGGCTCTTAGAGATAGCATCCCAAACTATTTCAAAAAGAACTGCACGACCATTTAAGTCTAGTTTATGTTCTAAATATGGATTTAGTACACCAATAAAACCAATCATTTTCCCTGTCAAATAAATTCCTGCACTCTGACCGGCATGCAAAGCAGGATGTCCCTCTGCTTTGAATTGTACTTCATCCATTTTGCAGGTTAAATCTAAAATAGATTCTAGGTCTCCTTTTACATCATAGAAATCTATAATCTGACTTTCTAGATTCCAATGTTCTTTATAACGATTACCAGTAATGACTCCAGCAAGCATGATATCCTGACGCACACCTAAATTAGCAAATTCATCAGGCACAAAACGTAAACCAGTTTCGAATAAACGTACACGTGACTGCTGCCTATTCTGGTTGTATATAACTGCAGACAGCAAACCGGTCCATAAAGACAGACGCATTGCGGACATTTCAGAAGAAATTGGTCTTGGTAAGACTAAAGCATCTTCATAGGGATGCAATAGTTTTTGCATATTAGGATCAACAAAACTGTAGGTAATAGCTTCCTGATACCCACGATCGACTAGCATGGTTTTCACACGCTTAAGTGGCAAATTCTCTTCAAGATGTGTATTCATGATCAGGTCTGCTTTTATAGGCATGTTTGGGAGATTATTATAGCCGTATAAACGTACTACTTCTTCAACGAGATCTTCTTCTATATTCATATTAACAGACCAGCTTGGTGCGACAGCCTGCCATATATCCTTGCTACATCTTAGTTTAAAGCCAAGACCTTTTAAAATATCAGTGACCTGCTTATCATCTATATGATGACCAATAAGGCGATCTAATGTTGCACGGCGTAACGTTATATTAGAACTTTTCGGCAATGCTTCTTTATTTGTAACGTTAATTACGGGGCCAGCCTGACAATCACAGATATCAATCAATAGACGAGTAGCTCGTTCCATTGCCTTATTTTGTAGGCATGGATCTACGCCACGCTCGTAACGGTGAGATGCATAAGTATTTAAAGAATGACGACGTGCTCGACCAATAATAGAAGTTGGAGCAAAGTAGGCGCATTCTAATAGAATATTCTCGGTTTCTGCATTTATACTGGAATATGCACCACCTAAAATACCACCCATAGCGAGTACTTTCTTTTGATCGGCAATAACCAACGTATCTCCAGATAATTCTGCTGCATTACCATTCAGCAGAATTAATGTCTCACCATCCTTGGCCATTCGTACTACAATATTGCCTTCAATACGATTTAAGTCAAAGGCATGCATTGGCTGACCTAACTCTATCAGAACATAGTTGGTTACATCAACTACTAAGTTGATAGATCTAATTCCAGAACGACGGAGTCGTTCACGCATCCACAAAGGTGTTGGAATGCTTAAATTAATATTTTTTATAACTCGGCCTAAATAACGTGGACAAGCATCAGTTGCTTCAACACTAATAGATAAAGTATCATGAATTACCGCAGGCACAGCATCTATTATTGGTTCTCTTAAAAGCAACTTGTTTAAAGCTGCAATCTCACGAGCCACACCGATAATACTTAAACAATCAGAACGATTTGGGGTTACAGAAATTTCAATAGTATTATCTTGTAACTGTAGATATTCATAAATATCATTGCCTACAGGTGCATCTTCTGGCAAGGCAAGAATGCTATCCTGATCTTCGGCAAGACCAAGATTAGAAAACGAACACACAATACCTCCAGAAGGTTTACCTGCTATTTGACTTTCTTTAATCTTTAAATCTCCTGGCAGTACAGCACCTATAGTTGCAACAGCAACTCTAAGTCCTACTCGACAATTATATGTGCTGCAGACGTTTTCTAAAAAATTTTCGCTGCCAGTATTCACCTTGATTATCCATAGGTTATTTAATATCGGATGATGAGAGCATTCCATGACTTCGCCAATGAAGACGCCTTTAAATGTACTGGAAACTGCTTCTATAATATCAACTTGTATACCTGCCATGGTAAGCTGTTCTGATAATGTTTCAATGCTAATATCTGGATTTACCCATTCACGTAACCATAATTCACTAAATTTCATTTATAATCCTTTCTTACTTAAACTGTTCTAGGAAACGTAGGTCATTTTCGAAAAATACACGTAGATCGGTAACGCTATAACGTATCATCGTCAAACGTTCAATACCCATACCAAATGCAAATCCGGAATAAATTTCTGGATTAATACCTAAGTTGTGCAGCACTTTTGGATGAACCATGCCACATCCTAAAACTTCCAGCCATTTGCCTGTCACATGCATGACATCCACTTCTGCAGAAGGTTCAGTAAATGGGAAGTAGGAAGGACGAAAACGAATATTCACATCTTTTGTAAAGAAGTTATTTAGGAAATCATATAAAGTACCTTTTAGATTAGTAAAGCTAATATATTGATCGATAACAAGCCCTTCCATTTGATGAAACATAGGGGTGTGCATCTGGTCGTAATCATTACGGTACACACGTCCTGGAGCAATAATACGAATTGGAGGCTGATGTTCTTTAATAGCACGTATCTGAACACCTGATGTTTGCGTGCGAAGCAAACGATTTTCGTCAAACCAGAAAGTATCATGATCAGCACGTGCTGGATGGTGAACAGGAATGTTTAAAGCATCGAAATTATGGTAATTATCTTCTACTTCGGGACCACTGTGCACTGAGAATCCTAGTTCAAAAAAGAAAGTTTCAATACGATCAATAGTACGGGTGATGGGATGTAAGCCGCCGTTTTCCGCACGACGTCCTGGAAGAGAAACATCTATAGTATCTCTAGCTAAACTTTCATTCAATGCCTCTGATCTCAGATATAATTTACGAGCATTAAGGATAGTCTGTACTTCTTGTTTGGCCTGGTTAATCATAGCACCAGCAGCCGGAATCTTTTCTACAGGCAGCTCTCGTAGTGACTTGATTGCCACCGTAAGATAACCTGCCGTACCTAGATATGCAACACGCACTTTATCCAGTGCAGTAATATCTTCAGCACTCTCTATAGCCGCCTTTGCTTGGGTAATCAACGCTGTGATATATCGCATTGCTTTCCTCTTCTGAGAGCTAGATTGTCAATATAATACCTTTATCTTAGTACATTTAATCCAATAAATAAGGTTATACTAAAAGATACTGTTGAAAAATAGCCAATAACTATAAGATAGCTATCTTATAGTTATTTCATAATATTATTTAGTGCATCGATATAATTATTAATATATACTGCGTAAGATAAGTATCAAGAGACTACCTAACTTAGATTTATTAAATAAATATTTAAATCTAAAATATTATTCTCTATTTTACTGAATATTAGATAATAAATTGATTTTTTAAATAATTAATACTTACCAATCAACTGATTATGTGCTAATACGTATAAATATCTAAGTAATCAGAGTGATAATATTATTATGCTGATTTATACGAGTTAATAGGTTGTATCTCTTATGAAAGAATTTTAGAATTAATATAAAGTGCAATCTATACTTGAAACAAGTTTTTTATATTTTTGGTCATTAGTATAGTTGATTATCATCCGATATATCTCACAAAGATAATACATTATAAATATATACAGAGACATTAGATGATATTTATCTTGAAGATATCTATGGCTGGTATATTCATATAAGATATAATCTTATTACCTTAAATTATATCAGCAAGTTTGAATACCTAACCTAAACAATAAATAATATTATAATACATTATTAATAACTAAATATGCTGTGTTACCCTACACATTGGTATCTCATCTCTAATGAAACACCTCATGTTCTTCGTCACAAGAAGAGTAACTTTCCAGATGCTCTAAATATTACGAACTATATTTATGGATCAGATAAAATTTTAAAGATATTTTATCATTCTTATTCTTATCCTGAGTAGTAAAGGTGATTAAAACGAACGATAAATCATTTGATACAGTCATGTTAATAATGTTAATACAGAACTTTTAAAACTAATCATAATAAAGGTATCATGCCTGCCTTAAGGGAATAATATAAAGTATTACCTAATATTTATTTTTATTATAAAACAAATTATTTTTAGTGATCTTAGAATTTTATAAAAAATACCATAAAGCTATTGTATTCAACAAAAATCTTTATTTCTTTCAATTTTGGATGTTTATTTATGGAGATACTGATGACAAATAATGAGAATATTCTTCATATTTTACTTCATATAAAAAAATTTTAGAACTATTAAATATCTAAGATATCCATATTTTCTAAAAAATTAATAACCATAATAGATATCAACCGATCTTAACGAAAAATTTGATAAAAGTGTCCTAGAGTAATTTATATTTATTTTTTACCAGATGATGCATTTTGCATTAATTTTCTAAAAAATTATTATTTAGCCTATCAATTATGTTTTAGATAAAGCAGGAAAAAAGCATAAATAATAATATAAATATTAGCACTATTTAGAATATAAAAATTACTGATAGATATCAATTAGCTATTCTAAAGATGGCTAAATACCTACCTCATCCTATAAGTTTACATAAGAATAGATTTAGCTTTTTCTGCAAGAGTAGTAAATCCTTCTTGATCGAATACAGCTATGTCAGATAATATTTTACGGTCAATTTTAATGGCAGCCTTTTTAAGGCCATTAATAAAGCAGCTGTAAGAAAGACCGTTTTGACGTGCAGCAGCATTAATACGTGTAATCCATAACTGACGAAACTGACGTTTACGTTGACGACGATCACGGTAAGCATACTGACCTGCTTTTATTATTGCTTGAAAGGCAACACGATATACGCGCGAACGTGCACCGTAGTAACCTTTCGCTTGCTTTATTACTTTCTTATGACGTGTTAGTGCAGTTACACCACGTTTTACGCGAGACATATGCTGTCCTTAATTATTATAACCTTAGTTGAAAATAGTTGATTATGCGTATGGCAGACAAACTACTACTAAGCCTAGATCCCCATTTGAAACATGACCTTTTGGACGCAAGCTACGCTTACGCTTAGTAGATTTTTTGGTCAAAAGATGACGCAAGTTAGCATGTTTATACTTAAAACCACCGCTAGCGTTTTTCCTGAATCTCTTGGCGGCACTGCGCACAGTTTTAATCTTTGGCATCTCTATTTCTGCTCCGCATTATTAATTATATTAATTATATTAATTATTAAGATAAATAACCTTATTACATAAACTTGAATTTGTCACTAATCAGGTTACCACCTGAGGGTCTTACTGTTTTTTTCTAGGTGAGAGTACCATGATCATTTGACGGCCTTCAATTTTTGTAGGGAAAGATTCAACTACTGCCAGCTCATTAAGATCTTTTTTAACTCGGTTAAGTACTTCTATGCCAATCTGTTGGTGCACAACTTCGCGCCCACGAAAACGTAGAGTAATTTTAGCTTTATCGCCATCTTGCAAAAAACGGACTAGACTACGGAGTTTAACCTGATAGTCACCATCATCGGTTCTAGGTCGAAATTTAATTTCTTTAACCTGAATGATTTTTTGCTTTTTTTTCTGCTCTTTCGTTGCCTTACTCTTTTCATAGAGGAATTTACCATAATCCATTATTCGACACACTGGTGGATCGGCATTTGGACTAATTTCCACTAAATCAACACCTAATAACTCAGCTTTTGCTAAAGCTTCATGCAGACTTACGATACCAATTTGTTCGCCATGAATGCCCGTTAATCGAACTGCTTGGGCACGAATTTCTGTATTAATACGATTAGAACGTGCCAGTTGAACTTTTTTTCCGCCTTTAATAACTAGATTCCTCTATTTGGTGAAGACTACGACTGCTAATTTCTTTATGCAGCTTTTCTATTATATCAGTAACGTCCATAGAGCCCAGATCTTTACCACGACGGGTACGAACGGATACCTTGCCAGATCTGACTTCCTTATCTCCACAAACCAACATGTATGGGACCCTACGTAAGGTATGCTCACGTATTTTAAATCCTATTTTCTCATTTCTCAAGTCTGATGTGGCACGAATACCAGAATCCTGTAATTTTTTAGTTAATTCATGAACATAATAAGTCTGTGAATCACTAATATTCATAACCTTTACCTGTAATGGTGCAAGCCAAGTTGGATAGAAACCTTTGTACTCTTCAGTAAGTATACCGATAAAGCGTTCCATTGAACCAAGAATAGCACGGTGAATCATTACTGGAGTTAAACGTTCGTTGTTTTCATCAATATAGGAAGCATTTAAACGACCAGGCAAGGAGAAATCAAGCTGAACAGTACCACATTGCCATGCACGATCCAAACAGTCATGCAAAGTAAACTCAATTTTGGGTCCATAGAAAGCACCTTCTCCAAACTGAACTTCAAAAGAAATGCCATTTTCTGTTAGAACCTTAGCCAAATCTGCTTCTGCGCGATCCCATATTTCATCACTGCCAATGCGTTTTTTTGGGCGAGTAGATAATTTTACCAGAATTTTTCTAAAACCAAAAATGCTATATATATCATATACCATCTTTATGCAGTTTTTGACTTCATCACAGATTTGATCTTCCGTGCAAAAAATATGTCCATCATCTTGAGTAAAAGATGATACACGCATCAGACCATGCAGAGATCCTGATGGCTCATTTCGATGGCAACTACCAAACTCACCGATACGCAATGGTAAGTCGCGATAAGACTTCATACCCTGATTAAAGATTAGTACGTGGCACGGACAATTCATCGGTTTAACACAGTATTCTCTAGTCTCTGAAGATGTAGTAAACATTGCATTTTTATAGTTTTCCCAGTGCCCAGTACGTTCCCACAGTACACGATCCATCATTAATGGACCCTTCACTTCTTGATAATCATATTCTCTTAGCTTAATTCTAATGAATGATTCCAGTTCACGAAAAATTGTCCAGCCATCATTATGCCAAAACACCATACCACGCGCTTTTTCTTCTATGTGATAAAGATCAAGCTGTCTACCGATCTTACGGTGATCTCGTTTTGAAGCTTCTTCAAGTCTTTTAAGGTAGGTATTTAGCTGTCGTTTATCTACCCAAGCAGTGCCATAGATGCGCTGCAAGACTTTATTATTGCTATCTGCCCGCCAGTAAGTACCAGATGATTTCTGCAGTCTAAAATGATGACAAAAACGCATATTAGGCACGTGCGGTCCACGACACATATCGATATATTCTTCGTGGTAATATAGAGCTACCTGATCATTAGGACTGATATTATCATCTAGAATTGCTACTTTGTACGGTTCGTTGCGTGCTTGAAAAGTATCGCGGGCTTCTTGCCAACTCACTTGTTTCTTAACAACATCATAATTTTTATTTGCCAGCTCATGCATACGATGATTAAGTAATTCAAGATCTTCCTGTCTTAAATTATTATTAATTTCAACATCATAATAGAAGCCATTATCTATGATTGGACCAATCGCCATTTTAGTATTCGGCCATAATTGCTTGATTGCATGTCCTAAAAGATGTGCACAGGAATGGCGAATAATTTCAAGTCCTTCTTTATCTTTTGGAGTAATGATGGAAAAATTAGCGTCAACGGTAATAAGATCACCAGAATCCATTAGCTTACCATTTACAAGAGCAGCAACGCAGTTCTTTGCCAATCTAGGACTAATATCTATTGCAATATCCATTACGGATAAATGTTCGTCGAACTGGCGTTGATTACCGTCAGGAAGAGTAATAACTGGCATTTGTATTCCTTGTCTATAGCAGCATCCGCACCATCAAGCTAGATATATAAAATAATTTGTATATTAAGTTATATCTTCATGAATAACATTCTACTTTAACTCTTGAAATCTGAACAGTATGCAAATATAAAAGCTCTTCTCTAAGAGAAGAATAAAATTAAGGATTTGTTAATACCCATAAATTAATAGTAGGCTAGTTTTAGCTTTGGTTAGATTTATTTCGGAGTCAAATATAATATATTAGAAATTTAGTTGACCCAATAGAACTGTTGCTTTATGTATGGTACATCTTTGATGTTACAGTATAAAATAAGGCACTATTTCTTGTAGTATAAGTAAGTATAAAATAAGAGTAATAATAGTTTAAGAACGCTATTGATAAGTGATGAATAAGTTACCCTTATGCATTATGATCTTACTCTTAAAAATAAATCTAAGAGCATAATATGTTCCTTGGCGTCATGTTATAAAACACAAGACAGACAGTATAAAACGCAGCTTAGGATTGGTTCAGTATCAAAATATTATTGTCTCTATTAAAATACAGAGACTCTAACTAAATTAAGAACAGTAATAGCTCTAGGTCTAAACAGAAAAATGTTGTAAATATTAAGGAATGATAGATATCGAAAAGCTACTCCGTCATAAATTCACATAGAATAAGCCTGGATTTTTAGATTCTTGAAAGTTATTATATATATAAATCTTAACTATTTATTATCATAACAAATTCTTGGCTAAGAATAAATAGATAGATTCCTGATCTTATGATATTTAACGAAAAATGTTAAGAATAATTGCCTAAAAATGACGATATTTAGGATAGGCTGCGTATCTCATTAGAATAATATAAGATTTATAAAAATTAGAACTTACGTATACAACAGTCTAGGGACTAGACTGTTATTATTGTAATATAAAACTCTGCTACTTATTAAACTAATAATTTGTAATTGTATTGAAAATTGCATCCATGAACAATTCATATAAAACAATAATGCACTTGTTAGCTGGCAGTACTTACAGAAAATGATAATTGCTACTTATTATAGAAACTGCATAAGTATTCGTCTTATGACACAGAAAAAAAGAACTAAATTAAATATATTTTAAAAGATGCAATTACTATAATCGTGGAGAGCATGACTGAAACATTAACATATTAAGCAGATCATTTAATGATAAAGTGTGACATTGTATTATCCTAAATTAATTTATAAACTAGCATGCATATCCTCATAAATCCTACATCAGAATAAGCTAATTAATAGTTTTAAACTTTTCTGATGAGGCGCAAATGTTATGATTAAACTTAAGATACAGTAAGACTATGATTAAAATTAAGATACATAAAAAGTAAGCTATTAAATATAGTAATTGCATAATGCTGTAATAATTAAAGAGATTAGTACGATTCTTTCTGAACGAATATATCTTTATTTTACTACAATACACTTGTAAGTCAGTAACTATCGAACAAACAAGCTAATAAATAAAATGATTATTTTCATAAATGTAATTTATATCATAATTAATATATTGATACAGAAAATCTTTTAGTAAAATAGAATAGAATAGAGTAATAATCAATTAAGCAGATTCAGTAAGATATTGATATTCTTTTAGGATATCTTGCTTCAAGAATGATATGCAAGATATCTCTATGCGCAATAGTGCATATACCGCAAAACCATCTTTCTTAGCGCATAAAATGATAAAGCATACCTTTGATCTATCACAGATGTTATGTACTTCATGTAATCATTCTGTAGTTTAATACTCACGAGAAAGCACTTAAAATTTAGGCATATACTTTAAATTAATAAAAATTATAAAAACTAGATACAACGAGATAAAAGATGATTATTATATTTCTGATCGTGCAGACAATAAAGAGTTTGAACAAAAATAAATTCTACTAATAAACCTCCTGATATTTTATTAAAACTTATTAATATTAACGAAAAGCAGACTAAAAAAGAAATATGAGAATCGCGTCAGTGAAGAATATTATTAATTAACATATAGAAATCTTTGTATATGACACTCTTTGACTAAAGAAATTCTAAACTTAATCTAATTTTCTTTTTAAAAATAATTAGAAAATAAGAAAAGAGAGATTTACCTAAATACATGATATCCGAGAGGTCTGCCTAGTTGATTGATCACAAGAATCCATGACTGATTTTGCTTGGTAATCAACTGAATCATCTCTATTAAAGAATTACCTAATATAGAATGTAAAATAGACGAGAAATTCAGTTTTAAAAGACAAATTTTAAACTCAGTTTTCACATATTAAAAATTAAACTGCTGACAATAGTCAATTTAGTCATTATCTATAATGACAACTAATCAGTTTTACAAAATAAGATGTTATGCATGAAATGCAGAGAGAACGGGATGTAGTATCAACATAACTATTATGCCGATATAAGCGAAGAAAGATCTTACATTACGTCTTTATTTTAAATTTTTGAAGATCTATCAACTATATATTTAAAATTTAATCAGCTCTTACAGCAATATGTTTGTAATTCATTAGCACTAATTTTTGGAATGAGTGAGAATAGTGACGCATTTTGCTATGAATGTTGTTTAATTGCTTTTTGCTATTAACTAGATGTATTAACACTTACTGTAACTGAGGCAGCAATATTTTTAAGGTGACAACTATTATGAATAAAATACCTATGACGTTGCGCGGAGCTGAAAAACTGCGTGAAGAGTTAGTTTACTTAAAGAGTATTCGTCGTCCACAAATTATTGCCGATATCGCAGATGCGCGTGAGCACGGAGACCTGAAAGAAAATGCTGAATATTTGTCTGCTCGTGAACAACAAGGATTTTGTGAAGGTCGTATCCAAGAAATTGAGGCCAAGCTGTCTAAAGCGAACGTGATTGACGTTACAAAACTTACGAATAATGGACGAGTTATTTTTGGTTGTACTGTCAGAATTAAAAATTCTAACACTAGGGATATACAAACCTATTCTATAGTAGGAGATGATGAGGCTAATTTTAAACAAAACCGCATCTCTATATATTCTCCAATTGCGCGTGGTCTAATTGATAAAGAGAAGGGCGATATTGTTGTTATTAAAACTCCAGGGGGGGAAGTTAGATTTGAAATTCTGGAGGTTAAATATATATGATTTCTACAAATTTATTGAACTTATTATAAAATAAATAATGACATTTGTTAAATCATATAAATTGCTTTATGACATATATTATATTAAGAGTTTTTCACCAGGAAAATATATACAAGATTCTTGGTTAATCAGCACTATCCAGGATACATAAGAGCGCTATGTAAACTTAAGTAGCATAAGTTTTTGAAATTATTTTGTCATAATAAGTTACAGGATATTTACTGTAATCCGAATAGATCTATATTTTCACAATGCATTTATTATAATAAAAATATTATAGAAGATATTTTTACTTCTATTTCTATGTATCGTCTTTATTTGATCAGTTATAGATTGAAATAGTGGATTACGCCGCCATCTCATATGTCTTCATTCAATCTTACATTAATGTGTAAATAAGAAGGATTCAGTGAATGAAATTATTTTTAGAGAGTTAAGATCAGATGGAAAAAAAACGGTTTGCTAATTCTAATCGCTGGTTGAATGAACACTTTAGTGACACATACGTAATTCAAGCACACAAAAAAGGACTTCGTTCTCGTTCTTGGTTTAAACTGTATGAAATACAAAATACTGATAAAATATTTAAACGGGGTATGAATATTCTTGATTTAGGTGCCGCACCTGGAGGATGGTCACAATATGTAGTCACAAGAATTGGACACATAGGACGAGTTATTGCCAGCGATATTATTTATATGGATCCTATTATTGGCGTTGATTTCTTTCAGGGCGATCTTTGTGATGAATTAGTGTTAAAAGATCTCATCGATCTTGTAAGTGCATATAAAATTCAGGTTGTGATGTCAGATATGGCCCCCAATATGAGTGGTATAGTATCTGTAGATATCATGCGCTCCATGCATCTGGTTGAGTTAGCACTAGAAACAGCAAAACATGTCTTAGCTCCCGGCGGTAGCTTTTTAGTTAAAGTATTTCAAGGAGAGGGCTTTGACGAATACCTTGCACAAATTCGCTTACTGTTTGCAAAAGTTAAAATTCGTAAACCTGATGCATCCCGAGCACGTTCTAGGGAAGTATACATCGTAGCTAAAGGGCTAAAAATATAGTATCCTGATGCTTATTGTTAACACAGTCGTAATATGAGGTTAATCCCTTGAATGACATGGCGAAAAACCTAATCCTTTGGTTAGTCATTGCAGTAGTGCTAATGTCCTTGTTCCAGAGCTTCGGGCCCAGCGCATCTAATAGTCGTAAGGTTGATTACTCCACATTCCTAACTGAAGTAAATCAAGACAAGGTGCGTGAAGTACGTATTAGTGGACGTGAAATTAATGTTACTAAGAAAGATAGTGGCAAATATACTACTTATATTCCTATTAACGATCCAAAAATGTTGGATTCTCTGTTAACAAAGAATGTAAAAGTATTTGGTGAACCCCCAGAAGAGCCAAGCTTACTAACTTCTATTTTTATTTCTTGGTTTCCGATGTTTTTGTTAATTGGAGTTTGGATCTTTTTTATGCGCCAGATGCAAGGAGGCGGTAAAGGAGCCATGTCGTTTGGCAAGAGCAAAGCCCGTATGCTTGCTGAAGATCAGATTAAAACTACATTTGCAGACGTTGCTGGTTGTGACGAAGCAAAAGAGGAGGTTTCAGAATTAGTTGAATACTTGCGAGACCCAAGCCGTTTTCAGAAACTAGGCGGTAAAATTCCTAAAGGAATCTTGATGGTTGGTCCACCAGGTACTGGTAAAACCTTACTAGCTAAAGCAATTGCTGGCGAAGCTAAGGTTCCATTCTTTACTATTTCAGGTTCTGATTTTGTTGAAATGTTTGTTGGTGTAGGCGCATCCCGTGTTCGGGATATGTTTGAACAGGCTAAAAAAACAGCCCCATGTATCATATTTATTGATGAAATTGACGCTGTTGGTCGTCAGCGTGGTGCCGGTTTAGGCGGTGGTCATGATGAACGTGAACAGACCCTTAACCAAATGCTAGTTGAGATGGATGGTTTTGAAGGCAATGAAGGCATCATAGTTATAGCCGCTACTAATCGTCCTGATGTACTGGATCCTGCTTTATTGCGCCCGGGACGTTTTGACCGTCAAGTTGTTGTAGGTCTACCGGACGTGCGTGGACGAGAACAGATTTTAAAAGTTCACATGCGTCGTGTGCCTTTGGCAACAGATCTTGATTCTTCTGTTATCGCTAGAGGAACACCAGGATTCTCTGGAGCTGATTTAGCAAACTTAGTTAATGAAGCCGCCCTGTTTGCAGCTCGTAACAATAAACGAGTTGTATCTATGGTAGAGTTTGAAAAAGCTAAGGATAAGATTATGATGGGTACGGAGCGCCGTTCAATGGTAATGACCGAAGCACAAAAAGAATCTACTGCTTATCATGAAGCAGGGCATGCAATTGTAGGTCGCCTTGTTCCTGAGCACGATCCAGTACATAAAGTCACTATCATTCCAAGAGGTCGCGCATTAGGAGTAACATTTTTCTTGCCACAGGGAGATGCTATTAGCTATAGCCGCCAGAAACTTGAAAGTATTATTTCTGTTGCTTACGGTGGTCGCTTAGCAGAAGAGCTAATTTACGGCATTGAAAATGTTTCTACTGGAGCATCTCAGGATATTAAACAGGCAACTACAATAGCTCGTAACATGGTAACCCAGTGGGGCTTCTCAGAAAAACTAGGTCCATTACTGTATGCAGAAGAAGAAGGCGAAGTATTCTTGGGACGTTCTGTTTCTAAGTCTAAACATATGTCTAATGAAACGGCACGTATTATTGACCAGGAAGTCAAGGCATTAATAGAACGAAACTACTTACGTACTCGTCATTTGTTGGAAGCAAACATGGATATTATGCATGCAATGAAAGATGCACTTATGAAATATGAGACTATTGATGCTCCACAGGTTGATGACTTAATGGCACGCCGTCAAGTGCGTCCGCCTACTGACTGGGAAGAAGGTGAAACTCATTGCTCAGACAATAGCGCTTCTTCTCAGGATGCATTGCAAAATACCCCAGCAGAAAATACGCCAACACCTTCTTCTGAGGAGAACTATATGTGTGACAAAAGCGGCGAAAAATAACGTTTTTATTCTAAATCTGTTCAATAATGATGGATTAGTATAATAAGATGCACAAAAATATTTTATAAATGAAAGATGAAAAATAAGATGATTTCTATACTAATTATAAAAGCTAGTCCATGATCAGCAATCATAAGATTATTCATTACATTTCCTATAATATAGATCTTAAAATCAAAGGTTAACTATGATACATAGATCTTTATATGATTGATCTAAGATCTTATATAGATTAAGCATTTTTGGTACTGTTTTGCTTCGAAATAATGCAGTTATTAGTAAATTTTTAGAATTTTTCTTAGCAAACGTATAAGGAATACTAGAATGATCATAAGATTTAAAATCTGGTAATGAACAGATTTCAATACTGTATAAATTTATAGAGGGTCATACTTTAAACTGATGCCAAGCTCTCTGAAAAAGCCCAGTATTTTATGACTGGCGCATAGTCATTGTGAGTTTTTCTTGCTTTTATGAGACCGAAAATATAGTTACTAAGTACTACTTATAAATTAGTAAATAATCATGTATTCTTTATTTTCAGAACGTACGTATAGAATATAAAGTAAATATTTTAGAGGAGTGGGATATCTAAAGGTAATAAATAAAACTTACATATTATTCTATTGAATAAAAACTACTTTCTTATTATCGAGATCCCTAGTAGATAAAGACTATCTATAGTATCAAGATAATTCAAAGAATTAGGATCTTAAGAAAACTACGAGCGATCTTAAAAAGTCATTTTATCTGAAATACTATTTTTTAATAATTGATCCTCCAAATGTCGACAATAAATTTTGCTTATAAATAGCTCCAAACATGCTCTTTAATTACAAATATTCCATTTAAATAATACGATGTAGATTACATATATCTCTAGGAGGTGTTATGAATTATATACATAACCCCTCCTAAAATTACTTTCATTCTTCTAATGAAAGACCAGATCCATCTTCTTATAAAGTAGAGATTCTTATCTATTTAAGTGCTTTAGAAATAAACACAAAAGCAGCAAATTATCGCATGTCATCAATGATGATTACATTACCTTAATTATATCATTTTACCTTGCTTCTTATCGTCTAAGTTTATAGTTATAATATTCATTAGCTTCTAAAATAGAATAAAATATTGATCACTAGGAGATCTTTTATGCATAGGTATTGCCACAATAGCGATATTGTAGTTTCATTATAGTTAATGATCTAAAAGATATATTTTGCGCTATACTAATTTCCTAGAAAGACATAATAAAATATTAAGGAAGAAAGAACTGTGAGCAAGCGAAAATATTTTGGTACAGACGGAATTCGTGGGACAGTAGGTTACTGTCCGATTAATCCTGATTTTGTATTAAAGCTTGGCTGGGCTGCCGGCAAAGTTTTAGCACGACATGGTTCTCGTAAAATAATTATTGGTAAAGATACACGTATTTCTGGGTATATGCTGGAGTCAGCATTAGAAGCAGGCATAGCTGCCGCTGGTGTATCTACATTGCTTACGGGACCCATGCCAACGCCTGCTGTGGCGTATTTGACTAGAACATTTCGAGCCGAAGCAGGTATAGTTATTTCTGCATCTCATAATCCATACTATGATAACGGAATAAAATTCTTTTCGATTAATGGTACTAAACTGCCAGATGAATTGGAAGAGACTATAGAAGCAGAAATGGAAAAACCACTGATATGTGTAAAACCTTCTGAACTAGGAAAAGCAAGGCGCCTCATTGATGCATCTGGTCGTTATATTGAATTCTGTAAAAGTACTTTTCCTGTAGATCTTAGCATGAGCGGTCTAAAAATTGTTGTTGACTGTGCTAATGGTGCTACTTATCATGTTGCGCCAAAAGTGTTTTGTGAATTAGGTGCAACCGTCATCACCATAGGCTGTGAGCCGGATGGGATGAACATAAATAAAGAATGTGGCTCTACCGATGTTCGCAAATTACAATCTAGCGTATTGGAGACAAAAGCAGATATAGGATTAGCCTTTGACGGAGATGGCGATCGTGTTATTATGGTTGATCATTTAGGGAATACGTTTGATGGTGATCAAATTCTTTATGTAATAACACGCGAAAGCCTACGTCAGGGTAATCTGAAGGGAGGTGCAGTAGGTACGCTAATGAGCAATATGGGATTGGAATTGGCTTTTAAGCAATTAGGAGTCCCCTTCGAGCGCGCAAAAGTAGGTGATCGCCACGTGCTAGAAATGATGATAAAGAAAGGTTGGAATTTAGGAGCTGAAAATTCTGGACACGTAATCGTTCTTGATAAAACAACAACCGGTGATGGTATTGTTGCTGGTCTACAAGTTCTAGCTGCCATTGTTCGAAATCAAATTCCATTACACTTCTTGTGCAGTAGCATGAATTTATTCCCACAAGTTCTTATAAACGTCGATTTTTACGGTAGTTATGATCCACTGCAGAAGGAAATAGTTAAAGCAATTACTGCAGAAGTAGAAGCGGATCTGGGTGGCCACGGCCGCGTATTGCTCCGTGCATCTGGCACTGAACCACTGATACGTGTGATGGTCGAAGGAGAAAATGTAGATCAAGTAAAAGAAATGGCTTATCGCATAGCTGATGTAATAAAACTCACGAATCAGTAAAGAATCTAAAAATAATTTCATATTATATTCGAAAATATGTACTATTGTACCACGTAATTATAAATTAATCTTGCATTGCCTGGAGATAAGTGGTATTATAATGCCAAATTAAGTATGTTTATTTTCTTATTATGATAATTAAAAATTTATCAGTATAAACGCGCAATTAAACAGGTGCTGTAATGTATGAATTATTTTTAATAATTTTTCTAATAGTTTCTGTTATTCTAGTTGCTATGGTCATGTTACATCAAGGTAAAGGGACTCAGATAGGAGCTTCATTTGGCACTAGTACAAATTCTGCTTTGTTAAGTTCTAGTGGATCCAGTAGTTTCATGACCCGTATAATAGTAAGTTTAGCGATAATATTTTTCTTTCTAAGTTTATTCTTGGGTAACCTTAGCGGGCAGCAAAAAAACACAAAAAGCAAAGAAGAAAATTTCACTAGATCAGTAAAACACTATCACTATAGTGAGCACTTAAAGCCAGTAATCCCTAGTCAAAATATTAAAAAGTCATCTGATGATCTTAAAGAAAATAAGTAACCTAAGAAATAAAACACAAATAAAGATTAAAATCTATTTCAAAGTAAACGCGATATATAATAGCGATTTTAACTTTAAAATGCCGAGGTAGTGGAATTGGTAGACACGCTACCTTGAGGTGGTAGTGCCTAATAAGGCGTACGGGTTCAAGTCCCGTCCTCGGTACCAATCCATAAATAACTTTAAAAGTTATGAGAGTAGTAGTCTCTACAATTCATCAGCGGGGTGGAGCAGCTTGGTAGCTCGTCGGGCTCATAACCCGAAGGTCGTCGGTTCAAATCCGGCCCCCGCAACCAAATTTCTAAAGTATTTTTTCAAAATACTGTATATACGTCAAATCGAAAACATCTAGAAGATGTTTTAAAAAATTATTAATCAAAAAACAGCGCTGAATTCGTGCATTAGTATACAAGGTCCAGGCGCATTAAGCCCCGATTTCGGGGCTTTTTGTTATATGAGAATAGAATCTTTCACCGGGCTCTTAAGCCCTTCTTATATCTTGGGAGCATGATTGTCCATATTAAAACAGAAATTAACAGAGATTATTTCAGGAAAGATTGAGGAATTAGGATTTGAATTTTTAGGCATTGAATTTATTAGCGGTCGAAATTCAATATTACGTGTCTACATTGATCATGAATCAGGTATCAATATTGATGATTGTGCTAATGTAAGCTGCCAAGTTAATACTATTCTTGACATTGAAGATCCAATTAAAGTTGCATATAACCTCGAAGTTTCATCACCCGGTATCAATCGCCCAATATTTACAACGGAGCACTACCTTCGTTTTATAGGTAGGGAGGTTTTAATAGTACTTCGTATGGCGTCAAAACATCGCCATATATGGCAAGGTATTATCAAAGATGTCGAAAATGAGATCATTACAGTAACTGTAGACAAAAGAGATAAAATATTCGCACTAAAAAATATCCAAAAAGCGAACCTAGTAACACCACTGTTAAAGTTTTGATGAGGCCACTAGAATGAATAAAGAAATTCTAGCTGTTGTTGAAGCTGTTTCTAACGAAAAATCGCTTCCTCGCAAAAAAATATTTGAAGCCCTAGAAACCGCACTAGCAACTGCCACCAAAAAAAAATATGAACAAGAAATTGACGTTCGTATTTGCATTGATCGTAAATCTGGAGATTTCGAGACCTTCCGTCGTTGGGTGATTGTTGATGAGGTTACCCAGCCAACCCGAGAAATTACTCTTGATGCTGCTCAATTTGAAGATCCAGCTATGAAATTAGGTGAATATATTGAGGATCAAATTGAATCGGTTACCTTTGACCGTATAACTACTCAAACTGCAAAACAGGTTATTGTACAGAAAGTTCGGGAAGCAGAACGGGCTATGGTAGTTGATGCATTTCGTAAGCATCAAGGAGAGATCGTGATGGGTATTGTCAAAAAAGTAAATCGCGATAGTATCTTATTAGATTTAGGAGATAATACTGAAGCTGTTATTGGTCGTGAAGACATGCTGCCTCGTGAAAACTTTCGACCCGGAGATCGGATTCGCGGTGTCTTGTATGACGTACGTCCAGAAGCACGGGGTGCTCAGCTATTTGTGAGCCGTTCACGTCCAGAAATGCTGATAGAATTATTCCGTATTGAAGTTCCTGAAATAGGTGAAGAAATTATTGAGATTAAAACTGCAGCTCGCGATCCAGGTTCACGCGCAAAAATTGCGGTTAAAACTAAAGATAAGCGTATAGATCCTGTAGGAGCATGTGTAGGTATGCGGGGTGCTCGTGTTCAAGCAGTATCTAGCGAGCTAGGTGGTGAACGTATCGACATAATATTATGGGATGATAATCCAGCGCAGTTCGTTATTAATGCTATGGCTCCCGCCGAAGTTGCCTCCATTGTTCTAGATGAAGACAAACATACAATGGATGTTGCGGTTGAAGCAAATAATTTAGCCCAGGCAATTGGTCGTAATGGTCAAAACGTTCGTCTAGCATCTCAGTTGAGTGGTTGGGAGCTAAACGTAATGACTATTGATGATCTTCAGGCTAAACATCAGGCTGAAGCACATGAAGCTATCGCAAAATTTACAAAATATCTTGATATTGATACAAATTTCGCAACATTGCTAGTTGAAGAAGGCTTGTCTACTTTGGAAGAACTCGCATACATACCTAAAGAGGAACTGTTATCAATTAATGGTCTGGATGAATATAAGATAGAATCTTTGCGCGTTCGTGCACAAAATTCGTTAACTACTCTAGCGCTAGCCCAAGAAGAACACTTAAGCGCTCAGAAGCCAGATGAAGCTTTATTAGCTTTAGAAGGTATGGAACTTAGTATAGCCTTAAAAATGGCTCATCGTGGGGTTTGTGCACTGGAAGACCTTGCAGAACAAGGTATTGAAGATCTTGCGGATATTGACGGCTTGAATCGTCAAAAGGCTGGAGAGTTAATTATGGCCGCGCGCAATATATGCTGGTTTAGCAATAATGAATAATAAAGTCTAGCGGGAAGAAACAGCATGACAGAAGTAACCTTAAAATTACTGGCAGCAGAGATACAGACTTCTGTGGATCGCTTAGTACAGCAATTCGCTGATGCAGGATTTAAAAAGTCAGCAAATGATTCTGTTAGTCCACAAGAAAAAGAAACATTGCTAGCTCATTTAAACAGTGAGCATGGTAGAAAATCAGGCAAGTTAACACTGCAGCGTAAAACACGAACTACATTAAATGTTCCGAGTTCTGGAGGTAAAAGCAAAGCTGTTCAAATAGAAGTTCGCCAAAGAAAGATTTATATAAAAGGACATGAAGTAGCTGAGCAGCCTGTAACAAAGATGCAGAATGCTATAAATGAGGACTCCGAAGTACCAGGAAAATCTCGTTATCACACAGCTAAACAAGCAAAACCTATTTTCGAGACACAGGATAACGATAAGATAGTAGAAAGAGCAAAAATTAAGGTGGCTTATAGAACTAAGAGTGAAGCAGAAGCACATGCAAAAATAACTAAGAAAAATACCGCAGAAAAGACCAAAACTTCACATGCTGAAAAAGCGCGCCGCGGAGCGGAGGCTGCTGCACTGAAGCGTAAAGCTGAAGAAGAGGCTCTGCGTAAACTGGAAAAAGAAGCTAAGCGTGTATTTGAGGAAGCGCGCATAATGGCCGAAGCTAATGCAGATAAAACTATTGAAATAGAAACGATAGAAGATATCTCTGACTATCATGTAACCACATCTCATCATGCCCGTGAAGCAGAAGACGAGAATGATCGACAGGTTGAATCTGGTCGTGTTAGAACACGTACTGCAACTAAAATAAATAAAAAGAAAAAAGCTAATAAACTTTCTGAATCTAAAGCCGATCGTGAAGAAGAACGTGCTCAAACTCGCAGCAGCAATAAAGGCAAACGTAAGACAAGCATTATACAACACGGATTTAACAAGCCTGCTCAAACAGCATTCCGTGATGTGATCATCGGAGAAAGTATTACTGTAGCTCAGCTAGCAAATAAAATGGCCGTTAAAGGCTCTGAAGTGATTAAAGTTATGATGAATATGGGAGCTATGGCTACCATAAATCAGGTAATAGCTCAGGAAACTGCTCATATCGTTGCTGAAGAAATGGGCCACAAGGTTATACTACGTCGTGATAATGATTTAGAAGAAGAAGTA
Source organism: Candidatus Profftia tarda (assembly GCF_904848675.1). NCBI lineage: Bacteria > Pseudomonadati > Pseudomonadota > Gammaproteobacteria > Enterobacterales > Enterobacteriaceae > Candidatus Profftia > Candidatus Profftia tarda. The sequence continues at coordinate 677,042 of NZ_LR890047.1, forward strand.
ATGAGTGATCGTGATACTGGTGCCATTTTAGAGCCCCGGCCCCCTGTTGTTACTATTATGGGTCATGTAGACCATGGCAAAACATCTCTTTTGGACTACATACGCTCAACCAAAGTGGCATTGATTGAAGCTGGTGGCATTACCCAGCATATAGGAGCGTACCACGTACAAACTCATAACGGAATTATAACATTTTTGGATACACCAGGACACTCTGCATTTACTGCAATGCGTGCTCGTGGTGCTCAGTCAACAGATATTGTTGTTCTAGTGGTTGCTGCTGATGATGGTGTTATGCCACAAACTATCGAGGCAATCCAGCATGCTAAGGCAGCAAACGTACCTATTATTGTTGCTGTAAATAAAATAGATAAACTTACAGCAGACATGGACCGAATTAAAAATGAAATTTCTAAGTACGGTATTATGCCAGAAGAATGGGGTGGCGAGTCTCAGTTTGTTCCAGTTTCGGCAAAAGAAGGTACTGGCATCGATAATCTGTTGGATGCAGTATTATTGCAGGCAGAAGTTTTAGAGTTGCGAGCAGTTTATAAAGGTATGGCTAGCGGCGTAGTTATTGAATCTTTCTTAGATAAAGGTCGAGGTCCAGTTGCAACTATCCTGGTGCAAGAAGGAACTTTGAATAAAGGCGATATCGTTCTCTGTGGATTCCAATATGGGCGCATGCGCGCAATGCGAGATGAAATGGGGCGTGAAGTAGAATCTGCAGGTCCTTCTATCCCTGTAGAAATACTAGGTTTATCTAGTGTCCCTCACGCTGGGGATAAAGTAACTGTAGTGCGTGATGAGAAAAAAGCCCGCGAAGTAGCTATTTATCGTCAGGATAAATTTCGTGAAATTAAGATATCACGTCAGAAAAGATATAAGTTGGAAAATATATTTACGAATATGAATGCAGGTGAATTTTCTGAGCTAAATATCGTACTCAAATCTGATGTACAAGGTTCTTGCGAAGCTATTTCTGACGCATTATTAGGTCTATCCAATAATGAAGTAAGGATCAAAATTCTTGGTTCTGGCGTAGGTGGCATTACTGAGACTGACGCGACTTTAGCAGCTGCATCTCATGCTATTATCTTAGGTTTTAACGTACGAGCAGATGCATCTGCTCGTAGAGTAATTGAATCTGAAAAATTAGATTTACGTTACTACTCAGTAATTTATAAACTGATTGAAGAAGTCAAGCAAGCAATGAGTGGTATGTTGACTCCTGAATATCGTCAAGAAATAATAGGGTTGGCCCAAGTGCGCAACTTGTTTAAATCTCCTAAATTTGGTGCTATTGCAGGATGCATAGTAACTGAGGGTATTGTTAAACGTCATCATCCAATACGTGTATTACGTGAAAATGTGGTTATTTATGAAGGTGAGCTGGAATCTCTACGCCGATTCAAAGAAGATGTTAACGAAATAATTAATGGTATGGAATGTGGTATCGGTGTCAAGAATTACACTGACATTCGTACTGGAGATATTATAGAAGTATTTCAAATAATTGAAGTAAAACGCACAATCAATTAATAAGTTATACAATCACATGAGAATAATTTCTCATCATCATTGTAATGATATTATTAAAAAATATTTTTATACTTTATTTTAATAGAATAGCATACGACTATTTGATATTAATTTATAATAAATAAAGTCTTCTTCTCATTATTTTCATAAAATAGCAATTTCTAACAATAACAAGATTTTAATCATAAAATTTTATAAGAGGTTTATAAATAGCAATACTGAAATCTAATGAACATATTAGATCTGATATCGTATGATAGAGAAAGTGCATAATAAATTTAATATACACTCAGAGAGACAAATGGAATGCTCTCCGAGTGTATAAAAGATAACACATGATAGTAATGTGTTTGGTCTAAATAAACTATCGCTATAATTAACTAGTAAATGTTTAGAATAAAAGGTAATTCATGCATTAAAAGTCTGTTATAAGTAAAGAAACAATCTCAATATTTATACTATCATTTATAACAAACATATTAGTATACGCTTATTCTGTACTAGATAGTCAGAGAATAATATTATTTAGTCATCTAATGTTTGAACATATCATCTTCTGATAGTATCAACTATTTAACGGCAATTATACTTTATAATGCGTATTATAAAGTATAATAATAACATTATTAGTTAGATAATTTAGTGGAATAAACTAGGCATAAAAATAAATTGTATCTTTTATAAGATTTGATGCTCTCCTTAATGACCTAGAATTATCTTAAAGGACTTCTGGATGGGAAAAACATTTAACCGGATTCAACGTACATCTCAAGAGATGAGAAAAGAAATTGCAATAATTTTGCAGCGTGAAATTAAAGACCCACGTATTTATATGGCAACAGTTTCTGGTGTTGAAGTTTCTCGTGATCTATCCTATGCTAAAGTATTTATTACTTTTTTAGATGATAGTGATCCTAACGTGATAAAAATTGGCCTACAAGCTCTACATGAAGCTACTGGCTTTATACGCTTTCTAATTGGCAAAGCAATGCGTCTACGTATTATTCCTAATCTTATTTTCAGATATGATAATTCTCTAGTTGAAGGCATACGGATGTCTAATCTGATTGCGAGTATTCTCCAAAATAATGAATAGCAGAATATCGCATCGAATAATATTTCAGGAATATTATAAGGAATTATAATTATGCCACGACCTATAAAATACGGCAGAGATGTTAATGGCATTCTTTTATTAGATAAGCAAGCACATTTCTCTTCAAATGAAATGTTACAGAAAATAAAGCGCATCTATAGCGCTAATAAAGCAGGGCATACCGGTACGTTAGATCCTCTAGCAGTAGGCATGCTTCCTATTTGTTTGGGAGAATCCACTAAGTTTTCCCAATTTTTGTTGGGAGCGAACAAGACATATCGTGTTGTTGCTCGTTTAGGTCAGCGCACTAATACCTCTGATGCTAATGGCGAAATAATTGAAGAAAGACCTATTAATTTTTCACACATACAACTTAACAATGCTCTTAAAAATTTGCGTGGTCATATTAAGCAAGTGCCATCAATGTATTCTGCTATTAAATATCAAGGTAAGCCATTATACCAATATGCGCGTCAAGGCATCGTGGTGCCTCTTAAACCTCGTGATATTACCATTTATACGTTAGACTGTATCCGCTGTACAAAAGATACATTAGAGCTAGAAATTCAATGCTCTAAAGGTACTTATATAAGAACTATTATTGATGACTTAGGCATATCTTTAGGTTGTGGTGCACATGTTATCTATTTACGCAGATTACAAGTGTCTAGCTATTATCCAGAGCACATGGTAACTCTCGAGAAATTAGAAAAAATAGTTGCCACTGCACAAAAAAATTATACTGAAAAGAACACAATACTAGACTCACTCTTATTGCCAGTAGAGACAGCGGTCTCACATTTATCAGAAATAAATATAGGCGATATTACGGCTGCTCACCTTATGCAAGGACAGCAAGTGGAAATACAGGGTTTAACTAGTAAAGAAATGGTACGCATATATGCAGGTAAAGAACGTATATTTATTGGTGTTGGTAACGTTGATCATAAAGGATGTTTAGTACCACGTCGCTTATTGAATAGTAAATATAAGATGTGCGAAAGAGAATCACGTGCTCATCGCGGATGACTAGTGTTTAATATGAGATTATTTAATACAATTAATATTTATAAATTTATCCTTTATAATTGATTAGTATTCTTGCTGATATTTTTTAATGTCTGAAACATTTTCAAACTTTATTTAAAGTATTGGCTAGCTAATTTAGGTTGTTTATTAGCTGATATTAAGTTGCCAAATGTAATATCATTTTTAGGTTCTTTCTTGCATTTTTTACTCTTAGAGTATAAGCTCTTAGAGTATAAGCTCTGCACTTTAATATATTCATCAGCTTAATTAGAGATTGGCTCTATCTTGCTAATAATTTTTTGAATTTGGAGTAAAATAATGTCTCTAAATATTAGAGTCAAGGATCAAATTGTTAATGACTTTGGTCGTAACGCTCATGACAGCGGTTCAACTGCTGTGCAGATTGCATTATTAACTGCACAAATCAACCATCTGCAAGTACACTTTACTGAACATACAAAAGATCATCACGGCCGTCGTGGTTTACTGCTTATGGTCTCCCGGCGCCGTAAACTACTTGATTACCTTAAACGTAAAGATCTAAAGAGTTATACTAGTCTGCTAGAACGTTTAAAACTACGTCGCTAACTTATAAAATATTTAAAAATAGAAAAATCCTAGATAGATGCTTGCATATAGAGGATAAACGCAAATATTTTTTTATATCATATCAGTTAATAACTTTTGATTACTAAAATTATTTTGGTGAAATAAGATATTTAAAATGTAGTCAATTGTAATTTTATTACAAACAGCTCTACCATAGTATTTAAATTTAGTATGTAAATTCTATTTACAGAAATAACCTAAGTCAATGCACATCAGTGTTAAAGACAAATAATAGAAGTGACGTTCTATATCGCGTTCATGCACTTATAATAAGGAAAATCACTTGCTGAATCTTATAGTTCGCAAATTTCAATACGGCAATAATACCGTCACATTAGAAACAGGCGTAATGGCTCGCCAAGCTCTTGCTGGAGTCATGGTTAGCATGGAAGATACTGCCGTATTCGTTACCGTAGTTTGTGCTAGAAAAGCGAAAGAAGATCAGAGCTTCTTCCCTCTAATCGTTAACTATCAGGAGCGTACTTATGCTGCTGGTCGTTTCCCTGGCGGTTTTTTCCGTCGAGAAGGTCGCCCTACTGAAGGTGAAATTCTAATTGCACGTCTTATTGATCGTCCAATTCGTCCTCTATTTCCAACGGGGTTCTTAAATGAAATTCAAGTTGTTGCTACTGTTGTTTCTGTAAACCCACAGGTTAATCCTGATATTGTTGCTATGATTGGTGCTTCTGCTGCACTAAGCTTATCTGGTGTTCCATTTAATGGGCCTTTTGGTGCAGCTCGTGTTGGTTACATCAGTGATCAGTATGTGCTGAACCCAACTACTGATGAACTACAAAAAAGTAAGTTAGATCTAGTTGTTGCAGGTACTCAGGACGCTGTGCTAATGGTTGAATCTGAAGCTCAAGTATTAAGCGAAGATCAAATGCTTAATGCAGTTTTATTTGGACATGAAAATCAGCAGGTTCTTATTAAAAATATCAGAGCACTGACTAATGAAGCTGGTAAACCTCGTTGGAGATGGGATCCACCTGCAATCAAGAAAGAGCTGCACTCCCGCGTTGCCAAGCTCGCTAAAGATCGTCTTGAGCATGCATATCAGATCATTGAAAAACAGGAGCGTTATGCTGAGCTTACCCAAATTAAAACAGACGTTATTACTACATTACAGGCTGAAGACAGTTCTCTGAACATAACGGAAATAACAACAGTTATTGCGTTACTAGAAAAAAATATTGTTCGCGGCCGCGTGATACGTGGTGAGCTGCGTATAGATGGTCGTGAAAAAGATATGATACGTGGTTTAGATATACGTACTGGTATTTTGCCACGTACTCATGGATCTGCACTGTTTACACGTGGAGAAACTCAGGCTCTAGTTACTGCCACTTTAGGTACGGAGCGAGATGCACAGAATATTGACAGTTTAATCGGTGATCAAACTGACCGCTTCTTACTACACTATAATTTCCCTCCTTATTCTGTGGGAGAAATTGGGATGATGGGCTCCCCTAAGCGCCGGGAAATAGGTCATGGCCGATTAGCAAAACGTAGCCTATTAGCAGTAATGCCGAATCAAGCAGAGTTTCCGTATACTATACGCGTAGTATCTGAAATAACTGAATCTAATGGCTCTTCTTCTATGGCTTCTGTTTGCGGTGCCTCTCTTGCACTGATGGATGCAGGTGTACCTATAACATCTGCTGTTGCTGGCATAGCTATGGGCCTCGTTAAAGAAAAAGATAAATTTGTCGTGCTATCTGATATTTTAGGTGATGAAGATAATCTAGGTGATATGGACTTCAAAGTTGCAGGTAGCTGTCAAGGAATTACTGCTTTACAGATGGATATGAAAATAGAAGGCATTACCTACAAAATTATGCATATAGCTCTAAATCAAGCTAGAAGTGCTCGCCTTCATATTTTGGCTGTTATGGAACAAGCGATCAATGCTCCTCGTGATAATATTTCTAAATTTGCTCCACGAATTCATACGATCAAGATTAATCCTGAAAAAATAAAAGATATTATTGGTAAGGGTGGCTCAGTAATCCGCGCTCTCACTGAAGAAACTAGTACCACAATTGAAATTGAGGATGATGGTACTATTAAAATAGTTTCAACTGATAAAGAAAAAGCGAAACAAGCTATCTTACGCATCAAAGAAATTACTGCTGATATTGAAGTTGGGCGCATTTATCAGGGTAAAGTAACCCGCATAGTTGATTTTGGTGCTTTTGTTGCCATTACGAATAGTAAAGAAGGTCTTGTTCATATTTCTCAGATTACTGAAAAGCGCGTTGAAAAAGTAAGCGACCATCTTCTTATGGGTCAACAAGTTTCGGTTAAAGTACTAGAAGTTGATCGTCAAGGGCGTGTGCGCCTTAGCATAAAAGAAGCTAAAGCACTAGAACAAAGTAGTGTTCTTACTAATAAATAAAATCATCTGCACTACTTTCTACTCTTCCCTGCATTATTAGGGAGGAGTTCCTTAAATAAAAATAATATTGTCCTCAATAATTGCGCAATACAATCTATCCATAGCAGTCTAGCATTGTTTATAATAGCTATTATTCCTAAACCATTGAATGGCTTTTAGTAACACCAAAAACTTATTATTCATTACAATTCTCGTAAAGTTTTATACCTAGCAGTATATAAAGATAGACTAACTACGCCTCATAGTTATATTAATCAATAAATATGACAGCAAAAAATTTTTTGAGCAAACAATACTATATGATAGAATGAAATTAAAATATATTATATAGTATTTTAGAAAAAACTATTCTGATCTCTACTATAAATAGAGTATTTCTATACTAGAATAGATTTTAAAATTATAAAGTTCATGTCGAGACATGATATCTTTGTCTCCCTTATGGTAATGAATCATAAATCATACGAGATAATCCCAGAAAACCTCGTCAGGATGATCGAGAAATTTCTTAAATCAGTAATCCTTGATAAAAAGAAAATAAATTCATTAGCAGAACAGCAACTACCTATCTGCGGTAGTAACAAAAGATGAGAACAGAGATAAACAATAATGAAATATTGCCTGAGTATACTTGGTTTTTTTAATAAAAATAATATTTTTCAGTGATATTGACTTCTGTGCAGAAGCAATGTTACCTGAGTAAGGTGATTACTTAGGGCTATTTACATTAAATATTATTAGCAACGTATGTATTGATTAGTTAAGCATAAATCAAACTATGCAACGTTAGGGTTAGCTCTTACAGAGCCAGCGTATAACAAAGACAGCCTATCAAAACTAGAACATGAATAACTAAAGAACATCATACATTTATTTTAAATTGCTCTTTAACCTTTTTAAGGTGAGAGTTACTGTTCATTATTAGATATAATTTGAGCCGGTTCATATTTTTCAATGAAAATAAACTGCTATTTTCTAGAAGAGTTATGTATACTGGCCGCCATTAATGAGGCACGTGTACATGACTAAGTTAGAGAATTCTTTTGCTTTCCTAGGGTTAGCTCAACCAATCATCCAAGCACTAAACGACCTTGGCTACGAAAAACCATCACCCATACAAGAAGAATGCATTCCTCACCTTTTAAAAGGTAGAGATGTTCTAGGTATGGCTCAAACAGGTTCGGGTAAAACTGCTGCCTTTTCGTTGCCACTATTGAATAATATTAAACCAGGACTAAAAGCACCACAGATACTAGTTTTAGCTCCAACTCGTGAGCTAGCAATTCAAGTTTCCCAGGCAATGGCTAACTTTGCTAGACATATAAAAGCTATAAATGTTGTTGCTATTTACGGTGGACAGCGATATGACTTACAGCTGCGTGCCCTGCGTCAAGGGCCACAGATTGTTGTTGGGACCCCAGGCAGAATGCTTGACCACTTAAAGCGTGGCACACTAAATCTTTCTCATCTAAGTGGTTTGGTTTTAGATGAAGCTGATGAAATGCTACGCATGGGATTCATCGAAGATGTTGAAGCTATAATGGCACAGATTCCAGCAGAACATCAGACAGCTTTATTTTCTGCAACTATGCCTGAAGCAATTCGTCGTATCACGCGACGCTTTATGAAAGATCCTAAGGAAGTACGAATTCAGTCTAGCATCAACAATCGGCCTGATATTAGTCAAAGCTACTGGAGTGTTTTTGGTATCCGTAAAAACGAAGCATTAGTTCGCTTTCTTGAAGCTGAAGATTTTGATGCTGCAATCATATTCGTACGCACTAAAAACGCTACTCTAGAAGTTTCGGAAGCCTTGGAACGTAGTGGTTATACCAGTGCTGCTCTAAATGGTGACATGAACCAAGCCCTGCGTGAGCAGACTTTAGGACGATTAAAAGACGGTCGTTTAGATATTCTAATTGCTACTGATGTTGCTGCGCGCGGTCTAGATGTAGACCGCATTAGTCTTGTTGTCAACTATGATATTCCGATGGACTCAGAGTCTTATGTTCATCGTATAGGCCGCACAGGACGTGCAGGACGTGCAGGACGTGCATTGCTATTTGTTGAGAACGGCGAACGTCGACTGCTGCGGAATATTGAACGCATAATGAAGCTCAATATTCCAGAAGTAGAAATTCCTAACGCAGCACTTTTGGGTCAACGTCGTTTGGCTAAGTTTGCCGCTAAAGTACAAAAACAAATAGAAAGTAGTGATCTTGATAAATACCGTGATCTGCTAACTAAACTGCAACCGGCAGATAAGTTAGATTTGGAAACTTTAGCAGCAGCTCTACTTAAGATGGCACGAGGCGAACGCCCCCTTATACCGCCACCAGATCTAATCATAGAACGTAGTCAGCGTCGTGAATTCAACGATCGTGATATTCGCAATGGCAATCATGATAAACGTAGAAACACGAAACGCCGTGAACATCGTGAGGATATGGCTCTTTATCGTATAGAAGTTGGCCGTGATGATGGCGTTGAAGTACGTCATATTGTTGGTGCTATTGCTAACGAGGGTGATATTAGTAGTCGTCATATTGGTCATATAAAACTATTTGCTTGTCACTCAACTATCGAATTGCCTAAGAATATGCCAAATGATTTATTATCCCATTTTAACTGCACTCGCATTCTCAATAAGCCTCTAAACATGAGGTTGATGGGTGATGCACCACCACGGACATATCGTGAAAATACAGTAAGTAATAATAATACCAGCAACTTTATCAGCGGTGAGCGTCGTAATTTTAGAAATCGTGATGATAAACATCACCGTTATAATCGATATTCTAATAATAAAAAGGATCGCATTTCAGCTAAAAACCATGATGATGCACCGCCGACTCGTGGGCATACTAATTAACAGCAGACAAGTCTCTAACTCAGAGATAAGATCCACTAACAAATAGTCTTTTTGTGATTACATATAAATTATGATAATTCTAATTATAAAAGATATATTAAATATATATTATTGAATAATAGCATTAATAAGATGCTTCAGAACATTAAGAAATATAATTTTCTTAATGTTCTGAAAAAGAATAATTCTCTACTATAAGATACATAACTTAAATAAACTTATTGACCAAACTTTGAGAAATACTATTGAAGTAAATCAGGTAAGTTTATGCATATTTTATCTTAAATAGTGTACGTTTAGCTAAAATTAAAATCAAAAAACTTAAAAACAACACCAAATGTCTTCCCAGACAGTGTTTCGTGTCAATTTACTAAAATATACGCAATAAAATATGCAATAGCATATACCAAAGAGTTGCCGAGAATAATTAATAAATTCAAATAAACTTGAATTGCTTTATTAGAGTGATGAATTTGCATCGCTCTTAATTTATAAGGATTGCTCGCAACTTATCATACAATTTTAATCTACTTTACAAGAGCCTCTCATAAGTAAATCAGACGTTTTTATTTATTCCTACAAATAAGAAATATATAAACTTATTATAGATAATTTATAGGTATTTATCATATTTAAGCATCAGGGTTTTGTAGATTAAATTAAATGAGTAGTGTTTCTGGGTATCAGAGACAAGTCAAAATTTATCTTAAGTAGACAACCATTTTGTATTATGACTATTCCTTTTCTTAAAACAAATCTTAAAATTAACTTAGCGCTTATTTTAAGCGTGTTGAGACATTGATTAATATATGTTATTTACTACTTCTTATATTTCTATATTTATATTACTGATCTTGAACGCGATATAGATCAGTATCGCAAGAGTGTAACTAAAAATATTTCTTCTTTTAAACGCGCCTTGGTTAACTGTAATTATTAAAAAATTTATCTTAAAACAGGATGCTTATTAACTTAATATAAACAACTGCTTACCAGTCATATCTTTTGGTACCTTCATGTTCATCATAGTTAGCATAGTAACTGCTATATCAGATAATTTACCACCATTAATAGATTTAGCTGGTTTACCAATGTAAATCAATGGTACCGGCAGATTAGTATGAGCCGTGTAGGGAGACCCAGTAAACTGATCGCGCATTAATTCAGCGTTACCATGATCCGCAGTGATCAGCAACTGGCCATCTATGCTATTTACTGCTTTCACAACCTGGCCAATGCATTCATCTAAAATCTCAATAGCTTTAACTGTTGCATCATAAATACCAGTGTGACCAACCATATCCCCATTAGGATAGTTGCAAATGATAGCATCGTATTTAGTGCTATTAATAGCGGCGATTAATTCTGCAGTAAGCTCTGCAGAGCTCATTTCAGGTTTGAGATCATAGGTAGCTACTTTTGGTGAATTGATCAGGATACGATCTTCACCTTTAAACCTTTTTTCAATGCCTCCATTATAGAAAAACGTTACGTGAGCATATTTTTCAGTTTCAGAAATACGTAATTGGGTTTTGTTATGTTTCATCAGCCATTCACCAAAAGTATTTTTTAGTGATGATGATCGATAAGCGCATGCGGCTTTAATATCGGCAGCATATTCAGTTAACATTACAAAATTACTTAAACTAACCACTTTATTACGCGGAAAATCCTTAAAATCACTCTTAACAAAAGCATGTGTAATTTGTCGAGCTCGATCAGCACGGAAATTCATAAAGATCAATGCATCACCGTCTTGCATAATAGCATCAGGTTCACCAGTTCCTCTGATAACGGTTGATTTAACAAACTCATCGTTTTCATCACGATCGTAAGCGTCTTCAAGACCGGAAACTGCGTTTTCAGCTCTGAATTCTCCTTTAGCTTCGGTTATCAGATCATAAGCTAACTTGACACGATCCCAACGATTATCTCTATCCATAGCATAGTAGCGACCAATAAGAGATGCTATGCGGCCTCGACCGAGTTGAACAAATTTTTCGGTGAATAGTTTTAGTGTATTTTTAGCACTGCGAGGTGGAGTATCGCGACCATCTAAAAAAGCATGTAAATAAATATTCTCTGCGCGGCGCTTAGCGGCTAATTCAACCATAGCCATAATGTGGCTCTCATGGCTATGCACTCCCCCAGGAGATAGTAATCCCATGATATGAACAGCTTTGCCTAGAGATACTGCTTGATCTACAGCGTCAATTATAACTTTATTGATAAAAAAATTACCTTCTTTAATTTCTTTGTCAATCCGTGTCAAATCTTGATATACTATACGTCCTGCACCCAAATTTATATGTCCTACTTCTGAATTACCCATTTGCCCATCAGGTAACCCAACGTCTAAACCGGAAGCTGATATTAGGGTGTGTGGATACTCTTTCCACAAACGATCCATAACAGGACTTTTGGCTTTAAGGATTGCATTATCTTGCATGTCCTCACGATAACCATAACCATCTAGAATCAAGAGTACCATAGTTTTTTTAATCTTTGACATTGTAATAACCTCTATATAAATAAATGATTTAATTTAAACATTTTATACATGAATAGTACCCTACTTTAGGTAAATTTCATGAATTAGACAAGAGTCAAACTTAAAAGCAAAAGAAAAGGCAAAATAATAGACATGGATATTCACAGGAAAAGCGTGTAATATTACTACAGTTTAGCGGTGTATTATCTTTAATAGAGATAATAAAATTTTAGAGAATATTTTGTCAAAGTAAAAATATAAAACTGCCACATGGATAAATAAAATAAAAGACCTCTCATTTAGATAATGCTTAAATAAGATAATATTATATGAATATATTTCAGAAAGTAGATGCGGTTATTTGTTTTTAATAAAGATGAGAGCGCTATATAATATTAAAACACTGAGTAGATAATTGCTAATTATGATCTAGGACTGAATAGTATGAAAGATTTCTAGAAAGTAAATAAAGTTATCCATGGTATTTATAAATTAGAGAATAATTTTCTTAATAGAGAGGTCTTTAAGAACTACTATAGTATATCAGCATATCACATGCAGCTCTGAAAATAATTTCTATAATACTAATCGCTTAGGATAACCAGACCTACTAGGAGACTACAGATGTCTCAAATAATATACTCTAATGCACAATTGTTCCTTGCTAAATTATTTTTTATTCAATTAGAATCTAAGTGATCTTTTCTGTACCGCTCATCAAGGATGATATATCCTTACATCAGCAAGAAAATTTTTAATTCTTTTCAAATTACTGTTCATTACAGTTCTGCTGGATATCATAAAACACTGCGCACTCTTAATGGCTAAGGCGTCTATTTTGTTCTTTTAACTGATATGAGTTTTATTTAATCAATGCAAATGCAAAATATTATACAATTTGTAAGCAGCCATCCCATGCTATGCTCAGCATGGATCATTCTGTTTATTACATTACTGATTAATACCCTAAAAGGGTATCTCTCCAAAGTAAAAAAAATAACTCGCGCTGAAGCAACATGCCTGATAAATCAAGAAGGTGCAGTGATTATTGATACCCGTCCTTACCAAGATTTTTGCAAAGGTCATTTGGTAAATGCTTTAAACGTAAATCCCGTAGATATAAGAAACGGCATACTTAATAATTTAGCAAAATATAAATATCAACCGGTAATCATAGTGTGTACCCATGGCATCCACTCTCGTTCATCAGGAGAGCACTTGGTGAAAGCTGGTTTTCAATATATTTATACTTTACAGGAGGGCATGAATGGGTGGAATAATGCAAACTTGCCTTTAGCACGCTTTAAATAATATATATTGTATAATAGCCGGTAGGATATATCTGTACCAAAAGCATTATTTTCTAACATCATTTAAGAGCGTGAATATCACTTTAAATTCCTTCATATAATAAAATTATTATCAATAAAGATAGAGCATATGTTAGAAATAATTGAGTGTATTTCCTTTGCAATTCCTCGCCATACTTCATGTATAGCATATTTATGTCTGTTATTATTTTGACAAACATGTAACATACAATAAGAGTTAGGAGAACTTATGTAAGAAGTATCGTGCTTATGATCCATCAACCTCATGTATAAGAGGTATTCATATAAAAGGTATGAATCCATGTCGGAACAAAAAAAAATCGCAATGTCTTTAGAAATTCAACGTATTTATACTAAAGATATATCCTTTGAGGCTCCAAATTCACCAGCTATATTTCAAAAAACATGGCAACCAGAAGTCAGGATAGATCTAAATACTACATCAAATCAATTAATGAACAATGTGTTTGAGGTTGTATTGTGGATTACTGTAACAGCATCCCTTAAAAAAGAAATTGCATTCTTGTGTGAAATACATCAGGCAGGAATCTTTGCTATTGATGGTATTGAAGATAGCAAAATGGCTCATTTTTTAGGAGCTTATTGCCCTAATATTTTATTCCCGTATGCACGTGAGTGCATTAGCAACTTAGTAAATCATAGCACTTTCCCGCAGTTGAACCTAGCTCCGGTTAATTTTGATACATTGTTTATGAAATATCTAAGAAAAGCTGAGCAGCCTGAGCAGCCTGAGCAGCCTGAGCAGCCTGAGCAGCCTGAGCAGCCTGAGCAGCCTGAGCAGGCCATGAATTCCCATGAATAAACCCACTGCTTCAATCAGTATAATAGGTGCTGGTTCTTACGGAACCGCTTTAGCGATTTCACTGGCACGAAACGGGCATAAAGTAGTGCTCTGGGGGCACAAGCACAAGCATATGAATACGATAAATGCTGCTCGCTGTAATCAAAATTTTTTGCCAGATGTTCTATTTCCTAATACACTAAAAGTTGAATACGATCTCGCAAAAGCGATTGCTGCGAGCCGTGATACTCTGGTTGTCGTACCTAGTCATGTCTTTTCCGAAGTACTGTTTCAACTGAAACCTTTCTTGCGTCCTGATTCTCGCATAGTTTGGGCAACAAAGGGATTAGAAAGTGAAACTGGCAATTTATTGCAGGACGTTATCCGTAAGATCTTAGGTCCTGATATTCCTTTGGCAGTTATATCAGGACCTACATTTGCTAAAGAGCTGGCAGCTGGACTTCCTACTGCTATTGTGCTCTCATCAACTGACCTAATCTTCATTGAAGATTTGCAGAGGCTTTTACACTGCATAAAAAATTTAAGAGTGTATAGGAACCTTGATTTAATTGGTGTTCAGCTAGGTGGTGCAGTAAAGAATGTGATTGCTATTGGTGCTGGAATTTCTGATGGCATTGGCTTTGGATCAAATGCTAGAACTGCACTAATCACACGTGGATTAATTGAAATGAGGCGGCTTGGTATTTCTCTGGGAGCGGATTCAGATACCTTTATGGGGATGTCTGGGTTAGGTGATCTAGTGCTAACCTGCACTGATGACCAGTCTCGTAATAGACGTTTTGGTATTATGCTGGGAAAAGGCATTGAAGTTAAGGAAGCACAGGATAAAATCGGGCAAGTAGTTGAAGGCTACCGTATTACAAGAGAAGTAATGGGATTAGCCCGACGTTATGGGATTGAAATGCCAATTACTGAGCAAGTATATAAAGTTCTTTACTGCAATCAAGATGTTAGTAAAGCTGCTTTATCCCTGTTGGGACGAGCTCAAAAAGATGAGACACTATAAGCTCATAGATAATTTTATAATTAATTAAGCTTATACCCTCCGGTACAATAAATATTTTTATGGAAATTAAGCTATGTCTTAAATACAATTATATCATAAATCTAGATATAGCAGGGAATGTTGTATGCCAATCGAAGAAACCGAACAAATTTGGCAATTAATCAAAAAAGAAGCTCTTATTCTAGCTGATTATGAACCAATGTTAGCAAGATTTTATAATATAACCCTGCTTGAGCACGAAACTTTAGCTGACGCGCTTAGCTATATTCTATCTAATAAGCTTGCAAATACCATTATGCCAGCTATTGAGATCCGCGAGATGGTAGAGGAGGCATATCGTGCAGACAAAAATATCATAGAATATGCTACTAGCGATATTATTGCCGTTCTAAAACGTGATCCGGCGGTTAATAGATACTCTACACCTTTACTATATCTTAAGGGTTTTCATGCGCTACAGTCATATCGTATCAGTCATTGGCTATGGTTAAAAGACCGTACGTCATTAGCTATTCATCTACAACATCAGATATCGATTGTCTTTGGGGTGGATATTCATCCTGCTGCTATTATTGGCTGTGGTAATATTCTTGATCATGCCACAGGAATTGTGATCGGTGAAACAGCGGTAGTTAAGAACGAAGTTTCTATACTGCAGTCAGTCACATTGGGTGGAACGGGGAAGGAAATAGGAGATCGCCACCCAAAAATAGGTGAAGGCGTAATGATTGGTGCAGGTGCGAAAATTCTAGGTAATATAGAAATAGGACGTGGAGCTAAGGTTGGTGCTGGTTCAGTAGTATTGAATTCAATACCGCCGTATGCAACTGCTGTTGGAGTTCCTGCCCGAGTTATAGCATATTATAAGGAGAAAAAATCATCGATGGATATTAATCAACGATTTTTACAAAGTAAGCATTATAGTTTTGAGTTTGGAGATGGAATATAAACAAAAGCATATTTTATTTAAAAATGGGAAATATATGAATTATCTAACTAATATTGCTTGATCTTTCAACTCATGGCACTTTTTAATATCATCGTTCTATAATTCCGGAATAATCAAAGAAGATTTAATAAATATATTTATACTATATTAAATTAATGCAATTCTTGATAAATAATATTTTGCTAGATAGTATAAAATCATACAAATACAGTGCTTATGTCTTTTAAATAAGTCAGATATGCTATTTTTTAGGAAGATTAAAGAGAGGTATAGCACTATATTATCTTATAGAGCCAACATTATATTTTTGAGATAAAATACTACTTAAATAAAGTCTAAGAGATATTTATCTAATATTTTTAAATAAAACCCTCTAATATTTCTGCAGAAATAAGATTTTTATATTTTAATAGATGTATAGTCCTCCCATAAGGCATAGAATATTAATATTTAAGATCATCATAACATGCTTTTAGAGAAATTTTAGTAAAATACTAACTGATGATAATTTTGCAATGATTAATAAATAGCGCTTAGAAACATAGAGAATTACTTTTTATAAAATACTGTTTGTGCGTACCTATATAATTTACCAATACATAAACATTTTAATAACATACAATCATGTATTGTATTGAATATACAGATCATGTTATATAGAGTTTGTGAGAACTATTTTAAAGCTTATAAAAACTGTAATCTAATGTATTATCATTATTTTGGATGCTCAAATCCATATAAATGATAGGCATAATTATAATATATTGATATGCAAGATATTATGTGCATTTCATTCTTAATCTTATCTTTTTATACTTTCTAGCAACATTAAAATATTGCGTTATAACTAGACATTGTTAATACACATATAACGACAAACTCTTCTAAAAAAATAAGATACTGTCATTAAAAAGAAGAAAGTTACATAAAGTTGATTCCTTAATCAAAAATAGAGAAAATTATATGACCAATTGATAATGTCATGAGTATAATAAAAAGATTATGATGTAATTATACTATCATTTGGAAAATCATAATGCAGTTGAGAATAATCAATAGCTTTAAAATAAAGCGTAATATTAACTAATTTATTGACTGAGGCAGCAAATCTTAGAAATTAAAATAACTTAAGTTACTTCTTGAGTCTAGAATATCCTTAAATACATAAGGATTGAGATATATAGATTATTGCAGATCTTGATTGTTCTTGGATACTCTACCTATAATGTTGCATAGATTTATAATCATAATCACATTATAACCGTACTTTTATAGCTAATTGTTTTTAAATAAATATATCTCTAAAACTTAATTATATGTAAATTGCAACAGCCAAATGAAATTCATTTTTCATAGCACGCTTTATCAGATTCAGATAGAGCAAGCAGTTATAGAGGTATGAGTAATGGCTTTAATCAAAGAAATCTTGCACGCTTTGTGGGAACAGGACTTTACCGTTCTAAATTCTCCTAAAATGCTATGGGCTATATACAGCATTTTGTTTATAACACTTTTACTAGAAAATGGACTACTTCCTGTTTCTTTTTTACCTGGTGATAGCTTACTCCTACTTGCAGGAGCATTAATGGGTAAAGGTGTTTTGCCTTTTTTTCCTACTATTATTGTCCTAATTATAGCATCAAGCCTTGGATGCTGGATAAGCTATATTCAAGGTCGCTGGCTGGGAAATACTAGATTGGTTCAAACCTGGATTATGCAACTACCGGCACATTATCATAATCGTGCATATAATATGTTCCATACACACGGTTTGTTTGCATTATTGGCTGGACGTTTCTTAGGATTTGTACGAACTATTTTGCCAACTATTGCTGGATTATCTGGTCTGAAGAATACACGTTTTCAAGTATTTAACTGGCTTAGCGCTTTTTTGTGGGTTTGTTCTATGACAGGTCTTGGTTTAGCTATAAGCTGTATTCCAATTGTAAAACGCCATGAAGATCAAATGATGACATTTCTAATGGTATTACCCATTATTTTACTAGTTATTGGCTTAGTGGGAACACTAATAATATTTGTGCGTAAAAAAAATCATACTATCGTTTAATAAAATAAATAATTTATGTAATATAAGTAATACCTGTGTATCTTATTAAGATCTATCTTCGGAAGCTGTAAAAAAATTACTATCAAATTTTATTTTCATTCTCTTATTACTTCAAGATATAATCACTCTTTAAATTTTTATAAAACTATACAATATCACTGAAATAATAAAACTTATTACTAACTAATAGGTTAGAAATCATTAAATAATTTTAATTCTATAATATTAGTGATAAAATCTCACAAATATTATAAATAGAATGTATAACTTATAAATAAACCAAAATATTAGGGATACACTATTAAGATCAAATGATAGTATTTAAATATAGTAATTTTTGCGAGATAAAAATAATTTAGTACGAAAATATATGAGCTAGTACTTATTATTATCTCGCAAGAGAATTAATTTCTAATATTATGAGAATGGATGATACTACCTTTTAGATCCATCAAATGCTTTTAATAAATATATATATCTTCTCGGAAGAACTTCATAAATTTATTAATAATGAATAATAGATTGAAACTATTGGAGTTAGATAATATTGCTTCTATTACATTTTGATAAGATACCTCATATAAATGTGATATTTTGCATACCATTTTTATATTATTCGTAATAAGTAAGAGATATTAAAGAAGAATGCAAAACATTAAAAAACAAAATGTTAAATTTCTTCGAGAAATTATGTGTAATTATTTAGGAGTATTACAAAGCATAGAATAATCTTACATAAAATCTCCTAATTCACTTATGTGGATAAATATAAAAATTATCTTGTACAAATATGAGGCAGATACAACTAGACCAACATATAAATATTTCTCTGCGAATACAATTCATTATCTATCGCATTGTCCGTATATAATATTTATAAACAAGATAAAGCCAGTAAGATACTCAAGAAACTTTAATTATAATAGTATAATTTTTTAATTGTCAGAAACATCAGGTCAGTAGTAGAGTAACTTGCTTTGTAGGTATTAGACTCAAATACTCATCAAAATAATCTAAAATATGAAAATATCTGTTTCAATACAGACAGGATTTTTTGGATTACATATTTGTATGTGTATCTCATATATCTGAAATATACATAAAAATAATATATATTTTTTTAAAAAAATAACAACATATAGACAAAAGATAATTTTAATGTTATGATATAATATCTAAATATCAGATATTTAAATGATAAAAAGATAATAATTTAATTAATAAACTATTTAATTCTTCTTGATTCATAAAAAACATAAAATTATTTATTAAAATAATAAAGCCAAAGATATACTCTAGATATTGTGCATGATTTTAATCTATAATATAAGATACTCAGGCCCCTTAGCTCAGTGGTTAGAGCAGGCGACTCATAATCGCTTGGTCGCTGGTTCAAATCCAGCAGGGGTCATCAAAGATATAAATTTGTTATATATGATCTCATTTAGATAAAATTTTTTAAATAAAAAGTTACAAACTAGATTATTATATGATCATAAATTTACTTATTAATACAGTGTCGTTTATTTGCAAAAAAGTGATCAAACTATCACGGGTGCAACTTTTAACCTTTGGTGATACAATACATAATTATCAGAAAAAATATAATTTTCTATCTAAATATTAAGCTTCAATCTAAAATAATAAGAAATATAAAAATAACTTAGATAGTTCTAATATTCTACACTTAAATAAAAAATTTAAATTATACAAAGATTCAATGAACATATCATTCTTAGTTAAACCATCTATGTTGATTATATCAAATCAGCTTAGTTAAAGATATCAAATGAATTAACCTAATGAGATTACAGTAATACAGATGCTGAACAGAGAATGACTTACTATATAACCACTATAAGATTGATAATATCTTTATATATTAAATTTGTTTGCTTAGTATAATATTTAATGTAAGAAAAGAAGACATATAATCTTAAACCTTAGTCAGTAAGAGTAATATAGAAAACGGCGATATAGAAAGCTATCAATTAATAATAAGCTTGTATAAACTATAATTTAAGTAATTTACTCTTAACTCATATATAACTAATTATTGATGAAATATTGGCCAAATCATAACTATTAGTATGCCTGCGATCGTGAACAGTACGTTAGCAATTGCATACGTACCTGCGTATCCCAGTGCTGGAATGTTACTACGTGAGGCATCACTGATAATTTCCATCGCCGGAGCACAAGTTCTCGCGCCCATAATAGCGCCAAAAAGAAGAGCACGGTTCATTCGTAGTACATAAGCACCAAATAAAAAACATATTACTACAGGTAGTAAACTTAGCACTAGACCACTGAACAGTAGCTGGTAGCCAATTTGGCCTAATACTTGATTCAAGTCAGCACCAGCATTAAGGCCGATACCAGCCATAAAAACCATCAAACCTAACTCTTTAACCATATTTAAGGCACCCTGCGGGATATAACCAAAAGTAGGATGGTTAGCACGCAGAAAACCAAGCATGATGCCTGCAAAGAGCAATCCTGCAGAGTTACCGATACCAAATAAAAAGTCAGTAAATTTAAAAGTAATAAGACCAATCATCAAACCAATGATAAAAAAAGCGCAGAAAGCAAGAAGATCAGTTACCTGACTATGGATCGCAATAAATCCAATGCGCTCTGCAATACTCTCCACTCGACGGGCATCACCGCTTATCTGAAGTATGTCCCCCTTATTTAAAACAATATTGTCATCTATAGGCATTTCAATTTGGCTACGAATAACACGGTTTAAGAAGCAACCGTGATCTGCTAGTTTAATCTGACTTAGACGCTTACCAATAACATTATTATTTTTTAAGACTATTTCTGCAGTCACAATACGCATATCTAGCAGATCACGATCAAAAACTTCTTTTCCATTACGGAAGCTAGCATCTAAACGTGAATGGGCATCGGGGTAACCAACTAATGAAATTTCATCACTTATCTGTAATACCGCATCTCCGTCTGGGGTAGCCAGGATACCGTTGCGACGAATTCTCTCAATATAACAACCTGTTTGCCGATAAATATCAAGCTCCCGTAAATTTTTTCCATCAGCCCAAAATATTAACTCGGAGCCAACGCGATACGCACGAATTACTGGTAAGAAAACTTTACGTTGTATTTCATTATCTAAACCGCGTTCTTGAGCAATTTGCTGAGCTGCAGTTGGTAAATCTTGGTGTTCTATCTTTGCTAAATAACGGGCGCTCAAGATCAGGCTAACTAAACCTATAAGATAGGTAATAGCATACCCAAAACTAAGATGATCTTGCGATTTTATAAAAAAAGATTTTTCTGTCATGATCTGACGTAAGGTATCCCCTGCTCCTACTAAGACGGGGGTGGATGTCACAGATCCTGCCAGAATACCGGCCGTTAGACCTATATCCCAGTGAAATAACTTTCCAAAACCCACAGCCATCAGTAATGCACTGCCAATCATAACAAGAGCTAACATAAAATAGTTTTTTCCGTCACGGAAGAAAACAGAGAAGAAATTTGGACCCGCCTCTATGCCAACACAGAAGATGAATAGCATAAAACCAAGATTTAGCGCTTCAGTATTCATCATAAAGTGTTGTTGCCCTAACAAAAGTGAAACAACTAATACTCCTATGGAATTACCGATCTGTAAGGGACCGAGATGAATTTTGCCAATAAAAAGTCCCAGAGCTAAAACAACGAATAGAAGTAAAATGTGATTTCCTGCTAATAAACTCACAATATCAATATTCACGGCGAATAACTTATGGTTAAGTAGATTGCGTTTGCTGCAATAAACTATTAGTTGCTAACAGTAGTTGACTATACAATAAAAATCAATGTTATGCGTAACATAATAATTAATATGAATTTAGGAAAAGATTATGCTAAATATAACGCTAATTACAAACCATACAAATAATTAACATATTTTTACAGAAAAAACTAAAATATTTAAAAAATTTTGCTACTTAGCTAAAATGAAAAAAATAATAGTGCGAACGCCATTATATCACAATGAGATAAACATCGTTATAAACTCTACTCCTATCAATCTTAGATAAAAGATATAATTTCTTTCTAAGAATTAAGGTTATACTTATTTTGAGAAAAGAGTATTATAAAATAATATTATTACAAGCATTTATTATAATTAGATTAAGCTTTAGATAGAGCATTGAGTTAATCAATTATTAGAGATAATAGGTAGGATTTAACCACTTTATAAGATGTTGAATGAGATTAAAGATGACATATTATTGCTATTTCTTATAATTAATATTTTTAGATACAGAGACTTTGTCAAATAAGACTTACTAAAGAAAAAATTAAAAAACTTAGATGTCCACTCTACCTTTTTATACTCAGTATTATCAATTAAAAAGTAATTAAAATAATTAAGATCATAGTTATATCTTTTAAGATATTATTATCTTTAATAAAAGTTATAAAAATTTCTTAATGCTTTACGCATCTTGATAATTTTACAAGAAAAACATTAATAATACTGCTCTCTAAACAACTAAATTATTCTATAAATGAATACTGATATCATTAAAGTAACTCTCATGAAATAAGTCTTTATTGCGACTATATTAGAGTAAGATAATATTTAAGATAAAGATTATAGTAAATATAGTTATAGTTTTTATATCTCTGGATAAATCTAATTTTTAAATAAACTAGAACATTGTTCTCCAGTCTAATTTCTACAATTATTTTAATTAAATATAAGACTTAAAATTATATTATAAATAAATAATCAAACTATATATTAAAATAATGCAAATATTATAAAATAGTTTGATAAACTAATAATACTATAACAGATATATCAACAGTAGCCGAAGTCCATCAAACGGCGATATCGACGATTAACTAACTCTTTAGTTTCCAATATATCCAGATCGCTTAAATCACACAATAACCTAGCTTTTATAGACATAGCCATCTCAAGAAGATCGCGATGTGCACCACCTAAAGGTTCTTTTATAATAGAATCAATCAGATTTAACTCTTTTAAGCGCAGGGCCGTAATACACATAGCGTCTGCAGCTAGTGGTGCTTTATCTGCACTCTTCCATAGGATAGAAGCACAACCTTCTGGTGATATAACCGAATAAGTACTATATTGAAGCATATTAACTTTATCGCCAACGCCAATCGCTAACGCGCCGCCCGAACCACCTTCGCCAATAACTGTACAGATAACAGGTACTCTTAAAATAGACATTTCACGCAGATTGCGCGCGATAGCTTCAGACTGACCGCGTTCTTCGGCACCAACTCCAGGATATGCACCCGGAGTATCAATGAAGGTAATTATTGGTAATTTGAAGCGTTCAGCCATTTCCATGAGCCGCAAAGCTTTACGATATCCTTCAGGTGCGGGCATACCAAAATTACGACGAATTTTTTCTTTAGTTTCACGGCCTTTCTGATGGCCAATAATCATAACAGAGCGACCATTCAAGCGAGCTATACCGCCTACGATAGCGTTATCATCAGCATAAGCACGGTCGCCTGCAAGCTCATCAAAGTCAGTAAAAATTTGCTCAATATAATCTAAAGTATAAGGACGTTTAGGATGTCGTGCTAATTGTGCAACTTGCCAAGCTCCTAGATTAGAGAAGATCTTGCGGGTTAATTCAACATGCTTATCCCGCAAACACTGTATTTCTTCGTCGATATTTAAATCTATTTTGTTATCTGGCAAGCTAACTGATGTCAACAATTTAATTTTTTCTTCAAGTTCGTCAATAGGATATTCAAAATCTAGACTCATATTATTCCTATATTAGTCAAATTTAAGTTCTACTTGTTCATTACCCAAAAGAGTACGCAGATCAACTAGCAGACGTTCTGTTGGGGTTACTCGCCAGGTCACCCCAAATCTTAATTTAGCGCGTGCATTATTACGTTGATAGTATAATTCTACTGGAATAGTTCCTGGATGATATGATTCTAACAAGTCGCGGAGACGCTGTAATATTTGATCATAAATTTGTCTATCAGTTAAATAAATAGCTAGCTTACTCACATATTTCTCACGCGCCTCAATGATATCCATGATCTGACGAGCAATCATTTTCATGCCCCCTCTAAAGTTATCAGAGATAATTTGTCCTATTACTATGAGGATGCGATCTCTTTCTAGTAAGTGTTGGTACTTATCTAATGCCTCATTAAATATTATAACTTCTAGGCGCCCAGAACGATCATCTAATGTACACAGTCCAATGCGATTGCCGCGCTTAGTAGTTTTGATTTTAGCTGCCACTACTAATCCAGCAGCAGTTGTCATTTTACCTTTTTCTGTCGGACGCATATCTTTTATATGTATGCCATCTGCATATTTATCTATTTCCTTAAGATATTGGTTTATAGGGTGCCCAGTTAGATATAAGCCTAAAGTTTCACGCTCGCCATCTAATACCACCTGAGCAGGCCATGGAGCATGTCTCTTATATGATGCCTCTACTTGATCAGTGTCTTGAGGCAATACACCAAACATATCTATCTGACCAATGGATTCAGCTCTGACATGCTGATCAGATGCTTTTAATGCGCTTTTTAGTGAGTTAATTAGAGCAGCGCGATGAGGTCCTAATCGATCAAATGCTCCGGACATAATCAATCTTTCTAACATACGACGGTTTAATTTTTTAGTATCTATTCTGGCACATAAATCAAATAATTCTTTAAAAGACCCACCTTTGTTGCGGGCATTAATGATTGCTTCAATAGCCCCTGAACCCACTCCTTTAATAGCACCTATACCGTAAACAATACCACCTTTATCATTCACGTGAAATTGATAATGTCCATTATTAATATCTGGAGGCAGTACTGTAAGTCCCATCAAGCAACATTCATCTACCAAACTTACTACTTTTTCAGTATTATCCATATCTGCGGTCATTACCGCAGCCATAAACTCTGCTGGATAGTGTGCTTTTAACCATAGAGTCTGGTATGAGAGCAATGCATAAGCAGCAGAGTGCGATTTGTTAAATCCATAACTAGCGAACTTTTCCAGTAAGTCGAATATTTTCATTGATAAATCACCGTTAATACCCATCCGCTCTGCGCCTTTTTTAAAAACTATGCGTTGCTTCGCCATCTCTGAAGGTTTTTTTTTCCCCATTGCACGACGCAATATATCCGCTTCACCTAGCGTATATCCAGCTAAAACTTGTGCTATCTGCATTACCTGCTCCTGATACAGGATAATTCCATAAGTTGACTCTAGTACAGGTTTTAACAATAGATGTTGTCGCTGAGCATCTGGGTAAAAAACTTCTTCACGTCCGTGTTTACGATCAATAAAGTTGTCTACCATCCCTGACTGCAAAGGTCCAGGACGAAAGAGTGCGACTAAGGCGATCATATCTTCGAAACAATCGGGTTTTAGTCGTTTAATCAAATCTTTCATGCCGCGTGATTCCAGCTGAAATACTGCTGTAGTTTCTGATCGTTGCAGCATTTCAAAACTTCTTTTATCGTTAAGCGGTATAGCAGAAATATCAATCTTAGGATCAGCTCTTTTATCCTGACGAGCATTAATCATATTCAATGCCCAATCAATAATTGTAAGAGTGCGTAGGCCTAAAAAATCGAATTTGACGAGTCCGGCGCGCTCTACATCATTTTTATCAAACTGAGTCAGTGGATGATTGCCTTCGGAATCGCAATACAGCGGCGCAAAGTCAGTAATTTTTGTTGGTGCAATAACTACTCCACCAGCATGTTTACCAGCATTACGGGTAACACCTTCTAGTTTACGAGCCATATCAATCAGTGTTCTAACTTCTTCATCCTCTTCGTAAATTTTAGACAATTGAGGTTCGGCTTCAAAAGCTTCTTTTAGTGTTATTCCAGGCTCTAATGGAACCAATTTTGATATGCGATCTACAAAACTATAAGGATAGCCTAAAACACGTCCAACATCGCGGATAACCGCTTTCGCTGCCATGGTGCCAAAAGTAATAATCTGGGATACCTCATCACGACCATAAATTTCAGCCACATGTTCAATTACAAGGTCACGTTTCTCCATACAGAAATCAACATCAAAATCAGGCATTGATATGCGTTCTGGATTTAGGAATCGTTCAAAAAGCAAATCAAATGCAAGTGGGTCTATATCAGTTATTTTTAGCGCATAGGCAACTAATGAACCCGCGCCAGAACCACGACCTGGACCCACCCGCACACCGTTGTCTTTCGACCATTGAATGAATTCCATAACGATTAAGAAATAGGCGGGGAATCCCATATTGTTGATAACTTTTAGCTCACTTTCAAGGCGCTGATCGTACTGTATACGATTCTGAGAGCGTTCTTCTTTATTCGGGAATAAGAATGCTAAGCGGTCTTCTAAGCCACCCCTAGATTTAACAATTAAGAAGTTTTCCGTAGACATTGCACCAGTCGGGAATAGCGGCAAGAAGTATTTATCTAGGATAACTGTAACATTACAACGCTTAGCGATTTCTACACTGTTTTCTAATCCTTCTGGAAGATCAGCGAAGATTCTATTCATTTCTTCTTCGCTGCGCATATACTGTTGTTCGCTATATTGTCTAGGGCGTTTTTCGTTATCTAAAGTTACGCTATTATGAATAGCAACGCGTATTTCATGCGCATCAAAATCAGTAGATTCTAAAAAACGTACGTCATTGGTCGCAACAACTGGAAGACTGCACTCTTCAGCTAGTGCTACTGCAAGTTTTAAATAAATTTCTTCGTTTACACGACCAGTTCTAATTAATTCTAGATAATAACTATCAGGAAAATATTGTTGATAGAAATCAACACATTTATGTACCAACAACTGGTTGCCCCTCAACAACATTTTGCCTACATCTCCTTGACGCCCACCAGATAACAAAATTAGTCCTTCACGATGCTTAATTAGAGCATCTTGGTTAATTACTGGACCTTCGATACCATATCCACGCCGGTAAGCACCTGAAATAAGTAGAGTAAGGTTTTTATATCCTTGATTGTTAGCAGATAGAATAGTCAGTTGAGAAATCTCATTACCTAAAAAATGATCATTTTTTATCAGCACGTCAGCGCCAATGATAGGTTTGATACCAGCTCTATATGCTGCATCATAAAATTTTATCAATCCACACATATTAGTATGATCAGTCATGGCAAAAGCCGGCATACCCAAAGAAACTGCTTTTTTAACCAATGCTTCCACTTTTGCTAGCCCATCTATCATTGAATAGTCGCTATGAACTCGCAAATGTATAAAATGTGGTGCAGCCATAATTCAATTACTCATATAAAAGAATTCGTTAATTGTTAGATACGCAGTCAGATCTCAACATGATAGAATGAAGAGCATTTTTCACTGGTCTAAAGCTGTAGCGGTGCTGTTTAGTTACCCCTAACTTTTCTAAACATTTAATATGAAAAGCCGTTGGATATCCTTTGTTCTTTGCGAACTCATATTTTGGAAATTGTGCATCCAGGTTCTTCATTTCTCGATCGCGCGTGACTTTAGCTAAAATAGATGCCGCGCTGATTTCCTCTACATACAGATCACCTTTCACAACAGTCTGAGAAGCCATGGGTAATGAAGGCCCGCGATTTCCATCTATTAACACAAAATCTGGTTTGAGAGACAAACTAGAAATAGCCCTTTTCATAGCTAGCATAGTCGCGCATAAAATATTAAGTTCATCAATTTCTTTAGGTTCTGCATAGCCTAAGCTCCAGCTCAATGCTTGATTTATAATTTTCTCGTATATCATATTACGACGTTTTTCATTTAATTTTTTTGAATCTGTTAATCCAATTATTGGATGAGCAGGATCCAGAATAACCGCTGCAGTTACAACCGGGCCGACTAAAGAGCCATAACCTACTTCATCAACACCTGCAATACGATATCCAGATGAATAGATTAATCTCTCATAAATTACATTCAAAAACATTTATTTTATACCGATTAATTACTTGTAACTAATGATAGTACCGCATCTGCAGCTTGTGCGTTAGCCCCACAACTAATACTTTTATGCAATTCTAGTAAAGTAGTCTGAAGTACTTGAGTGGACCTATCACCTTCAAGCAATTGGGATAATGCTGAAGATAATTTCCCAGGATGACAGTCATGCTGTAAAAATTCTTTAAATAAAGCACGTCCTGCCAACAGATTAGGTAACGATATATATTCAGTTTTAACTAAACGCTCTGCTAGCCAAAATGTAACAGAATTCATGCGATATCCAACAACCATGGGGCATTTGGCTAGCATGCATTCTAAAGCGGCAGTGCCCGATGCCAATAATGCAGCATCACTTGCATACATGGCATCACGAACTTGTCCGTCAAGCATAATAATATTTATATGTGGGGCAACCTTATCTTTAATATGCTCAAACTGTTTGCGACGACTTGAATTAACTAAGGGTACTACTATCTCTAATGCAGGATATTTTTCGAGCAAAATGAGCACTGTTTTTAAAAAATCAGAACTTAGCATTTTTACTTCATAACTACGACTCCCTGGTAGTAAGGCCAAGCATAAGGCATGAGGAGAGATACCTAAGGCTTGGCGAGCAGCTTTCTTATCTGGATCAAAGGGGATATCATCTGCCATAACATGACCAATAAAGCGACATGGAATATTGAATCTGTCATAAAATTCTTTTTCAAAAGGCAAGCAAACAAGCACTAAATCAGTTGCTTTGCCGATATTGAAAATACGTTTCTGTCGCCATGCCCAAACCGAGGGACTAACATAATGAACAGTTCGGATACCAACATGTTTCAAACGACCTTCAAGAGTAATATTAAAATCAGGAGCGTCTATTCCGATAAACACGTCAGGCCTTAACTCTTTAAAGCGCTTAGTCAAATCACGACGTATTTTTAGCAAGCGAGGTAAATGAGTAACGACTTCAACAATACCCATCACCGCCAGTTCTTCCATTTCAAACCAAGATTCGCATCCTTCATTTTTCATCAAAGGACCAGGCACGCCCAAAAATCGTATATTAGGATAACGTATTTTTAAAGCACGGATCAATCCGGCGCCTATAATATCTCCAGAAGTTTCTCCGGCTACCAGACCTATTGTTATTAGAGGTGAGTTATGATCTTCTGAGATCGAATAAGGAGGTATCTTGGATATCCTCATCTTAACGAATGATGCCTCGCTTAGAACGATTAAAGAAATCAATAAACAGCTTAATATCTGCGTGTCTTTTAGCTAATTTAGTAATTTCTAATTTAGCGTCACCTAGAGTCTGACCACTACGATACAAGATGTTATACACATTGCGTACCATATGTAGAGCTTCTTTATCAAAGCCACGGCGTTTCAATCCTTTAGTATTTATTCCAAATGGTATAGCATGATTACCCTGCGCAAGAACATAAGGGGGTATATCTTGCACAACGCCAGAGCAACCTCCTACCATGACGTGTGCACCAATTACACAAAACTGATGTACTGCAGTCATGCCTCCTATGGTAGTAAAATTATCAACCATCACATGACCACCTAGAGTAACATTATTAGCTAAAATACAATGATTACCAATTATACAATCATGTGCAATATGCGCATTGATCATAAGAAGATTATCGCTACCCACTTTTGTCAGGTTAGCACCCTGCGAAGTACCACGATGAATAGTAACATGCTCGCGAATAAGATTGCGATCGCCAATTTCTACACAGGTAGGTTCGCTAGCATATTTAAGATCCTGATTTACTTCGCCAATAGAAGAAAATTGATATATCTTGTTATTGCAGCCAATTTTAGTAATCCCATTGACAACAACGTGTGATTTAAGGATAGTACCTTCGTATATTTTTACTTTTGGTCCCACGTAGCAAAATGGACCTATATAAACACTAGCGTGAATGACTGCGCCATCCTCAACTATAGCACTTGGATGGATAAACGCGGTTGAATCAATCACGTATTAGACCTCCCGGCTACGGGCGCACATCATTGAAGCTTCGCAAACAATTTTCCCATCAACTTTTGCAATACCATTAAAACGAGCAACACCACGGCGCTCTTTTAGAAACTGCACTTCAAGAATCATCTGATCACCGGGCTGAACCGGACGCTTAAATCGAGCGTCATCAATACCAGCAAAATAATACAGCTCGCCTGTCTCTAGTTTACCCGCACTCTTAAATGCTAGGATACCAGTAGCTTGCGCCATAGATTCAAGAATTAAAACTCCGGGAAAAATAGGTTTGCCGGGAAAGTGACCTTGAAAGAATGGTTCGTTAAAAGTTACATTTTTTACTGCGCGTAAAAATTTTCCTTCTCCGAAATCAAGCACGCGATCTACTAAAATGAAAGGGAAACGGTGCGGCAGTAACTCTAAAATCTCGGAAATATTGAGAGTATGAGTGTCAGTAGTCAAAATACTCTTCCTATAGGAAACTAATAATCATCAACAACACGGCTCACCTAACGTCATTAAAAAAGAATAATTCAGGCCGCCGCAAATAGTTTTATACCCATTTTCAACAGAGTCAATACTAGGAATTTGTATTACTGACAAAGGCATAACTTTAGTTGTTAGCCATTATTCACTTTCTTTTCAATCGTTTTTAACCGTTTATTTATTTTATCAATATTCATTAACAGAGCTACCGTTTTACGCCATATTTTATTAGGTAGCAACGGAATACCTGAGGAATAAATACCTGGTTTAGTAATAGGACGCATTACCATACTCATTCCAGTGACTACAGTCTTATCACAAATTTCCATATGACCATTAAGCACGCTCGCACCACCAATCTGGCAATAGCAACCAATCTTTAGACTACCAGCCATAATCACACCGCCAGCAATTGCTGTATTGTTACCAATGACCACGTTATGTGCAATATGACATTGATTGTCAATGATTACGCCATTACCAATAATCGTATCATCTAGAGCTCCTCGATCTATAGTGGTACAGGCCCCTATTTCTACGTAATCTCCAATACGTACTGTACCTAGCTGAGGTATTTTAAGCCACTCACCCTGATCGTTTGCATATCCAAAACCATCAGAACCGATTACTGATCCTGACTGAATCAGACAATGCTTACCTATTTGAATCTTATGATAAATAGTCACGCTCGCCCATAAACGTGTATTATCACCAATTTTAGTAAATTTACCTATAAAGCAGCATGCTCCAATGATGGTGTTATCTCCTAAAACAACGCCTTCTTCAATTACTGTATTGGCACCAATAGAAACATTATTGCCTAACTGAGCTGTTTCATCAATTACTGCACTAGGCGCAATATCTT
This sequence comes from Candidatus Profftia tarda, assembly GCF_904848675.1. Taxonomy (NCBI): domain Bacteria; kingdom Pseudomonadati; phylum Pseudomonadota; class Gammaproteobacteria; order Enterobacterales; family Enterobacteriaceae; genus Candidatus Profftia; species Candidatus Profftia tarda. Next base: position 708,543 of record NZ_LR890047.1, read on the forward strand.
TTGCCGGATCAGGGGTAGTATTCATAATTTTTGCCATCAATGCGTAAGTTATATAAGGAGTGCTTACCACTAGTGCGGCCGATATAGTACAAAAAGGAAGATCAGGTTCAGTCAAAACTACAGCTCCTGCCTTACAAGTAGCTAATTCTGAACGGTAACGGCTGTTAGATAAAAAAGTTATTTCGTGTGATTTTGCCGAATGCATAGAAGCAACTCCAGTGATCACAATACTACCATCACCGCGGAGTTCTGCATTCAACTGCTGAGCAAGATCAGCTAGTAGAATTGAGGCCATGCCTTATTGAACCTGTTTTAGCACTTGTGCAGTGATATCATTTAAAGCACTAGAATAAGCCACTGCATTTGCATCAATAACTAGATCATATCCTTTATTTTTTGCAACGATACTCACAGCATCCTTAATGCGTATTAATAATTTATTATTTTCTTCTGTCTGACGACGACGATTATCCTCTTCAAAGGCCTGTGCTTTCTGCAAGAAGGCATCACGCTGCGCCATAATTTCTTTTTCCATATTGGCACGATCGTTATCTTGCATGATCGAGCTATCATGTTGCAGTTTTTGCATTTTAGACTGTAGTGCAGTCTCCTGTTTCTGTAAATCTATCGCTCTGCCATTAAATTCTTTCTCTAATTGCTTAGAAAGCATCTCACGTTGCGACAACTGTTGAAAAATGCTAGAAACTTTAACAGTTGCAATTTTATAAGCAGATTCAGCGTTAGCAGAAGCTGCTAACATCATACAAAGACTGGTTGCATATAACCACCTTTTCAATTTTAACTCCTTAAAATTACTCATATATAAACGACACATTTAACGAAGAGACTGAAAACTATAGTTTATCTTTTCATCTGTATTATCAAGTAATAATTTCAGTATAAGGTATGCTGTGATTATCGTAAAACATTCATATACTTTATACAGTCTCTTATTACCAAGTCTTACCAATATTAAATTGAAATTGTTCTTTTTTATCACCATCGTATTGATTAATAGGATAAGCGTAAGAGAAGACTAACGGTCCTAGTGGAGACATCCATTGTAATGCAAGACCAACGGAAGCACGAATTTTGCTTGGATCGCCATAATCTTTATGAGCCGGATAAGCGTCTTTATCCCAATTAGTATCCCACACGGTACCAGCATCTATAAAGATTGAAGTACGCAGGGAGTTAGCATATTTTTCACTAACAAATGGAGTAGGAGTTATCAAGCCTACAGTAGCTATAACCATTGCATTACCACCGATTGCATCGTCATTGCGAGATTTACTTTGATTAATGCTACCATTTGAGTTTAGATAAACTGCTTTTGGACCAATATTATTTGATTGAAAACCACGTATCGAATTAGAACCACCAGCATAATAATTTTCATAAAAAGGCATTTCTTTACCATTTATTCCATCACCATAACTAATTCGATAACGACCCATTATGACCCAGGAATGGTCTTTATCCAATGGTAAATAACTTTGACTGTTGAATATTATTTTATAGTATTCATTATCAGACCCTGGAATTGTTATTTTTCCATTTAGAGAATACTCTGTGCCCTCGCTTGGGAAAAAGCCACGGTTCATATTATTATAAGTCAAGCCCAGAGACCATGTGCATTCATCTGCCTTATAGTTTGCTTGTTCTATATTGTTAAAAATCTGACCAACAGACTTCAGGTAGCGCCACATGGAAACTTGTGGTTGCATATCAAACAAGGAATTATGGATATAGCTAAAACCAGTGCGCACAGAATGATTTTCTGTGATTGGAAATCCTAATGTGCTATCAATACCATAGCTGCTATTCGTGTATTCTGATAGATCCGCATCATCAGCTTTGAAATCGTTATAAAAAATACGCCCTCCCAAGCTAACGCCATCAAGCATAAAGTAAGGATTAATTATAGAGATTTCGGTGTAGGTCTTATAATTATTCTTTGTGCCGCTAATGCCAATATTATTGCCTGTACCCAAGCAATTTTCTTGCTGAACACCCACCTGAAAGCTCATGCCGCTTTCACTACCAAAACCTACACCAAAGTTAAAAGTTCCAGTATTAACTTCCTTTACTGTATATATGACATCTACCTTATCTGAGGCACCTAGAACACTCTTAATATCAACATCAACAGTTTCAAAATAACCAGTACGATTAAGACGCTCCTGGCCCCTATTAACTAATTCACGACTTAGCCAGGTACCTTCCATTTGTCGCATCTCTCTACGCAGCACTATATCTTTAGTAATTTTATTACCGAAAAAATTAATATTGCGTACATAGTAACGTTGACCAGTATCTACGCTTATATACAACTGAATAGTTTTACTATCATCGTTGATGTTAAGTTGTGTATTAATGTGCGGATAAGCATATCCATATTGATCAAGAAATTTCTTGATATCATCCTCAATTTTAGTAATTTTAGTAATGTTGTAACAATCGCCCGTATTTATGTGGATTAAACGGTTGATGTAGTTACTATATCCATGGATATTGCCAATTACTTCAACACCAGATATCTTGTACTGTGCTCCTTCAGTGATATTAATGGTGATGTAAATACCTTTTTTGTCTGGGGTTAAGGTGACTTGCGTCGAATTTATATGAAAACGAGCGTAACCATGATCTAAATAGTATTTTTTCAGAGTTTCAAGATCTCTGGATAGTTTTTCTCTCTGATATTTACGGTCTCCTATGAAGTTCCAAATAGGCACGTCATCTCGTAACTGGAAATGACTAATCAGTTGTGCATTGGTAAATGCATGGTTTCCCAGAATGTTTATTTGCTGAACTTGGGCTGATTTACCTTCGATGAATAACAGCTTGAAATCAACACGGTTATGTGCTAGCGGCGTGATTATAGCTCTAACGGATGCACTGTATTTACCGATGCTGTAGTAGAAATCTTCTAAACTTTTTTCAAGATTGGAAATAATTGCACGATTTAAAAATTGACCCACGCATACACCAGAAGCTTCAAGATTTTTTTTTAGCATATATCCTGTGATATAATGGTTGCCAGAGAAAGTAATTTTTGCAATTGTAGGACATTCTTTTACCTGCACGATCAGATTATTAGAATCACGTAAGACTTTTACATCATCGAAGTAGCCGGTCTTATATAGTAAGCGAATAGTATTGCTTATATCTCTACTGCTTACTATATCTCCAGCACAGAATGGTATATTAAATAAAGCTGCATCGACAGACACACGCTGCAGTCCTTCTAAATGAATCTCTTTTACTACGAATTTATCCGCACCATATAAAGCTGCGCTGGTAAAAAGCAGCGATGCTACGAGCATTTTTTTTATTAACATCGTTATTATATGTACTTCCCTAACCTGAATGTCGCGCTTAAAAACGCGATAAATCATTGAAAAATGCAATCCCCATTAACACCAACATGAGCATAGAACAGATGCGATCACTGACGCTTTGCACTCGTTTAGAAACTGGCTTGCCTTGTATACTCTCGATAGCTAAGAAGAGTAGGCGACCACCGTCAAGAACTGGGAGAGGAAATAGGTTAATAATTCCTAAATTAATGCTAATTAATGATAAAAACATTAAGTAATATGCTAATCCATACTCTGCAGATATCTTAGCGCTCTGCGCAATAGAAATTGGCCCGCCCAAGTTACTTATTTTTATATCACCAGTAATAAGTTTTAATGTCATAGAAGCCGTGATCTTCATTAACTGCCAAGTTTTTTTTATGGCCTTATTAATTGCCACAAAAGGTCTATATCGTATAATAGATTCATATTCTTTAGGTAATGAAGTGACCGTAGGAGCAAAACCTGCAAATCCTTCTATTTTATTTTTACCAAGCGATTTACTCTTTGGTATTAACTGTAATACTTCAATCCTACCGTTGCGTTCTACTTCTATAGAGATTTTTTTGTTAGGATTTTTCTTAATTTGATTCACAAGCGTACCCCATTTCTGGAATAGGCTGCCATCAATTTTAATGATTCTATCACCGACCTGTAAACCAGCTTGTTGGGCGGCAGAATCTTGTTGTACCTCTGTTAAAACTGGATCAATATTTGGCCCAGTTGGAATGATACCAAGCGAAACTACTGGATCCTCTGTGTCGGGCTCATACCGCCAGTTAGTTAGATCTATAATTTTCTTAGTGATATTATGGCTGCCAAAGGGAACAAATGAAATAGTAGTAATTTTTGTACCGATCTGACTTATTAACGCCAAACGGACTTCATCCCAATTAGAAGTCATAACATCTGCTACATACTTAATTTCAGATCCTGATGTAATACCCCCCTGCGCAGCAACAGATTTAGGAATAACTTCACTAATAATCGGGCGAACACTTACAATTCCAATGATAAAAACTAGCCAATAGGCTAGCATCGCAAACAAGAAATTAGCAACTGGACCCGCACTTACTATCGCTACTCGCTGCAATAATGGTTTATTATTAAAGTACTGATGATGGTATTCAGAACTTAGGCAATCACGTTCACCTAACATTTTGATGTATCCGCCAAGCGGTATAAGAGCAATAATATATTCTGTTTTAAATTTATCGACCCTTTTCCATAAGCATTTACCAAAGCCAATAGAAAAACGTTCTACTTTAACACAACATAGACGAGCTACCCAAAGATGACCGAATTCATGAACTGCAGTCAATAGCCCAATCGATATTATAAAAGCAAGCAAGCTCCAAAGTATATTAGTCATCGGTAGCCTCCTATTCTAAGATTAATTAATCAAATATTAATAGCATAAAAAATGCAAAGACTGGTACCGCAGCAGTCAAGCTATCAATACGATCTAGAATACCACCATGACCCGGAATCAAAAAACTACTATCTTTAATACCAGCTTCACGCTTGAACATACTTTCAGTTAGATCACCTAACATAGAAGACATAGCTACTATAATAGAATAAAAAATTAAATGCGCAGGTATAAATCTTGGCGGTGCATAAAAACTAAATACCCAAGATATTATAGTCGAAGTAGTTAGGCTACCTATAAATCCTTCCCAAGTTTTTCCCGGAGAAATTTTTGGTGATATCTTATTTTTGCCAAATAGATTCCCGAACATATAAGCACTAGAATCTATGCACCAGACTAATACCATAATATATAGCAAACACCATATTCCTTGATCACTATTGATCTTATAACCGTATTGACGCAATGCAATAGTACTACCAAAAAATGGAACTATAGTCGCAGCACCAAATATAATTTTTAATATACGAGAGTGTTTCCACCAGACTGCAGATTTTGGATAAAATAACACTAACAATAGCGCAAACATCCACCAGATAATAGCTGCCCATAGTGATCCGCCTATGACATGCACACTAAAGTTAAATACATAAAAACTAAATAGCATTGCCACCAATACAAGACCAAAGAATAATGCACACCAGATGCGCTGTGAGTTTATTGCAAATCCTGCTAGTTTCCCCCATTCCCAAGCTGCTAGCATGCATATAATTAATGTCATAACAGCAAAACCAAGAGGAGGCAACATAAATAGCGATATAATCATACTAGGTACTAAAATCACAGTAGTGATAATACGAGACTTCAGCAAGATCTTTCTCCATTGGAGTATTAAATATGAATTAATATGTTTGTATAGCACCCCCAAAGCGTCGCTCGCGTTTTGCGAATGCATCTAGCGCACATTCAAAGGTAAGTTCATTAAAATCAGGCCACAGAACGTCAGTAAAATAAAATTCGGAATATGCAATTTGCCAAAGTAAAAAATTGCTAACTCTATGTTCTCCTCCGGTTCTAATTACAAGATCAACAGGAACAAGATCATAGAGGCAAACTTGCTGGCTTAACAAATCTTCAGTGATCTCTTCAGGCTGGAGCAAGTTAGTTTTAACCTGCGCAGCTAATATTTTTACTCCCTGCATAATATCCCAGCGCCCACCATAATTAGCAGCAATATTTAACTTCAGTCCATCATTATTTTTGGTTAATTCCTCAGAACGACTAATATGTTCCTGCAAGGACAAGCTAAAACGTCCAATATCTCCGATAACTTTTAAACGCACATTATGCTTATGCAATCTTTTTATTTCGCAATCTAAAGCACGAACAAACAAATCCATCAGTGCACTCACTTCCTGCTCTGGTCGATTCCAGTTTTCGCTGCTAAAAGCATACAAAGTTAACACCTGAATACCATGGGTTACAGCAAAACGAATAGAACGACGGACTGATTTAACACCAAATTTATGGCCAAATACACTCATTTTACCCTGACGCCTAGCCCAACGTCCATTACCGTCCATAATTATAGCGACGTGTTGTGGAACAGAGAATATCTCGTTAGTCATTGCTGATTGAGTAGAAGACATATGTATAATCAATTCCTCAACGCTTGGTATTAAAAGACTCATCTACAAACTCAACCTAGACCATACGAAATAAATTACATAATCTTAAGGAAATATTGAATAATAAAATTTATAAATAATAAGCATGTAACAGTCACTGTTACGCAAAATTACAAAGATAGATAAATAGATAAAATATTTAACATAGACAACATTGCAGAGGTAGTATAAACATATAGCAATTTATCTAAGTTAACCTGAAAAGGTTACAACCTATTCAAGCAGTAATTTCATTTTCTATATAGCAATAGTTAAGATTTACATATAAAATTTTATACATAATCGACAAGCAATCTCTCTAGCTTTCCTGTCAATTTCAAAAACTTCTCTCAGGTTTTTAGGTTCACTAAAGGAGGAAGCTAGTAAGACATCCTCGTTTAAAGCTGCAATATCAGTAAAGCAAATTTTGCTACTTAGGAAAGCATTAACAGAAATTTCGTTAGCTGCGTTTAGCACTGTAGTTGCGGCCTGCCCAGCACGATAAGCATCAATAGCCAATCGTAAACAAGGATAGCGCTTCATATCTGGTTCCTCGAATGTCAAGGCACTCATCGCGCAAAAGTCGAGGGGTTTGATATCAGTTTTTATACTGTCTGGATAAGCCATAGCATATGCAATTGGCAAACGCATATCAGGAGAAGCGAGTTGCGCTATTACACTACCATCAGAGTAGCACACCATAGCGTGCATTAAAGATTGAGGATGAATGACTACCTGAATCTCTGAATCATCAGCATTAAATAACCAACGGGCTTCAATGTACTCTAGCCCCTTATTCATCATAGTTGCGGAATCGACGGATATTTTTGGTCCCATAGACCAATTGGGGTGCTTGCAGGCTTTTTCTGCTGTGACTTTTTTAAGATCCTCTATCGGCAAGTGACGGAATGGACCTCCAGAAGCGGTAAGTATTATGCGTGAAACGCCATTGGCACTAAGAGCAGCAAAGCCAAGATTATGCTGAATAGACTCAGGCAGTATTCGGAAAATAGCATTATGCTCACTATCGATAGGCAATAGCTGAGCCTTGCTCTGATGCAACGCATCCATAAACAAACGACCACAGCTCACTAAAGCTTCTTTATTAGCTAAAAGTACCTGTTTATTAGTTTTTATAGCTGCCATCGTGGGCATGAGTCCAGCAACACCAACGATGGCAGATATAACCTGATCCACATTATCTAGAGCAGCAAATATACAAGCATCCTGAGCCCCAGAGGTTACTTCAATGTCAAAAAGACCTGCATTATTTAAAAGCAAACGAAGATCATGTCCTGCTTTTTCGTCAGCCATAGAAGCATAGCGTGGCATAAACTCCATACACTGCTGAAACATGGCGTCAATATTTTTGTTTGCTACCAAAGCTACTACTTTGAAATCATGAGGATTTGCTCGTATCACAGCTAGAGCGCTAAGACCAATTGAACCGGTAGAACCAAGAATAGTTAGTTGCTTCATTCGAACCTTCTGAGTAATAATTTAACGCAGTAGATAATTCAGTCTGAAAAGAAGACTGAGATTATGCTGACATCATTAATTAGTTTTTAGAAAATAATGAAGTTTAGTAGCCACAAAGATACATCAAAGATCTGCTTAGTATAGGTCTTAACAAAAGAATGTGATATTAAAACTGCATCAATTCTTTTTCTTTATCATCTAGGGTTGCATCAATATTTTTACTCATAACATCAGTGATTCTTTGTACTTCGTCCTGAAATTTTCGCTCTTCGTCTTCATTAATTTTATTATTTTTAAATAAAGATTTAATTTGATAGTTCGCATTACGACGTACATTACGAACAGACACCCTAGCATGCTCTGCTTCAGAACGAATAATTTTGATAAGATCTTTACGGCGCTCTCCAGTCAATGGAGGAAATGGGATACGAATTATTCTATCAATTGATACTGGATGAAGCCCTAAGTCAGATAGCATGATTGCTTTCTCTACCGCAGTAGATAAGGAGCGATCGAACAAAGTAATTGCTAAAGTTCTAGAATCCTCAGCAATAATATTAGCAACTTGATTTAAAGGAGTAGAGGAGCCATAATATTCTACTGATATATTATCTAGCAAGTTCGGATGTGCGAAACCGGTGCGGATTTTATTAATATTTAATTTGAATGCTTTGATGCATTTATTCATGCGCGTTTCAATATCTTTTTTAATTTCTTTAATCACGTTGCAAACCTTTAAACTGTTAATTTAACTAACTATTTCTTAGATGAAATATTGATGCGTTTTAAATCTAGTATAAATTTTAAAACATCTTATTAGATATTGATCATAGTTAGATGACCAATCCACACAACTTATTTTTTAATTACTTTATTATTGATCATTACCAGGAACTTTATATTATTAACATGTATATGCATTATTGCAGACTAGGGTACCTTCTTTTTCACCCATTCCAGCCCGAAGCAAAGCACCAGGATTATTCACATTAAATACACGAATAGGTAGGTTATGGTCTCGAGCCAGACCGAAAGCTGCTGAATCCATTATTTTTAATTCTTTTTCTAAAACATATTGGTAGGTTATCCTATCAAATAGCCTTGCGCCTGAATTAATTACCGGATCTGCTGAATATATACCATCAACTTTAGTAGCTTTTAAGACTATTTCGGCTTCTATTTCTATACCACGAAGGCAAGCTGCAGAGTCTGTTGTGAAGAATGGATTACCTGTACCGCCAGCGAAAATTACTACCCGGCTGTCGCACAGCATACTTATAGCTTCTGCCCAGCTATAATTTTCACAGATACTATTTAGCGGTATAGCAGACATGAGATGCGCCTTGACGAAGGCACGATGTAAGGAATCACGCATTGCTAAACCGTTCATTACGGTTGCTAACATCCCTATATGATCGCTAACCACACGATTTATACCAGTACCAGCTAAACTGGCGCCACGGCATAGGTTACCACCCCCGATTACAACACCTACTTGAACTCCTAGTTTAACCAAATCTTTTAATTCTTGAGCTATACGATCTACTATGTTCGCGTCAATACCAAAACTCTCCGCACCTTGCAAAGACTCACCGCTAAGCTTAAGCATTATTCGTTGATATAATGGTTTGGAGTTCATTATCATGGCATTTTATCCTCAGAAATAGTCAACAAATATTTCGAATAATTTTAAAATAAAATATTGTAACAGAAGATCTTATGTGTTCTAATAATTAAAAAAGTAATCACAGTATTAACTGTTTCTTTAATTTTTTGATTTTATTAAACTTTAAGTAAAATAATCGGACGCTAAAAAATTTTTTCTTTTAAGGATATTGATTGTCTTGATTCTGTTTTACTGCTCCAGAAAATTCAACGATCTCTTTTCCAATGCCTTCACCCAATTCAAAACGTATAAAATTAGAAACAACAGCATTATTTTCTTGAAGAATCTGCCCAACAGTTTTGCTCACGTCCATAACGAAATTCTGGCCAGTTAGAGAGATTGAACTAGTAAATTTTTGCATGCGACCTTTAACAATTTTTTCTGCAATTTCTTTCTTCTTACCAGAATTAATAGCAATATCTAGTTGAAGTTGATACTCTTTTTCTATTATTTCAGAAGGTGCGTCTTGTGGTTTAATGAATTCTGGATTGCTCGCAGCTACGTGCATTGCCAGTTGTTTCGCTAATTTTTTGTTAGAACCTTTAAGAGAAACCAGAACACCTATGCGATTACCGTGCAAGTAGCCAGCAAGCACTTCTCCTTCGAGAAAAGATACACGACGAATATTTATGTTCTCAGCAACTCTCACAATCAGGGCTATGCGCTCTTCTTCGAACTGTTTTTTGAGTAGTTCAACATTATTGACTTTGTCTGAAAAAGCAGTATCCAGTACTTTTTCAGCGAACCTTTCAAAATCACTATCTTTAGCAACGAAGTCAGTCTGACAGTTAATTTCTAAAATCACACCGCAGTTGCCTACTATCTTAATTTTAATTATTCCTTCAGTAGCTATTAAGCTTGCTTTTTTGGCTGCTTTTATAGCGCCAGATTTGCGCATCTCTTCTATCGCTCGGTCTATATCTCCTTCAGCTTTACTTAACGCTTTTTTACAATCCATAATACCAGCAGCAGTGCGTTTACGCAGTTCTTTTACTAGAATAGTGGTGATTTTAGGCATTTTTTCCTCGATGCACTTACGTGAATAACTAAACTGAAAGAAACTAGAAGGGGTTATCTTGATATTTTCTTAAAATTAATATAATTAAATTATTAATTTAAAATTAAATGGGCTAAATTTATTTCAGAAAATTTATAAATTTAAAAAGAAAACTATAGCTTATCAAGTTAAGCGCCCTATTCAATAATTTATTCTATCTCTTAGTTGTTGAATATTAAAAAATCTTATAAGATTTTTTCGTAAAATAATATTATATTATCTTAGATGGGTTATCATTAGACAGGATTTAATCCTATGATAATAGAGTTTCAAGAATAATTTATTATTTTCATGTGACTATATAGTAATCCTTAAATGCTTATTTTATTAAAAGTAGTGAGTAGCGATATTTTTCAAAAAACTAACAGTTAGTGACTGTGTAGTTTATATACAACTTTGTATACAAAAATATTATTCTAAATAATAAATTCTTTTATTTAGAATAAAAGTATTAATAGAATTACATTACAAATTTAAATTATTTTTACCTGTAAAGGTATATATTTTACCATATAAATAATCAGAATAATCATGACTTGTATTACTTAAACATAAGATATTTTGTTATTTTGATTTAATCAACATATTACTGCACCTATCTAATAATCATACAATAGGATTTTCGCATAGACTTTTATCGTCCGGATCGAACTACATATCATCAAAAGAGGCTAAAAAGTATTAACACAGATATTTTTTGTTTTAAGTGATAACGATATTAAGAACGCTGCATTAGTTGTAATTAATAATGTAGGCAAGCAATAATTTTATGTTTTGTTAGCTTATTTAGAATGTATTATTAATTTTAATATTACTCTACTTGATAAAGGTATATTATAGATAAAAAGCATTAAATGTAGGTCATAAATATAAATAATACTGAGAATAAAATGCAATATTATTAATATGGATCTTAAGTCAATACTGAGATGATAATGACACAAAAAGATAGAGCATAGTATTTTATAAAATAAATTTTATTTAAAGTTTGATATTATAAGATCATTCCCAAAACTTAATGCAAGTGCTTTATCTTCCTGTGAATCATAAGTACTCCTAAAAATCAGGATACATAAAATTGTGCAGACTAATAGGAGGGTAGCTTTTAATAAGCTATAAGCTATTTTTCAAAGTTATAAAAGAGCAGTTATGTTACGCAACATAAAGAATAGCTATTCCTACAAGAATAGCAGAAATACCTTTTAATAGAAAAAGTTAGAGGATTATATTATTTCATTCTTTTTATTTTGATCTCTTCACAAGGTCAATAATTTTTGAGAAGAAGTCTTACAAAATAGTTGTTTGAGGATCACAATCCTCAAACAACTTGTGGTGATCCTAAAAGGGTTTCTTCAACTTTTGTATTGAGTAGCTGAGAACGACCCTCGAGCACAGTTGTAGCCACAGCAGTCAGGTAAAGACGAACTGCACGGGTTGCGTCATCATTACCCGGAATTACAAAATCAATACCATCAGGATCGGAATTTGTATCAACTATAGAGAATACTGGAATACCTAAGTTATTGGCTTCTTTAATTGCTATGTGTTCATGATCTGCATCAATTACGAACAGAGCATCTGGCAAGCCACCCATGTCTTTAATTCCACCTAGACTATTTTCTAGCTTTCCTAGCTCACGAGTACGCATTAAGGCTTCTTTTTTAGTTAGCTTTTCAAAGGTCCCATCTTTAGACTGAGTTTCCAGATCTTTGAGTCGTTTAATACTTTGACGTACGGTTTTCCAGTTAGTCAACATACCGCCTAACCAACGATGATTTACGAAAAATTGATCGCAATTGTTAGCGGCTTCTTTTATGGCTTGGCTTGCAGCACGTTTAGTACCAACAAATAAAATTTTGCCTTTACAAGTAGAAATTTTCCTTAATTGAGATAAAGCTTCATTAAACATTGGAACAGTTTTTTCAAGATTAATAATATGCACTTTGTTACGCACTCCTAAGCCAAAAAATATAAAAGGCTTCATTTTAGGATTCCAGTAACGGGTCTGATGACCAAAGTGTACACCAGCTTTAATCATTTCACGCATAGAGACAGTTGCCATAATTAAACCTCTAAATAAGTTTGGGGCTAAAGCTAAAAACATCTTATGGATATAATCTTAGAGACATTCACTTCTGCGACTCTAATAATGCGATAAAATCTGCAACCTACATACAAATATTAGGATTGCGATTATATTTATTTGCAAATAATAAATATAACACCATTTATATTAAAGGTATATCCGTCTTATAAATAAGTATAAAAAGTGCAGGATTATTTGTAACATACAATATCCATATACTCTACCTTTTTGTTGTAATTTGAGACCTAGTTATTTTTAGGATTTAGCGGTAGCAATAAAATTATTATGATTTTCAATCATTGACTATAACAGTCTATTTGATAATACGAGCGGACATATATTTTATGGCAATATCAATAAAAAAACCAGAACAAATAGAAAAAATGCGAATCGCTGGGCAAATGGCTGCGGAAATTCTAGAAATAATTAAACCATATGTTGTTCTTGGCGCCACCACTGGAGAATTAGATCGTATATGTGCTGATTATATCACCAAAAAACAGCAGGCTGTATCCGCTTGCCTAGGATATCATGGCTATCCAAAATCCGTTTGTATATCTGTCAACGAAGTGGTATGCCATGGTATTCCTAGTGATAAAAAAATCTTAAAAAATGGGGATATAGTTAACATAGATGTTGCCGTGATTAAAGACGGATGGCATGGCGATACCTCAAAGATGTTTATTGTGGGTAAACCAACAATCCTAGGAGAAAGATTATGCCGGGTCACACTACAAAGTCTCTACATAGCTATAAAAATGGTTAAACCTAATATACGTTTGCGCACTATAGGTACGCAAATACAGAATTTTATTGAAGCAAATGGTTTTTCGGTTGTACGTGAATATTGTGGACACGGAATAGGAGAAATTTTTCATGAAGATCCTAAGGTTATGCATTACAATACTAATGATAGCGGGGTCGTACTGCAAAAAGGAATGACTTTTACAATTGAGCCTATGGTAAATGCTGGCCATTACAGCATTCGTACTATGAAAGATGGATGGACTGTAAAAACTAAAGATCGTAGCTTATCGGCGCAGTACGAGCATACCATTGTAGTAACAGATAATGGTTGCGAGATCTTAACCTTGCGTGATGAAGAAACAGACATTCCACGGATCATTATTCAGGATAACATATGAATATAATTTACTGACTGTGCATTGCCAAGTATAGAGATAGTCATAAAATATGTATTTCTTAACTAGTGTCTCTATTTTGAGTGTACTTAATCATACTCAAACCATGTTAATATAGTAAATCTATCTTAGCTCAAAATATTCATCAACTAGCTCTACTAATATACTAGATGATTATAGATAATTTTAGTTTAATTAATTAATACTGATAAATCGAGATATTAAATGCAGGAAAATTTTAAAGTATTATCTAATTAGAAACGATGCAGTATCTTGAAAACTATTAAGAGCTGACAAAACGCATTGAATAACCCACTCACTTCTTTAGACAAGACTGTAAAGTCCTAAATAAATATCACGCAACAGTACTAATCAGCTAAAATGCTCGTATATGAAAGATTTAATTCTTATTATACTACGTTAATTTAAGAAATAACAAATAATTGATTATGCAATGCGTAAAATGATAATGATTACTTAACAATTTATGCATAGTTTTTAAGTATTTATCAGGTAAGAAAATATAGTATGTGTAGAAAAAGCAATGCTGAATATAAAATAGTATCTGCCTGCTAGCAAAAGAGAAATAATCTATTATTTTGTACTTGTTTATATATATGAACTTCTCCAAAAAAAACGATACAGTACCAATAACTTACGCTAATCCTATAAAAAATAAAAGAAGAATATTCCTGTTTTTATTTCAGTTACTAACCAATTTTGTTTCAGCATATTCCTAAAGTATTCAAGATAACTATTGTGATCTTGATTATTAATGTCACTGAATATCATTATAAATATTAAACTAAATTTAAGTGTCTAAATATTATATCTAGAGGGTGTACTTTATTTTCTATAAATATTATATGAAGCAATAAGTAAATAAATTTATTATTAATTAATGATTATCATTTACCTTCTTTAGAAGTAATGCTAAAATATCTTCGTATACTCGAATAATTATTAGACTTATAAAGTATATCTAGTAAAGAATAATAATTTAATCAAGGGATATTAATAATAAAGACATAACCCATAAGGTCAATAAAATACCAAAGAATCCAATGCTCTCTTGGGTGATATTTAGGCTGGATACCACCAATATTCACCATAGCAGATTACCTAATATAATAAGGTTTTTCATGCATCATTTTATTCCGGAACACCAATATAAAATAATTGCCTTTTCTCCTTTAATGTGCCCTTCTTACCGTCATAAATTATTGTCTCTGGGTTTTTTGCCAGGATCTCCTTTTAGTGTAGTAAGAATAGCTCCTCTAGGTGATCCCATTGAAGTTAAGTCACGTCGTGTTAGCCTTGTTCTCCGTAAAAAAGACCTAGCATTACTGACTATCGAGAGAATAACAATAGTTAATAATACGAAACATAAAGTGTTTTGAGATCAAATTTTCTTTTCCTTTAACCAATATTTCATAAGCTACTATGTACAAATTTTTAATAAAACCTTTAACATCTTCTTCTAAATACAGTCTATCCTTAATAAAACGTTGAATTATGAAAAAACTCACGATAGGGTTAATTGGTAACCCAAACTCTGGCAAAACAACTCTATTTAACCAGCTAACTGGATCTAGGCAAAGAGTTGGTAACTGGGCCGGAGTTACGGTAGAGAAAAAAGAAGGTAATTTTCTTACAGAAAAACATCAGGTAAAACTAGTTGATCTTCCTGGAATTTATTCTCTAACAACTATTTCAGAACAGACATCGTTAGATGAGCAAATCGCTTGTCGCTATATCCTGAGTGGTGAAGCAGATCTAATCATAAATGTAGTTGATTCTTCTAATCTTGAACGCAATCTATATCTAACATTACAATTACTTGAGCCGGGTATTCCTTGTATAATCGTTCTTAATATGTTGGACATAGCTTATAATCAGCATATTAAAATTGATATTACATCCCTAGCTCAGCTCCTTGGGTGCTCTGTAATACCACTTATTTCTAGCCGGGCTTATGGAATTATTGAACTAAAAAACGCCATCGATGTATCACAAAAAAACTCCATTGAAACACTAGTTGAATACCCAGTACTCATGGTACATATTGAGCGTTTATCTCAGGCAATGCCAAAGTCTTTATCTATAAAACAGCGCCGCTGGATAGCAATTCAAATGCTTGAAGGTAGTACCTGTAGCTCTATTTGTACCATTAATGCATTAAAAATATTACCTAAAATACAAGAAATATTAAAACAAACAATAAATGAAGACCCAGCGCTAATTATCGCAGATTTACGCTATCAACGTATTACTGATATCTGCGATTTTGTATGCAATACCAGTACTCTGCAAAATAATTTCATGACTGAAAAGCTTGATAAGATTGTCCTTAACCGCTGGATGGGAATACCGATATTTTTACTAATAATGTATATCATGTTTTTTCTGGCAATAAATATAGGAGGTGCATTGCAACCTTTGTTTGACATTGGTTCTTCAACAATTTTTGTTCAAGGTTTACAGTGGATAGGTTATAAGCTAAATTTTCCTGATTGGCTGACTATTTTGCTCGCGGAAGGAGGTGGGGGTATTAATAGTATACTACCCATGATACCACAAATAGGCATTATGTACCTTCTCTTATCTTTCCTTGAAGATTCTGGTTATATGGCACGTGCAGCTTTCATCGTTGATCGCATGATGCAGGTAATAGGTTTACCAGGAAAATCATTTATTCCTTTAATAGTTGGCTTTGGATGTAACGTATCGGCAGTTATGGGTGCCCGTACGCTAGATTCGCCGCGTGAACGCCTCATCACTGTGCTTATGGCACCATTTATGTCTTGTGGAGCTCGTTTAGCAATTTTTGCTATATTTTCAACAGCATTCTTTGGACAAGGTGATGCTCTAATAGTATTCTCGCTGTATATAATTGGTATAGTGATGGCCATTTTAACTGGTCTGATGCTTAAACATACAATTATTCGTGGAGAACCGTATCCATTTGTAATGGAACTGCCTGCATACCACGTGCCCAATCTAAAAATCTTACTGATGCAAACATGGCCACGCCTAAAAGATTTCATTCTGCGTGCAGGAAAAATAATCATCTCAGCAAGTATTGTTATAGGCATACTAAACAGTTTTTCTTTCAGTGGAAAGCCTGTGGATTGTATGAATGATTCTGTGTTAGCTTCAGTCAGCAAGATCATGACTCCCCTACTAAAACCTATAGGAATCAGGAGGGATAACTGGCAGGCCATGGTGGGTTTAATTACCGGTGCTATGGCGAAAGAAGTAGTTGTTAGTACTCTAAATACACTGTATGCAGCAGAAAAAATTTACAGTGTCAAGTTTGATCCGGAAGAATATAACTTACTGAAAAGTTTAGGAGAATCCTTAGAGAATACTTGGGATATGATCCAAGATAAATTAAGTATTCAGTTGTTATCATACTCCATAAAAACTAGTAAAAATGAGCATTATATACCATCAGGATCCATGGGGGTTATGGGAAATAAGTTCGGCAGCGCTAGCTCTACCTATGCTTACCTTATTTTTATTCTTTTGTATCTTCCTTGCATATCCGTGATGGGAACAATTGCCTGCGAAATTAATCATAATTGGATGGTATTTTCTATTTTGTGGAGCCTGAATATTGCCTATTCACTCGCAACGGTGTTTTATCAATTAGCTAATTTTGCAAGCCATCCTAAATATAGTGCTATTACCATCTCTCTTGTTATTATATTCAATACGTTACTATTGATAGGTCTTCGATATTCTGGAAACCTATTTAGTGCACGATCAACAAATGATGATACTATCAAGTAGTAGCTATGATTGTAATGCTAATAAGATATTTCGTTAATTCTTTCGTTGTATCTCATTAAATATTATATACTAAGGGTCCCTTCATAGGAGGATAATAGTATGGCAATCTTATTAGAAATACGAAATACACTAGCCCTGCACGGACAGATCGAATTCAATCATTTGTGTCGCACGGTTAATGGTTCGCCAGCAATAGTTTCAGCTATGCTAGAGCTCTTAGAAAAGATGGGATTGGTTAAAAAAGCTGATGGAATCGATAAATCTTGCTTGACAGGAAGATGTACAGGATGCCTGGAAAGACATAAGAACTGTCACACTCTAATTTACATACCTAAATCATATAACTTGAGTCCCTTAGCAAGGGAATGAATATTAATATTATTTTTTATTAAAATCAATCTTATTATACTTTATTAGTTAGCAGTCAGACAAAATTAAATAATGAAAATATACTAATAATCCTTATAAGCAATAAAATTTTTAAAATTTTATTAAATGTTTTTATTATTAAAGAGCAGATAAATTTAATGTTTGCTAATTAGTACTAAGCTTCTCTTAAAGAGAAAGAGAATCTCAATAAATAACATTTTATCTGATAACAGTAATGAATATAACATAATATCTATTGAATAGATATTATGTTATATTCAAGGTTGTACAGAAATATTTCTATATAGTATTCACAAGATAGTTGAAAACAAGAAAATAAAGAAAACTCTTTAGTTATGATAGTTATATTTTCAAGAAATATTTATAATGTTATTCTACTAGATGAGGAGTGCGCATTTTATATGAATTAATAAACAAAAATATTAATTTTCCATCAATATTAGTATATCTTAATTAAGATAAATTTTATACATTGATGCAATCATATATATTCCTAATGATTAATCAACTCTTTAGTTAAATATATGTTACGTTAATAAATATTGCTCTAATATAAAAAGCATCTATAAGATATAAGCAAAAAAATTTTTTAAGTAAATAGTGATATAGATTTTTCGTATTTTACCAACATCATCATTATCTTCATAATGATTAATGCATTTTTGATTTCTTTTAAACCTTGATTATTCTCTAAGAGAATGCCTCAATAAAAAATAATTAAGGATTAGATCGATTTTATCGGCTCAATATCCTGATCATCTCTCTTTCATTAATAACTGGAATTTTTAATTTTTTAGCTTGATACAACTTGCAACCTGCTCTTGCGCCAAAAATAACAATATCGGTTTTCTTGGAAACTTTGCTAGTAATGGTTGCTCCTAAGGCAATGAGAGTATCTTTGACTACATCACGAGTCATCAAGTTTAGGGATCCTGTTAATACTACTGTTTTGCCTGCAAAAGGGCTTGGAATATTATTATCAATAATTACAGGCGTATCAGACCAGTAAATTCCAATATCAGGGCCTAATAACTCGTCGATCACTTTCTGATTCTGCTCTTGACTCAGAAAATGAAACAGGTGTTCTGCAACTACTCTACCGACGTCCTTCACGCATTGCAGGGCTTCAATATCAGCATTTCGCAAAGCCTCTAAGGAACCAAAATATAATGCAAGATTCATCGCTGTAGCTTCCCCTACTCTAGGTATTCCTAAAGCATATAAGAATCTTGCCATTGTAGTTTTCTTAGACTGTTCTATAGCTTGAAGTAAATTAGTAGCAGACTTAGAACCTATGTGCTCTAACCCAGATAGTATCAGTGCCGTCAGGCGATATAAATCGGATGGAGTATTGACATAACTTTTTTCAACTAACTGGTCAATTATTTTATTAGCAATACCTACTACATTCATAGCTCGGCGTGAAACAAAGTGTTTAAGTGATGCTTTACGCTGAGCACTACATACCAAGATACCAGTACAACGCGACACTGCTTCTCCTCTAATGCGCTCAAGGTCAGAATTACATACTGGACAACGCCGCGGGAAGGTAATCTTCTGTGCATTACTAGGGCGTCTATCCTCCAGCACGCCGACTACCTGTGGGATAACATCTCCAGCACGGCGCACAACAACAGTATCCCCAATACATAATCTCAAACGCTGAATTTCATCGGCATTATACAAAGTAGCATTACTCACAATGACACCAGCAACTCTAACAGGCTCTAGACGAGCAACAGGTGTAATAGTGCCGGTACGTCCTACTTGAAAATCAACACTGTTTAAAACAGTTATTTGTTCCTGAGGAGTGAATTTAAATGCTGTAGCCCAACGAGGTGCACGTGCCATAAAACCAAGCTGTTTTTGTATCGCAAAATTATTTACTTTAATAACAACACCGTCAATATCAAAGTCTAGCGTCAAACGTTCTTTCTCAGCTTGATGACAAAATTTTATTACCTCATCGCTACTATTACATAATTTTATATAATTATTTACTGGTAGTCCCCACTTTTTGAGCTGCTGCAAGGATTCATAGTGACCTCCTGGTAACTCGCCATCTTTAAACAAACCTAGACCGTAACAAGAGAAAAGTAGAGGACGTTTAGACGTAGCCAGTGGATCTAGCTGACGCAATGATCCTGCAGCTGCATTCCTTGGGTTTGCAAAAACCTTCTTGTTGGCGTGACGAGCTTCTTCATTTATTGTCGCAAAACCGGCTAATGGCATAAAAACTTCTCCACGCACTTCTAGACGGCGCGGAATATTATTTCCTTGTAAATTCAAGGGAATACCACGGACCATCTTTAGGTTAGATGTAATATCTTCTCCTATAGTACCATCACCACGAGTAGCGCCTCGCACCAGCAGACTATCTTCATATAGCAGACTCACAGCCAAACCATCAATCTTCAATTCACAGCAAAAAGTCAACGGTTCTGTAGTCTTCAGACGTGTATGAAGACGTTTCTTAAAAGATAAGAAATTATCTTCGTCAAAAATATTATCCAAGGAAAGCATAGGCACTTCATGAAGAACTTGTCTGAATGCAGCAAGAGGAGATCCTCCTACTAGCTGAGTTGGAGAGTCACGGGGTATCAAGTGAGGATAACCTTGCTTTTCTATAAGACGTAGTTCATGCATTAGGCGATCGTATTCAGCGTCAGGAATCTCTGGTTGGTTTAACACATGGTACTGATAAGCATGATATCGCAACTTAGTACGTAGATCCTCTAGTTTTTTAAAGTGCTCTACAGTAGTTGGAGTCATTATATAGTTATTGTTAATGATAAAAGATTAATTAAAGAATATAGCATAATAGGATTTGCATCCTATTGCATTACTTTAGAGTTTTTAAAAATTCACGTATATGCACTTTATAGAACTCTAGTTTCTTAGGAGTGAGGATGTTACGCTCATCATCTAGCACCACACCCCCTAAATCATTAGCTATACGCTGTGCGGATTGCAGCATCAACTTAAAGTTTTGATTAGCATCACCATAAGAAGGCACCTTCATAAATAAGGCAATGCCTGGAGTGCTAAACATAGCCATATTATTAGGATCGAAATTACCCGGTTTTACCATATTTGCCATGCTAAATAGCACCGGGCCACTACCTGATGGGTTTAGATGACGATGAAAAATATTCATGTCGCCAAAGTGAAGTCCATATTGTAGAACATTTTGTAGTAAAACTTCACCTATAAACACACTATTCGGCTGTGCCGCAACGTATAGTGCGAGCACTATATCAGTAACCTCTTCAAGATCCCCTGTATCTTCCCCTTTATTACCAACTGAAAGGGAATGTAGGGTATCTTCTTCAGCAACACAAATAAGATCCTGGCTAGAGTGAATCAAATCTTCTACCGACTTTAAATAACCACTTATATTATTCGATTTTAGATGATTATGATTGTTATTTAGGTCGCCTAAAAACAGATCCCTTAGTTTGTTCTGTTTCTTAATATCAGAACTTGGTTGCATATTAGAAGTAACAGGAACAGATGATACATCTACATCCTTAGAAATATCATTTTGATAATAATCATTCTGTTTAGAGGTTTGTGCATGTTTTACAAAATGACGCAATTTATCGCGGGAACTATCAAATTGTATTTCATTTACCCCTTGATCTATTTCACTTGGTGACTGTTCGTCACAATATTCTTTTATTCTTTTATTTGGATAATCACGAAATAATCGATAATATTCTTTACGACTAGTCCACAAGCCGTGCAGTACCAGTGCTATAATAGCAGCAGCACCAACAACAATTAAAATCAGACGCAAATCCTGCATCGTCGCAATCTCTGTTGTTTTCATACTATTGCCAAAATGGCAAACCCTTAACAAATCAATCTATCAAACTAATAAGACGAGAATAGAATTTACAGTAATATCTACATTAAAAATTAGTTGTTCTAATTTTATAGCAATTTTGCATGAGAAAGAATTTTATCTATGATAAAAATCGCTACGATTTATTAATATAGCAGAAATACAGTTCAACATCAGTCATTGAAAAAGTATTTTTACCCAATTAAATATAAAAATATCCTAAATAAAAAATTGCATTTTCATCTTTAGAAAAGACGAGTGATTAGTTTACCACTTCAATGATGAAAGATCTTTGTCATCCAATATTATGATATTAATACCTTATATGAATTATTACTATAAATTATATTTTAACAATCAATAATTAGTACTAAATATTATAATAGCACAGTTTATTAAAAGGCTGATTCTAAGAAAGAACTTACAGTCTATCCGATCCTACTGGTTCTTTATTTTACACTCTAGTATGCTGCTACATAGCATATATGCACAGAGCATAAGTGCATACATTTATGAATAAAAATTATAAAAAATTTTTTTATTAGCATTATCAGTATAACAGATATGCGATATAAAAAAATAATTTTATATGTAGTAATAGTGAACAGATAATAGATAATTTACTACAAGTTATATTATTGATTATATTTGTTACTTATATCGCTCAAATTATATACTAATTCTAATGTTAAGCACAGCAATAATATCAACTAAATAATATACTTGAACTGTTTGATAAACATAAGTAATATTTGATTGATAAAATCTTTATATAATAAAGAGATAACTGCGAAACAAGCAGAGGTATAATTAACATTATAGATATTGCATACTGTCTAGATTTAATAACCATAATACTTATTATAGCATTATGCTTATACGATGATATCGTCTGTTATAGAAGCAGTCTAGAACTAACAAGACAAAATACTACGAATCAGATTATTACGAATATTTCCTTCTCCAGAGAAACTTTAAATGCATTAAATTAATCTTGAGAATCAAGGACAATCCTCTAACTTATTCATTATTAATTTCTTATTGACATAAACATATAATATTTATTTACTTAACTACATATGCTTATTTGTGTATAATAAAGTAATCTTTTCTGTCTTTAATAGAGTCAACGTGCCCGCCATGAGCAAGATTTTTCAAGATAACTCCCTAACAGTAGGTCATTCTCCTCTTGTTCGATTAAATCGTATCGGCAATGGTTGTATTTTAGCAAAAGTAGAATCCCGTAATCCTAGCTTTAGTGTGAAAGACCGCATCGGCGCCAATATGATCTGGGATGCTGAAAAACGTGGTCTCTTAAAGCCTGGAATTGAACTGGTTGAATCAACTAGCGGAAATACTGGTATCGCTCTCGCGTTTGTAGCTGCGTCTAGAGGCTATAAAATAACGTTAACAATGCCTGACACCATGAGTCTTGAACGTCGTAAACTTCTTGAGGCCTTAGGCGCAAAATTAGTGCTAACCGATGGTACTAAAGGCATGAAGGGAGCTATCTCAAAAGCTCAAGAAATAGTTGCTTCTAATCCAGATCGCTTCCTTCTACTAGAACAATTTAGTAATCCTGCAAACCCTGAAATTCACGAGAAAACTACTGGACCAGAAATTTGGGAAGATACTGGAGGTGAAGTCGATGTACTGGTATCTGGAGTAGGGACTGGAGGCACCCTTACTGGTACTACAAATTATCTAAAAAATATCAAAGGGAAAAAAATTATTACTGTAGCTGTAGAACCTGAGACATCCCCTGTAATCACTCAGGCTTTAGCAGGTCAAGAAATTCAACCAGGCCCACACAAGATTCAGGGCATTGGTCCAGGCTTCATCCCCGATAACCTAGACTTAAATCTAATTGACCGAGTTGAACGTGTTGGCAATGATGACTCAATTAAGATGGCCCGACTATTGATGAAAGACGAGGGAATTCTAGCTGGTATCTCATCAGGAGCGGCAGTTATTGCAGCAGTAAGGATTGCTAATGAACTAGAATTTACTAATAAAAAAATTGTAGTTATTTTACCTTCCTCTGGTGAACGTTATTTAAGCACAGATTTGTTCGCGATACAATAATTACAACAGTGATATGAGTATTCTAAAAAAAGCACTCAATTGAGTGCTTTTTTTGTACAACATCCTAAATTTTAACCTGCAAATATTGTTCAATTGTCAAGTTTAGTGTAAAACGCATTTATAATGATTACAAACAATAAAATAATATCTGTTATTATTTAAAAAAAAAATTTTATCTGGATGCATCAGAATAAAAGTGCTTAACTATATTTAATCAAGAATCAATTAAGTGATTCCACTTAGATAAGTCTATTATCTGATTTATTGAGGAAGCTAAAAGCGACATATTTGGTTTGTAATTTTAGATTAATTAAATGATAGTTATTATCTGATACAAACTTTATTAAATGCATTAGATATAACTATCATATTTGCACTAATATATAAGTTAGATAGCAACTGCAGCAAGATAAAGTAAGTGATCTAATCTAGATTTTAGCTCACATTTTCATTCAAAATAGTTAAGGAAAAATATGTTCCAAACAGATGTCACGATTACTGCTTTACATGGTCTGCATACCCGCCCTGCTGCTCGTTTTGTTAAAGAAGCTAAAGGTTTTACCTCAGAAATCACTCTAACTTCTCACGGCAAAAGCGCAAGTGCTAAGAGCCTATTCAAACTGCAAACACTAGCTCTTACAAAAGGTACTGTAGTAACTATCACCGCTGAAGGTGAAGATGAGCAAGAAGCTGTTAAATATTTAGTCAGACTGATGGCAGAACTTGAATGATGATTAAGTCAAATACCTTTAGTGTTAATAAACAAAACAAATGAGACAAGCTTATGATTTCAGGAATTTTAGTATCTCCGGGCATTGCTTTTGGTAAAGCACTTTTATTGAAAGAAGATGCGATTCAGATTAATAAGACAAGAATAGCGCTTGGTACAGAAGAACATGAGATTGCTCGCTTTAAATATGGTTGTGATAAAGCATCTAAGCAACTACAAGCAATCAAGATAAAAGCGAGCGAACGCTTTGGTGAAGAAAAAGCTGCAATCTTCGAGGGACATATAATGTTATTAGAAGACGAAGAGATGGAGCAGGAAATTATCAATCTCATTCAAGCAAGTAAAATGACCGCAGAAGCTGCAGCTAACGAAGTGATCGAGGGTCAGGCAAAAGCATTAGAAGAACTGGATGACGAATATCTGAAAGAACGTGCATCTGATATTCGTGATATAGGAAAACGTTTGCTTATGAATATTCTCGGCATGAATATAGTTGATTTAAGCGCAATTCAAGAAGAAATTATCTTAGTCGCAACTGATCTTACTCCTTCAGAAACAGCTCAACTGAACCTTAAAAAAGTCCTTGGCTTCATTACTGATTTAGGAGGACGTACATCACATACTTCTATTATAGCGCGTTCTCTAGAACTTCCTGCAATTGTGGGTACTTCTGATGTGACCCAAAAAGTAAAAAATGGTGACTTCTTGATTTTGGATGCTATAAACAACAGTATACATATTAATCCGACGGAATCACTAATTAGAAAACTAAAATCAGTTCATAATCACTTCGTCTCTGAAAAGAAAGAATTAACAAAACTGAAAGATTTGCCAGCTATTACATTAGATGGTCATCAGGTTAAAGTTTGTGCAAATATAGGTACGGTGCGTGATATTGCCGGCGCTAAACGCAATGGAGCCACGGGAGTTGGTCTGTATCGCACAGAACTACTATTTATGGACCGCAATGAATTACCTACAGAAGAAGAACAATTTCAATCCTATAAAGCAGTTGCCGAGATCATGGGTACCCAAGCTGTAATAGTGCGTACCATGGATATAGGCGGCGATAAAGATCTGCCATACATGGAGTTACCAAAAGAAGAAAACCCATTCTTAGGCTGGCGTGCAATTCGCATATGTTTAGATCGCAAAGAAATATTACATACTCAACTCCGGGCTATCTTGCGTGCGTCTGCATTTGGTAAGATACGGGTCATGTTTCCAATGATTATTTTAATAGAGGAAATACGCGAACTCAAAGCTGAGTTAGAACATCTTAAAGAACAGCTTCGTAAGGAAGGGAAAAGATTTGATGAGAAAATAGCGGTAGGAGTTATGATTGAGACTCCATCAGCAGCAACTATAGCACACCACTTAGCGAAGGAAGTTGATTTTTTTAGTATTGGTACAAATGATCTCACCCAATATACTTTAGCAGTAGATCGTGGAAATAAAATGATTTCTCATCTCTATAACCCTATGTCTCCGTCAGTGATAACCCTGATTAAGCAAGTAATCGACGCGTCTCATACAGAAGGTAAATGGACCGGTATGTGCGGAGAACTTGCAGGTGATGAACATGCGACATTGCTTCTTTTAGGTTTAGGACTGGATGAGTTTAGTATGAGCTCTATTTCTATACCTGCAGTTAAAAAAATTATTCGTAACTCTAATTTTGAAGATGTTAAAAAACTAGCAAATGAAGTACTAAATCAACCAACAGTAGAAGATGTGATGCACTTAATAAGCACATTTATAGCAGAGAAAAATATCTGTAAGTAGATGCATAGTGGAACACTATTAACAATATCAATATTATAATGAGAGATTATAATTTAATAAAATACAAAGCAACAACAATTTTTATATTTCTGAAATTTCTTGCGTAATATATCATATTTATAGAATTTTATTTATAAGATACTTACCTTAATACACATATAGAATATATAAAATATTAGAAATACAATGTATATTTTCGATAAAGTAAGGTATTGTAATTGAGTTATGAATCTAATTTAGTATCTATACTATTTTCCATAAATAATAATTTTAAAATATTTGCTAAAAATAATAACTAATTTATTGAAATCAATATTTTTATCGATTGCTCATCCTCATTCTTAGAAAATATAGGATTACTCTTGCTTTATTAATCATTTCAAATATATAAACAATCTTTAAAAACTAACTATTTTTTTATGATCGTTATTTTGATGATCTCCTTCTTATTAACATCAAATAGTCCTTGGATTTATTAACTAAAATACAGAATATGATATGCTTATCTTTCTTAAATAAATAATTTCTCAGATACATTACTGTCATAGGATCATAAGAGCTTACTTGTAAATTTTAAATTATGCCCATAAAACATATCAAGCATATTTCATTAATGCTAAGATCTATTATTATATCTATCAGGAAATAGATGAAAGGAGAAAGTATGATACACAATATGATTAAATATTTTTTGCCAACTACTGAGTAAAAGTATAAATTAATATTATTTATAAATGAAAGAAAAATCTATAATGCTAACATTTCTGTTGTTCGCAACAACTGATATGTCAGATACCATCACTTAGATATGCTTTAAAATAAAACATAAACCTCATAATATTACGCAACTTGTATTAGGTATTAGGTATTAGGTATTAGAGATATCATTAAGCTGATAATGAATTAGGGCCGAGGCAAGATTTTTTCTGCTTATTAATTATATAATCCCTGCTCAATTAGATACTAATATTAATTTAAAGTTATTTTTACCTTTCTATATCAATCCCATATCTCATACTGACTCTTTTGCTAATATTTTTAGGAAAAATAAAGTATATCACACAAATAGTTTATCCTTAATCCATACTATTATTTAGTACTGAATTGCGTCTCATATTAATGGTATTAACAACTTACTCTAAATACTGTTGAAGGTAAATTATCATTATACTAATCGCCTCATAGAAGATAATATACTCAGTATTTTAAATAAGTAGCCCGCCAGATGAGATGTGCTCTATCTTTCTCAGAAAATAATTATGTACATTTAGAGCTATAAGTCTCAATAAACCCATCAGAATAAATTATAGTATTTTAACATACTATAATTTATTCTGAGATATATAGTTAATACATCTTTATCTAAAGAAAAATCTTAAATAAAATTATTCAGGAGATTTTTGCGAACTCTACAGTACGTAGGAAAGTATCTCCATCATAAAGGCGTGCACTCAACCAACCAACAAAGTATCGTTCGCCGCGATGAGGGATATTAATCAAATTAACTGAGGGTATTACTAGGCTTATGGGTTCTAAATCCCATCCTTCAGGCTGCGCTGTTATCTGTTGATAGTATCCACGAGGACTAGCTTCTAATACCTGTACTGGAAGGGGGCAACGAATGCTGGCTTCTGAAATAACTTCTATATCCCAAGGACGTAGAAAAATATCTACTTTACCTTGGTAAACAGAAGGAGAATCTAATGGCCAATGATATTTGCTTATATAAATATTTGAGCCACGAATTTCGCCACTAACCTTGTTAACTTCACCTAAAAATTCTAATACAAATCTGCTATTAGGTGCGCTCCACACAGCGTCTGGAGTACCAATTTGCTCAATATTTCCTTGACTCATTACTACAATTTGATCTGCAACTTCCATAGCTTCTTCTTGGTCATGAGTCACGAACACACTAGTAAAACCAAGATCTTCATGCAACTGACGCAGCCAACGGCGCAGTTCTTTGCGAACCCGAGCATCTAGCGCACCAAAAGGCTCATCTAACAATAAAATGGCTGGTTCTACAGCTAGTGCGCGCGCTAAAGCAACACGTTGTTTCTGTCCGCCAGAAAGCTGCGCAGGAAATCGATCAGATAGATGTGAAAGCTGCACCCTTTCCAGTAATTCCCCTACTGTATTTTTAATTAAGCTCGAGCATGGACGCATACGTCCATGTAGAACAGTCAGACCAAAAGCAACGTTGTCAAAAACACTCATATGTCGAAATAGTGCATAATGCTGAAAAACAAAACCAACTCGGCGGTCTCGCGCATGCAAGTGGCTAACATCATTACCATTGAATCTCAGATGACCACTGCTTTGCACTTCTAGACCAGCTATAATTCGCAGCAATGTTGTCTTGCCTGAACCAGAAGGACCAAGTAAAGCTACCATATGACCAGATGGAATGGTCAGTGAAATATCATTTAGGACTTTAGTTTTATTAAAGTATTTGCTTACATTTTTAACTTCAATGCTCATTTCGCGTTCTCCTGCTCAGCTTTAATTAATTGCCGATTCAGTCGCCAGTGCAGCATGTTCTTTAGAAATAAAGTTGCGATTGCCATCATTGTTAATAAAGCAGCAGCGGTAAATGCACCAACAGTATTATAATCTTGATATAATAGTTCAACCTGTAAAGGTAAGGTATAGGTTGCACCACGTATAGAACCAGATACTACCGATACCGCACCAAACTCACCAATAGCGCGCGCATTAGTAAGGACAACTCCATATAGCAATGCCCAGCGAAAATTCGGTAAAGTTACCCGACTAAACATCTGCCAACCAGAAGCACCTAGCAGAATTGCAGCTTCATCTTCATGAATCCCCTGGCTCATAAGGACGGGCACCAACTCTCGAACCACGAATGGACAGGTTACAAATACTGTAACCATTACCATTCCCGGCCAAGAGAACATCAATTGAATATCATGATCGTCTAGCCATCCTCCCAGAGGCCCATTTGGACCATAGAACAATAAATATAACAGTCCTGCTACTACCGGAGAAACAGCAAAAGGTATATCGACTAGGGTTAGTAACAATTGGCGACCAGGAAAAATAAATCTTGTGCATAACCATGCAAGCAAAGTGCCAAAGATAATATTAACAGGTACCGCAATTAGAGCTACTAATAACGTCAAGCAGATAGCATGAATCATATCAGCATCGATAAGATTACTCCACATGACGCCCACTCCTTCTGAAAATGCTAGCGCAAAAATTGAAATAATCGGCAAAAGCAACAAGAATATAGAAAATAGTATACCAATACTGATCAATAAATATTTTAACAAATTAATGTTAGATATTTTTTGATAAATACTTCGGTATAAGACAGATAAACTATACATCAATACCCCCGATACGTTTACCAAAACGGCTCTGGAAAGTATTTATGCTAAATAATAGCAACAGTGATATTAATAATATAACCGAAGCAATTGAACTTGCTGCAGGATAATCAAATTCTTCTAAATTCATAAAAATAATTAATGAGGTCGCTTCTGTCTTCCAAGCGATGTTTCCTGCGATAAAAATAACCGCACCAAACTCACCCAAGCTGCGAGTAAAAGCAAGGGCTGTACCTGCCAAAAGTGCAGGAGCAACTTCTGGTAATACTACTTTCGAGAAACTTTGCCAACGCGAAGCGCCTAATGTTTCTGCTGCTTCTTCATATTCAGGACTAAGTTCTTCTAATACTGGCTGAACGGTACGTACAACAAAAGGTATGCTGGTAAATGCCATAGCTACAGCGATACCCAGCCAAGTAAAAGAGACTTTGATGTCCATCAAAGATAGCCATTTACCATACCAACCAGTAGCAGAAAATATTCCTGCTAAAGTTAACCCTGCTACCGCGGTAGGTAATGCAAATGGTAGATCTATTAAACTATCTAAAAGTCTGTTCCCTAAAAAATCGTAGCGGGTTAGGATCCAGGCCATCAACATACCGAAAATTCCATTAAACACGCTAGCACAACCTGCTGCAAGCAGTGTTACTTTGTATGCTGCTAATACTCGACTGTTGGTAATTATCTCCCAATGCTGTTGCCATGTCATATGAGCTAATTGCACAAACAATGCGCTTAATGGCAGAAGTAAAATCAGACAAGTATAAAATAGGCTACTGCCTAAGCTTAGGGAAAAACCTGGCAAAACTCTTTTTGGCACTGCACGAGACGACATCATTAACATTATTGGTGTCCTTCTGCTAAGATTTGATCTAACTGACCACCGCTTGCAAAATGTGTTATCATAACCTTTGACCAACTGTCAAATTGATCTTCAACACGGAATAAATGAGAATCAGGAAAACGTCCTTTTAGAGCGTCCATCGCTTGTTTATTATAAACTCGATAGTTAAAGCTAGTAATAATTTTTTGCGATTCTGGTGAATAAAGATAATTTAAATACGCTTTTGCCGCCTTTATTGTACCATTGCGCTCTACATTCTTGTCTACTAACGTAACAGGGAATTCCGCCATAATATCTAAAGAAGGAATTATTACTTCGTAGATATTATCAGTATATTGATTCTGAATACTTTTTACTTCTGACTCAAAACTGATCAGAACATCACCCATATTACGCTCAACAAAAGTAGTGGTAGAGCCACGACTCCCGGTATCAAACACCTCAACATTGCTTAAAAAGCGTCTCATCCACTCACGACTTTTGACTTGATCACCACCGTTATGTAAATTAGCTGCACCCAATGCCGCTAGATAAGTATAACGACCATTACCAGAAGTTTTAGGATTAGGGAAAATTAATTTAACATCACTAGCAACTAAATCATCCCAATCCTGAATATGCTTCGGATTTCCCTTACGCACCAAAAAAGCCATGGTGGAGTAGAACGGCGAGCTATTGTTCGGTAGGCGTTTTCGCCAATCTGCTGGGATTAAATGACCACGATCATGTAATAATTGCACATCAGTAACCTGATTATAGGTCACTACATCAGCACGTAAACCTTGCAATAGAGCCAATGCTTGTTTAGAAGAACCAGCATGAGACTGCTTTATCTTAATAGCTGGATTACCCTCTTTATGCCATTGATTCTCAAAAGCAGGATTAAGAGCGGCAAATAGTTCACGAGAAACATCATAAGAACTATTCAAAAGTTCAGCTGCTTTTGAGATACTCATAGAAAATAGTGTCATTACCAATATCAATCCTTTGAGTTTCTTCAGTTTCATAGATCACCTTCAATCATTCTTTGAAAACTACTATTCATGTTATCCTTCATGAAGTTTAGTATATTTATAAGTAGATCCTAACCTGTAACTATTTTTATTTATATTTTGGGATTTAAAAGTATTAAAGGTTATCCAAATAATTTAAACTATAATTGCTGAAAACTACATATATAAATAATCAGATTAAAATAATAAAATATTTTTATATTTTGTGATTCTTTATAATTCTATATGAAAAATTATTTAATATGGGCGGCTGCTAAAAGCAACATAAATTACCTGTAAACACTCAGTGATACTTGTATTTGTCTTTCATGTAATAAGATTAAAGAAGTGCTCTGTATAAATATTGCAATGAAAATTACTTTAAAATAAAGAAAAGACATGTATTCCAGATATTTTAAAAATAGATTTTATTCGCAATATACAGATAGATAATGTAAATTCTTATTTATCTAAAGTTTTCTGGATTATTCTTTTCTATCATAAATCTGTTGACAACAAGAATGGCGTATTTTGATTATCTGAGTAACTATATGTATAAGAAAATTATTTTTTGACTAAAGCAGAATTTTTTGTCTATTATAATTAGATCATTATTACTATGTAATACATAGGACATTATAGGAAAGGAAAATTTAAAGTTATTAAACACCTGTATAATCAGATAGATTTAATTCTGATCAACCAGATGAAATCGATATTTTAATAAATTAATTAACATAAACTCAAGAATAAAAAGACGTTTTCTTATACAATCTGCTCTACATGATCTCTTATAACAGATCATTAGTATTCATCGATATCCATGTTAAGTATGGTTACCTATAAAATATAAAAGAAACATACTCTTTTATTCTTTTATTAATAATGATAAAAAGATCGTTTATGCAATCTATTAAAAGTGATTGCATACAAGTAATAAGATATAAAAAGACTCTGAGCTTGGTAATAAGTTCAGAGGTAAACAATATATCAGATTATTTCTGATGATTTATCGCAAACTACTAGATAATATTTACTAAAATACAGAAGATAGAAGACAGAATACGACACATATAAAAAGAGGAGTCTGATGAAACTTATTATCTAAACTAAGATGTATTAAAATATAATACAATAATTACTGGACTGTATGCGCATTCAAGAAAAATAATCTATATCTAAGATCTTAGATAGCAAGGTTACTGTATCAATTGAAGAAAGATATATAATAATAAATGCCGTTAATTTAATAAAGCAGAAGGAATACCGAATGGTATTCATATGGTAACAGATTTTAATAGCATAACAATAATATTGAAAAAAAATATAAAAGATTGAAATTTTTCAAAATTTAATTTAAAAATGCTGTGATAGATGAGTACTGCTTTTGTATTACATTATATGTATAAATTCTCTTTCTCAATAAATATTGAGCTACTCGCTAGTAGTAAAATGATATCAAATAGCTATTTTTTCTGAAAATATTTTAAATCAATTTATTCAATATCTTCTAGAAAATATTAACAATAGAAATTGTACTGTTTAGTTTATCTACTAAATTGACAGCATCACCGATGTAGTTCGCTGGTGTCATAGCTTTCAGTCGTATTTTTTCTTCATCAGGTAGCTTAAGTTCATCAATAAAAGCATGCATAACCTTAGCGTTAACCTGTTTTCCACAAGTCAACTCTTTTAACTTTTCATAAGAGTTTTTAATGCCATAACGGCGCATAACAGTTTGAATGGGCTCGGCAAGTACTTCCCAATTATCATCTAACTCATCACGAAGGTGATCGTGATTTACTTCTAGCTTGCTTATACCATTTAGAGCAGATTTGTATGCAATAAGGGCATAACCTAGGCCAACGCCTATATTGCGTAATACAGTTGAACTAGCAAGATCGCGTTGCCAACGAGAAATAGGTAATGTGGCTGCTAAGTGTCCTAAAACAGCATTTGATAATCCTAGATTACCTTCAGAATTTTCAAAGTCTATTGGGTTCACCTTATGTGGCATGGTAGATGAACCAATATTACCTCTAATAGTTTTCTGCTTGAAATGGCTCAGTGCAATATAGCCCCAAATATCACGATCAAAGTCGAGCAGGATCGTATTGAATCGCATCACACACGCAAATAGTTCTGCAATATAATCATGCGGTTCAATCTGAGTAGTATACGGATTCCATTTAATACCTAAAGAAATAATAAACTCTTCACTAAATTGATGCCAATTCACGTTAGGATAGGCAGCTATGTGCGCGTTATAGTTGCCTACAGCTCCGTTAATTTTACCTAGAATTTCTACCTTATTTAATTTGTAAAACTGCTTTTCCATTCGGTATACGACATTAGCAAATTCTTTACCTATAGTAGATGGTGTCGCAGGCTGCCCATGAGTGCGAGACAACATAGGAATGTCTCGATATTTTTGCGACATACATGCTATGGAGTTGATAACTTTTCGCCACTGTGGCTTAATTACATTTTCGCGCGCAGTATTCAGCATAAGCGCATAAGATAAGTTGTTAATATCTTCAGAAGTACAAGCAAAGTGAATAAATTCAGAGATAGACCTCAGGGCGGGTATTCTGCTAACTTTATCTTTCAAAAAGTATTCAACAGCTTTGATATCATGATTGGTGATACATTCGATTCTTTTAATGCACTCAGCATCTTCCTCTGTAAATTCTGCTATAATACTATCAAGAAAACAGTTTGTATCTTCATCAAAAGATGGAATTTCGGAAATTTTTGAACAAGATGCTAACTTTTGCAACCAACGTATTTCTACTACTACGCGGAATCTTAGAAGACCATATTCACTGAAAATAGGCCGCAGCATGGTCACACTATCGCTGTAACGGCCATCAATAGGTGATACAGCAGTTAGAGCTGATAATTGCATCAACGATCAATCCTCCTAAAGGATGAAAGATATATTATAACTTTAATAATTTTAAAATTTTGTAAGTACTTAACTATAACAGGTCTTCTTGATAGTTCGTAAAATAAAATATATACATTCAGCACATGAAATTAATAATATCCTTAGATATTGTTGTGCAGTTTCTGTGTCTGCATGTCTTTGTATTGCTTTGTACAGCAAAGATATATTATCTTCTAAAGATATAGCCAATTATAACCTGTCCGAATCTATTAATATTTTAGAGGATTATAATATCCTCATACAACAACATTAGTTAATATAAATATTTTAGAGAGATCCTCTAAACAAAATCACTCTGAAATATTTTAGTTTCTCATTTAAATATATTAATTTATATAACTAGTTCTAGTAGTCAGACTATTCATCTGTTCGCTAAAGATAATCCTATAACCGAATAAGTTAATACGTTTAACAAGATGGTTTATAATGTAATAGAACATAAAAGACGATATACAAGACGATATACAAATAAATAAATTATCCATCTTTAACATGGCAACATTATATCTATAATAAACAAAGATATAGGCTGCAGTATGATTGAGATAATCAATAAGAATTAACATAAAATATCAAATTAATAAATAGAAGTATCACGAAAATTTCTTGGAATAGAATACACGATGTGCGTTAATCGCTCATAAAGCAGATTACAAGCAAAAATAATAATATATATACATAAAGAAGAGAAACTCTTAAATAATATAAAATATGCAGCTCAGTGAGATAAATTTATAATCATTAGGATATGAGCTAAGTCACATTTTGAGCGTATGTTATTCTGATTTAAACTAATTTATTAAAAAATATAAGATATGATGTCATTGTAATAAATATTATAGCACATAGAGTCCTTTCACTAATACTATTTCTTTAATATACTTAGAATAAAATAGACACGACAATTCCTATAAATAAGACTAAACCTACGTAACTATTATTTGAAAAAGCTCGAAAGCACATCATCGGATTACGATGTGAAACTAATTTATGTTGATAAATAAAAAGCAAGCCAGCTATTATAATACCACAGTAATAGGCAATATTAAGATTATTGAGGTGACCAATTAGTAACATAAACAACAGCGTAGCTAATTGCAACAAACCCAGAATAAGAGTATCAAAACGACCAAATAGAATTGCCGTAGATTTAATACCAATTTTTAGATCATCATTCTTATCAACCATTGCGTATTCTGTATCATAAGCAATGGTCCAGCATGTATTAGCTAAGTACAGAACCCAGCAGCTTAACGGTAGACTTTTAGTGACAGCTGCATATACCATGGGTATTGACCAACTAAAAGCTATACCTAATACAACCTGAGGTAAGTGGGTAATACGTTTCATAAAAGGATAAACTAACACTAAAACTAGCGCAACTAGAGATAAAAAAATTGTCATTGCATTCAGCATTAATACTATTCCAAAAGATATTAATATAAGCATTATAAATAAGATCTTGCTCTCTTTTTCTGTAACTAGTCCACCCGGAAGTGGACGCTGAGCTGTGCGTTTTACATGAAGATCTAAGCGTCGATCAGCAAAATCATTCAGAACACACCCAGCCGCCCGCATAAAAAAGACGCCTACTGTAAATATAGTGAATATTAATATGCTAGGAGGTTGCCTGCCACTAGCTAACCATAATGCCCAATAAGTCGGCCAGAGCAATAAAAGACACCCGATTGGTTTGTCTATCCTCATTAGACTATAATAAGCCCGCCACTTGGTTTGGGTCATTAATCCCTCAGAATAAATATTTTAGTGAAATATTAGAATAAATAATTTTTGATAAAATACTAAAAACTTCTTGTGATCCTTCCTCCTTACTTTACTCAAAGTTAATTTGAATAATATTTTATCAAATATTGATAAAAAGATATAGGGTATGTTTGGCAACATGTAATATTAGATTACAAATCTAATCCATGAATATTTTTTAAAAAAATAGTTTTAATCCTTAAAATTGCTATTTATAGTATGCATACTATTAAATAACTAATTTAGTTTTTAATATATCTTTATAGTCTATCAAATACTAATTTAGTTCATAAGATAAAGCAACATATTGAAATATACTTGATAGTTTAATAAAACAGCTTCATTTTATGAAAAATTGTACTTAAAGTATATATTTATGCAAAATATACTGTTATTTTTGATTAAAGGATATCTTATGGGTTCATAAATAAAATATTTAAGACTATCCTTAGGGATAATTAAATTGGTATTAATAATGTCAACATCATTATAATAAAATTGCTGAACAAGAGAATAGATAAGACTGTTTTTAATTTATGGATTCAATATCTCACTTATACATTATTGTCCATCGCAACTGTTTTAATCTCTCTACACCTCACATAAAGCACACTCTAAAAAGAGAAAATATTATGCAAGAGTTAGATTTAGATCGCAAAAAAATTGAATCCAAATTTGAAATACTCGAGAGTAGAATAGCGTTTCAGGAAATTAATATAGAAGAGTTAAGCCAGAAAGTTATATCCCTACAGTTAGATTTGAATAAATGTTGTAAGCAAATTTACTTATTGGTGGACAAGCTTAAAGGATTACAGTTATCAATGGTTGCCCATGATTTAGAAGATACTCTACCACCACATTACTAATATCTAAACTATTGTTACAAATCAGCGGATAAAAGGATACAATAAATCGTACATCTTTAGATTGCTTACTTATAATTATTATACCAATATTTTGCATTAAAATTATAAATCCCAAGTCTATTCTGCGAAGATGAGTATCTTCATGGAAATTCAATAAGAGCATATTATAATATGATTAATAAATATTAATGTCTTGCAAGAATTTAGCATAAAGCCTAAATAATGCGGTACATCGAATATGTGAGATACTTAAGGTTAATATAAGATATTGTAGAGTTCTCTCGCACGTTCAGAGAAGACCGTCACCATATTTACTGCTAATGGTTTAAGCAACTGATATAACATTACTTCGATCAGTTTATTACTTATTTCAAACTCAAGGTAAAGCTCTACTCTGCAGGACTTAGCACCCAAGGAAATAAAATACCAAGCACCTCGTAGTTTACGGAATGGACCGTTAAGAAGCTGCATTTTTATGCTAGAATTCTCTGATAGAATATTTCGAGTAGTGAAGGTTTCACTCATGCCTGCTTTAGAAATATTGATAGTAGCAGTCATCAAGTTTGGTCCTGAATCTAATACATAACTGCCTATGCAACCAGGTAAAAATTCAGGATACGCAGAAACATCGTGAACTAAGTGGTACATTTGCATAGCACTAAATGGCAATAACGCAGAACGGTTAATATGTGGCATAGCAACTCCTTATAAGTAAACAAATCATATGATTTAATTTTTCTTTGAAAATAAATTCCTTCAACACAGTCCTTTTAATGTATATTATATATCTGCTCATTATGACAGGATCTTTACATCTTGATTTAATTCATATAATAATATTATTATGACAAAGCAAAAAATAAATAATATCTCCTCAAATACAATTGCTATAAATAAACGTGCTCGTTATGAATACTTCATAGAAGATGAATTCGAAGCTGGATTAGTGCTGCAAGGTTGGGAGGTTAAGTCTATGCGCGCAGGAAGAGCGAACATAACAAATAGCTACGTAACTTTTCACAATGGCGAAACTTATCTATTTGGTGCTACTATTCAGCCACAGCAACTAGTATCTAGCCATATGTTTTACGATCCAATGCGTACGCGCAAATTACTGCTAAAAAAAAGAGAATTAGAAACACTAGTCGGCAAAGTTAGTCGTGACGGCTTTACTATAATTACCCTATCGCTGTACTGGAAAGAAGCTTGGTCTAAAATTAAAATAGGCCTAGCAAAAGGAAAAAAAGAACAAGATAAACGCTATGAAA
Source organism: Candidatus Profftia tarda (assembly GCF_904848675.1). Taxonomy (NCBI): domain Bacteria; kingdom Pseudomonadati; phylum Pseudomonadota; class Gammaproteobacteria; order Enterobacterales; family Enterobacteriaceae; genus Candidatus Profftia; species Candidatus Profftia tarda. The sequence goes on from NZ_LR890047.1 coordinate 747,046, forward strand.
TAAAATCTCGTGAATGGAAATTAGATAAAGCACGAATTATGAAACAAGCAAACCGCTAAATTCCTATCCATGGAGATATATCTTCTGATATACTTCTCAACAGTTACTCGGGGCTGATTCTGGATTCGACGGGATTGACAAAACTTGAGGAGCATGCCGAGGGGCGGTTGGCCTCGTAAAATAAGCCGCAAAAAATAGTAGCAAACGACGAAAACTACGCTCTAGCAGCTTAATAACCTGTTAGGCCCTCTCTCTCTAGCCTCAGCTCTTAGGACGGGGATCAAGAGAGGTCAAATATAAAAGAGATCGTGTTTATATACCTTGTTTGGGGTGAAAACATTAAATATAATCAAGCTAGTTTATTAGTGGCGTGTCTATCCGCAGCTAATAGGTAAAAGAATATCAAGCATAGACTAAGCATGTAGTGCCAACAGCGTAGTAATTTCGGACGGGGGTTCAAATCCCCCCAGCTCCACCACAATACTATTTTTAGTATTACACAGATAAAGACTAAACAATTATATTTTACAATAGCTACAAAAATATTATTTCTAGTTTATAACTTGTAAATTTTGGCAGTATGCTTGCAAAATAATTTATTTATCAATACAAGAACACACCCTGAGTTTTATCGCATGATTTAGAATTACTAATAACTCATCATGATGAGTTATTAGAGCAGAAATATAGAATAATATTTAATAATAAATATAAAAAATCTTTATAAGATCTGGATATAGATATAAATCTAAATATATTGAAATACCCATTTTAGAATAAAATAGTTATAATATACAAATTATCCTTAACATTATTTAGATGTAGATACTAGATAACTCTTCTGTGCATAAGATTGTTCATATGAGTGCTGACTAACACTATCCATAATTTTATTTCTTATTTTAAAGAAATAATAATATTATTTTATCAAGAGCATCTGTTCGAATAGCATATAGAAATAAAGGATGTCATTTATCTTTATTTAAGAACTATATATTCTTACTACTTAATTTACCTTGAATATACCCATGGAGAATTATTGCTAAGAAGCAGAGAATGCCGTTATTTCGATTCAGATAATATCTGAAAGATGTTTATAAAAACACTGGTAAGTGTGACTTATAAAATGTATAGTTTACAGAAAATATTGCATATATTTATAAATATCACGCGTAAGATAGGTCTATGCCTAGAAACTGTTTTTCTAAAATTAATCCTAAACATGATGCAATGTAGTTCTAAGATGGTATCTAATCATCTATCTGAGGTGGTGTGATGTAGTTAATCAATATCAAGGATATAATTATCAACTACATGTATTGAAGAATCATCAGAGATAGTATGGCTTTCTCTCTCTAATTATAAAATTATATACCCATTAGTTTTAAAGGCTGCTCATAGAATTAGTTCATTTAATGAATACTTAATAATCTCTGCTCACATCAATAAATATTACGTATAATCTATATATAATTACAATTTTATAATATAAAATATCTAAAAAATAAATAAGATACATAGAAAGATCATTTTTTAATATAAAATTAACAGAAATTTATTATTTTGAAATAATAATAAATGCAATTTATTTAAATTATTTAATTGGTTTATGCGAGTTATAGATTATGTAATAATTTACAACAATAAGAATGATATTCTTACAATTACTTTATTATACAATCATAAAAATTTTTTTATTCACTTATTTGCTGTAAAGGGTTTTTTGTCAAATATAATATTCTAAGGCAGTCAACTATTTCACTAAAATACATGATAAATTGCAAAGAGTATCAATTATAACAGATAACTATTACTTGTATTGATCTCAATCAAGCTTTAGCGGTTTTTATTAGCATCATAAGTGAATAACTTGCAGTTTATAGAATAATAAAAAGTAGAATCATACACAAAAAGAATGAAATTAATTAATTCATGATTAGATGATAGTGTTTCCTAAAAATATCCTTTATATTAGATATATATGAGGTCTCAATAAAATATTTGATTGAGTCAATATAAGAGAAATATCAATTTATTACTAAAAACCTGTTTCTCTGTCTATGTAACATAACAAAACATTGAAGTATAAAAATAATATCAATAATAATATTAAACTTTTAGAATAAATAACAAAACAGTCAATTAAGTATTATTGACAATCATATAATTCAAGGAAATTTACGCGCACCTTAAGTTCTCGATAATATATGACTAAGAGTAATCTCTAGACTGAAGAATTTTAGGATATTCTGTTCCTATCACAGGTAAAATAATTCTTATTACATCGTTCTGTCAATCAATACCAAAATCGTATGCAATTTAGTCAAACTGATAACCCATAAATATTATTACTCAATGATATCCTGAGAATTAGTGAACCAGAATGCCCTGTACTATAAGTAAGAAATGAGCAAACATTAAATTAAATAACAATATAATAAATAGCTTTTAACATGAGTATAGAATAAATATGAGCAAAGAGTTTTCTATAAAAAGTTACAATTGCTATGTTTTATTATAGATAATAGCGCCAGACTAACCAAAGACCACGTATGTAAGATTTGAGAGCATAATTTTAGAATAAAATATATTCTAATCTGGCTTTTCTATCTCGTTCTAATCAATTCTCATTAAGTGTTTAGTGTTCTATGCTAATATTTTTGCCAGAAGACGCAACTATCTTCTGCATCAAAATTATAAATAAATTATTATAAATACAAGATCCCAAAATATATCATTATCTGCTATATAGTAATATTATCAATAATACATACTTTTATCTCATGAAATATTACAACTTGCTAGGAATATATATTTGATCTTTATTAAATACTACTTGTCTGTAGTAATTGGTAAATTATAGAGTTATAATACTATTAATAATCAGTGTAAGATATGATAGTTAATATTTATAATGGATAATATCCATAAGATTTTCTTGTATTATCATTTTCTTATTTTATTTAAACTTATAAGTCTTAATTATATTTCTCAATTACGCATCCTAATCTAGCATGACGACTAGTAGATGGTATAGTTCTACAGTATGTTTAGGACATGATTCTCCTACATTGTACATGTATCCCTTGGAGTTTAAAGTTGCTATTAAGGTACTCAGTAAAGATTTATCTAAAAACTCAAGAGAATGTATACCACGCGATATCGATAGATGTTGTGCCATAATCCAGCTTTTTTTTTCTAACTCACTTCGGCTTATTTTTGGATTAGAGATAAGAAGAGAGAATGTAATAGCATAACGTTGAAGAGTTTCCCGTACGACTGCTGCCAATAACGTTACCACAAAAATACGGTCATGGTTTATCATCAAATCATTGCCATTTATAAAAAGAAGTTTCTGGCGAGATAACTCTATGACTATCGATTTAAGAAGCTCTGGTAAATCAATTATTTGATGACACAAGAATAGATCCTTTTCAAAAAGAGGATATAACATCTCGAGATACCGCAATAGACTCTTGAAAGAAATACTATTATAGTGCATGACTATGTTAGATATTAGCGATGGCAGTACAAGCATGTGCTGAATATTGTTACGGTAGTATGCCAGCAATAAAGCCTGCTCTTGTGGTAGGATGATAAGATGACCAATATTATTTTTCTTTACTGCAAATTTACCCATATGTATAGCGTGTTTTAATAAATCTTCCGGATTTTGATTTGGCGTAGTTACACGCGCAGCATACGGAGTATTATTCAGAAGATCTAAATAACATACCAATTGTTCTAGCAACTGTTCTCGAGTAAGTGCATGCGGACTAGCAGCAAGCACAGCTGTAGAACATAGGTTTATTGCATTTGCTGCTGCTGATTTATTTATGTTAACCATAATAGTATGGGCAATAGCGTTAACAGTTGGGGTGAACCATCTTGGACGTTGCGGTTCTACGGCGTTAATCGACTCTCTCCATTCTGGGACATGCTGGTTCAGCCAGTTATTAATGTTAATTGGCTCACCAAAGTTTACATGTACTTCTCCCAAATTACGTAACTTAGTAAGACCGCGAAACATTTGAATTATATTTTCATTTTCTTTTATTGCTCCACCTAGCTCTTTAGCATAAGTTACCACCTCCATAATATGTTCATAACCAATATACACAGGAACAAGGGTGACAGGACGTCTGCTACCTCGTAATATTGATTGGATAGTGATAGCTAAAGTACCTGTTTTCGGTTCAAGTAAACGCCCTGTACGTGAGCGTCCCCCTTCCATAAAATACTCAATAGAATAACCGCGGCTAAATAACTCACTTAGATATTCACGGAATATGGTAGAATATAGCTTATTTCCCTTAAAAGTACGGCGAATAAAAAATGCACCTAAACGACGCAAAATAGAACCAACTGGCCAAAAATTTAGATTTATCCCTGCCGCGATATGCGGCGGAACCAAGCCTTGTTGGTATAGCACGTATGATATTAGCAGATAATCCATGTGACTACGGTGGCAAGGTACATAAACAATTTCATGTCCTGCCTGTGCCAAATTTAGCACAGATTCTACATGATGGACATTAATACTCTGATATAAACGATTCCATAACCAGGCCAGCACACGATTAGATAAACGTACTGTTGCATAAGTAAAATTTGCAGCGATCTCTTTCATCAAAACAACTGCTTTTTGCTCGGCCTTTTCTAGAGAAATTTTTTTGCTGCGCGATTCACCTTCAACAGCTTTTCGAATTGCTTTGGATGATAACATTTTAATAAATAGATCCCGAGGCTCTAATGGAATTGGACCTACAGCAGATAAACGCTGCCGGAAAAAATGCATGCGTGCTAAGCGAACCATTTTGTGTGCGATCACGTGGTCACTACCGTATTTATCTGAGATATGACGCAGTGACACTGAGCTAGAAAAATGCACAAAACTATCACGCCCTAACCATATTACAACAAAACATTTCTTAACAAAGTTAAAAAAATGCAGGCGTGGACAGCTATTAGAAGCGTGAAGATGCGGAGAACGACCAAACATCACCGATGTTGGGATGATTTGGATATCAAGAAAAGGATTGTGACGATGAATTTCTATATAATACTGAAATAGTTTTACTGATTTTTGTATTGTCGCATTGTGACATCCACGCAGATCATCAAGAAAAACGTAACGAGGCAATATAGTACCGTTAATTTGATTAGTGTCCAATGGATCAGGCAAATTATGAATCAGACAACAATGGCGTAGAGTTAATAAATCTAATTTTGAATTACAGGGTAAGATATAAACAACCGGTCTGGTCATATCTAAACATAGCTGAGACACTGGTTGAGAAGGTATTATCGTGCTTCTCACTAGTATTTTGATCTTGAACTTTAATAAATTCAAGAAAAATCTACGCCAGCATAAGATAAAAAAGAGAAGACTAGTGTTAGCTATTCGCATAAAGAATACCGGAAAAATTTAGCTCTGGGTCTTAATTAAATAAGAACTGGCGATAATTATATTCTTTATTGATACAAGCAAGATTCTATCGCTTTCATAACTCTTATCTCTTTATAATTTTTGCTAAATTTTATTTCCATATTATATATTAAAGATAATACCTGCGTTAGTGATATTGATAACTAATATTAGTAAATTACATATTTTTACTTGCGAATTGATGTTAATTTATAGGTGATTAGAACGACAGTCTAATCTTTAGACTAGCATTTTATAGATTACGGTATTCTACAATTTTAGACCATACCTAATTCTAGTGATTATGATAGATGATACCATAGTTAACTTTTACATAAAAAATAATTTGATCTGTGAGCCATGACTAGTTTTTTAACAATTACAGAAGGAAATTGGTGATTAGCGCAACTGTTTTAGGTATGAACTCTTGATAGATTTCTTTATGTCTTTATTAGTAAGCTTTTTATTAATCAGTCCGCCAGACAAATATATTACTGCAAAAAAGAACTTAAACATTCAGTATATTATAAATTGATTTTAGAATAATGCTCTCCTATGCTATCTTGACGCATGAAAACTATGATGTCCATTTATTAAAATTATAAAATTTATCATGCGATAATTTATCTTGACTGATAAAATAATAATTGACTGCACGTATATATAACCACCCTATCTAATTTTCCTAATTTAAAATCCTGGATAAGAGATTATAATAACATTAATCAGTATTAACTGATTTCTATATAAGCTTAAATATCTAGAATAATATCAATATAGCTATTTAAAATAGAGCTATCCTAGTATTATTTTGACAGAATAGTCAGTTGATTTACTAAACGTAAGTTTATGAATATTAATTTTAATATAAATCTAAGTTATAGGTTTTACTTATTAACCATTGAATTAGGTATTCAGCAATAATACGTAATATTTATAGCTAATAAAGTATAGATAATACCAAATATATAAAAGAAAAATAATTTTTCTGAAAAAATAAATATAAATAGCAAAACTTTATAATTTTGGTAAATCCTCTAAAGGCCATCGTGGACGAACGGAAATTATCAAATTTAAATTGATGCCATGTTTTAAACGTACCATGCCAGCATAAGCAATCATTGCACCGTTATCTGTACAAAATTCAGAGCGAGGAAAAAATGCTTTACCACCCCTGTTCTCCATCATTACAGCTAAATTGGTCCGTAGCTGAAGATTATCAGCTACACCACCAGCAATTATCAAATACTTAAATCCTGTCTGTTCTAATGCACGTTTGCATTTGATAGTTAAGGTATCCACTACAGCTTCTTCGAATGCAAGAGCAATATCAGCACGTGTTTGATTATCTGCCTGATGATCACGAATAGTATTAGCTGCAAAGGTTTTCAGACCGGAGAAGCTAAAATTAAGATCTGGGCGATCTATCATAGGGCGCGGGAAAAAAAACCGTCCCTTTTTTCCTTGCTGGGCGATTTTGGATAACATGGCTCCACCGGGATAGCCTAGTCCGAGCAATTGAGCGATCTTATCGAAAGATTCACCTGCAGCATCATCTAAAGATTCTCCTAGCAGTTGATATCTTCCGATACTAGTTACGGCAATTAATTGAGTATGCCCTCCAGAAACCAATAGGGCAACACATGGAAAATGCGGAGAATTATCTTCTAGCATTGGAGCAAGCAAATGGCCCTCCATATGATGAACAGGAATTGCGGGTAAATCCCATGCAAATGCCAGAGATTTCCCTATTGAAGCTCCTACTAATAAAGACCCGACTAAACCTGGTCCCGCTGTATAAGCGACTCCATCTAGGTCTTGTCCAGTTAACTTAGCTTCTTTTAAAGCAGCTTGAATCAGAGGAATAGTTTTTCGGATATGGTCGCGAGACGCTAATTCCGGTACAATACCACCGTAATCAGAATGTGTTTTTACCTGGCTGTATAAGTGGTTAGCCAGTATACCCGCTTTATCATCATAAATACTAATACCTGTGTCATCACAGGATGTTTCAATTCCTAAAATACGCATGGCTGTTTCAATAATATTTCTCTCCAAAAGAAGATGGAATATAGTAGCATAATTCAGCTATACTGTTTCCTGTATTGCTATCCCTAATTAATAAATTAAACTACCTGCTATAATAATCATGTCATTCCTGATCATAATTTAAAAATTAATCACTAAAGGATAGAAAGTCTGTAGACATTAAGACAACACTGTTTTATAAAAGAACATTCTTTATATTCAAAATAGCATTATTTTCAACAGCTAACACTAAGTTGGCAAAACACTGATTGATATCGAGGTGAGAGAGGCAAATGCCATTAATTAAAGTACGTGAGAATGAGCCATTCGACGTCGCTCTACGGCGCTTTAAGCGTTCATGCGAGAAAGCAGGTATTTTAGCCGAAGTACGTCGTCGTGAATTTTATGAAAAACCCACAACTGAACGTAAACGCGCTAAAGCTTCTGCAGTAAAACGTCATGCCAAAAAAATAACTCGTGAAAATGCACGTCGTACCCGTCTATACTAATTTTGTATTAGATGAATTTTTGCACATACTGAATAGGTAATTCAGTATTAATAGTAGTCAATATTTAAAGAGGCTTTATCAGTATATTTTAACATCCAAGAACCAGCCAACTCTTAAAAGGTGGTTGGTTCTGCTTCCGTCTCTATTTTATATAGTTAATGCAGCTAAAGCTGTGCCGTTAAACAATAATGTCAGGACTTATGGCAGGACTAATTCCACGTTTATTCATACATGACTTGCTCAGTCGGACTGATATTATAGATCTTGTCTGCACAAGATTACAATTAAAAAAAAGAGGCAAGAACTACTATGCCTGCTGTCCATTCCATAACGAAAAAACACCTTCATTTACTGTTAACTCAGGTAAACAGTTCTACCACTGTTTCGGCTGTGGAGCTCACGGCAACGCTATTGATTTTTTGATGCATTACGATAAATTGAAATTTATAGAGAGCATTGAAGAACTAGCTGCTATAGCGGGCCTTGACGTTCCTTTTGAACCAGGAAATAAGACTTCTAAAACAGAGTATCACCATCGTCAGATGGTATATCAATTAATGAATAACATAAAAGATTTCTATCAAGAAACTTTATTAACTAGCCCAAGCAGCAAATATGCGCACCAGTATCTTGTACAGCGTGGACTAGGACGAGATATTATGAAGCACTTTAATATCGGATATGCACCACCAGGATGGGATAATATTCTTAAGCGATTTGGTCATAATTTTTCTAGCAGAAAAGATCTTAATTATGCTGGTATGCTAGTCAATGATGACAAAGGTAGAACCTACGACCGATTCCGAGACCGTGTTATTTTCCCAATCCGAGACAGACGTGGACGAGTTATAGCTTTTGGTGGACGTACTATAGGTAATAGTATACCTAAATACATTAATTCTCCTGAAACCGAGATTTTCCATAAAGGAAGAAACTTATTTGGCCTTTATGAGGCACAGAGGCACAATACTAAATTATCCTGCCTTCTAGTTGTTGAAGGTTATATGGACGTAGTAGCACTAGCACAATTCGGGATAGATTATGCCTTATCCTCCTTGGGTACTGCTACAACATCAGAACATATTCAGCTCATGTTCCGCACAACTGATACTGTAGTTTGCTGCTACGATGGCGACAACGCCGGACGTGAGGCAGCTTGGAGAACACTGAAAAATGCGTTATCCTTCTTGGAAGATGGTAGGCAGTTGAGATTTATGTTTTTACCTAACGGCGAAGATCCTGATACACTGATACGTAAAGAAGGAAGATCGGCATTTCAAAAACGCATTGATCAATCCCAACCTTTATCCTCTTTCTTATTTAATACTTTAATGAGACAAGTAGATTTGAGCAGCCCCGATGGGCGCGCGAAATTGAGTACATTAGTTTTGCCGTTAATTAGACAGATTCCAGGCGAAACATTGAAGCTATATCTAAGGCAGTTTTTAGGACAGAAATTAGGAATTATAGATGATTCTCGGCTCGAAAAGATGTTGTATAGACAAGATAGTAAAATAAATAACCACACTAATAATCAGATAAAAATTACAAATATGCGCCTCTTGATCGGATTGTTAATACAGAATCCATCGCTAGCATATGAAGTTCATACAGTCGAATTTTTATGGAAACAAAAACTGCCAGGATTGGAATTATTTCTTGAACTAGTAGAAACCTGCGTAGCAAATCCAGGATTAACAACTGGCCAGCTTATTGAACGTTACCGAAATAATAAATATGCTAAACAGCTTGAAAATTTAGCAATATGGAACCACATGGTTATTGAGGATAAAGTGCATCAAACATTCCTTGATACACTAGTCTGTCTCTACGATTCGATACTCGAACAACGTCAAGATAAACTGATCGCGTTAGAACGAATTCAGGGATTAGAATCTGATCAGAAAAAAGAATTGTGGAAAATTAGTAAAGCACTAGCTAAAAAAAAACAATAATGCAAGATTTGCAATAAATCTATTGATTTGCACTCAAAATATTTTTTGTACTTAGAAAAAATTAATACTTTCCAATTATAAAATAGCCTTGTTAGGTTTTCAAACGTCAATAACAGTCTGACATTCCAATAAAAGCGGGAATAAACTTCTGATCATTCTGTAATATCGGAAAGTCAGAAGTAGTCAGTAAACCGTATCAATTATTGTTGATGGCTATACTGCTCAACACCGATTTAAACCCTGAAGTATGGATATAGTTTTATGGAGCAAAACCCGCAGTCACAGCTGAAAATTCTTGTTAACAAGGGTAAAGAGCAAGGCTACTTAACCTATGCTGAGGTTAACGACCATTTACCAGAAGACATAATAGACTCCGATCAAATTGAAGATATCATCCAGATGATTAATGACATGGGTATTCAAGTCATGGAGAAAGCACCTGATGCTGATTATTTAATGCTAGCAGAAAATATTGCTGACGAAGATGCAACAGAGGCTGCTGTGCAAGTACTATCAAGTGTAGAATCCGAAATAGGCCGCACTACTGATCCTGTGCGCATGTATATGCGGGAAATGGGAACTGTAGAGCTTCTAACACGTGAAGGCGAAATAGACATTGCTAAACGCATAGAAGAAGGAATAAACCAGGTTCAGCGCTCAGTGACGGAGTACCCAGAAGCAATTACTTATTTGCTTGAGCAGTATGATCATGTTCAATCAGAAGAATATCGTCTATCTGATATAATTACCGGTTTTGTAGATCCTAACGCAGAAGAATATTTTTCAGCAACTGCAACTAACGTAGGTTCAGATCTCTCTTCAGAAGAGCTCAATGAAGAAGACGAAGACAATGAAAACGAAGAAAATACCGATCACCATAATATTGATGAAGAATTAGCTCGCCAAAAGTTTTCTGAACTCCGTGAACAATATCAAAAAACTCATATAGCTATTAAAGCTCATGGGCGTAAACATGAGGTAGTAGAAGAAGAAATTCTAAATCTTTCAGAAGTTTTTAAACAATTCCGTCTAGTGCCAAAACAATTCGATCACCTGGTCAACAACATGCGTCAGATGATGGATCGTGTGCGAACCCAAGAAAGATTAATTATGAAACTCTGCGTCGAACAGAGCAAAATGCCAAAGAAAAATTTTATTACCTTGTTCACGGGCAATGAAACTAATACCAGCTGGTTTGATGCTGCTTTAGCTATGGCTAAGCCATGGGGCGAGAAGCTCAAATTCGTACGTAAAGACGTTGAACTGAGTCTAAACAAACTACTTCAAATAGAAGAAGAAACGGATCTTACTATAAAACAAGTAAAAGATATTAATCGTCGAATGTCTATAGGTGAAGCAAAAGCACGTCGTGCAAAAAAAGAAATGGTTGAGGCGAACTTACGCCTAGTTATCTCTATTGCCAAGAAATATACGAATCGTGGCTTGCAGTTCTTAGATCTTATTCAAGAAGGTAACATCGGCCTTATGAAAGCAGTTGATAAATTTGAATACCGTCGTGGTTACAAGTTTTCTACTTATGCAACATGGTGGATCCGGCAGGCTATTACTCGTTCTATCGCAGATCAGGCCCGAACCATACGTATCCCTGTTCATATGATAGAGACTATTAACAAACTTAATCGCATTTCTCGTCAAATGCTACAAGAGATGGGCCGTGAACCTACGCCGGAAGAGCTAGCTGAAAGAATGATAATGCCAGAAGATAAAATACGTAAAGTTCTAAAAATAGCTAAAGAACCGATTTCAATGGAAACTCCGATCGGTGATGATGAAGATTCACATTTAGGTGATTTTATTGAAGATACAACTTTAGATCTCCCACTAGACTCTGCTACTTCTGAAAGCCTGCGCTCTGCTACCCGTGATGTTCTATCGGGTTTAACAATCCGCGAGGCAAAAGTATTGCGCATGCGATTTGGTATCGACATGAACACAGACCATACGTTAGAAGAAGTAGGCAAACAATTCGATGTTACACGTGAACGCATTCGTCAGATCGAAGCGAAGGCGCTGCGCAAATTGCGCCACCCCAGTCGTTCTGAAGTCTTGCGTAGCTTCTTAGACGATTAATTTTTTGCTAAACCTTTCTAGAATATTCCAACTAATAATGCTTTAAACATGTCTGAATGCAGAATATTTCCAAGAGAAAACAAAATGCTACATTTGATACTCAGTAATGAAAGATAAATATTATATAACAAATATAGATCGCTTGTCCAAATCTTTTACCACTCAACTATAACTAATTTAGCATAATCATATTTATTTACTAATTTTAAAATATAGTATGGATAAACTAATGTTTAGCTATAGTTTATACATATAAAATTATTTCGTTATACCCCTAAAAGACGTTAGATACTAATAATATTTATTTTAATCAAAATAGCATTATTTAATGATAAAAAATTTTCTAGGCATACAAAATAATTAATGTGCAAAACCTATGAGTCGATAAAATAGTTGATTGCGCTATAAACACATATAGAAGTAATATAATTGATTGACTAACTAAGTCTAGAAAAGATAATATAAAATTATGATAGATTATAACATTATGATTATTTTAATAAGAGAGATTTTCTTAGTATAACTATACCTATAATAGATAGTTGTACTATGCAATTAATATATTTTAAATATTTAGATTATTTCTCTTTACAATATCTTCATTTCAATAGTAAAGTAACAAGCTTATCATGTAGTAGATAGGCTATGTAATTAACCGCATATATATTAGAATGATACTTGTTTTATAATAAATTCGATCACATTATTCTTCTTGCTCTGAACCACTGAAGAAATTACGTTAATTTTGTAAAATATCCTTTCAATTTTTTGTGAGTGCAGACGCTTTATATCTATTTAAAACTTTCATTTTATGTTAAAACACACATAACATCACTAAACATCTCATCTATAATAAATATTATATACATTTTTTAATTCAATTATATTGTATTTATGTCATATTGCATCCATGTGTACATGGAGTTGTTATAGTTTGCAGTAATTTATAATAAAATTTGATCTATTTTATATAGACATAAAAATTCTAGATAATCACAGGATTCTTAATCCTTGATTAAATTGTAACTTATAAGTTTTAGATGATATATCTATCAATGCTTCTAATGATTAGATGTAGACAAGAGAATAAATATAGGTATCCTGAAATATTATAAGTAAAAATCTGTCCTCTTATTAAGAGAGTTATCTTTATTCTTCAGATCATAATATTATTTTTTGTTATAACCACAGGTATTCTTAGTTTTTAGTGTTATCTTTTAAAAAACTACTAAATTGTATTATTTTAAAACCAAATATATGTTTAATAATATTACTCAGCATCTAGAAGTAGTCTAAAATATTTTTATAAGACCTTATAAAATGCTTGCTAACAATTAGTTGATACTTTAATCTTTATTTAATAACCAAATATTTATCTAGACATTCTATACAAAGAAATCTTAAGTATTTTAATATTTAGTAACTATTTAATCTTTTCTGAGATGCAAAATATTTTTTTTGTATGCTATATTGTCTTTAATAACTAATCTAAATATTCGATCACAATTAATTCATAGCTACATCTATTTTTATGAGATTTACTGTATGATTCTCTGAAAGCATGCAGTTAGTTTATGGGATATTATTAATACCATATACATCGTAAATATAGATTTTTAAGCCGCTATCATTATAAGCTTAAGATTATATTAAAATTTATTAAATAAAATGTAATCAGATATTTTTTAATAAAATTCAATATTGATTGCAATCATATTTTAACATATAAAATATGTAGTTGGTTATTCTATTAAAAATTAAAAAGATTTACTAGTAATCGCAATACAATTTTTTAAAAAAAATTTTTAATGATTTTTTTAATTACACTCTACTTAGAGTAGAGTCTAAACAACTTATATCAGAATAACACTAATAGAGGATCTAAATATATGCAGAAACAACGACAGAAAATAATGTTATATTTAACATAGTTATAATCTTAATGTCGTCGCCATAAGATGGCTTAATATACTTATCAAGTTGTGTAGAGACAAGCACCTTAAATATGATAAATTGCGCATCAAGCAATACAAGATATCTATTATGAAATTTTCAACACAGGCTAATTATACAAGGAGTTACGCCTAACTAATAAATTAATTAACTATGTTAAGTAATATACATTTATATATACCACCCTAAACAAACTCCGCAATGCAATAGTTAGTTTGTCTGTAAAAGAATAAAAAAATTTTATATATTACCCGCAAACTTAAACTGATCTAATCACTTCATTCCATTTCAAGAGACATGCAAGAAATTATAGTTATGATTATTTATTTAGTAGTAGTATTAAGAAAATAGTTTGTTATCTCGATATAATTGTCACGAAAAGCCGCAAATGAATTATTAGATGATATTCTTGAATATATAGATTTATCAATGTTTTACTTATTTTATAAACCACAAGCATATTGCTACAATTTATGACATACAGATGCTAGTAAATGATTCATGTCTTAGAAAAATTCTTTTTATAAGAGCAGATATATTTTAGCGCTTGTATTAAATAGTACGGTATAATATTCCTCGAAATATTTTATAAATGGAGTAACAGCCGTTCCTGATTGCAATGATAAAAAATTTCAGTCAATCCAAGAGAGGCTTTTAAGATGTCTATTATTAATATGAAAGATTTAGATCTTTCTGGTAAACGCGTTCTGATCCGTTCAGATCTCAACGTTCCAGTAAAAAATAGAGCAGTAACTTCTGATGCACGAATCCGTGCAGCCTTACCCACCATTAAAGCTGCGTTGAAGCAAGGCGCTCTAGTTATGGTAACTTCACATCTAGGACGTCCTACTGAAGGTCAATACAGCGAAGAATACTCTTTATTGCCTGTAGTTAACTATCTTAAAGAACACCTGCAGTTACCGGTGCGTCTGGTTATAGACTATCTTAACGGAGTTGACCTTGCAAAAGGTGAGCTTGTAATTCTAGAAAATGTTCGTTTCAACAAAGGAGAAACAAAAAACGACGAAAAACTGTCTAAGAAATATGCAAGTCTTTGTGATATTTATGTTATGGATGCATTCGGCACCGCGCATCGCGCACATGCTTCGACTAACGGTGTAGGAAAATTTGCTCCTATAGCATGTGCGGGTCCTCTGCTATCCGCAGAGCTTCTAACACTTGGAAATCTCAAACACCCAATCGTCGCTATTGTTGGTGGATCAAAAGTTTCTACCAAACTAAATCTACTAGATTCTTTATCGAAAATTGCCGACAAGATAATTGTTGGCGGTGGAATAGCAAATACCTTTATTGCTGCGAAAGGCTACAAAGTAGGTAGATCTCTATACGAATCTCATATGGTCGAAGAAGCAAAAAGACTATTAGCTGCCTATGATATCCCGGTGCCAACTGACGTACGGGTTGCTACCGAGTTCTCTGAAACGTCTATTGCAATAATGAAATCTGTAGAAGATATTAAAGATGATGAACAGATTTTAGATCTGGGTGACATCTCTGCATACGCACTATCAGAAATTCTGAAGAATGCAAAAACCATTTTATGGAATGGACCAGTAGGAGTATTTGAATTCCCTAATTTCTGTCAAGGAACAAAAATTGTTGCTGAGGCAATTGCTGCTAGTACTGCATTCTCTATTGCGGGAGGTGGTGATACTCTAGCAGCTATTGACATGTTCGGGATCGCAGAAAAAATTTCTTACATTTCTACTGGCGGTGGATCATTACTTGAATTCATTCAGGGCAACAAGCTGCCCGCTGTCATGATGCTTGAAGAGCAAGCTAAGAAGATTAATAAGAAATCACGGTAAAGGAGTATAGCCTCTATTTTGACCGGTGTTTAAATCAGTGAAGAGTTTTTCTATATTTCCTGCATTAAACAAATAAAAGAACTTTATTAAAAATATCTCAAAAAAGAGGATAACTTAATATGTGTAAAATATTTGATTTTATTAAACCAGGGGTAATAACTGGTGATAATGTTCAAAAAATATTTCATATAGCCAAAAAAAATAATTTTGCATTGCCTGCTGTGAACTGTATTGGTACAGACTCTATTAATGCAGTAATGGAGTCAGGGTTAAAAGTACGTGCTCCGGTTATAGTCCAATTCTCCAACGGAGGAGCTGCATTTATTGCTGGAAAAGCTATAAGTAGCAAGTATCCTCAAGATGCAGCTATCTGTGGTGCTATTTCTGGTGCACATCACGTTCACCAAATGGCTAAGTACTACGATATTCCAGTGATGCTGCACACTGACCATTGCTCTAGAGCACTACTGCCATGGCTAGATGGACTATTAGATGCCGGTGAAAACTATTTTACAGCCACCGGGAAGTCATTATTTTCTTCTCACATGATTGACTTGTCAGCTGAGCCTCTAGAAGAGAATATTGAGATATGTTCGAAATATCTAAAACGTATGTCTAAAATAGGAATGACACTAGAAATTGAGCTGGGCTGCACTGGTGGGGAAGAAGATGGATTAGATAACAGTAATATAGATAGCGCTGCATTGTATACTCACCCAAAAGATGTTGACTATGCCTATACCAAACTAATCGAGATAAGCCCATGTTTTACTATAGCTGCTTCTTTTGGTAATGTACACGGAGTTTATAAGCCAGGCAACATACAACTAGCTCCAAAAATTCTGTATAATTCTCAATGCTATGTTTCCAAAAAACATAATTTACCAAAAAACAACTTAAACTTCGTGTTTCACGGGGGTTCTGGCTCTACTACCGCAGAAATCAAAGAAGCTATCAGCTACGGCGTAGTCAAAATAAATATTGATACCGATACTCAATGGGCAACTTGGACTGGTATTATGAGCTACTACAAAAAATATGAAGTCTATCTCCAGAAACAGTTAGGCAACCCTAACGGCATGGATATACCTAACAAGAAATACTATGAACCGCGTGTTTGGCTGCGTGCCGCTCAAAATAGTATGATCACCCGTTTAGAGCAGGCATTCGAGGAATTAAACTGCAAAAACGTTCTCTGATTCTTGTCTAAATATTACTAAAGATTCTTAAGATTATAATGCTTAGTAAAATATATTTGGTATTAGAGAGAATAATAAGGCTGGATTGACTAATAAGGATCATTAAGAACAAGTTATGATTGTGACCTTCAAGAATCAGCACATAAATTATGCAGATCTATAATCTATTCTATATTGCATCAGCAATATAGAACACAACTGTTAATGGTTAATCTATATACTAAATGTCTAATTTAGATAACATAATATATTTCCATCAAATAGAATAATGATATTTATCATCATCCATAGGTGTGTAATTTACATATATAGATATATAGGAAAATATTCTTTGTATATTTCAATAAACCTATCAACAGTATAATGCATTCTCACAAACAGCGCTATGATAAATTAATGAATCATGCATTAAAAATCAAACAACTAATTTATATATTTTTAAAAAACAAATATACATTTACTACACTGAGATTATCTAGAGTTTATATTGAATCATTCAGAGAATACAATTCTATCTAATAACTGTGATGTATTATTTGTTCTTTATTAACCACGCATCTTAATATTAAACTTTTACAAAGTTTCGTTAGACATCCTAAGATTTCAAATAATACAAATAATAAAAATTATGATATACTTATAAAATACGATTAATTTAATATCAATCAATACAATTAACTAATGAATATATATTTACCAAGTAAAAGGCGGTATCATAAGGGGGATAGCTATCGTTAATGATTAGTTACTCTCTTCTTGTGACTGGTCCAGCCTATGGTACACAGGCTGCTAGCAGCGCATATCAATTTGCAGAGGCCCTCATTGCTAATAAACATCGTTTACTGAATGTATTTTTCTATAGAGAAGGAGTAAGCAACGCTAATAATCTGACCTCACCAGCAAATAATGAATTAGATCTAGTACGTGCATGGCATATTCTAGCGGAAGAAAATAACGTAGTTCTTAATGTATGTGTCGCTGCTGCTTTACGTCGCGGCGTTGTTTCACTAAGTTTAGCTAATGAACTTGGTCTATACACTTTTAATTTACAGAATGGCTTTATATTGAGCGGTCTAGGATCATTGGCCGAAGCAGCTCTTAAGAGCGATCGCTTAATGCAGTTTTAAGATAGATGTAAATATGAAACGTTTAGCATTTGTTTTTATTCAACCTCCACATACAACAAGCGCAGGGAGAGAAGGGTTAGATGCGCTACTAGCAGCATCTGCCTACAGCAAAGACATTCAAGTATTTTTTCTTGGTGACGGTGTTTTACAGCTAATGCCTGATCAAAAACCGAATGAAATTCTCTGCCATAATTACGTGGTAACCTTTGCCGTAATGTCTATATACGATATCATAGATGTCTATATGTGTTTAGAATCCCTGGATGAAAGAGGTTTAAATAATTTTCAGAACTGGATTGTTAAAGTAAATCTAGTCAGTGCAGAACAGATAAGAAAAAATATTGAACAATGCGATATTGTACTAACGTTCTAGTATCAGGAGTTTTATATGTTACATACGGTGACCAAGTCTCCAAATGCAGCAGATCTGAAAACTCTTTATGCCATCGCAAGCAATAATGACGCTATCTTGTTACTACAAGACGGTGTGTTATGCGGATTAATAAATACCGAGGCTCTTACTAATCTAATGTATACTTCTACTTTTCTATTTGCAATAAAAGTTGATGTGCTTGCTAGAGGTTTGAGTAATAGAATTTCTCCTAATATTGTACTGCTAAATTATAATGAATTTGTTGCACTAAGTGTCCTACATAAGCAACAGTTATCTTGGTAAAGACACTATTTTATATATTTCTTGATACCTATTTTGAGCAGCCATGAAATTTTTTTCCTAATTTTTATCCATATCTTTATCGGATATTTTCACACTTGTTATAAAGTTAGAAACACAACAAATACTAGGGAACTATTAATGACCACAATTAACCAGCTAGTACGTAAACCACGATCAGTGAAGGTTGCTAAAAGCAATGTGCCTGCTCTGCAGGCCTGCCCTCAAAAACGTGGAGTATGCACTCGCGTATATACCACTACTCCTAAAAAACCAAATTCAGCACTCAGGAAAGTTTGTCGTGTGCGCTTAACAAACGGTTTTGAAGTGACCTCCTATATTGGCGGTGAGGGTCATAACCTTCAAGAACACAGCGTCATACTAATTCGTGGCGGGCGTGTAAAAGATTTACCTGGTGTTCGTTACCACACTATTCGTGGTGCTCTTGACTGCTCAGGCGTGAAAGACCGTAAGAAATCACGATCTAAATATGGTGTGAAGAAGCCAAAAGCTTAATAGTTCTCTGTTAAGTAAGGCCAAACTTTTTAAATTTTTAATGTCAAGCTCAAATTATAGAGTTTTGGAAAACCCTGAATTAACAACGGAGATTTATATGCCACGTCGTAGAGTCATTGGACAGCGTAAAATTTTGCCTGATCCTAAGTTCGGATCAGAATTATTGGCTAAATTTATTAATATCCTGATGGTAGATGGTAAAAAATCAACTGCAGAAGCTATTGTATACACAGCTCTTAAAACCCTATCTGATAGGTCTGGGAAAAGCGAACTTGGATCTTTTGAAGTAGCCCTAGAAAACGTTCGCCCAGCAGTTGAGGTTAAATCTCGTCGTGTTGGAGGCTCTACTTATCAGGTACCAGTAGAAGTCCGACCGGTGCGTCGCAATGCCTTGGCAATGCGTTGGATCGTTGAAGGTGCTCGTAAAAGAGGTGATAAATCTATGGCTATTAGATTATCTAAAGAACTTTATGATGCTGCAGAAAATAAAGGTACTGCAGTTAAAAAACGTGAAGATGTTCACCGAATGGCTGAAGCCAACAAGGCGTTTGCGCACTATCGTTGGTAATATACATACATGTATATTAATAAAGAAATCGCTTCAAGCAAGCAACCTCGTATATTTGATTTAGCTTGAGCATTCTAGTTATAGAGGAATTCAATGGCTCGTACAACACCAATTGCTCGTTATCGTAATATAGGTATTAGCGCACATATTGACGCCGGCAAGACTACTACTACCGAACGTATCCTTTTCTACACTGGTGTCAATCATAAAATAGGTGAAGTTCATGACGGTGCTGCAACTATGGACTGGATGGAGCAAGAACAAGAACGTGGTATTACAATCACATCTGCTGCTACTACTGCATTCTGGTCTGGCATGGCTAAGCAATTTGAGCCACACCGTGTAAACATAATTGATACACCAGGACATGTTGACTTTACAATAGAAGTAGAACGTTCCATGCGCGTTCTTGATGGTGCTGTAATGGTTTACTGCGCCGTTGGTGGTGTTCAACCTCAGTCTGAAACAGTATGGCGTCAGGCAAATAAATACAGAGTTCCACGAATAGCATTTGTGAACAAAATGGACCGCATGGGCGCTAATTTCCTTAAAGTTGTTGGGCAAATAAAAACCCGCTTAGGTGGTAATCCTGTTCCACTGCAGCTGGCCATTGGAGCTGAAGAAAGCTTTGTTGGTGTTATTGATCTAGTGAAGATGAAAGCAATCAAATGGAATGATGCTGATCAAGGAGTGACCTTCGAATACAAAAATATTCCTCTAGATATGATTGATTTAGCTGAAGAATGGCGCCAGAACCTGATAGAAGCAGCAGCAGATGCTTCAGAGGAACTGATGGAAAAATACTTAAATAGTCACGAACTAAGTGAAGAAGAGATTAAACAAGCTCTTCGTCAAAGAGTACTAAAGAACGAAATTATTCTCGTAACCTGCGGATCTGCATTCAAGAACAAAGGTGTGCAAGCAATGCTGGATGCAGTAATTGATTATTTACCATCTCCGATAGAAGTACCTGCTATTAATGGTATTCTAGACGATGGCAAGGATACTCCTTCCGAGCGTAGAGCTAATGATAGTGAGCCTTTTGCCGCTCTGGCCTTTAAAATAGCTAATGACCCATTCGTTGGAAATTTAACTTTTTTTCGGATTTACTCTGGCGTAATTAACTCTGGCGATACCGTACTGAATCCTCTCAGATCTGCACGTGAACGTTTTGGCCGTATTGTGCAAATGCACGCTAATAAACGTGAAGAGATTAAAGAAGTTCGCGCGGGAGATATCGCTGCTGCTATTGGTTTAAAAGACGTGATGACGGGTGACACTTTGTGCCATCCAGATGCGCCAATCATTCTAGAGAGAATGGAATTTCCCGAACCGGTAATTTCAATAGCTGTAGAACCAAAAACCAAAAGTGACCAAGAAAAAATGGGAATTGCTCTGAGTCGCCTTGCTAAAGAAGACCCATCATTCCGTGTATGGACTGATGAAGAATCTAACCAAACAATAATTGCAGGCATGGGTGAACTACACCTCGACATTATTGTCGACCGCATGAAACGAGAATTTAATGTCGAAGCAAACATAGGAAAACCTCAAGTTGCGTACCGTGAAACAATACGTATTAAAGTTACTGATATAGAAGGAAAGCATGCCAAACAGTCTGGTGGTCGTGGTCAATACGGTCATGTAATTATAGATATGTACCCACTAGAACCAGGATTAAACTCAAAAGGTTACGAGTTCATAAACGATATTAAGGGTGGCGTAATTCCCGGAGAATACATTCCTGCAGTTGATAAGGGGATACGGGAACAGCTTAAATGTGGTCCATTAGCTGGATATCCGGTGGTTGATATTGGCGTACGTCTACACTTCGGGTCTTACCATGATGTTGACTCCTCAGAGCTATCTTTTAAGTTAGCTGCTTATATAGCCTTTAAAGATGCCTTTAAAAAAGCTCAACCAATTCTTCTAGAGCCGATCATGAAAGTTGAAGTAGAGACTCCAGAAGAGAATACCGGTGACGTAATAGGTGATCTAAGTCGCCGACGTGGCATTCTTCGTGGTCAAGAATCTAATAGTACTGGAGTTATTATTCACGCTGAAGTTCCATTATCTGAGATGTTCGGGTACGCAACTCAATTACGTTCTCTGACTAAAGGGCGTGCATCTTACTCTATGGAGTTTCTGAAATACGATGATGCCCCTAGAAATGTTGCGCAAGCTGTTATTGAAGCTCGTGGCAAATAAGATACTGGTTTAAAAAATGATCAAGTACTCTCTCAAAGGAAGAACACAAGAGTAAGGAAAAAGCAATGTCTAAAGAAAAATTTGAACGTAAAAAACCTCATCTTAACGTAGGTACTGTTGGTCACGTTGATCACGGTAAGACGACCCTAACAGCTGCAATCACCAGCGTTCTAGCAAAAATGTATGGAGGTTCTGCCCGAGCATTCGATCAGATAGATAATGCACCAGAAGAAAAAGCTAGGGGTATCACGATAAATACTTCTCACGTTGAATATGATACCCAGAATCGTCACTATGCTCACGTTGATTGCCCAGGGCATGCCGACTACGTTAAAAATATGATTACTGGTGCAGCTCAGATGGATGGTGCTATATTAGTTGTTGCTGCAACTGATGGTCCTATGCCTCAGACTCGTGAGCATATCCTTCTAGCTCGTCAAGTTGGTGTGCCATACATAATTGTATTTATGAATAAATGTGATATTGTTGACGATGAAGAATTGCTTGAACTAGTAGAAATGGAAGTTCGTGAACTTCTATCTCAGTATGACTTTCCCGGAGATGATACTCCAATAATTCGCGGTTCTGCCCTAAAAGCACTAGAAGGCGACAAGGAGTGGGAAGATAAGATTACAGAATTAGCACAAACCCTAGATCATTATATCCCAGAACCAGAACGTGCGATCGATAAGCCTTTTTTACTACCAATAGAAGACGTATTCTCTATCTCTGGTCGGGGTACTGTTGTTACCGGGCGAGTAGAACGAGGAATTATTAAGGTAGGTGAAGAGGTTGAAATAGTTGGTATAAAAGATACCGTGAAATCAACTTGTACTGGCGTTGAAATGTTCCGTAAACTGCTAGACGAAGGACGTGCTGGCGAGAACGTAGGTATTTTGTTACGTGGTATCAAGCGCGAAGAAATAGAACGTGGTCAGGTTTTATCTAAGCCAGGATCAATAAAACCACATACTAAATTCGAATCAGAAGTTTATGTTCTTACAAAAGACGAAGGAGGACGTCATACTCCATTTTTTAAAGGATACCGTCCACAATTTTATTTCCGTACTACTGACGTAACTGGCACCATTGAATTACCAGAAGGGGTTGAAATGGTAATGCCAGGCGATAATATACAAATGATCGTCACCCTAATCCACCCTATTGCAATGGATGATGGTCTGCGTTTTGCAATACGTGAAGGAGGCCGTACTGTTGGTGCTGGGATTGTAGCAAGAGTAATAGAATAATATTTAAAATATTTAGTTTTAACTAATAAAAGGGCGCCAAGTCGCCCTTTTATTAGTTAAAATATAAGAGTTTATCGATCTTATATAAATTAAAAAGATGTTCATAAAATTAGAAATTTTTATAAAATCACAGATAATAAGTCTATCAATCCTAGTAAACTAGGAAAAATTATAAATACAGAACTACTTGCATCTTTGTTAATCAATTGTCATATGTCGCACTATATTTGAATTCTTATTAGATGATTGAATATTTGATGCTTCTAGTGATATTATTATATTTACTAAGTTCCTAAAAATAGTGATTAAACTAAAAATTTTAATAACCTAAAAACTCGAAATATTATAAATCTATATAAGATTTATAATATTTAATACTAATAACGTTAGTTATTTAAGAACGCTGTAATTCTCTATTATCATAAGATCTTAATAAGCAGAAGTCACTCAATATTATTATTTACAAACTGCTATGGGATGTCTAATCAATACAGTTTTTTACTTAGTTAATAAAATATTTTTAATAATACTCCATTAATTTTTAAGAAGATGAAGTATATAAGATAGTAATTTTATATAAAATTCGAATATCGTTTAATATTTATCTGATATTTTACCTCTAATATTTTTTGAAGTAATAAATGAATATTGCATAATATAAGCTAATAGCTAACGTCTAATAATTCATTAGAAATGAATTCTCTTTTCTATATATAAATAAATTTGTTCTTTAAAATTACATATATTTTATCAGCTATAAAATATATATGAATTGATGCACAGTACTATTTTATGATTTAATTAGGAAGAAATTGACCAGTAAACTTCTTTATATGGAAAAATTAGATTCCAAGAAGATAATTCCATTACCTAATTTTTTTATTTATATAGTATTAAAATATATTTTAATACTATATAAATAAAAAATAAAATGATGCGCATTTACTTTTCTTCAAAAATTATGAATCTTAATAAGATATTAATTCATTATCCGTCTTTACTATTAAAAGACGAACTGAATATAAAAAAGCATTCGTGACTATTTTAGTGTATCTTCCATACTAGACCGGTAGTCTAGAATAGATCGAGATCAAGTAAAAATAATGGAGTGTTCATGGAGAATGAAAATTTAATTAAACAACTGCAAGAGCGAGGAATACTTGCCCAAGTAACCCATCGGGAAGAGCTCATAAAAAGACTAGCAGAAGGTCCATTAACACTATATTGCGGCTTCGATCCTACGGCTGATAGCTTGCATTTAGGACATTTAGTGCCACTGCTGTGTCTGAAGCGTTTCCAGTTAGAAGGTCATAAACCGATTGCTTTATTAGGCGGAGCCACGGGTCTTATCGGTGATCCATGTTTTAAAGCAAATGAACGCAGATTAAATACTCAGGAGACCGTGTCTGAATGGGTAACAAAAATACGCCGTCAAGTAACACCATTATTAAATTTCGATTGCGATGAGAAAAGCGCTATTGTAGCTAACAACTACGATTGGTTTCAAAATATGAATATTATCACCTTCCTGCGTGATATTGGTAAATATTTCTCTGTGAACCAGATGGTTAAAAAAGAAACTATAAAACAAAGATTAATCCAAGATAAAGCTGGAATCTCTTTCACTGAGTTCTCTTACAACCTACTGCAGGCTTACGACTTTGCTAATTTAAACAAACTATACGGTGTTGAACTACAAATAGGTGGTTCTGATCAGTGGGGAAATATTATTTCAGGTATTGATCTAACCCGTCGTCTGCACCAGAAACAAGTCTGGGGCTTGACGCTTCCATTAATTACCAAAGCAGATGGTACTAAATTTGGTAAAACAGAGCACGGCTCAATCTGGTTAGATTCCAATAAAACTAGTCCATATAGATTCTATCAATTCTGGATGAATACAGCTGATAAGGACGTCTATAAGTTTTTGAAATTTTTTACTTTTATGCATCTAAACGAGATAAACGCACTTGAAGAAAAAGATAAAAACAGCTGCAAAGCTCCAAATGCGCAGCGTATTTTAGCTGATCTTGTAACTCGTATGATTCACGGTACAGAAGGACTTGCTGCTGCAAAACGCATCACTAATAGTCTATTTTATGGTATAATTGGCGAACTGACCAAAGCTGACTTTAATCAGTTGGCACAAGATGGCATTCCTATGATCAAGCTTAAACGCACTGCAGATTTAATAGATGCACTGATTTATGGTGAACTACAAAAGTCTCGCAGACAGGCGCGCAAAACGATCGCTTCTAATGCGATTAGCATCAATGGACATAAACAATCTAATCCTGAATATAGGTTCAATGATACAGATCGTCTGTTTGGGATCTTTACTTTATTGCGTCGTGGTAAAAAGGATTACTGCCTTGTTTGTTGGACATAATATACATATGAAAAGGCATTTAAATACTTATATTATAAAACCTATTTATCGTAATGCAATACTATTTTTTGATAATTTTTATATTATACCTAAATAAAAAATAATGTGCACAGAGAATTTTGTAGTACAAAAAAGCACACAGTTAGAGTATTGTGATCCAAATAAATTAAAAACATCAACTAAATATTATAATATAATGATCATAACTGCGATATCTGCTACTAAAATTAAATATTTCATTGATCATTATATATTAAATACTTGTTTTAGGTTATAATACAGCAGCCAGCTTATTCTGGGAATTATTATTGAAATATCTTATTACAATACACTTGGATTCTAGCAGGCTCAATAATCAAAAGATTTTAGATCATATTTTTAACTAAAATTATATATCTAATTAATGAATAAAATTTCTAAAATCTTAAAGATTAATGCTATGAGGTTACTTATCAATAATTCAAATAAACATTAAAGACCATTAAAGAAAGATAGATCTAAAAATATCGTTAAATAGAATCATCAAATATATTCATTATCACAGCAAACTACCTACTGTAAAGTTATTGTTTCTCTTGCAAAGCAAGCAAAGGCCCTAAGGCTCGACCTCCTAAAAGATGCATATGGATATGATATATTTCCTGCCCTGCATTACTATTGCAATTAATGATCAAGCGGTAACCATCTTGAGCAATGCCTTCTTGTAGAGCTATTTTAGACGCTGAGATGATCATGCGACCTAGTGTAGCTTCGTGTTCTATTGTAACATCATTAATAGTCCGAATTACTTGGTTAGTAATAATTAAAATATGGCTTGGCGCCTGTGGGGATATTTCTCGAAATGCAGTAACCAAATCATCTTGATAGAGTATATCGGCTTGGATTTCATGACTAATTATTTTGCTAAAAATAGTTTCTTCTCTCAAAATAGATATCCTTAACTAATAAAC
Organism: Candidatus Profftia tarda; assembly: GCF_904848675.1. Lineage (NCBI taxonomy): Bacteria > Pseudomonadati > Pseudomonadota > Gammaproteobacteria > Enterobacterales > Enterobacteriaceae > Candidatus Profftia > Candidatus Profftia tarda. The sequence continues at coordinate 773,719 of NZ_LR890047.1, forward strand.
AGAAATAAAAATATTATGCGTTCTTTATAAATACAGTACAACAAATTTATAGAGACAACAATCTAAACCTAATTCTAAAATATTCTTTGTTTTTAGATCGTATTTACTTTTAGACACGCAACTGTATGACGGACACTACCATCTATTAGCGGGATCGTTAAAGCGCATTTAGGCTCTGATATAGGGCAACGAGTACGAAAAATGCAACCTGAAGGTGGATGGAATGGTGAAGGGATTTCTCCTTCTAATACATGTATTTTCTTCCCTTTTTCCATATCAGGATCGGGGATAGGGACTGCAGAGAGTAGAGCTTTAGTATAAGGATGCTGGGGATTATCATAAACTGCTTCATATGTACCAAACTCAATTACATGTCCAAGGTACATTACCATAACCCAGTCGGAAATATGTTTTACCACTGCTAAATCATGAGCGATAAAGATCATAGCAAGACCTGTCTCCTCGCATTGCAACTTTTGCAATAAGTTGACTACTTGCGCTTGAATAGACACATCTAATGCAGCGACAGGTTCATCACATATAATTAATTTGGGATCAAAAAGCAGCGCACGTGCAATAGCAACACGCTGACACTGCCCACCGGATAATTCATTCGGATAACGATTAATGTAGTTAGGTATCAGCCCTACTTTTATCATCATGTTTATTGCGCTATTTTTGACTTCCTTGCGGGACATGCTTGCATGATAAGTACGCAGAGGCTCCGAAATAATTTCACCAATCGTCATACGTGGGTTTAAAGAAGACAGAGGATTTTGAAAAATAATCTGAATATCTTTGCGTACTTTACGCCAGTGTTTGGTGTCGCATTTGAGCAGATCTCTTCCCCGCCATACTACGCTTCCATGGGTAACTTGTGCCAGACCAATAATAGCTCTTGCAAAAGTGGATTTACCGCACCCAGACTCACCGATGATACCTAAAGTTTCACCTGCATACAAACGCAAAGTTATGCCATCAACGGCTTTTAGAATTTTATTGGGGCGACATAATGATGTCTTTTTATCTTTCACCTTAAAATAAACTTTTAAGTTATTTACTTCAAGTAATGCTTGTTTATCTTCGCTGTCTTGGATCATGATAATTCCTCGACTTCCTTGAAACATGCACGCACACGATCTTCTCCAAATTTTTTTAATGAAGGCATCTTCATACACAGCTCAGTAACATAGGAACAGCGGGTATTAAATGGACATCCTTGAGGTAAACAAAGCATATTTGGTGGATCCCCAGGAATCGTCAAAAGGTATTTGTTTTCGCAATTCAAGCGCGGAATAGCATTAAGCAATCCTATCGAATATGGATGGCTTGGTGAATAAAATAAGTCTCGCACATTGCCATACTCCATCATTCTACCTGCATATATAATTAGTATTTTGTCACATATGCCTGCAACTACACCAAGATCATGCGTAATTATAATAATAGATGTATTAAAATCTCTTTTAAGATCATTAAAAAGAGTCATGATTTGCGCTTGAACTGTAACGTCTAGAGCTGTTGTAGGTTCATCAGCAATTAATAACTTAGGTCGACATAACAACGCCATAGCAATCATTACTCTTTGGCCCATGCCACCGGAAAGCTCATGTGGAAACATCATCATACGCTTTCGAGGTTCAGAAATTTTCACTGCATCTAGCATCTGCACAGACTCTTCAAAAGCTTTCTTCTTGCGCATACCCTTATGAAATATTAACACTTCCATTAATTGTTGCCCAACTTGCATATACGGATTTAGCGCGGTTATTGGATTTTGGAAGATCATTGCAATTTCTTGAGCACGCAACTTGTTAAGTTTTTTTTCAGATAAATTAAGAATTTGACGACCTTGTAAAAAAGCAAAACCGCTTATGCTAGCATTTTTTGCTAGCAAACCCATTAGTGCAAAAGCAGTTTGAGATTTGCCTGAACCGGACTCACCTACTATACCTAATGTTTCACCTTCCCGTATTGAAAAACTTAAATCATTTACTGCTGTAATATTCCCGTCTTTAGTAGAAAAAATTACACGAAGATTTTTTACCACAAGCAATAACTCTGCGCTTGTCTCTGTTAGTATCATCGCATAAATCCTTACAGATTTTTAGGGTCTATGGCATCACGTAGCCCATCACCAATAAAGTTAAAACAAAATAGAGTAACCACTAAAAAAGCGGAGGGATATATCAACAGCCATGGAGCAACTTCCATTGCTTTGGCTCCATCACTTAATAGTGCTCCCCAACTGCTCAGCGGTTCTTGAATACCCAAGCCAAGAAAGCTTAGAAAGGACTCGAATAGAATCATACTCGGAACAAGGAGAGACGCATAAACGACTACTACCCCTAGCACATTAGGTATTATATGACGACTGACTATTGTAATAGTCGATAATCCTCCTACAAAAGCAGCTTCGATAAATTCTTTACGTTTTAAACTCAATGTTTGACCACGAACGATACGTGCCATATCTAACCAGGAAACCATACCAATAGCAATAAATATTAAGAGCACATTCTGTCCTAAAAAGGTCACCATAAGAATCACAAAGAACATGAAGGGAAATGAATTTAGTATCTCAAGAATACGCATCATTACAGAATCTGTTTTACCGCCAATATAACCTGCTACTGCACCATATAAAGTACCTACTACAATAGAAACCAAGGCTGCAGCAATACCCACAATCAGAGAGATACGACCACCAATCCCAATACGTACTAATAGATCTCGCCCAGAAGAATCAGTGCCAAAATAATGACCAGAGGTCATATTAGGTGCCTCTGATATCATTTCCCAATCAGTATCATCATAGGAAAACTGAGAGATCATGGGCGCTATAGATACAAAAAGCGCAATCAATATAAGTACAAATAGGCTAGATAGCGCTGCTCGATTGTTTACGAAACGACGGCGTGCATCTTTCCATAAGCTACGCCCCTCTAATTCTAAATCTCTAGTAAAATTTTCTGCTAACTTAATGTATTCTTTATTCTGTAACAAGGGTATTCCCTTAATCAGTATCGTATTTTAGGATCACAAAGAACATAAAGCATATCAATAATTGCATTAAATAATATAGTGAGTACGCCCATTAACATTGTTAAGCTCAGTACCAAGGAGTAATCACGATTGAGAGCACCGTTAACAAATAGCTGACCAATTCCAGGTAAACCATAAATGGTTTCAATCACCATAGACCCAGTGATAATACTAACAAAGGTAGGGCCTAAAAAAGATATAACAGGCAATAATGCAGGCTTTAAAGCATGACTGAAAATAATACGTAATGTAGGTAACCCTTTGGAACGTGCAGTGCGTATAAAATTTGAATGCAACACTTCAATCATAGAACCGCGAGTAATACGAGCAATCCCAGCAATATAGGATAAGAAGAGAGATACTACGGGAAGAATAATAAATTTAAGAGCCCCGTTATTCCATCCACCTCCGGGTAACCATTTTAACTGAATAGAAAAAAGTAATACTAGTAAGGGCGCTAGAATAAAACTAGGTATTACAACACCAATCATTGCAAAACCCATTACTAAGTAATCCCATGTACTATTCTGCTTTAACGCAGCTAATACTCCTGCTATAACACCAAATATCACTGCTAACATAAATGCCGTAAATCCTAATTTAGCAGATACTGGGAAAGAAGCACTCACTAAATCATTCACTGAATAATCTTTGTATTTGAATGAAGGGCCAAAATCACCATGACATAATTGCACGAGATATTGTGTGTATTGTTTCCATATTGGATCATGTAAATGATATTTTGCCTCAATATTTGCAAGTACTTCCGGTGGTAATGTTCGTTCACCACTAAAAGGACTACCAGGTGCTAATCGCATCATAAAAAAAGATATTGTTATAAGAATAAAAAGTGTCGGTATGGTTTCAACTAAACGACTAAAGATAAATTTTAACATTATTATTATACAACTTCATTTCACTACAGTGTTTAGGATATTCTCAGCTGATCTTCTTGCTATGCGAGTTATTTTTTGAGTCATTTATAGCATTATTTTATGATTTAATTTTTTATATCAATCTAAAGATTAAAAATCAGCGGTAATACGTTTAATTGTAACAAATAGGACTACAAGTTTCACGACTCATAGTGAATAAAAGCTCTGGGATAGATATGAAAATATATGCGTTATAAATTCTGTTGTAGCTATTATAGCTAGTAAATGATTTGGATATGCCTGTTCATTGTATACTATTCGTACTTGTATAGAAGATCAAGAAAATCACACAAGATTGTTGGATCTTATTTGGTCTATGGAAATATACTAGATGCCGCAAATATGTTGTTGCAGATATAAAACCAGAATTAATCTTATCCTATATTAGTAAGAAATAGATTCTCTTAGTATATATAATATATTGTATCTCTCTTTTTATAGATATAATACAAAATCAGCAGAAATATACATTTATAAATAAGATGTATATGCTATTATTTATTTTACCATCATATGATTTGATCAATAATTATTTATGAATATGTCTTCATAGACCTAACCTTTATCAGGTTCTAGTAAATAAAATCATCGTACTTATATATTTCTAGTTTATAAACGTATTCCATTTAAGTATGCTATAAACTCAATTTTTTTACTAATCCCGATTTCCATACAAATAAGATGATACATATCGATGCTTAATTAGGAATTATAGTAAACTATTATCCACTAACTTGTTACTTTGTATTAATTTTATTAAAAAAATAAAACCATATTACTCTGTTGACTAGAGTAATAGTATAAGTAATTTATGCTTTATAATGAGCTAAATTTATATATGCTTCTAACATCTTAACTTATCATGAAAAATAGTAAACTAAATAAAACGTGCTTAGCATTTAGATATTTGACTAAAAGTAATATAGCAAAATTAAATAGCTACAGATCCTTTTATTTCTGGATGAGGATGGTAACTTTTAATCTCAAAATCTTCAAAACGATAGTTAAAAATAGATTCTGGTTTACGTGTAATTAATAATTTAGGTAAACAACGAGGTTTACGGCTTAACTGAAGTTTTGTTTGTGCTATATGATTTGTATATATGTGGGTATCACCGCCGGTCCAAATAAAATCACCAACTTTAACATCTAGCTGCTGTGATATCATATGTAATAAAAGAGCGTAAGAAGCAATATTGAAGGGTAATCCTAGAAATACATCGCAAGAACGCTGATACAGATGGCAAGATAGCTTACCATCAGCCAGATAGAATTGGAATAATGTGTGACAAGGAACAAGAGACATTTTATCTAATTGACCCACGTTCCACGCAGAAACAATGATGCGACGTGAATCTGGATTATATTTTAGCTGTTCCATAACCAAGCTAATTTGATCAATCTGGCAGTTATGGGAAGTGTCCCAGGCGCGCCACTGTTTACCATAAATAGGTCCGAGATCACCATTATGATCGGCCCATGCATTCCAGATGTTTACATTATGTTTACGCAAATAAGAAATATTAGTATCTCCGCTCAAAAACCATAATAATTCATGAATGATAGAAGAGAAATGACAACGCTTAGTAGTTACTAAGGGAAAACCTTCTTGCAGATGGAAGCGCATCTGATAACCAAAAATAGAGAGAGTCCCAGTTTTTGTCCGATCAGTTTTTTTTGTCCCTTCAGTTAGGACTATTTTCATTAAATCAAGATACTGTTTCATCGCACCTCAAGAGGTTAATAATTCTACAGTGGAAATATAGTTTTTCTCTTATGCAATTTTATAGTTTATTGAATATTTTAAGATCTTCTAAATCTATAAGCCCATATTATCACGACAATACCAGCAATAATCATTGGTATGCAGAGTATTTGTCCCATACTCATTGTGCCATTAAACAGTCCGATCTGAGCATCTGGCTCACGGAATAACTCTACTATAGTACGTAAAGATCCGTAACCAATCAGAAAGAGGCCAGAAACAGAACCTACTACTGGACGTCTCTTGCAAATAAATAAGTTTAATATTATAAACAGCAATACGCCTTCTAACAGCATTTCATAAAGCTGCGAAGGATGACGTGGTAATACACCATAATGGTTTATGATTTCTTTCCACTTTAAGTTATTAGCAGCTAATATAATATCTTCGTTTCGTGATTTTGGAAATAACATTGCCCATTTAGTATCAGTGGTAACGCGTCCCCATAACTCACCGTTAATAAAATTACCTAAACGTCCTAATCCTAAACCAAATGGTATCAACGGAGCAATGAAGTCAGAAACCTGAAAGAAATTACGTTGTGTTTTACGCGCAAATACTAACATCACTAGAATCACTCCAATTAAACCGCCATGGAATGACATTCCTCCTTCCCATACCTTTAAAAGATAAAGTGGATCTTCAAGGAATAGGTGAAAATTATAAAAAATAACATAGCCTACACGACCACCTAGAAAAACCCCGAGGAATCCTGCGTATAAGATTTTTTCAACTTCATGTGTATTCCAACCGCTTTCAGGTTTTTCAGCACGTCGCAAAGCCAACTTAAGAGCGAAAATAAATCCCAATAAATACATCACTCCATACCAATGTAAAGAGATCGGTCCTAAGGAAAAAATAACTGGGTTAAAATCAGGAAAATATAGATAGCTAGTCATGTAGAACCACACTATTAAAAAACTGGTATATCCTATAACACATCATATTATTAAATAATGTTTTTATAATTTGATTAAAAAAATTATTTTTATATTTTATATAGATAGCTCATTCCTAAATTGGGCTATTTTCTGAAATAACAATATATTTGCTGCTGTTTAAACGTCATGTTATATATACATGAAATCAAAATAACTCAGATAAAATTATTAATCATAATTAAACATTATATGAGCATTTGTTTCAAGAAGTACATATATTTTGCAATCTATTAAGAGTAATTTGCATTAAAAGAAAAATATGTTAATCAGAATTTAATAAAAAATAATAGTATTTGCTGTAGAAGCATTAGTCGATAACTTTAATCTTTAACTTATTAAAATGTAACATATTGCTAAAAACATTCTTAGGTTAAATAGTCAATAATATAAGAATTTAATGATATTTATACTTAGTAATAATTTATTAAGATTTGATAATATCTTTATGCCGTAGCAATTCTAAGATTTTTGCGACTAAATCTATTAATAATTCTTGACCATTTAAATGAATTTCAGGCTCTTCTGGCATTTCATAAATTGAGCTTATTCCAGTAAAGTATTTAATTTCACCTAAACGAGCTTTTTTGTATATCCCTTTGGGATCTCGTTGTTCACATACTGCCAAAGGTGTATCTACAAACACTTCAATAAAACGTCCTTCTGGTATAATGTGACGCACAAGTTGCCTTTCATGACGGTAAGGAGAAATTAACGCAGTCAGAACTAAAAGTCCAGCATCTTGCATTATTTTAACCATTTGGCTTATGCGGCGAATATTTTTAATACGATCTGCATCACTAAACCCCAAATCACATGATATTCCGTGTCTTATATTATCTCCATCGATTAAATACGTACTGACACCGATGCGGTATAGCTCCTGCTCTAAAGCTCCAGCTATTGATGACTTTCCTGAGCCGGAAAGTCCCGTAAACCAAATAACTGCTCCTTTGTGACCATGCAATTTCTCACGATCACTGCACCCTATTGAATGAGAATGCCAAGCAATATTGTTATTAGCAAAATCAATTTTTGTAGTTTTTTGAAAAATATCCATAGCAGTTATTCAATAGTCCTTCTTAAAATTATTTACCATCTAATAAATCATGAACACCCCAGTGCGGGAAATTACGACGTACCAAAGCATTGAGTTCAATTTCAAGAGTGCTATAATAAATAACTTCTTTCTCCTGTTGATTATGTGCCTCTCGGATTAACCCAGCTCCAACTGTTGCATTAGTTAAGCGATCTATAAAGATTAAACTACCTGTATCGTGATTGTGAAGATAGCTATCAAGCGCTATCGGCTCATCAAAAATTATCTCAACTGAGCCAATGCCGTTAATATTAAGTGAATCGGTTTTATACTGTGTTAAATTATTAATATCAATTTGATAGTTGATTGTTTTAATATAAACCCTAGTTTTTTTAGCACATATTTTAATATCAAAACTTTGCCCTTTATATAATGGCTGTTCTGACATCCATACTACATCTACCTGAGCGCATCGTGAAACAGGAATAGATGAATCCAGGGAAACTATAATATCGCCACGGCTGATATCGATTTCGTTCTCTAAAACTAAGGTTATTGCCTCTCCGGGAATAACCTTAAGCAAATCTCCGTCCAAAGTCACAATACGAGCAACGCGCGAAGACAAGCCAGAAGGCAATACTTTCACATCCTGCCCAACTCTAAGAACACCAGATGATAACGTGCCTGCATATCCACGAAAATCTAGATTAGGACGATTCACATATTGCACAGGAAAGCGCAGTGACTGCTTGTTGAAGTTCTGCACAATATCTACAGTTTCTAGAATGTCCAATAAAGTAGGACCGTCATACCAGTCCATCAATTTACTGCGTGATGCAATATTATCTCCATCAAGAGCCGAAAGAGGCACAAAGTTGATATTTAAATCCAGCGATAACTTTTTAGCAAAAATCAGATAATACTGCTTTATTTGCTCAAATACATCTTGTTGATAATCACACAAATCCATTTTATTAACGGCTACTACTAAATAACGAATTCCAAGTAGTGTTGCAATAAAGGTATGACGACGAGTTTGCTCTAGAACCCCTTTGCGCGCATCTATGAGCACAATAGCTAAGTCACAGTTGGAAGCCCCTGTGGCCATATTACGGGTATATTGTTCATGACCAGGGGTGTCAGCTATAATAAATTTACGTTTTTCAGTAGAAAAATAACGATATGCTACGTCAATGGTAATACCCTGTTCACGTTCAGCTTGTAAGCCATCTACTAGTAAAGCAAGATCTAATTTTTCACTCTGGGTGCCAATAGATTTACTATCATGATGCAATCTTATAAGATGATCTTCATAAATTTGTCGTGTATCATACAATAAACGGCCAATTAAAGTACTTTTTCCATCATCTACGCTACCGCAGGTTAGGAAACGCAATAAACTTTTATTTTGCTGCAATTTTAGATAAGCTTCTACGCCGCCCTGGGCAGCAATCTGATTAGCAATTAAATTATTGATAACCCGGATCATAATGTAGCTCCTCTGCCAATCTTTAAAAGTAACCGTGGCGTTTTTTAAACTCCATAGACCCAGACTGGTCGATATCGATCATCCTACCCTCACGCTCGCTAGTTGTTGAAGTCAACATTTCCTCAATAATTTCTGGTAGTGTTTGTGCCCAGGATTCTACTGCACCGGTAAGAGGCCAGCAACCTAAGGTACGAAAACGAACCATTCGTTCTTTAACTACTTCACCAGGCTGAAGATCGATGCGATCATCATCTACCATTATCATCATCCCATCACGCTCAATAATAGGACGTTTTTTAGCAAGATAGAGAGGCACAATATCTATGTTTTCTAGATATATATATTGCCAAATATCAAGTTCAGTCCAGTTTGACAGCGGGAATACACGAATGCTTTCCCCTTTATTTATTTGTCCGTTATAGTTATGCCACAGCTCCGCTCGCTGATTTTTAGGATCCCAACGATGTTGACAGTCACGAAATGAGTATATACGCTCTTTAGCGCGAGATTTCTCTTCATCACGGCGCGCTCCCCCAAATGCTGCATCAAAACCGTATTGGTTTAATACTTGTTTTAGTCCTTCAGTTTTCATGATATCCGTATACTTAGCACTTCCGTGAACAAATGGGTTCATGCCCATGCGTACTCCTTCAGGATTATTATATACTAGAAGATTATAATCATAAATTGTAGCTGTATGGTCACGAAATTTGTACATCTCTTTGAATTTCCATCCAGTATCAACATGCAATAAAGGGAAAGGTAATGTTCCAGGATAAAATGCCTTACGAGCTAAATGCAACATAACAGAAGAATCTTTACCAATGGAGTACAACATGACTGGTTTAGAAAACTCAGCAGCCACTTCGCGAATAATATAAATGCTTTCTGCTTCGAGATTTTGTAAATGCGTTAGTCTTTGCGTATTCATATAAAATCCTTAAGCTAGAAATTCAACGGAAATACACACATATACCTCGGCTTATTCTTTCAATACATGCATCCTTAGAGGATGTGGTCCCGCTCGATCAACTTCTATGGTACTGATTAATTTAGGTGGACTAAAGCAGATATAACTTTAAATAATAATATAAATTTTATCATAACTCATTGAGTTAAACAAAATAAAATCAATTAAGGGTCTAAAGTGATAGACATAACTAATAACAAGCCTAAAGGCTATGCAATGTCTTTCTAAATCATGTTATAGAGCTATATAATATAGGGTTAATCATATCTTGTGTGGAGTTAAGCGCGGCATAATCTAAAATATAGATCTACTTAGAATATTAACTGCTCCAGCATAAACACGATACAACTTAAATAAATTACGATCATTCGATCATGGATGAGCTAAGAAGAGGATGCCAGAATTATAACTAATTACCTCTCATTAATCTAATTGATATAATTAATAATTTGAGTTTTAGTGTTGATTCAGCTCAGTATAATAATAAGAATATTTAACATGATTTTTAGAATAAAAACACGCTAGTGTGTGACAAACGAGACACTCTAATACAAGATAATTTATAGAATTTAAAATAATGAAATTAAGACTATAATCTCTAGGTTGATAAAAATATAGTTGAATTTATTTCTGAGATAAAGTACAAATAAACAATAATATATAATGCATATTTCTTTAATATTTCATCAATTTATTAAGAAACTAAGTAATCTTAATACGAAATTTTAAGAAATATTTCTTTTCATAAATCATGAGTAAAGCTGTATTACTCACAGTACTAGGAATCATCATAATAACTATATATGCAATACTTTTTGATAACCCTAACATCTTAATAACTTAAAATTTCTGAAAGATATCTATATTTTCTAAAAATAATTTTTAATTTTAGTAGACTGAGAGCGCGCATAATATAACAGTATTTTCAAGAAAACATATAACTTTTCTTAAATAAATATTATTAAGGTCTATGAACTATTTTCTAAATATTACTGCTCTCAGTGATCATTTAATGTGTGATAATATGTGTATAACTTATGGATTTTCTTGCTATCATTTACTACCTGAATCGTTCTTGCAAGATTTAGAAAGGTACGTATAGATCTTAGAGAATATTATGATTATATTGGATTCATTATGAGAAGATGTTTATTCAACTTATAATATTTCTATATTTTCTTATGTTGAAAGTTATTTTTATGATTACATTATCTTGCTATTACATAAAAATAATATAGCCATTTTGTGTTATAGGTTATAAATTGATCAATTTAAATACATGCAGATCAGCAATATACTTTACTTGTTGAGGATGAGATTCTTAAGTAATTATAACTCTTAAAAATTATTTCATCAGAATACTAATTCTAGTAGAATTGATAATTAATACTTAAAAAAGTATAATATTTATTAAGCATATGAAGCCTTTACCTATATTAACTAGATTCTTACACTGTTGATGTTGTAATTATATAAAATATAATTAATAACTTAGATTTAACTATAGCAAGATAAATCCATTGACTATTATCGCTCTTAATAAAAAGCTGGGGATCCAGCTCTTTATTAAGAGCGATAATAGTCAATGGAATAATAAAAGCATATAATTTTTGAAAAAACTTAACAACTGGATTTATTTATTTTTAATAGTACTATATAAATTATATTATTTATTATAGGCTTAGTAGGCCGGCCCAAGAACCAAAAATTCCTATCATGAAAAAACCTATAATAATCCACAGTGCATTGACTTGCTTACCCAATAGCCACATACAACCGAAAGTTAAAAATAACGGTATTAGACCAGGCATCAACTGATCTAAAATAGTCTGGATAGTTGTGACTGTAGTATGACCTACTTGATCAGTAATTCGGGAAACGACAAGCGGAATATTTACATGTGTCCACTTGTTAACCAAGGCTCCCATAACAAATAGACCCAAGATAGATGCTCCTTCTGTTAATTTAGGTAAGACGCCTCCACCCATATCACTGACAATATCAAGACCTTTTTTGTAACCGTAAGATATACCATAATAACAAAACAGAAGACGCACCATATTGAACAATATAAAGAATAGTAATGGACCAAGCAAACTGCCAGTCATGGCAATACCTGCGCCTAAAGCAGCGAATACTGGGCGTAAAGTACCCCAAAATATTGGATCACCAACACCAGCTAATGGACCCATAAGACCAACTTTAATTCCATTAATAGCGCCATCATCAATTGAAGCACCATTCGCCCTCTGTTCTTCCATTGCGGCAGTTACACCAAGAATAGGGGTCGCAACATATGGGTGTGTATTAAAAAACTCTAAGTGGCGTTTTATTGCCTGCTTACGCTCATCTGTGTTTTCTGGATATAGACGACGTATAACTGGTATCATAGAAAAACAGAAACCCAATCCTTGCATACGCTCGAAGTTCCATGAACCCTGCAATAGGTTAGATCGCAAAAATACCTTGCTTAGATCACCTGAGGTAAGTTTTTTTTCAGTTTTTTTATTTGCAAATAATACTGTTTTATCAACCATTTCTATCACCTTTACTTAGTCTAATTCATTATCAAGATCGTTATTAATTTCAGGAATTTTGACAACTTTAGATGTATTGTATTTAGGGCTAAGCTGGATATACAGAATTGCCATAATCATACCTATAATACCCAATGCAAGCAAATTAAAATTAGTAAAAGCCGCGGTAACAAAACCTAAATAAAAGAAAGGCATGAGGTATCCAGCGCGCATCATATTAATGACCATAGCATAACCAACAACGACGATCATGCCACCGGCAATAGCTAGACCAGAGGTCACAATATCGGGTATAGCATTAAGGATATTGTGGACGGCATTAGTGCCTACGGAAATAGCAACCACAACTGCTGGAATTGAAATGCGCATAGCTTGAAGGATTAAAGCTGAAAAGTGTAGTAAGTTTATTGTTCGTAGATCGCCACGCTCGGCAGCACTGTCTGCACAGTGTTGAAATCCGACAGTACAAGTACGAACAATAATTGTCAGAACTTGTCCGGCGGCTGCCAATGGAATAGCAAGTGCTATCCCCGCGCCAACACTTTGTCCACCAGCTATTACTAAAATCGTGGAAATAATAGAGGCTAGAGCTGCATCGGGTGCTACTGCAGCACCAATATTCATCCAGCCCAGAGCAATCATTTCTAAAGTGCCTCCAATAATAACCCCAGTTTTCATGTCGCCTAGAATAATACCTATCAAAGTACAAGCAACAAGGGGACGATGGCACTGGGCTTCATCAAGGATAGAGCCCATTCCTGCAATACAAGCAACAATAAATATCAGTACAATCTGAAGGTTGGTAATCTCCATTGCACTTCTCCTCTAATCAGAGAGCTGAGTTCAAAAAACGAATCTAAAATTCCGATTCAACTTTTATTAATTTTCTTAATTAAATCTATCATCTTTAGAGGGCTTTCATTGGGTACTTTTCTGATTTCCAATTCAATACCATATGAATCTAGTTTTTTGAATGCTATAATATCTTTTTCATCCACCGAAACTGCGGTAGTTATTTGAATCTTCCCATGTCTGAAGGCCATGCCACCGATGTTTATTGAAGTAATTCGTATACCACTTTCAACTAAACGAACTACATCTGTTGGATTAGTAAAAAGTAGCATAACACGATCATGCACGTAATCAGGATTACTATAAACACGGATCATTTTTTCAATATTGACAATATGGGCTGTAATACCAGGGGGGGCTACTTGCTTAAGTAACGTAGAACGTGTATTGTCTGCAGAAACTTCATTGCTTACCACGATAATCCGACTTACTCTTGCTTCTTTCGTCCAACACGTAGCAACCTGTCCGTGGATAAGACGATCATCTATACGTGCTAAGCATATTTGCATGTTATCTTTGGTTTTTGTTAAATTTTTTAGTGATTTAGAGACGGGGATTTTTGTATGTGGTTCGGGAACTTGAGCTTTTGGTGCATAAAGTATGCGAATACCTTCACGACCTGTTTTTAATGCCAATACAACCAACTCATCGAATGAAAGATCATCATCTCGAGCCATAAATATTTCAACCAGCATTGGAATGTTAACACCAGTTATTACTTGATGATTATCTTTGTTTATAACAATGCTGCTAGCTGCGTTAAAAGGACTACCACCCCATGTATCCACTAAGAAAATAACACCTTTACTGGATTTCAGATGTCTTAGTCTTTCTGTATACTTTTCAATTAATGTTTCAGCATTTTCACCGGGAACGAAATCAATAAAGGCAACATTGCTTTGTTTACCTATTAACATTTCTGCAGTTTTGAGCAATTGCTCTGCAGCTGCTCCGTGAGTGCCAATAATAATAGCAACACTACTCACTCGCTACCTCCTATCTACTTTCTGTCATTCTTTAAGATCTAGTAGAATTCACTTACATAAAAATATAATTAAGTCAAAAGATTTGTAGATACATCCTTGTCGAGTAACTGCTCACTACTAAAATAAGTGGTATATCTAACTGATTGTTATTATAGAACAATAACAATCAGTTAGATATACCATAAATTTTTATAGATTCTTCTCTATTGTGTATACACATAAATTCGTTAGTATCGTATAAACCATAACAGAACAGTTTTAGCATAAAATTATATATTTAAAAAGTGAAATAGTTTCTGTTTTTAGAAACTAAAAACTTTCATATTTTATGCTAAATGGAAGAAATGCTAAAATACTACTCATATTTAAAGAATTTCATAATTACTGCGTCAGTATAGAGAGCTAGATGATTATTTTTGTAAATAATGATTATCCTGATTTATATAAAAATTTTTCTCTTATAACAGCCCATAAAAAACCCGCTTTTGCGGGTTTTTTATGGGCTGTTATTTTATATTGCATTTACATTAACTGCAGATGGTCCTTTCTGGCCATCTTGGATCTCAAACTCAACATTCTGACCTTCAGAAAGAGTCTTAAAACCGTTACCCTGTATTGCAGAGAAGTGCACGAAAACATCTTTACTTCCATCAGTAGGTGTTATAAAACCAAAACCTTTTGCTTCGTTAAACCACTTTACTTGACCTTTTATCTTAGACATCTTGAGTATATTTCCTTTGGATTGTTTAAAGCGTTTTAAGGCGCTACACAGACAAACTAGAGTAGTTACTGATTGAGGCACTAAGATAAGAATTATCAGAGAAGTGATAGTCAACGCCATGGTCTTTACTCAGAACTTCTTTACTAAAAATGCCACACATATACAGAACTTTACCTCATTTTACCTATATATTATCATGAAATCTGCATTCAATGGCTAAAAATTTTATATAACAAAAGCCACATCGTACAAAATATAACGATCATTAAAATATATGAATTAATTCAATAAATGAATGCTCATAGAACTTAGATCTATAAGAAACTTTATTAATACTTACTTGGAGCGTCTCTATTACTTACCCGCGCCATCTTTAAGATAATCCTAAGAAGCATCTTATAGATTTTAAAGCAATAAATTACTATTATTTTTTACTATATATATATCTTTCAATAAAGGCAAGATGAATTTCTTAATTTTATTCAAAAGAAACTAGGTAAAGATTAATCGCTTATGTTAAGTAATATAATTAGTAAAAAGTTTATTCTCATGTTGCATTATCTTGTATGTAATACTTCTTGGCTAAAGAGTTGTCTTATTAAAACAGCTAGATTTAGAAGTTTTACTACTAACCTAAAGCTATTAATTTTTATTAGATATTTTATAATAAATTATATATTTATTATTTTTATTGTATATATTTTATATGCAAACATTCTAATTATCAATAATATTTATATATCCCTTTATTTATTGTAATTACTGAATATTATTTTAAATTTAATGATATTAAGAAGATCTAAAAAGAATAAAAATATCTGAATAGCAGTCAACAGTCTAATTTAGCATAATACTCTAACCTTGTCATGAATATAAATAAGATTTTTACCCTCTTAAGTATTAAAATATAGCGTTTATCTCAAGTATCTAGAATTTAGTATTGTTATATCTATGCATAATTAGGTGTTTCATAATATTTCATCTATTTATAAGAGAAATAAGCATCATCTGTTGTACCATATGCAACAAATTAAATATTATAAATAAATAAATCAAAATTATATAAAATATTCAAATATTATAAACAGAAATTACATATTTAAATTAATATTATTCCCTACAATTATCATAACTTATATAAATAATATTATGAAGATTATTTGCCATTATGATTTTAATTCTTATCTTCATAAGAAGATAATTATATTAAAGAACTAGTATATCCTAAAAAATTACATTATCATTTATTAATAAATATCTTTACCATATTAAATAAGGTTTTTCAGGATAAAATAATAGATAAGATCTATTTTAGATAAATTACTAAATTTATCGATATATTTTACTATTACATCCTAAATAGAAATGACCAGCAAACTGTGTCTAGACTAATAAATCATAATCTATGTATAATAATTATTATGCTATTTATCTTATATGTATACCAGTAATTAAAGTAGGATATTTTCTTGTGAAATTCCATTTTATTAGAATACTTCATAAATATACTACAAATCCTTAAATTTAATATTTTTTAACAAATTTGATAGATTATCGCTTTAACAGGTGTTATTTTTAATTACTAATAGTGTATTTGAGATAATTAATAACATTTTTTATATTTCACCAGAAAAATTGTTATCTACTAATATATTTAAAATAATATTTATTAGCTCTATAAAAATATTTTTATTTACTAAATAGCTTGTATAGATTAAATAATCTATAATATCAAAAAATGATGAAATATTTTGCTTCTAATTATTGAATAATTAAAACATATCCCAGTGATAAATTAATATAGTATATAATATACAGTAATTTATTTTTTACTCAATCAAAATATAATACATATAAGTACTACAGCTTAATCTATCATCTCCACTGAGAAATCTTAAGGTATGTAAGAACCATATTAAATATCTATCATATGCTTCATATAGTTTTAATAAATGTCATAATATCTCGCTATTATATATCATATAAAGAGTAAGGAGATCTTTCTGAAAATTAATTAAAAAATCTTAGACAGATTACATCGCAATACTTTTTAAAAAATATACATATAATGTTATATGTATATGTGTCATTAATTACTTGATTCAATAATTAATGCTTATTTAAAACCTAGTCTACAAGGATAGAAAAGGTGGTGTTAGGCTGATATTAATAGCAACATTTATACACAGTGTTATTTGGATGAAAGCTACATCATAGATGATCCTGTTACTTAGATTACACTGTATGTCTTAGCAGGCCTAAAGAAAAATAATCTAATGTTTATTCATAATATTTTGAACTAACTAATTCATACTCTTGATATAGTTTTCTATTTTTACATACCCTGTATATCTTTAATATTAATTCAATAAATAATTATACATTGTTTAGTTCTTAACTTCGCTCAATATTTAAATATATATTAAATATATTTAACATTCCTAAATATAGTTCTACTATATTTCTCTGTATAGTCTATTGAAATTAAAATACATAATTAAATTATGACTACAAAATAAATGCTCTAAACTAGACAATAATTTCTTTTTATTATTTGATGCTCATATTGACTTCCTTGCAAGACGTAGTAAAACCAGTAATGAGGAAATATGGATCTTTGTAAGACAATCGGGTGGCTTAAATTAAGTAAGATAGAAATTAAATATAAAGACTTATCATAAGTATGATAAATAAGATAAAATATATTATTACAACAAGATATTACATAAATCATTCTCGAGAATAATAGTACCTACTAGACAATACCTGACTTATACAGTGGTAATATAAAGTATATTTAATAATATAAATTGTGATTGACTAAAAGAAATGATAATTAGATGATAATTTTATTTTTGCAATAGCATAAAGATGCAATAAAAATAAATATCAGGATTCAGTAATGTAATGAAAATGAGATTTACTTTTTCTAAATAAAACTACTATATAAAATAGTAATTTTAGAACTAAAATGCTTTTTGCTATTATGAATAAATAATATCTAATAAAACTAGGAATACAAAATTTACAGAGGCCAATCAAGACAAAATTGTAGATGGTACTAGGCATTAGTTATAGATGAATCCATAGCAGGAAAAGTCGTTGTGTCAATCCTCTTAGAATGAGAACAACTTTAAATAACTAAAGGAAAGCAATAATGAAAAATATTTTATTTATAGCATTCGCAGCATTATTTCTAACAGGATGTCAAGTCTTTAAAAAGCAAGATAGTACAGCTATATTAAAAAGTAAGTTAAGCACTCAAAACAAGATGCCTGTAACTTCACTAACGACACCGTCGAAACAGTTGCAATTAAATACACCTCCAACGTCGGATAAGATTCAAAGCTTTCAATGGAAGGATTGCCTAGCACCATTAATTCACAAGATTCTATGCTTACCAGAGATTACAAGAGGTGATGTATTGTTAGTAGATAATATACAGAACCAGACTAACGGTAACTTACAAGTATATGCTGCTACTGCAGAACTACAAAAAGCACTGAAGCAGAGCAATACATTCAATCTTGTCCCTATAACTAAGATAACACTTGCTAAACAATATCTTGGATTATCTGCAGAGGATATTTTAGGTTCACGGCGCAAGGCTATTGATTTAGGACATATATTAAATGCTCAATATGTTCTATACAGTACTGCAGCAGGAGAGGTACATTCACCCCACATTATTATGCAACTGATGTTGGTAAAAACAGGTGAAATCATTTGGCATGGTGAAGGTACAGTATCTCATTAATATTTTTATATAAATGAAATCATTAATTATTTTAATACTTACCCGTGCTATCCGTATTTTAGATCTTCTTCCCGCTAGGGGTATAAAAAGTATAACAGTAAGATGATATAATATATATTATTATAAAGATCACAGCAATATTAAGGACTAATAATAAGTAATAAATTCTATATTTTGTAGATTTTTTATTCAAAAAAAAATGCATAATATTATTTACATTGTGCAGAGCTTGCTCAGCATATGAATTACTTCATCACTTAAGGTGTTCTTGATAATTTTCTATACCTAAAAGTATATTTCTGAGATTTTTATATAAATAGATGATATAATTACTGCATGATCGCATTTCTATTACTAGACCTAATTACTTATATTTAGATATTTCTCTTTAATTAAAGATTTTAAGTTGTTATATAACTTAACTGTTCTTATGGTGCATCAATATTGTATTTTTTGTGAATTATATGATTTATTATAATATTTTCTAAATTATTAGAAGAATTCTTCATCATATATCTTAAATAGGACTATCTAATAAAGATTGTTAATATATCAAGATATTAAATGCTAAATTTCTATGTAATAAGATCATTCTTCTTAAAATATAGATACTAATTAATTAGATTAAACCATATAAAATTATATTTTTATTCAATCAAAATAAATAAATACATTAGTTAAGCATATTAAATATTTTTTTCTAAAACAAATTAATATCAATGAGTATTAGCAAAATTTCTATTCTTCAAAGTCTCTCTTTTGGCTATCTGCTAGATAAAACTAACACTAATTTTAATACAATAGCACAACAATATTATTAACAATAGATTTATATCTATTTGCTAAATATCAAACTTTTTATAAAATATCTTGATATAATTATTTGTAATTACCAGTCCATAAATCAGTGTTGAACAAGAGGTTCATGTATTATAAAATATGATCATAAAAAATTCATTAACATAGCTACCATATTTTATGCAGTTAATTAAGTTCAAATAAAGATCTATTTTATCATAATAAAGTCAAATCAGAATATAAAGTAAAATAACAATTAAACTTACAGTAATTTGTTAAACAAGGTTTTATATATTGCATACAGCAGTGCTGTACTTCTAAACATAATAATATTTCTTGCCTACTTTACCTCTAGCATTTGGAAAGATAGAATACCCCTTCCTAATGTAATAATCATAGATAACCTTTATGATTATCAAGATATTTCATAGATTATTCATAGAGAATTTCTCTTTATTCTTTTACTTTAACTACTGGGATGCGCTGAATGAAAAAGTGTTCACCTCTGTTAATTGCATTTTTATTAGCTTTAGGTATTAATACTACAATCGCCGACGATTGTCCAAAACGGAAAAATGACAATAACATTATATATTTTTATAACTGGAGTGAATACGTACCTCCCGGATTACTAGAGCAGTTCACCAAAGAAACCGGTATTAAGGTGATTTACTCAACTTACGAGTCTAATGAAGCGATGTATGTTAAACTAAAAACATACCAAAGTGGCGCATATGATCTGGTTGTTCCTTCTACTTATTTTGTGGCTAAAATGAGAAAAGAAGGTATGCTACAAAAGATAGATAAGTCTAAGCTCAAGAATTTCCATTATTTAGATACCAATCTATTGTACAAGGATTTTGATCCTAGAAATGACTACTCTATTCCCTATCTATGGGGTGCAACAGTTATTGGTATTAACTCTAATCAAATAGATCCTAATATAGTTACTCATTGGAGTGACCTATGGAATCCTGCATATAAAAGTAGTCTATTGCTTACTGATGATGCGCGTGAAGTTTTTCACATGGCACTGCTAAAACTGGGATATTCTGGTAATACCACTGATCCCAAACAGATTGAAGCTGCCTATCAAGAACTCAGAAAGCTAATGCCTAACGTATTGGTATTCAACTCAGATAACCCTGCTAACCCCTACATGGCAGGAGAAGTGAGTTTGGGCATGATTTGGAATGGATCCGCATTTATTGCTCGTGAATCTGGTGTGCCACTGCAAGTAATTTTACCACAAGAAGGTAGTATTTTCTGGATGGATAGTCTATCTATTCCAGTCAATGCTAAAAACCCAGAAGGTGCATTAAAGCTGATTGATTCTCTGATGCGTCCTGATATTGCACTGCAGATTGCACAAACTATCGGCTATCCAACTCCAAATTTGGCTGCACAGAAAATGCTGCCAAAATATATTATTGAAGATAAATCTTTATATCCGGATACAAAAACAATAATACATGGAGAATGGCAGAATGACGTAGGTAGCGCCGCAAGCGAAATGTATGAGCATTACTTCCAGCAGCTAAAAGCTGAGATTTCATAACTTATATTAACACTTATATAGCATATATAACATAGGTTTTGATAATGACGTCAATACTTGATTCATAAATAGTAATAGAAGACCAATAAAAATCTATTTGTTATTTATAATAATAGTTTGAAAGCTTTTGAAAAAAATAAAATAACTATAATTCACTGTGGTATAAGCAATATTACTATTTTATAGCTCGCCACCTAAACGATCGAGGATTATACTAACAATGACTCATTAGAAGCATAACATAATTAAAATAATATGTGTTAACAACGTTGATTATTTACTTATCTAGCCATTATAGACTTAATCTCTATAAAGCAGATACATCCTATATTTAAGGATAATACATATTAAAATAATACTAGACAATACTCGATAGACAATAACATACGTCATATCAAATACGACCCTACCTATAGTTACAATGCATGTAAGAAATAATCTGTATATCACCTAATGCTCATTACCTAATCAATCAATGTTGTAGAATTAAAAATTTGTTTCAGTGTTACCATCTGAGATAGAGAGACCATACAATTAAAATAAGTATAAAAATAATCGGTGATATTTATGATCTTTAACTTAGTTATATTGACGACAAGCAAAGCTATACAGCAATAGATATATAACTCCACTCTTACAGAGCAGTCTTAAGATGATGATTTCTTTTCAAAAACCAAGCAGGATTAAACATGAAGGTCGTTACAGTAGCCTTACCTGTTCCATTAACTAAAATTTTTGAGTATCTTATACCATCTAGTGTAACAGCGATTATAGGTGCACGGGTCTTGGTGCCTTTCGGGAGAAATAAGATGATTGGTATTATCACTGGTTCTCTTGAAAGTAGCAAACTACCACATAAACATTTAAAATATATCGATCAAATATTAGACAATGTCTCACTCTTCTCTTCTTACACGTGGTATATGCTGCACTGGGCTGCAGATTATTACCATTATCCCCTCGGAAAAGTGCTTCTCCATTCTCTACCAGTTATGCTGCGCCAAGGAAATACTGCACAGAGAAACGAAAGGCGGCAATGGAGAGTCACAGCAGCAGGATCGTCTTTACCTTTAAAATTATTAGAACGCGCACCAAAACAACAACAGGCTCTCGCAATTCTGGTAAATAACCCGCTCTATCGAGATCAACTTATAGAATATAATATAACAGAAACTACACTAAAAAAAATAAAAGCAAAAGGACTAGTAGAATTATGTACTAAATCATCCAAGACCGATAATTGGCAACATAATTATGTAGAAAATAGCAAATGCTTGACACTCAGCAAAGAACAAGCCGTTGCCGTAAAAGAGATAAAGAACCAAGATAAAAAGTTTATTGTCTGGCTGCTTGAAGGAGTGCCCAGTTCAGGAAAAACAGAAGTCTATCTTAATGTAATAGAACATATTTTAAAAGAGGGACGCCAGGCTCTAGTGCTCTTACCAGAAATAAATCTAACTATGGAAAGCATTACCCGCTGTAGAAAACGTTTAAACGCACCTATTGATGCTCTTCACTCTCATTTAAGTATAAATGAAAGACTATCATCATGGCTACGTGCACGTAATGGAGAAAGTGCAGTAGTAATAGGGACACGTTCGGCAATATTCACACCTTTTGCACGTTTGGGCATCATAATTATTGATCAAGAACATGATAGTTCTTATAAGGAAAAAAAAGGGTTGAGATATCACGCCCGTGATTTGGCTATATTGCGAGCGCATAAAGAGGGAATCCCAATATTACTAAGCTCAGCCACTCCGTCCTTAGAAACTATACACAATGTTACATTAGGAAAATATCGACAACTTCGACTAACTAAGAGACGAGTAAGCAGCAAGTCAATTATGAAGCATATCGTAGATTTAAACAGGATACCGCTTAAAGCCGGAATATCAGAAACCCTGTTAACAAGGATGAAGCAGCATATTAACGTAGGTAATCAGGTAATTTTGCTTCTTAATCGCCGCGGTTTTGCTCCCATCCTCATGTGCCACAAATGTGGATGGATTATAGTATGCAAAAAATGCGACCATTACTACACTCTACATCATGAAAAAGATCATCTAGATTGTCATCTATGTAATACAAAAATACTTATTCCACAACAGTGTTCAAAATGCGAAAGCCCAAATATGTTAACTGTAGGACGAGGCACTGAACAGCTTGAAGCAGAGTTAAATCTTCTATTCCCTAAAACAAAAATTATGCGTATTGATCGCGATACCATAAGAAAAAAATCATTAGATAAACAACTAGCTGATATAGACTGCAGAAGTGCTAGTATATTAATAGGCACGCAAATGTTAGCGAAAAGACAGAAAAATATAAATAATAACGTCACGCTAGTCGCTCTACTTGACTTTGATAGCGCAATGTTTTCTATTGATTTTCATGCCTTCGAACGTTTTGCTCAATTATATACACAAGTGACCGCTCAAGTAGAACACCCAGAAAAACATGGGGAAGTGATATTGCAAACACACCATCCTGAACACCCCCTAACATTAACATTGATCAATAAAGGATATGATGCTTTTGCCAGACAGGTACTCGAAAAACGTAAAGATACATCTTTACCTCCGTACACTAATCATATACTTATGCGTGCTAAAGATTACGACAATAAAAATGCAGTAAAGTTTTTACAAAAATCAAGAAATTTATTGGAAAATAGCCCGCTTAGAGATAAATCATTTTGGATATTTGGTCCTATCCCGTCTTTACAACCTAAACGTGGCGGGTGTTTTTGCTGGCAGTTATTAATTGAACATCCCTCACGTGCATACCTACAAAAAATAGTCAAAGGAATCATGCCACTTATCAGAAGCTTACCTATAATAAAAAAAGTAGAATGGACGATAGATGTAGATCCAATAGATTATTAAATACACAACGAAATTTTTAGAAATATTTTTAAAATAGTTTCATTGGATAATGATTTAGAGGCATTATATTCCGATCTATAAGAAGAATTATTTAATAATATACTTCTCATAATAATTATATTACACCATAATATGTCTATTTTTATTAAGGATATACTAAGGCATAATACAGGGTTTTGAAATAAATTGCAGTATAAGTATTATGCCTATATAATCCATAAATTTAAATAGAATTATTTATAAAAATAAATGTATTAAATGCCTATTTTAGTAGATTCCAAGAATGATATAAATTCAACTGAGGTTATCCTATGAAACAAGATATCCATCCAAAATATATTGAAATAACTGCAACATGTTCTTGCGGCAACGTGATCACAACTTATTCTACCGCGAGTCATGACTTAAATTTAGATGTATGCAGCAACTGCCATCCATTCTATACAGGCAAGCAACGAAATATTGCCACTGGTGGTCGTATTGATCGATTTAACAAACGTTTTAGGGTGCCATCCATAAAACGGTAATATTATTAAAAATAATAATTTTCTTGTCTTGGCTTCGCTAATTTCTTAGACATTATATTTCTTGTAATAATCATTGACACCGCTTATGCTAATGTTGTGCAACACATTCTTGTGATAGTCAGATAGTTTAGTGAGATATGTATTATCTTAAATAATTCTATGGATAGTATTTATAAATCTTATTGATATACTAAATATACTAATTGATGTGAACGTGCACTCAAAATACAATCAATAATAAAGATTGTTGAATTTCTCTGTGTATTGCATGACAAGCAATAAAACTTATCTCTCTATCTGATAGAGGGTACTTTGATTTTATATCATGTACTAACAATTTTTTTGCAAAAACTCTTTAATAATACAGAAATATAGAAACTATCAGAGATAAAAAGATCTAATCTTACAGATGTGATTAATTAATGTTTCATAAAAATTAATAATACTTATAAGAAGATCAAGCCACAACTTTTTTGAATTCACCTGGATTATCCATATGTACTAAAACTTAAGAGTACTATTGAACTAATAAACATATACGTATGATATCCATTATTATTCTTGAGTTATAACATATGATAAAATAGTGTAGAGTATTTTGGGATATAAAATTTATAAATAAAGATATTATAGTTATAGCATATACAACCATAACTTTAAGAAAAATAAAAGTATTATAAATCTTTATAGCAGATTGCTGAGGCTAACTAAAAAAGATACACTATAATAAATATTATTATGATAATATATACTTAATTTAGGATAAAGAGCGCAAAAAAATTTTTCTAAATATCTATTTATACCTTGAAAACATATTCACTAGTAATTTTATTAGTTCTTAAAAGCCACTCCTAAGACTACTATCTGTAGTAGTCTATAAAAGTACTATGAGAAAATTTACAAAAATATTATTAGGAATTTACGCAAGAAGTATTGCCGCAGTTTAATTATACGCACTTCATTTATTTCTGGTTTACTATTTGATATACACATATAATACTAGCTAAATTTTTTAAATTGAAAGTCATTTAGACTCCTGAGGTAACCTATTATCAATATAAATAGCAATTGATAATACAAGATGATTCTAAAAAATTAGAAGTGATGTAGCTTGAAATCCTTAAGAGGATTTGCACTCATTTCTTAAAATTTCTACGGGTTTCATAAAGAAATGCCTTATCCTTTAGCCTCATAACTAAATATAATTTTAAACCTCTTCTATGAAACTAATAAGAATCTTAAATAAATAAGAGTCTAATGAACCAGGTCTTAAGTGTTGAATATGTATAACTAAAGTTAATGTTAGCACTATGCTAATGGTGGTTAATAGAAGGTAGTTATAATTAAATAAAATAATTTTATAATATTTTCAATAATTTTATCCCGAGTGAAAAATCAAATGATTAAGAAGATGTTAAATAATGATAATTGTATAAAATAATGTTATATTTAAGAATATAAAATTTATAACACATGAGAGAAAATTTAGTCTAAAAATAGATATTTTTAATAAATAATATTTTATCAAAATTAAGATGCAGACATATGACATACATTTTAGACTACAGTTTCTTAATGATTTCATTACTCGTTTATTCTAAATGATGTGTATTTATCTAGTGATGGTTCATATTTCTTGCTCGATAGATAACTAGTTGAATTGAGTGAATTCAGTATCATAGCATCCTTAATATAAATATATGCTTAATATATTTTAACAGAAGTCAATAATATGCCTGCATAGCAACAAGATGTAAGGTATTACTATGTGAAAAGACGGTGGCACAGCGCGATTACATCAGACGGAAAAAATCATCAAGAGCAAAGCTCTTAATACATACGCAGAAAAATAAGAAGTTATTTCTACGTCCTTATAAAAATATTATAATAATTGTTATGGGGGTTTGTACTGCCTTTGCTATTGGGATTTATTTTTTAACGCAGCATATATCATGCGGTAATCAACTATTGCCTAAGCAGGCTCAGCATATATATGCTGATGCGCTGCCCCCTAAACCAAAAGAGCAATGGAGTTATATTAAAGAGCTTGAGCATCCTGAGTATTTACCTTCTTTACCAATAGAACCAAATAGTAAATCCTTGAATGCAGGTAATCAGACAAGAGATCTTACCCTAGAACAACGACAGCTATTAGAACAATTCCGCTCTGATATGTCTAAACATTAACTCATACATCTTAATTGCCCTACAAAGATCAAAGTAATATCGAGAATTCTATAAGGTATAAATAGCTAGACCACAACCTAGTACAGACGGATTTACAAAATTTATTACGTTCTTTAAAAATCATCAATTTTTATCATAGATCTCTTCGAGAATCAAAGCGTGTTAAATGCATGCTATTTAATCAGGGACAAAATATCATTAATATTATAAACAATAGAAAATAGTGCCATAAATTAACGTATAAAGACTAAAATTTTCCAAAAAGATACTAAAATAAGCACAATAAAAGCCAAGTAATTACTTTAATATATTCTTATACATCATAGATAAAACCTCAGCAGAGGTATCAATTCTAAGCTATGCTTAAATAAAATATAATTTTTATATTTTAAATGATACAAATCTTGCTAATTCAATAACAAAAATACTATTAGATCATCATAATAGATCTCTTGATAAATTTTTTATGTAGCGAATATACTGCTATCAGCTGATGCTGTCTGCTTACTAAGCATAGTAATAACTTTATGAGATACAAAGTAATAGCCGTGATATCCCCATATGAGAAGTGCAGTTTTATTCTTAGCATCTTAATAATAGCAAGTAAAAACGGTTGATATTTTTTATTTTAGCGCATCTTAGGTAAAACACAGGCTTGAAGAACACTAGAAATAAGTTCATAGAAGAAACTTCAATAAATATGATTTAGAAACATTTGCTGCATATAAGGTCATCATCGCAAGCATGATGATTTATTTTGTAGTTAGGTGAAATTGTTCAGGGATAAACATGCAAAACATCAGAATTAAGCATTTATATATCGACCTTATATACTTTGTAGTGGAATAAGTAAAATTATTAGGAAAAACCAGAATACATGTAAATATCACATCGTGATTTATTTAAGAATTAATATATGCAATAATATGTAAAAGACGAAGATACCTGAGAATTATTAATATCTAAAATATCTCACTAAAAACACAAAGCAAGTATTTAGGTCATCTTTAAATCGTGATACACAAATCACTATCATAGATATAATCTTTCCAGCCTTTTCATTAAGTAATGCCATTATAATAATTTTAACTACTTTACACATTTGTGTTATAAGTTTTATTATATTATGCCATATAAAGCTGTACTCAAACAGTAATCCAAAACAAATCTAAGTAAGAAAAAATTACAGAACAGTACATTATTATAGCTGTCTTTATTAATCAAGATAGATGATAAATATAAATCACATCATATGGTGAATTAATCGATAAAATAATTTCATCCAATAATAGTAATATAATAACGATAGTAATAGAATAATAGATGCATTCCTAATGCTAGGGAGCACTCTGTCTAATGGTAATTTGATATTCAAGAATATAGAAAATGATCTTTTAAATATTTAGTTAAAAGACATAAATCAGTAGCTAGAATGTAGATAAAGGTCAAATTATAGAATCTATTTATATCTAGAGTGCTGTAAACTTCTAAATATAGTTATACCGGAAATAAAAGAGGCCCCATATAAAATATAAGAAATACCCGCTAATAGTTATGATAATCCTTAAGCCTCATTTTAGCAGAACCCCATAAATAAGATGTCCATTTGACACAATGGCACACAATATCTGAAGCTAATAGCATTTGAGCTAATAAAGTTCTAATAAATTATGATTCAAGGAAAATTAAGAAAGTATAGTAAATGCACGAAGATATCATTTAGAGTAATTTGATAT
Organism: Candidatus Profftia tarda; assembly: GCF_904848675.1. Classification (NCBI taxonomy): domain Bacteria; kingdom Pseudomonadati; phylum Pseudomonadota; class Gammaproteobacteria; order Enterobacterales; family Enterobacteriaceae; genus Candidatus Profftia; species Candidatus Profftia tarda. The sequence continues at coordinate 802,447 of NZ_LR890047.1, forward strand.
AAAACATAAAGACTGTGTTTTATATCTCTTAATTTCTTTATAGAAATAGAGGATGACTATAGATATTTTCATTGCACATGTCTGCGCAAATATAGTGGTCGGCGAGAGAGGATTTGAACCTCCGACCCACTGGTCCCAAACCAGTTGCGCTACCAAGCTGCGCTACTCGCCGACAAAATTAATCATATTTAATAACTTAATTATTTTACTTCTAAGAGAAAATTATTAAATTTATATTAGGTGTGATGCGAAGAGAGGGACTTGAACCCTCACGTCTATAAAGACACTAACACCTGAAGCTAGCACGTCTACCTATTCCGCCACCTTCGCAATTCCTCTGATGAATTTGGGGTGGCTAATGGGGCTCGAACCCACGACCATTGGAATCACAATCCAAGGCTCTACCAACTGAGCTATAGCCACCATACAAGATTATAATATTTTATATTATTGCATACTTTTACTAATTATTTTTAATAATATAAGATCAACTAATAAATTAAAACTGGCGCGCTCGACAGGACTTGAACCTGAGACTTCTGTCTCCGGAGGACAGCGCTCTATCCGGCTGAGCTACGAGCGCTTATTTGCTTTTGGGCAATAGATATTACGAATTTAGTGTGATTATGTCTAGTATTTTGTTATATAATATTATTATATTAAAATTTGCAAGCTTTATAGAAGTTTTAAATATTTTTTGCTTTTATTCTCTAATATATTTTCTAGTTGTAAAACTAATAAAACAAACATAATCACTAGATTATGCAAACTAATATGATTTTTTAAAGAGTATTGCAAAATATTATCTCACATTTGGGATATATCTAAATTCTAATCATATAAATATCTTTAATAAGTTCTAGAACTAGAAGATTAGTTCTTGAAAAGACACTGACATAAGTCAAGATATCATGCATAATCTTTCTACGATTAAATCGTATAGCAAACACTTAGTTCTAATTATACTATTAAATATTTTCTCTATATTAAGAGAAATAGATCAACTTTATTTTAATAAAAGACAGGGAATCGATCAACGAGAACAACAGAAAACTATAAATACAAATAGGTAAATATATTAAATATATGTAAAGATCTTCGTCGATAAACAGTAGGTAACTTCTATTATATCAACACGTAATAAAGATATACGGCAAAACCGAAGATGGAAATTTATAAAGATCTAAACTATAACAGTCTGCAAATAAGAAACAATATTTTTGATAAAATCATTTTCTATATAAAATATAACATTAGAGATATTGCTCAAAATAATAGCATTTTTTTAGAAAAATGATCTTTGGTTAATAGCATGCTTTCATCGAGTGAAATAATAGCAATACCGCAATTACTGAATGGTTTTCTATAAAGAAAAATTACAATGATGATGACTTTTCTATAACATAGATCTCAAACAAGTATGACAGAACAACAGTGTGGACTTTTTATACTAAGCACTATCTTCCTGAATCTATGAATACACTAATCAGCAGATTAGATGGGTTATTTGGTGAAAAATACAATCAATTACTATGTACTTGTTTAATAATATTTGATAATCTCAATCAACGTAATCTAAAAATTATATTAATAAAATAAATAGTGAAATCATAGAGATAGTCAAGAGTTCTAACAGACTGTAAATAGCTATTGATCAAATACTATTCTATAGTTAATCTTCTGCAAGAATGTATGTCTTGATATTTTCAATATTAAAAATTTTTATATTTATAAATACTCATATACATAACGTGTACTCGATACTCTAATAGAATACAATTCTACTTTTCTTACCATACATTCATACACCATTAATCAAAGTGATCATCTATTGTTGCACAAATCCTTATTGGTATTCTATACTAATACTAATACTAATACTAATACTAATACTAACACTAACACTAACACTAACACTAACACTAGCATTCACTTCAGAACATATAATACTATATTTATATCTGCTTTACTCACAGGATTGTAATTACTATGCAAGAACAATATCGTCCAGAAGATATTGAATCACAAGTCCAAAATTATTGGCATATAAAGAAAACCTTTGAGGTTACTGAGTCTCAAAAGAAAGAAAAGTACTATTGCCTTTCCATGTTGCCATATCCATCTGGCCGACTCCACATGGGTCACGTACGTAACTACACTATTGGTGATGTCATTTCTCGTTATCAACGCATGTTGGGTAAAAATGTACTTCAACCCATAGGATGGGATGCCTTCGGTCTGCCAGCTGAAGGAGCTGCGATTAATAACAAAACAGCACCTGCAAGATGGACGTACGATAACATCAAATATATGAAAAAACAGCTTAAACGACTGGGATTTAGCTATGACTGGAGTAGAGAAATCACGACATGTGATCCTAATTACTACGTCTGGGAGCAATGGTTTTTCATAAAACTATATGAAAAAGGCATGGTTTATAAAAAAATATCTGATGTTAATTGGTGTCCGCATGACCAGACTGTTTTAGCTAACGAACAAGTAATTAATGGCTGCTGCTGGCGTTGTGATACGAGAGTTCAGTCTAAAGAAATATTGCAATGGTTTGTCAAGATTACATCTTATGCGGAAGAACTGCTACGTAATTTAGATAGGCTAGAAAATTGGCCCGAAAAAGTAAAAGTAATGCAGCGTAACTGGATTGGTCGTTCTGAAGGAATCGAAATTACCTTCGAGATTGCAGATATTAAAAAAAGTGTGATCGTTTATACAACTCGCCCTGATACCTTAATGGGTGTCACCTGTATTGCTATGGCCATAGATCATCCGATAGCACAGGAAGTAATGATCAAGAATAGACAAGTATTTCATTTTATCGAAGAATGCAAAACAACTAGATTTACTGAAGAAGACATCGCAAATATACAAAAGAAAGGATTAAACACTGGTCTATTTGCTATACACCCACTGACCAAAGAAAAACTGCAGTTATGGATTACAAACTTTGTACATATAGAATACGGTACAGGTGCTATAATGGTTGTTCCTGCGCATAATAAAAATGACTGGGCATTTGCAGAGAAATACAATTTGCAGGTCAAGCCAGTTATCCTAAATCTAGATGGTAGTCACCCTGATATACACATATCAGCAATGATCGACAAAGGTAAACTATTCAACTCCGGTAAATTTGATGGATTAGATAATAAAGATGCTGTTAATGCTATTGTTGATCACTTGGTAAACATAGGCGTAGGTGCACGTAAGATCCATTATCGTCTTCGTGACTGGGGAGTGTCCCGGCAGCGCTATTGGGGGGCACCGATACCTATGCTGTCCCTTGAAGATGGTACCCTTATTCCAGTACCAGAAGATCAACTGCCTATTATCCTCCCTGAGGATATTATTATTAATGGAATAAGTAGCCCAATAAAATCTGATCCTAACTGGAAAAAAACTATTATTAACAATAAACCAGCAATACGTGAAACTGATACTTTTGATACCTTTATGGAATCTTCTTGGTATTACGCACGCTACACCTGTCCAGATTATCAGGCGGGTATGATCAATTCAGAAATTGCTAACTACTGGCTGCCGATCGATCAGTATGTGGGCGGCATAGAACATGCTATCATGCATCTTATGTATTTTCGTTTCTTCCATAAACTAATGCGGGATGAAGGTATCGTTAACTCTGATGAGCCAGCAAAACGTCTATTATGCCAGGGTATGGTTCTAGCTGACGCGTTCTATCACGCTGGAGCCAATGGTAAACCTGAATGGATTTCTCCCACTGATATCACTATTGAACGTGATGAGAGAGGACGCATTATCAAGGGAGTAGATAAAAAAGGGCGTCAAGTTGTTTATGCCGGAATGACTAAAATGTCTAAATCAAAAAATAATGGAGTAGATCCTCAGAGTATAATAAAACGTTATGGTGCTGATACTCTTAGACTATTCATGATGTTTGCCTCTCCGGCTGAGATGAAATTGGAATGGCAGGAGTCTGGGCTTGAAGGTGCACATCGCTTTCTTAAGCGTGTCTGGAGGATGGTCTACAAGCACACACAAAAAGGAGGATGCGCCTTTTTAAACGTAATGGGGTTAAACTCAGACCAAAGAGCTCTGCGTTGTGAGCTACACAAAACTATTGCAAAAGTGAGCGATGATATAGATCGTCGTCAAAGCTTTAATACTGCTATCTCCGCTATTATGCTCTTAGTAAACAAATTAGCGCGCGCCCCTCAAGAGACAGAGCAAGATCGCGCACTAATGCAAGAGTCCCTTCAAAACGTCATTCATATGTTATATCCTTTTACACCACATGCTAGCTTTAAAATGTGGTCAGCGCTTGGCTGTAAATGCAATATTGATTTTGCACAATGGCCTGTTGCTGATGAAAATGCAATGATAGAAGTATCTAAGCTTATCGTAATTCAGATCAATGGTAAAGTCCGCGGTAGAATTAATATTCTGGCAGAAGCTACTGAAGAACAGATTAAAAAAATTTTATTACAAGAAAAAAAGTTTTTAAAATATCTAGATAACAAGACCATTCGTAAGATTATTTACATTCCAGGCAGACTTATAAATCTTGTAATAGATTGACCCAGAGAGGCATAGGGTGATAAAATTTATCATGCGATCATTATTTAAAATTTTCTTCCTAGGAATGATCGTATTAAATACTTCCTGCGGCTTTCATCGTTACAGCAATGCTTTAGTACCAAACGAATTACGCCAGATTACGCTCGACACAAAAGATCCTTATGGATCTCTATCTCGCTCTATTCGCAAACAACTGCATCTAGTAGGCATCACTATTATTGATCCCAAGAGAATTGAATATAGCGTAAAAAAAGTATTAAATAGAACAAAAAGCAGTATGGTTAATGAATATAATGGCATTGATATACAATCAAATAACTCTGATAACATTCCTTCATTACGCATTTCTAGTAGTAATGATCCAGAGGCAACAGTGTCAATATTTCGGGATGGTAAGACAGCTGAATCCCAAATTATACTTCAAGTTAGTGCAGAATTATCACTTGGAGCACAAAAACTACATACACTAAATGTTTATGTATATCGTTCATTTTTTAATAATCCGTTAAAAGCTCTTGCAAAAGACGCTGAACAGGAAATAATTTGCCAAGAAATGTGTGATCAGGCAGCAAAACAGCTAGTACATAAGTTACTATTTGTATACGCAGACAAATTTCAAAAGAACAAAAATAAAGTAAATATAAAAACTTCTGCGCCAGAATTACATAGTATTAATAATCAAAATTTAGTAAAGAATAATCATACTGAGATCACGGGTAGCCCTAATAATAAAATAGGTAGCATTAGATAATAACATGACTCATGTTTATCCTGAACAACTTGCTTCGCATCTCCGGCACGAAAAACTAAATACCTGTTATTTGGTAATGGGAAACGAGCCATTATTTTTGCAAGAAAGCGTTGATCTCATTCGTAAGGAAGCACGGCAGCATAATTTTACAGAATATTTTAGCTTCACACTAGATATACATACTAATTGGGAAAGTATTTTTAGTTTTTTCCAAGAAAGGAGCTTGTTTAATAATCGTCAAATTATATCTCTCTTGATACCAGATAATGGGATTAATGCCTCTATAGATAAACAACTACAGAAACTTGCGATGCTCTTAAATACCGATCTTTTACTGATAATCATTAGTAATAAGACAAGCAAGGTCGAGTCAAAAAATCAATGGTATAAAACTATTAGCCAGAGTGCTGTTATCATTAGTTGCCAAACTCCTAAATCGGATCAGTTATCTAGCTGGATTTCCGCCCGAGCTAAAAACATGAAGATAGAATTAGATCAAGCAGCAAACGAATTAATTTGCCAATTATACGAAGGGAATCTACTAGCACTCTCACAGACTTTAGCATATCTTGCAACGTTATATACGGATGGCAAGTTAACACTGCCTCGTGTTGCAGAAGCAGTGAACAATGCAGCGCATTTCTACCCTTTTCAATGGGTAGAGGCTATTCTCTTAGGCAAAAGTAAACGTGCATGGCAGACTCTGCAGCAGCTATCACAAGAAGGTATAGACCCAGTTATCCTAATACGAGCTATCCAACGTGAAATACTATTGCTGATATTACTAAAAAATCAGATAGATTATTCATCACTAAATAATTTGTTTTACCAATATAAGGTATGGCAAAATAGACGAGTAATAATCACACAAGCATTAAAACTACTAAGTCTGCAAAAGCTATATCAGGCCGCTGCTTTACTATCACAAATTGAAGTAATAATAAAGCAGGATTACGACCTATTAATTTGGAGCAAGATAGAATTACTCACACTACTATTATGCGGTAAAGCCTTGCCGGAGAGTATGATAAATGCGGTATCAATCTTCTAATAATATACAGATAATAGCACTGTTCGGAGGCACCTTTGATCCAATCCATTACGGACATCTCCAGACAGTAGCAGCAATAGCAAAAGAGATTGAGTTACATAAAGTTACTTTAATGCCTAGTAATATACCACCTCATCGCCCAAAGCCAGAAGCAAATGCTCAGCAACGATTAAAAATGATTGAGCTAGCCATTGAAGGCGATCTACTGTTTTCTATTGACACAAGAGAACTAAATCGTTTGACTCCTTCTTATACGACCGATACTTTAAAGGAAATACGACTAGAACTGGGCAAAAATACACCTATAGCATTTATCATTGGACAAGATTCCCTTCTAACTTTAGACAAATGGCATCGATGGAAAGAAATTCTAGATTATTGTCATTTATTGGTATGCCCGCGCTCTACATATTCTACAAGTGCTAAAATGCCGGAATTGCGGGAATGGTCGGATACACACTGTATTTTTGATAATAAACTTCTTAGACAACAATCACATGGCTATATATATCTCTCGAATACACCCCTAAGTCCCATATCAGGCACTGATATTCGCCAACGCTGTCGTAAGTGCATGAGCTGCGATAACCTTTTGCCGCATACTGTAAAACAGTATATCGAATTAAATGCACTGTACCGTTAATTCTATTTCTAGGAATTATTTGTGCTATCCCTATTTATACCATTTATGTCAGAAGAAATCAATTTATTAATTCATCTCATGTGGTGATCTATTTAAAATTTGATCGTCAGAATAAACTATCAAAATGTTTATATACTTAAAAATAAGTTAAGCTAGCAGATAAGAATTGATTTGTAAGATCAAACAATCTCTGGAATTTATTTTTGATAAAATTTATTCTGATATCAGATTTTAGCAAATTCTTTGAGTAGACTTTTAAGAAATATTCAAAATCATTTAATAAATACTAATTCGGAATGAGATTAGTTCTGTAAGATAGGTAGATAGTATATCCCTGGCTAATATATTAAAACTATTATCAATGATTTTAATTTCGTAGGAAAATAGTATTTTAAAAAGTACTATTATTGATCTGATTAATACTCTACAAGAATATGGCAAAAAATAAGATTTAACTATTTATATAAAATAAAGTGCATCCTTTGAATGTAATTAAGCAATCTTACTGATATTAACGCTTAATAAAGCTAATAATAAGATGAATCAATATATCTAAATTTTAAAAATAATATTTGCGGTATTTATAAATAAGTCGCTGAACAGCCTTTATTTGGGCTCGTAATACATAATCGTATAATACAAGTGTGAATAAAATTAAATATTACATAGAGATTTTAAAAATAAAATATACGTGTCATGATGATCGCTCAATTATCAATCACGATATCATTTTAAACACATTATTAAATTTATTCTTTATTTCAGTTATTGCAACAAGATTTCACCGAGAAAAGACGGAATGCAATGAAAACAGATCGTAAACCTTTTCGTGATTATTCAGCAGAATCTGCCTTATTTATTAGCCGGGCTATAGTTTCTTTTCTAGTTATTCTGATTCTTTATGGAGTATTAATCTTTAATTTGCATAATCTTCAAATAATACACTTCGAAGACTATAGAACACGTTCCAATGAAAATCGTATTAAATTGGTACCAATAGCACCTAATCGCGGAATTATTTATGACCGTAACGGCATCCCCCTTACCTGTAATCGTACTATTTATCAGCTTGAAGTTATGCCTAATAAAGTTAATGACCTTAAATTTGATCTTGATAGATTGCGACAAATTGTTGATCTTACTGATGATGATTTGTGTAATTTCCGAAAAGAACTTAGACGATCAAGTAATTTTACCTCAATTATACTTAAACCTGCATTAAACGAAGTTCAAATTGCTCGCTTTGCTGTTAATCAGTTTCGCTTCCCCGGTTTTGCAATAAAAGGATATCAACATCGTTTTTATCCTTACGGTTCTGCACTTACTCACGTTATAGGCTACGTCTCCAAAATAAATCGCAAAGACCTAGAATATTTAAATAAGCACGGTAAGCTTACTAATTATGCGGCAACTAGTGATATTGGTAAACTAGGTATAGAGCGCTATTATGAAGACCTGCTGCATGGCACAACAGGCTATGAAGAGGTTGAAGTAAATAACCGTGGACAGGTTATCCGACAACTTAATGAACAACCACCGCAGTCCGGTCAAGATATTTATTTAACATTAGATGTGGATCTACAGCGTTATCTAAAACGATTACTGACTGGCAGCAGAGCTGCATTGATAGTAAGCGATCCTCGTACTGGTGATATTATGGCGATGATTGCTAACCCCAGCTATGATCCTAATCTATTTGTTAATGGCATTTCTAGAAAGGAATATAAGCGTCTCTTGAGCGATCCAAACCGTCCTTTGATTAACCGTGTAACCCAAGGACTCTATCCACCGGCATCTACAGTAAAACCTTATATCGCCGTTTCGGCCCTAAGTGCTGGAGTAATAACTAAGAATTACAGTTTATTTGATCCAGGATGGTGGCAATTGCTTGGCTCTGAAAAACGCTTTCATGATTGGAAAAAATGGGGGCACGGTCGTCTAAATGTCACTAAAGCTCTAGAAGAATCTGCGGATACTTTCTTCTATCAAATTTCTTATAAGATGGGTATAGACCGCCTTTCTGATTGGTTAAGCAAATTTGGCTATGGTCATTATACAGGCATAGATATATCAGAAGAAAGTTCAGGATTGATGCCAACACGCGCATGGAAAAAGAAACGTTATAAAAAACCATGGTATCAAGGTGACACCATACCAGTTGGTATTGGTCAGGGTTATTGGACAGCTACACCAATTCAAATGTCTAAAGCCTTAAATACGCTCATAAACGATGGAAATATAAAAGTCCCTCACTTACTATATAGCACGCGCATAAATGGGCATGTTGTATTGTATAAACAGCAAGAAGTATTACAAATTGGAGATACGCATTCTGGATATTGGGAAATAGCAAAAGATGGAATGTATGGTGTTGCCAATCGTATTAACGGAACAGCACATCAGTATTTCGCTAATGCCCCATATAAGATTGCAGCTAAATCAGGTACCGCACAGGTCTTCAGTTATGAAAGTTATGACGCGCATAAATTAGCCGAACATTTGCGTGACCATAAATTAATGACAGCATTCGCTCCTTACGATAATCCTCAGGTTTCTGTTGCTCTCATCCTAGAGAATGGTGGAGCTGGACCCGAAGCAGGCACTCTTGTACGGCAAATTCTAGACCACATAATACTAGGTGATAATAAAACCATACCTATGAATAGCATTGAATATCCTCAAGACGGCTAAATATATTTATGAGGTATCATATTATTAGTAACATAGAAAACAATAAAAAGCAACGTTCTATATGGGTAAAAATGAATATTGATAAGACTTTTGTACTATGTATTTTATCTATTCTAACCTATGGTACTTTGGTAATGTGGAGCGCTAGCGGGCAAGACATTGATATAATAGAACGAAGAATTTATCAGATATTTATAGGGCTGTGCGTTATGATTGCTATGGCGCAGATACCGCCACGGTTATATGAAATTTGGGCATTATATTTATATATATTATGTATCTTACTGCTTATTTTGGTAGATGCATATGGACAAATAAGCAAAGGAGCGCAGCGCTGGCTAGATTTGGGTTTCTTGCGTTTTCAACCATCAGAAATTGCTAAAATTGCTGTACCTTTGGTTGTCGCTCGTTTTATAAACCGTGACGTTTGCCCTCCTTCGATCAAAAATACTTGTATTGCATTAACTCTAATATTAATGCCGACGCTACTGGTTGCTATCCAGCCAGACCTGGGCACTTCTATTCTAATTGCTGCCTCTGGCCTATTTATTCTATTCCTTGCAGGCCTAAGCTGGCGTTTAATTTTAGCGACGATAATATCAGTTGCAGCCTTTATTCCAATCTTTTGGGTCTTCTTAATGCGCGACTATCAACAAGATCGTGTTATGATGTTACTAAATCCTGAAAGAGATCCGCTTGGTGCTGGATACCATATTATTCAATCTAAAATTGCTATTGGTTCCGGTGGTTTTAGCGGTAAGGGGTGGCTGCATGGCACTCAGTCACAGTTAGAATTCTTACCAGAACGACATACAGACTTTATTTTTGCGGTAATAGCTGAAGAACTAGGGCTAATTGGTGTTTTGATTCTACTGGCACTTTATCTACTAACTATTATCAGAGGACTAATGATTGCAGTTAAAGCTCAAACGACCTTTGGGCGGGTTATAGTAGGTGATTTAATGTTGATTCTATTTGTTTATATTTTTGTAAATATAGGTATGGTGAGTGGTATTTTACCAGTAGTTGGCGTACCTCTGCCATTAATCAGCTATGGTGGATCAGCCTTAATAGTATTAATGGCAGGGTTTGGTATAGTCATGTCTATTCATGCACACAGAAAAATATTATCTAAAAATCTATAACTATAGTAATACAAATAGCTATGGATTATCAAATAATTACTACTTTACTAATTTAGTTGTCATGGAAGTGCTAAAAATATATTATTTATTTTATCTGCTAAAAATTATTTTATAGATTTTTGAAATCACCTAGAATAATAGATTCTAAGGCAATATCGATCATATCGTTAAAAGTAGTCTGACGCTCTTGAGCAGAAAGATGCTCTTTAGTTATTAAATGATCAGAAACAGTGCATATAGTCAAAGATTTTGCACCGAACTCAGCAGCTACTCCATATAATCCAGCCGCTTCCATATCTACACCGAGAATACCATATTTATTCATTATATCTAACATCAATGGATCTGGGTTATAAAACAGATCTGTAGAGAAGAGATTACCTACTCGCGCTTTAATCCCCTTAGCCTTAGAGGCATAAAATGCATAACGAACCATATCGAAGTCTGCAATAGCAGCATAGTCATGTCCTTTGAAACGCAAACGATTCACTTTTGAGTCAGTGCATGCGCCCATGCCAATAACTACATCACGCAACTGCACGTCCATACTGATAGCGCCACATGAACCAACACGAATAATTTGCTTAACGCCGAAATCCGTAATGAGCTCTTTTGCATATATAGAGCAAGAAGGGATACCCATACCGTGACCCATAACAGAAATCTCACGATTTTTATATTTACCTGTAAAGGCTAACATAGAACGCACGTTATTTACCTGACGAATATCTTTCATAAAAACTTCAGCAATATGTTTTGCACGCAGCGGATCCCCTGGCATAACAACAACATCTGCAAAACAACCTATTTCAGCATTAATGTGTGGCGTAGCCATGAATTATTATCCTTTTAGCATATAAATATCTTGCAATATTATATAGTCATAAAATATCGTATTAATAATGTCAAGAGTAGTTGATTACATAGAATTTTTAAAGGGTCTAAATTATATAAAATTTGATTACTGTTAATAGGTTTATCTATAGTTTATAACTATATAAAATCAACACCACTTTAGGAAGTGGTATTAAGCGCGGGTATTTTTGTTAAAAACTAAAACATAGATCTACCATACTTCATTGGGGATAAACAAAAGTAATTTGCCACTGTTTGGCCAATATCAGCAAAAGTTGTACGATGACCCAATGAACCTGGTTTTATTTTATGACCATAAATTAATACAGGAATATGCTCACGGGTATGGTCCGAACCTATCCAAGTAGGATCGCAACCATGATCAGCAGTAAAGATAATTACATCATCATCTCTAGCTAATGTTAGTATTTCAGGAATACGGCGATCAAACAGCTCCAGTGCAACAGCATAACCGGCCACATCGCGTCGGTGACCATATGAAGAGTCAAAATCTACAAAGTTGGTAAATACAATAGTATTGTTACCTGCTTTTTCCATTTCGAGCAAAGTTGAATCAAATAGCTCATCAATACCAGTTGCTTTTACTTCTTTAGTAATTCCTACCCTTGCGTAGATATCAGCAATTTTACCTATAGAAACAACTTCACCGTCTTTCTCGTCAACCAGTTTTTTAAGTATAGTTGGGGCTGGTGGCTTTACAGATAAATCATGCCTATTACCAGTGCGTCTGAATTTATTTGGTTTTTCTCCTACAAATGGTCGCGCAATAACCCGCCCAATATTATAACCTCCTTGAGTCAGCTCTTCACGTGCAATTTCACACAATTCATACAAACGCTCTAAACCAAAAGTATCTTCATGGCAAGCAATCTGGAATACTGAGTCTGCCGAGGTGTACAAAATAGGTTTTCCAGTTTCCATGTGTTGTTTGCCGAACTGTTCTAAAATTATAGTACCTGAAGAATGGCAATTCCCTAAAAAACCCGGCAAACTACCGCGTTTCACTATAATATCGAGCAGTTCATCCGGAAAGCTGTTCTCATGCTTATTGAAATAACCCCAATCGAACAATACTGGAACACCCGCTATTTCCCAGTGACCAGATGGTGTATCTTTACCAGAAGAAATTGAGCTAGCATAAGCATAAGCAGCTATTATTTCGGCATCTTTATCTAATCCCGGTGGAAAAAGTCCACTTGATTCTTCAGCCGCTTTACCCAATCCTAATCTGCTCATATTAGGCAATGTTAATACTCCATTGCGACCAATATCAGCTTCACCCCTTTCACAGGCATCAGCGATATGACCTAAAGTATTAGAACCTGCGTCACCAAAGCGTTCAGCATCTTGACTAGCACCAATGCCTAATGAATCTAATACGATAATAACGAGACGTTTCACATGACTCTCCTGAACCTAGCGTTGTAGGTAGAAACAAATAAATACCCTCACTGATTTTTTATAGCCTAATATATTTATTTATTTTCATTATACTATAAAAAAAAATTTTTTTGATAACAAAATAAGAAGATGGTGTATCATTTATAAACAAAATTATTATAGATCATTTGCTATGATTATTGAAAGCATATTAACTAAGCATTAGGTTATTTAGTCATACACGGATTAAAAATATAGCAATCTCTGACTATTATTGGGAAAGGTTTATCATAAAAATATATGTTATTAATTGATAGGATAATAATACCGAGGATAACTATATTTGCTTGAGAAAATAAAAGAAACTTTTATTGAAGTATGGCTCCTTTTGTTAGAGCGCTAAAACAAAAGTCATAGATATAGCTATTATTTAATATATATAGACTATTATTATGCAATAACTTGAAACTGATAGGTAATTCAAGAGATCATACTACTTAATCTATATCTTTTCAAAGATCAATACTACATGCAATGATTATATAATTTTTTGTTGTCCTACTCTATGATCATTAATTATTAGTCGTTAAATATGTTATGCAGAAGTTTTCAGACGTTTTTAATATTATGAAATTCATCTTATACATATTACTTCATATATATTTAGCAATTATCAATAGGTCTAAATACACTCTATTTCTTACAGACTATCATTGAACAATGAACAGCTATAGGCTGAGTATTACAAAGAGAGATGAGTCTGATAATGGTCAGATAAGAGCATTTTTCCTATCTCAGAATGATATTATAATAATTTTCTGTAGAAATATATGGACCTGAGATATTCATATCATTAAATCAATAATAAGAGCATTATGATACTAGAATGACTTACTTTTAACGACAAATGCTTTGCAGAAAAATGTAATAACTTTAAAGGTATAATAAATCTTATGGAATGGATCGCAGATCCGACTATTTGGGCAGGGCTTGCAACACTCGTTATTCTTGAGATTGTCCTGGGTATTGATAATCTGGTATTTATCGCTATTTTAGCAGATAAATTACCATATCAGCAACGGGATCAAGCTCGCATTGTTGGTCTTTTGCTGGCATTAGTTATGCGACTAATTTTACTAGCTTCTATATCTTGGCTAGAAAACCTAACAAGTCCAATACTAGTTCTTAGTAAGCACTCTTTTAGTGCTCGTGACTTAATTATGCTTACTAGTGGCTGGTTTTTATTATTTAAGGCAACTGTTGAGCTTAATCACCAGCTAGAAGGAAAGGATCATAAAACGCATAATCAGCGGAAGGGTGCAAAGTTCTGGCCTGTCGTAATACAAATAGTTGTTTTAGATGCTGTATTCTCTCTTGATTCGGTTATTACTGCTGTAGGTCTGGTTGATCATCTTATAGTTATGATGGCCGCTGTATGTATCGCTATTAGCTTAATGCTATTTGCTAGCAAGCCATTAACTAAATTTGTTAATTCCCACCTGACTATTATTATTCTTTGTCTTAGTTTCTTATTGATGATTGGTTTTAACTTAGTAGCTGAAGGATTTCATTATCTAATTCCAAAAGGATATCTTTACGCCGCCATCGGTTTCTCAGTAATCATAGAGATCTTAAATCATCTCTCACAATATAACCGGCGTCGTTTCCTTTCATCCTCCCGATCACTACGTGAGCGTACAGCTGAGGCTGTATTGCGACTGCTTAGCGGTAAGCATGAGGAAGCACAACTAGATGCCAATACCTCAAACTTAATTTCAGATAGTGATGGTGAAGCAGACCTCTTTATTCCCCAAGAACGCATGATGATTGAACGCGTTTTAGGGATGGCCCAGCGCACAGTAAGTAGTATAATGACTTCTCGACATGATGTTGAGCAACTAGACCTTGAAGATCCTAAAATAAAATTAGACACACAATTACAGAAAAATATGCACACACGCATCGTTATTACTGATAATAAAGCTACGGATGAACCTCTTGGTATTATTCATGTAATTGATCTACTGAAGCAACAACTACAGGAAAAAGATTTTAATCTTAGATCATTAGTTAAACAACCTCTAATATTCCCAGAAGGAGTCTCTTTACTTATGGCTCTTGAACAGTTCCGTAAAGCTAAAACCCATTTTGCATTCGTCGTAGATGAATTCGGATCTGTCGAGGGCGTTGTAACATTAACAGACGTAATGGAAACCATTGCAGGAAATCTTCCTGTAGCTGATGAAGATATTGATGCACGGCACGACATTCAACAAAACGAAGACAAAACATGGACAGCCAATGGTTATATGCCGCTAGAGGATCTAGTGATTTATATACCCTTACAAATAGATGATAAGCGTGAATACTCTACTTTGGCTGGTTTGCTTATGGAATACTTGCAGCGCATTCCCAATGTAGGTGAACAAGTGACAATAGGGAATTATATTTTTGAACCAATAGAAATTGTTAGTCATAGAATTTTAAAAATAAAAATCATTCCCCTAAAAATAGCGGTAATATAATTCTTAATATTATGAAGTCTTAATAATTTATAAGAAGAAAGAATATCTAAGATTAGTTTATTATAAATATATAAAATGGCCATAAAAATACGGTAATTAATTATAGAAATGCAAAAAGAACATCCAGCAAAATTAAGTTTAAGATCTATAGTTGAGTCATATAAAATATTTAGAACAAAAAATTATTAGATAATCACTTTAAAAATTTATTAGTATTTTTAAACTCTCATGCTCAACTTTAGAATATAGACAAATATTAGTATATTGTATAACCCTAGATAAATAGCTGATCACTTATAAATATACACCAGTATATAAACATTAAGGATCTTAGCTGTATCTATTGCGAGCTTGCCGCAGCGCACTAATACTAGCTTGAAAGGGTGGAAAAGGTAATTTTAGATGATGCTTGTGGAATCCAGAAAGAATCATTTGATGAATTTCATGCCTTAGTGGCATACGGTGCGCCATCTCGGCAGCGTAAATGCGTAATTCAAAAATCTGGATCCCTTGCTGTATATCAACTAGATAAGCTTCTGGTGCTGGTATTTCAAGTACCAGCAAACATTTCGAGGCAGCTTCTAGCAAAATTTTAGTTACTTCCTGGCTATCAGCAGTAGTTTCAGCTGGTATAGTCAAAACAACACGAGTAACAGAATCGCTTAAAGACCAGTTAATAAATTGCTCAGTTATAAACGCCTTGTTTGGAACTATTATCTCTTTGCGATCCCAATCTGAAATTGTCGTGGCACGAGTATTTATCTTGGTAACAGATCCGGTAAGATCGTGGATCGTTACAGTATCGCCAATACGGATTGGTTTTTCAAATAAGATAATAAGGCCCGAAACAAAGTTAGCGACGATCTCTTGCAAGCCGAATCCTAAACCTAGAGTAAGAGCAGCGACGAGCCATTGTAATTTAGCCCACTCAATGCCTAACATCGAAAAAGCAATTAAACCACCAAATAGCAACAACATATATTTTGTAATACTAGTAATAGCATATCCAGTACCAGGAGTTAAATCGAGATGTTGCAGCAAACCCAGTTCTAATAATGCAGGCATATTTTTAACCAACTGTACCGTAACAATCATCACTAATATAGAAATCAGGACTGCACCTAATGTAATAGGGTGTATGCTGCCTACACCTTTATTTGAATAAGTAACATCCCATAAGCAAATATTTTCAAGAAAGGCAAAAGCAGAATGTAGTTCAGACCATAACCAAATAAGTGAAACTAAGCCCACCATAGTTAACATTGATCGTACTAAAAGCAGTGATTGAGCACTAATGGCATCAAGATCTACTACAGGCTCCTCAAGATCTTGACTACCCTCAATACTATGCGGAATGGAATCGTCTTCATTCTTGTTTCTTTTCTCAAGACGTTCAGCGCGACGTTGTTTAGCGCGTTCAAAAGCAATGCGACGTCTCTGAATCAACATCCAACGGCGAATTATATAGTAGATAATCATAAGCATGAACCAGATAGCAACTGAGCTCTCTAAGCGAGCTAAGAGAACTTTAGCAGTATTTAAATATCCAAACAAAGAAGCAAAAGATGCAACCAATGGTGCGGAAATTAAAATCCACCATAAGAGATGGTTGGTAAAATTTTCTCCATTGCCATGCTTATTCAAATAAAGAGGAATCCTTGCCCGCTTTAGACTAGTAGTTACCAGACTGAGAGCTATGCATAGAGCGATAAAACAGAAACGTCCTAAAGAGGATACAAAAAAACGATCGTCTATATCATCGAATGTTACAAGTGCCATGACTAAAGGAACGATCAGCCAAATAGACATTCTATAGCATCTCATTGCTCGGTTTACATAATATTCTGACCACCTGAAATGAACAATAAAAAGACCATTTGGATGAGCAAACGCAGCACTAATCATAAATGCTAACAATACTGGAAGTGTAGCCATTAAACCATCACCAATTGCTATAGCTATTGGATATGGCCACGCATTTTGAAAACCATGGCCTAAAACTGCCCACAGGACTAGAAATGGCATTTCTACCAAGATCGAACAAAAAACAGTGCGTAGTGTCAGTGAAATATGATCTTGTGTTACCTTACCGACTTTGGTACTAACACGTTGCATGAATGATTGATAATAACGACGGGAATAATAACTAAAACCAACTAGCAGTATTGCTCCAAACAATAGTAATAGCATTACTTTGGATGTAATTATCATTCGACAAGATTTACTTAATTGGGAGAGTGTATCTAGAGATAATAAGCGGTTCAAATTCTCAATTATATCTAGTGGAGTTACCAGGTTAATGGGATCTACATCAGCCGTCCAGAATAGATGACGATGTATAACATCCTTGAGTTCTGTAAGAGCATCAAAAAGCTGCGTATTGGCAACTTTGAGTTTATTAAGTTCCAGAATTTGTGAATCACATCCAGAGATCAAAGAATTTAGTAATTCTTTTTGGGTAGTCAGCTGGGACTTGAGCAATCTTTTCTGTTCAACCGTTAATGACCTGCCATCATTCTGCTTATATTCGGATGCTGTCTGAATTTTATTAAGAAAATTTTTAAAATGTAATCGCTGTATCCGTAATTTTGCCATTTCATGATCAAGCTGCTGCGGTTTTGGTGTATCTGGCAGTCGGGCTACCTGTGACCGCAAAGTTTCTCCCAGCACCGTTGAGCTACCCAGCCATTGAGACTGCTCTCGTATCGTGCTAAGCATTTGAAATACCTGAATATTATTTGTCTCGGCTACACGCTGCTGGCCAGAGATATCATCCATGCTAACTGCCTGTTGATTCAAGGCTTGTGAAAGCGTTTGGTTAATTTTGAGCTGTTCAAGTATAGATCGAGGGAGATCACCAATTTCTTGCACCATTTTCTTAGTACGTGCCATAGCCTGCTTTGCTTCGTGTAGACGCTGAGAATTTAGGGTGTTACGAAGATCTTTTAACTTTATCTCGAGCCATTCATGACGCTTGCGTAATACATCAACCCGCAAACGCGTTAATTCTTGGCGGTTATCGGCTGAAAGCTGCTCAAGATCCAATTCATTTATCAATGTTTTACATGCAAGCACTTCAGCCTGTAATTGAGTACATTGCGCTTCTGTCAAAGGTGTATTGGTAGTGTTCAGAGTCTTTAAGTGACGTTCCGCTTCTATTAATTTTTTTTTAAAAATAGCTTGTTTGTGCGGAATTTGATTGAGTGAGTCGCTAATTTCACGCGAAATATCTAGCTCTTGCTGTAATTGACGAGAAACTGAAAGAAGTTGGCTACTGATCTGTAAAATTTGTTGTTCAGATACACTATCTGGAATGGTAGATGATAATAGTTTAAATGTGCTTTCGTCTCGCCACTGTTTTCGCAGTTCACGAGTAAGCTTAGGGAAATCACTGATAGTTTTTTGATACTTTTGAATACGCTGAGCTGAATCTTGAGTTTGATTCATCCAGTTCAAGGAACTCCGGAGTAATTCTATAATTTCAGATTGATTAGGTAAGTTTTTATTATCTTCCGTTTCTTTTAATTCTTGGATAATCTGCTTTTCATTCAGCTTAGAATTGGAGCAGACAGGAAAGAATAATATAATCAGCCCAGTTATCAATAACTTGGTAATTAGACTCATAGCTTTCCTTTTCTTTTATTAAACGTTTTTATCATTCACCCTTTGTAAGAGTATATTGAAAGATAGCAAAATACTAAGAATCCATTAGATTACTACTACAGCATTTTATTTGGTCCGACATCTTTGAAATTAGAATTTTAGCTCTAACTTTTGGTTTTTATGTTATTCATACAGAATTTACTGGTGTAATTGTTGATTGATGTGCAAAAGCTCCACCCATAAGAATTTTACATCCGCTGACCAGTGTAGGAGTAAATTCAATGCGATTTGTAGCAAACAAATTAATAACTGTTGACCCTAACTTAAAGCGGGCCATATCTTCACCTTTTTTAAGAATAACAGCACGTTCTCCTGTTTTTGGATAAGTCCAGCGCTTAATAATACCTTCGCGGGTAATGTTAATAGTGCCTGCCCATAAAGTTTCGATACTACCGACGATAGTAGCACCAACCAAAATCTGTGCTATTGGGCCAAAATTGGTATCAAAAATACAAATTAAACGCTCGTTGCGGGCAAAAATATTAGATACACTGCCCAGCATAAGATGGTTAAGTGAAAACAGATCACCAGGTACATATATCATTTCGCGAAGCACGCCATTACATGGCATATGAATACGATGGTAGTCACCTGGAGATAGATAAATAGTAGCAAAATTTCCATTGATAAATTCTTTAGCTAACATATAGTTACCTGCTAAAAGAGCCTCAAGAGAATAATGATAACCTTTAGCTTGTAAAATTTTATCTTGTTCTATTGTACCTAACTGGCTAATAGTGCCATCAGCAGGTAATACTAAACCATTGGGATGATCAGCAATTGGACGCATACCATTACGGAGTGGACGCATGAAAAATTCATTAAATGTTTTATAGTGCTCAGGATTTGGGTACAGCACTTCTTTCATGTTTATTTTGTAATACCTGATAAAAGATTTTATTAATACATGTGTTAACCATCCAGCTTCTTGATCCGCTAACCAGCCAATAAGACAGGTCATAACTTGTTTAGGAAATAAGTATTGAAGTTTAATTTTAATGCTATCGAGCACGTTAGCCTCTTCTAATAAGTTAGTATTATAATCTATGATTAATTATATAGCCGCTGAATTCTCTCAAAAATATTCTGCTCACTATATCTAAGAATTTATAAGTAATAATAATTCATACCCTATGAGGAATATAGTAAAATACGTTGATGTTTCAACTATCTTCAAAATTAATTCAATTAATTATAACACTAGACATAATGTTTTACACCTTATTTTTAAGGCTATAAACTGTGTCCTCAAGCAAAACTATAAAGTTTACTGTAAGTGCAATAATCTTTGAAACAGCTAAATTAAAGAAATTATTTATAGATAATTGTGATCTTTTATATACGCCTGATTTCTCTTATAAAAATTTTTTATAACTATATACATAAACAATCAGCATAACCAATAATCATAATGTCTTATCTCATGATATGAGATTTTAATGATTGATTAATATCATATAAACACCAGATGTACTTATTATAAATAATACAAGATCTTCATAAGATATTTTTCTCAAAAAATGTTACAATAGATTAATTCCTCAAGAAATATTTATTACACAATTATAAATTTCTTATGTTAATCTATTTAAAGATGATATGTTTATCAGTAATTATATTTAATCTGATATTTTCTAACAAATTATATGCGTATTTAATACTCATGAAGTATCATTAAAGTTATTTTTATGCCCCTTATACGCATTCCTAATGCAGTTTATATAATCCTAGATATCATAAAAACACTAACGTCGTTTTCATATTTTTATCAGCAAAATATTAGAAGCACAATGTGATAGAATCAGAAAATTACTGAGTTTTAAAATGTCTGAATTTCATGTATATATTTTTGGGAATAACTGTCAGTGCAGTTATGATAGATAGAGTTATTGGCATAATCTTAAATAGATTCTTACATTTTGAGTAATGTTTATCAAACATTACTCAAACTATTTATTATAAAGAGTATCATCAAAATAGATATCAAAAAAATTATTTAATATTTAATTTTAGATCAATAATTAGCTAATATTAGAATCTAAAAAGATCTTTTCCCTCAAGATAGTATAATAAATTAGTAATCCATTGATATTTTTGAAAAAAATTAAATACTAGAAAATATAGAACATGATATTTAATAGAACCATATATACACACGTAATAACATCTTATATTATAAGATAAATCTTGAGAATATCATTTAAAAAATTAATGACACAATAGAAAATAGATATTTTACTTAACAGAGTATTGTGAAATAGATACTGCTTTGGTCTGAAAAATATAAATAACATACTTAAACTATAATATTATGGCATTCAACACCGCGTATTAGTATTATCTATATTTGCTTCTAAGTACCTTAATAGAAGGGACTACAGACTATGACTAGTCTTAAAGAGATTATTGAGATATCAATTCATGGAGCGCAATTAAAAAATTTAAAAGCAATACTATTGACTGATTAAGAGAAAAATTCTGATAAATATTTCTATAAAAAGATAAAATAAATGAGTAAAACTTAATATATTGATCAATATAGAATAATTAATAAATGCTAAAATATTATACTTAGGGATGGATAATATTATTCAAATGCTATAATGTAGAATTACTGCTTAGCCATAGTATAATTAATACTCGTTACCAATAACCCTACTACGATAACTATCCCAGTCGAAATTTACCCACAGACTATTGCCTAAACTCATCCGATCCATTACTCGTTCACCTAGTAAAATGTTCATGTTTTGCATATTTAAATTGGATAGCATACCAGTAGGACGTTTTGAAGAAGAACGACGGTCAACAATTTGGTTGATAATAACTTTTTCATAGCGTGATTCGATTTGCATACCAATTTCATCAATTACTAGTAAATCCACTACACTAAATTCTTGCAATAAAGACTCTTCTGTAGAATGACTATTACCGCTAAAGGTTCCTTTCATGCTTGACATTAAATCCGCTACTGTAACTACAAGTACCGATTTGTTACATAAAATTAAATCATTACCAATAGCAACTGCCAAATGATTTTTTCCTGTGCCAGGTTTGCCAGAAAAAACAAAGCTGGCGATACTACCATCAAACTCCCCAGCATATTGGCGGGCACGTTCTAAAGCTATTTTTTGTCCTTCACATTCTACGCGATAATTATCAAATGAGCAGTTCATATGCAATGGACGAATACCAGAAGATTTAAAAACACGCTGCATTTTCATAGCTTTATTTTCGCGTGAAATAGCTTCTGCGCTTTTACGACCTTCTTCTTCTTGCCAAATACGCCACTCTTCGGCATTGGTAAACGTCGGTGTAATATGAACAGGTATCATTTTTCTTAATTTTTGCATGATATTCATGCTACTAGCCTCTTTCATAGTCAACCCCTAAAATTTTAGCTTATCATATTATTTTATATATTTTTAATATAAAAACTTACTGCTCGATCATTATTCATAGTTTTATCCATTACCTTATAATGGTGTAATAAATAATATGTCTAATGTTACTCCTTGACATACAGAGAATTAATATTATTCCGCATATAAAGAAGTTAAAATAGCGCTCATCTTATTTATTTTAGTTAATCGAAGTATAAGGCCACATATCAGTTGCTATACATATAGCATACTTGTATCTGCAAATAAAAAGCTATATAGTAGTTCTATAATAAGGATGAAAAAATTTTTTATAATAAAAGTTAATGTTTTATCAAGCACTATCCTAAATTACATATGAACTAGCCTAAATATATACTCCATGAAAAATTTAATAGTTAGCTATTAGGATTAACAAAAAATATTTAACATAAATATTTACTAAAATTAAATTTAGATGACAAGATATAAACAAAGAAAAATTTTTTGATATCGCATATATGATTTTTTTAATGATCACGCTATGCATGGATGATGATCACAACTAGTTAGAGGAGGTGTATTAATAGATGTATAGTCAAAATACTTCATATATTAGGTTAATATTAGCTTATTAGCTTATTAGCTTATTAGCTTATTAGCTTATTAGCTTATTAGCTTATTAGCTTATTAAGATAGATGATGTATTCTACAATAACTTTTAATAGTATATCAAATACAATAATTATCCTCGATAACTAAATTTTCAAGAGTATTGCATATCACTGCTTAATAGAATGATTTTTAACTAAAAGGTAGGTTAGGTTTGAAAATTTATTCTTGTACTATAAGAAATTATAAACTAACGAAAAAAATGGTTCATACTATATCAGTTTTTACTGAGAGCATATATTTCTAATATCTGGCTTATATGAAATTATATTACTTGTTTCAATAGTGATTTCTTAATAAAAATCAGGAACCACATTTTGAAAATACCAGAACTATTGAATTAGTTATAAGACAACCATTGATATTATCCATTCTTAATAATTTTGTTATACTTTAGATCTTTTATGATAGAAGCCATATATTATTTTACTGAACTTGTTCTCTTCAATATCTTTTGAATACTAATGTGATGAATCTCCATAACTAAACATTTCTATCTCAAGAAATACATGCAAATACAGATAATCTGATTGATATTTCTATCACTATTAATTCATACTAAAATTACTTTTGTAAAAAAATAATTTTATATCTTTTACGTAGCAGGTTTTACTAAATCATGGTATGACTTTATTCTTTTATTCTTACCGTCTAAATAATAGTAGGAACCAATAGAGTTCAAGCCTTTTAATAAAATACTACTATCTTTTTGTTTTTAATGGCTAAAATACCTTAGAATCCTGGTTCTGTCAATCAATAAAAGGGTTTTACACAAACATCTTGTATTGATTTATAATTAACGCTCTCTGGATCTTGTCCAGAGTCAGAATTCATCCTAATAGAGTAATTATTTTATATAAAAAATATATATTTTCTTTGTTATTAAATAGAAAGGTACAAGACATTCTTAATGAATAATAGTAGTCATAGTAGTCATAATGTTATTAGATTGGATGAAATCAAAAAGATGCATATTCGCTTCATAAGAATCTATATACATAATATACATATAATAATAGATGCCTATTAGCAATAGGTATAGAGAATTTATACTTAGTATAAATATTAAAGAATAATTTAAAAGCAGCACGAAATAATAAATTATATTTTAATTAAACCTAGATGCCTCTTGGATGTATTATAACAAGAATAATAGAAGAATTATAAAATTGAGGTTGATATAAAAGCTTAGGGTTTCAGATATCCCAAATATGCAATCTATTAGTATTGATGTAATAGCAAATAGGCGAGTAATAAAAATTTATACAAGTCTTTATTGCGTAGACGAGAACAATTTTATGAGTAAAATAGAGAAGGTATATACAGTTTTTTGAATTTAGATAAATTTTATAATATAAATAATTAAAAGTGCAAACTATAGAAAATATGATAATAACTTAAATCTGATATAAAATGTTAATAAAACTAATATGCAGGACTGACGTATATTTTTGCATCAATCCTATAAGTAAATATATAATAAGTCATGAAAAGTAGTAACTAATTTTTAATCAAGTTAAATGTATCAACACATTAGATCTTATTAAAGATTAAAATCTCTGCTTTTTACTTAAACTCATAATAAACAAGGCAGTTGCAAATAAGACTACTGAAGGACCCGCAGGCGGGTTGCACAAGGCAGAAAATATCAGCCCTCCGCTAACTGCTATAATACCGATAATAACAGAAATAAATGCCATTTGCTCAGGTGTATCAGAAAAGCGTCGGGCGGTAGCCGCAGGGATAATTAGTAAAGATGTTATAATTAACGCCCCAACAAATTTCATAGCCAATCCGATAGTCAAAGCCGTAACTAGCATTAATATAATTCTAATGCGTTCAATATTAACACCATCTACATGCGCAAGCTCTGAGTTAATGGTTACTAAAATCAATGGGCGCCATTGCCAAAATAATATTCCAAGAACAATAATAACCCCAATGGCGATAATTAAGATATCTTCATAAGTAACCGCAAGTAGATCACCAAATAGATAGGACATCAGATCTATACGCACGTTAGACATCAATGAAACTACAACTAGACCTAATGATAATGTACTATGTGCCATAATGCCTAATAGCGTATCCACGCTAAGTGTTCGGCTGCTTTCTAGCCATACTAAGCCAATAGCCAGCAATATCGTTACTATTATTACAGCAATAAAAGGATTCATATTCAATAGTATGCCAAATGCTACACCAAGCAATGAAGCGTGTGCTAACATATCTCCGAAATAAGACATGCGACGCCATACTATAAAAGATCCTAAAGGTCCTGCAGTCAATGCTAGTAATGATCCTGCAATCCAACTAGGAAGAAGTAACTCAATCATTACTGCTTGCCCCCCAAAATAAAATACTATTTAAGCATGATGTTCAATATAGGTAATAATGGCATTATAATTATCGGATAAATTTATAGCGAATAAAATTCTTTACTTGAAGAGTGAATATGTTGTCTAAGAAATGCACCTTTTTCATCTATTTTATTACATATTAATCAGAAAATTATGCAAGATTAAAAGATAGATGCAGTTTCAATCCTAAACAATTTAACAAAATGATACAATATAAATACTATTGTTGGACCTTGTGATCGCTATATTTTCTGATAATCTAGAAATTATATAACAAAGATTATGCTAGCAAAGACACTGGTTTCCCTATGAAGAGCGTTTGATTTGCTGATTATAGTACTTTTAAGAAATAAAAAACTTACAGCAGTAGAGGTTTATATTTAAAAAGTACTTAAATGCATTAAAAAATTGATAGCTCAACAGAGCTATAGTTGTATTTATGCTAGTTAATTAACAAATGATTTTTAGAGCTATGCAACCTGCTTATGATGTCCCTAAGTCTATAATCAATCGCACTGTCATTATATTATTTTAAAACTATGATAATATTTATAATATTGGATGATATTAAGCAATAAAAATAAAAAAGCAATAGACATAAAAATAAACATGATATTCTGAAGAGATAAAGTAAAATAGTAATTTACTAAATATATTTTTATGATGAGGTAGAATATCATTCTAGATCATACTTCAAAAGGAAGAAGATAACTTCAAGATGATGCAAAAAAAAAATGGTTTCAGATCTCTGCTATTTTTGGGGTATTATTGAGCCATGCTGGTACAAATTATGCTGAAGCAAAAGTATTAACTTCAATACGCCCTTTAGGATTTATTGCATCAGCAATTACTGATGGTGTGACTCAAACAGATGTTCTGCTTCCTGATGGTGCGTCTCCTCATAATTATGCGCTCAAACCATCGGATATCGAACGTTTGCATAATGCGGATCTTGTGGTATGGGTAGGACCGACAATGGAGTCTTTTTTGACCAAGATTACGCAAAAAATAGAAGATAAGAATAACCTAATTTTATCTATCCTACCAAATATTAATAGTCTTCTCATTAAGAGTCATCAGGAATGCTGTTATGAATCCTTGCCACAAAAAAATAGCATAAAAAAATATAAAAATATTAATAATCTTGTAAAAACTCATAGCACGTCCTTAGAAAAGCATAATGTCTGCAATAATAGTCAGTATAATTTGCATATTTGGCTATCTCCAGCGATTGCAAAAAATATTGCCATTGCTATTCACTCTAAATTATTATTACAAAATCCGCAAAAGAAGAATAAGCTAGATTTAAATTTACGTAAATTTGAAGAACAATTAGAGCAGACAGAAAAAAAAATTGTTATTATGCTACAACCTGTGCTAGGGAAAGGTTATTTTGTATTTCATGATGCTTATGGTTATTTTGAGAAAACCTTTGGTCTAACTCCTTTAGGTTATTTTACAGTCAACCCTGCAATTCAACCAGGTGCACAGCGTTTACATCAAATCAGAACACAGCTGGTTAAACCACAGGCTATTTTTGCTGAACCACAGTTCAGGCCGGCAATAATTTCAGTGGTGTCACAGGGTAAAATAGTACATCAGGGGACATTAGATCCCCTAGGAACCGCAATAGCTCTCGGAGCTAATAGTTATATGCAATTCTTGACTCAGCTATCACAACAGTATGTAAATTGCCTGAATGAATATTAAGAGGAACTCCTGAGTGCAGCAGATAGCTCGATCTATAGCCTTAGTGTATAATAACCTCCCCCGACTAGATAAGGTAATACTGGGTTCACTAGCTGTTATTACGCTAGCAATTTCTATTGCCAGGCCCTTTTTGTACCAAACAAGGGAAGATAAAAATACTGCTAAAAATATCCATACTGATAATAAACAATTGTGCACCCTTACAACCGATGATAGTAAAACTCTGTATAAGTCAGCACTAAAAGATGAGATGCCTAGTAAATCATCAGAAGATAAGAAAGATGATAGTCTCGAGACTCATAATTACGTAGTTGCTAGTGGAGATAATATTAGCAGTATTCTTACCCAGTTCGGTATAGATATCTCAGGGGTTTCCGCTCTGGCAAAATACAATCCAGAGCTATATCACTTAAAAAAAGGTGATACTATTTCGTGGGTGATAAATGATAAAAGTGAACTACAAAAACTATCCTGGAAAGAAAATAGTTCTAAGATTCGCACCTATAATCTGATTAGGAATAACTTTAAAGAAGTTATTACATTTGACTGTGGCAATAGAAACAATCATATTATTACTGGTGCTCTTAAGGGTAATTTTGTAAATAGCGCTCGTACTGCCGGAATTAAAATGCATGAAATTAATACTATTATTAAGGTTTTGCAATGGCAAATGGATTTTCGAAAATTACATACAGGAGATCAGTTTGCAGTACTAATATCTCATGAATATAAGAACAACCGTAGTGAGCAGAGCAAATTACTAGGGGTAAGAATGCGCACTGGAGGAAAAGATTACTATGCAGTCCGGGCGCAAGATGGTAAATTTTATGATCGTCAGGGTAGCAGTTTAACGCAGGGATTCATGCGTTTCCCTACAAGAAAAAAGTTTCGTATTTCATCTAGATTTAACCCCCTAAGAATTAATCCAGTTACTGGACACATGGCGCCGCATCGTGGAATCGACTTTGCCATGCCCGTAGGAACACCAGTATTTGCAGTAGGAGATGGAGAGGTGATGATCGCAAGGCACGGAGGGGCTGCAGGAAATTATGTAGTTGTGCGTCATGGGCATCAATATAAAACTAGATTTATGCACTTAAAAAGAATTCTTGTAAAACCTGGACAAAAAGTTAAACGTGGAGAGCCTATTGCTTTATCAGGTAATACTGGCCGTTCTACAGGACCCCATCTTCACTACGAATTCTGGTTAAATAACCATGCTATAAATCCATTAACAGCCCAACTACCTTGTTCTTATAGATTGTTAGGGAAAACCCGTAAGAATTATTTAGCTCTTGTACGCCAGGTTATTCCACTTCTGATATGTTGATATATAAGAGTCTTGCATTATTCTTTATTTTTTGTATATGTCTGTATGACATGATCAATATTTAATGGTTTTAGAAAAGGCAAAAAAAGACCAAGTCTTTTATGCCTGGCTTGTAACCATATCGATATTTATTGTTTCAACTAATCTGTTTAGTATTACATGATGTTACATCATTGCACAAGAAGTTATATTTTTAAAATTTCTTGTGCTTTTATATTTGACTTTGATTTTTTAACGACTGCAAAATACTTATGATATCCTGTTTATATATGCTAGAATCTATTAGAAGTTAAATAATATAATAACCAAGGGCTGTGTATTATATTTTACTAGAAAGCAATTGCTTCTAAATTATAAGGTATTAGTCAATACAATATATTTTACAGAGGAAGCATGTATATACTTGATATTTAGGTAAGCAAGAAACTCTATTTACTAGCTTAAATAGGAACATAATAAAATAAATCATTATCAATGGAAAGCAGTAATAATTAATAGAATGGTCCCTATATAAAATTCAAATACTTAGACAAATTGAATGACTCTCTTATGGTTATGTCTGCATTTTAGGTGACGGAGCGCGATCAACTAGTTCAATATAAGCCATAGGCGCGTTATCTCCTGCGCGGGTACTACATTTAATAATGCGGGTGTATCCACCATAACGATTTAAGAAACGATGTCCTAGATCGTTAAACATTTTTGCTACGATTGAATTATTACGAATACGCGCAAATGCTAAACGGCGATTAGCAACACTATCAGTCTTTGCAAGAGTAATGAGCGGCTCAAAAATACGACGCAGTTCTTTAGCTTTAGGTACTGTAGTCTTAATAATTTCATGACGTATTAAAGAACTGGCCATATTGCGAAACATAGATTTGCGATGGCTGCTATTACGATTTAATTGACGACCGCTCTTACGATGGCGCATTACTTAATCCTTTCTCAATAAAAACTTAAATTATAATTTCATTACTCATCAACAATACTAGCTGGCGGCCAGTTTTCTAGGCGCATACCAAGAGATAAGCTACGAGAGGCTAATACGTCTTTAATTTCAGTAAGAGATTTTTTACCCAAATTTGGCGTTTTTAGCAACTCAACTTCAGTGCGCTGGACCAGATCTCCAATGTAGTGAATAGCTTCTGCTTTCAGGCAATTAGCAGAACGTACAGTCAGTTCTAGATCATCAACAGGACGCAGCAAAATCGGATCAAACTCTGGTTTTTCTTCTTTTACCTCAGGTTCACGCACATCACGAAGATCAACGAAAGCTTCAAGTTGTTCAGCCAATATAGTTGCTGCACGCCGGATTGATTCTTCAGGGTCAATCGTACCATTAGTTTCCATCTCTATAACTAACTTGTCGAGGTCGGTGCGCTGTTCAACACGAGCTGCTTCAACATTGTAAACAATACGCTCTACAGGACTATAACAGGCATCAACTAATAGACGACCTATTGGACGCTCATCTTCCTCCGAATTAATCCGTGCTGAAGCGGGCACATAACCACGACCACGCTGAATTTTAATACGCATACTAATTGATGCGTTTTTATCAGTTAGATGACAGATGACGTATTTGGGTTTGACTATTTCAATATTACTATTATAGCTTATATCAGAAGCCGTCACAGGACCAATACCAGATTTATATAAGTTCAGTATTACCTCGTTTTTGCCTTGCAGTTTCACTGCTAATCCTTTGAGGTTGAGAAGTATTTCTAAGATATCTTCTTGTACCCCCTCTTTAGTACTATATTCATGTAGTACTCCATCAATCTCAACTTCTGTCACTGCACAACCCGGCATAGACGATAGCAGAATACGGCGTAATGCGTTACCTAGGGTATGACCGAAGCCACGCTCTAACGGCTCTAGGGTAATTCTGGCGTGTGTCGAACTTAGTTGCTCGATATCTACTAAGCGCGGTTTTAGAAATTCTGTCACAGAAACCTGCATTATATCCTCTCTTTGGTGCTTCAGCCTTACTTCGAATAAAGCTCGATAATCAGGTGCTCGTCAATGTCTGCAGACAGATCGGAACGTTCAGGATTACTTTTGAACACACCTTTCATCTTGGCAACATTAACATCTAGCCAAGTCGTACTTTGACGTTGTTCAGCCAACTCCAAGGCGGCCTTTACACGAGATTGCTGCTTAGATTTCTCGCGCATACTGACTACGTCATTAGGAACCACCTGATAAGAAGGAATGTTAACAACGCGATTATTTACTATTACTGCTTTATGGCTAACTAATTGACGTGCTTCTGCACGAGTCGTACCAAAGCCCATGCGGTAAACTATATTATCTAAACGACTCTCGAGGAGTTTTAATAAGTTTTCACCGGTATTACCTTTCAGCTGGGCTGCTTTTTTATAATAATTATGAAACTGACGTTCTAAAACTCCGTATAGACGACGAACTTTTTGCTTTTCACGTAATTGAATTCCATAGTCAGATAGACGCGGTTTACGCGCACCATGCTGGCCAGGTGCCTGCTCAATTTTACACTTAGTATCAATCGCACGAACACCAGACTTAAGGAATAAATCTGTGCCTTCACGACGGCTTAGCTTGAGCTTAGGACCCAAATATCTTGCCATTTCTCTTTCTCCAGCAATATAAGAGCAACTTTATACACGACGTTTTTTTGGTGGGCGACAACCGTTATGAGGAATAGGAGTAACATCAGTAATATTCGTAATACGAAAACCAGCTGCGTTCAATGCGCGAATTGTAGATTCACGACCAAGACCAGGTCCTTTAACCATAACTTCTAGATTTTTAATTCCATAATCTTTGACTGCTTCAGCACAACGTTCAGCTGCTACTTGTGCAGCAAAAGGAGTAGATTTGCGGGAACCACGAAAACCGGAACCACCAGCTGTTGCCCAACCTAGTGCATTACCTTGACGATCAGTAATTGTAATAATTGTATTATTGAAAGAGGCGTGCACATGAGCCACACCATCTAATACTTGTTTTTTTACACGCTTATTGCGTGCACGCATAGGTGCTTTTGTCATTATTAAATCACCCCAATTATTTCTTGATCGGTCTACGCGGACCCTTACAGGTACGTGCATTTGTCTTAGTTCGCTGACCGCGTACCGGTAGACCTCGACGATGGCGCAAACCACGATAAGTTCCAAGATCCATCAACCGCTTGATACTTAGGGTTACTTCGCGACGCAGGTCACCTTCTACAGTATACCTGCCAACTGCCTCACGAAGCTTATCTATTTCCTCTTCAGAAAGCTCACTGATCTTAA
Organism: Candidatus Profftia tarda; assembly: GCF_904848675.1. NCBI lineage: Bacteria > Pseudomonadati > Pseudomonadota > Gammaproteobacteria > Enterobacterales > Enterobacteriaceae > Candidatus Profftia > Candidatus Profftia tarda. The sequence goes on from NZ_LR890047.1 coordinate 834,456, forward strand.
TATTTTTAGCAATTCCTGTTGCTTGACATATAGATTGTGAGGTGGTATTGCCTATACCGAAAATCGCAGTTAATGCGATTACAGTGTGTTTTTGATTAGGAATATTAATTCCTGCTATACGGGCCACTATACACTCCTAAAGTTTACACAACAGTAACACTTTGGCAAGCCCGCTTTCAGGATACTAAAATGATACTGACGCAATTCACCAGAGTTTATCTGACTAAAATCTAGCTATATTAACCTCAACTTGCAAGAAAATATGCAAGATACTTAACCTTGACGCTGTTTATGTTTTGGTTCTACACTGCAAATGACATGCACAACACTGTTGCGCTTAACAATTTTACAGTTACGACATAATTTCTTAACGGAAGTACGAACTTTCATTGTATTCTCCGTAACTTTTTAAAATAGATGAATCAGCGGTTATAACTTTTTAAGTTCGCTTTCTTTAATGCAGAGTCGTACTGACTTGACATCATTATAGTCTTGACTTGAGCCATAAAATCCATGATGACAACTACCACAATTAGCAGTGATGTACCACCAAAGTAGAATGGAACTTTCATCGCATCACGCATGAATTCGGGGAACAAGCAGATAAAGGTAATATAAAAGGCACCAATCAACGTTAAACGTGTCATTACTTGATCGATATACTTTGCCGTTTGTTCTCCGGGACGTATTCCTAGCACAAATGCACCAGATTTTTTTAAGTTATCAGCTGTTTCTCTTGGATTAAAGACCAAGGCTGTATAAAAAAAACAAAAAAATATAATTGCAGCAGAATAGAGTAATAAGTAAAGAGGTTGCCCGGGCTGCAAATAAAGAGAAATTATAGTTAGCCAATTCCAACCGGTCCCCCCGCCAAACCAAGATGCTAGCGTAGCTGGGAATAAAATAATACTAGAGGCAAAAATAGCAGGTATGACACCAGCCATATTTATTTTTAATGGTAAATGTGTGCTCTGTGCCGCATAAATTCTACGTCCTTGCTGGCGCTTAGCGTAGTTTACAATAATTCGTCTCTGACCTCGCTCAACGAAAACAACGAAAAAAGTTACCGCAAAGACTAGCGCCGCAACTAATATCAAAACAAGAAAATTAAGATCTCCCTGACGAGTTTGCTCAATAGTATGGCCAATAGCCGGTGGCAAACCGGCCACAATACCTGCAAATATAATAATTGAGATACCATTACCTATGCCACGCTCAGTTATTTGCTCACCTAACCACATCAAGAATATAGTGCCTGTTACTAGACTAACTATTGCAGTGGAATAAAAAGCAAATCCAGGATTCATTACTAATCCTTGCATACCCGGCATATTAGGAAGGCCAGTTGCAACCCCTATAGACTGAAAAATTGACAGAACTAGCGTACCGTAACGGGTGTACTGACCGATCTTACGACGACCAGATTCTCCTTCTTTCCTGATTTCTGCTAATACTGGATGGATAACTATCAATAACTGTACAATAATTGAAGCTGAAATATATGGCATAATACCTAAAGCAAAGATAGAAGCACGGCTAAGCGCACCGCCAGAGAACATATTAAACATTTCAATAATGGTACCGCGCTGCTGTTCAAGCATATTCGTAAGTATAGAAGCATCAATCCCAGGAATAGGAATAAAAGATCCAATGCGGAAAACTATTAGTGATCCAATTAAAAATAGCATTCTATGCTTGAGTTCGGTAAGTCCACCCTTAGCACTTTGAAGATCTAATCTTGGTTGCTTAGCCATCTGCTAATGATTCCTCAATTTCACCGCCAATAGCTTTAATTACAGCACGAGCACCTTTAGTAACACGAAGACCACGCAAAATTACAGGACGCCTGATTTGACCCGAACATATCACTCTTACAAATTTTATTTTTCGGCTAACTATATTAGCGGATTTTAGAGTATTTAGATCAATAATATCTCCTTCAACTAAATCGATATCAGATAGACGCACTTCGGTAGTTAGTATTCCTTTACGGGAAGTAAAACCGAATTTTGGCAGACGCCTGCAAAGGGGTGTTTGCCCACCCTCAAAGCCGCGACGTATGCCCCCCCCAGAACGAGAGTTCTGACCTTTATGACCACGACCACCAGTTTTACTGAATCCAGAACCAATGCCACGACCTATACGTTTGGATACGTGTCTGGAACCTTTGGCCGGAGATAGAGTGTTTAAACGCATCTCTTACTCCCCAATCTTAACCATATAGGAAACTGCTTTAACCATTCCACGTATGGAAGGAGTATCTTCACGTTCTACAATATGCCGAATACGACGCAGACCCAGACCGAATAAAGTTGCTTTGTGTTTAGGCAAACGACCAATTGAGCTGCGCGTTTGAATTATTCTAATAGTTTTTAACATGGTTAATTACCCAGAATTTCTTTAACAGATTTACCACGCTTAGCGGCGATCATATCAGGAGACTTCATGTTTACTAGGCCATCTATAGTTGCGCGAACTACATTAATTGGATTAGTAGAGCCATACGCCTTGGCTAAAACGTTATGAACTCCAGCAACTTCTAGAACGGCACGCATCGCTCCACCAGCAATAATACCAGTACCCTCGGAAGCTGGCTGCATAAAGACACTAGAGCCCGTATGGTCTCCTTTCACAGGATGCTGAAGAGTGCCGCTATTTAAAGAAACATTCATGATGTTACGTCTAGCTTTCTCCATAGCTTTTTGGATGGCTGCAGGAACTTCACGAGCCTTGCCGTAACCAAAACCCACACGCCCATTACGGTCACCAACTACAGTAAGTGCAGTGAAGCTAAAAATGCGTCCGCCCTTTACAGTCTTAGATACGCGATTTACAGCGATTAGCTTTTCCTGCAGTTCACTAGCTTTTTTTTCGATATTAACCATTTGATACCTTTACCTTAGAACTTTAGACCAGCTTCACGAGCAGCATCTGCTAATGACTGGACACGACCATGATACTGAAACCCAGAGCGATCAAAAGATACATCTTTAATACCTTTTGCCAGCGCACGTTCAGCAATAACTTTACCTACAATAATTGCAGCATTTTTATTGCCAGTATATTCCAGTTGCTCACTTATTGCTTTCTCTAAAGTAGAAGCAGCGACCAGCACTTCAGAACCATTAGATGCAATTACCTGTGCATATATATGACGGGGTGTACGATGTACTACCAAGCGAGTTACACATAATTCTTTCAGCTTCTGACGTGCGCGCGTCGCGCGACGGATACGAGCAGATTTCTTATCCATAGTATTAACTTATTTCTTTTTAGCCTCTTTAGTACGCACGATCTCGTCGGCGTAACGAATACCTTTGCCTTTATAAGGCTCCGGACGACGGTAAGAACGCAGGTCTGCCGCTACTTGTCCAACCAACTGTTTATCAGAGCCTTTAAGCATAATTTCAGTATGAGATAAGCATTCAGCAGTAATACCTTCTGGTAAGGCATGTTCAATTGGATGAGAAAAACCTAAGGATAAGTTCAAAGATTGATCTCTAACTACTGCCCGGTAACCTACACCCACTAACTGTAGCTTCTTGCTGAATCCTTCGGTAACACCAATAACCATTGCATTAACAAGAGCACGAGTTGTACCGGCCTGAGCCCAAGCATTTGAAAAACTTTCGCGCGGAGCAAAGGTCAATGTACTGCCGGTATGCTTAATTTCAACAGCATCATGGACTATACGAGTCAAATCGCCGTTTTTACCTTTTATAGAAATTACTTGGTCGTTAATCTTTACTTCTACGCCTATCGGAATAACGACAGGTGTTTTTGCAACACGAGACATGTTTTATCCTTTCGATCAAGCTACATAGCAGAGAATCTCTCCACCAATACCAGACTGGCGTGCTGCATAATCAGTCATAACGCCTTTAGAAGTAGAAATAATAGCTATACCTAAACCGGCCATAACTTTTGGCATATTATCTTTTTTCTTATAAATCCGTAGACCTGGACGGCTAATGCGTTCAATTTTTTCTACGACTGACTTGCCATGGAAGTACTTAAGCTCTAATAATAATTCAGTTTTTTTATCGCCTGCAATTTTAAAATCCTTAATAAAACCTTCTTGTTTTAGCACATTAGCTATTGCTATTTTTATTTTAGAAGAAGGCATAATAATCATAACTCTTTTTGCAGCTTGACCGTTACGGATTCTAGTCAGCATATCCGATATCGGATCTTGCATACTCATATTTTATACTCCCATGCTTCAAATTACCAACTGGCTTTCTTAAGACCAGGTATTTCACCGCGCATAGCAGCTTCACGGACTTTAATACGACTCAACCCAAACTTACGTAGAAAAGCATGTGGACGACCAGTTTGGCGACAACGGTTACGCTGACGGGACGGGCTGGAATCACGCGGCAGAGTCTGAAGTTTAAGAACAGCATGCCAACGATCTTTATCAGCAGTGTTCACATTAGAAATCATTGCTTTTAGTTCAGTGCGCTTAGTAAAGAACTTGTCAGCTAATTTCACGCGTTTAATTTCGCGTGCTTTCATAGATTGCTTAGCCATGAGTAATTCTACCTTACTTGCGTAATGGGAAGTGGAAAGCAGTCAGCAACGCACGACATTCATCATCTGATTTCGCATTAGTGGTGATGGTAATATCTAGACCACGAATACGATCGACTTTATCATAATCAATTTCCGGAAAGATAATCTGTTCACGTATGCCCATGCTATAATTTCCGCGACCGTCAAATGATTTAGCAGGCAAACCTCGGAAGTCACTGATACGAGGCACAGCAATAGAAATCAGACGATCGAAGAACTCCCACATACGTGCACCACGTAGCGTTACTTTACATCCTATCGGATATCCTTGGCGTATTTTAAATCCTGCAACTGATTTTCGTGCTTTAGTAATTAAAGGTTTTTGACCGGATATTGCCGCTAGATTAGATGATGCATAATCTAATAATTTTTTATCCGCAATCGCTTCACCAACACCAATATTTAGGGTAATTTTCTTGATCAGTGGGACTTGCATAACAGAATTGTAGCCGAAAACAGACATTAGTTGCTTGACCACTGTGTTTTTGTAGTAATCATGCAGTTTTGTCATCGTACTATACTCCAAATTACTTGATAGTTTCGCTATTAGACTTGAAGAAACGCACTTTTTTGCCATCTTCAAATCTAAATCCTACCCGGTCAGCCTTGCCGGTTAATACATTAAAGATGGCTATGTTAGAAACATGAATAGCAGATTCTTTTTCAATAATTCCACCTATTTTATTCAAACTAGAGACTGCTTTTTGATGTTTCTTGACAAGGTTTATTCCTTCAACAATTACTTTACTAGAAGAAAAGACTTTCTTTACTTTACCGCGCTTGCCCTTGTCTTTACCGGTTAGCACGATTATTTCGTCATTACTACGGATTTTAGCTGCCATAGTGCAATCCTTACAGTACTTCTGGTGCAAGTGAAATAATTTTCATAAATTTTTCATTACGCAACTCACGAGTTACTGGCCCAAAAATACGTGTGCCAATAGGATGTTCAGATTGATTCTGTAAAATAACGCAAGCATTACCATCAAATCGAATCACAGAACCGTCCGAGCGACGTATTCCTTTCTTTGTACGCACAACTACGGCTTTTAGTACATCTCCCTTTTTAACCTTACCGCGAGGAATAGCTTCCTTAATGGTGATTTTAATGATATCACCGATATTTGCATAGCGGCGGCGTGATCCACCTAGAACCTTGATACACATTACTCGACGTGCACCGGAGTTATCAGCCACTTTTAGCATAGTCTGTTCTTGGATCATTTTAATGCTCCACTGATATATAGTAGAGATTAGGATCTAAAGTTAATTTTTTAAATCCTAACGATTGAGTGGCTAGTATTATAACACCACTTCTAGAATATATGTGAAAAATAAACGGCTCAACTTTGAGCCGTTTAAATATTAAAGATACGAGTGCATTAAAGAACGGCTTTTTCTACAATACGCACCAAGGTCCAAGACTTAGTTTTAGATATTGGTCGGCATTCACGTATTTCTACAATGTCACCGATATTACATTCATTTTTTTCGTCGTGTACATGCAGTTTAGTCGTACGTTTGATAAATTTACCATATATTGGATGCTTAACCATGCGTTCGATTATAACAACAACAGATTTCTCCATTTTGTCACTCACTATTCGACCCTGCATAGTACGGATTTGATCAGTCATTACGCACTTGCCTTCTCAGTGATTAAAGTCTTAACAAGAGCGATTTCACGTCGCACTTGTTTTAAATAGTGAGGTTGTTGCAGTTTACCGCATGCTGCCTGCATACGTAGTTTAAATTGTTCACGCAGAAGGGTCAACAATTCAGTTCGCAGCTCTGTGGTACTTTTCTGACGCAACTTCTGTATTTTCATTACATCACCGTCTTAGTTACAAAAGTAGTTCTCATGGGGAGTTTAGCCGCTGCTAGCTTAAAAGCCTCACGGGCTAGATCTTCAGGCACGCCTCCCATTTCATAAAGTACTTTACCAGGCTGGATCAAGGCAACCCAATACTCCACATTACCTTTACCTTTACCCATGCGAACCTCAAGAGGCTTTTCGGTAATCGGTTTATCTGGGAAAACGCGTATCCAAATTTTACCCTCACGTTTTATCGCACGAGTCATAGCACGACGGGCGGCTTCTATTTGCCGTGCAGTTAGACGACCACGACTGATAGCTTTTAGTCCGAAAGTGCCGAAGTTCACATCCATACCTTGAGCCGCTAGCCCACGATTGCGTCCCTTATGCACTTTACGAAATTTTGTACGCTTTGGTTGTAACATGCAGCTACTCTCCCTTACCTACGGCCTTTACGCTGCTGCTTTTTAGGTTGAGCAGCTGGTTTATCTAATTGTTCTGCAGCAAGCATGCCACCTAGGATTTCACCTTTGAAAATCCATACCTTGACTCCGATTATACCATAAGTAGTGTGCGCTTGAGATGTATTATAATCTATATCAGCCCTGAGAGTGTGCAATGGAACACGACCTTCGCGGTACCATTCAGTACGCGCAATTTCGGCACCTCCTAGGCGACCGCTAACCTCTACTTTAATACCTTTAGCACCCAAACGCATTGCGTTTTGTACAGCACGCTTCATTGCACGACGGAACATAACACGACGCTCTAGCTGTGAAGCAATGCTATCAGCAACCAATGTTGCATCTAGTTCCGGTTTACGCACTTCAGAGATGTTGATTTGCGCAGGAACGCGAGCAATATCAGCTACTACCTTACGCAATTTCTCTACATCTTCACCTTTCTTTCCGATAACGATACCTGGACGAGCTGTGTGAATAGTCACACGAATGCTCTTTGCAGGACGCTCAATTACAACACGAGAAATAGAAGCCTTCGCCAGCTCTTTCGTTAGAAATTGGCGAACTTTAAAGTCGCTTTCTAAATTGTCAGCGAAATCTTTAGTATTCGCGAACCAAGTAGAATTCCAAGGTTTGACAATACCTAAACGAATACCATTAGGATGTACTTTCTGACCCATTGTAGTCTCCAGATTCTCAGAGATCGGATACGACCACTGTAATGTGGCTGGTACGCTTCAGTATACGATCTGCACGACCTTTAGCACGCGGCATCATACGCTTCATGCTTGGCCCTTCGTCTACGAATATCTTAATCACTTTCAGATCATCGATGTCAGCGCCATCATTGTGTTCTGCATTTGCTATGGCAGACTCGAGTACTTTTTTGACCAGACCGGCAGCTTTCTTATTTGCATAAACCAACAACTCCAAAGCTTTCGAAACATTCTTACCACGGATCAGATTAGCTATGAGGCGAACCTTCTGAGCAGAAGAACGAGCATGGCTATGTTTTGCATAAGTTTCCATCTCTACCTCTACTTTTAGCGTTTTTTAGCTTTTTTATCAGCTGTGTGGCCGCGATAAGTACGAGTCGTTGCAAATTCACCTAATTTATGACCGACCATTTCATCGATTACAAATATTGGAATATGCTGACGACCATTATGGACAGCAATAGTTAGACCAATCATGTTTGGAAAGACCGTTGAACGACGAGACCAAGTCTTGATAGGCTTTTTATCTCCGTTTTCCACGGCTTTCTCTACCTTCTTCAGCAAGTGTAGGTCAATGAAAGGACCTTTCTTGAGAGAACGTGGCATGGCTTATCCTCTAATTATTTTTTACTACGGCGACGTAAAATGAATTTATCAGTACGTTTGTTGCTGCGGGTCTTCTTACCTTTAGTCTGTAGGCCCCACGGAGATACAGGATGCTTACCAAAGTTACGACCTTCACCACCACCGTGTGGATGGTCGACTGGATTCATTGCGGTACCACGAACGGTAGGACGTACACCACGCCAACGACTTGCCCCTGCTTTACCTAGTACTTGTAGCATATGTTCAGCATTACCAACTTCACCTAAGGTAGCGCGGCAATTAGCTTGTATCTTTCGCATTTCGCCAGAACGCAAACGTAGAGTCACATAAGCACCATCTCGAGCAATGATTTGAACATATGAACCAGCAGAACGCGCCATCTGACCACCTTTACCTGGTTTCATTTCTACGTTATGAACAGTAGAGCCCACCGGGATATTACGCATTGGCAATGTATTACCTATTTTGATAGCAGAATCAACGCCAGATTGAATCTGGTCACCAGTTTTTAGGCTTTTTGGCGCTAAAATATAACGATATTCTCCATCTTTATATAAAACCAGCGCAACGTTTGCCGAACGATTGGGGTCATATTCCACGCGCTTTACAACAGCAGATACAGTATCTTTATTGCGTTTGAAGTCCACCAAACGATAATGCTGTTTGTGACCACCACCTATGTGACGAGTAGTGATACGACCATTATTGTTACGTCCGCCAGATTTACTAATTTTTTGAAGCAAAGGAGCATAAGGTTTCCCCTTATAAAGCTCAGGGTTAACCACTTTAACAACGTGGCGACGACCAGGAGATGTCGGTTTACATTTAACAATTGCCATTGTTTTCTACTCCTCCGACTTACTCTACGCTGCCAATGAGATCTAAATTTTGGCCCTTTTGCAGGGTTACGTAAGCTTTTTTCCAGTCATTGCGATGACCGACACGCTTACCGTTACGCTTTATCTTTCCCTTTACTACCAAGGTATGCACTGCATTAACTTCAATTTGAAATAACTCCTTAATTGCAGATTTTATTTCTGCTTTTGTTGCATCTTTAGTAACTTTAAGAACTATCGTATTGTTTTTTTCCATAACCATAGACGCTTTTTCAGAAACGTGCGTTGCGCGCATTATTTTTAGAAAACGTTCTTTATAGATCATGCTAGCCTCTCTTCAACTTTTTTCATAGCCTCATCAGTCATAATAATTTTATCAAAGGCTATTAAACTCATAGGGTCAATGCCTGTTACAGAACGGACATCAATCTTATAAAGGTTGCGAGCAGCCAAAAACATATGTTTATCCACTGCTAAAGTTATAATAAGCACTTCTTTTAACGACATCTCTTTTAGTTTCTGTACTAGCAGCTTAGTTTTAGGAGCTTCTATAGTAAAATCATCAACAACAATCAGGCGTTCTTGACGCACAAGTTCAGAGAGAATGCTCTTTAGTGCGCCGCGATACATCTTTTTATTAACTTTTTGACCATGATCCTGAGGCTTTGCAGCAAATGTAACGCCACCAGATCGCCAGATAGGACTCTTTGCAGAGCCAGCCCGAGCACGACCAGTACCTTTCTGACGCCAAGGTTTTTTACCTGAACCAGTTACTTCAGCGCGAGTTTTTTGGGAGCGAGTACCTTGACGAGAGCCAGCTGCATAGGCAACCACTACCTGGTGTACTAGTGCTTTGTTGAAATCACAATCGAAGGTAGTTTCGGAAACATTCAATGCTTTTTTCGCGCCTTTCATTACTAATTCCATTTTATTGTCTCACACCTTAACAGCAGGCTTAACTATAAGATTGCTACCTGTTGTGCCTGGCACAGGACCTTTAACCAGCAGTATATTGCGCTCAGTGTCCACAAGCACTACATCCAAGTTATGAATAGTGACACGTTCCTTACCTAGTTGACCTGCCATTTTTTTTCCTTTGAATACTTTACCTGGAGTTTGGTTCTGACCAATAGAACCTGGCACTCGGTGAGATAAGGAGTTACCATGAGTAGCATCTTGAGTACGGAAATTCCAGCGCTTTACTGTGCCTGCGAAACCCTTGCCTTTAGAAGTGCCTGTAACTGTTATCTTTTTAACTTTAGCAAAGATATCAACGCTAATACTCTGACCTACAGTCAGAGCTTCATCTGCACTGAGACGGAATTCATGCAGAATACTACCAGCTTCTATCCCAGCTTTTTTAAAATGTCCCGCTGCTGCTTTAGATATACGATTTGCTTTCTTGATTCCTGTAGTTACCTGAACAGCACGATATCCATCATTATTCAGGGTTTTTACCTGAGTAACACGATTTATTTCTATTAAGATAATTGTTACCGGGACAGAGATACCATCTTTAGTGAAGATGCGAGTCATGCCGACCTTTTTACCGACTAAACCAATCATTTATTGAACCTCTCACTCGTTCAGTGACCCTCACTAACCCAGGCTAATCTGCACGTCTACGCCAGCAGCTAGGTCTAGACGCATTAAAGCATCAACAGTTTTCTCTGTTGGCTCTACTATATCAACAAGACGCTTATGGGTCCGTATTTCGTACTGATCGCGCGCATCTTTATTGACATGCGGAGAGATCAGAACAGTAAGGCGCTCTTTGCGAGTTGGTAGCGGTATCGGTCCACGAACTTGCGCACCAGTGCGTTTGGCAGTATCAACAATTTCCGCAGTTGATTTATCGATTAGACGATGATCAAAAGCTTTCAGACGTATACGGATTCTTTGGTTCTGCATGAGATCAGAACTCCATTATTTTATAAAAATAAGAAATTACTCTTCACACCCATTTTAATTGATGGGGAATGTAATCTTGAGCATATAACTGCTTATATAGGAGTATTATTAAATATTTTTAATTGTTTATTTTTTTAAAAGGGTTTCATATTTTTTATGTAAACAAGCATATTATAATTCAAGAATAGATCAGAAAGCAAATTAAATACATAAAACATAAAATAATGATTTTAACTCACATTAAGATAACGTTCTTGTCATATACTATGAGCTTAAGATATATATCAAAAAATCAATAAAAGCAAGACTCAATATTATTACATGACTTATTATATCTAACGGTAGTACTTAACTATATCACAGAATTATTATCTATCTATGACATGCAGATGCTTTTTTAATAAAGTAATTACTATGATTCGTATAAGATAATAAACCTATTCTAAAGTTTTTATCTGTGCCAGACTTAATAAGTTTTATGTCGAATAAGCTTCAAAAAATTTGAATATCCACACTAGATAATACATAAATAATTTTATTTTGCCACGTATCTTTGTATTCGTAAAATATACATTTTTTTCAAAAAATATCTTTATATATATGGCTTCTTTCTAGAATAACCAAAAAAATAAATTTATTATCTGTTTTCTTTAAGAAAATATTTCAGATACGATCAGCACTTATTTCGCAGATAACCTTTACAAGGTCGCATAGAATAAACAATCATACAATCATGATGTTCATGTAGCATTTTTTATTAGCAGAAGTAAGAGAAGCTCTCTGCATGAGATTTATTGCGCCTTCTAATGTTAATATATAATAGATTAAGTCAAGATATTTGATCAATATTAATCAAAATAATTCTCCTGTTCTTATCCATACATCAGGGTTTTATTTCTATGATCGATATCACTTAAAAGTTAAACTATAATGCATTAAATAATTTAGCGCATTTTATTCTATAACTATAATAATATCTAGTCATAGAGATCATTTGAATAATTAAAATATAAAACGCATAAGATAGATGATATCTCGTATCATGTATCTTATGAATTCTGGGCTAACTATTATGCTAAACAATTTTTATCACACAATGCGCATGCACATTATTGCGGAAAAGTGAGATATAAATGATGAAGGAAATAACAAAGAAAGCAATCAAATTAATCGTCTTATCACTATAAGCTCTTACTAGTAAGATAGTAATCCTCCTAGGATTCAAATGATACGATACATGAATATTTTAATATCATTAACAATGAAAAGGTTTGTCAGACATGTTTCTTATGGAAGAATATTATTTTCACACGGCAAATAATAATGTAAACCCTTAATTTAGTCTTAAATAATTATAAATAATTTTAGAAAGACAAATATAGGATAAGTATTCATATGATACTACATATTTCTTTGTGTAATTGTACTTATTATCAATTAGGTAAGATCTACCGGGAGATCTAAATAATTTTTTTACATGATAAATAAGCAATAAATACGACTACTCAATCAATATATGATTCATAGCTTAAAAATGAGCATTTGCTAGAGAAAAGATTCATGTTAAGAATTATTGTATGTGCTACTATAATCTATACAAAATACTATACTTATTACTTAATACAGCATAGTAACGATCACAATCATTGGCATCACGACTAAACTCGAGAGTTAATGCATAACATGCATCTAGATATCACTATGCTAAACGATCTATTAATACGTTTTTGACAGATCTTACATAGAAAAGATTATAATATAAAATTTATTTCAAATAATTATGGAATAATATTTCACATATTAGTTCCTAACTAGCGCAGAATAACTACAACCTAGAACTATTTAACGTATTTTTATACAGTAAGCATTGTTATTTCTTGTGTATTGAAGTATTTTTTATATTTAAAATATAATTAAGGTATAACTATATATGGAATTAGTAGGTATTTTTTTTGGTAGTGATACTGGTAATACTGAGAATATTGCTAATTTGATACAAAAAAAACTCGGAAAAGATATCGCTGCAATTCATGACATAGCTAAAAGCAATAAAGAAGATATTGAAACATTTAATATGCTCGTATTTGGCATTCCTACTTGGTATTACGGTGAAGCGCAGTGTGACTGGGATGATTTTTTTCCTTCACTAAGCAAAATAGACTTCAATGGAAAATTAGTTGCTATTTTCGGTAGTGGAGATCAAGAGGATTATGGAGAGTACTTCTGTGATGCGATGGGCATTCTCTATAAATTAATTAAACCTATGGGTGCTACTATCGTTGGGCACTGGCCAGTATCTGGTTATTATTTCGAAAGATCCAAGGCTCTATTTGACGAAACAAATTTTGTCGGTTTAGCGATAGATGAAGACCGCCAGCCTGCGCTTACCACAGCTCGCGTTGATGCATGGGTAAAGCAGATCTCTAAAGAAATGCGTTTATTTGAGATTATTGGCTAATATAAACTTGCGCAATAATATTGAGTGATTAAATAAATCTAGAAGAGAAAAGAACTACAGCTTCAGACTAATCTAACGATGTCTAGGGCAATAATGTGCATTATTTCTCGAGTTTAGTCGTGATGCCAATGATTGTGATCGTTACTACGCTGTATTAAGTAATAAGTATAGTATTTTGTATAGATTATAGTAGCACATACAATAATTCTTAACATGAATCTTTTCTCTAGCAAATGCTCATTTTTAAGCTATGAATCATATATTGATTGAGTAGTCGTATTTATTGCTTATTTTAATACTAATACAGGATCATATCCTCAGAGTTCTTTCTCTAATTTTCTGAGATGCTATCGAGTTGATTAGCAAGGATATATACTTTTATTCATAAAATGACTTATAGTTCATTAATATCTATAATTTTATAACTACTATAAAAGCATACCACAGGCGATTTCTATTCTATTTTTCTATATTTTTTAAGGTTGTTCCTATCTAGAGTAAATGTTTTTCTCATACTGGTGTTGTTCTGAGTCAGACTAAACATTTTATTATCTTAGTCTTCATAAGATTAGTAGGCAAGCTCATCAACAGAATGTTTTTATCACGTTGTAAGATACAATATTACTATCTTTAGAGAATATCCTTATAATTAGTCACAATAATGTTTGAGAGTAAGCATTTATATGATGGTCGTATTGGCTATAATAAATAAAATATTATGAATTGAGGAGAGAAATATTTTTGTGTAAATGTATAATATCCATATAGAACTAATGATCGTGCTATAACTTTCGTTTATATCATAATCTAACGCATTTTTAGTATTAATTTTTGTAAATTTAAAATTTCTATTTTGCGAGAATATAGATCTTGAGCGTATGATAACAATGCTTGTTATGTAGTATCTAAAGATTCATTTATTCAATCAATAGCAAAAATTTCAATATTCAAGTAATATGTGCCATATTTAAATCACTCTACTGATATAGTAAAATTTATTATTATTGCTGTGTTTATCGTCACAGTATTATTAAAACTAAGAGATTTATACTGCTCTGTTTATCATTTACCTTTATAGAATTTATAATAAACATCGATTAAATTTTAGTTTGATGATAATCATTTAAAGCAAGACATGCTGTAAACACTATGCGTTCTAAACTCCTCAAAAACAAGTAACTGGAAAGAACCTACATGATAGATAATAATACTGCCTTAAAAAAGGCTGGACTTAAAGTCACGCTTCCGCGTCTTAAAATTCTAGAAGCACTACAGGATCCAACTTGCGACCACGTAAGTGCAGAAGATCTCTATAAGAAACTAATCGATATGGGTGAGGCAATAGGTTTAGCAACCGTCTACCGCGTATTAAACCAGTTTGAAGAGGCGAGTATTGCTACTCGTCATAATTTTGAAGGAGGAAGGTCTGTCTTCGAGCTTACAAAACAAGACCATCACGCTCACCTTATATGCCTAGATTGCGGTAAAGTAATTGAGTTTGGCGATGATACCATAGAAAGGCGTCAGCATGACATTGCCCGAAAAAATGGTATTCATCTTACCAATCATAGCTTATATCTTTATGGGTACTGTGCTGAAAATAATTGCCTCGAATATAAAACGCTGCAAGATAGTAAATAATTAATCTATATGCATATAATATATCTCTTTTCAAAAATGTTTGCTTGCCGCAAATATAGCGTATACAAAGATTACAAAACGCTAAATTATATTTAAAATATTTTAATATTTTATCCTTTTCCATTAATTGTCAGAGGGTTAAGTAAATAAGTAAGGTGTCTTATAATTTATAGAATGCATTTTATGTCTATAAGCCTCTAATTTGTGAAAATAATCCAGCTCTCTGCATAGAGCTTCTTGATTATGAATATTAATCTTCTTTTATATAACCTAGAGTTTAAGTCACTGTAATTCATAAGAAGCGCTCAATGATGATACTTGTCAAGACCAATCGCATCTTTAACCATCAAATAGTTACCGAACTAGATAAAATAGTATAGGTGTAGTACTTGGAAAAGTTGCAATAGAAAACTACCAAAGATCTAGTTGACCTTAACTTAGCCCTTAAACGCATAAGTACCAACTTGAGTCGGCTGGAGACTAGCAATATATAATTAACGCATAATTATGAAATATCTATAGAAACAGTTTATTAATTCAGCATTAATTACGAGTTACCTCATTGAGTAAGAACATGTTTGATGATGCAAAAATTGCAGATGCATGATACCCCTTACTTGTGCAAAATTGAAAAAGGGAAATACTACTCAAAAAGCTGAAAATGCAAGTATATAACTGATCATAGATCTTCTATCCATGGGAACATTCTTGATCCACACACAGTAGTAATTTCTTCTTATCAATGCGTTAGCGTTATTTAACGGTTATATAGCTCTACCCGTAAGCTACTACCAACTCTTGGAATAGAGATTACGGTGCAGGATCTAAAGAATTCCAAGTTAACAGCACAAGCGTTTTAGCAAGTGATTATTATCTCATTTAGATGCTTGATACTGAACGATAAATGCATTAATAGAACCGATACTAATTATAAAATCAGATCAAATTTTACCGTAATGACCATTCTGTTTTGTGCATTTCATAAAGGATGCATGCATGAGTAACTGAGACCACAAGTATTAGTAAATAATCAATCAGACTCTGGCGTGATAGCGTGAAGAGAGATCTCTTGGATGGTCCTATTTTATTAAATATAGTACTGATTGTATAGATAACTTTGAACTAGATAGATAACGGATCTATCTTGATAATTATTTCGGTAGTCTTTATTAATAACATAAATCTAGCTATTGCTCTGCCATAATCGTTATTTATGTACGTGAAAACGGCATAGAGATAATTTTTCAAAAGAACGAATAAACAGATGTATAGATACCTATTTTCTCATACCAAGAGTATAAAATATTTAGACACTCCTGAGAAAGTAGATCTAAAAATGGCCATATAATACAGCAAAATATAATGGCGGTCTAGCTAAGAAAGAAATATCCTAAGTCTTTATTCAGTAAGTGCGACTCAATAATTAAGATGAAAATATATATAACTATGCATTCTTAAATACTTCAAAAAACCTAAGTCGTGCTATCTGATATACCTCTCTTTTTGAAATAAAAATATACATAAGATTTAATAATGGAATAATTTCTAGGTTCTGCGACTGACCAAATAGCGTATCATATTGGTTTTCTCAAGTTATAATGGATTAGGATATAGGACTTAATATTAATATAAACGATAACACATTATATTTAATAACAAAAGTTACTCTCTCTATTCTATTAATGAAGTATAAACATATCAGCAATTTATATAGCGCAATGACTATTACCTATAAGGTATTTTATTTTTTAATGAAATAACTAATCTATATATGATATAAGTAGTGGCTATGCATATTTTTTATAAATATTAGATCAGTCAATGAGTAAAATTTTAATTGCAGTATTATAAATACTTCTTTAGTTTATAGTAACTATATCAATATGATATCTATAAATATTAGAATTATCATTATGCGGTAAAATATAAAAATACTAAAGTTATGGTGGAGCATAATTATAAATTCAGTCTCAATAAATTATAGCCATAATTCGACCTGATGTGATTATAGAAGTATCCATATAGTCACGATAAGCAATAAGATCTAGTTTTGAGAATAACTCAAATATATATGATAACGAAGATCAATTAATAGGATACTGCTATATAATCACAAACCTTATTCAAGTAAAAATCATTATAAAGATCAAGATAATACCAACCAGGTTGCAAAAAATTATCAATATAAATTGATTCAGATAATTTGAATATCTTATTAATTAACATTGATATTCTATTTATTCTTTCTATTGATTACATGCCGTGAAAGAAGTCTCTATTACTGATATCTCATGACAAAGATCTAACTTGTTTCTAAATATTACAAAATAAACAAATTAAACCATTCGGGTCTCTTTTCGTTCATAACCTGCTATACTACTAACATATTTATTACTTTTTAAGATCTTGTGGAAGATGATTATGCATCCGATGCTGAATATCGCTATACGGGCTGCGCGTATGGCTGGCAATTTGTTGACAAGAAATTACGAAATTCCTGAGACAATTGAGACGAACTCAAAAATTAGTAGCGATTTTGTATCTAAAGTTGATTTTAATGCTAAATGCTTGATCATAGAAACTATTCGCAAATCTTACCCCCATCATACAATCCTTAGTAAAGAAAGTTGTAACATGCTCTATTCAGGTAATGAGATTCAGTGGATACTGAATCCATTGGATGGGGCTGCAAACTTCATCAGACGTCTTCCGCACTTTTCAGTATCTCTTGCAGTACGAATCAGAGGCCGCACTGAAATTGCTGTAGTTTATGATCCAATGCGCAATGAAATGTTTACTGCAACCCGTGGTCAGGGCTCGCAGTTGAATGGCTATCGACTAAGGGGTGCAATATCTAAATATTTAGCAGGGACTGTTCTAGCAACCTGTTTCAAGTTCAAAGATAAAAAACAGGTTCCTTCTTATATCGTAGTATTAGATAAATTCTTTCAACAGTTTACTGATTTACGCTATACCGGTACTCCTGCCCTAGACCTTGCATATGTTGCTGCTGGCCGGGTAGACGGTTTTTTTGCATTAGGTCTAAAACCTTGGAATATAACTGCTGGCGAACTACTAGTATGTGAAGCAGGTGGTCTAGTTACTGACTTCGACGGCGGTCATAACTATTTGAAATCAGGTAATACAATCGCAGGGAATCCAAGAATTGTAAGAGCTATTTTAGGTAATGTAAGTAATAAACTAATGAAGATTAAAAAGATTGATATTTCTGGTAAATTATAAAACTATTCTAATAAGGAATCTTGCTTATACATCTCAAATTAATTAAACTAAATTTAATTAATTTTGCTCACTCTGTTATTGCAGATAGACCCTAAAAAGTACATACAAAATTATATTACTAGGATTATTCAGAAAAATTATGATTCTAACAACTGATGAGATAAAAAATTTATAATAAATTCATCGCCATATTATCAAAAAATTTTTATTAGATGATCTCATTAATTGAATGAGATATAGTTTTAGACCTTAATAGAAATTTCTAACTAAATGACTCACTATCCGTTTTGAGAGAAATACATAAAAATAATTAATCTTTATGGATTTCAATAATATATTTAATATCTTAGATATAAGATCACAAGTAGTACATTATTTAATATATTTTGAAATACTAACGAGTTCATAGAACTGAAGATATGAGAAAAGTTCTTCTTGGTTAATGAAAATTTAGCTTGCACTTCCCGAATCCGTACCTTTACGCAATAAGTAGCGATATGGCAATTGACTTGTTTCCTGAGCAATCAATTCGTGATTCATAAAACAACAGAAAGAAGGGATATCACGGGTAGTTGATGGATCACTTGCTATAAGCAACAGAGTTTGACCATAAATCATATAACGTACAGTTTTACGGACCATCATTACAGGTTCAGGGCAGATTAGCCCAGATGTATCAAGAATTTTATCATGATTAGAAAAAATATCATTCATATTGATTCTCTATCTTCATAAATGCGCAAATTTCTTGATAAATAAGAAGATGACGTAGCAATTAAAAAACACCTATATTTTTATTATTTAAATATCGCTTTTATAAAATTTGATGTTTTAGTTAGACAAAAATTTGCTAATGGTAATTAGTGCAGGTGTAAGCAGTCATATTATTTTTAATAACTTTTACAAAATATTATATATATCTTACATTATGCAATATTATATAACGCTGCATATCATTGTGCATATTTAAGCAATAGATATTTATAAAGCAAATAGATATTATCTTAATGTAGACCTTCACATCATTTTACTCTAGATAATTTCCAGGGTAAAGATTTATGATTTTATCTAATATAATTTAGTACCTCTCTCATTTTTAAATTATCTTACATTATTTTCAACAAAATTCTTAAAATTATGTAGTAACATAAGAAATTAAATTGAAAGATCCATGTTAATAACACATCTAATATTCTTGAGACTATAGATTATTAATGCAAGAGAAACACTATTAGAAATATTACTAATAACGTAAGAAATATTTATAGGAAAAGAAAAAATTCACATCCTACATTAGGAATAATGATCATTATCATAACTGTCAACTATATAATATTGAGGATCCGTATACTTATAAAAGCTAGTAATTTTTCTAACATTACGTTATTAAGAATGAGTGATATTTTTATTTGTATAAATTTTCTATAATCCTAGGAAGGGTCAATTAAGACTATTTAGCAATATTGAAAACTAAATAAATGATATTAATTTTATATGATCCATAAATCAATAGACACAAAATAGATTTTATAATAATTTTTCATCTAGAATGATTAAATCTTTTGATTAGGAAGATATTAATAATACTTGCTATATATGGAGTGATAATAACTAGGGATGCAATAAGAAGATAAAAAATCAACGTACTATCATATAACAGAGATAGATAAAAGATTAAACAGAACCTTTTTTGATGATCTCCTAATAAAAAATGGAGAATATGAAGGAGTATACATAAGGTTATTAAAATAGCAAATATCTGCAGACAATATTTATTATCTTTATAATAAAGAATACCTATTTTAACACTGCTGGATAGCTCATCTTCTTATAAACTATTAACTTTAAATGAATATAATCATGGTATTTAATAAAGATTAATCTTTTGATGCTATTTTTTGTAGATTAGAGTACTCAGTATCAAAAACAATAATTAATCTAAACATTATCTTTATTACATTTATTGAAAAATACAACGCATATTTGTTATACCTAGCTGCAAATAAATAATTTTCATAATTTAGCACATTCTTAGTAAAGCAAATTTGGATATAAGTTTTTATATATTAACCTATATAAACTGATATCAGCATGTTTTTCTTTATCTCTTACTGTATAAAATTTACTTGCTGATGTATCATAATAAATCTTAGAGAATTACGGTTTGCGTTTTATTGCAATCCTTGCTTGAACAAATCGGCTTATCTGCGATGATAATCGTGTATAGTTGATTAAATACATATACACAATTAAAACGAAACTAGTTTTTCTTAAAATGTATTTGTATATAAAAAGTAAAAATATACCCAAACAAAAATGCTAATTCATGCTTTTATCAGAATTTTAGACTAATAAAAGTTTAAAACAATATAGCTTATCAGGGATGACCTAGCTGTATTGTTTAAATACAAGTTTATTGTATTACAAAATACAATTGAAATAATTACACCGATATGATTGGCTTTAAACAAATAATAGATAAAATATAAAATAAATAACACCCATCAGTATGCCTACAAGACACCACTCAGATCAAGAAAAACCTTTAAACACAAAAAATATTATCTTATATATTTTAGGAGAAATTCTATGTTAGTCCTGGAACTAATTATCGTACTGCTCGCTATATTTTTGGGTGCAAAAATAGGGGGTATAGGAGCAGGATTTGCTGGTGGTTTAGGGGTTTTAGTACTTGCTATTGTTGGTGTTAAACCTGGAAAGATTCCCTTCGACGTTATTTCAATTATAATGGCTGTTATAATTGCAATATCTACTATGCAAATAGCCGGTGGCATGGACTATTTAGTCAAAAAAACTGAAAAAATGCTACGTAATAACCCAAAACATATCACTATTATAGCCCCCATAGTTACCTATTTTATAACTATATTCACCGGTACGGGAAACATTTGTCTATCTGCTCTACCAGTGATTTCAGCAGTGGCAAAAAAACAAGATATTAAACCGTGTAGACCACTCTCTACATCAGTAATTGCAGCTCAGATCGCTATTACAGCGTCTCCAGTATCTGCCGCTGTAGTTTATATGTCTTTTCTCATGGAAGATCAAGGCATTACTTATATCAGGCTATTAATGGTAATGATTCCATCTACTTTTATGGCTGTTCTTACTATGTCAGTAATTATTTCTATCTGTTTTAATTCAAAGCTCTCTGATGATCCTATATACCGAAAACGTCTGTGTACAGGCCTGATTAAAGCAGATAGCGAACAGAAAATTTTTCTTAAACATTATGCAAAAAGTTCTTTATGGTTGTTTATACTAGGTATTTTGTGCGTAGTTAGTTATTCTATCATAAATAGCTCAATCATAGGTCTCGTTGAAGTACCAATAATGAATACAACTAACAGTATACTGAGTATCATGCTGAGTGTTGCAGCAATCACAACTATTCTGTGCCGAATTAAAACTGATCATATCCTAAATTCTAGCATCTTTAAAACTGGGATGAACGCATGCATTTGTATTTTGGGTCTTGCTTGGCTCGGTGATACTTTCGTTCAAGCGAACCTTCAGTGGATCACAAAAACTACAAGCAATGTAGTTCAGGAGTATCCTTGGTTAATGATAGTCATATTTTTCTTCGCCTCTACTCTACTGTATTCTCAAGCAGCAACGGTGAAAGCTCTGATGCCAATCGCGATAGCACTGAATATTTCTAATCTAATTGCAGTTGCTTCTTTTGCAGCAGTGTCTGGTCTATTTATTCTGCCAACTTACCCAACTTTGATTGCAGCGGTAAAAATAGATGAAACAGGAACAACTAGTATTGGTAGATGTATGTTCAATCATACTTTCCTTATACCAGGTGCTATAGGTATAACCTTATCCATTATATTTAGCGTCTTACTGGGTAAGATAATTTTATAAGAGTTGTATGTAATTTAATATACAAAAAATTTTTATATTAGTTTGTTGTTATGTAAACTAAGATATTCATAGACTGATATTGTCTAATTATACAAACTGATCGATCATATTCTTAATCTTAGTAAAAAATAAATCAAATCGTTTCTAAATATTATTTAAGATATTATATTTAATTTTAATATTATTACTATATTGATAGTATATTGACGCCCGAGATGTAGGATAATACTTTATTATTAATAATATTAATCATTGTTTTTCTACACACGATAAGTCTTGATATTATTCTTAAATAATACTTAAATATAACCTCATGTTCCACTAGAAACCTAATACTGATGATTAGTTGTAATCATTCATCTAATGTCTCTTAGAAAGCAAGATACCTATCAAATATTTAACCTAACGATAAGATTAAGAACAAAAGAATTTTCCTGATGCTACTTAATCTTAGAAGATGAGTAAAGATCTAAACCTTCAGCATCCAAGGAGATATCATTAATATATAAACAGGTTATTTGTATAGTGAAATACGATTTATCATAAAATAAAGAAATTGGATTATCTTGTATACTTGTTATCAAGTAGTATGCATATTTTTTAATAAAGAATATGTTTCTGGTTCTATAATAATTACAAAAAATACTAGAATAGCTAAAAGGATAAAATTTTACGAGTAATTAAATACTTTTCTGGAGCAAAAAATGGAACTTCGTCTGACAGGAGTAACTCTAGCAAGTATATTATTAGTTGGATGTATCTCAGGTGCATGCAAACCAGAAACTCAGGAACTCTCAGATCCGTTAGAAAGTTTTAACCGCATAATGTTTAGCTTGAATTATGATTATCTTGATCCTTACTTTTTGCGTCCTCTAGCTATAGCGTGGCGTCACTATCTACCTGTAAAAGCACGTTCTAGTATTGTAGGCTTTACTAGTAATCTTGAAGAACCAGCTAGCATGGTTAACAGTCTACTCAAGGGTGATATTTATGATGGATTTATACACTTTAACCGATTCTTTCTGAATACGCTTATAGGTATAGGTGGCTTCATTGATGTTGCATCAATGGCAAATACTAAGCTAGCAAAACAAGAACACCATGGTTTTGGTAGCACATTAGGATATTATGGCATTCCATATTACTTATATATAGTTCTTCCTGGATATGGAAGCTTCACTCTACGTCAAAATGGCGGTAACTGTTTAGACTCTATGTATCCAACACTTAGCTGGTTGACATTATGGATGTATCTAGCTAAATGGTTTATTGAAGGCATTGAGACTCGTGCGCGATTGCTGGATTCTGATTTTTTACTAAAAAATTCTTCAGACCCATACATAATTGCACGCGATGCTTACTTTCAGTATAATGATTTCGTAGCGATAGGTAATAGATTAATAGAGCGAAACAATCCAAATGATTATGCTATTAAAAACTCATTAAAAGATATTGATTCAGAATAATTAGTTATTACTTTCATCAAAGTATATATATGATCATATCTTTAAACATTTAAAGATATGATCATTTTATATCTGAATGCTTGATTGTGCTTGAATTATTTATATGAAATATTTAATAAATTTTATCATTAAAGTTAAAATTAAAGATAGAATAAGATATTAATAATATGATCAACAGATCAGATATGCTGTATAGACCATACTACTTATCATGAAGACTATAATATTAATAAAAGACAGAAAGTGTATTCGCAGTATGTAAGAAAAATAGATGTTGAGGATAATATCGCATATATAACTCCCGAAATAAATTTCTAATTCTCTTAACATGTTTAAGAGAAAACTTTAGAAAATATATGTTTTATTATAAAGATATTTTCTAGAAACTATATAAAATTTATAAAATATCGATTTAGCAATAAATAAAAATGCTCTTTATTAAGAATAAATATTCTTATAGAATATTTATTTATTTCCATTAATGCAGCACTATATCTCAAGAAATATCTTTTTACAAACCATTCGTACATTTCAGTTGATACCTGATGAAAGCATCTAGGACTCTTATAAAAAAATTTTTTCTTATAGGCTAGATAATTAGTATGTCAAAGACACTATATCCATTCATAATCATTAGAAAATTTTTAACAAGAGCTGTTAATCTACAGGATGGATAAGACTTACTCTAGATATTGCCATAATTCGATCAAGATAGAACCTTCTCTATGAATAGAGAAGAAAGATTTTTTCTAACACAATAAAAATTGTGTAAAAGATTAAAAGATTTTTACTGTAAATAATCAAGTACTATTTTAATCTTTAAACTTATGATTTTTTATGATTTAAAACAGTAATATCAAAAGAACATAAAATTACAATAAAATTCATGCATAATTATTTTTAATTTGCAGTTATAATATTCTCTGGATATCTAAGAGATATCCTTCTTATATAAAAAGAATTTTTAGCCTAAATATATTGTTTAATATAATTTTATATAAAAACTAAAAATGATGGGGGAGGAGGCTATAATATAGATTATAAAATAATATTTCTGTTTATTCATAATTATTATTTCTTTAATCATTACGAAGGTAGTAATAACTCTATTATAATATAGCATAAACAGCATTCTAAACAATATTATAGCAAGCCTTCTGCACTAATTTATTTGCATCGTAATACTTCTAAAAACTCATATTCTTAAATAACAGTAATCATTTTCTTAAACAAGGAAATAACATGTGTTTGTAATTTTTTAGTTTTAAATATTCTTAAATATCATTTCAGTAGCTCTACTGAAATGTCTCAAGAGTACGGTGGCGAGACTGGACATTCTTGCCGAGTGAGCGGAAGTATTCAGCCAATTGTTCTACTACATAGACCGAACGATGTTTACCACCGGTACAGCCAATTGCTACTGTTAGATAGCTGCGGTTATTAGTTTCTAACATCGGCAACCAATGCTCTAAGTAGCCACGAGTTTGATAAATAAAATCATCTACTTCAGCGTATAATCGTAAAAAAGCAGAGACAGGTTGATCTAGACCAGTCATAGAGCGTAGGCTCGTATTCCAATGAGGATTAGGCAAGAAACGTACATCAAACACATAGTCAGCATCAATGGGAATACCATGTTTAAAGCCGAAGGACTCAAATACTATTGTGAGTTCACGTTCACGTCTACCTAGAAAACGTATACGCAAAACTTCTCCGAGCTCATGTACAGACATTGCTGAAGTATCGATGATGAGGTCAGCACGAGCCCGCAAAGGCTCTAATAGATAATTTTCTTCATCAATAGCATTTTCCAAGGAAAGATTGTGGATCGAGAGAGGATGCAGGCGACGAGTATAGCTGTAACGACGAATAATGGTATTACGAGTAGCATCTAAGAATAGAAGCTGTAGAAAACAGCCATTTGGTAGATTGCAAATAGCCAGTTCTAGCGCATCAGGAGACTCAGGCATATTACGCACATCAAGACTAATAGCAGCTAACGCTCCTCTATCGGTAAGAGAATGTGCTAAATTAGATAGCAGTTCTATAGGAAGATTATCTACACAATAAAAGCCCGTATCCTCTAAAGCGCGCAAAGCTACTGATTTACCTGAACCAGAACGGCCGCTGACTATTATCAGCACCATGTTGGCAATCTCCTTATTTTAAGTTAGTCAAATTAAAACCTATTTAAAATTAACCTCGCAGGGAAAATACTATGAAACATATTTAATATTTAAAGTAACGTAAATATTGATCTCTTAATATTATTTTATTTTTCTGCTTATAAACTTATATTGTATTATTTTTCTTCCACAACCTTATGACTGTTCTACAAAAATACATAAACACATGCATCAAACTTTCTGCAATATTTTTGCGCAATAAATACTATAGTTGATTTCTTAGATGCTCATTGATAAGTAACTCATGAGTAAAAGAAAAAATAAACATAAATACCTATTATCAATAAAAGTTATATTTTATCGGTCTTTCCAGATATATTAAAAACAAAAATAGATTATCAATTTTGCTGAAGATATTTATACTGTAAGTTAAAGTAAAATGAAATCTATGACGCCAAATACAGCTACTTAGCAACCAATATAATATTTTTAAAAATCACTTTATTTATTCTGACAGAGGATGCGTAAATTTATGTATTCTAGACTTATTAAATAGTTTAAAATACATTGAAAGATCACACATATGAAGTATGATACACATCAAAATTAGCTATATAATAATTTCTTGTTTATATTGATGGTTTTATTTTTGTTGCTTAAATAAACTTGATAAACGCAATATAATATTATTTCAAATATTGAAAAGTAGATATCCTGAATAATGAGAACCGCATATGAATTTAATATTTAGACAAAAAATGATAGAATATTCCTAAGAACGCATCAAATCCTTTATATATTAAAGTATATTATTTGCATTCAAAAGAAAATTTTTTAAATAGCTCATAATACAAACACGGATCTACTGCTTGATGAGGGATATTATTTTTTACTAAGTATGAAAATAGGAAAATAACTCACTGTAAGTATTTTACAATAGCATAACTATAATTTTCTTTATCAGACGGGATAAATATCTCGTTATCATGCATGAAATAAATATTAATTTTTAAAATATTATCATAGCAACACAACCATTACGATGAATATATTGTTAAATAGTCTATCAGATCACTAAGAATCATTATCTAAAATACAGCAGAAATATTCACAAAATATTTTTTAATATTAGATAGATAATTGCTACATGAGTTTAGTTTTATGAAACCAATATTTAAATTTTATTAAATCAATATATAGTTATAATTTTAAAAATTATGTAGGGTAGTATTTCTTCAAAAATCTCGGGGTATTCTATCCTAGAATTATCAAGGGAGTGCAATCTATATCTTTTTTATATACATTATGATATATTTGCATGTATTTTCTAAGTCAATTGATTAACTAATATATTTTAGATTCATCAATAGTGAAAAACAATAGCAGATATTTTGTCATTATCAAATTTGAAGAACTTTTTAAATTCAACACTCTATCTTATTCTATATTACTATATATTTATTTTTCTAAAATTTAGTTTAAAATTAAACAATTATTATAATACTAAATATTAATTGATTACCAAATGCCTTATGCTGGATCTCCTGAATGATATTAGCTTGGGATTCGATAATATATACTATCATTATTAGAGTAATGATACGCTCACAAGATGTGTAGCGTGCCTTTAATCTAGGATATGATCCTAGATAAATAAATATATAGTATGGTTAACATATAATTACGTAATAGGAGGCATTATAAGATCATGCCGTTTATCAGTACCGTAATATTTTCTTAAAAATCTTAATTAGAAAGAAATCAGTTATTGCTGTTTACAATTCTAGTATATAATATAAAAGATTGAAAATAGTCAAATATTCTGTATTTATTAACAGAAGGTTTGGCATTGTGGTACTGTTTTATCATATAAATTATGATAGATTATAAAATGTATTAAATAAAATTCAAGCGTGACATATTCACTGGGAATAACATAAATTTAATAAAAGTTTTGCTGCCAGCATATTATATCGTTTTATTTGAGCATGCAGCACATAATAAACAATAGGTCGCAATATAGCACAGCTATCAAAGCTTACCTGCTTAGAACTACAAAATATTATTAAATAATATATGACATCTTATAGCTCATAGAATATCATTAAAAATATTGTGATTTTAATCACTTGATATGATTCTGAAATAATTAACTATCAATAACATCTTGATTTTCTATAACTAGTAACTTTTGCTGATATGCTATTTTCTGTACATATACCCCTTTGATAAGCACCCAATATTTTTATTTATTAAAACATATGTTATATTAAGAATACAAATGTTTAAAGATTTAAATAATCTTATTTTATCTTTAAAAAGTACTTGGTTAAATCATCCGCTAGTCATTCCTCATTAGCAAGAATTATGATAAGATCTAACTATTAAGAGATATCGCTGATGCTATAAGTTTTACTAGGACTATCTATCACAGTCTTGGTAATTTAAGATATTAGCTGCAAATAGCTTATCATTATATTTCATTTATCATGTTACTATTGTAAGTCTTTGTGCACATCTTTTTATATCTTGATTTATAAATACTCAGGAATGAATGCGAACAAACAAAAACTATATCATAAGTTTAAGTATAGTTAATATGCTATTTATAGTTAGTGCTCTGATATAGAGATAAACATGATCCCCATGTTATAAATGATCATTAATAACCAGAAGATCAAAACATGCAAAGATCTACTGATCTATATCATAATAATTGTGATATACATGCATATTATAACAATTATAATTATTTGAGGATACTGCTATACGAAGAAACATTAGTAATGTCTCTTTTATTTTTATTATCAGCAGTAATTTTAAAATATAGATAATAACATTATCAAAATTAAATTTTTACTAAAAGTTCTTTTTTGAATAGAGTCCTAGTGATAATAATACCTTTCTTAGAGCCGTGTGAAAAGTATATGATCATTATTTGATGGACTTTAATTCTGTAAAAGATAGCTATGCTATGCTACAAAATAGCGTAGTAAACTATAGTTATCTCGTGATATGCAAAATGATATTTTTATATCATATCAAAAGAATATGTATATGCTATACAAAAGAAAAATAAAATTCAGGAAATTCTTCTTTATATTCAGATTGTCGCATATTAGTAATCCTATTAAGAAGCAATATAATGTTACGTATGAAAATAAATTCAAATCTAATATAACCATATACTAAAATTAATATAATAAACTATATCTGCAATTAATTTTTGACTATTACAATAATAAATGGGTTGTAGACACATAAGGATAGTACTTATCCTTATTAAAAAAATCTGCCAAAAATATTTGCTTCTGTCATGATTTCCAGAAAATCTATAACCCCTCAGGGGTCATTATAGAGTATCGCAAAATTTTTAAGCAAGGCTTGCTAATTTAAGATACTATCTCTGTAATTAGAGATAGTATGAATACTTGTTAAACCTAAATTATTACTAGTATAGTGATGTGTGCGTGTTAGCAAAATAATTTTCAACAAAATACTTAATCAGTAATTAATCATAAATGATCAATAATCATCATGAAAAATATAGTGCTTTTTTACAAAATGAGACGGCAACCATAGAACTGAGTGCCATACTAGCCACTATATGTTGTAATAGTGCGACCGTTATTTATTTATATGGTAGTCTAGGTTCAGGCAAGACAACCTTTAGTCGAGGATTTTTGCATAAATTAGGCTATCAGGGAAATGTAAAAAGTCCTACATATACTTTAGTAGAGCATTATGAGCTAGCACTGATAAACGTATACCATTTTGATCTTTATCGTTTATCTCATCCAGAAGAACTAGAATTTATCGGGGTTCGTGACTACTTTGATCATAACGCCATTCATCTGATCGAATGGCCACAACAGGGAGAAGGTTTTCTGCCTCAACCAGACATTAGCTTGCATCTCTCTTATAAAAACAAAGGACGTTATGCCAAGATTATATCATATACAATTCATGGTGGATGTATTTTAAAGAAGTTTAAGGGGGCAACAAGGTTGTTGTATGCATGTCTAAGTTAATCTGTACGGCAATATGGTTAGGAGTAGCTGGATTACTACTCCCTAAAATAGGAAATGCTGCACAAATCATAAATATTCATGTGTTAAACGAAGAAAATATAGCGCGAATAAGACTAACTTTTAACGGTCCACCAAAATATAATTATTCTTTGCTAGCCAATTTACATAAAATGATAGTCAATATCAACAACACTAAAAAAAATATAAGAGGGCTGCCTATTACTTTTACTGGCAAGAATATATTAAGATCTATTCACCTCGCTCATATCCTAAAACATAATAATGTTCAGCTTATTTTTGATCTAAACCACAAAACAAAAGTAATATCATCTTATCAAAGAAATAGTGTTTTATTTATTATAAAAAATTATGCTCCCATAGCAAAAAAAAATGATTCATTACATGAATCACATATCTCTTCTACACACCATTCTAAAATTAGAACTTTGGGTATAACCACTAAACAAAGATCTCGATTATTTGATTCAACTAAACTTACAATAATAACTAAAAATAAAAATAGAGGTATAATATCTAAGCTACGCAGAAGTTACCACGATAATCATAGAATTGTAGTAGCCATTGATGCAGGTCACGGCGGAGAAGATCCTGGTGCCATCGGACATGATGGTTTATATGAAAAGCATGTTACGTTGGCAATCGCTAAACGTCTAAAAAATTTAATGAAAACAGATAGAATATTCCAACCGGTTCTTATACGTACCGGAGACTATTTTTTATCGGTAATGGGGCGCTCTGAAACAGCGAGAAAACAACAAGCTAATCTTCTCATTTCTATACATTCTGATGCGGCACCAAATCGTAGAGCTTCAGGATCCTCAGTATGGTTATTATCAGACCGTCGTGCAAATAATGAAATGGCAAGCTGGTTGAGCAAACATAGCAAGAAATATGAATTACTTGGCGGTGCTGGTCATGTATTAACCAAAAATAGTCATGACAAATACTTTAGTCACGCTGTTCTCGATTTGCAATTTGTTCACTCACAACGCGTAGGATCTGAGATAGCAATGCAGATTATTCAGCAACTAAAGTCAATTGGTAATCTACACAAAAGACATCCGGAACACGCAAGCTTAGGAATTCTGAGTTCCCTAGATATCCCTTCTCTGCTGATAGAAACTGGTTTTATCAGCAATATAGGAGAAGAACGTTTATTAGGAAGTGCTGTCTATCAAGAAAAAATTGCTAAGGCTATCTACACAGGAGTACGTAATTACTTTGTTGCACACTTGCACCAAAGTAGTTATAAGATATATAAACGAGCAAAGATCTGAGTATGATTAGCTTACTATGGGCAAAATTATTGGTCTAAAGTGTAACCTATTATAACAAAATTTAAATCGAAAAATTATTTAATAAACATAATGTAATTTAGGTCGTAACATAATCTAATATAGATATATTTTGGGTATTACAGGCTGTAAAGAGACTGCAACTAGAAAAGTATGCAGCAAAAAAATTATTTTTAAAAGAAATTTCTTGGTTCTGTAGATACAGATATTGAGCGTAATTATATACGAGAGAGTTAAATAATATACGTATTCAAGAGATCTTACTTATTTAAAGCTTGCTCATTAAAGGAATCTGGTGTTAGCAAAAAACTGGTAAGATACTTTTCTTTATTAGTTAAAAGAGTAATAAAAATAATACTACAGATAGTTTGTAGAAACGTAAATATTACTATTGGAATAGATTTTAAAAAGACGAATCATGAATAAAATAACGATCATGGATAAGATAGATCTTAAAAAGATGAGCGTGTATATTAGCAGTTCATCCTTATTAAGTAAAACATTTAGTAGCAGATGATCTTGAAGAGATTATGAGACTAGTATTTTGTCGAGTAGTTATCATGGGTATAACCATCAAATCAATATTATATCTAAAACCATAATCCTTGCTCATATCTCATAATAATAAGGATGTGGTATATAAAGCTCTAGGAAAATATACATGGAATATAATGGTACAACAAGCTCCTATCCCCTTTCGTACTCTAAAAAGTTAAAGTATTTAATCTCCATAACACTCTATTAAACTATACATTTGTGGGCATGAAAAAATGAGTGTAGAACAATTAGTTCACTAATCCTCTTATCCATATTATCCTATTTTTAACTTAGTATCTAACTCTACCAGCATTTATAATCTTACGAGAGCAACTCATCCTGTAAAAAATCAGATATATTAAAATTCAGTAGTACTATCTTAACTTGTAGTACTGCATTATTAGATAATATAATTTTTACATGCAAAATAAATAAATAGATTAAAGTATGTATGGTTTTTAATAGATATACCATAAGATACCCTAACTCATTGAAAAATAATAAGGTTATCTTATTTTAGTATTATAAGTAATAAAATAAAGCACCATATTAGACAGATGGGTATGATCCGTCTTAACTAAATAGTGATTACTAGTATGCTTAGGTATATAATTTAGTATTGATATAAATTAAGAGTACTTTAACTGCTATCCAGCTTAGCACGAATTGCGTGTTATTCGTGGAAACTAGTCTAGTATTTTTACATTAGGTGAGATTTATCTGGGAATCAACAGTCTTGTGCCATACCTACGAACACTTCAGAATAAAAAACAAAATACTCCCCGCTAGGAAAAGTGATATATTAAATTCTTGGGATAAATACGTTCAACAAAATACTTGTATATAAAACCGTACAAATTTATCATTGATCTAATAAAATATATCTTTCTATATATAAAACATTATTCTTGTAGAGAGAAAGCATACTAAATATTTAAGAAGATTGCTCAAAATATTGCGCAGTATGATTCAGAGTTATAAGTATATTTTATAACTATTTGCTCGAAAATACTAAGATATTTCAACAGAAATGCCCCCTCGCATTATCCCTGAGATAGAGATAATATTTTTCCTAGTCGGTATTTTAATCAAATTATGTATTTCGCAAGCTAGGCATAATGAACTATAATTTTAGTATATATGTAGTGTAAATAAAATAATAATATAACACAGTTATTACTAAGCACCACAGATCTCAGATCTATAAAGATTTCTGATACGATTTATACCTAATTTCGGATCTAATTAGATAAAGAACAAAAAACTGCACGGAAAAGATAATAATTTAGGTTTTTTATTACATGAATGGGAGAAAGATACTATATCTGATCTCCACTTATTACTATCAAATTACACTAATTAGATATGATTCCTTATCTCTTATATTTTATATCTCATTGAAACAACTTCAATCTATTATAGTGAAGATCAGGATGTAGTTAGTTACAATCCTAGTTAAAAGGATTAGTCAAAAAACAAGTTGATAGCCGTACAATTATTTAGGTTAGCTCAAGAAACGATGCTCTGACTGCAGTAAAAATACTAAATTCTAAGTTATTATATCCTATAGATTTAAAACAAAAGCTCGCTTTGGTTAAAGTAATATTTACTAAGAGATAAATCAAAAATATTTATGACGAGAAACACAAATAACAACAACCCTCCTGCTATTTTTATGATGGGACCTACAGCCTCCGGTAAAACTGCTCTAGCTATGGAAATCAGCAAGCATGTACCTGTTGAACTGATAAGCGTTGATTCAGCCATCATATACCGTGGAATGAATATCGGTACTTCTAAGCCAACCAAGCAGGAATTAGCAGAGGTACCTCAGAGACTTATTAACATTCGAGATCCTAAAGAAAGTTATTCCGCCGCTGATTTTCGTTTGGATGCACTACGTGAAATGGCTGCGATTACCTCAGAAGGCAAAATACCGTTGCTAGTTGGCGGGACAATGCTTTACTTTAAAACATTGCTGAAAGGAATCTCACCATTACCCGCCGCAAATCTGCAAATTCGCTCCCAAATAAAAAGTTGGATTCAATCTAAAGGCTGTAATATAGTACATCGTCAGTTACAATATATAGATCCAGAATCTGCATTTAAGATTCATTCAAATGATCCACAGAGACTTACTCGAGCACTAGAAGTTTTCCTTATTTCGGGTAAAACCCTAACACAGCTTACGAGAAATTTATGCGAAAATCTACCTTATAATGTCTATCAATTTGCACTTGCTCCCGTGACACGGGAGCTATTACACAGAAGAATTGCCCTAAGATTTGAAAAGATGATAGCAGATGGTTTTGAGAACGAAGTCAGAAATCTATTGAAGCGTTATGATTTACATAGAGAATTAAATTCCTTGCGCTGTATCGGTTACCGTCAAATGTTGTCGTATATATCAGAAGAAATAGATTATAATGATATGGTGTACCGTATACTTTGTGCAACGCGTCAATTAGCTAAACGTCAGATGACTTGGTTGCGTAGTTGGGAATCCGTGGAGTGGCTAGACAGTGACAAACCTGCACAAATGATAGGCAGAATTAAACATATTATTTTCAATAAAAGTAACAGAAACTAATCATTATCAAATATTATGATGACTTGTCGTAGTATGTAATACGAATTAATATAGAATACCACTAAAATCTAAATATTATTATTTTAGTAATATATGCTCTAAAAGAGCAGCACTCTTTTTAAGACTTTTTAAGAGTAGATAATAAATATTTTATGATAAACAGAAGAAATATAAACTACTAAAATTATATCTATTTCTACAGAGTATTTTATGAGATTTTTGTTCTTTTATTTAAAGTTACGAAAATATATGTTTATAAAGAAACTGAATAAATAATTTTTTATTGTTAATAAAAAGAGCTAACCTAATTTTTTAAGTGCAGAAATATATCATATGTCAGATATTTTCTATTGCTATATATAGAATTTATAATTTTTAAGACGCATCTAGATAAAAATCTAAAATTTTTTCTGTTATAAAGTACTATTACCTTGATCTACCACTTTATAATTACACTTATCACATATTCTCGATCTAGAAGAAATAGTATAGCTTTTATGCATTTGACTGAAGGTAATACTACCTAAATTATATTACATAATCAGTTGCGCTGTCTGTACCAGAAAAATTAGCGGTTGTGGAAAAATACCAAACAGCACCAGAGAGATTCCAGAAAGCAGCACCACACATCCACCGGGAGTAAGCGCCCAGTTATGCGGCGTGTCACGAGCCAGCATTTCAGGCGCATGTAGATACATACTCACGGACACTCTTAAGTAAGAGTATAGACCAATTGTACTACCCAACACAACAGTTCCGGTTAACCACCATAAATGTGCATTTATGCCTACAAAAATAATGTAGAACTTTCCTATAAAGCCAATCATCATTGGGATACCAGCAAGAGACAACATTGAAACTGTCATCAATGTAGACAAAATAGGTTTGTGCCAGAATAGACCTCGGTATGAAAAAAGAGATTCTGTATCGGGACCGCTATATGGACTAGACATCAGGCTCACAATTCCAAAAGAAGACAAGCTCGCGAGCAAATAAGAGATCAAATATACACCAACTGCTTCAAGGGAAATTTGCTGGCTTTGCACAGCAATAAGTGTTACTAATAAATATCCTAGATGAGCTACAGAAGAGTAACCTAGTAAGCGCTTAATATTTTTCTGGGTGATTGCCATCAGATTACCAAAAAGAATAGAACAAATTGCAATTACCCCTATAACTAGCCGAATATTCTCGCTTTTAGTTACAGGAAAAGATATAAAAAAACGCATAAATGCTGAAAATATAGCAATTTTAGTAGCAGTGGCTAAAAAGGTCAGAACTGGTGCTGGAGCACCTTGATACACATCTGGGGTCCACAGATGGAACGGGAAAAGGGAAAGCTTAAACCCAAAACTAACTAGCATTAATCCCAAGCTAACTAATATTATAGGATCATTTAGCATGATAGGATCAGTCATGCACTTACTTAGACCAACAAAAGATAAATCACCAAATTTGGCATAAAGTAACGCCATACCAAACATTAAAAAAGAAGAAGCTGCACCTGACATAATAGTGTACTTAATAGCCGCTTCAAAAGAACGTTGCTGCCGGTAAATATAACCAATAAGACCAAATAACGGAAGTGATATTAGTTCAATACCAATGAATAGCGCCGCCAGATGGTTAGCGCACGCGAGGATGATTCCTCCTAAGGTTGCTATTATAAGCAACAAATAGAACTCATCACGATTATCTGGATATCCTTCTAACCACAAATAGGCAAAAGTACTGGTTGCAAGACTCGAGATCAAGACCATACCAATATAAAGAATGGAGAAATAATCAATACGAAATAACGGAGTTATTATTAAATCACCATCATTTATAAAGATAATTTTTTTTACAAAATAAAGTGAACAAAAAGCTAGAGTAAGTCCGATCATTGTAGTTGTTGCATTGAAGAAATGATTACGTTGCCAAGCAATTCGCAACGTAATAATTAGTACCGTTGATACAAGAATTAGTGGTGGTAATAAAGCTATCAGATGTTGAAGATTTATCATTTTTAATTACAGCCTTATATTCAAGTGTGCGGCATTATCAAACCATGCTTGCATATTCCTCATTCCAGAACTGGATGTATCTATAATTGGCTGAGGATAAATTCCTAGAAATACTAACAGGGACACTAGTAGTATAATTATGAATAGCTCGCGTACACTCATACCAGCTAATATTTTTTCAGATTTTGATTTACCGTAGTAAGTACGCTGTATCATACTTAACGAATAGATAGAAGCAAATACAAGACCGAAAGTTGAGATAATAGTGATCATTGGTACTTTTTTAAAATTGCCTAACAAAATCATGAATTCACCGATAAAATTACCAGTACCCGGCATACTTAAGGTTGCTGCTGCAAAAAAAAGAGATAGCGCAGGAAGATATTTAATCCGTCCCCATAATCCTCCCATAAGACGCATGTCACGAGTATGCAGTCGCTCATACAACTGACCAGAGATAATAAACATGCCTGAGGCAGATATCCCGTGAGAAATCATCTGAATAACAGCTCCATAATATGCCAGTTGATCTCCAGAATATATGGCAATCAACACAAAACCCATATGTGAAACCGAAGTATATGCAATTAGACGCTTAATATCAGTCTGAGTAAATGCAATCAATGCTCCGTAGAAGATGCCTATGACACCTAACCACATTGCAATAGGTGCAAAATCTTGAGATGCTTCAGGGAATAAAGGTAGACTAAAGCGCATTAGACCATAAGCTGCAGTTTTCAATAATATACCAGATAAGTCAACAGATCCTGCTGTTGGTGCTTGGCTATGTGCATCTGGCAACCATCCGTGCAATGGAACAATCGGCATTTTTACTGCGAAAGCTATAAAAAATCCTAACATTAACAGGTACTGAATTTTATGATCCATAGGAGTATTCAGCAAATTCTCATAGTTAAAAGTCCAGAAACCTGATATATTATACTGAATAAATACTAGTCCAAAAATTGCAATTAGCATGACTAATCCACTGGACTGAGTATAAATAAAAAACTTGTTTGCTGCGCTAATGCGCGTTTTACCATCAGATCCTTTATGTCCCCAAAGTGCGATTAAGAAATACATCGGCACCAACATCATTTCCCAGAAAAAAAAGAACAAGAAGAGATCTATAGCCAGGAATACACCTGTAACCCCCCCCAAAATCCAAAGTAGATTCAGATGGAAAAAACCCTGATACTTTTTTATTTCATTCCAGGAGCAAAGAATAGAGAGTATACCTAGCAAGCCAGTCAGTACGACCATAAGTAATGATAGGCCATCTAATGCAAGATGAAATTCAATACCAAATCGTGGAATCCATGGTATAGAGAACTCTGATTGCCACTGTGGAATACCCTTGACATGAGTCAAAAAATAGCAACCCTGCCACCACAGTTGTAGGGAAAGCAATAATGTTATAGACATTGCTATCAACGCGATCCAGCGTGGAGCTTTAGCACCGAACCGCTCGCTCTGCCAACTCAGAACACCACCGATAAACGGGATAAGAATTAGCGAAGGTAATAGCATGGAGTTTATGTCCCTTTTAAATTGAGTGATATAAAATGTATATTTAATAAGAGTTATGATGTATTTAGATATTCAAGATCTTTTATTTATTAAATAATAAAAGAGATAATAATATTATGATAGACCCTATACACATCGATGCTATATACCAACGTAATTTACCGTTTTCTAGCAATGAGAGACAACGATTACACCAACAAGAAAAAAATACTAATATATTCATGAAGCTGTTTAAGGGGTCGTACTTCAATAGGTTAGCCCCCATTTTAAATGGCTTAATAAATATTAAGTTGTATAAGAAGTCAAAACCCCAAGCATGAAACCATATTGTTGATAATAACCGAGCCGGAATACTATGTAGTAAAAGAGTAAAGCTCTTAGTTTTACTGAGGTACAAAAAGATGGCAAGCATTATACCAATAATAGATAAAATACCGGAAATAATTGATAATGTCACCATCCCTACTTTTTCAACATGTTCTTCAGGCAAAACTCCTGATAATTGAGGTTTAATTAAAGCACCAATAAAAGTTGACATAAATATCAGTACTATCAAAGGGAAGTTATGTGAAATACCTGTTCTAACATATACAGTGCTTTTTGTTTCACCATAAAAAATAAGAAAAATCATACGGAAAGTATATAGAGACGTCAGGAACGCACCAAATAAACCTATGAGCATAAGATTAAGATGGCCAGAAGCCATGGCTCCCCACAGGATTTCATCTTTGCTATAGAAACCAGAACTAAAAATTGGTAACGCTGATAGCGAACTACCACCCACCAGGAAGCAAGTATATATAAGAGGCAGAGATTTGCGCAATCCACCCATTTTTAATATATTCTGTTCATGATTACAAGCCATAATGACCGAACCAGAAGATAGAAACAATAACCCTTTAAAAAAGGAATGTGTGATTAAGTGAAAAATTGCAGCACTCCATGCCTGAACTCCAAGAGCTAGAAACATATAGCCAATCTGACTCATGGTGGAGTAAGCTAAAATACGTTTAATATTAGTTTGCACTAAAGCTGCAAAACCGGACATAAGCAACGTCACCCCGCCGATCATGCCTACCAGATTTAATACTTCTGGAGCCATTAAGAATAATCCATTCATACGAGCAATGAGATAAACACCAGCAGTAACCATTGTTGCGGCGTGTATCAGTGCGGATACAGGTGTTGGACCAACCATAGCATCGGCTAGCCAAGTTTGCAATGGCAGCTGCGCAGATTTACCGACAGCTCCACACAGCAGCATCAACGTTGCATATGTTATTTCCGGGGAACCAACTACAAATTTCTGCGGGGCTAGAATAATTATTTTATGTATATTTAAAGTTCCTAGTTCTTTATAAAGTAAGAATAATCCAATTGCCAGAAAGACGTCACCGATGCGCGTTATTATAAATGCTTTCATTGCAGCGGCACCGTTATCCGGGTTATTATAGTAGAACCCAATCAACATGTAGCTACACAAACCTACCGCTTCCCATCCTACATACATAAGCAATAGGTTATCGGCGAGAATCAAGAGCACCATGCTAGCAATAAATAGGTTAGTGTAAGCGAAGAAACGTGAATAACCTTCTTGACCTCGCATATACCAAGATGCAAACATATGGATTAAAAAACCTACACTGATTACTACAGACAACATGGTTAGCGATAGAGCGTCAATAGTTAACGTGATTGGAATATTAACCTCTCCTACGGATATCCAGTTCCAAAGATACTGATTAAATACTTGAACGCCGCTCTCTTTTTGTCTTAAAAAATCTAATCCTATATAAAAGGTCACCAACGCTGCTAAACCTATAGAACCTACCCCGAAAAAAGATGAAGTGCATTCTCGCCAACGACCATCGGAAAACGCCAAAAATAAAAAACTTATTAATGGTAGCAATATAGTTACATAGAGTAGGTTCATCCGCGCATCTCACTAACAGAATCAATATTCATTGTATGGCGACGACGCTGTAATTGCAATAACAGAGCCAACCCAATGCTGGCATCCGCGGCTGCTATACTAATAGCAAAAATATACATTACTTGACCATCTGCTTGCTTCCAGTAATTTCCTGCTGCTACGAAGGCTAAAGCAGCCGCGTTAATCATGATTTCTAAACTGATAAGCATAAACAGTAAATTACGTCGGGACATCAAACCAATAAACCCCAGAAGAAACAAGATCGCTGCTAGAATTAAAACATCCTGTAACGGAATCATCCTAAATCCTCCGATTTTTTATTTTTAACTGAAATTATTTTAAGTTCATTGGTATACAATTTTTTTACTTTATTAAAATCTTCTCCCTGTTTACGCTCGCGACCAAGATGGAACGCTACAACTAAACCTGCTAGTAAGAGCATAGACATTATCTCAACTGCCAGCAAATAATGATGAAAGAGGGCTATACCTACTTCTTTTACGTCAATAATATTCCTTTTGATGGCATGATCTTGCAAACTTGTAATAGCGTAAACCATTATAGTTAAAAAGATAGTAGATAAGACAATAGGTCCTCTATAGTTGGCAAGCTTGAGACATGAACGCTCCTGTTCTGCAACACATTCCCCTAGATTAAGCATCATGACAACAAAAACAAATAAAACCATAATAGCACCGGCATAAACTATTATTTCAAATGCTCCTGCGAAATAAGCACCAAGAGAAAAAAATACTGCAGACACCGCAAGCAATGATATAACAAGATACAGTAAGGCATGAATCGGATTATTATGAGATATCACTAGAACCGTTGATACTACAGCAACTAGCGATGCCATATAAAATACAAATTCCATACTTAATTCCTTGGTTATCTGTAGATCAATAGTTGACCATTCAATACAACATACTCAAAAATATTTTGTATACTTGTAAATAATAATGAGAGTTATTTTTACTTTAATGTTGCTAGTAATAATATAAACATAGTTTTATGGCAAAAGAGCTTTCACATCAATAGGCTGTACTTCATTTTTAGCATCACCTTTTAATTTACCATCAATAGACATACCAGTTGCACGATAAAAATTATACTTAGGATATTTACCGGGTCCTGATATTAATAAATCTTCTTTTTCGTATACCAAGTCTTGACGCTTAAAGTCACTTAATTCGAAATCCGGGGTCAGCTGA
The DNA here is from genome assembly GCF_904848675.1 of Candidatus Profftia tarda. NCBI lineage: Bacteria > Pseudomonadati > Pseudomonadota > Gammaproteobacteria > Enterobacterales > Enterobacteriaceae > Candidatus Profftia > Candidatus Profftia tarda. Next base: position 875,359 of record NZ_LR890047.1, read on the forward strand.
ATAGCTGTTGTTGGGCAGGCTTCTTCACACATACCACAAAAGATACATCGAGAGAAATTGATTCGGAAAAACTCTGGATACCAACGGCCATCTTTAGTCTCTGATTTTTGTAATGCAATGCAGCCAACAGGACAAGCAACAGCACATAAGTTACAGGCAACGCAACGCTCTCTTCCATCTGGGTCACGAGTCAAGACGATACGACCACGGTAACGGGGTGGAAGATATACTTGTTCTTCAGGATATAGTCTAGTTTCCCTCTTAGCAAAAATATTCATGCTTATTAGGTACAGGCTGCGAATTTGGGTGAAAAAACCAACCACCAATCCTTTCAACGTCATGGTATATACCCCTGTTATTGAGCATTATATAAAATCATACCTGCAGTACTTAACAAGTTTAATAAAGTTAGTGGCAGGCAAATTTTCCACCCAAATGACATTACCTGATCATACCTAGGGCGTGGTAGGGAGGCACGTATTAGAATAAAGATCAACATAAAAAAGAAAGTCTTGATCGCAAACCAGATTGCTGGGGGAAAGAATGGACCATACCATCCTCCAAAAAAAAGAGTAACAATCAGAGCGGAGACGGTTACAACACTGATATATTCTCCTAGAAAGAATAGACCAAACTTCATACCGGAATATTCAATGTGGTAACCATCTGCTAGTTCCTGCTCGGCTTCTGGCTGGTCAAATGGATGGCGGTGACACACTGCAATACCAGCAACCATGAAGGTCAAAAAACCTAAAAATTGTGGAATAACATTCCATAGATAAATCTGTGACTCAATAATCTTAGTTATTCTAAAAGAGTCTGCTTGGGCAACTACACCCATTAGAGAAAGACCAAGAAAGACCTCATAACTTAACGTCTGCGCAGATGCCCGCATCGCTCCTAATAAAGAATACTTGTTATTACTTGACCAACCAGCAAAGAGTACGGCATAGACCGAAAGCCCTGCCATCATAAGAAAGAATAATATACCTATATTTAGATCTGCTACTGTCCAAGTAGGGCTAATAGATATAATAGCAAATGCAATAAACAAAGATGAGAAAGCAATAATCGGTGCCAAAGTAAAGATAAAGCGGTCAGAGAAGTGCGGAGTCCAGTCTTCTTTAAAACACATTTTAATTATATCTGCAACTAACTGCAGTGATCCTCCCCACCCAACCCGATTTGGGCCATAACGATTTTGGAATAAACCAAGTATTCGACGTTCTCCTATACTCATGAATGCGCCAAGCATGATTACACCTAAAGCAATCACAATAGCTTTTATTATTGCAATAAGAATCACAATAAATTCTTGGGTCAAAAAAGACACAAGACTGCCTCCTATCTGTTTATTTTCTGGATAAAATCAACTTTTCTTCCGTTCATAACTGGAGAGATACCTGGTAATCCAAGAGGTAGTCCAATTTGACCAGATTTTAAATTATCACTTAAACGTACAGTTAGTAATAATTTCTGTTCCAGAAAAGTTAGTTCTAGAATCATACCGCTATTTACTTCTAGATGCGATGCATCCTCCGGATTTAATATCACGTACGTTTCTGGCATATGAGACTGTATAACCGGTGAACGTTGAGTCATTTCTTCACTACCAAACAGGTGGTAGTAAGGAGCAACTACCCAATGCGTATTTTGATAAGCAGGAGGAATAGCATGAAAGTAACTTCGCGAACCTTTACCTGCAGTAATTAGACGCACACCAGGATCTCCGTGACGCAAATTACCTCCTACTTCATCTTGAAATTTATTCCAGGCCTGAGGAGAGTTCCAGCCAGGAGCCCAAGCAAATGGAATCTGCTGTCGCTCTTTTAATGTACCGCTATAACCTTCCATAGAAAACGTAAACGCAGTATCTTGATCCTGTGGTTGACGTGGTTCATGTACACTGATATTAGCACGCATTGCAGTACGACCGCTATAACGGTGCGGTTCGCGAGCTATTTTCTGACCTTTGATTCGGAACATAGAGTCAGGTGCAGCATCTAAAACTTTTTTCATATATGGATATGATTTGACAAAAGATTGAATCACATGATCTAACTTAGTCCAGTCGATCTGACCTCTTTCCAAGAAAGAATATATTGCGTGCAGCCAACGCCAACTATCCAACATAACAGAAGGAGTATTATGATCAGGATTGTCATAATATAGTGGATCGTAAACTTGGAAAAAGCGCTGAGCGCGCCCTTCCTGATTGACAACTGTGCCGTTACCTTCTGCAAAACTAGCTGCAGATAATATAAGATCTGCCTTATCCATGATAGCAGTCTTCTGATGATCAATTACGATAAGGCTTGATATTTTAGTCATTGCTGCATCTATACGAATAGCTAGAGCATGACGATAAAGATCATTTTCAAGCACTATAACAGAGTCTACTTTATTCTTTTCTATTTCAAGCAATGCATCATCTATAGATAGAGCATTCATCATTGCCAAGCCCATGCTGTTTGCTTCAGAAGCTATAAAAGTCAAACCAACTTCGATATTATTTGCTTTAAGAGCCTTCTCTATGTTAGCAGAGGCTTCGATTAAAGGGGTATAACCGGCATTACTACCTGTTACAATCAATATTTTTTTTGCTTTAGTCAATGCTTGCACAATCACTTCAACTAGTCTGCAAACTGAGTCGGATAAATTTTTAACAGCAGGAGCATGGTTATTTAAAGCATGAGCAACTGCAAATCCTAGACGTGCTTGATCAGCAACAGGTGCACGGTAGCTCAATGCAGCAATATCATCCAAACGGGTACAATCAATGCTGGTTATAAAAAGTGGATATTTAGCGCGCTGGCTAATATTTTCGATCGCTGCGCTCTGCCATTTAGGGATTCTATGGGAGTCGGCCATGGCGCGCGCTTTACCTTGTACAGCCTGACGCAATGCCAATGCAATACGAGCTGCAGTTTGAGTCACATCTTCTCCAAGAATAAGAACCGCATCATAGCTTTCCATTTCACGCAAAGATGGCGTATAAACACTTCCTTCACTCAGAATTCTCTGGATTAAATGCAAACGACTTAATTCACCAGCCTCAATACCGCTGTAGAAATTACTTGCACCAACTAGCTTACGCAATGCATAATTGCTTTCAAGACTCGCACGTGGAGAGCCAATACCAATGCTTTTTATTCCCCGGCTCAAGAGATCAGCTGCAGCTTTGATCGCTTCTTCAGAAGTAAGTGTAATCCAATCATTTCCGAGACGTTGTTGTGGCTGACGAGGACGATTCTTGAGGTTGACATAGCCATATCCAAAACGGCCAAGATCACAAAGAAAATAATGATTAACATTACCATTGTAACGATTTTCAATACGGCGAACTTCTCCATAACGTTCGCCAGGGCTAGTGTTACAACCCACACTACACTGCAAGCATATACTAGGAGAAAACTGCATATCCCACTTACGGTTATAACGTTCGGAGTGCGTTTTATCTGTAAAGACACCAGTAGGACATACTTCTATAAGATTACCAGAAAATTCACTTTCTAAAGCGCCGTTCTCCGTACGACCAAAATAGATATTATTACTTGTCCCGTAAACACCAAAATCAGTGCCATTAGCATAATTTTTGTAATAACGCACGCAACGATAACAGACAATACAGCGATTCATTTCATGAGTAAGAAAAGGACCTAGTTCCTGATTATTGTGAGTACGTTTGGTAAAGCGATAGTTGCGGATACTATGACCTGTCATTACCGTCATGTCTTGCAAATGACAGTGTCCCCCTTCTGCACATACTGGACAATCGTGTGGATGATTAGTCATTAAGCATTCAAGAACGCTCTTACGGAATATTTTTGTTTCAGGATCATCGATTGAAATTACGCTTCCATCATGAACTGGAGTCATACATGAGATTACCAGACGACCATTTTTATCTTCCATATTTTGATATTGCTTTACTGCGCACTGGCGACAAGCACCGATACTTCCCAGAGCAGGGTGCCAACAAAAATAAGGAATATCAAAGCCTAAAGAAAGACATGCTTGTAATAAATTATCGTCTCTATTGACTTCATAAGACTTCCCTTCTAGATGAATTATAGCCATTATCATATTTTCCAAATTTAAAAATATTTAAACTACCAGCGCGATTTCAATAAGTTAGGTTGAATACCTTTAATGGTGCCCATATTACCGGAATGTTTTATTATAATTCCTGCTTCGAATTCTTCACGAAAATATTTAATAGCACTTTGTAATGGTTCAACGGCTCCAGGAGCATGTGCGCAGAAAGTTCTCCCTGGACCTAAATGACGGCATAGCTGTTCAAGCATTTCTATATCACCTAACTGGCCTTCTCTAAGCTCAAGTGCACGTAGTATTTTTACAATCCAGGGTAAACCATCTCGGCATGGCGTACACCAACCACAGGATTCTCTAGCAAAAAATTCTTCTAGATTGCGAACTAAAGACACCATAGAGATCTTATTGTCAACAGCAATTGATAGAGCAGTACCTAATCGACTGCCTGCTTTGCCTATATTATCGAAGTCCATTGGAAGATCGAGATGCTTACCGATCAAAAAGTCAGTTCCTGCTCCTCCTGGTAGCCATGCTTTAAGAGTTAGACCATCACGCATGCCACCTGCATAATTTTCAAAAATTTCACGCACTACAGTGCCAAATGGTAGTTCCCATAAACCAGGATTTTTCACACGACCGGAAAACCCCATTAGCTTAGTGCCTGCATCTGTACTACCATTTATAGAAAGACTTCTATACCAATCTACACCATGTTCAATTATCGCTGGCACATTACACAGGGTTTCTACATTATTAACACAGGTGGGCTTACCCCATACGCCAAAGCTAGCAGGAAATGGCGGCTTAGAGCGGGGGTTAGCGCGACGGCCTTCTAATGAATTGATAAGTGCTGTTTCTTCACCGCAAATATAGCGACCGGCGCCACTATGAACAAATATCTCAAAATTAAATCCTGAATTTAAAATATTTTTACCTAGCAAACCAGCTATCTCAGCTTCTTGAATGGCTTTACGGAGATTAATCAAAGCATTAATATATTCACCACGTAGGAAGATGTAGCCACGGTAAGCCTTCAAGGCAAATGCCGCGATGAGCATACCTTCGAGCAGCAGGTGTGGCATCTGTTCCATTAACATCCTATCTTTATAGGTACCAGGCTCCATTTCATCAGCGTTACACAGCAAGTAACGGATATTCATTGATTCATCGTTAGGCATCAAACTCCATTTTATTCCGGTGAGGAACCCTGCACCACCACGTCCTTTTAGCCCTGCATCTTTTACTAAGTTAATAACTGCATTATGCGACATGCTTTTAAGAGCTTTTTTGGCGCCTTGATAACCACTTTTACCGCAATATTCATTTATCCAGACCGGTTGTTTATCATGACGCAAACGCCAAGTTAATGGATGACTTTCCGGGGAACGGTTTAAAAATAAAGATGAAGTAATCGTCATTTATACTTTTCCAGTAATTTTATGACATTGTCTGATGTCAGGTAAGCATGAGTATCGTCATCGATCATTATATTTGGCCCCTTGTCGCAATTACCTAAACAGCAGGTTGGCAGGAGAGTAAAACGCTTATCTAAAGTAGTTTGACCTGGCTTAATATCCAATCTAGATTCCAGTGCAGCTTGAATTTCCTCATAACCGTTTATATAACACACAATACTATCACAGTAACGAATAATATGCCGGCCAACAGACTGACGGAAGATTTGGCTATAAAAAGTTGCTACACCTTCGACGTGTGCTACTGGAATATCCAAGACTTCAGCAATTGCATGAAGAGCACCATCCGAAACCCAGCCATGCTCTTTTTGTACAATTTTTAGTGCTTCAATTGATACAGCATGTGAATCTTCATAGTGAGTCTTTTCATATTCAATAGCCTCTCGAGTGCTGTTGCTAAGTACAAATGCTTTTTTGTTTATTAAAGATTCATCTAACATGATTAACGGTCCACATCTGACATAACGAAATCAATACTGCCAAGGTATACAATTAAGTCAGATACTAAGCTGCCACGAATTACTGCTGGGATCTGTTGAAGATGTGCATAGCTTGGAGTACGGATACGAGTGCGATAGCTCATACTACTGTTGTCACTAATTAGATAATAACTATTTATTCCTTTAGTAGCTTCAACCATTTGGAAAGATTCGTTAGCAGGCATTACCGGACCCCAAGATACTTGTATAAAGTGTGTAATTAGGGTTTCTATGTGCTGTAAAGTGCGCTCTTTCGGAGGAGGAGTAGTCAATGGATGATCGGATTTAAAGGGGCCTGCAGGCATATTATTGTAACATTGCTCCAAAATTAATAGACTTTGACGTAGTTCTTCTACTTTGAGCATAACTCGATCGTAGCAATCACCATTATGAGAAACTGGCACTTCAAAATCAAAGTTTTCATAACCGGAGTAAGGACGCCATTTGCGTACGTCAAAAGATATCCCAGTTGCACGCAAACCTGCTCCAGTAACTCCCCAATCTAGTGCTTCCTGTGAGTTGTATGCAGCAACTCCTATAGAGCGCCCTCTAAGAATGGAGTTTTGTAGCGCAGATTTAACATAAGACTCTAATCTATTAGGCATCCAGTTAAGGAAATCTCTTAATAATCGTTCCCAGCCATGGGGTAAGTCTTGTGCAACACCACCAATACGAAACCAAGCTGGATGCATACGAAAACCGGTAATTGCTTCAACTAGATCGTAAATTTTCTGACGATCAGTAAAAGCTAAGAACACTGGAGTCATTGCACCCACGTCTTGAATAAAAGTGGAGATATATAATAAGTGACTATTAATACGAAATAGCTCAGCAAGCATGACCCGGATAACTTTTACGCGTTCTGGCACTTCAATCCCTGCCAATTTTTCAACAGCCAAGATGTAGGGCATCTCATTCATGCAACCCCCGAGGTATTCTATACGGTCGGTATACGGAATATAGCTGTGCCATGATTGACGCTCGGCCATTTTCTCTGCCCCACGGTGATGATATCCAATATCAGGCACACAGTCGATGATCTCTTCGCCGTGTAACTGCAATACAATACGGAATGCACCATGAGCAGATGGATGATTAGGGCCTAGATTTAAAAACATAAAATCTTCGTTTTCAGTACTTCGTTTCATCCCCCACGCTTCAGGTCTAAAAGTTAATGATTCCATTTCTAAGTCTTGTTTTTGTTTGGTGAGCTCAAAAGGATCAAACTCTGTTGCACGAGCAGGATAATCTTTACGTAATGGATATCCTATCCAGGAACTAGGCATCATGATGCGAGTTAAGTGCGGATGTCCATTAAAAGTGATACCGAACATTTCCCAAGTTTCACGTTCATACCAATTAGCATTAGGGAATATAGTAGTCACGGTTGGAAGATACAGGTCTTTTTCAAGTAATGCTACCTTGAGCATTATATCTCGATTTTGTGCAATAGAGATAATATGATAAAAGACGGAGAAATCTGCCTTTGGCAGGTTATCACGAGACGTTCGCAGACGTTCATCAATTCCATGCATGTCAAAGAGCATTACATATGGTTTTGGCATGTTTTTTAGAAAAGAAATAACTCCGAGTAATTGCTCACGCTTGACCCAAGCAACAGGCATTCCAGTGCGTGTAGACTGCAGAGTAAATGTATCATACCCAAAACGGTTCTGTAATTCATCTATAACACAATCATGAAGATGATCAGAGGTTTGCCAAGAACTCATATAAATATCTTGAGGATTTGTGTCTATCATAATATATCAATACTATTCACATGTTTGCTAAAAAACAGCGAACTAAAGGGGCTAAATTATGCTCTTTAACTATGATAGTTAAATTTCGTCTGGTGAACGTAAATGAGTTACTGCCATGCGCTTAGCTCTCTTACGATTTTTTTCTGATGGCATCTTAGCTCTGTAAATACCTTGATCGCCCACTACCCAGGATAATGGGCGTCGCTCTTGAGCAATAGATTCCTGCAATAGCATTAGGGCCTGAATATAAGCTTCTGGACGCGGTGGACATCCTGGGATGTATACATCTACCGGAATAAATTTATCTACGCCTTGAACGACTGAGTAAATATCGTACATACCACCAGAATTTGCGCAGGCTCCCATTGAAATAACCCATTTAGGTTCCAACATCTGTTCATATAAACGCTGAATAACAGGAGCCATTTTAATGAAACATGTTCCTGCAATCACCATAAAGTCAGCTTGACGTGGAGAAGCGCGCAAAACTTCTGCACCAAAACGAGCAATATCGTGCACTGCTGTAAATGATGTAACCATTTCTACATAACAACAAGAAAGACCAAAATTATAAGGCCAAAGAGAGTTTTTACGCCCCCATTTTACTATATCACGCAAAGCCTTATCGAGCTTGCCTGTATAAATACTGCGGTAAACATCCTGTTCTAATGGATCTGAAACCATCTCCTTTTTTTGGACTGGATAACGTTTATTATTACCCTCTATTTCGATACGAGTGAGCGTATAATCCATTATTTATTATGCCTTTTATTTTGCTATATTTAGTATGCCTAAGTATGATGAATTCACTACATCATTAACTATAATTTTACGCACAGTGATATTATATTATGTATGTCTCTTAGATCTAGATGGAGTCCAATCGAGACCCCCAACACGAGCTAGATAAAATAAGCCTATTAACAGAACCAAAATAAAAAATGTCACTTCCATCAGACCGGGCCATCCATTTTCCCTGATTGAGGCAGACCAAGCATATAAGTACAATGCTTCTACATCAAAAATAACAAAGAACATAGCTACTAGATAAAATTTAGCAGATAAACGCAGACGTGCTGATCCTACTGAGTTGATGCCAGATTCATAAGGAATTGCTTTTTCTCGCGATCTTTCTCCAAGGGCATATGTTCCCAGAAGCATAAGAGCGCACAAACTAAGCACAATAATAATAAACACAGCAAATGCCCAGTAGTGAGAGATTACTTCAATATTTTTTGGCATAATTATCTTATCTTAAATCTTTAATCAGAATGCAATTCACTATACTGAAAATACAAGAATGTCTACACAAGCATGTACGGGGAACGAAGATAATAGATTATATAAAATATATTTTACTATAAACTTTTACTATGTTCTATAATATTTTGTCAAGTTTATGGAATATAAGCAAATTTATTGGTGATAAATACTATCTTATCATATTATCAGCTAAGCTCAGTATAAGTTCCTATGCTTCATAAGACTGCTGCAGATGGTTACATTTTATTTAATGTATTAATAAAATAAGTTACTAAATACCTTGGAGAGGTTCTAACTTTCTAAAAGTAATAAAGTAGCTGTGATACAGCATGGATGGAATTTTTTCTAAAATACCGATAATTATCTGCAGATAAACAAATATATCTAACCATATTTTATTAATACTTAAGATATTACTTTTAGAAACAAATATTAAAGATTCTTTATTCACTTTATAATTTATTTATTAAGCATGATACTTTTATGCAGAAAAAAGTTATTACAATCTTTAGTGATTTCTAAGAAATACTGCTACTCCTAGTATCTTATTCTAATTTCAAATCTTAGACTGCGATTTGAGTTATGTAAACTTCTAAGGGCACGCATAATAATATAATATATTCTGTATATCTAATATTTTAGTACTGTCTATATTTAGGAGTGTTTTTGATGTTTAATATAAGATTATAGAACTACGCGCTATTTCGAATCATGTGGTACAAAATTAAGTTGGGTGATTGCAAAGTAGTAAATATTTTATAAAACTCATCTTTTTTATTCTTTACTTTATAAAGAATTTACGAGAATCATCAAATTCTTATAGTTATTCTCAGTAGTAATAATCATGATAAGTTTTAACAAAGAGTAGTTTTCATTGAAAATCATCATATTTAATTAATTAATAAATATAGTTATTATTATCATTCAACTTATTCAGCAATACTACTCGTTTTCTCCTGATACTTACTTTCTAGTATAGTGATGGTGGTTATGACATAGATAATTAACTGGTTAGACTAAAATATTATTTCAAAATCTAAAAAACATATAGAACGATTTCTTATGACCGAAAAAATTCTAGAAAATATACAATAGTTTTACAAATCTTAGTCAAGGTAGCAATAGTAAATTTTTAAAATATATTTCCTAGCTACTGGTCTACCGGAGAGTTAGGTTCTGAACAATATAAATTCTACATACTTTAGTTACTCCAAATCAGGTTCCGTCCGATGATATATTATCTTAAGACAATAATATTCAAGATATCTTCTATAAAATAAGATTTTAAGTTTAAGCTTAAAATATTACAGTATCATCTACTTAGCACCACTAGAAATGGTGATGACAGAATAGATCAACGGCAATATCTAATTATAATAATTGCTAAGAAATAGACCATGCATAGTCTATTATAAGAAGATTTTGAAAATCTTGAGATCAATACATAGCATGAACTAACATGGCCTTTATGATCATCTGTGATAAATCAGAGACAACTAGTAATGTCATTAGCATTGAAATATTTGATAATATCAAAAATCGCATCAAGTAACTGTAATACTCTTTATATATAATTTGAGTATGTTAGTTACGAACACACAATTTAATAAAATGAGTACAATAATACAATAAGCATATAAATACCTACTTAGATGTTGCTCCAATACCCTTATAAGGTAGCTGCAAAGAGAAAAATCATACATATATAATTGTCGACAAATAGAAAATACACAGAAATCTATAATTAGTATGCAGAGATAAAATAGTATTAAATGAACTATACTTAATTTTAACGTAAAAGCATAATTTTAATAAAACGAATAATGAAATAAATACGCAGGTTAATAGCTAATCTAATAGGGGAGCGGCTCTTCTAATAAGTTTTATTTTTTTAGTACTAATATCTAATATCAGGAATAATAACTGTGTAATGATTAGAGCAACTAACAAAGCTATAACTATTATCTAGAGTAGAATATTAAGACCTTAAATTATAGAAACCTCATTATTAGTTCAGAGGAAGATCAAAAAAGTATTTAGGTGAATTACGCATTATATCATCAGCTTTTACTCTAGATAATGTAATAATATTATTAATTAAACATTATATCTGACTATAATAATTCCAGGCAATACAATATGTTAAAACTGAAATTACTTTGTAATAATTTATAATGATATGGGAATTATTGAATACCTATATATACCGATATCATCGACATATGCTTGTAAGACAAATAAGAATTATATATGCGATGCTAACTGAATATATAATATATTGAATTATGTTAGTAAGACTCTGTCGTAAAGTTTTTTAAACATAACACAAACTTTTAATACCTATTATGCTCGCTATTATTAGATGTGTGGTATAGTAAGATCGTAATCTAACACCATTGCTAAAGCATGATGAATATAATAGATTCATTACCCTCCCTATTAGATATACCAGTCTCCTATACGGCATGCCTCAAGAATGAGAAATACCATATATAAAATTTTAACTAACCGCTATAGATTTATGATTTGGTAAATTCCTCGCATAAAATTATGTATTCTTCTTAAGAACAGATATCAGTTTAAGTAACTATTCTGGTAAGATACAAGACCTCATAGGAGGTGATTAATATTTTAATTAGTAAATATCATTGATATAGCATACATTACTAGACAACTATCTACGTCATTCTCTTTAATAGATCACAATATCACATTGCTTAGTAACGCAATTTTTTATTTTGATCTATGCATTTCTATGTAGAAACAAAGATAACATCCATGCACGGTATAAAAAACAAGATGCTACACTGCTATACAGCTAATTTAATGTATCCCTTTAGCTAATTAGGTTCTTGATACACGCAAAGATATTCTTGCTATGTTAGTTATTAAAAATCATGCTTGAGAACTAAAATTTCTTTGCACGAAAATAATATAGGAAAAGAGGAATAAGTTTATATATTTTCTAAGAAAAGCTAAACATCATTCAGTAAATTTTGTATTTATTTTAATTATAAAGACCTATACATTATATAACAATCTAAGATATAAATAAAATATAAAAGTAAATCTTCAGTATTAAAATTTCAGAATATCTCCACAGTAAAATACTATCAGTATAAAAATATTATCTATTGGTCTAGATCTAGTTCTTATTAAATTATATGTTTATTTTATTTTCATTTTACTAACATATAAAAATATATAATAGATTTAAAGATATTAATTAGTAAAGATAAATTACATTAGCGTCATTTATTAGATCAATTATTTAGATCAGATGAATACTAGATTTATATATGAGATAACTCATTTATCTCATGTATTCACTTGCTAAATAATACAATTCATGTTAAACATTAATAAATGATTTAAATATATTTCTTATTCAAATTCAGCAGATATGTTATCTAACTTAAAATAGTGAATTACTTACTCATTCTTCAAATAAATTAATGAATTTTCCTATAAATTACACAAAGATACATGGAGTTAATAGAGTAGTTTGATCACAAATGAAATGCTTACTGGGCAAAGCTCCGAACATTTGACAATACTTTATGGCAAACATCTTTTGCAACCTAAAGCTGCCGAAGCTTTTCTAAAATTACAGAAGGCAGCAAAAAATGACGGTTTTAATTTGCAGCCTGTAAGTACGTTTAGAAATTTCGCTCGCCAGCAAATGATTTGGAATATGAAATTCACTGGCAAACGAGTTATTCTAGATGCAAAAGGCAGACCACTGAATATAACAACTCTAAAAGATAGAGAATTGTGTTATAGTATTTTGTACTGGTCCGCACTACCTGGTGCCAGCCGCCACCATTGGGGCACCGATATTGATATATATGATCCGAACCTCTTATTGAAGAAACAAAAACTGCATCTTGAACTTTGGGAATATTTAGAAGGAGGATCGCAATATCCATTGAATCAATGGCTTTCAGATAACATGATTATTTTTGGATTTTATAGGCCATTCAATGGAAATAAGCAGCCAGGAGTAGCTTTAGAACCTTGGCATATTAGCTATAAACCACTTGCATCTTTGATAGAAGATAAGATAACGGAAGAAGTCCTACATAAAACTTGGCAAGGGCAATATATTGCAGGCTCAAAATGGCTTATACCAAACCTAACAGAAGTTTGCTCGAGATTTATTTATAGTTAAGAAACTTTTTTGAAAATCTGAAAAATTTTAGCTCTTGCAATTATTTTATATTAAACTTATAAAGTTATCTATAAATTAATTATTCCTGTCCTAACTTTATAAGAAAATTTCTATAACTATATAAAGACAGAACACTCACAAGAACCTTCTAATTAAAAATACAATATATGTAATCAATAACACCTACTACGAAGAAAAATAATATTATAAATAAGGTATATATGATACAACGCTTAGGAGCGAAAAGAGCACTGATATCTTACCTGAAATAGCATACCAAGTCTAAAGTAAGATAATAATTAATATCATATTATGCATTGCTTCTAAAACAACCTAAGAAATTTTATAATACTAAAATAATAGAATTATAGCTGCTTTCATAAGCATTGAAAAGTAACCCAGAAAATGAGTAATATCAGCATTAGACAGTTAAATATGGGGAATGAATATTCCTTGTTTACAAAAAATTACTAATAATTTTTACAGGAAAATAAAATTATATAAAACCAAAGCATCATATGAATTCCAAATAACAAAGTAAGGGTATACTGAAAGATAGATTTAAACCTCCCTAAAACGCTTTACACATAAAATTACCTCTATCGAGCATTTATCTATACAGAAGTAATCAGTATTAAGGGATGATGAGATTCAATTATAAAATATAGTAGATAAAAATAATAAACATAATGCATACTAATATCAATTAATATATGCATTGTCTTAATGATATGCTCATTTCTGCAAGAAAATACTGCCTAAAAAATACGAAGAGATCCAGAGTACCCTTATGTAAAATCATCATACTGAAATCGTACTACCTCTTAAAATTAGATATTAGTATGCTTCATTGAATGAAAGATGGATTTATCAAGGATACTGTTATTAACTTTAAGGGTATATGCATCATCGGATGATAATCCCTTTATTTGTATAAATATGAAATATTCATTCCCCATATTTAACTGTCTAATGCTGATATTACTCATTTTCTGGGTTACTTTTCAATGCTTATGAAAGCAGCTATAATTCTATTATTTTAGTATTATAAAATTTCTTAGGTTGTTTTAGAAGCAATAAGGTTAAGCACTGCAGATACGCAAGGGGCCTCTAATATATAAGACTAGCACAAATGAAAATAACAATCCTATTATATATAACCACCTACAGTAAGCACTAATTCCAAGCTATGCATTCGACAAAATATTAATTATCCAAGATCTTCAAGAACGGAATTATTGATAATTTTAAGTATATAATTTCCAGTATAGGAAATAAATATTAGATAACCTTTTGATTTTCTATTACAACAAGTTCTCTAAGGTTCTATCTGATAATCAAAAACCTCTTGAGCTATATTACTACTGATATATTAAATACTAAGTTCATGTCAAACTAAAATGTAGACTATTTTATTATTATTTTTCTTTAATTGTATTCTGCAGTATACATAATAGCCATACATAGATATTTCGGAGGCTAATTTTGAACAACATTTTAGTCAGTGAGATAGTTAATGAACTATATACAATTCAAGATATTCTGCGTTGGGCAGTAAGCATTTTTAGTGCAGCTAACATTCATTATGGACACGGTACTGATAATCCGTGGGATGAGGCCCTGCAACTAGTTTTGCCAACCTTATGTCTACCCATGAATATCCCTAAAGATATTTGCACTGCTAGATTAACTCTCAGAGAACGTATTCTTCTCGTTGAGCGTATAGATCGCCGAGTAAAAGATCGCATTCCGGTAGCTTATCTAACAAATAAAGCATGGTTTTGTGGTCATGAGTTCTATGTTGATGAACGAGTACTCGTGCCAAGATCCCCGATTGGAGAGTTGATTGATAACTGCTTTAATAGCATTATCAAACATAATCCCAGGAATATCCTGGATATGTGTACAGGTAGCGGTTGTATTGCTATAGCCTGTGCGTACGCATTTCCTGAAGCTAGGATAGATGCGGTAGATGTTTCTACGCAAGCTCTATCTGTGACGAAGCAAAATATTCAAATACATGATTTGGTAGACAACATAACACCGATACATTCTGATCTATTCAAAAATTTATCAGTATTCAAGTATGATCTCATTGTAGCTAATCCACCATATGTAGATGAAGAGAATATGTTGAGTCTGCCCGTAGAGTTTAGCTTTGAGCCTAAAATAGGACTGACTGCGGGCAGAGATGGCTTACAATTTATACGTCGAATTCTAGCCTGTGTTTCAGATTATCTAGTGAATGATGGCATACTAATTTGTGAAGTAGGAAGTAGCAAGATACATCTAATAGAACAGTATCCTTATATTCCATTTATTTGGTTAGAGTTTAAAAATGGAGGTGACGGTGTATTTATGATAACAAAAGCGCAAATAGAAGATACACCATTTTTTTCCTCTTTATCGAATATAAACCAAGCATGCCGGTAAATGTATATCTATTGGTACACTTGATATAAAAAATTTAATATGTTGAAGAAATTACTGAAGAAACAAAAAATAATATTTTTTCTAAATTAGAAAACAAAATAAGAAGGCAAATATGGCAGGTAATAGCATTGGTCAATTTTTTCGTGTTACTACATTTGGGGAATCACACGGTACAGCTTTGGGGTGTATAGTTGATGGTGTACCGCCATCAATTGCTCTTACGGAAGGAGATATACAACAGGATTTAGATCGGCGTCGTCCTGGTACTTCTCGCTACACAACACAACGCTGCGAACCTGATAAAGTCCAAATTCTTTCTGGAGTTTTTCAAGGCATTACCACAGGTACTAGTATTGGTTTAATAATTAAAAATACCGACCAACGTTCTCAAGATTATAGTAGTATAAAGAATGTATTCCGTCCAGGACATGCTGATTACACCTATGAACAGAAGTATGGTAACCGCGATTATTGCGGTGGTGGTCGTTCCTCTGCACGTGAAACTGCTATGCGTGTTGCGGCAGGGGCTATAGCAAAAAAATATTTAAAAGAAAAACATGGAGTTCATATACGCGGATATTTAGCCCAAATGGGTGATATTTCTTGTCATATGAAAGATTGGGATCAGGTAGAACAAAATCCATTCTTCTGCCCTGATTCAAGCCAAGTAGAGGAATTAGATAAACTCATGCGCATGCTGAGGAAGGCTGGAGACTCAGTTGGTGCTAAAATAACAGTTATCGCAAAAAAAGTTCCAGTAGGACTAGGTGAGCCTGTATTTGATCGTCTGGATGCTGATTTAGCGCATGCTCTAATGAGCATAAATGCCGTCAAAGGAGTTGAAATTGGTGATGGTTTTTCAGTCGTTAATAAACGTGGCAGCGATAATAGAGATGAGATTACTGCTACAGGATTTCAGAGCAACCACGCTGGAGGTATTTTAGGAGGTATCAGCAGCGGTCAGGATATTATCGCGCATCTTGCGCTGAAGCCTACTTCAAGCATTATGATTCCTGGTAAAACCATCAATAAACAAGGTGAAGAAGTAGAGATAGTAACCCGTGGTCGACATGATCCTTGCGTGGGTATTCGTGCGGTACCAATTGCTGAAGCGATGATGGCTATTATTATTATGGATCATCTACTACGCCAGCGAGCGCAGTGCGCAGATGTTAATTCAGGAGCACCACGTTGGTAGAAAATACTTATTTGTTTGACGGGGGGTTAGATATTAGGTGTTATATTCAAGGAATATATAAATCCAGTAGATTTATATCTGTTAAAAGATGGTATAATAGGTACACACTGTTCATAAAATCTATATTGCAGTTACACATCACATGTTACCACGAACTTATGATAAATGGTTTATTTATGAGATCCGAGCAGTATTAATTTATAGACAGGCTTATTCATGACGTTTATTTTTATCTTATTGCATATAATCAGAAAGAGAAGATATTAGAGATATTATGCATATATATCTTTTCTTTGCCACCGCCGTATAGATACGTCAAAATATTTGACACATTACCAAAATCATTATGGGACAGAGAATATTGCATTAAAACTAGTCCCTTCTGTTTAGCCACTATAAGTTCTTGTAATCTTTAAAAGATATAGCATCTTGTTTGATATATCTCTTCATTATCATGATTAAACGAAAAAGCAATAAATGATAAGTATTTTGGTCAATCAGTAAATGAAAACAAGCAATTATTAACATGATTAGGAAATTACAGTAAATAGCTATGTACTCTGTACCCTAGAGGGTACATGTGTCTAATTTTTAAAAATAAAGATATATTGTAAGGAGTATAGAGCAAAAGATCCCTAAGATCATGAGGACTGATGCGTAATTTTAAATAAATTTTGTATAGATATGAGATGCTATTATCTTACTACTTACAATTACTTATAAGAGATGACTTTGATTAATTGAGGTGATATATTCTTCATGATCAAAATGTTTTTTTCATATATATAATTCAGCACGGTCTAGCTTTTATATTTTTATTAGATCTATTTATGATAATAAGTATTTATCAGGATAAAACCATTAGGGAGATAATATTGCTATATCTAATAAGATTAAATAATTTATCGATTGTTCTATAGGATTTGTTTATTACATGCATTGTTTCTATACAAGAAATAATAAACTATATGTGTAATGGCAGCTAGACTACTTTATGTGTATAAATAAAAAAATATTAATCCTGAGTCTCATCTCCAGCAATGTTGCATTGTTTTATCGAACACAAGAGATTATATATCATATGATGTATAAAGCTACAAGATTCATGAGATTAATTGGCATGAACATAAAAAGATAAGAAATATTAATATAATCCCCTCTCTTTACGAATCAAGTATTACAATTTTCACAGATACATCAAACCAAAGTATGCACTTTTATTCTAAAACAATAATATTATGAGAAATATCTTGCACTTTTGATGTTACAGTATGCTTTTCTATCTTGAGATCCTGAACATTATTCTTCATACAGCAAAATCAAGTAAAATTTTAGAATAAGGGAATTATATACCAAAAAACAGAATCTTATGCAAATTCTCATCAGTAGACAATGACAGAAGCAGGGTAATAACATTACTATATACTGATAATCATTAATAATAGATATTATAATACTATACAGCATGCAGATATTTATTCTAATCTTTATAACTATAAAATTACACGCATCTGTATTTTTACAGTTCTTTCGGGCTATTTAATAGGCATGAATTTAACTCAGTTAAAATTTTAAAGAGCCTTACAAGAAACATTAAAATTAATGCTTATAAAAATACTAAATTATCATCTAGGTCTTATCTATATACACATAAACAATATCATGATGTTAAATAAAGTTTATAAAATTGTCACGTTATATATAAAACTTTCCGAAATTCCTAGATCTGTTAGAAAGTATATAATATTTATTTCAGAGAAACAGGGCTAATAATATTATCATTATCTTATCGTCTTAGACGATAGTATTTGCTATCGTAACTGATTTATGACGAATATACTACACTAAGTAAGTTTACTTATACCTAAGAAAAAGAAAAACTTATAAGAAATATTCCAGCACCAAAAATTTCTAACGCACCCCCCAGAAATACACAGCACTATAAATTAAACAGTATTGAAGTAGCAAAAAATAAACTTAAGATCCGCACTATATTATGTGTATAATATAATATTTACTAAATATGTTATTACTAAAAGTGTTATTAATGGAATATATTATTTATCTAATGCAAGTCTTAATTGTTTGGAAAATTAATAACATGCTTTTAGGATTTATATTTGCATAAGTTAATTAGCAGGTTTATAAGGATACTAGATGCGTTCTATCGAATCTTTAATTTATATTGAGGTTATATCATTGACTAGATTATACAAGCAGCAAAGACGAGGATCATTTAATATTCTCTAAATTTATTAATCAGGAAATACTACTAACATACGAATGATATTCGTTTTGATTCATCCAGATGCATAACATCTATAAAATATAATATGAGTATTCTAAGTAGCAGAATACAGGATAAGCTCGTATCATAATAACTGTATGAAAAAATAAGATCATGTATCATGTATCATGTATCATGTATCATGTTACATGTAACGCATTATACTTAATACTAATAGATAAAGACTAATCATATAATTATATTGTCACAAGCAATATTCTGGGTGATAAGATTCATAAAGTATGGAATCATTGGTTCAATAAAACTTTATTCTTGCTTTTTGATATTTGATAAGAACATGAGACAGAAATACTAAATGTAAAACACGAATAACACTGTTAGTGATTAACGTTAAAATTTATATTTACATAAATACACTATATCATAAAAACTTTTCTACCCTCATTTATTTAAAAATAATCTTTAGTTTAACAAAATACTTAATCTGCTCCAGATTAGTAAAATATATCGGTATATTCAATAAATAATTAGTGCATTTAACGAATGCTGTAACAACTTATGCGCCTCCAATAATAAATAAAAAGATAAAAGAGTTGTATACTGCATTATAGACTTCTAAGAGATTTGTTATAAGAGACTATAGCCTAAAGATTATTTTACTATTTTAATTTAAAAATCTGCTAATAATATGATTTTAAAAACAGAGGAAGGGAAAATGTATATTTATGTTTAGAAAAATATAAAAATTTTATCAGGATAAATCATTTTAACTTTTGAGGATATTAATGCTTTTATTATAATTTATCACTGTCATAGTTATTGTGTTTAATGTTCACTGTAGCATAATAGCCAAGATATATTTTATAGAGAGATGATATACTTCTAATATATCTAAAAATTTTTTTTATTCTATCAATAGCCTTGATAGTTAAGATTAGACAAGTGTTATAAACATTATATAAAATAAATAATATAATATTATTTATTGGTTACATAATATTTATGCATAAACATTTATAGCATGGAGATGTATCAGCTTCATTACATTTTAGTGTTGCCTGATTTTAATTTTATTATATAAATATTTCGCAAAATATTTATTAAAGCAAAAGGGCATATAAGGTCGAAGACCAAAAGATAGAGCAACACTATTTTAGATTGAGCATGATTTATAATCACTTAATACAGGATATATAATATTAAAACAGATGATTATGATAATTTATATATTGGAGGTACTCATCAGTAGATTCTAAAAAGATTACTTTTATCGACATGTTACATAATACTAATTAAAAATGATAAAATGATACGATATAGATAGCAAATATCACCTTATCACACTATATAGCCAATTATTCATACAGTAATAGCTATCTAGCTATCGCAATGATTTGTATATAAAACAATATAATTATAACGGCTATTATGATAACTAGAAGATCAAATTGAATATACTGAAGACAGAGAGGTCAATTTGTCTAGCAGAAATTTAAGAAACTCTCATCAGCATAGATTATTCAGTCGTCTTTTCAATCCTGCACTGAGCATTTTTTTATTATTAGCAATTTACGGTTTTTATCTTGATGAGCAAATTCGTGCCCGCATAAACGGTAGAGTTTGGCAATTGCCTGCTGCAGTCTATGGCCGCATGATAGACCTTGAGCCCGGCACACCCCATAGCAAAAAAGAAATAGTTAATTTATTAGAGAGCATGCAATATCGTAAAGTGGCTAATATTATACGTCCAGGTGAGTTCTCAGTAGACGGTAATAACATATATTTGCTGAGACGCCCTTTTAGTTTTCCGAATGGTCAAGAAAAACAAATACGTGTGCGTCTTTTATTTAGTAACGATCGCTTAAGTCAAATCCAGAATATGGAGAACCAGCGTCAATTTGGTTGCTTCCGCTTAGATCCTCGTTTAATCACTATGTTAGGATCAGCAAACGGTGAACAGCGTCTATTCGTGCCACGTAGCGGATTCCCAGATCTACTCGTATATACGCTTATTGCAACTGAAGATCGTCATTTCTACGAACATGACGGAATTAGTTTTTATTCTATTGGTCGTGCTATATTAGCTAATCTTCATGCTGGACGTGCAGTACAGGGCGGCAGTACCCTAACCCAACAGCTAGTCAAGAATCTTTTTCTAACTAATGAGCGCTCGTTTTGGCGTAAGATTAACGAAGTCTATATGGCTTTGATACTAGATTATAGATACAGCAAAGATCGCATCTTAGAACTATATCTCAACGAAGTTTATCTAGGACAGAGTAGTAGTGAACAGATCCGAGGATTTCCACTAGCAAGCCTATATTATTTTGGACGTCCTATTGATGAATTGAGTCTCGATCAGCAAGCGCTATTAGTAGGTATAGTAAAAGGTGCATCACTCTATAATCCATGGAATAATCCAAGATTAGCACTCGAGCGTCGTAATTTGGTCCTAAAATTATTAAAAGATCAACAAATGATAGATAAAGAACTTTATGACATTATCAGAGCTCGTCATTTAGGGGTGCAGCCAAAAGGCGGGGTAATTTCTCCACAACCTGCATTTATGCAGATGGTACGTCAAGAATTGCAGGAAAAACTAGGTAATCAGATCAACAACTTATCTGGCGTAAAGATATTTACTACATTAGATCCGTTATCACAGTATGCAGCTGAAAAAGCTATTGAAGATGGTATTCCATTACTAAAAAAAATGCATCATATTAATGATCTTGAAGCGGCAATGGTTATTGTTGACCGCTTGAGTGGTGAAGTGCGTGCAATGGTTGGTGGTTCTCTTCCTCAATTTGCGGGATTTAATCGTGCAATGGACGCTCGTCGTTCTATTGGTTCTCTGGCGAAGCCACCAACTTATCTTACTGCACTTAGCCAACCAAATAAATATCACCTGAATGCTTTGCTAGCAGATAAACCAATTTCGCTCAAACAACCAAACGGTAGTATATGGAGCCCGAAGAACTATGATCGTCAGTATCGTGGTCAAGTGATGTTAATAGATGCATTAACTAATTCTCTTAACGTGCCCACAGTAAATTTAGGAATGTCTTTAGGATTAGATCAAATCAGTTTAACATTGCAGAATTTAGGTATTCCTAAAGATGTAATTAATCCCGTTCCATCAATGCTGCTGGGGGCTTTGAGCCTTACTCCAATGGAAGTAGCACAAGAATACCAAACTATTGCTAGTATCGGTTACTTGGCTCCTCTATCTTCAGTACGTTCCGTTATTGACGAAAATGGGATGATATTATATCATAGTCTGCCTCAAGCACGCAGTATGATTTCTCCACAAGCTGCTTATCTTACACTATATGGTATGCAACAGGTTGTAGCACGAGGCACTTCTCATTCGCTAAACGCAAAGTTTAGTAAGTATCATCTAGCAGCAAAAACAGGTACTACAAACGACCTACGCGATAGTTGGTCAGCTGGTGTAGATGATAAAGAAGTTACTATAACCTGGGTAGGGCGTGATAATAATAGTCCAGCCCATTTAACTGGTGCAAGCGGAGCTCTTACCTTGTATAGTAGATACCTAGAATACCAAACTCCACGACCACTGAATTTAGTACCTCCAGAAGGTATTACCACTATGGGTATTGATGCATTAGGCAACTTTATATGCAACGACGGTGATTCACTCAAGATTCCTGTCTGGACAGAACATCCGGATAGATTGTGTGCATCTTCTAGTATACAAAAAATTGAGAAATTATCAAAGGCAGTAACAATAACAGATTGGATTTATGACCTGTTTAAATAGAACAATAATTAGTTGCTTAATAAATATTTTTTATTAAATGTATATATATTATAGGTTATACCTAAAATATATAAAATAGATGATTCAAGATCACATTATATTAATATAAGAAGTAATATGCTAAATTATATCATCAACATAAATTCAGTTAATCTAATAATATAAGAGTTTACTACTAAATAATAAAGGTTCTGTATAAGATTTTGGTCATATTACTATTATTATATAAAAATAATATGAAAGCTAAGTACATTCCTTTACAATAAATCAATATAAAGATAAAAATAAATATGAACAACGCGATAACCTAGAATATCTATTACATTATTCATACAAACTAGACGTAATATTCAGTAAAATATTACCCGATAGGACATACGATAATGTCTCAAGGCGTGCAAGTATAGAGTTATATGCTATACTAAAAAGATGACTTATAAATTAAATTTTGCATACTATCTCAATAGTATCCTTACTAGTATTTTAGGACCTCTTTGTTACTTAACACAAGATAGTAGTTGAATTTATTGCATCTTCTAAAATTTTGGAATTTTTTATTCTAAGGCTACAAGAATTCTTCTATTAATAATCAAGAATTTTTATTTCTTATATATCGCTATATTTTATTTACATGTCTTAATAGCCTGTATGCCTTAAGGATTGATTACAAAGATAGGCATCTCAAGAGTAGATAAGGACAGCTAAATAAGTATCGCAATAAACCAAAGAAATATTCTTTTAATACAATTATATAAGGACTCTATAAATTTGTATATTAAACATAGTCGTAATAATTGCTATATAAACATCCTTGAATAGACTAACACGCACTTTAAGTATGAATATGGATATTACAAAACAATAATTACAATATTTTATAATAACTGTAGCAATTTGCATTAGCAAATCTATTTAAATTTATTTTTTTTCAAAAAACATCTTGATTATATTACATGGTATTAATCTAAATACCCTCAATAATAATTATAAAAGCACTTATTTATTTTTTTAATTATAATTTATAATCATTCATTTATCTTGTTAATAAATGCATTATACACAATATTTAGTCTTTTTTAAATTATAGCAAGGTGACAATGAATTATTTGAGCACCATATACCCCAACAAAAATCATTATATAGATCAAAAAAATTTCTCACTTCATCGTAAGCAACAACATTTTTGCCGTTTTTCAGTGGCCCCAATGTTTAATAGAACTGATCGTCACTGTCGCTATTTTTATCGCAAGCTTAGCCAACAGACTATGCTGTATACAGAAATGGTAATGATAAATACCATTATTCACGGCAAGAGTGACTCTCTAGCCTATAGCGAAGAGGAGCACCCATTAGCGTTACAGCTAGCTGGTAATGATCCCAAATCTTTGGCATATTGTGCTAGACTCGCTGAGAAACGTGGTTATGACGAAATTAACCTTAATGTTGGCTGTCCTTCTCCCCGAGTACAAAAAGGATTTTTTGGTGCATGTATGATGAAGCACGCGCATCTGGTTTCCGATTTAATTAAAGCTATGCGTGATGTCACCTTTATCCCTATAACGGTAAAAACTCGCATAGGTATTGATTATCATGACAGCTATGAATTCTTGCATAATTTCATCGAGGTCGTATCCAATAAAGGCGAGTGTAACAGTTTTATAGTACACGCTCGTAAAGCATTGCTTTATACTCTAAGTCCAAAAGAAAATCGTGAGATTCCACCGCTGGATTACCAGCGTGTTTATAGACTAAAACGTAATTTCCCTAATTTAAATATCATCATTAACGGTGGTATAAAAACAATAGAACAAGCGAAAATACATCTAAATCATTTAGATGGAGTCATGATAGGTCGAGAAGTTTATAAAAACCCTGGAATTTTAGCGTATGTCGATCGGGATCTTTTTAACTCAACTGACTGTATCCCAAATAGCATGGAAGTTGTACGCTCATTATATCCATATATTGAGCGTGAGCTATCTAGCGGGACCAAATTAGGCAGTATAACTCGGCATATACTAGGTTTATTTCAAGGTATTGAGGGAGCCCAGCAATGGCGCCGCTATCTTACTCAAAATGCTTATAAACCAGGGTCTGGTATTGAGGTTGTTGAGGATGCTTTAAAATTTATAATAAATAAAAATCATGTACTCTAGTAGCAATCATCTGGTAAATGAAATTTTTTTAATAAGATATAACTGAGTGATAACAAATCTTTTATAGTATGAACCCCGAAAACAATAAACAGAGAACATAGTGTAGTAATAAACTTATTAAAGTATATATTTTATAATAAATAAATAATTACTATTTTATCTTTCAATAAAGAATTTAAATCTCGATAATAGCAACATGCCTCATAGCAACCGATCTTTTGTTTGAATCAAATTACTTTAGATGGTATAATAAGGCTAATATAATAATATTAATCTCGTTAAATGATAACAGTGCAATCTTGCTAGTATCTTTGAAAATGGCATAAACAAGTATAAATAAAAGATTTTTAGATATTTATCAGTCAAGTACTTTATGCCAGGAGAAATTAAAATATCCCTATAGTAAAAATCAAATAATCTGATAATGATATCTTTTTATTGATAAATTAACAATAAAATTTATTCTCCTCTTAATCCTTCAATATTAAAACAAATAATATAATTTTTTAAAAAACTGAACATGTATTAGTACAATTTCTTATGAATTTTTTTGAAAATATTATATTTATTTTTTATCTCAATATATTAGAATTATTTATACTATTCTCTTCTATCTCCATGGCCTTATAAATGATATTGTACAATTTGCAAAAAAGAGATTTCATCTACTTCTAAAAACTCAAATTATCTCTGATAAATATCTAGTATTACTAAAATATATCGCAAGAGTTAATATTTATTGTTTGAGTTGATGTCTAGTGAATATTTATACTTTAGAGATTACATACTAAAATTCATCAGAGTAGAAAAACCAAATGTTAATGCTAATAATTTTTTGATACATCCAACGTTGGATAATATATAGTCAGTCAAATTATTAGATTTATTTGCAATGCCTTAAATTATAGATACTAAGCAATATAAAATAGTTTATTAAATAAAATTATTCCTACAGCCTTTTAGAAGAAGTAGTGAAATAGCCTAATAAGATTAGACATTATACATAAGAAATTAAGTTAATATATCTCTAAATTAAATTTAAATAGAGTAGTGCTTTTAATTGACCTTTATAATAAAACCATCATAACTCCTATTTTACTATAGAAATATAGTACACTATAATATAACTTCATATAAGTTCTGCGAATTCTATTTGAGCTAATGTAGAGGCACTAATATAATATAAATACTTTTTCTTAGATCAATGGATAGGCGTGACAACACATAGAAAAACCATATACATAAAATATCGTAATACACGCATAAATCACCCATGTTTTTATTGATATTCCTATTATTGTAGTATAAGAACGAATAATTCGAAATTTAGTAATATGCTCTTAAAAGACAAATATTATCTCATTGCTATTTTCATTAGAAGATGTCAATGAATGTAAAAAGGAAACTACTTAGTTGATTAGCGGGAATTGATTCCTAAATTGCTAATAAATCAAAGATAACAAATCAACTACTCTACAAGATACCCTAATGATATAATGAAGTTGTTGAGGATCTTATTCCCTGATTATCCATTTACTAAAATAATAACTTAGATGCTGACCACGATAAATCTAGAGTGACTTATTATAACTCGGCAGAGAAAATATCGCATACATAAGTATTAATCAGGGCATCATATTTAGCATGTGCATAAATGAGTATTAAAAGGTAAGTCGTAAACCAGGATAAATTAGTGCAGAACTGATAAAACTCCATATTAACAAAGTATAAAGAGTCAATTAGTGAATAAATAAAAATACAAAAGAGTATTATAGATAATAATATTAGGCATGATAGATAGGTTCTAGTATCACAACAGAAAAGCACCATTCTAAATATGGCATGATCATATGCATATTAACGACAACTTTAAGACTGCTATATTGATATATCAGTTATAATTGCTCATATTATCTGTCATAGGTCATATATAAGATTAAATAGTGATCGAATTAAAAATAATCTTTATTCAGTAGAATTAATATTAATCATGCATTTGATTAGTGATTTCTAAAGGAATAAAGTATCTGCTATAAGCAGAAGATATATGAGCAGAAAAGTATAAACATAATCTTCTTGCATTTTTTGATTAATAACATTATGTAATTCATACTAAACATATATTAAATAGATATTTCAAGAAATGATGTTGATAAAAAATAAATTATTTTAGAGTTTTTAGTGCTATATATAGTTCAAAATTAATACGCAGATCAGTTCTGTAGTAATAAAATTTTGTGATAATAACCATATTATGGTATGAGGAATTCCTCGATCTTGAATAACGCACAAGATCTTTCTGCTTAATATTACAGTTTACAAGTTCATTTTAACAAAATTTCTAATCCAATCTTAGATTCAAACGACTGCACTTCGCGGAAAAGTAATATAATACTTTATAAAATTGATCTAAAAGCAATATGAAATCATTTCATCAATCGCTAGGGTAACGGTGAACAGGATCTGTTAGAAATAGAAATATTCATTCAGGTAAGGGTCATTATGGCTAAAGCTCTCGTAATAGTTGAATCCCCAGCAAAAGCTAAAACGGTAAGTAAATATCTAGGTCATAACTACGTAGTAAAGTCTAGCGTGGGTCATATCAGAGATTTATCAAGCATTAATTCATCCAATAAACGAGGATTCGTCGGTAAGGATACTAAAATAAAGAATGTAGTTAAAAAGCATGAGCACGAAGCGCTGATTAAGCGTATGGGATTAGATCCATATCGCGGATGGGAAGCTAACTATGAAATACTTCCAAGCAAAGAAAAAGTGGTTGCTGAGTTAAAAAAATTAGCAAAAGAAGTAGATCATATTTATCTCGCAACAGACTTGGACCGAGAAGGTGAAGCTATCGCCTGGCATTTGCGTGAGGTTATTGGGGGTGACCACAATTGCTATAGCCGTGTAGTATTTAATGAAATTACTAAAAAAGCCATTCAGCAAGCCTTCAATGAACCTGGTAAATTGAATATTAACCGAGTCCATGCACAGCAGGCCCGTCGCTTTATGGACCGCGTTGTCGGCTACATGGTTTCCCCGCTTTTGTGGAAGAAGATAGCCCGTGGTTTATCAGCAGGACGAGTACAGTCTGTTGCAGTTCGTTTAGTTGTCGATCGCGAGCGAGCAATCAAAGCTTTTATTCCTGAAGAATACTGGGAATTGCATGCTTATTTCAAGATACAGAATAAATACACAATAAATATGCAAGTTACCACTTGCAATAATAAAATATTCAAACCAGTTAATTATGAGGAGACTCAAAACGCTATTAAAGTACTGCAAAAAGCGTGTTATAAAATGTTAGATAGAGAAGATAAAAGAACCAGTAGCAAACCTTACCCACCATTCACTACCTCGACGTTACAGCAGGCATCCAATATACGTTTAGGCTTTAGTGTAAAAAAAACAATGATGTTGGCTCAGCGTCTATATGAAGCAGGCTATATTACTTATATGCGTACTGACTCGACAAATCTAAGTCAAGATGCAATTTATATGGTACGCGGTTATATTAGTAAAAGATTTGGCGAAAAATATCTACCGCAAGAACCGAATACTTATGAGAACAAAAAAAATTCTCAAGAAGCTCATGAAGCAATTCGTCCTACTGATATAAACGTGATGTCTGAGCATTTAAAAAATATGGGGGACGAAATAAAGAAACTGTATTCTATTATTTGGAACCAGTTTGTGTCCAGTCAAATGACCCCCTCAAGATATAGTTCTACTACTATTTTTGTTCAAGCAGGTGCGTATACGCTTAAGGCAAAAGGCAGTACCTTGCAGTTTGATGGTTGGACAAAGATTCAACCTCATATTCATAAACATAATGAAGATTGCAATTTACCCTTCATTGATATAGGTAGTACTCTAATTTTACAAAAGCTCATGCCAAGTCAGCATTTTACTAAACCACCTGTACGTTTTAATGAAGCGTCCTTGGTTAAAGAGCTAGAAAAACGTAGGATTGGTCGTCCATCTACCTATTCTATAATTATTTCAACAATTCAGGATAGAGGATATGTACGCATCGATCACCGCCGTTTCTACGCAGAGAAATTAGGAGAAATAGTCACCTATAGCTTAAAAGATAATTTCAGCGAACTTATTAACTATGATTTTACAGCCCATATGGAAGACGTTCTAGATCAGGTAGCGAATGCTAAAAAAGATTGGAAAATTGTGCTAGATAGATTCTTCCAAAGTTTCAGTAAGCAGCTTTTAATTGCTGAAAAAAGTCCGGAGGATGGGGGTATGCGTTCAAACCACATGGTAATGACAAGCATTTCCTGTCTATCCTGTAAACGCCAGATGGGCATTCGTACCGCAAGTACCGGTGTATTCTTAGGCTGCTCAGGATATGCCATGTCTCCAAAAGATAGATGCAAAAATACTATTAATCTTATTCCTGAGGATGAAGTACTAGAAGGAAGCGATATAGAAACTAATTCTCTACGTACAAAGAAACGTTGTGTAAAATGTGGTACTGCAATGGATGGTTACCTAATTGATGATCAACATAAACTACAAATATGCGGTAACAATCCCTCCTGCGAAGGTTATGATATTACACAAGGCAAGTTCCGTATCAAGGGTTATAATGGTCCAACAGTACAATGCAAAAAATGCAGCTTTGAAATGCATCTAAAAATAGGACGTTTTGGTAAGTACATAGCTTGTAGTAATAAAAATTGTAAAAATACCTGTAAAATACTAAGTAATGGTGAGATCTCACAACAGAAAGAAGATCCGGTTGAATTACCAGAACTAGCATGTAAAAAATCAGAGGCATACTTTGTTCTGCGTGATGGCGCTGCAGGAATATTTTTAGCTGCTAATACTTTTCCAAAATCGCGCGAAACACGTGCGCCCCTAGTGGAAGAATTGGCTCGTTTTAAAGAACGATTACCTGAAGCATTCACTTATATAGCTGATGCTCCTCAGAAGGATCCTGCAGGAAATAAGACTATTGTACGATTCAGTCGTAAGACAAAAAAACAATACATCTCTTCAGATCAGGATGGGAAATCTACCGGCTGGAGCGCATTTTTTATTGATGGTAAATGGATAGATAATATATTGATAAAATCATAATTTTAAGAACAACCACCCTAACATCATGAAATTTATTATCTAGAGATAATGCAAAATTTTTTCCTCGGTATCATCTTAGTTGATAGTCCTTTCATCACATTTTATTACTTCCTATCAAGTAGACAATAGTGGCGCCCATAGCTCTTATAGGAGCCACTTAAGCTAATATTCAGGGATGACATTATTCTTTTAGAGAGTGATGTCAGTCATTCCCTTTGTATAGAAGTTATTATAACTCTATTAATATACTAAGCTGTTATGTCAAGATTAATTAACTAGAAGACTGAATGTGATATTTGCTATCCAAAATACTAACATTAGACACTGTCTTGTGTATTAATTAAAGAAAGAAAGTAGCTCCTCTCATTAGTTCAAGTATGTTATTCAGTAAGTAATAAATATTGACCAGTATATATAAAATATTATAGGCCATAATGTATAATGATTATATCTTTTACGCTATATTATATATTTTCTGGAAGTACGGATGAATTATTTTCTATTACTTGCCTGATCCTGATTAAAATCATATTCAATATTATTTATTATGAAATTGTTCATATGCTTTATTATCTATTTTTATTATAATTCCTACAATACTCCTGCTTGCTAACTATAGGGTTAGTGGATAGAACACCAGAAGTTTAAGCATTTGTAAAAATATAGAAAAATCTCCGCTAGAGAGAATAGTAGGTCACATGTATTTCAACACAGAATTAATAAAATAATATAAAATAGGGCTAATAATATTCAATATCGGCTTGTGGAATATAGTTAGTTAGAAGATAAGAGGCTCTTTTCGAAAGATCTTTAACGTTTAATAATATATCGCTATAGAATCAATCTGGAAGCGTTTAGTCATCTAAAACATCAAGAAAAATTCTAATAACCTAAGAGATAGTTAATTATTTTGTTGAGCTTGCATACAGAACTACATTTCATACTATATTAATCTTTAGATTATATCTATCTGTTACAATTAAATTTATAGAGAAACCTAAAATAAGGTCAAATTTTTGATATCTTGCCCAAGAAGTTTTTTGATAGCTGGAGATAAAATACTAAATACTACGATGAGATTTCTATAAAATCTATTGATTATCATTATATCGTTATGTGAATTCATAAGACTTTCGGTCCCTAGTAAGTACGAAAATAAAAATAAGATACAGCAAGATAAAGTAAATAATAATATTATAATCGCATATTAGAAAGCAATTACCGTTATTTTAAAGTGATTAGATTGTGAATTTAGTAGAAAAAAATTTTTTTTATATTCTAAAATATATGTTTAGACATATTTATCATCACGTCATTGTATTTAATCTTTTAATTGACATGAAATTTCTAATGAATAAGAAATAACCTAGATAATTTTCAAGGAGAATAATCTTGTGATAAAGATAGCGGATAAAAAAATAGGTTTTATAGGTTGCGGTAACATGGGTAAGGGAATACTAAAAGGTATGATTGAAAGTAAGTTAATTCCAGCAGATAATATAACGGTATATAACCGCAGTATTAAAAGTAGGGATTCTATTAGTCAAGCATTTGGTAATAACAGTGCAAGCAGCGCTGCTGAAATTGCAAAGATAGCTGATATAATTATTGTTGGAGTTAAGCCAAATATTATTAGATATATTCTAAGAGCCATTCGTGATCTTATAAAACCAAGTGCGATTCTAGTTTCGATAGCAGCAGGAGTCACAATAAAGACGATAGAACTTGCCTTAAAAGATGGATGTAAAGTCGTAAGAGTGATGCCAAATATACCCTCACTAGTCAATGAAGGAATGTCTTCCATAACACCAAACAAACATGTCAAAAAAGAAGAAACTGCACTTATAAGCAAAATATTTAGAAGTTTTGGCAAAGCAGAGGTAATTCCAGAACATATCATCCATGCAGTAATTGCTGTCAGCAGTTCTTCTCCTGCTTATGTATTCATGCTGATTGAAGCTATGGTAGATATAGCAGTACTTGCAGGCATGTCCAAGTCACAATCTTATCTATTTGCTGCTCAAGCAGTAGTTGGCTCTGCTAAAATGGTACTAGAAACGGGCAAGCATCTTTCTGCCTTAAAAGATATGGTTTGCTCACTCAACGGAACTACGATGGAAGCAGTGAAGGTTTTGGAGGAAAAAGAATTCCGTGCAACCGTAATGGCCGCAATGCAATGTTGCATAAAAAAATCAAATAATATGAGTATTGAATAGATCCTTAGATATATTATTAATTATCTATATAATTTATTTTTATATTATTTAAGGGTAATTACTTATACAGCAATCTACTGCGTATTAAACAGTAGCATTGCTTGATTATTAATATAATAGATGAATAATATCAATTTTAAAATATTATTATCTTTTATAAAATAAATTACAAACTTATATAAATAATAAGCTATTTATTAATAGTTAACGTATGCGCAGTATTATAAAATATCTTATTTTATATAGTATGGCAAGCGCTATTTCTGATAAGAAATTATCAATTAATGTAAATATGCTTATATGTATCATTTTAATTATAAAAATCTTTTTCAATTTCAAGGTGAATCTTTAAAGGATACTATCCATAGCATTTAACTACGTTAATAATATGATCGTACTATCTATATCATTTGATAGTAAGTAAAATTCTAAACATAAGTATAAAATAAATAAAATACAGGGGCATTATTTGTTTAGTTCTTGATATATCAAGTATTCACGTATTTAGTGAAGGGATAAATAATATTTATAAAATAAATAGCTCCTAAATATAAAAATATTATTTTACCATCTTGCTATGCAACGCATAAAAAATTATATATGATTCATAAATCAGTCTTTTATCTTACCGCGGGATACTCAGAAACTCACGATGCATATAAGTAAAATGACTGTTTTGTCCAATAAATAAGGTGTTAAGTTAGGATATACTGTATATCCTAACTTAACCTAGAAAAACAAATAATATCAGATAGTATCTAAGCTAATTATATCTATAGATATAATACAGGATATACACAATAGAGCAGTATTTTTGATTTAAAAAAATCTAAGTGCAGGATCTACTCTTCTTTAAGATTCAATTAATCTATAATTCATATATTGTAAGTCTACTTAGATGGGAGAAATAATCATAAGTCATTTCAAATAGATGCAATTTCTAATGCTAGATAGCACGAACTATCATGTCAGAATTACTATATTTTGAGAATTTCACAAGAAGTTTTATTATTTTATCTTAAAATAAAGATAACAGTTCATCTAATATTTAGTAAAAATGCATAGTATTATCTATAATAAGAGTTCAATATGCACTATAAGATCAACACAAAGGATCTGAAACCGTCTTGTAAGACATTCTTCTTAAGCGATGCATCTAATTCTTATAACATGAATAGATAACAGTACAAAAGATAAAAGGAGAATGTTTCATAATTAGCATGAACTAATTAATGTGATTATCAGAGAATTAATAATTTATTATATTGATCAAGCATAGTATATGCTTAAGGAATATTTCTGTTTGTTAGAACTATTTTTATAACATTCTACTTGCTTTACCTGACTAAGGCAGGATACTCAAGATCTGAGTAACTATAAAAATATATCTTAATATGATAACAAGAAATTTTCTTGATATTAAGAAAAAGATAGTCTTAGGCTGAGCTAGTATTTCTTGCATGTATACAGTTTCGATATTGTACTTGAGCACACTTATAGTCTGTAATATAAATCAAAATTTGAACTACATTAAAAGCTAGCGCGATCAAACATAATTTGATATCACAGTAATTGTATCATTATGATGCAATTTTAAAATTTAAAAAATGATGAATGTAATATGAGCTCATTATACTCTATTACTCTCTAACTAACAAAAATACTTCGCTTGCAAATAATATTAAAATTTAATAATACAGAAACTTAGAAGAATCAGAAACTTAGAAGAATTATGATTTTTCTCCTCCACTCCAATCAGATCGACTAATAAAAAGCAATAAATGTTTACTTGCTAATGTTCACTTGGCTGATAATAGCGAAATAATGATCCATTTTTCTAAAAATGGAGCAATGACAGGATATGCAACACTAAACGATATAATATGGTATTCCACATCAAATAATCCTAGAAGAAAATATGCACATTCTTGGAATCTCAGTCAAACCCAACTAGGGCATCTTGTTTGTATAAATACTATGCAGGCAAATACATTAGTATAGTAAGCCATCCGAGCGATATACATTAAAGAGATATTTAATTATACAATAATACGTACTGAAATGCGATACGGTGCAGAAAACAGCCGCATTGACTTATTATTAGAAGGAAACAATAAACCTAACTGCTATATCGAGGCGAAGTCTGTTACACTATTCGACAAAGGATGTTGTTATTTTACTGATGCAAAAACATTGCGTGGACAAAAGCATCCTCGAGAACTAGCATGTATAGCTCAGCACGGACAAAGAGTAGTATTATGCTTTGTAGTACTACATACAGGTATTACAATTGTTAGACCAGCAAAACATATTGATCAGAGATACATAGAATTATTAACGGAAGTATATACTATAGATGTAGAGATTATATGCTATAGTGCATATATTAATGAGGGAAAATAGAGCTAAATACCCAATGCAATTTTTATTTTCCTAAATTAGATATTTCTTACCTCTGTTAAAAGAAAGCATATTTACTTACTCTCAGTATAGTAGCATTTAAGACTATTGTTAAAAATATGCATCACTAAAATTGCCAATCTGAACAATGTCTGCTATTGATATCTCGTTTTATTTACCCAAATTTAAGATCACTAATGCGTGTTGTCTAGGAGAAAGAACATGCAAAAAGAGCAAAACCGTAAACTATCTTCTTTAAGTATTCTTACTATTGCAGGAGTGGGTCCGTACCAAGAGAAGCCTGGTGAAAAGTATATGAATAAAGCGCAACTTCTTCACTTTAAATTAATTCTTGAAGCATGGCGTAGTCAGCTACTTTATGAAGTTGACCGCACTGTGTCATGTATTCAAGACGAGGCTTCTAACTTCCCAGATCCTATTGACCGTGCAGCACAAGAAGAGGAATTTAGTTTAACTCTACGCAACCGTGATAGAGAGCGTAGACTAATAAAAAAAATAGAAAAAACTTTTAAGAGAATGGCAGAGGAAGATTTTGGTTTCTGCGAATGTTGTGGTGTAGAGATAGGAATCAGGAGATTAGAAGCGCGCCCAACCGCTAGTCTTTGCATCGACTGTAAAACTCTTGCCGAAATTCGAGAAAAACAAATGGCTGGTTAAATTGATATATAGAAACTTGTAATCCTTAATACAGCCATTACAGGTTTCTGTAATAGGTTCTAAAGAACTGTAATACGAAGGGATCTAAAATTTCATAAATTATTGAAATGAAATATAATGAGCATGCATAATAGTAGATTAATTGCATATTAAACATAATATCATAAATCGCTCTATTTAAGGTATTATGCTATTTTCAGATAGTTTTTGCGATTTTTCTAGTATAAAATTGCTCATTTTGATGAGCAATTCGAGTATCTGTAAGGATACACATAGTAAGCAGACCCGCATCTCAGTCTTTATTAACATCAAAATGCACTGCAAATACAAAGATTGCATACTAAAATGATTAACTATATTTACGCTACTCGATTTCAAATGATTCAGATGGTTTTACTATTGTAATCTCATAATATATATCTGTTCCTGTCTATGAAAATTGCTAAATCTAAATAAAATCGTTCAATATAAATCAAAAAGATTAATTTCAGGTAAAATAAATGATGCATGCATCATAACTATGATCACAATAAGCTTATTAATCTATTATGATCCGATATTTTCCTTGATATTATATATCACATAAAATTAATAATTTTTAAAACGTTGCTTTGAATCATGCAGTACATATAAGTCATAATATACTATTGAGGTGCAATATTTTATCCGAGTCATTAACTTTTAGCGTAAGGTTTTAAGACGAGAGGAGGAAAGAGCACAAACGGAGGACTTAGATCTAATGACGATGATATCACGCAATCAACATAATATTTCGCGCCAAAAAATTAGTGAAAATGCCCTCAAGGTTTTATATCGCCTAAAAAAATTAGGCTACGAAGCGTATTTAGTCGGAGGAGGCGTGCGCGATTTACTCCTTGGCAAGAAACCTAAAGATTTTGATATCACTACCAATGCAACACCGGAACAAGTCCGTAAAATATTTAGTAATTGCCGTCTCGTTGGTCGACGTTTCCGCTTAGCCCACGTAATGTTTGGTTCAGAAATTATAGAAGTTGCCACATTCCGCGGTCACCATGAACATGGAAATAATGAAAAAAATATTTCTACTCAAACACAAAATGGTATGCTGCTGTGGGATAACGTATATGGAAATATAGAAGAAGATGCACAACGTCGCGATTTTACTATTAATAGTTTATATTACGGAATTTCAGACTTTACAGTGCGTGATTATACCGGAGGTCTGCGTGATCTAAAAGAAGGACGAATTTGCTTGATAGGAGATCCCGAAACTAGATACCGGGAGGATCCAGT
This sequence comes from Candidatus Profftia tarda, assembly GCF_904848675.1. Lineage (NCBI taxonomy): Bacteria > Pseudomonadati > Pseudomonadota > Gammaproteobacteria > Enterobacterales > Enterobacteriaceae > Candidatus Profftia > Candidatus Profftia tarda. The sequence continues at coordinate 912,051 of NZ_LR890047.1, forward strand.
GCGTATGCTTCGTGCAGTACGATTTGCTGCCAAACTGAATATGAACATTTGCCTCAAAACAGCAAAACCAATTCCATATTTAGCAGAATTGCTACATGAAATTCCATCATCTCGACTTTTTGAAGAGTCTTTAAAACTACTACAATCAGGATATGGATTTTCTACCTATAAGCTACTGTGTGAACACAAATTATTCCAACTGCTGTTTCCGGTAATTGCTCGTCACTTTACAGATAACGGAGACAGCCCTCTAGAACGCATTATTGAGCAGGTACTACAAGATACCGATTATCGCTTAAAAAATGGTATAAGAGTTAATCCTGCTTTCCTATTTGCGGCGATGCTATGGTACCCTCTAGTAGATCTTACAAAGATAATAAATGATAAAAACGATTTGACATACTACGAATCGTCTGCTCTTGCAATGCATAATATTTTAGACGAGCAGTGTCGCACACTTGCAATTCCGAAACGTATCACCACTTTAGTGAATAATATCTGGTCACTACAGCAATGGCTACATCAACGTCAAGGTAAGCGTGCACACAAACTGATGGAACATCCTAAGTTCCGAGCTGGTTTTGACCTGCTCGTACTAAGAGCTCAAGTTGAAAATAACAATGATTTACACAACTTAACTAAGTGGTGGGATGAATTTCAGATAGCAAAATTAACGCGTCAAAAAGAAATGGCAACCAAAGTTAGTGATAAGAAAGCAACTCATTAGAATACTCTTTAGTTTATTACCGAAACAAGCAATACATAATACTTATTATATATCAGGTTAAATGGCTAATAACACATCATATATCATTGTAAAATGGTAAAATATAAAAGTTCTAGTAATTAACAAAGAGATGTGTACTAATTATCTTAATATAATTATCTTAATATAATTATATACTTAGATAAAGACTTGACTCCTGATAATTGCTATAATTTTATAATTCAAATAAAATATATACCATACATAATTATATATAACACATGTTGAGTGACGCAAACACTTCTCTGTTTACGTATTATTTTTATAAAAATTAATAAAAATTTTATTAGATAGAAAAAGATGAAATTAACAACAGGAACTTTATAATTTATTTTGCAAAAAATAAATTAATTATATTCTCTTAATCATATAAACTAAAAGATATTTTATAGATCTACACTATCAACATAGATATATATGATAATTTAAAATTAATAAACATAGATAATTAATTATGCAATATATTATTTATCTAACTAATAAACTTTTTTACAGCAGATATATTATCTTTGCTAAGATAAAAACTATAATACATTACATGATATTAATAATTATAGATAATAATTAATTATATTTTAAATATTAAATTCATTTAATACTACAGATAGTTGTATGCGAGTATTCATAACTTTATCGTATTACTAATATTACAATATTAATTGTAAATAATTCATATATAGTGCACCTAATAGTATTTTATATAATTTAATAGATATCTATCTAATATATCAATATAGGCTAATAGCCTAATATTTCTAATGTTATCAGATAAAATATTCTCACGCTTATTTAGATATCAATTTGAATTGATATTTTATATTTCAAGTTCTATATAAACTAAATTATGGTTTAGATATCGATAAATTTCTATCTCATATTACTAAACAGGCGATAAAATTTATAATTATCAATATGATGAAATTATATGATTTTCTATTTACTTAAATTATCAGATTCAGCGAGATAAAGTTGATTGATAGACTCATAAATTGATATATTGATTAATATAATCAGAGTCGTCTTATTTTTATACACCGGATAAAATTATTGTAAGAATATTCTACTCTTATGAATACCGTCATAATATAGATGTATTTTATCATATCAAAAATATGTATACAATCTTCTCGGTAACTGCAGAGCAATTATTAAAAATGATTATATTGTAATATCCATAATATTTTAATTAAAAATTAGCACGGTCAAAAAGATAAAATAAATAAAATAGCAATCTCTATCATAGAGATACATAATATTAGTTCATAATACCTTATTTGAAAAACTATAGATAAAATACATCTGATATATTCTCACGGTACTCTAATTCAGAACACGTTGGACAAATACTTTCTTTTTTAGGAATACATGAAGGGCTATCATCTACTCTGCAGTAAACAGATAAGGAGTCTTAAAACTAAAGAGGTATCGTTGTGAACTTAGATGAGTCTCTTATTTATACTGAAATAATATTTTAATGAGTTCGATAGGTTTAGGATGTTACGTAATTACTATATTACTAATTATTTTAATAATGCTCTTTAATATAACTTTACAAACTAAGAGATGATGAGCTAATAATATATAAATAAATAATTTGTTTAACTGAATCATTTTGATATCTTAATAAGATTAGATATCAAATAAAGCCATAATGTTTATTAATCCAGCTTTGTATAAAGATATAGCTACAGCTGTCATTTGATCAAATGACCTCATGATTGAGCAACTTGAATGTCTGAGATATGGACTAAACTTAATTAAGTAATATAAGAACAGTCAGTCTTAATTCAGTTACTTAAGAGGTTCTAACAATCGAATAGAATCTATAAACAGTGTCTTAAGATTTATTATCTTATATACTAACTACTTATTTCTGTGTTATAATATACCTTCTTGTATTCTCTAGAATATATGCAAATCAGAACTACTTACTATCTTACTTGTTCAATTATTTTCAAATAATTAGATTAAACTTATTATCTAAAAATTTTAGGCAGATTCTTGGGGTATTAAATCACATAATATTTGTACTATTCGCTCTAATACTATGGTTAATGTCATTAACAGGATATTTCCTTAGAACTATGATTTCTTTGTTTTATGATACTTGAAGAATAAACTATATTTAATGGTTTGGATACTTGATAATAATCGGTAATTTTATTTATAGCAACTGGCATTGATATACTAGAAGATCTATATCTTGTATCATCTTTTTCCTATATTAAGATCGACTTATTGCCAGTGATATCTCGTAAGTTATCTTTACAAAAGCATATGCAAAATATTATATAGATGCATATATTTTTATCACGGATTAATTATATTAATAAGATGTTATCTTTCAAAGAAATATTTTTCTTGCTAAAACCTATGATTAATATTCCATCATACGTTTATCATAAATTTTTAAAATCTAAGTTCATGAATTACGCAGAAGATCATGAAATAACATTATTGAGTCTTTGCTTAACTTCAAAATATTATTTTTTCTGAGAAAGATGATGTATTATGATAGGCTTACATAGTACAGTAAAAGCCTTATTAGTACATCCCTTTTCCCAAATAAAAGAAGTGGTATGATACTGTAATATAATCTTGGTATAATAGTTAAGAGAATGATATAACTGTAACAATAATATAGCAAGTTATATCTAGTTTTCTGCGAAAAGAACTAAATAGTTGATAACCAGTAGAGCATATTCCTATATAAGAATGTACTATTAAGTAGTTGATTCAATATTTTAAATTAACTGTATCTCTGGAGTACCGTTAATTATTAGATTGTATATGCAGATCTGTTCATAGAGTAGATAAGATAATAAAACTTTAATAAAGTTAATATATTAAATGAAATATATTTAATATTTCTATTAAAACAGCTCATATTTTAGGATATCTTTCCTAATTTAGTATAATGCCTAAGATCATATTTAATATGATCAAATCAATTCTTTTATATATTTGTAATATTTTATTTAGATACAGTAATATTTATGATCACTTATCTATTTAATGAGTTAGTAGAAATGCTAATTATGTGAATTTAATGTTCTTTATTGTGAGTTATATAATTGATTAATATAATAGAACATTATTAAATGATAAAACACTTATTCTTCCTATAACCTCTCTCTTGACTTTATTGACTAATCATTTTTAGTGAGGTAGGTATATCTATGAGAATTTTAGCTATTGATACTACGACAGAATCCTGCTCTGTAGCAATTTGGAATAATGGCAAAAAACATGCTATTTCTGAAGTTTGTCCACGTGAACACACACGGCTTGTGTTGCCAATGGTGCAGCAAGTATTAATAGAGTCAGGTATTTTATTAAATCAACTTAATGCCTTAATATTTGCTCGTGGTCCCGGCAGTTTTACTGGAGTACGTATTGGTATCAGCATTGCACAAGGATTAGCAATGGGTGCGAATTTACCAATGATTAGCATCTCAACACTTGCTACCTTGGCACAAGGTGTTTTTCGTTTGACTGGAGCCACCAAGGTTCTTTCAGCTATTGATGCCCGCATGGGCGAAGTTTATTGGGGACAGTACCAACGTGATAATGATGGGATATGGGTAGGTGAAAGCACCGAAATAGTGCTTAATCCTGCATGTATTAACAAGCACATAATTTCGTTAAGAGGTGAATGGGCGATAGCTGGAACAGGATGGGTTAACTATCCAAGCATGGTTTCAAAGATTCCGATAAAGTTAATTGATGAAAAAATTGTCTTCCCGCAGGCTGAAGATATGTTGCAATTAGCTCTGATGGATTTTTCTTTAGGTAAGTTTATAGCGGTAGAAAAAGCTAAGCCATACTATTTACGTAATGAAAAAATATGGCAAAAAAAATCTAGTCGTAAATAGTATAGTTGATTGAAATCTAATGTTAGTTTTTAAGATATTCAATATAGTTAGGCTTTAAATTAAAGAATAATATTCTAGGAATATTATTCTGGGCTGTTATCTATTTTAAATAAATTTGAATTTTGATTTTTATGTTAATTGTTGGCAATGCCAACTTTATCAAATTAAAATTATTTGCAATAGTAATAAAAATATTTAATAAATAACTAAAACTGCTCATCATAAATAGTGATACAGGTAGTATTATTTTTTACTCTCAGTTAAATATTGACTTATTAGATTTAAGTTATTGACCATTCAGCTCGCATGCTAAGCAAGCTAATGTTAATGTGTAGAGGTATTTTATCCTTATTGTTATATAAAAATATAATTAAATATAATAAAGAGATTTTATAAAGAGATGTTCTTGAAGCAATAGATAAAATTACAGTCTTGCACAAGTACTATTTTTATAGTCTGATATCTAGATCAAATACAGCAACATCTAGTTGTAATAAATAAAAGATTTACTATTACATAAATCTAGCAAACAAAAGGAAATAACACTGTTATTTAACATTAAATGATGCTAGTTATAGTACATTTTTTAAGAAAAATCACGATTCTTAATAACCATTTTAGATATTTAGCAGTATTTTAATCTTGCCAATGTTAAAAATTATTTATCAATTTGCTCTGCAAAATACTGCACTTAAAATCTAGTAATACATATTGCAGTACAATAAGAGATATTATGAATATGCGTTTACCTTGAAAAAATCAATGATTATGAGATATAAATAAATAATGCTGTAAATATGTAAATTAAAATTTATCTCGAAAGACTATGTAAGTTCCTTATAGATAATTTTTTAATAAGTAATAACGATTATGCTATCTTATTTCCCGTATATATATTTTAAGTCTCACCAACACATAATTAAACCATCTTTCTGTATTTTATGCGGTGTGGTTCTAAAGATCCTGCTCCTAGAGCACGTTTCTTATACTCTACGTATTCATTAAAGTTTCCTTCAAAAAATTCAACCTTACCCATATCTTGATAATCGAGAATATGGGTTGCAATTCGATCAAGAAACCAACGATCATGGGAAATGATCATAGCACAACCTGCGAATTCCAGAAGGGCATTTTCTAGTGCGCGAAGAGTTTCTAGGTCTAAATCGTTAGTTGGTTCATCGAGTAGCAAGAGATTACCCCCAACTTGTAATATTTTGGCTAAATGCAAGCGGCCACGCTCACCACCAGATAACTCACCTACATACTTACCTTGATCTATACCCTTAAAGTTAAACCGCCCAACATACGCACGGCTTGGAATTTCTAAATTACCGATATGCATTATATCCTGGGAGTTAGAAATTTCTTCCCACACAGTTTTCTTATTATCCATTTTATCACGAAACTGATCAATAGATGCTAGAATAACAGTTTCGCCGAGCTGAATACTTCCTGAATCTGGCTGCTCTGCACCGGAAATCATGCGTAATAAAGTAGATTTTCCAGCACCGTTAGGACCAATAATACCAACAATCGCTCCTCTAGGAAGAGAGAATGATAAATCTTCAATTAGCAAATGATCGCCATAAGATTTTGATATATTTCGTAATTCTAAAACTTTATCCCCCAAGCGAGAGGATAATGGAATGAATAGTTCGTTAGTTTCATTACGCTTTTGGTATTCAATGTCATTCAGCTTGTCAAAATCAGCAAGGCGTGCTTTACCTTTAGATTGACGGCCTTTTGCTCCCTGGCGAATCCACTCTAGCTCTTTCTTAATAGATTTTCGACGAGCGATCTCACCCGAAGATTCTTCTGATAAACGCTTATTTTTATGCTCTATCCAAGAAGAGTAGTTACCTTCCCATGGAAGTCCTTGACCGCGATCAAGTTCGAGTATCCACGAAGCAACATTATCAAGGAAGTAGCGGTCATGTGTAACTGCTACAACCGTTCCTGCATAATCTTGCAGAAATCTTTCTAACCATGACACAGAATTAGCATCTAAATGATTAGTTGGTTCGTCAAGAAGCAACATATCTGGTTTTTCTAATAACAAACGACAAATAGCTACCCTACGACGCTCACCGCCGGAAAGGTTAGCAATCTGAAAATTCCATGATGGAAGACGCAGAGCATCAGCGGCACGCTCTAGCTGATTATCTAGATTATGTCCATCGTATAACTGAATTAGAGATTCTAGCTCATTTTGCTCTTTTGCTAGTTCATCAAAGTCAGCACCAGAATCCCCATAAAGCCTATAAACTTGATTGAGACGAGTAAGGGCATTTTTCACCTTAACGACTCCTTCTTCTACAACTTCACGTACTGTTTTTGTTAAATTAAACCTTGGTTCCTGTGATAAATAACCAATCTTGATCCCCGACTTAGGACTTGCTGTACCTTCTATTTCAGTATCAATTCCAGCAATAATGCGCAGTAAGGTAGATTTACCTGCTCCATTTAAACCCAAAACACCAATTTTGGCCCCCGGTAAAAAACTAAGGGAAATATCTTTTAGAATATAACGCTTCGGAGAAATTATCTTGCTAACGCCATGCATAGTATAAATGTATTGAGCCACGGTCTTATATACCCCTTTATTAATAGAACATATATTTTCTATGCTTGATAACATACTAAAGCAGAAGATAAGAGTTAAAGTAATATGATATCTACATTGCAAGATAAAATATTTTAAAAGAAATGTGATACTACTGTAACCTGTTGTCTTTACTTTAAAATTATTTCTAGATGCACTATTACAATATAAAATTATAAGATAAAGATTATTACTGATCTTAATTTTAGGTTCTTATTTAGAGAAAAATATAAATCTGATAATTAGTAATTACTCATCTAAACAATAGAAATATTTGCTTTATTTTCTTGAAATTATTTAATAAATATTTATATAGAAATTGCATAAAACGATGTAATACTTGATTGCAAAATTATAATAATTCTCCAAAACATTAATTATATAACTGAGTATTTGTTATACATTTATCTCTTAGATAAGAGTCTAGCAATAACAGATATACTGCCTTAAGATATAATTAGAAATGAGTAAGATTAGTTTTAGTCACTCACTGAAACTATAATCTTTAATAAGATAAATAAAATATCTTAGCTCAGGTGCGTTATCAATGCTTGACAAGATTGCAACTATAAAACAAACATAAATAGTTTATCGTTAGAAAATTCTGGACAGTGAATTTGCTCGATTGCGAAATTGATGGATATTATTAGGCCAATCCAATTCCTAACCAGCAGATAAGAGGCTAAATATTAAGCTAACTTAAGAATAAGTTGAATTTTAAAAATATAAAATACAACCTCATATGACCTCAGAGAAGAAAATATATCAGCATCATCCCTGAATAAAAATGATATTTAAGATTTATCTAAAGTATGCTAAATGTATGAATGTTAACTCCCGAGTGATAATTCTAAATAATAAGATAACAGATGCATGAAAACTAATAAATAATAATTTATAAATAATATTTATGATAAATACATATAGCAAATTTAAGATCACAGATAAAAATATTAGCAGTACAATCTAACCAATAAAATTTCACAAGAAAACGTACGTCCAAGCTAAAACATAAACAGATAACTCTGCCACTCATAAATATGATTGATATTACAGAAGTTTAAAACCTAGGCTATCTTAAGTTACTGCTTTTCAATACAAAAGGGTGCTACGTATAACTTTTATCTAATAACTACCATTTTCTGTAATTATATGTCTTTCAAGTGTTAAGATTATATAAGGATAAACATCCTTTCGATATCAAGCTGATCTAGATGCAGGATATATAATATATTGCATGACCAAGAGAAATTATGGACATGAATTTTGATATAATTTAATTGTATTCAATAATAATATTTCATTAGAAATATAGAAAAAGTTTTTTAATTATAATTCATTAACTATTGATTGTTAATACTCAACAAGAGTTAGATTATTTGCAGAAATAAAAATATCTATAAAAGATAGCTATTTAAAAATACTATTACTTGTTCTGTTAACAGTTCTTTTTATAAAAATACACGACTCTAGTCCATTTGTATTATGATGAGTTGCTATTAATAGCACAATCTGACTAAAATAGAGAAAGATAATAATATCATAATATAGTATTTTCTATCTAATTATTAGGTTAGCAGTAAATAGGATTACTGAAAGATGATATAGATAATTTTTTAGAATATTTCTAATATATGAGTATACAACTCTCTTTTATCAACTAATAAATATAGTTGCATCAGTCTGTGAATTTCATAATGATATCTTATGTTTTTATTATTTATTCAAAAGTTAACTCTCTTTTTCTGATGAAAATATAGCAAATAAATAGAAGATTAAAATTATTTTTGTTATTATCATAACCCTGCTTAATAGGTATTACGACCAAAAGATTAGGTAATCCAAATAAAAATATAGGATTACATACGCTCTACAGTTTCAATACCAAGTGTACCTAAACCTATTTTTAGTGTTCTCGCAGTCAGCGCAGCTAGCTCTAAACGACTCTTTCGCTGTGATTCACTTGTCGCTTTTAAAATAGGGCAGTGTTCATAAAAACTAGAGAACATACCAGCTAAATTGTATAAATAACTGCACATTATATGAGCTGTACCTTCTCTAGCTACTTGTGTAATGATTTCTTCAAACTGAATTAAACTAATAGCGAGAGATTTTTCACATTCTTCAGTAAGAATAATGTCGCCGGTCAAAGTAGATGAATCAAAAGGAATGCGTTTAAATATTGATGATATACGAGTATAAGCATATTGAATATATGGTGCAGTATTACCGTCAAAAGATAGCATCTTATCCCAGTCAAATATATAATCAGTCGTGCGACTTTTAGATAAATCAGCATATTTAATCGCGCCAATACCCACTACTTCAGCCGCGTGTTCTAATTCTTCGTAGCTTAAATTTTTGTTCTTTTTAGCTATTAATTTACTTGCACGATTAACTGCTTCATCCAGAAGGTCAGATAATTTAATATTACTTCCAGCACGAGTTTTGAATGGTTTACCGTCTTTACCTAACATCATGCCGAACATATGGTGTTCAAGGCTAACAGAATCAGGGACATAGCCTGCTTTACGCACAATAGACCAAGTTTGCATCAAATGCTGATGCTGACGGGAATCAATATAATACAAAATTCTATTAGCGCCAAGAGTTTCATAGCGATATTTAGCGCAGGCAATATCACTTGTAGCATACAAGTACCCGCTATCTTTTTTCTGGATGATAATTCCCATAGGTTTATTGTGTTTATTCTTGTAGTCTTCTAAGAAGACTACTATTGCACCTTCACTCTCAATTGCTAGACCTTTATCTTTGAGGTCGGCTACTATTTCTGGGATCATAGTATGATACATACTTTCTCCCATGACATCATCTTTAGTCAAAGTCACTTTCAGGCGATTATAGCTCTTCTGATTGTGCAACATAGTAATGTCTACTATTTTTTGCCAAATATTTTTGCAAACTTTACATCCGCCTTGAAGTTTTACAACATATGCGCGCGCGTTTTCGGCAAACTCAGGATCTTTGTAATAAAGATTATGTGCTTCTCGGTAGGCAGATTCTAGGTCAGCTATATTCATGTCATTTACATGTTTATTTTGATTTTTGTTGAAATAAGCAATAAGCATACCAAACTGCGTCCCCCAGTCGCCTATATGGTTGGCTCGTATTACTTTGTGCCCTAAAAATTCTAATGTACGCACAGACGCATCGCCCATAATGGTAGAACGCAGATGGCCAATATGCATTTCTTTGGCTACGTTAGGAGAAGAATAGTCAACTACGATAGTTTGTATTTTTACAGGAGAAATACCCAGACGGTCATCCTCAAGAGAAATTTTAACCTGTTTTGCTATCCATGCAGAATCAAGGAAGATATTCATAAAACCTGGACCTGCGATTTCAACTTTACTAGCAATACCTTTTAAATCAAGATGATTCAAAACCCTTTGTGCTAGTTGTCGTGACGCAATACCCAATTTATTAGCAACACCTATTATTCCATTAACCTGATAGTCCCCGAATTGTTTCTTCATAGTTTGAGAGACAAGAGGATTACTGTGTGCAGGAGCGCCCGCATCCTCCAGTGCCTGAATTACTTTAACTGAGATAATTTCTTTAATATTCAAATATTTACCTTAAATTTTAAAGGTATACTATGCAATCATCGATGTTATATTTAAACTATTAAACAGTGTATGAAGCACTAGTATAATATATAAGCTAAATATCTAAACTAACGGCATGAATATACGCACATCTCTTGAGAGATAGATATTAATATAGCAAGATTCTTTAAAATACATTGTACATTAGGATATTATTTTTAATAGATGTTTAGACAATCTATTTTCACTGAAAATAATTAGAATCAATTTATATGGTAAGACAATGGCTGAAATCACCCAAATAGGGCATTAATTCTTAATTTAGTTTTATATCTCTAGTTCAATGCAACCAAAAGAGAAAAAATGATAAAAGTAAAAATTGAAAAATCTATTAATCTATAGTTTATGAAATTTTAAAAAAATATTTTTTCAGGAAAAACGAGCAAAGCAGAATATAGTCCTAAAAATTATTAGTAGCTGTTAAAATAGAATTGACTATCTTAGTTAACTGTATTTCAAGGCCAGAGTACCTCTATAATAAGGAGAATGTATATTTCGCTTATATGATCACTATCTAATATTGGAGCAGAAATGAGCCAAAAAAAACTCTATATCGATAAAGAACTCAGCTGGTTATCCTTTAATGAACGTGTTTTACAGGAGGCAGCAGACAAGAAAAATCCTCTTATAGAGCGCATGCGTTTTCTAGGAATTTACTCAAGAAATTTAGATGAATTCTACAAGGTTCGTTTTGCCGATCTAAAACGCAGTATTCTTATAAGAGAATCACAAGGTGCTACCGATTCCTCGAGTAACTTACTTAAAAAAATTCAGGCCAAGGTTTTAAAGAACGATCAAGATTTTGACTGTTTGTATAACAATCTATTATTAGAAATGGCACGCAATAAAATTTTTTTAATTAACGAGCACCAGCTCTCTAAAAACCAAAAAGGATGGCTCCGTCAATATTTTAATGATCATTTGCGCCAGCATATTACACCGATCATAATAAATGATGAAACCAATTTAGTATCTTTTTTAAAAGACGATTATGCTTATCTGACTGTAGAGATTATTTCTGGTTCAGAAATCATATACGCCCTGCTTGAGATTCCATCCGACAAAGTAGAACAATTTATCATTCTACCACCGGAAACACCTCGCCGACGCAAGCCAATAATTCTAGTGGATAATATTCTGCGCTACTGTCTAGATGATATTTTCAAAGGATTCTTCGATTATGATGCACTTAATGCTTACTCAATGAAAATGACACGTGACGCCGAATATGATTTAATTACGGAAATGGAATCTAGTTTGATGGAGCTTATGTCTTCGAGCCTAAAACAGCGACTCACTGCAGAACCGGTCAGGTTTGTCTATCAGAGGGACATGCCTGATGAGCTAGTAGATCTGCTGCGATATAAATTAGGTATTTCCTCTTACGACTCCGTGATTGCTGGTAGTCGTTACCATAATTTCAAAGATTTTATAAAATTTCCGAATGTCGGCAAAGTTCATTTGGTCAATAAGCCCCTACCACGTCTGAGGCATATCTGGTTCGATAAATTCCGTAACGGATTTGATACCATTCGCGACCACGATGTTTTACTATACTATCCATACCACACGTTTGAGCACGTATTGGAATTGTTGCATCAGGCCTCGTTTGATCCTAGTGTGCTTGCGATAAAAATTAATATTTATCGTGTTGCTAAGGATTCTCGCATTATAGAATCTATTATACACGCAGCACATAACGGCAAAAAAGTTACCGTGGTTGTAGAATTACAGGCACGTTTTGACGAAGAAGCAAATATACACTGGGCAAAGCGTTTAACTGAAGCTGGTGTACAAGTTATTTTTTCAGCCCCAGGCCTAAAGATTCATGCCAAGTTATTCTTAATTTCACGCAAAGAAAAAAACCATATAGTTCGTTACGCACATGTAGGCACGGGCAACTTTAACGAAAAAACTGCACAACTTTACACTGACTATTCGTTATTAACTGCGGATGCACGCATCACTAATGAAGTGCGACGCGTATTTAATTTTATAGAGAATCCATACCGTTCCGTCAGTTTTGAACATCTAATGGTATCTCCACAAAATTCACGTCGTGTACTTTATCAACTTATTGATCAAGAAATTGCTAGCGCACAATCCGGGATTAGCTCTGGTATTACACTAAAAATAAATAACTTGGTTGATAAAGGTCTAATCTCTCGTTTATATACAGCTTCTTCAGCTGGAGTAAAGATTAGATTACTTGTCCGAGGTATGTGTTCTCTTATCCCAAATGCTATTGGTATTAGCGAAAACATTCAGGCAATAAGCATAGTAGATCGCTTTTTGGAGCACGCTCGTGTGTATGTTTTTAAAAATCATGGAGACCCGCTGGTATATCTATCGTCTGCTGACTGGATGACGCGAAATATCGATTATCGCATTGAGGTCGCTGTCTCCTTACTAGATCCAACTTTAAGGAAATGTGTATTAGATCTACTAGAGCTACAATTTAATGATACTGTTAAAGCCCGTTTTCTTGATAAAGAACTGAGCAACCGCTATGTGCCGCGTGGCAATAGACGCAAGATTCGTTCTCAATTAGCTATTTATGATTACCTAAAAGCTCTTGAACAACCTAGTCAAAAATAACCATTTAGCATTATAGGACTTTTATGTTGCTTACTAATCCTAATAATAAACCGCAAGAAATAGCTGCTATAGATTTAGGTTCTAACAGTTTTCATATGGTAATTGCCCGTATAGTTAATGGCGCCCTTCAAGTCCTAGGACGATTAAAAAAAAGAGTACATCTGGCCGATGGTCTTGATAGCAAAAATAATCTTACCCAAGCAGCCATGGAGCGTGGTATCTCTTGTCTGGCATTATTTGCTAAGCGCTTACAAGGATTTACTGAAGAAAACGTCTGTATCGTTGGAACACATGCGCTGCGTCAAGCAGAAAATGCAACAGACTTTCTCAAGAGAGCAGCAAAGGTTATACCTTATCCTATTAAAATTATCTCTGGACAAGAAGAAGCTCGTCTAATTTTTATGGGCGTAGCACATACACAGCCAGCAGAAGGACAAAAGTTAGTAATAGATATTGGTGGAGGATCTACGGAAATTATTCTTGGTACAGATTTCTGCCCGCTACTTTTAGAAAGCCGCCAGATGGGATGTATCAGCTTTGCACAACAGTTTTTCCCTTGTGGTAATATCAATAAAAAAAACTTCCAGAACGCGCGCGTAGCAGCAGCACAGATATTAGAAAATATGGCATGGAAATATCGTATTCAAGGATGGCAGGAAGCGCTCGGCGCCTCTGGGTCTATAAAATCTATTCATGAAGCCCTGATTGCAATGGGTAAAAAAGATGGTATGATTACATCAGGGCGTTTAGAGCTATTGTGCAAGGAAGTACTAAAATACAAAAGATTTAGTGAGCTCAATCTGCCGGGAGTATCAGAAGATCGATGCAGATTATTTGTACCGGGCCTTTCAATTCTATGTGGAGTATTTGACGCATTAGCGATTAAAGAGTTACGCTTATCGGGTGGCGCTCTACGCGAAGGGGTGCTATATGAAATGGAGGGTCGTTTCCACCATCAGAATGTTAGGAGTCGTACCGCGCTCAGCTTATCAGAACATTATAATATAGACCTAGAGCAGGCTCAGCGCGTTCTAAGTACGGTGCAACAACTGTATCCACAATGGATGATTCAAAATAATAAACTGGTACACCCACAGTTAGAAGGGCTTCTAGAGTGGGCGGCAATGCTCCACGAAGTCGGTCTTAGTATTAACCAAAACGGCATGCATCGCCATTCTGCTTATATCTTGCAGAACACAAACATGCCAGGCTTTAATCAAGAACAGCAATTACTATTAGCAACTTTAGTGCGTTTTCACCGGAAGAGTATAAAAATAGATGAACTACCAAGTTTAGCCCTTTTTAAAAAGAAACAGTATATTCCACTAATTCAGATTTTACGTCTTGCCACAATGCTAAATAATCAGCGTCAGTCTACTACCAAGCCAGCATCTCTAGAGTTAGAGACTGATGATTTTAATTGGATACTGCGTTTCCCAAAAGGATATCTCCAAGAAAATCAGCTTGTGCGATTAGATGTAGGGAAAGAACAGTTATATTGGAAGGATGCAGAAGGTAGGCGCTTATTAATTGAAGAACAATAAGAGATCAAATATCCAAATTATTTTTTCTAATCCATAAATAAAATGTAGACATTATTGCTTTAAAAATAATCTTTAATTATAGTATAATTTAATGAATAGAAGTACATAGCTTATAAAAGCTCTATAGTATTATTTTATAATACAAACATTCTACATAAGTAAAAACATACGATTAATCCTCTTCAATAAGTAGATAACCATGTTAAATATAAGATCGGGATTATTCCTATATCATTTAGATAATTATATAAATTTCATATAATAAAAACTAAAAGATAGAAGAAGGTGTATAACGATAATTTTCTAATTGATATTAGAAAGTATTAGAATTATTATATCCATGATAATTAGAAACATCTAGGAATCTGCAAGTACTATTAGATATTCATTTTATATGAGACCTACATCCCATAAGATGGGGTTATGCATAAAATGACAAAATTCTTATTAAGAATCTTTATCTTTACTAAAGATATTATTTAAATCAAAATATCGTTAAACATAACATGTTGCTAATCTAGCATTAGAATAATAAATTATGTTTTATATTAAAACTTAAGCACATCCAGCACCCTTATCTTACTCTCTTACTAAACTACAAAATATCTTATACATAGATTATGCTTGTTAGTTTTAAAAGTAATATTATTCATTATAAAATCTCCAGATTAATTTATATAACTTTAACTATCTTGTATTCTGATTATCGATTCATATGAAATATAAAATTATTTATTGTTCTTCATATATATCAGGAATCTTTCAGTCAGTAGGAAAAATGATTCAATGCATTATATATCACATATATATAGAGAAGATAGTTCTAAAAAACTCCGTGATTATCTTTTGGTATAGACTAACAAGGTTCTCATAAATATTCTGATGAATATTATATTGAATATCTATTAAATAGGCTAAAATAGTTCAGTAAACCTGCATTTCATCTAATGCAGAATGTAATTTTTTTATTACCTAATTACTGAGGTACTTAGTAAATCAGGGAAATCATTCTAATCAAATAAACAATATCTAGAAATAATAGATTTAATTGTTTATAGAAAAGTCCTTACAATATTCGCTAATTGAACTAAAATATTCAAGCAAATGATACTGATAAAATAAACTACGACATATGCATCCTCTATTAAAGAATGCTGGCAGTTAAAGGCACTGATTAATAACACCGGATTATATTTATCTGGTATTGATCATGAGATCATCTTTTTAAATATTAAATCTCGGAAATTTAAGATATGCAAAAACTAGTTAGGTTCGCTGCTATAGGGGCATTATTCACGATGTTATTGGTGGGATGTCAGAGTAATACACAAAGAAAAAATTATTTCATCGATCGTGGCACATATATGGTGGAAAATCACTATCGAGCACAGGGGAGTGATGAAAGAATTCGCTTCTTGTTTTTTCATTATACAGCTGAAGACTTTAATTCGGCACTTAAGACTTTAACAGATGAGAACGTAAGCGCGCACTATTTAGTGCCTGCAGATCCACCACAAAAAGATGGTAAATATGTTGTCTGGCAGTTAGTACCGGAATATCAGCGGGCGTGGCACGCCGGAGCCAGCGCATGGCGCGGGCGCACTAATTTGAACGATACTTCCATTGGGATCGAGATCGAAAATAAAGGCTACCAAGAAAATATACTAGGACGAATTTGGTCACCATATAATGCGCAGCAAACAGAGTTGGTCATTGCATTAAGTGAAGATATAGTAAGAAGATATTCAATACTACCACAAAATGTTGTAGGACATATGGATATAGCACCGCACAGAAAACTTGATCCAGGACCATTATTTCCATGGAAAAAACTTTATGAACATGGTATTGGCGCATGGCCAGATCAGGCCACAGTGCATAAGTATCTAGCTATGCGAGCTAAAGATGAACCAGTAGATCTTCTAAAGCTACAAAACAAACTTGTAGCGTACGGATACAGCATTGAAGCAAACAGAACTAACGATATAGAATCTCACAGCATAATAGCAGCATTCCAAATGCATTTTAGACCTGCAGACTTCCGCGGATTACCTGATGCTGAGACAGAAGCGATAGCAGATGCTCTCTTAGAAAAGTACGGAAGTAATCCCTAATAATCAATAATTTATAAAAGTTTATATTATCTTAGGAATTGCGTAAGAAAAAATCATAGCTGTTATCTCTACAAAGGAGATCCTTTACTCTTTACTTAACTCTGGTCTCATAAAACAATGAGACCAGAGTTAAGTAAAGAGTAAAGGTAATCAAGTTAAGGGCAGACCTTAAATATAGATTTAAGTAAAATATTTACAAGATAAGTCAATATAATAAAGACATATGATGTCATACATGATACATAAAACTGCAATGCATTATCATTAATATATAATATACCCTTGTATATACTACTATTTTTCATAGACTAGAAGGGTAGAGTTACATTTAAACTTATAGGTCTGCATAAACTATTTTACAGGATTTTATGTGTTATGTATTTACCATAATTAATTGCTAAATTAATAAGATATAGTAAAATACTCAATGATCTAATTCGCAAGAGAATATAAAACATTTGGAGAAGTAGATAAATCTCAGCATAATATATAAATAAGTAGGTTATCATATATAATATATTTAATAAAAATTATTTTGTATTCTACAAAATATTTATAGTGCTTATGAATACTATTATGTTATATCACGCATCAGCCCTAACCTTGATAGATAATTCACAATTATGATAGACTGCCTGAACATCATCGCAGTCTTCTAAAATATCAATTAGATGGGTTAATTGAGATATATCTTCTAAATCCATGTTTGCCATTATGCTAGGGATCATTAAAACTTCTGAGCATTCAGCTACTAGACTTTTCGAATATAATGCATTTTTGACTACACTGCATCTTTCCCATTGGGTAAATACATCGATAGCACCGTCATCATAAGCTACTACATCATCAGCTCCTGCCTCTAGCGCCGCATAAATCATAGTATCTTCATCTAGAGCAGGTGCGTAGGAAATTACTCCTTTTTTATTAAATAAATAAGATACGGAACCCTCAGCTCCTAGATTGCCCCCTATTTTAGTAAAGGCATGACGCACGGTAGCTGCAGTGCGATTACGATTATTACTGAGGCATTCAACCATTACAGCAGCACCACCGGGGGAATATCCTTCATAAATGATGGTTTCCATATTAATATCATTATTACTACCGATTCCGCGTGTTATTGCGCGCTTTAAGGTATCGCGAGTCATGTTATAGAATAGTCCTCTATCGATAGCGGATCGTAGACGTGGGTTGGCAGAGGAATCGCCACCGCCTAATCTAGCAGCAGTAACTAATTCTCGAATAATTTTAGTGAAAATTTTATCTCTTTTATAATTTTGTTCTGCTTTACGATGTTTAGTATTTGCCCATTTACTATGACCTGCCATATGCTTCTCCCGTATAAGAGTAAGAATTTTTAACATTACATTTTATTGATGATTCAATATTAGGAATGTCGTTGACAGAACATGTCTATAATACATTCTTTAGACAGAAGTGCATGAATAACAGTATTTTTAATCATCTGATCGTTGCTATATAACTTCTTGATCATCGTAGATTATTTTAGAATATTTATTCTATAATAAATCCATCAAACACAGAAGCAGCATTAATAGCAATACATCGCTATAAACGAATATACTACAGAATGTAATACATCTAAACCACCCATAAATGATTGTATGTCATCATCATGCGTAATTTAACTTATACTTAACGAAAATACAGAGGAGATTCTAAATATTTTAGATTACTAATATATGTCACTGTTATAAATAAATATTATTTTATGCTGTATCTGAATGAGAGGTAATTCAAAATTGCATGGACAGATTTATAAAATAAATTAATATTTTATATGTACTAAAATTTAGTCTCATCATCTTTTTGTGTATTGAGTAAATAGATATTGAGGTTTTGAAGTGATTTGGTATTCACAGAACTGGGTGCATCTGTCAAAAGATCAGCAGCAGCTGTTGTTTTAGGAAAAGCTATAACATCACGTATGTTAACTGCGCCAGTCAACAACATAGCTAAACGATCTAAACCAAATGCTATACCTGCATGTGGTGGTGTACCATATTTTAACGCATCGAGCAGGAAGCCAAACTTATCAAGTTGTTCATGCTTTGGAATTCCAAGAATAGTGAATACAGTTTCTTGCATTTCTCTGTTATGTATACGAACAGAACCACCGCCTACTTCATGGCCGTTTATAACCATGTCATATGCATTAGCAATTGCGCAAGCCGGATTTTCTTTCAGATCAGCTGCAGATAAATTCAGTGGTTCTGTAAATGGATGGTGCATTGCTACTAATCTTCCTCCTGTATCCTCTTCAAATGCTGGGAAATTGATTACCCATAAAGGTGCCCAGCTATTTTCATTAATTAATTTCAGATCATGTCCTACTTTCATGCGGAGTGAGCCCATAGCATCTGTAGCAATCTTGTAAGTATCTGCGCAAAAACAAAGGATATCTCCGTTTTGTGTACTAGTGCGCTTCAGAATCAAGTCTAATACCTCAGCATTGAGAAATTTACATATTGAACCCTGAACTCCTCTTATGCCTGCTAAGCAATCGTTAACCTTAATCCATGATAGTCCTTTAGCACCAAAGGTTTTAACAAACTGGGTATATTTATCCATCATATTGCGATTTATACTCTTTTGGCCACTTAATCGCATTGCAATTACGCGACTTTTCAAATCATTTGCTGGGATTGATAAAAAATTACAATCTAATTTTTTAAGTAGATCTGCAACATCTACAAGTTCTAAGGGATTGCGTAAGTCAGGCTTGTCAGATCCATAATATCGCATAGCTTCAGCAAACGTGATAACTGGAAACTTTCCTAGTTTCACACCTTGTATTTCATGCCATAGGGAACATATTAGTTCTTCCATTAGTTGACGAACTTGTTCTGCGCTCATAAAAGAAGTTTCCATATCGATCTGAGTAAACTCAGGCTGACGATCAGCACGCAAGTCTTCATCTCGAAAACATTTAACAATCTGATAATAACGATCAAAACCGGATATCATAAGCAACTGTTTAAATAGCTGTGGGGATTGCGGCAATGCATAAAACTTACCTTTATGTACACGGCTTGGAACTAGATAATCCCGCGCACCTTCCGGTGTTGCCTTAGTTAGCAACGGAGTCTCAATATCTAGAAAGCCATTCCTTTCCATAAAACAACGAATAAATGAAGTAATACGAGCGCGTACTCTGAGACGTGTGGCAATCTCTGGACGACGCAGGTCAAGATAACGATATTTTAGACGATTTTCTTCGCTGTTAATCTGGGCACAATCTATTGGCAAAGGATCAGAGCGATTAATAATAATGAGCTCGTTACCGAGGCCTTCTACTACACCGGTAGACATTTGTTTATTTTTTTGAGTATTTGGACGAGCATTGATGATACACTTAATTTGCACACAAAATTCGTTACGCAGCTCTGAAGCCTTCTGGAAGAGTTCCTGAGAATTTGGATCAAATAATATCTGCACTATTCCTTCACGATCACGCAGATCGATAAAAATTAAACCACCAAGATAACGTCTGCGATGCACCCAACCGCAAAGTACGACCTCTTGACCCTCATGGGATAAATTTAACTGCCCACAATAATGAGTACGCATACCAAGATCCCCTATATTTCATTTTTAACTTCATAGATAATGCCCCAAAAGCGAGCAAGATGCATACCTTTCTTAGTCCTGTTGATCTTTCCTTGCTATATAACTATTTCAATTATCTTGGTGTAATTAAATAAAATATTATAATATGCTTCTTTATTAGTAAGGAGGTCCAGAGACATTTAAGAGATTGATGTTAATTATTAAAATCCCCTTTTTTCTAATCTATAATCTATTCATAAGTTATGATAAGGTTATTGTGTTCATTATATAAACTAAGATTGCAGACCGCATAGTCATCACTTCACATCATATGTGATAAAATAATAGGCTATATAAAATATAACAAAAGAAGAGATATCAGATAGTATGTACTATGGAGATATAAATATGTAAGCTAAAAACAACTACACTTTGTAGATTATTTTTTTATTCCGTTGCCTTCTTAAAAGAGAACTAGCACTGGTTTAATACCATTTAATAAAATGTAAAAAAAGAAAAGCAGGAAAATAATAATAATTTTCTCTTAAATAATAGAGTTATTATATGGTTAACCAATAATTAGTTTGATTACTATCCCAAAAATATACTCAGTATAAAAAGCGATGGGTATGAGTTGTATTAAATAATCTATTAGGTTCTTTTTAAATAAGGCATATTTTATATTACTAGAATAGTACTATGAGTATAGTATAAATAAGACCATAGTTCTCAATAACTACAAATCCTGGATGCTATCATTAATGATTTATAATATTGTAATATTATATTTATAAACTGTGCTATTTAAATTAGATTAAAATTCTTTCTATGAAAGATAGCTAATAATAATTTTACATTATATTAGATGTCACAGACATACGTTCCTTTATATAGAAAAAATATTTAATTAATAACGACAATACACTGTATATGCAAGCCTGAACAGTAATTATTCCTGCTACAGGACGTCAAGCATCAAATACTTATCCATAGAATACCCATATAGATATGGTAATGGTATGATTTATGTTTACTTGAAAAACTTTGCGAACTGATCTAACTCACGGAGTGCAAAGTGTTAAAATTAATAATTGCTGCATTGATGATTATATCAACCTCTTTTAGAAGTAACGGTTCTAGCAAAAAACCCGTATTGACGGTTTATACATGTAATTCTTTTGCTGCTCAATGGGGTCCTGGTCCAAAAATAAAAGAATTTTTTGAAAAAAAATATGATTGTGAAATAAAATTTATAACACTAGAGTATGGAATATCGTTATTAAACCGAATACGTATGGAAGGTAAAAAAAGCAGCGCTGATATAGTTCTAGGGCTAGATAACAATATATTAAAGTCAGCGAAACAAAGTGGACTGTTTGTTCCTCATGGTATCGATACAAAGGAAATAATAATTCCTCATTACTCTCCTGATATTTTTTTTAT
The DNA here is from genome assembly GCF_904848675.1 of Candidatus Profftia tarda. Lineage (NCBI taxonomy): Bacteria > Pseudomonadati > Pseudomonadota > Gammaproteobacteria > Enterobacterales > Enterobacteriaceae > Candidatus Profftia > Candidatus Profftia tarda. The sequence goes on from NZ_LR890047.1 coordinate 934,192, forward strand.
GCCCTATGATTATGGCTATTTTGCTTTTATTTATAACAAAAATATGCTAAAAAACCCTCCAACTAGCTTAAAACAACTGATAGAAAGCCCCGCGAGGCTGTGGAGATTGATATATCAAGATCCACGCACTAGTAGTATGGGATTAGGATTGATTTTATGGATGCAAAAAGTCTATGGAGACCAAGCATCGAGAGCATGGACACAGCTAGCAAAACATACACTTACAATCACCAAGGGTTGGAGCGAGTCTTATGGTTTATTTCTAAAAGGAGAATCAGATTTAGTACTAAGTTACACTACATCTCCCGCGTATCACATAATTGAAGAGAAACAATATAACTATGCCGCTGCTGATTTTAGCGAAGGACACTATATGCAAGTAGAATTTGCCGCGCAATTAGCAAGCAGTAAACACCCTAATCTTGCACATAAATTTATGCAATTTATAATAACAGCTGATTTTCAAAATCAAATTCCAACTGGAAATTGGATGTATCCAGTCATAGCAAATATCCTGCCCGAAGGATTCAAACAGATAAATACTCCCCGAAAAGCACTTGAATTTAACCAAGAATATGTAGCTAATAATCGTGCGCAATGGATCCATACATGGCAAACCTCTGTAAGCCGTTAATACCATTATGGTTAATCCCTGGACTTGTAGCTACAATTACGATTATTGTAGTAGCGACGTCAGTATTCATTTCGCTATGGACTCATGCGCCACAATTAGAATTGTATAGTATGTGGCAAGATGATTATCTATGGTCTGTTGTACGTTTCACCTTTTGGCAAGCATTTCTATCAGCTGTTTCTTCAGTGTCCCCCGCGCTACTTTTAGCGCGTGCACTATTCTATCGCAGGTTTATAGGAAGACAACTATTCTTGCAGCTATTTGCTATGACTATAGTATTACCAATACTAGTGGCGATCTTCGGAATCCTAAAAGTTTATGGAAAACAAGGTTGGCTAGCACAAATTTATGGATTATTTGGAATTCATTATACCTTCTCTCTATATGGATTACAGGGCATTTTGCTAGCGCATATTTTCTTTAATATGCCCCTAGCAACACATCTATTACTACAAGCACTAGAGGAGATCCCTACAGAACAACAACAACTTGCTGCTCATCTTAGAATGAATAACTGGCAGAAGTTTATTGTTGTAGAATGGCCTTATCTCAAAAGACAGTTTCTCTCTGCTGGGGTGCTAATATTCATGCTTTGCTTTTCAAGCTTTGCTATAGCACTCTCTCTAGGAGGAGGTCCTCAGGCAACTACGATATCGCTCGCTATCTATCAGGCCTTGAGCTATGACTACGACCTAGGACGCGCTGCGTTTTTATCTATGCTGCAAATATTCTCCTGCTTTAGTCTGGTGCTATGTATCAAAAAAATAAGTGGTATTCTGCCAATATCTCATACACAACATATAAAGTGGCGAAATACAATAACAGGGTTGCCGTCACTATTCTGTGATATGCTTATAATTTTCTGTGCTCTACTACTGATTCTACCTCCACTAATTGCTGTAGTTATAGATGGGGTAAATCAGTCTGTTCCTGATACATTAATTCACCCCATTTTATGGCAGGCAATACTCACATCATTAAAAATATCTGTTTGTTCTGGTGTACTCGCAGTGTTTTTGACAATGATGTTACTATGGACTAGTCGTGAACTATACTTACGCCAACTAGGTTGGGTAGGGCAGAAGATTGAAATTACTGGTATGATGATATTAGGTATTCCGAGTATTATACTCGCGACTGGTTTTTTTGTCATGCTAACCGATACCATCGGTATTCCACAATCAGCATACGGAGTAGTTATTTTAATAAATGCGCTTATGGCTATTCCTTATACTCTAACAGTGTTAGAAAACCCTATGCGGGATCTCGCTCAACGATATAATCCAATATGCCTATCACTTCGCATACATGGCTTCAACCGACTTAGAATAATTGAACTAAAGCTACTAGCGCGCCCATTGTATCAAGCAATGGCTTTTTCTTGTGTGCTATCGATGGGAGATTTTGGTGTGATAGCACTATTCGGCAATGAAAAATTCCTTACACTACCCTTATATTTGTACGAACAAATTGGTGCCTATCGCACTCAAGATGGCTCAGTTACTGCATTATTATTGTTGATCTTATGTTTCTTACTATTTACGTTGTTACAATTACTCTCTGGGCGAGATAGATTATGATTACATTAGATAATATTAATTACGTTAATGAGCATCAGCAGATGCTTTGTTCTCTTCATATTTGTGCAAAAGAACAAATTACCATATTAGGACCTAGTGGAGCAGGTAAAAGTACTCTTCTTGCTTTAATTGCTGGTTTTATAATAACAAAGCAAGGCACTATTTTTCTTGATGGCATTAATCATACTAGAACCCCCCCAGGAAAACGCCCAGTATCTATAATGTTTCAAGAAAATAATCTATTTCCTCACTTAAACATTGAAAAAAATCTAGGTTTAGGATTAAGTACAACGCTAAATTTAAACAAAATACAAAAAAATAGGCTAAATGAAATTGCAGAACAAATAGGTATCCTTAATTGTTTGCATAGACTCCCATCACAGATTTCTGGCGGGCAGAGACAAAGGGCTGCCCTAGCGCGCTGCTTGCTTAGAGACCAGCCTATATTACTACTAGACGAACCATTATCTGCGCTGGATCCTGTTCGAAGAAATGAAATACTACAATTATTAGCGCAAGTATGTTCGCAAAAAAACATAACACTATTAATGATAGTACATAATTTAGATGATGCAGCGCGTATTTCTTATAGAACTCTTCTTGTATCCGATGGAAGATTTGTCTACGACGGTAGTACACAAGACCTGCTAGGTGGGAAAGATCCACAGTCAGCATCACTAGTGGGATTAGTAGCTAATAATAGAAATTTAATCTGAACTAATCGACGCCATACACTGAAGATATTTAATAAGAATCATCTTTATAGCAGCAAGTTGCTTTTACGAGAAAATTATTATAAAACCAGGTTATTTGAAATAATTATAGGAAATTATTATATAATAAAATCTGATATCTAGAACTAATAAGTTCTATATGCGCAGTAACATTTATTCACTATATCATGCAGATGATGACATATATTGACTTAATAAACTCTATCAAAAGAAAAAATAATATTTATTTAATAATAATTTTCAATTTTTATAAATCTTTTTAGCAGGCTGTATAATTAGAAACGTCTAGAGTTAATTTAAATAGAAGAGTGACATATAATAATTTGATGTAAAATATCTAATTAATCTTATAATAATAATTATAATAATTCATTAAACTTTAGATGCTACAATTAAAATATATTTTATTAATATATCGCATGTTAAGAATATACATATCTTTAGGAATTGAATTTATGAATATATGAAATTCATGCCAATTCAAACATAACGTATTATCTTCTGTAATAAAACAATATCGTCATATCATATTCTCCTATTAACTCCTAAAATGAGTATTATACTAACTATCTAATTCAATATTTAAGAAGTAAAGTAAACTATATTGCAATATTAATGGTCTAGATTATCATATCTTTGCTAATTCTAAAAACTACTACATTAATTAGAATAAATAGATTGATCTCATCGCGAATAGCTAGAAAGAAGCGTGCTTAAAATGATAAATGTTAGTTATTATGCAGCATATTATTTATAGATCTTCGATAAGCATTATCTAATTCAGGACTATATGCGGTGTCAATAAGAAAGTATATTCTTATATAAACCTTATGGCAGGAGGGAACGCAGCAACATATGGATTATCTCAAGAGATCTTATAAATAAGTAGAGCATATTAAAGCAATAGCTTTACTATAAATAAGATAAATCAATTAACAACAAATATAATTTTTTACTGTAAAACTTAGATGTTAATAAGATATATAATGCTTTGATGTTAAAAAAGTATTTAGCCACTTACCCCAAAATAAACGGAAATATTCTAACTAAAACAGATCAATATCGCAAAATATGGCAAAACATATTAAAACAGGGCAGATAATCAGCAGACTGAGTGAAATAGATCAAATTCTCTTAATGCACTAAGATAGATAGCTTATATATTAGATAATATATTTTATAATATGTTCTAAGCTCATGAATATTATGTAAATAATACATTAATCGAGATATCATAATGTTCGAAATTTGTAAGCAACACACAAAAATAACCTATTTCTGAAAACACAATGATCGGACATATATTGATTTTATATCAATGTATCACATGTTCAAGAAAGACGATCTGCTGTTCAATAATACCCAATAATATCTCATCATATTTAGCAATAAATTATAGAAAACATCCTAAAAAATCTATAGTAATTGGAATCCGTCATAAATTTATATAAGTCTAATAATATAGCTGATTATTTGATATAGAACAGATGGTTAACATGTTCAGATTAACTTAGCAGGAGTTATGTAAGCAATATGAACGGCGCAAGAATACAAATGCAAATTGCCAGCAAAATTACAGGATATTCGCATCTTATGGTTGCATTTAGCGGTGGTCTTGATTCAACCGTACTACTTCATGCTCTAATAGAACTTCGAATAAAGACTTTTCCTGACTTAAAACTACATGCAGTACATGTGCATCATGGACTCAGTCCACATGCAGATTCGTGGGCAGATCACTGTAAGTTAGTGTGCCGTGAATGGATGGTTCAGCTCAATGTGGTGAAGGTGAATATTGACTCCAAGCTCGGTGGGGTAGAAGCAGCAGCTCGCAACAAGCGATATTGGGCAATTGCTAACACTATGAATAAGCAAGATATTCTTCTTACAGCTCATCATCTGGATGATCAATCTGAAACTTTCTTCCTAGCTCTCAAGCGCGGTAGTGGTCCAGCTGGACTCTCTGCTATGGCTAGTTGCATAACATTCTTTAATAGCCAACATATACGCCCACTACTAGATATTAGCCGAGCACAGCTAGAAGAATATGCCAAATACAAAAATATTAAATGGATTGAAGACTACAGCAACCAAGACAATCGCTTTGATCGAAATTTTTTACGCTTAGAGGTTATTCCTAACCTGCGCAATCGATGGCCACACTTTACAAAGGCTGTAGCTCGCAGCGCTAAATTGTGTGCTGAGCAGGAAGATCTGCTCGATGAGTTACTCCAAGAATCTTTAAAAGCACTAACAAACAAAGATACATCAATTAACATTAATGGTCTGCTACAAATTTCTGAAGCTAAAAGATATGCTATATTACGCCGTTGGATCGCTTATTTTAAAGTCATGCCGCCCAGCAAAAAACAGTTGCAACGGGTCTGGTTTGAAGTAGCCATGGCTCGATTAGATGCTAAGCCACAACTCAAACTAGGAGAATACCAGATCCGTCGCTACCATCAACATCTTTATTTATTACCAATGTTGACCGTCTTAAAGGAAAAAGTTATCCAATGGAATCCAGACACCATTCTTCTGCTACCCGACGGTCTTGGAACATTACAATTAGATCACAGAGGTATATGCGTGCGCCAGCCAAAAGTAAATGAGGTCGTTTCTCTTCGTTTTACGGCTCATAGTAGAATATGCATCATTAACCGAACGCATTCGAAACAGATAAAAAAAATCTGGCGAGAGCACAATATTCCTCCGTGGGAACGAGAGCGCACACCTATGCTTTATTATGGTGAAGAACTCATCGCAATTTTAGGTATTTGTATTACTAAAAATGGGGAAGCTATGGTTCATGAGCCATTTTGGAAAATAAACTGGACTAAAAACATATGTAAATCTATCATACTTTAATTACAGCAGGTCATCTTATACGGATTATTTTAAATATTTTATCTTAGAATAGACTAGTAATAGCACACCTAAAATATAGGATATTCTTAATTAATTTCACAAGCAAAATATTTTAATAACTAGCAATATTTAGCAAATCTATATTCTTAGTGAGCATAGTACTTTATAAGAGATAAAAAATAAATTGCATAATCTCTGAATCAAATTACCAATTAAGTGCTTATAGCTCTTTGATTGCTTTCGAGCAGTGACCAGATTCATTATAGATCATTACAGATAAAACATAAATTATAATCCAGAGCGTAACATAATATTATAGATTAATTTTATCCTCCTATACATTAAATTAATACAAATATTATACAATAATATCAATATTACTGATATCTATCATCTCCTCCATGTATTAGTGATTGGCATACTCTATGTAATCAATTGCTGCTTGAACTGTAGTAATTTTTTCTGCTTCCTCATCTGGAATTTCAGTATCAAACTCTTCTTCAAGAGCCATAACCAGTTCAACAGTGTCAAGAGAATCAGCACCTAGATCATCAACAAAAGAAGCCGTATTTACAATCTCATCTTCTTTGACACCCAACTGTTCGATAATGATTTTCTTAACGCGTTCTTCTATAGTGCTCATACTATTAAATTTCCTGTCAAAACTCGCTTTCGCGGTTATTTTCGTTTGTATTGAAAATTGAACAAAATTCAACTTAAGTATACCGGCTAGTTACATTACAATATTGCACTATTTTGTAGTCATTACGACTCAAAAATAAATTTTTTAGTTTTAAATCATATAAATTCCACCATTGACATTTAAGCTCTCACCAGTGATATAGCCAGCATCATCTGATGCTAAAAATGCAACAGCGCTAGCTATTTCTTTTACATCACCCAAACGCTTCACTGGGATTTGTGAAAGAATGCGTGCACGCTGTTCTTCCGTTAATGCACGTATCATATCAGTCTTAACAAAACCAGGTGATACAATATTAACGGTAATGCCACGAGATGCGACTTCTCGTGCTAGAGACTTACTCAACCCAAGCAACCCTGATTTAGCAGCAGAGTAATTTGCTTGCCCTACATTACCCATTGCACCAACAACAGAACCAATAGTGATAATGCGTCCATAACGTTTTCTAATCATAGCGCGTAACACTGCTTTTGATAAGCGAAAGACAGAAGTAAGATTTATATCCAGAACATCCTGCCATTCGTCATCCTCCATACGCATTAATAGATTATCACGAACAATGCCGGCATTATTAACTAAAATGTCTATCTCGCCAAATTCAGCGCGAATACTATTTAAGACTAAATTAATAGATGCCAAGTCAACGACATTTAGGTTATATCCTTTGCCATGTTTAATGAGAGAAGCGCTAATATCTGCAGCACCATTATCGCTAGTTGCAGTGCCAATAACGAACGCACCACGAGCTACTAAAGTTTTAGCTATAGCTCGGCCGATACCACGACTGGCACCGGTAACTAATGCTATTTTTCCTTCTAAATTCATCGTTTCCTCATCTTACTGCTGAAAGAGCAGCTAATAGTGATGCAGAATCATTCATGGCCGTTGCTTTCATGGTTGCAATAATACGCTTGGTTAATCCTGTCAGGATTTTACTTGGTCCAACCTCTAGCAAATGATGTATGCCTTGAGCTTCCATGAATTCTACTGACTCGATCCAACGAACCGGGTTATACATTTGATAGACAAGTGCTTTACGTATGTCTTCAGGGGCAGTGATAAATTTCGCGTCCACATTACTGATAATCGCAAACTGAGGGGTATTAAATGTAACTCCTTGTAACGCTTCAGATAATTTATCTGCAGCAGATTTCATCATAACACAATGTGACGGCACGTTGACTTGTAGTTGCAGGACACGTTTTGCACCTGCAGACATACATGCTTTACTTGCATATTCAACAGCATCTTTATGTCCGGCTATAACAGACTGCCCAGGGGCATTAAAGTTCACCAAAAAAACCTCACCCACTGGAATTGAATACTCGCATATTTTAGCAATGGCCTTATCATTTAGGCCAATAACTGCAGACATTGCGCCAGTTCCTGCAGGAACTGCTGCTTCCATCAGTTTTCCACGTAGCTCAACTAGACTAATTGCCTCTTTAAAATCGAGCACTCCGGCACATACCAAGGCAGAATATTCACCTAAGCTATGGCCCGCCACAACAACAGGTGGCGGGCCATTCTGCTCTCGCCATACATAATAAATAGCGGTGGAAGAGGCTAGCAGAGCAGGCTGAGTCTGATGAGTTTTATTTAATTCTTCCGCTGGACCCTGTTGAACTAGTTGCCATAGATCGTAACCCAACACATCAGAAGCTTCAGCAAAAATCCGTTTTACAATAGCAAAGTTTTTGGCTAGATCAGAGAGCATACCAACAGATTGTGAACCCTGACCAGGAAATACCATACCGAATTTAGACACTTTCATATTTTATATATTATATGTTCGACTAAATAGATTAAGAGCTAATGATGCTGTATCTTAAAATACTTATAGCCATTTAGCATTAGAAAACTGTTAAAACTTAAAAACGCACTAAAGCAGCACCCCAGGTAAAACCGCCACCGAAAGCTTCAAGGAGAATTAACTGACCACGTTGAATGCGGCCATCGCGCACCGCTTCATCTAAAGCAGAAGGAACTGAGGCAGCAGAAGTATTTCCATGACGATCAAGCGTAACCACTACATTGTCTAATGTCATACCTAGCTTTTTAGCTGTGGCTCTAATAATACGCAAATTTGCCTGATGAGGAACCAACCAATCCAAATCACTGCGCTCCAGGTCATTAGCAGCAAGAGATTCATCTACTATATGCGTTAATTCTGTAACGGCTATCTTAAAGACTTCATTACCTGCCATGGTTAAGTACGCTTGATCGTCTGTATAACGCTGGCGATTTGGCAGAGTTAGCAATTCACCGTAATGTCCGTCGGCATGAATATGGGTAGATAAAATACCGGCTGTTTTAGATACGCCCAACAATACAGCCCCTGCTCCATCACCGAATAAAATAACTGTACCACGATCTTGGGGATTTAGAGTACGGCTTAAAGTATCCGAACCGATAACTAGGGCATACTTTACTGCACCGTTCTTAATATATTGTTCAGCAATGCTCAGCGCATATGTAAATCCAGCACAGGCTGCCGCAACATCAAAAGCTGCACAACCTTTGATCCCTAACATACTTTGAATTTGGCAAGCAGCGCTCGGGAATGCATGAGTAGCAGATGTTGTCGCAACAACTATAAGGCCAATATCATCTTTAGCTAGACCAGACATCTCAAGAGTGTCTTTTGCTGCCGCAAAACCCATGGTTGATACATTTTCATTAGAAGCTGCAATACGACGCTCACGGATACCAGTGCGCGAAACAATCCAGTCATTAGAAGTGTCAACCATACGTTCTAAATCAGCGTTGGTACGCACTTGTACGGGTAAATAACTCCCCGTACCGAGAATTCTTATATACATGTACTCTTATCTATTACTCTTGAGTATATAGCTTTGAGGCGCAACGCAATTCGCTGAGATATATGCCTTTGCACTGCCTGTTCGATAGCTACCTTGAACGCTTGCTGGTTTGCTGAACCATGGCTTTTAACAACTGTGCCACTTAATCCTATTAAGCAAGCTCCATTATATTGGTCAGGATTGAAGCTTTCTAAACGCTTAATGATAGTTACTTCTGTAAAGATCTGTAGAAGCCGTGACCATAAAGAAAGATTTCTTTTATCTTCAGGTGATTTAAGAAGAGAAAAAAACATACGAACTACACCTTCTATTGTCTTTAATGTAACGTTTCCTATAAAGCCATCACATACCAAAACATCGGTTTTACCAGTTAATACATCATTACCTTCTAAATATCCGACATAGTTAATATCTGGTGCATTTTTTAACATTATGGCAGCTTCGCGTATATTATTTAAACCTTTATATTCTTCTTCACCAATATTTAGCAGGGCAACTCGAGGAGTTTTAATGCCAACGAATTCCTCTGCAATCACTGAACCCATTACGGCAAACTGGACTAACATCGTACTACTACTGTTTACATTAGCTCCTAAATCTAAAACTACTGTCTGACCTTTTTTTTGATTTGGTAAGAGCGTCATTAACGCTGGACGTTCAATGCCTTCTAGAGGCTTAATAATAATTTTTGCTAAACCCATCAATGCACCAGTATTCCCCGCGCTAACTACGGCCTGAGCATGGCCATTACTAACCAAGTCTAGAGCAATGCGCATTGATGTGCCTTTGCTCACACGAATAGCGCGCGAAGGTTTGATATCATTAGAAATTATAAGATCAGCAGGAACTACACAGAGACGTCGTTTAAGAGAATAATTTGCTGTAGCAAGATAAGGCGCCATGGTCTTAGGTTGTCCAACAATTAGAAGATGTAGCGACGGCATAGATGCTAGTGCTTGTAACGCAGCAGGTACTGTGATACAAGGACCAAAATCCCCACTCATAGCATCTAAAGCCAGAGTTAGATCAGTCAAATGATCTCCTTATAAAAATATCTAATTATTATTTAATAATAATCTTACGACCGCAATAAAAGCCATCTGCAGTAGCATGATGACGCAAATGGTTCTCACCAGAGATCTTGTCAACAGAGATAGCATGTGTACCAAGCATATCGTGCGAACGACGCATGCCACGGCAAGAACGAGATTTTTTGTTTTTTTGTACAGCCATTAATCGTACTCCTCAATTGCAATACATTTATGTTATAGATGCTTCACTATAAGTTAATTTCAATTCTATAAGCTGCATAAAGATATTTCATAAAATATTATACTTACTTCAGTCTATTCAGACAATTCATAATTATTTTATCAGATATTAGAATACTTCAGTATCTAAGATATATTTAGTCATGAAGTTATTCGAGTATAATAAGTTATTAAAAGCTACAGTTAAAATTTATGCTTACTTCAAATTAACATTATCCCAACAAGTATTATAGATAATTACTATTGTTGACTTCTTAAGAACATGTCAATAAACATAATGTAATCTTCTTATATGATGCATAACTTTTATGAAAACATAGGTAGTGACGTTCATATTTTTACGATATTACAGAAAATACAAGACCTTTGTATCAAAGTGTCTGCAATAATAAATGCTTTACCTGAATTAATTAAAGTTTGATTATTTAGGAGAGATGTAACGTCTGAATTATAGCGTTATTTCATGAGAAATGGTAATAACATTAGTCATCTAATAAATGTAACCCTATTATATTGATGATGAATTTGATTACTCAATTCATGTATCTTATAACTGAATCAGCTTTCTAATGATTACCACAATAGAATTTTAAAAGAATTGTGAACCTATAAAAATTAATAATCTTCTCTATCGGCAGAAGATACTGCAATTAACTAGAATATCCAAAAATCTTATAGACAAAAATCCTAAAATTATATCTTGACTTCAAAAAAAAAAGGCTTATTATGTCTAGGTTAGAGTTAATCAGTATCTTCTTACAATTCATTAAACTATTATTTATTGCGATTAATAAAATTATATACAAGTATTCAACTGACCTAATATAATTTAATCTCTAATGCATTCTTGATAAACTTAAAAATTATAAAAATTTTAATGAGATTCTCTAATACAATGACTAGACATATTCTAGTAGAAAGCTGTTAATCCTTATTAAAACTAAGGCGTATTTTTAAAAAGATATAAAATAAAGTAAAAATGTCATCCCTAAAAATATCTTAAATTAAGTCTAAGATATCGCTCTTTTAACAATATGGAAAGCTGAACTTAAAAGTTATATAGACTACTAAATAAAGTCTATATAAAGCAGTCCTCAATTTTTTACAATTTTGAAGGTTATCCCGAAATATTATATTTACAAAGAGACATCTTCGGGTTGTGAGGTTAAGTGAATAAGCGTACACGGTGGATGCCTAGGCAGTCAGAGGCGATGAAGGACGTGTTAATCTGCGATAAGCGTCGGCAAGCTGATATAAAGCGTTATAACCGACGATTTCCGAATGGGGAAACCCAGTGCAATTTATTGCGCTATCATTAAGTAAATCAATAGCTTAACGAGGCAAACCAGGGGAACTGAAACATCTAAGTACCCTGAGGAAAAGAAATCAACCGAGATTCCCTTAGTAGTGGCGAGCGAACAGGGAACAGCCCAGAACCTTAATCAACGCATATGTAAGAGGAAAAAAATGGAAAGTTTTGCGATACAGGGTGATAGCCCCGTACTTTAAAATGCATGCGTTGTGAGTTCAATGAGTAGGGCGGGACACGTGATATCCTGTCTGAAGATAGGGGGACCATCCTCTAAGGCTAAATACTCCTGACTGACCGATAGTGAACCAGTACCGTGAGGGAAAGGCGAAAAGAACCCCGGCGAGGGGAGTGAAATAGAACCTGAAACCGTGTACGTACAAGCAGTGGTAGCGCCCTTGTGGTGTGACTGCGTACCTTTTGTATAATGGGTCAGCGACTTATATTTTGTAGCAAGGTTAACCGCATAGGGGAGCCGTAGGGAAACCGAGTCTTAACTGGGCGTCTAGTTGCAAGGTATAGACCCGAAACCCGGTGATCTAGCCATGAGCAGGTTGAAGATTAGGTAACACTAACTGGAGGACCGAACCGACTAATGTTGAAAAATTAGCGGATGACTTGTGGCTAGGGGTGAAAGGCCAATCAAACCGGGAGATAGCTGGTTCTCCCCGAAAGCTATTTAGGTAGCGCCTCGTGAACTCATCTTTGGGGGTAGAGCACTGTTTCGACTAGGGGGTCATCCCGACTTACCAACTCGATGCAAACTACGAATACTAAAGAATGTTATCACGGGAGACACACGGCGGGTGCTAACGTCCGTCGTGAAGAGGGAAACAACCCAGACCGCCAGCTAAGGTCCCAAAGTCATAGTTAAGTGGGAAACGATGTGGGAAGGCATAAACAGCCAGGATGTTGGCTTAGAAGCAGCCATCCTTTAAAGAAAGCGTAATAGCTCACTGGTCGAGTCGGCCTGCGCGGAAGATGTAACGGGGCTAAACTATGCACCGAAGCTGCGGCAACAACACTAAGTGTTTGTTGGGTAGGGGAGCGTTCTGTAAGCCTGTGAAGGTAGCTCGTAAGAGTTACTGGAGGTATCAGAAGTGCGAATGCTGACATAAGTAACGATAAAGCAGGTTAAAAACCTGCTCGCCGGAAGACTAAGGGTTCCTGTCCAACGTTAATCGAGGCAGGGTAAGTCGACCCCTAAGGCGAGGCCGAAAGGCGTAGTCGATGGACAACAGGTTAATATTCCTGTACTTTGTGTTACTGCGAAGGGGGGACGAAGAAGGCTAGGCTATCCAGGCGACGGTTGTCCTGGTTTAAGCGTGTAGGGGGTCAGAATTGGCAAATCCGTTCTCTCATCAACCTTGAGGCGTGATAACGAATCATTACGGTGATGAAGTAGTTTATGCCAAACTTCCAAGAAAAGCCTCTAAGCTCTAGGTAACATGAAATCGTACCCCAAACCGACACAGGTGGTCAGGTAGAGAATACCAAGGCGCTTGAGAGAACTCGGGTGAAGGAACTAGGCAAAATGGTGCCGTAACTTCGGGAGAAGGCACGCTGGCATGTAAGTGCAATTCCTTGCGAATGAAGCTGAAGCCAGTCGCAGATACCAGCTGGCTGCAACTGTTTAATAAAAACACAGCACTGTGCAAACACGAAAGTGGACGTATACGGTGTGACGCCTGCCCGGTGCTGGAAGGTTAATTGATGGGGTCAGCCGCAAGGCAAAGCTCTTGATCGAAGCCCCAGTAAACGGCGGCCGTAACTATAACGGTCCTAAGGTAGCGAAATTCCTTGTCGGGTAAGTTCCGACCTGCACGAATGGCGTAATGATGGCTAGGCTGTCTCCACCCGAGACTCAGTGAAATTGAACTCGCTGTGAAGATGCAGCGTACCCGCGGCAAGACGGAAAGACCCCGTGAACCTTTACTATAGCTTGACACTGAATATTGAACATTGATGTGTAGGATAGGTGGGAGGATTTGAAGTGTAGACGCCAGTCTGCATGGATCCAGCCTTGAAATACCACCCTTTAACGTTTGATATTCTAACTCCGGTCCCTAACCGGGATCGAGGACAGTGTCTGGTGGGTAGTTTGACTGGGGCGGTCTCCTCCTAAAGAGTAACGGAGGAGCACGAAGGTTAGCTAATCACGGTCGGAAATCGTGAGGTTAGTGCAATGGCATAAGCTAGCTTGACTGCGAGAGTGACTGCTCAAGCAGGTACGAAAGTAGGTCATAGTGATCCGGTGGTTCTGAATGGAAGGGCCATCGCTCAACGGATAAAAGGTACTCCGGGGATAACAGGCTGATACCGCCCAAGAGTTCATATCGACGGCGGTGTTTGGCACCTCGATGTCGGCTCATCACATCCTGGGGCTGCAGTAAGTCCCAAGGGTATGGCTGTTCGCCATTTAAAGTGGTACGCGAGCTGGGTTTAGAACGTCGTGAGACAGTTCGGTCCCTATCTGCCGTGGGCGTTGGAAGATTGAGAGGGGCTACTCCTAGTACGAGAGGACCGGAGTGGACGCATCACTGGTGTTCGGGTTGTCATGCCAATGGCATTGCCCGGTAGCTATATGCGGAAAAGATAAGCGCTGAAAGCATCTAAGCACGAAACTTGCCTCAAGATGAGTCTTCCCTGAGACCTTGAGTCTCCTAAAGGAACGTTTAAGACTAAGACGTTGATAGGCTGGGTGTGTAAGCGTAGCAATATGTTGAGCTAACCAGTACTAATGATCCGTGAGGCTTAACCTCACAACACCCAAGATGTTTTGATTGAGAGACTAATATTAAATTTCAGCTTATTTAGCAAATAAAATTAACTAGCTATATTACATAAGCTAGTTAATCAACAAATTTGCTTGGCGGCTATAGCGCAGTGGTCCCACCTGAACCCATGCCGAACTCAGAAGTGAAACACTGTAGCGCCGATGGTAGTGTGGGGTCTCCCCATGCGAGAGTAGGAAACTGCCAAGTTTCACATTAACACAAAGCATATAGCAGAAAGCAAATAGGTGGAGCGGTAGTTCAGTTGGTTAGAATACCTGCCTGTCACGCAGGGGGTCACGGGTTCAAGCCCCGTCCGTTCCGCCACTCATTTGCAATACAATAATATTTTATATCTAATTAATTATCTTCCACTAAAAAATAATATAAATAAATGACTATCTAAAAAATCAATTATCAAAATAGCCCTCATAACTTCAATAATTTAGATTCTAATAATATATTTTATAAGATACTATCTTGCAAGAAGTATAATAGTATCTCTCTCAAGATATTGCACCTAATAAGCAATATAAAATGTTAAATAAAAATAATATCTTAATATCCCTCCAAGACATTACCGTAAATTTTAATGATCGTAATGTACTTGCTCATATATCACTTGAACTCAGACCGGGACGAATTATTACTATTCTAGGACCAAATGGCGCCGGCAAATCAACTCTAGTACGTGTAGTATTAGGATTAATTAAGCCAACAGCTGGTTCTATTACTATCGCAAATAATTTAACTATTGGATATGTCCCACAGAAATTTCATCTAAACTCTGCCCTACCGCTAACGGTTAGAAGATTTATGTCTCTACATTCTAATGTAAGAAAAGAAGATATTCTGCCCGCTTTAAAGCGGGTTCATGCAGAACATCTTCTAAATCTACCAATGCAAAAGCTATCGGGTGGAGAAAATCAACGCATTTTACTAACACGGGCCTTGCTAAATAAGCCGGCCTTACTTATCTTGGATGAACCTACGACAGGTGTGGACGTTAATGGTCAGCTTGCGCTATACGATTTGATTCATCAATTCAGACAAGAAATTAATTGTTCTATTTTAATGATTTCACACGATTTACATTTAGTAATGGCAAAAACAGATGAAGTATTATGCCTTAATCAGCATATTTGCTGTTCTGGTACACCTGATATGGTTTCAATGCATCCTGCATTTATTGCAATGTTTGGCCATCATAAAGCTGATCAATTAGCTATTTATCGTCACAATCACAGCAATAGCAGAGATAATATTACTTAATATTTATTATCAGAGCTCCTACTTATATCAATTATTACTTCACTAAATATTTAGTAGCCTTTCTCTATTTCCCTTCTTAACTTATTGTTAACATTTTCTAGCAATTACAACGCGCAAGTATATTACTGCTGTATTTAGTTAATATATGCATATATCTTAAGTGATTACTCTTATAGAGTATAGGGGGTTAAGATTATCTTTTACAATTATAAAATAATTATCATGAGGAACAAGGGTATAGTCATTCAAAAAAACTACTGCTAGTATAAATACTAATAATTTTAATAAAAACTACAATTACAAAATACATAGTACTCAATAATTTTTAGATATAAGATAAATTATTTACTGAAAATCAATTCAAGTACAAAAATTACACAGATATATTTCTTCAATATAGCAACAGAGCAAAAAGATATATTTATCTATATTTGTATCATGTACAAAGCAAACATGCATACTAATTTAATAACATATTGTTCATGATACATAAAACTTATCATCAGATAAGTCATTAACTAGAATGCGATCAAGAGAGGTTCTAATAGTTTTAAGTAAAAACTAAATTACTAAAATAGGATAGTATTCAAAAAGGAAATAAATTAATAGTATCTACAATGATATACTATAGCCTAACAGGGCTAGTTGAGATATCAGCTATATCAATAAAAATAAGAATAATTTTAATCTAGATATGAATATCTTCATATGCAATATATGTTCACGAATATATTAAAAAATTATTTTTATCTTTTATTTGGATTGAAAAAATTTTAAGTTATATATAATAATTTTATATATTGTATACTTTTGCTAGTGAATATTCTTAATACTTTTAAGCCAAATAATATCTATTTGTTATAGAACAGCACGTTAGTTAGCACTTGATCTGTTTCTTAACAAATAAATATAAAAAGAACACATAACTTTAATATAATATGTTATCAGACTAGATACTGTGTTAAAATTTTTATAACTGCTGTCTGAACCAACTCTCCAAAATTATAACTGCTGAAACTGCATCTATATTGCTTTTCTTTAAAGCACGATAACCGCGATTGTTTCTAGAAAGAATATGAGAACGAGCTTCAGCAGTACTAAAGCGCTCATCGTGTAAAGCAATTTCTATCCCAAAACGACCATGAATACGATTAGCAAATTTTCGCGCCTGAACAGTAATTAGTTGTTCTGTACCATCTATATTTAGTGGTAAACCCACAACAACTAAATCTAGATGCCACTCTGTTAAAATTTTTTTTATTTTGGACCATTCAGGGGATCTTTGATTAGATTTAAATGAACCAAGCGGGCGTGCTATACCTGTAATTTTGTGTCCGATTGCAACACCAATATTTTTAGTCCCAAAATCAAAAGAGAGCACTGTTCCGTTTCTCATCAAGAATGTCCTATTGAAGTAACCATTTTATGAATATCTATCCCTAGTTTTTGGGGAGCATTAACCCAACGTTCTGCAATAGGAGTATGAAACATCAATTGATTATAGGCCATTACAGTAAGCCAAGAATTATCTAATAACTCTTGTTCTAGCTGACCAGAATCCCAACTACAATAACCAAGCGAAACTAAGACATCTTTTGGCTGATCTTTTGTTCCTAAAGTTTCTAGGACATCACGAGAAGTAGTCATCATGCATTCAGAAGATATTGCTACGCTAGAAGCGAAATGTAACTGTGGAGTATGTAATACAAAACCTCTATCTTCTGCTAAAGGACCACCATACATAACTGGTTTATCCAAATTATTATTGATGTCTCTCTGATCTAGATTAATTTTTAGTTTTTTTAATAATTTTTCTAAAGTCAGTCCCTCTAAGGGCTTATTGATAACTAATCCCATTGCTCCTTCTTTATTGTGTTCACATATATATATCACAGTTCGCTTAAAACGTATATCCTGCATAAAAGGCATTGCTATAAGAAAATGATGCGTTAGATTCATCATATTACGTTAACTCGCTATATTATCTGCATTTCTACTTAAATCTGTCTGGAGAATACTAGTTTTATTTTTCATTTCTAGTATAATAATTTATTTCCTCAATATTACCGAGGAGCCTCACATACATACTAGATTAAACATATATATGCAGAAAATTACATTTATAAAATTACATAATCACTATATTGAATAAATTTAAATATATTAATTATGTAATAAGGGTAATCTATAAAAGTATTAACTTATCTATGATGTATTAGCTATATTTTTAAAATAAAAGTATGAAAAATTCTTACTTAAATTGATATGCATACTGTTAATAATATAACTTCTCTATCAGAGTAATTGTTGATGAATTAGCAAACACAGAAACTATTTATAATGTAAAACATACTAATTACAAAAAGAAAAATACATTAATTCTTTTTATTTAATATCTTTAATGCTATATAATAAGAGATAGATATCCGAATGACTAGACTATATAGCGCATTCTATCAAATATATCGCATCAAATAAAATTATATATAAGAGCAAAAATAGTAGTTCTACACAATGATCTTTATGAAAAATTATCAAGTCAAAAAGTAGAATTATTGACACAAGACTCCCGACTAGCAGATAATAGAACATGCATTCTATGAAATACAACTGTAATACTTATAAGTAATATAAATAGTAATATTAGCATACAGAAATGACACGATAATTACTACAAAAGAAGGTAGATAACTAATTAAAGCAATCAATATAGAATACAAGTAAGAGTAGTACAGGTCTTAAAAGAAAAATAGAAGTACACTAAAACGCTAATTAATTTATGCGATAATATTAAAGTGTAAGATTTTCTTAAGTACAGCATTAATTTTAATTTAATATAAACATTCTTAATTTCTATTTTTCAATAAAATATCATTATAAATTCTCTAGGTAAGATATTGCAGAAGAAAATTTTAAAGAAAATTAAATATCCTCAGAATTGGCCTATAGCCTTACATTTCTTCTTTATGTTACAATAAGTACTATCCGTGGTCTAACGTCTCACATATATTAGTTCAGAGAATATATGATAAGACTATCTAATACGTATCAACATAATAAAAGTTCATAATAATCTAGCAAGTACCATAATAGTTAATACTATTATGGTAGATTACATATTGAATTATTTTGTTATGTAAGGTAAATATAAGAAGAAAATTTCTTAAAAATATCTTCTAAGAACATAAAATTATAGAGATAACAAATCTTAAAAAAGAAAAGACTGATTATATTATTTCAATAAGTGCCTGTGTTAGACACTATAATGCATAGAATTATGATAATATTATCTAATTACATTATAACTTATGATAAGTTTTAGTAATGAAAATCAGATTAAACGGTAAAATATAAACATTATCTTAATAGAGTAGTTTATAAAAATATTGCATATCGGATTATTTATTAGACGAGAATCTGCAATAAATAATCTTATAATTATTAAATATAATCATTAGATGTATAAAATTTTTGTAAAAATAACTACAAATAAAATATAACCATATTAATTAATATTAAAAAATTTACCACTCAGCTATAATATACTAAGAAACTAGATCAATAATCTAAAAATTCTTTATAAGCATTTGATTAAACTTCTTTTCAAAAAGAAAACGCAGCCTTAAATTCAGCACAACAAAAATTTATTCTAGTCTTTTTAAATAAATAAATTCATAAATAACACAAGAAATAGAAAGAGAAATATATAAAAAAATTTTTTTAGATAAATCTCTAAAATTAGATCTGGGATATCTCTAATAATATTAACTAGGATGTTAATAAATATTTTAAATACTACCATCATAAATATATAAGAAGTAAAATAATTATGTCGGCTATTTATAGCTTTAGTACCATCAATAAAATATCTCATCTAGAAAGAAAAAGGGATCAAATGTCATTGATATTACCTAAACTCATTATAAAATAATGAGACATTTAAAACTAAAATAGTATAATATCCAAATAAATTTAGATCATGAGAAAGGATATGCAAGCTATCTAATAGTTACAGCGTATAGTATAAGTATAAATTCAGAGGATCTTTTCTACATTTAGTAAAATTACCCTATGCATAATGCTAGATGAACAGTACAATAAAATTAAGACCAAGAAAAATGTCTTGAACTGCTACGATATTTTATGAAAATTAGGCACTAATATATCCAAATACTAAAAGCGTGTTCTATTTCTTTTACGAAGCTGCCGAAAAAAATCACTTAAAATATAAGAACACTCTTCATCCATTTCTCCTGAAGTTATTTCAATCTGATGGTTTAGCCTGGGATGCTGTAAAATGTCAAATAAAGATGAAGCCGCGCCAGTTTTTGTATTACTAGCACCATAAACTAAACGCTTAATACGACTATGGATCATAGCTCCTGCACACATTACACAAGGTTCCAACGTAACATACAGGGTAGAATTTAACAGACGGTAATTATGCAATATTTTCCCACCCGCCTTCAAGGCTATAATTTCAGCGTGCGCGGTAGGATCGTGGCGATTGATAGTGCTATTCCATCCCCGCCCTATCAATTGATAGTCCAGCACCAAAATAGCTCCGACTGGAACTTCACCTTCATTCCAAGCTCGTTTTGCCATGATTAATGCTTCCTGCATCCAATAGTTATCATTTATTTTATTTCGTTTTCTCAGGGCATTAACCTCTTGTATTTAAATCAGTTATTATGAATTTATAATCAAATTATTTAATAAATACCTCAGAAAACTAGCTCCTTTATATTTTAATGTTAGTAACATAATTTATGAAATCTTGCCTCGCCTATGTCCTGATCTATCACGAAGCATAACATAGCTTCCTAACACTAAGATAAGAGATAAAAATAGCAAAATAGTTGCAAGTGCATTTACAACAGGAGAGACGCCAATTTTAATCATCGAATAAATTTTTAACGGTAGAACATCATAGGTAGGACCACTTACAAATGAGGAAACCACGACATCATCCATTGAAAGAGTAAAACTTAGCAACCAACCTGCTATAACTGCAGGCATAGCAAGTGGTAAAATTATTTTTCGCAAAATAATTACTTCGCTAGCTCCGAGATCTTTAGCTGCTTCCAATATACGTACGTCGAACAATTTCAACCTAGAATATACGGTGATTACTACAAAAGGCAAGCAAAAGGTAATATGTGAAAACAATAAAGACCAAAAACCCAAAGAAATACCGATCACAATAAAAAATACCAGTAAAGAAATTGCCATAACGATGTCTGGTGATATCATTAATACAAAGAGCATGCTACTAATAAAAGGCTTACCGCGAAAATTATAACGGAAGAGTGCTATGGCCGTTAGTGTACCAATAAATGTTGCAAAAGTAGAAGAAAGTACTGCCATGGTAATAGAATTACCGGCCGCCTGAAGAAGTGTATCATTGTTGAGCAACTTTGAGTACCAATATACAGTAAATCCCTTCCATTGAGTCCCAAAACGAGAAATATTGAATGAATTGAATATTAAAATAATAATAGGAATATAGAAATAAGCGTAGACTGTGAATATAAATCCAAAACGTAACAGGCGTCCTACCACTAGAGTTCCACCTTATTGTTAATTAATTTTCCAACACGATAATAAATATATAGTAGAAATCCCATAACTAGAGTTAAGCATATACTAGTAGCTGAACCAAAAGGCCAATCAAGAATGTTTAAGAACTGACTTTTTATTACGCTACCTATTAATAGGTTATTTGCTCCGCCCAGAAGATCTGAAACGTAGAAAAGACCCAAAGCTGGCAACATAACTAGCAATGAGCCTGCGGCAATTCCCGGAAGTGTTAATGGAAGAATAATTCTTATAAATATCTGTAACTTGCTGGCACCCAGATCGCGAGCTGCTTCTAGCACTGCTTGATCAAGTTTCTCAATGCTAGAATATAGCGGCATTACCATAAAAGGCTGCATAATATAAATCAATCCAAGAATAACCGCTTCAGGCGTATACATGATTCTTAGAGGAATATCTATAATTCCAGTCCATATAAGAAACTCATTAAGATATCCTCGTGTACTTAAAAATATTTTTAATCCGTAAATGCGAATTAAAGAATTAGTCCATAACGGTACTATGATTAAGAATAGTAGAAGAGGACGCACTCTATTTGGCAACCGGGACAGAATAAAAGCAAAAGGATAACCTATCATTAAACAACAAAATGTAGCAAGAAAAGCCATATTTAGCGAGTGCAATAATATTTGGGCATACAACGGATTAAATAAACGTGTGTAGTTATCTACAGAAAACACCGGTTTTACTAAAGAGGCATCATCACGAGTCATAAAGCTAGTTACAAGAATCATCAAATTAGGAATAAAAACGAATAGGACAAACCAAGCAAGCACTATGATTATAGAAATTTTTTTAAAATAATTGAGCAATTTATTCATCAGCTAATACTACTTCCCAACTTTCTACCCAAGTCACCGACATTTTTTGATTCAATGGATGATCCACATCAGGATCATCTTCGTTAAAAAATTCGCTTACTAAAACTATCCTACCGCTTTCTAGTTCAACGGTAGATTCTAGAGTCATCCCTTTATAGTTACGTTCGCGCACGTAACCTATGATTCCGTCAAACTTCTCACTAGAATGCATTTCTTCAACACGCAAATCTTCAGGGCGTAGTAATACATTTAACTTATCTCCTGCACTTACTTTTATCGCTGCGTTAACGTAAATATTGCAATCACGTCCTTCAATACTGGCTCTGACACGGTGCTCATCAATACGATGCAAAACTTTGGCATGAAAAACATTAATCTCACCAATAAACTTAGCAACAAACAGATTTTTAGGATCCTCGTAAATTTCACGCGGCGTACCATCCTGTTCTATTTTTCCAGCACGCATAACTACTATACGATCTGACATCGTTAGCGCTTCTTCCTGATCGTGAGTAACAAAAATAAATGTGACTCCCAAATTACGCTGCAAAGCTTTGAGCTCATTCTGCATCTGCTTGCGTAGTTTATAATCTAGACCTGACAGAGATTCATCTAATAGAAGAACCTTGGGGTTATTTACTACAGCACGCGCAATAGCAACACGCTGCTGCTGACCACCGGATAGTTGGTGGGGCTTACGTTGTGCGCAATCTTCTAATTGCACCATGCATAGGGCCTCCAAAGCTCTCGGTAAAATTTCAGACTTTGGTCTTTTTTGCATCCGTAACCCGAAGGCTACATTTTCGAGCACGCTCATATGAGGAAATAGAGCGTAACTCTGAAATACGGTATTAACATGGCGATGCTCTGCTGGAAAATGAGTTATATCATCACCATCTAAAATTACTCTTCCGTCATCTACTTCTTCTAGCCCAGCAATAAGACGCAAAACAGTTGTCTTACCACAGCCAGAAGGTCCTATAATTGTCAAGAACTCTCCATGATTGATAGTAAGATCAAATCCATTGATAATATTTTTTCCATCGAAAGATTTTTTGATGCCTATCAAACGCACTACAGGCTTTGATTCCGAATTGTGATCTAGATAGGATATCTCTGTCATTGATTTTGTTACTCTATCTTATTGCTTATTATAGATAGAAAAGTCACTGAAAATACCAGCGAAATAGACTAATTGAAATTATATTTGGAATAGTTAAAATTATAATAATTTATATCTACAGATATATTATAATAAGTAAATTTATTTGTTTGCTATTATCATAATTATATAACTTAGCATAAGTTCATGATTTTTGAGTATCTTGTAGGGCAACTGCTCTAATCAAAAATTTAGGTCAGCATAATAGACTGTGTTCAGTGTAATTCAGAAAACATCTGAATATATTTTACTGTCTATAATTATATTTCAGCTTAAACAAAATAGTTTTGTGAAAATAATACATATTGTAAAATACTTTTCCTATGATCATTACATATTTCTTGTCAGGGCTTTGAAACTAGTCTTTATGTAAAATATATAAAATATTTTCTAATACAATATATCTAGAAAATCTACAATAACAAGATCTTACCTCATAAGTAATAAAGTTTTCTCAAAACTTATTATATAAATATATAGACATATTGCATAAATAAAGTCTAAAAATAAAATTATTATATCTTAATCTTCTAGAATAGAATTTTTTAAAAATAATTATTTTAATAATATACTAATATGATAATAAATTTTGCAGATCTAGCAAGTGACCAGAATACTTATTTTTTATTACAAATTAGTAATATATTAAAATTTGCTAGTCGTATCGAAATATCTATTCCGGGCCAGTATAATAATCTTTTAGTGAAAAGGTGTATAAAAAGGAATCACTAAAACCAAATATTTTTTAATCATCTTTCAGAGAAAATAAACTATAATAGCAATTTACTGCGCTACTCTAGTTGAATCACAGTATATTAGTAACAGAGAATTTTTGATTGAGTCAATATCATAAATACTAAAAAATTGTTTAACTTTTTAATTAATATCGACTGACAGAAAATATGTGATACATTTACTTATCTAGATTAATATCAGTAAAAAGATATTTAAAACTAAGTCTCTCTCAAATATGTAAATACGGAAATTCAGCTTAATACCTAATATTTATCTACGTATTTAAAAGAAAAAATTGGTGAAATAGAGCGCAATTTAAATATAATAAACAAATAGTGTTAAACTATTTAAAGCTGCGCTCATATCTTGATACACCATTTAAAATTGGATATATATCAAAGATATACTTGCAACTATTAACAATGAATTTTATGATATCGCCCCATAAGAAAAGAAGCTTTTTAGAGGATTAATAAAGGTATCATTATATATTAAACCTAGTTACTTTCAGGATAGATATTTTTTAGAATTATATGAATAAAATATCTAGAGTCACTCTAGAATCTTCTTGCTTTAAAATTAATCTACTCCTTATTAACCAAAACTTAGGCAAAATAACTTAAAGAAGTTCTTGATTAATAGAAGCTGCCCTTAAACACAAAGGAAAAATATATCTAGCGGATACTATGGATAAAACAATTTGTTTTTCTTACAAGTATCTGGAGCATCTTTATAAAAGATGCCTTGTTATATTTATTGATTAAACAACTTCCCGATCAAATAACTCTCTTTAAAACTAATGCAGCTATTGATAGAATGTAATTCTAATAATGTTAACTTTTAAAAAAGAAAGTAAATATTTTCCTAAATAATGATGCTTATTCAAGAGATAAAAGGTTTAATTATTAATAAAATCAGTTTTTAGACGTGATCATATAAGTTAACAGAATTAGATCTTGTCAATCTTGTATAAGAATTGCATTACTCAACGTGACAAAGAAAACCCGCAATAATAGAGATAAAATAGAATAAAATTGAATTTAGAGCGTAAACTTTCATGGTTCTAATATGAGCAGCATGAGCACTAAATATTATGCTTTCTAATAGTTCATTTGTAAATATCTTGTTAAGATTTTAGTAGATAGTATCATTATACAATAACGTGAATTAGTTAAAAAAGAAATATTTATTCTGTTATCATATTTAATAGACAAATAAAAACTGATTGTTTTAGTTATAATTTGACACATAACGCAACTCAAAGGATGCAAGAATTTACCAATATTTATTATTTTAAAATAAATCAGGATATAATAATTTTAAATAATAAGTATGCTCTAAAGAACTAAATTATGACTTATATGTAATATTTGATACTAATGCTTACCTTCCTCTTGAATAAAAGATAAGTATTATTTCATCGACATACAAGTTTAGAGTAACCTATTAATATACCCTAGGGATCTGTCCTAAAACTAAAACATATGCTTTATGTAGAATATAGGGATCGGCAAGCTATAGATGTGTTCTACTGGATAAAATGAGCATCTTATCTCTACCTTTATGACTAAATATATAAATAAATACTATCAGTAATAACTATGAATTTCATATTTTAAGTATCACACAACAAGGATGTCTTATTCATTATTTCTTTTACTATAGATCTTATCCTATCAATTATATATGGCAATGCTCATCATAATATTTACTAAACTTTAATGCATGCAACAACCTTAAATAAGGTCAAAGACTTTAAATTTATTATCATTATATTTATTGAATACTATACACACGCTTCCTAAAAGCTATTCTTACAGAGATGATACTATCAAATTTATTTAATCTTATTATATTGCAATTAGATTCATAAAATATGCTTAAATAACTCACTGTAGTATCATGTCTTATAATATCCTGTTATCATAAGAGGTCATGCAATGTAAATTAAGGTCTCTTCCTTTAAATACAATAATCCTTACTCATAGCCGTAGAATTGCTATATTAATGATATGTATCTAAAAATAGCTTGATTAGAATGATTTTAAGAAATCTTCTAATAGTATTTCACCAAAAACGCGTAATATTCCTTTTGTATTCCATTTTTATAGAAGTTTTTCTCTATAAAAAGAAGCATATAAGTTTATAAAGAAGATTAATGTAAGATACTGCTAAAAATTATAAGATAGTATTAACCTTATTTGTCGGATGCATTTGTCGTATATTGGGTATTTAGTTAGCATTTTTATTTTAATTATTTAAGATCAGCATTATCCTTTTATTTTTCAGATTAGTCTATCATACATCTAAGTCATATTAAGAGATATAAAATATGTATACTATTGAAGCAACTACACGCAAAGAACAAGGTAAAAGCTCTAGCCGCCGCTTGCGTACTATTGGTAGGTTACCTGCGGTTATTTATGGTGGCAAGGAAGAGGCAATATCCGTATCAATAGAACATGATATTATTTGGAACATGCAAGAGAAAGAAGATTTTTACAAAAAAGTAATTTCTTTAATAATTGATGGTAAGGAACACAGAGTTAAAATACAAGCTGTTCAGCGTCATGTCTTTAAGCGTAGATTAACTCATATTGACTTTTTCAGGTGTGCATTGCCGCAGTAATGAACTGTGTTTATAATCTAACTACTCAAAAACTTTGCGTTAATTAATTATAATTTAGTAAATATTATGATGAGCATTGCCATATATAATTGATAGGATAAGATCTATAGCAAAAGAAATAATGAATAAGACATCCTTGTTGTGTGATACTTAAAATATGAAATTCATAGTTATTACTGATAGTATTTATTTATATATTTAGTCATAAAGGTAGAGATAAGATGCTCATTTTATCCAGTAGAACACATCTATAGCTTGCCGATCCCTATATTCTACATAAAGCATATGTTTTAGTTTTAGGACAGATCCCTAGGGTATATTAATAGGTTACTCTAAACTTGTATGTCGATAAAATAATACTTACCTTTTATTCAAGAGGAAGGTAAGCATTAGTATCAAATATTACATATAAGTTATCACCTATTTATATATTAAAATGCATATTTTACAATGATGTTATAAAAAAATAATAAAAGATGGGGTACCAAAATTCTGGAGGATAAATGCAATCATCCTGTAAAATACGTCTAGTATAAAGACATCATAAGACATAAAATAACGCATGCACTTATTGATTACTTAGCGGTATCAGTGACCCAAATATTTCAATCTATTTTATATAACTTGTCCTTAGCTAGTTTAATTAAACAGAAATATCATACTCATAGTGTTATAAGATGTATTTCCCAAGATAATAATATAAGAAGCATAGTTCCTCTAAAAACTCGGCAGATTAATACTATTAAGAAAATAGTGATGGATTAGAACAACACTTAATAACAAATAAATTTCTGGAAAATACTTAGGCATGTAAAAGAAATATGCTCATTCTTCGTCCCCCTTATTATAATTGATAATATCAGGGAATATTTTCCCATTAAATCCTACTGAATAGCTAACTGATCTGAAAGAGTATTTAAATATTTAGGGTAAAAATGCATTAAATAAATATCATGACAAATTTCTTTTATTAAAAATATTATACTACTCAAGATATATTTCCCGATCCTAATGGATTTAATAAGCACCAGGAAATAATAAAATTTATATCTAAAATATACTAGTAATTATCGTATTGATATATCGTTGTAAACGAATAATAAACATAAATTATTTAATCTGCTTTAATAGACTATTATAATCTATAATAGCGTATCATTATTTATGCAAATGACTAGTGTATGCGAAATTGATTATTTTTTATTAAAAAATAGGCTTACGCCGAATGATATGTAATAACTTTAGTCTAACGAATCATTTCAAAGAAGATTAACGGTCTATCATGCATGAGATAATAACATCTACATTAGATAATCGAAATCATACTACTGACCGTATCCGGAGTTTTGTTTGCCGTCAACGGCGTCTTACCAAGAAACAACAATTTGCTATATATAATTACTGGCCAATGATTGGTGTGAATTTTCAACATCATGCACTAGATCTAATTTCATTATTTGGACGTGAAGCACCTACTGTACTGGAAATAGGTTTTGGTACGGGATTGTCTCTTGTCACTATGGCAGAACAGCATCCAGAAAAAAATTTTCTTGGAATTGAAGTTTACTATCGAGGAATTGCTGCATGTTTAGCGGCTGCTCATCAAGCGAACATCACTAATCTGCGTGTAATGCATCACGATGCAATTGAAGTTTTAGATAAAATGATCTCAAGGCAATCCTTGGACATGGTTCAATTGTTCTTTCCAGATCCATGGCCGAAAACTAGGCATCATAAGCGTCGAATTGTACAGACGATCTTTGCTCGGCAAATAAAGAGCAAGTTAAAATTGGGAGGATTTTTCCATATAGCAACTGACTGGGATAAATACGCTGAACACATCTTAGAAGTGATAAATAATATACCAGGTTACAAAAATATGTCTTTATACAATACATACATTCCTCGACCTGATTCACGTCCGGTAACAAAGTTTGAACTACTTGGGCAAAATTTAGGACATGCTAACTGGGATTTGTTATTTAAGCGTATCTAATAGCTAAATAATACACTTATATATCATAAAAATTTTTAATGCACTTATTTAGTGACCAAATATAATATTTTATAAAAATAATATATATTTTTAATGTTAAATCCTTTGTAGTAGATTAGTATGGTGAATAAATTATTAGAAAATAATTATAACAAAATCATATCATCCTTATTTATAACAAAAATAATTTTTTGAATCAATATCCTCTAGGTACTAGATATTTTTCTAGCTAAGAGATATCTAGCATAGATATGCTATATCATATTCGTGATATAAATAATTAATATCAACCAACACAATCTTAACTACCGAATATTTAACAATCTATAACAAAACCATTATTTATACTCGAATAAGATTATCGCATTTACAAGATTAGGGAGATATGCAATATAACATCCGGTTTGTAACAGTGCATTCAAATTATTCTATCTCAGGCATGAAATCTTCAGAAATATACTGAGTTAGTCAATGAAAATTGAGATTCGAATAGACTAATTCTATTTTATATGCAAATAGGAACACAATTTTATAAAATCTATTTTATCACCTCAAACATGCTACAACAGTACATCCAGATTACATAAAATATATATTAAATAAAATAGTATTTACCTTTAAATTATTTTTTGATATATTACAATGGGCAATGTAATTGTTAATATATTTGACCTGATGCTACTATAATACTTTTCAAGTACCAGTATGAAATTAGATAAAAATAAACTAATCATTGCAATCATCAATTATGACTAGTAAACCTGAATAAAATTATCTTTCTTATGATTCACATGAGAGTAGCAATATATTGATTACTTTCAGAGTATATAATAACCTCTAGAATTATTATAGTTTTGAGGGTTCAAACATATTGATGTTATCTCTATGTATCTGTAAATTATTTCGTTCTAAATCGTATTAGCAAAAGATAAAAAGCTATACTGTATTATAGCTAAATCAAACGATACAGTAGGTATCATATTCATGATCATTAAAGATGATATACCTTTATTTTAAAATAAACATATCATTATTAGATACAGCATATATAGTGCATTTTCAGAATTTCCTTCATTATGAAAAATTAGCAAAAGAATGTAATGAGGCGAACAATACTACCTGATATAACATGCAAGAGATAGCCTATAATTATTTCTTATAGTATTACAGGATATCTTATGATTCTTAGTAAAACATCTCATAGGAGATGATAACATGAGTACATATAATCTTTTCCTTGATATATATTTTATACTTATATCAACTATCTTAAAAGATTAAAGACTAATGAATCATGCCGATAAAAGTTATTACTACAGATATATATGATTGATGATAAAGTAGTTTAAATTCTTATATATAGCTGCCGATGTACAATCAAAGACAATATTAACCGTGAACTATAATGATCATAGCTATATAAATTAATATGAATAACTTGCCATTAAGAAGATATGTTTCTTCTTGTCCTTAATAAGGGCTGCATGATCTACTTAATATAATCAATGATTAATATATTAAAAGCGAGGTTGTAAGCAGTAATGATTCATGTAAAAAATTTTAATATATTAATATGACTTTTGAGGAAATAGAAGTAATAGTATTAAAGAATAGCTAAATTTATCTTTCACAAAGAGAGTTACGCGACTTATCTTAATAAAATTCTTGTGAAACCAACTATTAATCATAGCTATACTTTTCAGTCATAATTAATGCTCTAAAATCGAGCAAGGCACATTTCTATTCCCTCTTGAAATTTATTAAAATAAATATTTTATCTCATAGAAAGTTGTAGAAAATTTAAGCATCTAGCAATTGTATGTTTTCTTATTACATAAAGATATCTGTTAGATAACATAAATACTGAGAATAATAAAAAATATTTTTGTTTTAATTAATTTAGAAGACTGCTTATCTACATATAAGGCTGAATCTAACATACTTAATATATCAAATATTATGAAACCCTTATTAGGAATTATTGAAATTTAAAATTACTAAAATCGAGTCAATATAGATGACACAATCGCCAATAGAATTAAAAGGTAGTAGTTTTACTATTGCGGTAGTCTATTTATACAATGCACAACCCGAGATAATACGTGAGGCATTAATTAAAAAAATTACGCAACCCCCCGCTTTTTTAAAAAATGCACCTGTTGTAATTAACATTACACACGTTCCTCAAGATGCAAATTGGCAAAAATTACAACATGCTATCAGTGAAGCAGGGCTTCATGTCATAGGCGTGAGTGGTTGTACTCATAAAGGTCTTAAAGACGCGATAAAGGATGCAGGTCTACCCTTGCTGAGTGAAGGACAAATTATTAAAAAAACAATGGCTCCTGTGAATTTGCCAGAGCAATGTGCATCAGTCAAAACACGTATTATCAGTACACCTATAAGGTCTGGGCAACAAATATATGCACGAGACTGTGATTTGATTATTATCAGTAGCGTAAGTGCTGGTGCTGAAGTAATAGCCGATGGAAATATTCATATTTACGGTATGATGCGCGGACGCGTTCTTGCCGGTGCTAGCGGAGATACATCCAGTCAGATTTTTTGTACACACCTTGCCGCTGAACTAGTATGTATAGCTGGTCATTATTGGCTGAGTAATCAGATCCCTAAAAAATTTTATGGACACCCCGCTAGACTCAATTTTAGTGATAACGCTTTAACTATACAATCTCTTTTACTATAGCCCTTCCAACAAGGAATCCAGATAAAATGGCACGCATTATTGTTGTTACATCCGGCAAAGGAGGCGTTGGTAAAACCACATCTAGCGCAGCTATAGCCACCGGATTAGCACAAAAAGGGAAAAAAACAGTTGTTATCGATTTTGATATAGGATTGCGTAATCTAGACCTTATTATGGGCTGCGAGCGCCGTGTAGTATATGATTTCGTGAATGTTATTCAGGGTGATGCAAATCTTTACCAAGCGTTAATCAAAGATAAACGCACAGAAAACCTTTATATACTTCCTGCATCACAAACTCGTGACAAAGAAGCATTAACTCATAATGGCGTAGAAAGAACTCTAAAAGATTTAGTTGATATGGATTTTGATTTCATTGTCTGTGACTCTCCTGCAGGTATTGAAACAGGTGCTCTTATGGCACTATATTTTGCCGATGAGGCGATTATCACTACAAACCCTGAAGTTTCTTCTGTACGTGATTCCGATAGAATTCTTGGGATTTTAGCTTCTAAATCTCGACGCGCAGAGCAAGGTGCAGAACCAATAAAAGAACATTTATTACTGACAAGATATAATCCAGGACGCGTTCTCAACGGCGATATGCTGAGCATCGAAGATGTACTTGATATTTTACGTATTCCATTAGTTGGTGTTATTCCTGAAAGCATATCAGTACTGCGCGCATCAAACCAAGGAAAATCTGTTATACTAGATCAAAAGTCAGATGCTAGCCAATCTTATCAAGATATGGTTGATCGTTTGCTAGGTGAAGAACGTGCATTCCGATTTATTAAAGAAGAGAAAAAAGGCTTCTTAAAACGCCTTTTGGGGATAAAACATGGCATTACTTGATTTTTTCTTATCGAGAAATAAACCAACAGCTAATATAGCCAAAGAGAGACTGCAAATTATAGTTGCGGAGCATCGACGTCATTACTGCGAACCACAATATCTCCCTCACTTGAAAAGAGATATTTTATCTGTGATTTGTAAATATATTCAAATTAACCCAGATATGTTAAAAGTACAATTTGAACAAAAGGGCGATGATATTTCAGTATTAGAGCTAAATATCACTCTACCTGAAATAGGAGAAGATGATAAATGACTATATCAGTCTAAATTTTAGAAGATAAAATATACCTCATATGTATTGTAAAGAACTTTTAATAAAAAAGATATAAATCTCGTGAGTTAAAAACCTTATAACTGAGATGAATAATTGATTACTATTCTCTACAATAATTACAATAAAGTATGCTTTTTAAATATCTATTTTCCATAAAAATATATTTTATATAGCATTTAGTAATTATGATATATTAAAATGCAAGATATAAGATTATCTCTTTTATGCCTAAACACAGTAAATAGAGCAAACTTCATGCTTCATCTTATATTAATAAGATAACTATATCTTGAGAAAACACCGTTTAGAACAGGTACTGTGATATCAATCATCACATGTATCATTTATATTACTCCGCTATTAATGAGCATACTTAATATCTTGCTTGATGATTCAGGAATACAAGAAGCAGGATAGTATCCACATACATGAATAAATATACACGCATTAAATGTATAAGATACTTAAACAAATATCTTTGATTATATTATCTTAAATATGAACAAAAAGTTCATCTTTTAGATGATATAAAATATATTGCCGTATTAAAATTAACCGAACATTAGTGTAGGAACAGATGCTCGAATGGCTTATAACTAAATGTATGAAGTCATTTACTTCAGTTTGAATAAGACTAACTATATATAATATAATTAGTTAGTAATATTATTACTTTTATAAGCAATTCACTTCTGCACTGGCGGCATACTATGCTGACCCATATACTCAGCAAGCTGAAATAAAATCTGTTCTACTAAACCTATGTTGAAATTATTATTTAATATACTTCCAGACCTCGGCAGGGATCTTGTCATAAAGCTTGTTCATCGTTATCTCTGCTAAACGATGATCAGATGCCGAGTAGAAAGTTTCTAGTTCATCGTTTGAAAGCTCATACTTATTTTTTTCTATTAGGCGCTCAAGAGTGTATAGTGTAGTACACTTGCGCAAACGCATAAGGTAATATTTTTTAGTCATAATAAGTTTTAATACCAAAGTAAAATGAAATACAGATAAGAGCATCTCATCTGCTCAATCATAGAAATACATACTTCTACTACTTTTAGTCAATAAAATTAAACTATAGAAAGACTATTTTCTGCATTATGTGATAATACGCTATCGATGCAATCCCAAATAACGGGAATTTTTATTAGGGTTAGTGCTATACGAATTAATTTTGATAAATCAGTCTAATGGTGCCATAAAGTCAGGTGACTATATCAATATTTGATATCTAAATGTTACAATTCTATTAATCAACATAGCTATAAGACAGAGTGATATACTTAAATTCATATATTTTTGGCCACAAGACCCTTTAATAAAACGCAAATATTGCGCCAATTTATAATCAATGACATAGGTTGTATATATTTTATTGATAATCACAAGTAATACAGTCTATAAAAGCCGCTTAGGTACTTAAAAAAAGTTCATGTAATTTTGATGTTAATGATCTAAAAATAGAGATATCCTTAGGAGCTATTAAAATCTACGTGATACCTGAAAATGAGAGCAGGTAGCTAATCAATAAACATAATTGTATTACTGAATAGAAGAACTTATTAAAACCCATATTTCTGTGTTACTTTATTAAAGTTTATTTACCATATAATACAAGTATAGTTGTAGAATTATTAATATTTTTTCTAAATTGACCTAACTAATTTAGCAATTACACAGTTACTTCCTAAATCTTGTACTGATTATGTCAATATATACTAGCAATGTTGCCTAACATTATTATAATTTTCTTGGATCTTATAAGCTAATAGTTGTTATAAATTTATATCAAGTGATAAAATCTGTAATATGAATTATTTTATCTAATTATCGTCTAATTATCAGGAGACACCAAAATTATGGTAGATAAGTTCAATATTCTGCTTTTAAACGGACCTAACCTTAATTTATTGGGCACGCGTGAACCAGATAAATACGGTAGCACTACGTTAAAGGAAGTTATTAATTCTCTAGAAGATACTGCTAAGATACTAAATGTTTCTTTGACTCATGTGCAGTCTAATATCGAATTTGAACTCATCGATCGTATTCATGCCGCAAATAATAAAAGCGATTTTATTCTTATTAACCCGGCGGCATTTACTCATACTAGCATAGCGATGCGAGATGCAATACTGGCAGTAAATATCCCCTTTATAGAAATTCATCTATCGAACATACATGCTAGAGAATCTTTCCGTCATCATTCATATTTTTCTGATATTGCTATTGGCATAATCTGCGGTTTAGGTATTAATGGATACACGTTAGCACTGCAAGCGGCAGTGAATTACTTAAAAATTAATTTAAAACATTACAATAGCCTGTATTAAAAATATTCTTGATCAAAAAATATCAGCCAATTCCCTAAGCACTTATTCTTTTCAAGATAACCCGAAAGATATGCAGTTATATAATAGGGTATAACGGTACATTACTCTTTGACTAGTACTTAGGTGATTTAATGTTATATACTCGATAATAATTTTTATAAATATCCAAAATATTATCTAAAGATATCAATAAGTCTTATACAGATGGTTCTGCTTATAATTAAAGCCACTTGCATAAGCTATTCTAAGACATAATAAAATTACGGAATTACACATGGATATTCGTAAAATAAAAAAACTGATCAGACTAGTTGAGGATTCTAGCATTTCTGAGCTAGAAATTGCTGAAGGTGAAGAATCAGTACGGATTAGCCGTACTACTGCACCTATCGCCTTACCAGTAACACAATCTTACTGTAAGAAAAATTCTACTGAAATATTACCAGCGGAAATTAGACACCATATTGTACGTTCTCCTATGGTAGGAATTTTCTATAGCAGCCCACATCCAAATTCAAAATCATTCGTTGAAGTTGGGCAAAAAGTGCATTTAGGAGATATACTATGTATAGTAGAGGCAATGAAAATGATGAACCATATTGAAGCGGACAAATCTGGTGTGGTAGCAGCAATTTTAGTGGAAAACGGTCAACCTGTTGAATTTGATGAGCCCCTCGTCCTGATAGAATAAGGAAGCGATTTATGCTAGATAAAATTATTATCGCAAACCGAGGAGAAATAGCGCTCCGCATTTTACGAGCATGTAAAGAACTGGGTATTAAAACTGTTGCAGTACACTCCACGGCTGATCGCGATCTAAAGCACGTTCTACTGGCAGATGAAACTATTTGTATTGGTCCTGCACCATCAGTGAAAAGCTATTTGAATATACCTGAAATAATTTCTGCAGCAGAAATTACTGGTGCAGTAGCTATTCATCCGGGTTATGGATTCCTGTCCGAAAATGCTGATTTTGCTGAACAAGTCGAGCGTTCTGGTTTTATCTTTATTGGTCCACGCTCTGAAACTATACGCTTAATGGGTGATAAGATTTCTGCTATTAACACTATGAAAAAATCCGGTATACCTTGCCTGCCAGGCTCTGACGGTCCATTAAGCGACGATATTTTAAAGAATAAAGCCATTGCTGAACTTATAGGATACCCAATAATTATCAAAGCTTCTTCAGGTGGTGGTGGACGTGGAATCCGTGTTGTTCGAAAACCTCAAGAACTCGAAAAGTCTATTAATATCATTAAATCAGAAGCTAAGGCATCTTTTGGAAATGCAACCATTTATCTAGAAAAGTATTTAGAAAACCCAAGACATATAGAAATACAGGTAATAGCGGATGAGCAAGGTAATGCAATTTCTTTAGGTGAGCGTGACTGCTCTATGCAACGTCGCCACCAAAAAATTATTGAAGAAGCTCCTCCGGGCATTCATAGATCACTCAGCTCTTACATCGGAGAACGTTGCTCTGCAGCCTGTATAGATATTAACTACCGCAGCGCAGGTACTTTTGAATTTCTATTTGAAAACGAAGAGTTTTATTTCATAGAAATGAATACCCGTATTCAAGTTGAACACCCAGTTACTGAAATGATTACTGGAGTTGACCTAATAAAAGAACAGCTACGCATAGCAGCCGGCTATCCTTTATCTGTAAAGCAGCATGAAGTTCAGGTGCACGGGCATGCAGTAGAATGTCGCATCAATGCTGAAGATCCTGATACTTGGCTACCAAGCCCGGGTAAAATAACGCGCTTTCATGCTCCTGGTGGATTTGGTGTTCGATGGGAATCTCATATTTATGCAGGCTATACCATACCTCCATACTATGATTCAATGATTGGCAAACTTATTTGTTACGGAGAAACACGAGACGTTGCTATCGCTCGCATGAAAAATGCCTTAGCAGAATTAATTATAGATGGAATAAAAACTAACATTAATCTACAACAAAAAATCATGAATGACGAGAATTTTCAAAATGGCGGCACGAATATTCATTATCTAGAAAAAAAACTAGAATTGCTTAAATAATTGATTAGTATTGCCTCTCTCTTTTAAGCTCAAATATCGTTATTAGTAATATATCACATAAATCCTCAAACTTTATAATCTTTATTATGCACATACCAGTTGATATTTCTATTGTAGAATATTCTATAGCCATTGATTCTGTTTATGAATAGAGAATCATAGATATGCAGATGCATCCAAAAATATGTTCTGCATAATTTCTATAATAAAACAATTTACTGTATTATTGTCTCATGCAGTATTTTATTTTTGACTAATCTGCTTATAACTTTTTCAGGTTACAGATCAAAATGATCATTTCTAGTATGAGATGTATTGCGTACTACCTGGAAAATACATATATATTTAAAATCTAAAATAACTTACTTTATCCTTTTAAGAGGATTATTCGGATATCTTTAATAGACAACATGTTTGTAGAAACAACCCATAGACTATGATAATTGTTCTGAACATGTAAATTAATATTTCATGAGTCTGTACTAAGAGTATCTAGTTATGTAATTTGACTCCTTCTTATACGCATTTTATCTAAAACTAATTAATATGCATTTGTTTTAAAAGTCAAGATTATGAGTAATTTTCATAAAATAAATTGTATAAAAAATATAGTTATAACTTAACAGGATTTTATCCAGAGCAATATTGATAAAAATTTGGTCAATCTTACACTAATATTATCAGATCTTTTCAGGATATATGATACTACAATACAGTATTTATATTCACAGATTTGTTTATTATATACATTCAGTAAGTTCATTAACATATACATAGAAGAGACCGCTAAGAGTATAGTGATAAGATGATTATATAAATTTATCTAAATAAATATTGATAATATTCGTTATGTAAAAGTGCTGCTGAGAGATAAAGTAAAATAATAAAAAATACGATATATAAATTTTAGTGGTATTTTAAATATATTATATTGTCTTTATGCCTTCTTCCGGCAGGCACTTATAAAAAATTTTCTTACAACGTAAGGGAATATATTTATCAGAATATATCACTTCGCATCTAATCAATGCTTTATTGAGCAATAATTTTAGGAAAAATAAGACGTTCGAGGTAAAATGAAGAAATATATTGCTTCACATTTATTTTTTTGATAGAGAGATATTCTAGATAAGATCCTTTAAAATCCTGACCTGAGTCTATAAAGTATAAGTCCAGCATGATTAGTCAAGACATTAACATTCTCAGGCCTTATCTACTGCATTGTATTATCTAATATAATACGGATAAGCTACAAAACAAATCGTTAAAGATCTTTCTTCTGATCCATTCCTAGAATAAATGAATTTTATTTTATATGACAATAAAATAAATTCTTAAGGTAATACCGATAAGCAACACTAAAAAATAAATATTAATACAGCAACATATTCTTAATTATAATTAAATGACGTAAAATTTATTATTTTTAACATCTTATGGATAAAGATGTAGTATGTTTGATGTAAATACAAAATACTTGCAACGATCAAAACTAAGATAAAAATAATATCATAAGATTCAGGAGCTAATTTTAATAAATACTATTTTTGTTTACGCGATAGTATTTATAATAACGATGCTGACAGGAGAACATTTATACTTAAAACCAGTTATAATTAACATTTTGGCATAAAACAATCAAACATATAACAACACAACTCAGATAAATAATCATAAGTTTTTATTATTAGTGTATATACTAATTAATACTTATCATGTTGAAATATTTCAAGTACATGAGCCTTCAAACTTATTTTTGCATCAATATTACATATAAATTAAATGCAAATTTAAAGCTCTATCTATGATAGGTGGAACCAAATTTGACTATTAAACTTATTGTTGGACTTGCAAACCCC
Organism: Candidatus Profftia tarda; assembly: GCF_904848675.1. Taxonomy (NCBI): domain Bacteria; kingdom Pseudomonadati; phylum Pseudomonadota; class Gammaproteobacteria; order Enterobacterales; family Enterobacteriaceae; genus Candidatus Profftia; species Candidatus Profftia tarda. The sequence goes on from NZ_LR890047.1 coordinate 973,182, forward strand.
GGTGCAATTTATGCTCACACTCGCCATAATGCAGGTGCATGGTTTGTCGACATGCTCGCGAAGCGTAATGGAACTTCCCTGAAAGAAGAAAAAAAATTTTATGGTTATACTGCTCTCATCAGGTTATTTGGTCAGGACCTTCGGTTACTAATACCGACCACTTTTATGAACTTAAGTGGCAAAGCAGTTGCTGCATTAGCGACTTTTTATCATATTCAGCCTGACGAAATTCTAATAGCTCACGATGAGCTAAACCTCCCTCCAAGAGTAATCAAATTCAAAATAGGCGGAGGTCATGGAGGTCATAATGGGCTAAAAGATATTCAGAATAAACTAGGTAATAACTCAGAGTTTTATCGTTTGCGAATTGGTATTGGTCATCCAGGAGATAAAAGTAAGGTTATCGGCTTTGTACTAGATAAACCATTAAATAGTGAGCTGAAGCTCATTGAAAACGCTATCGATGAAGCAATTAACTGTACTACAATACTAGCAAAAGAAGGCATAGATCAAGCGATGACCCGCATGAACGGATTTAAATCTATATCGCACCGATTAATTCAGAAGTCTTTTGTAGATAGATAACTAAAAATATACTTTTAATATCCAATAAATAGATATTTTATTGATTATTAAACAAATAAGGTTATAAGATATGGGCTATAAATGCGGTATTGTGGGATTACCAAATGTTGGTAAATCCACCTTGTTTAATGCACTTACTAAATCATGTGTTCAAACAGCGAACTTTCCGTTTTGTACTATCGATCAAAACACTGGAATTATTCCCATACCTGACACACGCCTAGATGAACTAGCTGCGATAGTAAAGCCGAAACATATTATACCAACTATCATAGAATTTGTTGATATAGCAGGTTTAGTAAAAGGTGCCTCTAAAGGAGCAGGTTTAGGTAACAAATTCTTAAGCAACATCCGGAATACCGAAGCTATTTGCCATGTAGTGCGCTGTTTTAAAAACGAAGCTATCATTCACATTAATAATAAAATTAATCCTTTAGAAGATATCGATATCATAAATATCGAGCTAGCGCTAGCTGATCTAGAAATATGTGAACGTGCAATCCAACGTGCACAGAAAAAAGCGAAAGGAGGTAATAAAGATGCAAGAACCTTATTAAATATACTAGGAAAATGTTTAGCACAACTAGAGAAATCTGGTATGCTGCGTGTACTAGATTTAACAGAAGCAGAAGAACAAAGTATTAGCTATATAAATTTTCTTACTTTAAAACCCATAATGTATATTGCTAATATCAACGAAAATGGATTGCAAAATAACCAATATTTAAACCATGTCTATGAAATAGCTGCTAAAGAAAACGCTGTGGTAATTCCTGTATGTGCTACTACAGAATCTGATATGGCTAAATATGATGATAATGAACGCAATGAGTTGATGACTCAGCTTGGACTAAAAGAAGATGGTGTCAAGAAAGTGATTTGTGCTGGTTACGATCTACTGAATTTACAGACTTACTTTACCGCAGGTATGAAAGAATTACGTGCATGGACTATCCCTGTTGGCGCTACAGCATCACAAGCGGCCGGTAAGATACATACTGACTTCGAAAGAGGATTTATCCGTGCTCAGACCATTTCTTTTAATGACTTTATAACCTACAAAGGTGAGCAAGGTGCGAAAGAAAATGGTAAGATGCGTTCAGAAGGAAAGAACTATATTGTTCAAGATGGTGATGTCATTAATTTTTTGTTTAAGGTATAATTTAATTTAAATGTTTTTAATTACATCCGAAATATATCGATAGTCAAACTATTTTATGAAATAGTTTGACTATAACTAAACTAAATACACCAAGATCTGTCTAAAATAAAGACCATATCTATATCTTCTTATTATAAGATTATCAGATTCAACCATAAATCATAATAAACTAATAATCTATAAAGAGCATAATAGTATTGTAACAATATTTATTGTTGCAATCACTGCATTCTAGAAAACACTAGTATTTTATTATAATAAAATACATTAATAGATATAGCATCTAACCATATCTGCTAATGTACCATTATACCAACTAATATTTTATTCATAGTACTATTATAGTTATAATATAACTTGAGTCTGCTTGCTCTAAACTATCTTCAATCTAAGAAGTTTTGTCTTTATAAGAAATTAGTAATTATTTATTAAAATATAAACATCTAATACTATGTTTTAAAAATAGCAAAGAATAAAATTCCATGCTTTTAGTAAGTCATGACCAAGACGTATTTCTTCAAAATTTAATCTATTTAATTACTAAAAGTATATCAATAATTAATTAAATGTATTATATTGATCTCTAATGCAGGACAATATACATAATGTATTTTTATCACTACATGTGAATAGATAAAGATATATTTTGTTTCAATACTGCTGAATCTTCATAAGATAAATCATCTTTGATAAAAACTACTTTATCTATAACCAGTAAGTAGTAAAATATTTATTTTAGAAACAATAGAATAATTTATAATGGTTTTGCAGTTACTACATTTTCCTGATGCACGGCTTCGCACTGTAGCAAAGCTGGTAAAAGAAGTTACACCTAAAATCCAGTATATCATTGATCAGATGATCTATACTATGTACGTAAAAGAAGGTATCGGTTTAGCTGCTACCCAAATAAACTTTCATTATCGTATTATTGTCATTGATATTTCTGGAAAAAAAGAAAAACCTTTAGTGCTAATCAATCCTGAATTAATATCAAGAAGCGGGGAAGCAGCCATAGAAGAAGGTTGCCTTTCAATTCCGATATATCGTGCGCTAGTTCCACGGTCTGCACATATACAAGTTCAAGCTTTAGATCGTTATGGAGCTCCTTTTGAATTAGAAGCAAATAATCTTCTGGCTATTTGTATACAACACGAAATAGACCATTTACTTGGAAGGCTATTCATTGATTATATCTCGCCTCTTAAACGACAGCGTATAACCAAAAAGCTGCAGAAACTTTATAAAACAGAGGATAAAAATAATTTTTTACAATTGGTAGGAAAATAATATTGTCTAATTTTTTGCGCATTATTTTTGCGGGAACCCCCGATTTCGCAGCCCATCATCTAAGTGCTCTTTTAGCCTCAAGACATAAAATAGTGAGTGTATTTACACAGTCAGATAAACCAGCAGGGCGTGGCAATCAGATAAAAGCAAGTCCTGTAAAGATTTTAGCAGCAAAATATGATATACCTGTGTTTCAACCGGTATCTTTAAATCTAATAGATAGTCATAAATTGATTTATGATCTTCACTGTGATGTAATGGTCGTAGTAGCTTATGGCATAATCTTGCCTAAAAATATACTAAATGCACCAAGATTAGGATGCATAAATGTGCATGGTTCATTACTTCCCCGCTGGAGAGGTGCAGCACCTATACAGCGCGCTTTATGGGCTGGAGATAGTAAGACTGGCGTGACTATCATACAAATGAACGCTGGTTTAGATACCGGAGATATACTACATCAGGTTTCTTGTGTGATCACGAAAGAAGATACTAGTAGATCAATATATGATAAACTAGCAAATATAGGTCCTCCTGAGTTACTCAGCATACTTGCAAAATTAGCCGACGGCACTGCAACCCCTAAAAAACAGAATGAACTACTTACTACTTACGCAAAAAAGCTAACTAGAAAAGAAGCTCTTTTAGATTGGACTCTGCCGGCTAAATATCTTGAACGTTGCATTCGTGCTTTTAATCCATGGCCTGTAAGCTTTTTTATTATTCATGGCCAAGCAATTAGAGTGTGGAAAGCAGAGGTCATCTCCGACAAACATAGTTATACTCCTGGGACTAACATAAGAGCAGATAAAAATGGCATTGCCGTTGCTACATCTGAAGGCGTTTTACTAATGACTAATCTACAGCCTTCAGGAAAAAGAAGTATGTCCGTGCAGGATTTTCTGAATTCTAGGAGAGACTGGTTTATTCCAGGAAATATATTAAATTCTGTTTAAGAAATAATTCTCAAGGTAAGAGATAAAATATTGAGTTTATGAAATATCAACAAAGAATTATATACTAGATTAGTATTTAGTGAATGTATCTAATCTTAAAAATATTCTTGTCATAAATCTATTCGCAATGCATCTTAACTGAAAACTCAGATGAATTACTAAAGCATATCACTCAATAACCATACAACATAGCGCATCTTGCTATATTTAGACATTGTATATCTCTGTACTCTTACCGTATATCTTGGCTGAAAGTATGTTAGGATCCCATAATATCCAATATGTAATAGCAAATAGTTATAACTTCAGATATACAGCTAACTATCAAAATATTAGAGCAATAATATATTTACAAAAATATCTAAAAAATATAAGACATACCTAGCTTGGTCTATCAAGTATTTATTTTTATCATGATGGAAATACAGTCATATCTAAATATGTATAACAAAGATAATATAATTATTTTTCTTTCTAAGAGTCCTCTTGCATGATTGTTATATTCATCTATCACGATTTTATCGTTTTACTCAAAACTATACTATTTATTCTATAAATCTCTGTAGTTATAGTTATATAGATGAATAAACATGATATCTCGCTATTTATTATATAGCAACATTCTCGTCAGATAATTTAGATGCTACAAGTAGCTACAAAATTTTATATACAGGTATAGTAAAACCGCGAAAATCACTGTCAATAATTTAAATAGAAGAGTTCTACAAGAGACCTGCGATTTATAATATAGATATCATCTAATAGATATCTTGCAAATATATAAATATAAGATATAAAATGATCATTTTCTTGGATATAACAATCATAGAATAATAAAAATATTTGCAGTTTCTCTTTAAAGAGACAGCAGGTACGATCTAAAGATCAAACTAAAAAGATTCATACAAAATACACCTATTTTAATTATTTATATTATTTACTCAAACTATATCAGGAAAAATATAAAAATCTAAGCGCATATTATATAGATACATTTTCTAAAAATACTAGATATGCAGTGAAAGTAGACTAGAGAATTAGAATATATATTTCTTAAGAGTACAAGTAAGCATAGAGCAAACATCATCATATGATAAAACTGAATACATTATTAAAACTCTCAGACTTTTTTACCATAAGGTATTTATGGATTAAGTTTTCTAATAAAATCTTATTAATTCTGGAATACATCTAAATAAAATAAAATTTGTAATAATACATCAGCTCTCCTGATAAATATTTTATTAAATAACTAAAAATATCATAAATTTAATAACCTGTATTTATTCTTATCTTGCAAAGATAAGAATAAATCGGCAAGTCTGATATACAATATATCAATATTATCGAATCTAATAGCTTAATATGATATCCAAGAAATATCTAATAATATGCTTATTGTGTAAATACCATATACCAAATAGGAGAGCTGGAGTGTTTGGACTTTATTTTTCAAAATATACTATTATAGATTTATTGCATGCATATTAAGTGTGTTAATAACTCTAGAAAAACGATAAATATAAATTAAAAAATAGAGCATCTGTTATTTAATATCAGACATGTAAAAAGAAAACAGCAGTAGATAGTTAATACTAACTAATATAGTGTGAACATAGATATAATGCAGGAAAAAAAATGAGTACCAGTAAATTACGCACAAATAACTTTATCTACCAAATTATTAATCAAGATCTAGAATTTGGCAAACATCATGAAATTCATACACGTTTTCCACCAGAACCTAATGGTTACCTGCATATTGGTCACGCTAAATCTATCTGTCTGAATTTTGGTATTGCTAAAAGATATCAGGGTCAATGTAACCTACGCTTTGATGATACAAACCCTCTGAAAGAAAATATTGAATACATTCAGTCAATTAAACGTGATATACAGTGGCTAGGATTCCAGTGGAACGGTCCAGTACGTTATTCTTCAGACTACTTTGATCAACTATACCAGTACGCTATAGAACTTATATTAAAGGGTCTTGCATATGTTGATGACCTAACACCTGAACAGATCCGCAAATACCGTGGTAGCCTTACTTCACCGGGCAAAAATAGCCCATATCGCAACCGAAGCATTAAAGATAATTTAGCACTTTTTGAAAAAATGCGTAACGGCAAGTTTGCTGAAGGCAGATCATGCCTTCGAGCCAAAATAGATATGTATTCTCCATCAATAGTTATGCGGGATCCCGTTCTCTATCGCATTAAACTTGCAGAACACCACAATACGGGTACTAAATGGTGCATTTACCCTATGTACGATTTTACCCATTGTATTTCCGATGCACTTGAAGGTATAACACACTCATTATGTACTATGGAATTCCAAGAAAATCGTCGCTTGTATGACTGGGTGCTAAATAATATCAGTATCACAGCACATCCACGTCAATATGAGTTTTCTCGTCTAAATCTTGAATATACGATCATGTCAAAGCGCAAATTAAAAATACTTATTACAAAAAATATAGTAGAGGGTTGGGATGATCCACGTATGCCAACAATTGCTGGCCTGAGACGTCGTGGTTACACTCCGGCATCTATCCGTGAATTCTGCCGCCGCATAGGAGTTACTAAGCAAGATAATAATATAGAAATGGCTCTTCTAGAATCTAGTGTTCGTGAAGATTTGAATACAATTGCACCACGTGCAATGGCAGTCTTAAATCCTGTAACAGTAGTCATTCAGAATATGCCCTCGGACACAATAGAGATAATAAACGTACCAAATCATCCAAATAAGCCAGAAATGGGTTATCGTGATGTACCATTTACTAAAAATATTTATATAGATAAATCAGATTTTCGCGAAGAATCCAACAAAAACTATAAGCGTTTAGTGCTGGGTCAAGAAGTGCGCTTGCGCAGTGCCTATGTGATCAAAGCAGAACATGTTGATAAAGATGAGTACGGCAATATTACTACTATTTACTGCACCTATAACCACGATACATTAAAAAAAAATCCTTCTAACAAAGTGAAAGGAGTTATTCACTGGGTTTCTGTAAGTTATGCAATACCTGCTGAATTTCATTTATATGATCACTTGTTCAGTACTGCTAACCCAGATGCAGCAGAAAACTTACTATCTGTCATTAATTCTAACTCTTTGATTATAAGGAAAGGTTTTGTAGAATACAGCCTGAGGAAAGCAACTTATAATACTACATATCAGTTTGAGCGTGAAGGTTATTTTTGTGCAGATTACCGTAAATCCAGACCAGAACATCTAGTGTTTAACCGCACTGTGCGTCTGCGTGATATCCGGACTAAAATCTTAGCATAACTATCATAGATTTATCTGACATACTTATATTAAAGTTATTTAAAGAATAAAATGATATTAATATAATTTAAACTATTTCCTACTTTACATAAAGTATTGGTTTTTTACAAGAACATAAACATTAATAGTAATTAATGCAGTGTTTTTTAAATTTACAGATCATATCTTAAAAATTAATATTGCTATTAATTTTTAAGATAAAGAAATGAGACATAAAAACAAAGCAGAATCGATCAGGCAACTGGTAATCCATAGACATATATCACTTTTTATATAAATAATTTTAACAGTTATGATCTTAAGAGGAGGGGACTGATATTCACAACAGGTTAGCAAACTTAATCTTTAGAGATGGCATGTTTTTAATGACAAACAAATTTATTACCATTTTACGCAGGGGCTGCTTTTGATAAGATCAAAAAACGATATATAGAAGTAAATCCTCTATACAGAAAATTTCAAATACTATTGCTATTGGTAATTACGTGAAAAAATTAATAAATACAGATAATTTTATAAGTACTTTCATCTTGTAACTAATTCATTCTTTTATGATAAACTATATTTGATAGCTGATATCTAATTTTCTATAACCCCTTTTAAAAGATTTTTAAAGTAGGTGATATGTAAGCTTACATGAAAATGTGAATATTTATTCTTTAAACTAATATTTATATTCTATCTCACAGAAAGATGCGTGAACAACAATATGCAATCAGCAAAAATGTATGATTACAGCAACTACTTGTATAAGTATAGTTAAAAAATTCAAAATGCTTTATATGAGTATAAAAACTAATAGTAATCCTATACAGCAGGATAAAATATCCTCAAGGAGTAATAGAATAAAATAATTAGGAAATAATTAATATGAAACTCAATTATGCCAAACTTCAAAATTCATAAAAGATATAAGTTGCAATACAGAAAATCTATTATTACTATATAATCATACAATAACATTTAATTTCTTACCTATATAATGATACACAAAAGATAAGATCTTTTATGATGTGATATAGCTAGATAATAAACCGCCAATAATTTATGCGTAATGGCATTATTCCTTCAGGTTATCAGTATCATAGTTTAATAATTTAAGAGCAAACCATAATTAATTTTGCAATGGTTTGCTAAATAATAATGGAAACCCTAACATGACCGATAAACTAACATCCTTACGACAACTGACTACAATTGTGGCTGATACTAGTGATATCAATGCAATTAAGTTATATCAACCAGAAGATGCAACTACCAATCCTTCTTTAATTCTTAATGCAGCACAAACTGACGAATATAATAAACTAATTTATAAAGCTATAGATTGGGCGCGCAGTCAAAGCAAATATAAAACTCAGCAAATTATAGATGCATCAGATAAACTAGCAGTAAATATAGGCTTAGAAATTCTAAAATTGATTCCGGGCCGGATTTCTACCGAAGTTGACGCTCGTCTATCCTATGATACCGAAGCTAGCATAGTCAAAGCTAAACGTATAGTTAGAATGTACAACGATGCTAATATTAGTAACGATCGTATTTTAATCAAACTCGCTTCTACCTGGCAAAGTATTCGTGCAGCGGAATACTTAGAAAAAGCAGGAATACATTGCAATCTAACGCTATTATTCTCGTTTGCACAAGCCCGAGCTTGTTCAGAAGCAGGCGTATACCTAATTTCTCCATTTGTTGGCCGTATCTTAGACTGGCACCAAGCAAGAGCTAATAAACAGGAATACGCACCAAATAAAGATCCAGGAATCATATCTGTAAGCCAGATATACAAATACTATAAACAATATGGATATAATACTATTATTATGGGAGCAAGCTTCCGTAATATCAATCAAATTATAGAACTAGCTGGTTGTGACCGACTAACTATCGCTCCAGCCTTGCTCAAAGAGCTTTCTGAGGCTAATGGTGAAGTTGAACTTAAGCTACGTTATAACGATGAAATCAAGCAGCGTCCAGCACGCATGAATGAAACTGAATTTTACTGGAACCACAATCAGGATCCAATGGCAGTTGAAAAACTATCTGAAGGTATACGTAAATTTGCTATAGATCAAATCAAGCTAGAAGATATGATCTCTCAGTTGTTGTGATTCATTATTTAGGCATTTAGAAGTGCGTGTGATTTTTAGATCTAAAAATTACTTTTGTCATTATGACTTATGTATATCTTACCTAGATACAGTTTAGTTATTAAATTATGGATTAATTTAGATAAATATAAAATGATATAATTGCTACTACTGACATCTACATAAGATCAAAATATACTGCATACCGAAGTATTAGCTATATTGCCTTACAAGCATCTTCTGAATTACTAATAATTAATGTATTACAAAAAGAATCATGATATTTCTAGTATACCTATAAACTATTCATCTTTCTTTTCAAAATACAGGGCTCTCTCATACCTTGTATTTTGTCGGTACTGGAACTATTCATTCTCTAAACCCCATAAGATCTAAGGATCATACTATAATTAAATAAGCAATAATATCAATCTGTTAATGCACTAGTCTAATGCAATTAATATATATTGTATTGATGGTTCAATACAATATATTGCAATCTTTTATGTTATATAAATGTTTATAAATTCATATTAATCACGCACAGAATACGTATTGCTAACATCAAAATACTATAAAATAATCGTAGTGCGCTAGTAGTAATTCAACACTATATATAAAAAATAGTATTTTAGGATAGAAAAATAAACATTATTTAGTAAATCACATTGCCCAGGAAAGCAAGTAAAAATTTTAATATAATAGAGATATTCTATTATATTTTATTTAATATTAATAATCCTTGTATAATACTTACAAAGTATCATTTAAAATATCATTTTTAGCATAAAAATTAACTATATACTTTAGCAAAGTTTGGGATCAAAACTTTCGAAACAAAATAGAGCTAGTATATTGATCTGTATTTGTATATATTACAAAATAAGATAATATTTCTTTTGCTGCTTGCAACCTTCAAAAGTTGACATCATTAATATCGCATTTTATAAAGCAGAAAATTAACAATGGCTGAGACCAGCAATATAAATAAACTAAATAAGAGATTTCGCGGATTCTATCCTATTGTTATTGATATAGAAACTGCAGGATTTAATGCTAATAAAAACGCGCTGCTTGAAATTGCATTAATCACATTGCGCATGACTCACGATGGATGGTTAGAAACAGACGAGAAACTACATTTTCATATTGAACCTTTTCTTGGATCAGTCATGATACCTGAGGCTCTGGCATTTAATGGCATTGACCCAGAAAATCCGCTACGAGGCGCAGTAAGCGAAGACAAAGCGCTACACGCAATTTTTAAAGTAGTCCACAAAGGGATACGGGAGCATGATTGTAATCGTGCAATTATAGTAGCACACAACGCTCATTTTGATCATTCATTTTTGATGGCAGCGGCTGAACGTGTTGGATTAAAACGCAACCCTTTTCATCCTTTCGCTACCTTCGATACCGCGGCGTTAAGTGGATTGGTTTTCGGTCAAACTGTACTCGCTAAAGCTTGCTCTGCAGCTAATATACCTTTCGATATTGCACAGGCACATTCAGCTCTTTATGATACCGAACAAACCGCAACACTATTCTGCGAACTAGTAAACCGCTGGAAACGCATGGGAGGATGGCCACTGCCTATAAAAAATAATACAGCACAAAATCATTATTAATATCTTTAATTTTGAAACAATCTTCTAATCTAGATTATCTCTCTAATATTATTTAATTCACTTATATATAAATAATTATTTTCTGTGTTAACAGTTTTGTTGAGAATAATTCAAATTAACTTATTATATAATGAAAGGACAAGAATAACATATGAATGAATAAATAAAACTAACATCTAAAACTATAGAGCTAAGATCCAGAATAGACTGACTTATTCATAATGAACTAGTACATTGCCGATAAATATGCCTTCTTAAAGCTACTATTATCTGTTTATTATATTGTAGTTATATTACCACTGTAGTTATCTTCTGCCTATAAGATTAGGAGAAGTATTTCAATCTATGGTTTATAGATTAAGATCAAGAGTATAAACTATAACTTAAAATTTATGCGATAATATCACTCATTTTCTTAATAAGTCCATAGACAAAGATTGAGTATGGTGTACAATGTATCTCAAAGAAGGAAGCGAGACCTATATAATGATTTATTAAGACTTAGACAGTTATATCTATAAAAATACTGCGCGGAGTCAAGATAAATAAGATTAGTTCGTATCAAAAATAAGTAGTGTGTTAATTATTAATTACTGTTTTCTGTAGTTATTTATTGAAAATACATATCTAATTCAAATTAATGTAATGCAAAAAGCATGACTTAAGAAACAAATAAAGACAAATAACCTTGAATTAATCAACAAGAAGATGAATAAGCCAAAATCAAAAATATCTATATAAAGATATAGATTGATAGAGTAAACTAGCTAAGTTACTCAGCAAACAATTTCTTATAAATCTAACATACGTACAGTGATTTGATCTAAACATAATAAAAAGAAAAACACTCATAAAATAGCTTAAGCTAATAATATTAATTAGAAAGAAGTTCAAAATCTTTTTTATAATATAATTAACTTAATCAAAAACATTAAAAAGATTTTATCTTTAGATCCTTATTCTTTATACTATGCACAACGCATGATTAAATTTTATTTCAAATAAAACCTGAAAACATTAATTATTACAAAATTATTTCTTTATTGAACTATGATTATGCTATTTTTAATGCATTTACTTTTAAACCGGTAAACATTCAGTTAATATCCCATTTCTGTGATTTGAATCGGGTAAGTTTTCATGAAAACTTTTACAGCTAAGTCAGAAACAATCAATCGTACATGGTATGTAGTTGATGCTACAGGAAAAAAATTAGGACGTTTGGCTACTTCAATCGCTTCTCTCCTCCGTGGCAAGCACAAGCCGGAGTATACTCCACATGTAGATACCGGTGATTATATAATAGTTATAAATGCAGAAAAAGTTGCTATTACAGGAAATAAGCGTTCTGACAAGATATATTACCATTACAGCGGATACATCGGTGGCCTCAAACAGGTCACATTTGAAGAAATGATTAGTCGCCACCCTGAGCGTGTACTTGAAACTGCGGTTAGAGGTATGTTACCTAAGGGATCATTAGGTGGTGCTATGTACCGTAAATTAAAAGTTTATGCAGGAAACCTACATAAACATACGGCACAGAAACCACAAATTCTTGACATTTAATTGGAATAGAAAGCAATGTCTGAAGAGAAATATTACGGCACTGGACGGCGAAAAAGATCTGCTGCTCGAGTTTTTATTAAGAAAGGTAGTGGTGATATTTTAATTAATCAGCGCAACTTGGAGCAGTATTTTGGTCGTAAAACTGCTCATATGGTAGTACGTCAACCTCTAGAACTTGTAAAAATGGTTGATAATTTCGACCTTTACATTACAGTTAAGGGTGGCGGTATATCTGGTCAAGCTGGTGCAATACGTCACGGAATTACGCGTGCTCTAATTAAATACGATGCACTCCTGCAAGGTACATTGCGTACAGCTGGGTTCGTTACCCGTGATGCTCGTCAGGTTGAACGTAAAAAAGTAGGACTGCGTAAAGCACGTCGTCGTCCTCAGTTCTCTAAACGTTAATCAATATATATTGCAAGCGACAAGTAATATTGTAATTTACAGCTTGCCGGTAGGCATGCAAAAAGAATCCATGCTAATAAAATTGCACAAAATATTTCGGTAAGCTATTGCGACATTATTAAAAATGCACTAATAAGTGTTCTCATTCTGTACAGGGGAGATAATAAGATATTATCATTTTAAGGTCAGTAACAAATTTAATAGATAAATTATTTATCTCTAAATATTTATATAATGAAATAAATATAATTAGTACCTTACAATATACTTATTTTCTGTAAAATATAGTTATGTACATTATTTATGATAAGTTAATGATATTAACTAACGTAGTGTACTAGCCTGATTTAATCAATTATATAATCTATTGCATAGATAACTAGGCTGTAATCCTTATATTGATATCCTCAGCCAGGAATTATTATTCTACATAAAAATGAGTAGGATCATTTAATTTCTTTATCCTTATCAAGGCACCTACTACACTAATTTTAGGTGATTCCACTTACATAAAAGACCTAATTTGCAGGATCTGCAGATATTTCTCTTTTAAGAAATAGAAAGTACAAAATATTATTTACTATAATAGGGGGTTTATTTAATCAATTTCTTATCTATGTCAATCATCATTTATAATGATTGTTACGCAGAAAACCTAAAATAAATCCAATAAAATCATAATAATCCCTTTAAGGGATTCTATAGTCCTAAAGACTAATTTAAAAGATCTACATTCTATTTACATATGTCTGAATAAATGGATGATATATTATTAGATAATCTAAATAAATATTTGAGTGAGAGGTGAAGGAACTGCTAGCTTAAAACCAGCACCCACTTATCTTGCTACGGCTGCTTCTTTCCAGATCTGACCGAGTTCACAATTTAGAGTTGCAGGGAAACTAACAGAACCTTCGTTGTTAGATTTTTTCTAACTAGACATAATCACATAGTATCATAGAATATACTACATTACAATTATTATTTTATATTCAACTGGCTCACTGAGCTTAATATGAACAAGACTTTATTTGCTGATAAAGTAATTAATAAAGAATTAATGCATAAAATTATGCTGTTATTTAGAGAGCAATCCTTCTTAAATCACATTATCTACTATATAAACATCTATATAAATATTCTTAATATCTTTATTTTATATGAAATATATTTATATTTCTTGTTGAGCTATTATTAATATTGAGTTATTTTTATTTGAAAAGACTTAAAATATCAAATTACTTTTTCTGCATAAATTATACGACAAAAATAACTTAATGTGCTTCACTGAAGATATTATAATGTATTCAGGAAATTATACAATTTTTTATCTTTATTAAGGAAATATAAAAATTTAGATAAAATATAAAATAATTCAGGAATATAGTACTATGCAGAAGTAAACTATATTCCGTGAGTTATTTTATTTTAAAAAGAGTATGAAAAAGCATGAAGTCATCTTGATTGATCTATGCCTCCAGAAAGAACTTGTATAATATTTCTGCTAGAAATATTATACAAACAAAAAAATACGAAAAACATAAAAGAGATGATTTTCTTAAAATACCAATATGTCTATAATACAGGAATATCATATACTTCAATAATATAAAATCTTAGAACTGATTATGCAATAAAATATATCATATTCTATCATTCAAACAGTGCTAATAGACACAAAGAGCCAAAATACTGTTTAATGTCTTTTAATTATCTTATTTGAAAAACTCACTAATTTTTGCCTTAAGGATGTCTATAGCAATACGGTTCTTACCGCCACGTGGCACTATAATATCTACATATTGTTTAGAAGGTTCAATGAACTGCAAGAACATAGGGCGAACTGTTCTCTGATATTGATCCATAACTGAATCCATTGAACGACCGCGCTCTTTTACATCACGTCTAATACGGCGCATCAAGCAAATATCTAACGGTGTGTCAACAAAAATAGAAAAATTGAGTTCATTACGCAAACGAGCATCTGTTAACAATAAAATTCCTTCCAAAATGATAACTTTTTTAGGCTCTATATGAATAGTACCTTGCTTACGCGTATGTTCCACATAACTATATTGTGGAAGCTCCACGGATTGACCCACTTTAAGTCTTTGTAAATGCTGAAGTAGTAAACTATGGTCCATCGCATTTGGATGGTCATAATTAGTTCTAATACGGGCTTGCATTGTAAGCTCAGTCTGATCTTTATAATAACAATCTTCTGGGATCACACCGATGTTTTCTTCACCTACTTTCTCGGATAACTCAAGATAGAGTGTATTTGCGATCAAACTCTTACCTGAAGCAGATGCTCCTGTGATCCCAATAATAACGCAATTATAGGAATTATTAGTCATATATAAAGACCTATTGTTAAATATCTAACGGGAGGCTTAGTAAAGAGATCATTATTTACTGCCTGCCTATTATAATGTATCATTGAAGAGGTGAATAAAATTCATACATTATTCTATAAATTATAATAATCTTTTTTCAATAAAAAACCAGAGAAGATTTATTACATAAGAATAGATGGGATAAACGATATGATCTCTTATTCTAGATAAGATTAAGATAGGATTAGTAAAATTTCTCATAATAGCGCTTTACCAGGTGTCTTTGTTATCCCAAATAATTAGATACTAAGACGTGTTATCTCCCTAAGTTCACTAACTATTCCTAAAAACTAGTAAATAAGTATTCTATAATTATCTATCAATATAGATTCAAAGAACATTTATATATCTTGGTAGATATCATATAACTAAAGAGAATTGGAGTAGTCTGATCTTTTTAAAAGATTATCACCTATACATTAATATGATAGATATTTATTTGCATGGTAATATAAAATATGATTAGAAAATCTATGGATTTCTCTGGTTATTTGAAATTACGAGAGAAAATATCAATATCTCTGTAAAAACAACTAAAAATAAAAATATGTTTTCTATATTTTATAAGTCAATAGGAATTGACCTTAAGAAGGTTATGAATAATTTAGTTAATAAACTTAATAGGATTTTATATAGTATGCAGATAATCTGCAGTTCCTGATTCTTGACATTGATGTTAATTATCACATACAGACATATTGCAAAATATCTGATAGGAGTTATCTGGAAGATCTCCTATAAGTATTTTGGAAATGCATATCTCCTCATACATTAATCATCAATTATATCTAAGAGATTATCCAATTAATATGATCTTACTGTTACAGTAACATTAATACTAATCTTTTGGAATCCTAATATATACAGAAGTTTTTCATAATATCTAATATCGATAATCTAAAGTTACTCAGGATTAAAGAAAACTGCTTAATACCATAATATCGTAACTGATATTATTCATAAACTAATAAAAACTTTAATAATACAGAAAGATGTTGACCTGACAGAGAAAGTAAAGTTATTTAATTGATTCAAAAGTGTATTTTTAAAAATATGTTAAGCTTATAATCACCATGAATTACTAGAGTGTATTCTATAATGGGATAAAAAAGGAGCTATATATTTTATAAAAAAGCATGTGAATTTCTTTCTTTAATAAATATTAAGGAATAGCTTAGCAAGTATCAGACATAGATAATCGTTATATTTCATATGATTCTTTTAAAAATTATATTGGCTTTGCAATATATTAACTGAATGATATTTATAGATAACGGTTTCGGCGCTGCTCTCAAAAGATTTTACATAAAATCAATACTGTTACAGTAGTAAGATGTTAAGTATAAAATACAGGAAATGACTAATATTTTAATCTAAAAATTATAATAATCTATAAAAAATGAAATGCGATGAGTAATACTAATCTATTATGTTATGTATGTAGCTGACTAACATATTAAAACTAAATATTATAAGCATAATCTATACTCGCTACAGTATCTTATCTTTCTGATCTGTGCTTACTTTGATATAAGGAATGTATTTCTTAAAGAACTCATTCAAGTAATAATAATTAGTTCTATGGTCTCTACATAGAATATAGATACCTAGTATTAAATAAATAATAATCTTAAAATTTAGTACTTTAAATATGATAGAATATCAGATCCAGGTAAAATATACTCTGCGCTAATAAAATTAATATTAATCCTTTAAAAGGAATAATCTTAACAAGATTGTTACGTTATTAGCAAATCAAAAAGTTCTAGAGTTTATTAAAATCAGCAGCAATTGATCTATATCTTAAATTAGAAGAGTATTTAATTATGCTTCTTTTTAAATGTATATTTATTAAGGGATAAATCCCCGTCCAGGAGGAATTGATCATGGTGAACTGTATAATAAAAGTCTTCAACTGATAAGATCATCTTTATATCTTAGCAAAAAAATATATTAGTAGAAATTATCTTATATCATATAAAATAAATCCTACAGTAACTAACTTTATAAGTTAATATTCAAATGTTTATGAAATGTTTTATTAATTATACAAGAGCATGGTAGCTTAACTGATTTTTAATTAAAATATATACTTAATTTATTATGGTACTAACCGAATAAAAAAATTAAATATCACAAACAGCTGATGTTTACTTTGGTAAATTGCAGCGAAGGTAGTCTTCGAGACTTAATATATGTAAGGTGGAAGCAATAAATATTCACACAATTATTATTACTAGCAGGAATCATGTTCAGTTAGAAAAGGAAATAATGCTTTGTCTGATCAAGTAAAAAGACAGCTATTACTCTCCTCTTGTGTTCTATACGATGCAAACCATAGGATAATATCCACAAGAGTTATACAAAATGATTGTTTAAATATGCATTTAAGATGATTAATATAAGAGCTTAATGCATTAGCTAATAAGTATTTAATCAATTAACATATCTTTATTAACTATAAAGATATCTGTTTTCTCCTTTATGTGATCTTTTCTGATTTCCTGAATCATAAAACATCATATTAATAATTCTTTTATAATGCATCTAGTGTGTAAACATAAAACAGATCCTCAATGATATATTATTGCATACTTCATACTAAGTTATACTAGCGCAAATGCAGCAAAAAATTTTCAGAAAGTATGATTTTAACACCCTTGTTTAAAAAAATATTGTTATATTTAAAGAGTAATTTCAATGACTCATCATTCCATGATGATCTCACTTATCTAGAAATAGACTGCACGACTTTACTTGTTTGGTTTATTTAAAATATTTTACATGGTTGCAAATAGGAGCGACTTAATACACAAGAATATACTATAAAATAAATACAAAAAGCTAATATTATTACTAAAGTCATTCTAAATAAACAGAATATATATTTCCTCTTAATAGTTATGTTTAAACTTTAAGGATGATACTAATATATAGAGTATAGCCTAGTATGGCTACTATAATAGCAAAACTCAAGCAACATATTTTAAATCTTTCTTATGGTAATACAGGAGACTATGTCTCCTTACAGATAAATCATCTGTCTAACAGAAGATCCTTAGTATATATTTATAATTTTATATATCTCACTAGTACATACATAATATTTGAGAGAATTTTATTTTCAGAGCAGATTGCAATAGTAATATCGTGCTCTTCAGTGCTTTTACTAAGATTTTATCCTTATTTGTATGAGGCTTTTTTTGTAAAAAACACATAAGATACTAGAAACTACTCTACATTAATAGTTAAATCCTTACAGGAAAACTGGCTACGCTGACGGACTAATTCAAACAAGCATATACCTGTTGCAACAGAAACGTTTAGAGAAGCAAGGCTACCAGCCATTGGAATTCTAATCAACTCATCACAATGAGCGCGAGTTAAACGACGCAAACCATTACCCTCAGAACCCATTACTAATGCCAGCGCAATTTGGCTAGTGATGTTAATTTGGTATAAGCTTTTATTAGCTTCAATAACAGTTCCAAAGATCCAGACTTTATGATCCTGCAAATAACGCATAGTGCGTGCTAAGTTGGTTACGGGAATTAATGGAACAGTTTCCGCGGCACCACAAGCTATTTTTTTGGCTGTTGCATTCAATTGTGCAGACCTATCTTTGGGAATAATAACCATATCGACAGCGGCAGCATCAGCGCTACGCAAACATGCTCCGAGATTATGCGGGTCGGTTACTCCGTCCAGAATCAGGAGTAATGGAGGATTCTTCGACTGTTTAAGCAAAGAGGGCAAATTTTTTTCCTGATACTCTCTACCTTGAAGAACACGTGCGATAATCCCCTGATGCACCCCACTTGCCGCTTCTTTATTCAACCAACGACGATGAGCTAACTGAACAACAATACCTATTTTCTCAAGTTTTGCGATTAGCAGCATAAGATTACGATCTTTATGACCATGCATTACAAAAACCTCAAGAAAACGATGCGGTTCGCATGTAAGTAAGGTTTGAATAGAGTGAATACCGTAGATAATTTGATTCATCATTTGTCATACTATAATATTAACTACCTATATCAATTTCTTATAAAATATATAAGTATTAGATTTTAGGTAGACATAAATTTATCCTATTTCTCACTAAAATCATATCATTGCTTCTAATGATTTTATAAAATTTTTTTATTTTTTAAAGAAAAAATAGATGAATTGTGCTAATTGCTAGAATTAATAAAGCTATTCCGATCTAAAGATTGTATATTAGATAATTATCAGATATCTAAGAATACTTTTATTCAAAAAAGTACCTAATAAATCACAATACTATTTATGCTTTCCCGACTACCTTATATACTTATCCATGAGAAATGATAAAATATTACTCTAAATATGGATATTACGAATATCTAACTAATACTAAATATATTAGAAATAAAAAGTTCGCTCAATAAACAAAAGATACTTAAATTATATTTTGTTATGAAATATATAATTCAATATTATTGAGCATAACTATATTAATATTAAGGATAAGCATCAATAATAGTTAGTTTAATAATACAATTTATCCCTTGCTCTATCACTACAAGTCTTATGATATGCGTTATTTATTAATGAGTATATGACGATATCTATTAACAAATTAAGGAATTAAAATATTATATACAGATATGATAATAATAGAGAGTAACTATTTGTGACCTCTATTATTTATATACTAAAGTACGTGCACGGAAACTGTATTAACCGTATTATTTGACACTAGCGCACCAGAGATCATAACTACAATATCACCCTTTTGAGATAAACCGCTTTCAATTGCAATTTTTTTACCTATAAGGTAAAAATGATCTATAGAAGAAATATCTTTAATAAGTATAGGCACGACGCCTTTACTTAATAACAGCTGGCACGAAGTTACTGGATCAGTAGTCAAGGCTAGGATCATCGCATTCGGGAAATATTTGCGCACAGCTTTTGCAGATTTGCCACCCAAAGTTGCAATAACAATCAGTGGTGAATGTAATTTTTCAGAAGTTTTAACTGCTGCACAGCAAATAGCTTCAGTAATATTCATCTGATAATTACGATCAGTAGTCTCTATGCGGCTCTTCATGACACGGTCTGTACGCTCACATATAGTCGACATAATAGTTACTGCTTCCACTGGATATTTACCCTTAGCACTCTCGCCGGAGAGCATAACGGCATCAGTGCCGTCTAGGATTGCATTAGCAACGTCACCTGCTTCTGCGCGAGTTGGACGTGGTTTTTTAATCATTGAGTCTAGCATCTGAGTAGCAGTGATAACTACTTTACTTGCTCGATTACATTTTGCAATCATCATTTTCTGCGCGAAGATTACTTCCTCAATAGGGATCTCAACACCGAGATCACCACGAGCGACCATAATACCGTCAGAAACTTCTAATATTTCTTCGAAGTTTCTGAGACCTTCTTGGTTTTCTATTTTGGAGATAATTTGGATATTTTCACCATTATGTGCCTGCAGATGTTTACGTATTTCCATAACATCGGAACCTTTACGTATAAATGAAGCTGCGATAAAATCAACACCTTGCTCACATCCAAAGAGCAAATCACTCTTATCTTTTTCTGCGAGAACTGGAAGTTTAATAGACACTCCTGGAAGGTTAATACCTTTATTTTCTCCTAAATCACCTGCGTTCAATACCTTACATACAACTTCACGTTCCAAAACTGCAGTAACTTCCATAGAAATTAAACCATCGTCAACTAAGATAGTATCACCTTTTTTTAGATCACAGACAAAACCGGGGTATGTCACAGCAATACGATTTGCATCCCCTGGCATACTATAAGGATCAGTTGTAAATGTAAAGGTCTGCCCTAGAGTCAAGACTGCATCTTTGCCATCCTTTAGCTTCATAGTACGAATTTCTGGACCTTTAGTATCTAATAAAATAGCTGCTTTCTTGCCAGTATTTTTCATTACAGCACGGAGATTTTTGATACGATGACCGTGTTCTTCATGATTACCGTGCGAGAAGTTTAATCGCATAACATTCATACCTGCATTCAGCATTTTATTAAGCATGGCTTCTGATTCAGTCTTAGGACCAATGGTGCATACTATTTTAGTCTTTTTCATAAAATTTACTTTCTGCAAATTATTATATTTTATTCAAAATGCGCTTCTAGAGCACCAATAAAATTCTGAGGTGATATATGATATATTATATGGTTGCAAGGTTATCAGTCTAAGACGATAAATCTTAGGCATCAGCAATATAAAAATAATTTAAAATAGACCTTTACTCTGCAATACTTTTATTCAATTAATTAGTCTAATAAGGATATACTAACTTGGCGTAATATTTTTATGCGTTAAAGCGCTATCCAGTATTTTTTATTCTCTATAACGTGAATAGTACTGATTATAGATAGCTACAAGATTATCTTAAGATAAGATCAAGCTAAAATTAGAACTGATAAGTTATCTAAACTAATTATTTACCATCCTAACCTGTCTATATAAATAATAGTGTAATTTAGTATGATAGACCAGTTTATATTACCACCCAAATTCTTCTTTTGCCAATTAATAGTAATATTTTAATATTATTGATCTAGCAAACATATTATAATAATATATTACTCTTATATATGGATATATCATGTTTATAACTCTTTTATCGCAGCAATAGAGATTATCAATACTATTAATAGAGCAAACCCTTTTTTATTTATCACCATAAGGTTCGTAAGATTGCAGAACCATATGCGAAGTCACACAACATATAAAAATAAATAATCTTATATCATTGATTACCTTACATCCTGTTTTGGCTAAAGCGCATAATCAATATCTTTTATAATCGATGCTATTATATATCAATGTACTTTCCCTCTTGTTTTATTACAGCAGTTTTACGGAAGAGGGTTTTAACATTATATAGACAAGATAGTATCTAAAAATATTTATCCTCATATTTATATTTTTTTCTCGCCCAATACAATGCTGCTAGGAAATATAAAATAAGTCATTATATATTGAAACATATCTCGAAGAACATAGCAGGATAGCAAATAATAATAATTATTGAGATGGAACATGCATGGAAATGCATAGTTTAATTATTAATGAATCAACCATACCTTTAGAAAAGGCTTGCTACAGGATTGTGTCCTTTTAGGAGATCTCTGTATTAATTTTAAATCTTCTGTTCTTTTATTTTAAGTAATTTTTTAAAAGACCATAATAATGGCGATAAGAACACATGCTATAAGTTTGATATATTTTAACAAAATGATATATAAAGAGGATAATAAAATAATAAAATTATTAGGGCGTATTTAATATATATATACTTGATATGTCTATATTGCTTAGCAATAAACATTGTTATAATAGACATTATAACTGATCGATATAATAATACTAAAGTTTATATGCAAACAAAAAGTCTATGATTATTTAACCTTTAGGAGTCATCTACCTGCAATCAGATCTTTTAACATCCATTAATTAAATAAAAATGAATGCATAGACAAAATAAATGGTGCGTCCGAGTGAATTTGAATCACCGACATCCACCATGTCAAGGTGGTGCTCTAACCAACTGAGCTACGGACGCATCTTTATTTTGAACTACAAAATATTATACAGCAATATATTATAAATAAAATTAACAGAACATTAAAGCACTGATAGCTTAAAATGCTATATTTATTAAATTTATATAATTATTAATTATAGGAAAATCTTGCTCAAACTAGAATTTGAGACCTTGAAGATTCTAGTATATTAGATATCTTTCTATTGCGCATACTAATGAGCAGCCCGTTGTAAGATCCATACTGCTGGTTGATTCTGTAGCCAGCGTATGCGTAACGCAATCATAATAGCAGCAGCAGTTAGACCTATAATAAAACCGGTCCAGAAACCGCTTGGTCCCATAGCAGGAACTATATAATTTGTCAAAGCTAGAATATATCCGATAGGAAATCCTAAGAGCCAATAAGCTGTAAAGGTGATAAAGAAGATGGAGGCAGTATCTTTATAACCACGCAACACTCCACTACCAATAACTTGTATAGAATCAGAAAGTTGGTAAATTGCTGCTAAAAGCATCAAATGCGATGCCATAGTAATCACTTCCGGATTATCATTATAGAGGAATGCTATAGATTCACGGAATATGACTGTGAAAACAGCAGTGCATGCAGCCATGATCATCCCGACTGCAAGACTAGCTCGGGAAGCAATTTTTGCGTTATCTGCTGAACCTTCACCCAAGAGATAGCCGACTCGTATAGTAGCTGCTACTCCTAACGACATGGGCATGACAAACATCATAGAACTAAAGTTTAGGGCAATCTGGTGACCAGCTACTGCAACAATACCGAGTGGTGAAACTAAGAGCGCTACCACTGCAAACAAGGTTACTTCGAAAAATAGCGCTAAAGCTACAGGCATACCAATATTGATTAGGCGTTGAATTGTAATCCAACGCGGTGCTTCTATGCTGCGTTTAGGGCGCAGATCATAAAAATTTGAGGAGTGGCGGACATACCAACGCATAATAAAGTACATGACCCAATAAACGGTTCCTGTTGCTACACCGCATCCAACTCCACCAAGAGCTGGAGCACCTAACTTACCGTAAATAAAGATATAGTTAATAGGAATGTTTACTAAAAGACCTATAAAACCTATAACCATGCCTGGCTTAGTTTTGGATAAACCCTCACACTGATTACGTAGCACCTGGAATAAGAGATATCCTGGTGCGCCCCACATTATAGCATGCAAATATCCTATAGCTTTATTAGATAAATCATAATCAATATTACGCATCATATCGATGATATGTTTGGCGTTATAAAGTACCGAGATGATGATAGTTGAAATAACTAGTACTAACCAGAATCCTTGTTGTACTTGATGCCCTATCTTATCGCGTTGACCAGCACCATTAAACTGAGCAATAATAGGTATAAGAGCTAATAACAAGCCATGGCCGAATAGAATAGCTGGTAGCCAAATAGAGGTGCCAATAGCAACTGCTGCCATATCTATAGCACTAACGCCACCTGCCATAATAGTGTCAACAAAACCCATGGCAGTTTGTGAAATTTGCGCAATAATAACAGGAATAGCCAAAGTTAATAGGCTACGCGCTTCTATCCAATACTTCTGCACGTATACACCTTTATATTTTAAGATGGATAAAGGAAAGATCAGTAAAGACCTCTTTGCAAGAAAAACTAAATATAAAAATTCTATATTCAAAATAAATATAAAAAATCAAATAAAAACTAAGAAAATGAAATTATTCTTAGGATAAAATCGCCATCATATATTGATGCTTATACTATTATCGTTATGTGAAATACTCGTTAATTGATAAAATTATTAACCTGCAATATACCGTTCAGAAATAGCGCTAAACATGCATATATAGTCAATCTCATAGGCATAAAATATACACAAAATGCTGACCTATTATTATCAACACAATAAAATTGTGTATTGTTAATGATGAATGAAGATATGCTAATATATTGAATACATATATTTTATTTTATGCGTTAATTGAAGAAAATTCTAGAAAATTTTTATAAAACAGGTTATTGAAAATACTTATGTATATTTACTAGCGTCATTCAGTATATAGTTACGTTAGTATCCATTGCTAAAAACTTAAATTTTCTTACCTATGTATTAAAAATTCTAAAAAATAGATTCTGCTAGATCTATATCTTGCTTCATCAGTAGTTCATAATACTTGCTGTTTGACTGTTGCTAGGATTGAAGGCAAGTTAGTGATTTTTGATTTAATGATATAGATAGTGCACCTTACTAACCTAGGTCAAGTAATAGGGCTGGATGCTTAGTTTATCTGAATCATGCGACAAAATTCAACGAAGAATAGGTAGTCCTTACTATATTAGGAATATATAATAAGGACTCCTGAAATTGTGAATATTATTATTTCAAAAAATCATTATTAATTTTTTCAAAATGCAAATTAATAAACTTATAAAATACTTTTTGAAAAAAGTATTTACCGGCATTCCTATCTTAGTTTAACTATTAATTTTGTGATCAACAACCGTTTCTGTGTATATCTTATCCAAAATATTTTTTACTTACTACCTTAAGGTCGAGTTGCTTAGAGGCTAGAGTAATTATCAAGACCAACTGGCAAACACAGGCAGTCCTAAATAATTTAGAGTACTTTTGTCTTTTTATAGATTATATTAATAATAAGTAAAACAAACAAATAAATATTTATCTATAAATAAAGTAAAGCAACTTTTTTCTTATAAAAGAAAGAATAGCATGATTAAGATATGTATACAAAAGACATAAGCTTAAAATTTCGCATCTTATTAAATTTAGATGTAATAATAGTTGTGGATGTAACTATAAACCTTATAAACATCAACTTTCTTTTTCAAGAAATGCTATAAAATAGCAAAAATCAATAATTTATAATGATTTCATTATAACTACTAAAACATCACTTAGAGAAAAGAGCATTAGAAAGAAATATGCTAATCCGTTATTTATTTTCTCATGTAATTAAGATTTTTATATAAAGATAGTTGACTGCAAAATGATATATGAGAAAAATAAATTAGCATACCTTCTATCTATAATAAAATACAAATAGAAAGTTGCAGATGATATTTTAATATTCAGCACATCTATATATATTTTATCAACTTACTAAGATATTAAAATATAATTTTAAATAGAGATATTGAAATTTATATCCATAAATCCTTTATGAAAATCTCTATATGATTTTTAAAAGATTGTGAATTTTTTATGTAATTATATAATTTAATTATTGTTTTACGTATCAGTAAATGCTTAAAGAAGCTGTATGATAGGATCAATCATAATATAGAAATCTTTAATTTTATGATACTTGATTTTATCTATAGCTCATATCAAAGTATATGAGTGATGTTAAGTGAACATAATTTAACATATATCACACTGTATATATGTTGCATAAAAATGAATCGTATTTTTAAACTATATTTATAGTAGAAAACATCCTGAATAATCTATATAATCTTTAACTAGATGATGTTTCCTGTTATTTATTTATAACCAAATAGATTATTTGTATTTTTACAATCTAACAACTAAGGGTAGTAAAAATTGCAAAATAATAAATCTTTACTTATCTTCAGATAATGTGATATTTCTTTAGAAATATTAACAAAAAGTGACATACAATCTTCATTAGCATTAGGATTAATAGTCATTGTTATATTTAAATGCTCAGAAATATTCTTATAAATAATTTATTGATTATCTTTATCTATTAAATAAATTACTTCCTATTAAGCATACTGCAGTCTTCCTAAGAAACTTGATAATATTTTATATAAATAATAGTTAATAATTTTCTATGCTGTTCTATAATATGCAGATAACCTAAATTATTTAATGAAAAGAGCAACTAATAGTTGCTATTAAAATCAGAAATAGCAAAAACGGAATTACTACAAAACTCCGTTTTTGCTAGAAATAAATATCTGACTACTTGATCAATTCTTTGGCTGTAGCAATAATATTCTCTGTAGTAAAACCAAACTCTTTAAACAATACATCAGCTGGTGCTGATGCTCCAAATGTAGTCATACCAATAATACCGCCATCTAAACCAACGTATTTATACCAAAAGTCAGAAATACCAGCTTCTATTGCAATACGAGCAGTAACTTCCGGTGGTAATACAGATAAACGATAGTCAGTATCTTGTTTATCAAAAACTTCGCTAGAAGGCATAGAGACTACTCGTATTTTGTGTCCTGCAGATATCATTTTACTTGCAGCTTGCATGGCAAGGTTAACTTCTGAACCGGTTGCAATAAAGATGAGCTCTGGGTCTCCAGTACAGTCTTTTAGGATATAACCCCCGCGAGAGATATTACTAACTTGCGTCGGAGTGCGAACCATCTGTCGTAGATTTTGTCGAGACAATATAAGAGCAGATGGACCATCATTGCGCTGAATAGCACACTGCCAAGCAACAGCAGATTCGACCTGATCACATGGACGCCATGTATGAATATTTGGTGTTAAGCGCAGCATTGATATCTGTTCGATAGGTTGGTGAGTTGGGCCATCTTCCCCTAAACCAATAGAATCATGAGTATAAACGAATATATTTCGAATCTTCATTAATGCTGCCATACGCACTGCGTTACGTGCATATTCCATAAACATCAAGAAAGTTGCACCGTATGGCAAAAATCCACCATGCAATGCAATTCCATTCATAATAGCAGACATGCCAAATTCACGCACACCATAATGTATATAGTTACCAGATATTGCTGTGTTGAGGGACTTAGAGCCAGACCAGATAGTCAAGTTACTTGGGCTTAAATCAGAAGAGCCACCCAAAAATTCTGGAAGAAGTTTGCCAAAAGCCTCTAGAGTATTCTGTGACGCTTTGCGACTAGCAATATTAGCAGGATTTTCTTGCAAATGAT
The DNA here is from genome assembly GCF_904848675.1 of Candidatus Profftia tarda. Lineage (NCBI taxonomy): Bacteria > Pseudomonadati > Pseudomonadota > Gammaproteobacteria > Enterobacterales > Enterobacteriaceae > Candidatus Profftia > Candidatus Profftia tarda. Next base: position 1,001,037 of record NZ_LR890047.1, read on the forward strand.
TAATAAATTTTTTTGATTCTTTAGTCCAACAAGCAGGAAGTTCGCCTATTACGCGACGTTTAAATTCAGCAGCGAGCTCAGGAAATGAATCTTGATAAGAGGACATTTTTGTATTCCAATCTCTTTCTTTATTCATACCTGCCGCCCTAGCATCCCATTGAGTATAAATATCTTGAGGAATTTCAAAAGGGGCATAATTCCATCCCAATGCTTTGCGAGTAGCTTCGATTTCAACTGTACCTAATGGCGAGCCATGTGATTCGTGAGAGCCCGCTTTATTTGGAGAGCCAAAACCTATAGTAGTTTTGCAGATAATAAGAGATGGTTTATCTTTTATGTTGCGCGCTTTTTCAATTGCATTTTTGATATCATTGCGGTTATGCCCATCGACGCCGCAGATAACATTCCAACCATAAGATTCAAAACGATTAGTAGTGTTATCAGTAAACCAACCTTTAACATGACCATCAATAGAAATACCGTTATCATCATAGAATGCTATCAGTTTTGCTAACCGTAGGGTACCTGCTAAAGAACAAACTTCATGAGAAATTCCCTCCATCATGCACCCATCCCCTAAAAATACATAGGTGTAGTGGTTAACTATTTCATGATTAGGGCGATTAAACTGCGCTGCTAAAGTACGCTCAGAAATGGCCATACCAACTGCATTGGCAATACCCTGTCCAAGTGGACCAGTAGTAGTCTCAACACCAGGAGTATAACGATATTCTGGATGACCGGGAGTTTTTGAATGCAGCTGGCGAAACTTTTTGATTTCATCAATTGGCAGATCATAACCAGAAAGGTGTAACAAACTATAAATTAACATTGATCCATGACCATTTGATATAACAAATCGATCACGATCAACCCAATCTGGATTGGCTGGGTTGTGGTTCATGTAATCACGCCACAGAACTTCCGCGATATCAGCCATTCCCATAGGAGCGCCTGGATGACCAGAATTAGCTTTCTGTACAGCATCCATACTAAGTGCACGGATCGCATTGGCAAGCTCTTTACGATAAATCATTTTATACTCCAAATAAGGATTTTAAAATATAGGTTTCGAAGTTTTTCATAAACTACCTCTCAAAACCGCAATACCTAAGACAAGATGAACGTGTTAAAATTATATAATCTCTTACAACAAGATATTAATAATAATTAATACAGATTCTATGAGAATTAAATATATAATAAAGGAAAACTTCTGTACTTTAAATTAGAGTAAAAAGATCTATATTAAAGATATTCCAGGGGGGATTTCTTAAAGAGAATATGAAAATAAATATCCTACAAATTAATTGTGATTAATCTTATGATTGAATAGGCAACTCAATATCTTTAAACATATTATCTATTTCTTTATTGGAGCGCAGCATCAGAGCAGCATCTACAATGTCTCTTGTTAAATATGGAGCAAAAAGCTCGATAAAATCGTACATATAGCTACGTAAGAAAGTACATCGACGCAAACCTATCTTAGTCGTACTATAAGTAAATATATTATCGCTAGCTATCGTTACTAGATCGGAATCTTGGATTGAATCGACTGCCATATTAGCAATCACTCCAACACCCAATCCTAATCGTACATAAGTTTTAATTACATCTGAATCTGTAGCGGTGAAAACAATTTTAGGAGATAGACCTGCACGATTAAATGCGGTATCTAGTTCAGAACAACCTGTAAAACTAAAAGTATAAGTCACAATAGGATATTTTGCTAACTCTTCTACAGTAATAGATTTTTTGCTAGCTAAAGGGTGGTCTACCTTCACAACTACAGCACGATTCCAATGATAGCAAGGCAGCATAATCAAATCTTCATAGAGGTCAGGAGCTTCAGTAGCTATTGCAAAATCTACATATCCTTTGGAAACAGATTCAGCAATTTGTAGAGGTGATCCTTGATGCATGTGCAGGGAAACTCGCGGATAACGCTTAATAAAATCTTTAATTACTACAGGTAAGGCATAGCGCGCTTGTGCATGAGTTGTCGCAATATACAATGAACCCTGGTCCGGATAAGTATATTCACCCGCAATAGTTTTTATCCCATCAACCTTAGATAGCACTTCACGTGCAATTCTGATAATTTTCTGCCCTACTGGCGTAATCTGAGTTAGATGCTTTCCGCTGCGAGAAAAAATCTGAACACCCAGTTCATCTTCAATCATGCGTACTTGCTTACTAATTCCTGGCTGAGATGTATAGAGACTTTCTGCGGTTGAAGATATATTCAGATTGTGGTTAACAACTTCCACAATGTAACGAAGCTGCTGTAATTTCATATCTGATACCTTTCTAGGTTAGGACTCTTAGCGCAATAATAGTCTTAAATAAATGGTATTGTTAAATATAGGCTATTTCATTCATTTTTAACGCATTTATCATACATAGACTAGAATAAATTATAATTCATTAATAAAAAAATTTTTTCGACATACCATTTTATTAATTTATACATAACATGTAATTAGCTCATAACTGATGACAGCATAGGATATTCTCGTATGATACGAGCATACATGCAGTGGATTACACATAATATGCAAACAGAATAACAGAAAAAGATCTACGTAAGTCATTGTTATTGATCAGACAGAATATACAACACAGAAGTTTATGCGTAACTAAATAATAAGGTAAATTACTATAAGTCATGACAGCTTTAAAAACAGCTAGAGCCTAAAAATATTTTATAAAAAATGTAATTTTTATCAGCACACATCAAAATGATTCTATGTAATCATAGACTAAGTTGCTTCGACTAAACTTAAATTACATTATAAATTTATTTATTTCTACAAAATTATTTCCAGATCAGCCATACAAATATAAAGATCTATTTGACTGCTCCCAAAACAAACTATATTAACTCAAGAATAAGTATAAAATCATATTTGACTAAATATGATTGTCAAAAAAGCAGATAAAAATTTATAATAAATAAAAGAGCATAAATAAAGATAAGATGAATCAATATTTTAAATTCTGCATTTTTTAAACCTTGTTTTTATAAAACTAATAACAAGTATCGCCCTTACACTAGACTAGTGTTTTAATATGTACATACTTCGACTATATGCTACATCTGATGTATTATTGATAGGATAACCTTTAACCCAGCTCTTTATTAAACGACCATTAGTATATTGATAGATTGGAGCAACAGGAGCCTGTTTAGCAATCAACTGCTCAGCCTGAGCATAAGAATAATTACGCTTAATAGGATCAGTTTCTTCAGAAGCTATTTGCAACAGTTTGTCATAATCAATGCAACTAAATTTAGCAATATTTCCGGTATGCGTGGAAGTCAATAGTGATAAAAATGTTGATGCATCATCATAGTCTCCTATCCATGATGCTCGTACCACATCGAATTTACCAGTGTTGCGACTATCTAGGTATGATTTCCACTCCTGATTATTTAAATAAACTTGAGCTCCAAGAACTTTTTTCCACATAGATGCTATAGCAATTGCAATATTTTGATGGTTTTCAGATGTATTATACAATATAGTTAGTTTTAGTTTTTTCTTTTCTCCGTATCCTGCTTCTTTCAGCCAAGATTTTGCTTGCTTATTACGTTCTAACTGTGTTAATGCATGAATATGAAGTGGTATATCCTTAAATCCAGTAGTTACATTCGGAGTAAGTTGATAAGCTGGTTTTTCACCAGTACCTAGTACTTTATTTGCGATAATATCGCGATCTATTGCATATGAAAGCGCAAGTCGAACACGGACATCATTTAATGGCGGTTTCTGTGTATTAAATGCATAATAATAAATTCCCAATTGATCAGGCGTATAAACCTGATCGGGAATGTCTTGCATCAATTTGTGGTACATATTTTTAGGGAATGATTCAGTTATATCAATGTCACCCGCTAAATATCTTTTAGTCGCAGCAGATTCCTGATTGATGGGAAGAAATGTCACTTTGCTCAGCACTGTATTTTTATAATCCCAATAGAAAGGATTTGGCTTAAGTACTATTTTTTCATTCACTATACGCTCTTGCATAGAAAATGCACCATTACCAACTAAATTTTCTGGCTTAGTCCAATTATTACCATATTCTTTAACTTTTTTTTGTGGAACTGGAAATAAGCTAACGTTAGATAGAAGGCTTATAAAGAACGGAACTGGTTTATCAAGTTGAATAATTAATGTATGTAAATCAGGTGCAATTACCCCTAGCTTATTAATGGGTAATTTGCCATGAATTATATCATTAGCATTAGCAATCCCAGCTATTTGAGCAATCCAGGCAAAAGGAGAAAGCGTTTTAGGATCTACCAAGCGCTGCCAGCTATAAATAAAATCACTGGCTGTTACCGGATCACCGTTTGACCATTTGGCATTATTGCGCAACTTAAATACATAACGTTTATGATCAACAGTATGCCAGCTTTGGGCTACTCCTGCCTCAATATTGCCTGATGCTCCCACGTTAACCAAACCCTCGAACAAATCACGTAGAACTTGCGCCTCCGGTAGGCCAACAACTTTAGCAGGATCTAGCGATTCCGGTTCATCCTTAATATGACGAACAATTTCTTGTTTTTCTGCTAGCTGATCTCCAGCCAGAACCTGAGCAGCTTTTGCTTTTATAAAGCTTGAAGCCATAAATGCAGCTAATATGGTCAGACGGAAAAGATGCATGAATATAAAACCTTATAATATATAGAAAGTTATTAATATGACCAACTGACGTGTTTTAGTTTATAACATTTCTTTAATATGGTCTATTTTGTTTAGATTTATAATCTAAATTGATTCAGAAAGCAGATAAATAAAAGTATTTAGACTCATGACATTATCAGTAACATTCTTACATGATACATGGTATAATTAAGCTAGCAATAAACAGGAATATCATATCTGAATTAGGGATAATCTTATTTTAATACGGCAGTCCGTTAGATACTTTCTCTTTTATAATATTTTCTTAAAACTCATAAAATTTCTTATTAGATATTATCACTATAAAGACACTAGAATTCTGATAAATAATTTCTCTGAGTTATAGAAACACTAAGAACTATAGATTTTTATAGCATTACCTTAGAAATCAACAATGAAAAATTTTATAGATAGTTTTAAAACTTCATAAAATCAGTTTTATTTTGGTCCCTGTATTTCTAACTTAAATTATGAATATATCAGTCAAGAAGTAATGAATAAATAAAAATTATAAAAATATGTTTTTTATATTTATTCTATATATTGATTAATCTAAATTTATTGAAGAAATCAACCAATAGAAACAGCATTCCAGGAATATAGTATAATTGTCTAATCCAGATCCTAAATTGCAATATCATTCTCATGGCTAATAGATTTGTAGCGTACTGGGATTTATTGATTTCTAACTTAGAGCAGTGTTAGAATTTTTATAGAATTAGGTAATATTTTAAATCATTTAAGTTTGGCATATTACCACATAAGCAGATAAATTTGATTTGATCATAATATTTATTTCTTAAATTTATTAATGATAGCAGACCTTAATCGTAATCAATGTTTTATTAAGACATCTTATGTCTATAGATAAGATCGTTATTATACATGATGAAATAATAGAGAGGTTTTACTTTGTATTAAGACAGTAAATAATAATTGTCTTCCGTCAAAGAGTGCTACTCTTGATAATTTATATATATTTTGCATTTTTAGAAGTTGTATTATATTCTATAATTTTATCGAGATCACAGTATAAAATTTTATTAACTTTAAGAGATTACAATCACTATCTTACCTATACATATAATAACATTATTTGCTTATATTTGCTTCGTTTACTTTGATAAAGATATCAAAATATTTTTAAAGTATCACTTTATAAATTATGGAATAAATTTTATTTTTTAATTAAAAATATCTAAGATAATATTATTAACGCAATGATCTGAATAACGATTACAAGAACTCTATATCATTTTATATATAAAATGATATAGAGTTTAACCTCTATAAAAACTGTTGTATAACGAAAGTATATTACAATTAAAGAATGCGGTAAAAGCGCGTTAAAATTTATGTACTTTAATGATAGCTGATGTATATCGAATGAATATACCAATAAAATTATATCAAAATTTAAAATATGTACTTAAATTACCTGGTTGGAGATAAAAAATATTTTAATCCAGAAGAGAGTAAAAATTTGATTAATAAAATTATAACCATATATAATAATTAATAGTTGTATCAGAAGAATTAAGTTATTGTCTTTATTTTAAAGGTAAATACAAAATATTATAAAGTAAATTTAAGAATGTTATTGCATAATCTAAAGTATTATTAATTTATATTATACTAATGTTTATAATAGATTTATTAGTTGCTCTAAGATATTCTTTATAATATATTATTAGTAGTATATTTGATGAATATCAATAAATATATGCGTAAATTAATAGTTGTAAATAAGACGAAAAGCGGAATTATTTCCTCAGTTTTAATAATTACTGCGAATAAGTAAAATAAATTAATTTTAGAAGATCTAATATAAAATTTTTTATAATGATTAATTATTGAAGATTTAACAGGAGCTATTGTGGAGCTATGCGGGTTCGAACCGCAGACCTCCTGCGTGCAAGGCAGGCGCTCTACCAGCTGAGCTATAACCCCATGCGGTATAAATATTAATTTTAATTCAGCATAGAACTGCTATTTCTTGAACAGGAAGCAATAGCAGTTCTATGCTGAATTTTTTATAAAATAATCTGGTAGGCCTGAGTGGACTTGAACCACCGACCTCACCCTTATCAGGGGTGCGCTCTAACCACCTGAGCTACAAGCCTATATAGGGTATATTCGCTAGTTTTTATCAGACAATCTGTGTGGGCACTGCATTTAACGTTATCTTATATTTAAGGAGGTGATCCAACCACAGGTTCCCCTACGGTTACCTTGTTACGACTTCACCCCAGTCATGAATCACAAAGTGGTAAGCGCTCTCCCGAAGGTTAAGCTACCTGCTTCTTTTGCAACCCACTTCCATGGTGTGACGGGCGGTGTGTACAAGGCCCGGGAACGTATTCACCGTAGCATTCTGATCTACGATTACTAGCGATTCCGACTTCATAGAGTCGAGTTGCAGACTCCAATCCGGACTACGACATACTTTGTGAGGTTTGCTTGTTCTTGCGAGTTCGCTGCTCTTTGTATATGCCATTGTAGCACGTGTGTAGCCCTACTCGTAAGGGCCATGATGACTTGACGTCATCCCCACCTTCCTCCAGTTTATCACCGGCAGTCTCCTTTGAGTTCCCACCATTACGTGCTGGCAACAAAGGATAAGGGTTGCGCTCGTTGCGGGACTTAACCCAACATTTCACAACACGAGCTGACGACAGCCATGCAGCACCTGTCTCAGAGCTCCCGAAGGCACTAAGCTATTTCTAGCTAATTCTCTGGATGTCAAGAGTAGGTAAGGTTTTTCGCGTTGCATCGAATTAAACCACATGCTCCACCGCTTGTGCGGGCCCCCGTCAATTCATTTGAGTTTTAACCTTGCGGCCGTACTCCCCAGGCGGTCGACTTAACGCGTTAGCTCCGGAAGCCATACCTCAAGGGCACAACCTCCAAGTCGACATCGTTTACAGCATGGACTACCAGGGTATCTAATCCTGTTTGCTCCCCACGCTTTCGCACCTGAGCGTCAGTCTTTGTCCAGGAGGCCGCCTTCGCCACTGGTATTCCTCTAGATATCTACGCATTTCACCGCTACACCTAGAATTCTACCTCCCTCTACAAGACTCTAGCTGACCAGTTTCAAATGCAATTCCTAAGTTAAGCTCAGGGATTTCACATCTGACTTAATTAGCCGCCTGCGTGCGCTTTACGCCCAGTAATTCCGATTAACGCTTGCACCCTCCGTATTACCGCGGCTGCTGGCACGGAGTTAGCCGGTGCTTCTTCTGCGAGTAACGTCAATTACTTCAGCTATTAACTGTAGCACCTTCTTCCTCGCTGAAAGTACTTTACAACCCGAAGGCTTTCTTCATACACGCGGCATGGCTGCATCAGGCTTGCGCCCATTGTGCAATATTCCCCACTGCTGCCTCCCGCAGGAGTCTAGACCGTGTCTCAGTTCCAGTGTGGCTGGTCATCCTCTCAGACCAGCTAGAGATCATTGCCTAGGTAAGCTATTACCTTACCTACTAGCTAATCTCATCTGGGCACATCTAATGGCGTGAGGCCCTAAGGTCCCCCACTTTGGTCCTAAGACATTATGCGGTATTAGCTACCGTTTCCAGTAGTTATCCCCCTCCATTAGGCAGTTTCCCAGACATTACTCACCCGTCCGCCGCTCGTCACCGAGAGAGCAAGCTCTCTTGTGCTACCGCTCGACTTGCATGTGTTAGGCCTGCCGCCAGCGTTCAATCTGAGCCATGATCAAACTCTTCAATTAAAAGCTTGATTTGCTTAAATGAATTAAGCAATGCTTGAGATTAATATCAAATAATTAAAATAATTTATTATCTGGTTAATCATCAAAAATTTAACATTTTATTGCCCGAAGACAATAGATATTGTTTAATGAGTGCCCACACAGATTGTCTGATAAATTGTTAAAGAGCATCGCCAATATCTTATTATTGACGAAAGATAATAATCATATCCTTTTAAATAAGAATGGTCAATCTTTTTTTTAAAAAAAAACAAATATTAATAATAAATAATTTTACTTATTTTTTCTAATACTTATTAGAAATTATAAAGGATGACTTGATAGTCACAAGCATTTATTTTATAAAAATCGTTACTTATCATATAATCAACACAGATGTTTTTGCACTACATAATCAAGTATTCAGGAGCAGGATACTTTAATAGATAAAGACCGTTAGTTAACAAGTGCTTATTTTAAGATATTAAATGCGGTAGTAACTCGCTTAACTCCATCAATATGACTAGCAATTTTCGCAGCAACCTTACTTTCTTTAGAAGTAACTAGACCTAGCAGGAATACTTCACCATTCTCAGTTATTACTTTTATGTTAGGAGACTTTATAATATCGCTAATTAATAGTTCTGAACGAACTTTAGTAGTAATCCACAAGTCATGTGATGCTGTTTCTAAACTAACCGGTTTTTCATTGCGTATTTCGTTGTATACTGCATTCCTACCATTCATATCAATTGCTATCTGTTGAGCACAAGTAATTAGTTCGTTTGATGGTGCTTGCCCAGTTAACAAAATATTCCCCTGGTAAACAGTAACACTAATACGTGCTTCTTCTTTTAATTCTTTATTTTTATAAAGTGCATTAAATACACGAGACTCTAAAGTACCATCATCGACTTGTGTACCTAGACTCCTTGGATCAATAGCAGTTTTAGCCGCAAAAGCTGCTCCACCAATAACGGTAGCAGCAAGACATCCGTGAAGAAATAAACTAATTATAATGACGAGTGCAATTGGAACATAACCGGTTAGGGGAAGATCCTTAGTCATCATGACTCCTTAAATCATCTGCAATAAGAAAAGAAATATCTTAGTTTTTATTTGATGCAGAAGCAATGATAGAACAGTTATACTGAGTTAGATTCCTTAATAATTAAAATAAGAATATTTACAGTATAAAATATTAAAAATATTTCTTGCATTGATCTAGATTTATGAAAATGATTAATCAACGTTAATAATTTTTGAGATCGTTGCGAACAATGATCATATCATCATAGACAGTAATATAGTACATATATATTAAGATGTCTTAATATAATATTTTCTTGTTAATTCATAATTTTGGTTCAACCAATAGAGAAGTGTAAAAGCAATTTTTATAATATCTAAAATTTCTGGATAAATTAACTATGACTGGATGCATTCATTGTGATTTGTATATTTTCTTTTGACTATTACTCCTATGAAACAATCAACAGTCAATTATACCTCTTTATGCGATTTCGTGATGTTGTCATAGTTTTTATAAAACTAACATAATGGACATATTGGATGAAATCTTGCTTAGACATTTGTAATCTATCAAAAATTATAATACAGATAAACAACAAATAGAAAACTTTTAAAAAATCTAATTTCTTTTTAGAGCGAGTCTTTTATCAAACTATTCTTAAGTAATAGGAATTAAATTATAAATTATACAGATACCATACAACCTTAATCGATATGTAAATATTAGACTCATGTAGTCAATAATTACTTTGTAGATTGTTGATGTCTATTGAGTAGACACATGATTAAATAGAATTATCTATTCTGGTAATTTAATTATAACACAATATAATCTTCAAACTCCAAATTTTACTTCAGTGTGTAAATTACTAAATATTTTGAATACATAAGTTAAATGTAGATACAATATTTATTTAGATTTAATTATGAGATCATTCATATTTTAAGTAAGTTTAATCATACCTCTAAAATAGGTAAATATTAAGCAATTAACTAAATAAAATATTAAATGTTAGAAACATAATATTGTTTTATATCAGCTAAATCCCTTATTCTAATAGATGTTCTTTTCTCATGTCATCATATAAGATGATGATGTAAATTAAACCAAAAACTAAAAATTAAAAATAAAAAAAGCAAGAAGAGCGATAGAATAAATTTATTCAGCGAGAAATAATGTATGCATAAAATAGAAATATGGGATGCATGCATCCCATATATTAAAAAATATGAATCTAGTGATTCCAGACAATAAGCTAATTGTTCTAGCTAGACTACCAGGATCGGGAACTCTTATCTAGTATTTGATACCCCTACTCCGAAGGACAACGATGCTATATTGACTCAATGTCGATCTATGCGCGGCAATTTATTTCGTTGATGCCGAAACCTGATGTATACTATATGGATGGTTTATTACTAGCTATTTAATTGAACAGAAAGCTAGTGCTCATAACCCTAGATCTAACGTCAGAACTATGACTAATATAAATGATTAAATAAGACTTATATTTGCTAGAATTACTAATATACACTGCCCAGATCACAGCATTTTGTTAGTTATACAAACTGTTATCCAATTAGTAGATAATATTTATATGTAATCATAAGACAAATTTTGATGCTCTTGGCGCCGATAATAAACGATTCCAAAGGTCTCTATAAAAATACTCTGTCAAATCTAGCAGCACTAAGATATATACGTGCAAGCATCGATGGCGAAGTTTATGACTAATGAGATCCTCCCAAAATAGAAATGCATAAGAAACATACAGTTGAAGTTGTTGTTGATCGCTTTAGGATACGCTATGTTATATCTCAATGCTTAGTCGAATCTCCCAAAACTGCTCTTTAGCTTTCTTTTAGCTCTGCCATCATCGCAGATATCAATGATGCTACAGAACCATAATTACTATTTTCGGCTAATTTTGCCTGTCCGATTTGTAACTATAGTACGTGGGAACTAGAACCAAAGTATATTTCATCTAATAATCTTAAGGACTGCTACCCAATTTGCCACAGCTTAGGTATATAAGAGTATTTTGAGAAATATCGCATTATAAAAATTACCCGTTATCTTTAGATAATGGCCTATTATAGATTGTAATAAACGTGATTCCTGTTCTTTACAGATACTATAGTCTATAGATCGTCATTATTATTTAATCTAGATTCCCTATTCGATAATGTGGATGAGGAGACACAGAAGCATCGCTGTACGATTCTGGTGAAGAGTTGATTAATTTTAAGCATATCAATAATCTATAAGATATTCATATATAACCGTACTTCTAAAGGCGTACTGTGTAATATGCAGCGTCTTTATCAGGACGCTGCATATTACACAGTACGAAAAGAGATGTCACATTTTGTCAAAACCCGTTGCTATCCTGCATGGTACGGTACTAGGTTACGAAAAACTCTAACAACATCTTTGTGGTAAGAACCACACTGCTAGAAATTTCTGATTTAACCATCAAAAACACGATTGAATTTCTTCATAATATCAAACTGCAAGGTCATATTGCAAGAATTGCTAAAAATATTACAAAAGATATGAAAGACTGTCTATTTTTAGTCAACGTAGGCTTAAGCTATCTAAGTATATCACGCAATGCGAGAACGCGCTTCAGAAGAGAAGCACAACGTATCCGCTTAGCACAGCAGATTAAAGTAGGATTGATGGGTATCATTTACGTCCTAGATGAACCCTCAATAAGGACTATACCAAGAGAGATAATACTCCGTCTTCTAAAAATTCTTATGCATTTATGCGATCTAAAAAATATTGTCATGGTGGTTGAGCATGGCGAAGATCATACAATAATCAAATTATCTAATTGAAATAAGACCTGGTGCAAGAATTCACGGCGGAAAAGTAGTTGCCCAAGACTCAGTTAAAAACTTATATCAGCAGTAGAATCTGTAACAGGCTAATTTTTAAGCAGAAAACATAAAATTACAGTTTCTACTCAGCGCATAAATATTTATAATACCAAAATAATAAAGCTGATTGGTGTTAGTGGTAATAACTTGAAAATATGACGTTAAACATACCGATAGGTCTATTGACTTATATAACATGAGCTGCTGTTTCAGGTGAGTAGACGCTTATAAAGCGATACCTTATTCCCTATTGCGCAACGCTAAGTAAATGGTGCTAATATATCTAAGCTAGTATCTTATTTCAAGGTAGAAAGCAGGGAATATTGAGATAAAGTAATCTAAATTAACCAAACACCTATCGTTAGAACGCTGCGCTCAAATCTAGTAACTTATACTGGTATATTTGTGTTAATATGTAAACTATTTGTCCGCTGTATTAAAGTAGCGTGCTCGTGGATACAAATATAGAACGATTTAGTTTTAATATTCAAAGAGGACACTGTGAAGCCTTTCCAGATGAGGCATAATTAAAGCAGAAATGAACTTCCTATTGCATATCTACGTAACATGTGATCAGTGTAATACTCATCGGTATAATCGTGAAACGCTAGAGATCAACTATAAAGAGAAAAAATACAAAATTTTGGATATGATGTTTGAAGAAGAATACGAGTCTTTTATAAAGTCCCCGCTATTTCTCGTCAAATAAAAACCTTGATTGATGTAGGTTTGCCTTAGATCTTTTCAGATCATCCTGAAACGACACTGTCTGGTAGTGAGGCGCAGTGCTTAAAATATTCATAGAACTCTTAAAATACAGTACCGGTAAAACATTTTATATTTTAGATGAGCCAACTGCGGGTCTACACTTCTCTGATATTGATAAACTCTTAAAAGTATTGTATCAGTTACGAGATCATAGTGATACGATCTTAGTAATTGATCATAATGTAGACGTGATTAAAACTGCAGATTGGATAGTAGATTTAGGACCAGAAATTGGTAAGGATAAAGATAAATTATCTTTTCAGGAACGTGAGAAATGATAACTAAATGCGAGCAATAATATACAGCTATATTCTTAAAACCCATTCTCAAAAACTCTAATAAGCAGATCAAGGGATATAAATTTCATGCAATCAAAGGCTAAGTACATAACCATTAATATACTTAGATCACTAAGTTATACTCATAAAACTTAGAAATATATCGTATCCTATGATGTGTGAAATGATATATCAAGATTATGAAAATTTCCTTTTAATAAATCTTATAATAATCATGAAGCTTTTAAGATCTTTTATAGGTATGTTTATGAATGGGGATAATTGAAATAATAACTTTAAAAAAACAATTTTTAAAAGATATTTAAGAATCTAACGCAATTTATTATAATTTTTTATTATTTATACTCCTAATTAAATCAATATATAGCTAAATTAAAACCGTAATAACATACTAATTAATCTTAAAAATGATAATAACAAAATATTGTACATAAATATAATAAAATTATTATTAGTTATTTAAGTGTATAATTTTTTAGTTAACCTGACTATATCGCTATTTATAATTCAGTCATCTAATTCAATAGACAAATCTTTTTTACCTGCAGGTAAAGTACGTGATTTATTTTGATCATCAATAGCAACATAAATGAATACCGCTTCTGTAGCACAGTATCCTTGACCAATAAGATCTTCAGATAAGTTTTTTACCCAAATTTCTATATTTACCGTAATTGAACTACGGCTACTACGAATACTGCGAGCATAACAAGACACTACGTCACCGACAGATATAGGTTTAAGAAAATTTATGCCATTAACAGCCGCAGTAATAACCCTACATTCTGCTAGTCCTTTCGCTAAGATTGCACCTCCAATATCCATCTGGGACATAATCCAGCCCCCGGAAATATCACCATTGACGTTAGTATTAGCTGGCATTGCCAAAGTACGAAGGACCAGCTCTCCCACCGGGAGACGATATTTTTTACTCATACATTATTCATTAGTGTTAGTTTTTAGCTGTATTAATTCTATTTTGAAATAGGATTAATATCACGCAAATAGATAGAACACGGTATCTCCATTTTTGAGATATATTTTATTTTAAAAGACTTATTTACTATTTTTAGGCATATGAAAATAGATATATATGCCACTTAATAACGTGTTGATCAGAGTTAGAGCAGTAAGACCGAATACTTTAAAATTAACCCAGACGTTTTGAGGAGTCCATAACGCAACACAGATGTTAGCGATAGCACAGAACATAAAAAATAAAGACCAAGCATTATTTAAGCGATACCATACCACGTCAGGAAGAGAAATATCTATGTTCAATAGATATCGAATTAATGGTTTTTTACAGACTCTTTGACTCAAGATCAAACCAATAGAGAACAGCATATAAACTATGCTTACTTTCCACTTGATAAACAAATCGTTATGAAACACTAAAGTAAGTGTGCTGGAAACTACAACCATGAAAAAAGTGATAAGCGTAATTTTTTTTACTTTGCCATCTCTTAACCATGTTAAAATAACATCGATAGCTGTAGCAATAATCAATGCTCCTGAAGCATAATAAATATCATATATTTTATAAAAAATAAAAAAAACTGCTAGTGGCAAAAAATACAAAAGTTTTTTCATATACCTATCCATAAATCCGTTAAACTATTTGTTATACCATTTTAGTATGTTAAATATCTCTTCTAGCTACAGAAGGGCTTATTAATATGCTATTAATAACACAACATGTTAGAATAAATACATAACCTTTTAAATATACCAAAACTCTCTTTAATCATAATAGATAAGATACTATAAAAATTAATAGAGAAAATCAAAAAAATGTTTTCTGAGCTCAATAACAAATAATAGTTTTGTATTAAATATTATTAGTCAATTATTTTATATTTTATTTCTTTTATCAGTATTTTCTCTCGTTATTATTAAACTTATGAGATAGATAGGAGTAAAATTAACTCAATATGAAATTCTTTTTAGTCTAGGCATACCCTACTGAAGCACAGAAATATCAGCAACCTGAAGAAATAAATCTCGTATATTGCTCAATAAAGTTAAGCGGTTTCTTCGAATTTTTTCATCATCGTCTAGAACCATTACCTGTTCGAAGAAAGTATCAATAGGAACCCGCAGCTTAGCAAGTTCAGATAGCGCTTCTTGGTAGAGACCGTCAGCACAAAGAGTCTTTAACTTATCACTGAGAACAATTAAAGAATCTGCTAGCTTGATTTCTGCTGCTTTTTTCAATAATGAGATTTGAATAGTTTCTTCTAGAAATTCAGTCGATTTTGCCAAAATTTTAGATACACGTTTATTAGCAATAGTTAGTGCTGTATATTCAGGCAAAGTACGAAAATGAGCAACTGCTTTTATACGAGCTTCAAATTCAGCTGGCTTATTTGAATAGCACGACAAGACTGCCTGAATAGTATCTATCTCATAACCTGCTTCATGATACCATGAACGGAAGCGACCAAGCATAAAATCAACGACATCATCTACTACATTAATATTAGTAAGCTTATAGCCATACAAATTTACAGCTTTTTCAGTCAGAATAATTAGATCTAGTGGTAATTTTCTCTCAACAATAATCTGCATAATACCCAGAGCTGCTCGACGCAAAGCAAATGGATCTTTATCACCTTTTGGGCGTTGATTGATACCAAAAATACCTGTGATAGTATCTATTTTATCAGCGATAGCAAGAGAGCATGATATCGGATGTTCTGGCAGAACAGCGCCGGCATATATAGGCCAGTACTGTTCTCTTAGCGCAATAGCAACTTCTTCTTTTTCACTGTCGTAGCGCGCGTAGTGCATACCCATTATGCCCTGTATCTTAGTAAATTCAGATACCATATTAGTCATCAAATCGCATTTAGCCAAAAGGCCAGCGCGGTTGGCTAAATTAATATCAGCACCAATCTGGGATGCAACCCAACTAGATAACACGACAAGACGATTAGTTTTATCACGCAATGTACCTAGATCTTGCTGAAAAATCACGCTTTCTAAAAGAGGGAGATTATCTTCTAAACGTTTTTTGCGATCCATATCAAAAAAAAACTCAGCATCAACCAGACGCGAACGTACAACTTTCTCGTTACCAGAAATGATATATGCTGGATTTTTAGGCTCAATGTTAGTGACAAATATAAAATGTGGCAATAATTTACCTAAGACATCATAAATCGGGAAGTATTTTTGGTGATCCTGCATAGTACATACTAGAGCTTCATTAGGTATCGAGAGGAATCTCTTTTCAAACTTAGCAGTTAGCACTACTGGCCATTCAACTAGAGACGTTACTTCTTCTAATAGTTCTTCATTAATATCAGCTATACCACCTATTTTCTGAGCTGCTTGCTCTGCATCACGTCTTATGATCTCTTTACGAATCTTGTAATCTGCTATTACTTTGCCTTTGTCTATAAGTATTTGTGGATATTGGTCAGCATTCTTAATAATAAACTGATTTGAGCCCATGAAACGGTGCCCCCGTATCACGCGATCAGATTTTACACCCAAGATATTTGCGGGTATTACGTTGCTACCAAGTAATAAAGTCACTGTATGAACTGGACGCACGAACTGATTCTCGCTGTTACCCCATCGCATCATTTTGGGAATAGGCAGAGCTCTTAAAGCATCAGAAACAAGGCTAGGTATCAATTGCGTTGCACTATACCCTATCCTATTAGCACGAAACAATAGCCATTCACCTTTATCAGATATTGATCGCTCGGCATGATCTACAGTAATCCCGCAGCTACGAGCCCAAGCTTCAGCTGATTTAGTTGGTTTTCCTTCAAGATCAAACGCCTGAGCAATGGCAGGACCGCGTTTTTCAATTTTACGATCTGGCTGAAATAAATGCAGTGAGAAAACTTTCAACGCTATACGGCGTGGCGCCGCATACCAAGTGACTTCTCCATGTGCTAGGTATGCGTTATCTAGTCCAGTTATAAAATTAGCTGCAAAAGATTCTGCCAAAGAACGCAGTGATTTCGGAGGTAGTTCTTCAGTGCCGATTTCCGCTAGAAAAGTTTCTTGGATCATGGCTACCTTAAAGATTTTTAATTTATAATGGTGTTCTTACACATCGGAAAGCCTAGTGCCTTTCTTGAAGCATAGTATGCTGCAGATACTTCCTTTACTATGCTGCGAATGCGTAGAATATAGCACTGACGTTCGGTAACAGCAATTGCCTTACGGGCATCTAGCAAGTTAAAACTATGGGCTGCCTTTAGAATGCATTCATATGATGATAAGGGTAACGGTTTTTCTAAACACAATAACATCTTAGCTTCTTTCTCATAATGCTCAAAACAAGAAAAAAGAAATTTTACATCTGCGTATTGGAAGTTATAAGTAGACTGTTCCACTTCGTTTTGATGGAATAAGTCTCCGTAAGTCATTGTACCTGTTAAGCTAATATTCCAGACTAAATCGTAAACGTTATCTAATCCTTGAACATACATTGCAAGACGCTCCAAGCCATACGTAATCTCACCAGTAATAGGTTTACATTCTAAACCACCAACCTGCTGAAAATAAGTAAACTGAGTAATTTCCATGCCATCAAGCCACACTTCCCAACCTAACCCCCATGCACCTAGAGTTGGGTTTTCCCAGTTATCCTCGACAAATCGGATATCATGCACTAATAAATCTAGGCCTAACTCTTTGAGAGAATCTAGGTAGAGCTCCTGAATATTGTGAGGTGATGGTTTAAGCATAACTTGAAATTGGTAATAATGCTGTAATCTATTAGGATTTTCTCCATAACGACCATCAGTCGGACGGCGAGAAGGTTGAACGTAGGCAGTTGCAATCGGTTCTGGCCCTAATGCCTTTAGACAGGTCATTGGATGTGATGTGCCTGCGCCAACTTCCATGTCTAGTGGTTGAATAATAGTGCATCCTTGGCGCGCCCAATAATTCTGAAGATGCCATACCATACCTTGAAAGGTTGTAGTATCAAAATTTTGCATATTAAATTGAATATATTAATATTTCTTAAAATGTAAGTGTATTAAGTACTTTAGTTAACCTAATAAATTAAGTACATAAAATTAATAGGGTTTATTCATTAAGCAGTTATCTCAAAAAGTTTGGAATATATTTCATATAAATCGTTGCGTGCAACAGACTAGAACAAACATAGACAAGTACTGCGCAAAAATCCTAAGTAAGTTATAATTCTATACTATAGCACCATAAATTTAGTAAAATTAATAATACTTTATTGGTACGAAAATTAAAAGTTGTGGCATGCCAATATCCATCTAATTTATTTAGATCGTAAAAGGATAAAGATTGATTGCACTGATATATATTAGTAAACAACGTAAATTCATTTATTGAAATACATATCTTTCTATTTTCTTTCTAATACATTTAGTTAAACATTGATTACTAGGACAAGAAAGATTTATCAGATCATTGTAGAAGTCTATATTTATTGTGTACATTAGACTTCTTGCTCTTATTTTTATAAAATACCGAATGTAATACAGTCTAAAATAGCTCTATATCCAAGCAATAATGCTGACCATCTATACTTTTTTAATATCAGAAAAAATTCTTTTTTGCATTATTATTTCCGTAGAAAATAAAAGATTAGGATATAAAAGTGCATAATAAGGATATCTTATGCTTATATTATTACATGAATTTATCATCAATAAACAGGATATTAAAATATCCTAAATGCTAATAAACGATCTGCAGTAGATTACAACATAATACATTATGTTTCTATTCTTAATAGCTTTATATTTTATTTTAGATAATTTTCCGAAAAGAATACATAGTAAAACACATACAGTTAACTACTGATATAGTGTATAGATATGTAAATTTAGTTACTTCTATATCTTGCTTCATAAGATTCTTACGTCGATCATTATGTTTTAATGATTCAATGCAATTTTGAATGATGCATCTTTATTATCAATGCATAAAACATATGTTTTCATTCAATATAGTACAAGCAAGAAAAGACTGTTCTTGAATATAAATATTCATAACATACAAATGTTTATCAAAAAATTATATTCTTGCTATTTAGCAATCCTCTTAATCGAGTATTAGCGATACTGCTAAGTATCAGTAAGAGAGATTATCATAAGATCTGTATCTACATACTTTCTGCATAGTATGATAAAATCATGTTTATGACTAAACTATTGTAAGTGCGATTTACATTAGAAGATGATTTACTAGTATTCATCGTTAGACACTGATAATATTATTTTTATTTTTATTTTTTCTTTATATTTAGGCTATTATCAGTAGCCACTACCATACTAAAATCAAATTAGCCAATTTATACTGTATCAGTAAGATTGACAAGGAACTAGTTCTGATTATATCATCATATAGTTTTTCTGTATCTCTAAATATTACTTATTTGTGTATATATTTTAAAAATAAATAGAAATAGATAATTTTACGGATACTAGAATCTTATAAATAATATAAGTTACCACACGATCTTTATCGGTAAGATAAATATCAGTAAGATAAATAATAGTTATTCTAGGAACATTGTAATAAATTTGGGGCGAACTAATGAGTTAGCTAATTGATTATCACTCAATGCATTATACTTATAATATTATATTAATCATTTAACCCCATCTAATAATGTTATTAATAATAAAACATAAAAGAGCAATTTTTTCATATCATTATTAAAATACAATTAGAAATTTATAATAAAATATTCTATAGAGATAAATTTTTCCTAATTATTATAGTGATATTTTTGTTATAAGCAACTGTTAGATCTACCTGTTCTTTGAAATAGAGTGAACAACTGTTTTCTTTAGATAGGCACAAAATGTTTAAAGTAACCTAAGCTATTTATCTAACAATTTGCTATACTTCATTTTTTATTTTTATGAATTTAATAAAATAAAAATTAGATTAATAGTACTTTTAGATTACTCATTCAGCCTGAAACTAATTTTTATTTTAAAAAGCATAATAACTATTTTGGGATGATTTCTATATGTCTTAAATCCATATCTATTAGATAACAAAATACTCATTAGTATATTAGATATAATCTATGTTGAATGTAACACTAAAGTCAATCCTCTTAGTAAGATGGATATCAGATAATAATATATAGAAATTTTCTATACATGAACCGTAGAAAGTATTATTTTATATTCATGTTTAAGGGTAATACACAACATATAATGTATGCATACCACAGTTTACCTTAAAATAATAGGATAGCGTTACAGCAAGAATACTTAAAAAATTATCGTACTACTTAATACTTAAGAAGATCTAATAAAAATCTTGATTTACATGGAAGCAGATAGATGCGCAAACTGCAAGCAATCATTGTATTCGCATGTATTCAGATATATGTATTAGTGTACTACTATGAAAATAGTAGTATATCATTTTATTTAACGTCTATGCTATAATATATCTATATTTATAATAATTTATGTTTTTTAAATTAAATTCATTAATCAAATGGATACAATATTTTATATTTAAGTCTCTTTTATAACTAACTTGTTACAAATAATTCAATCTTTTGTTTTATTAGAAATATACTTTATTTAAAGCATTATCTATTATCTTGAATTAATTATATTTTCCTATTTTTAAATATACTTAGATTATAGTTATGTAGATGGATTTCTATATCTAAGAAATCTTACTGGCGGACAAGCCTACCTTTTGGCACGATAAACTTTGTATTTGTACGCCAAGGATTGATGTCAAGACCCCCGCGACGAGTATATCGAGCATATATACTCAGAACTTCAGGATAACAGAAGCGTTGAATATCTCTAAAGATTCGCTCAACGCACTGTTCATGAAAGTCATTATGATGGCGGAAAGCGATCAAATAGCGTAACAGAGCTTCAATATTGATATAGGGACCACGATATCGAATCATTATAGAGCCCCAATCTGGCTGATTTGTAATCGGACAGTTGGACTTTAACAGATGACTTAGTAAAGTTTTTTCAACGACATGAGCCTTGTCAACTGCATTTTTAAGCAGTTCAGAATTAAATTCGTAGTCACTTATTTCAATAGATTGATCATCTATGCATTCACCATTAAATTTTATGACAGGATGTACCTCAGAACTATTTAGAGTCGTCAACTGAACAGTAACTTTGCCTTGAGCGCAATCTGCTAAATCGCGTTGTAACGTATTCTGTACTGCACCCCAATCAGAAAAAATTGTCTGGTTAAAGCTATTCAGGTAAAGCTTAAGGCTTTTAGATTCGATCAAGTTATTACTCCAGGCATCCACCTCGACATATGCAATAGCAACCTGAGGTAAACCTTTGGTATTTAACCATGAAAGCTCGTAAAACGTCCAGATATCACCGCCTTCAAAAGGGAGCTTTTCTAAGGAATATCCTAAAGATTCACGATGAATACTGCGAGAAATTCTCTGGAGTAAGGTTATGTCATATTGATCGTGATACTTAGTGTTTTTGCCAAGGAGTAATCCCTCAAGAGAATCATGATATTGGTATGACATATATACCTACATTGTAAATAAGAGGAGCAAACTAAGAAGATAATTTAGATTTTAATTTAGTGCTATTCACTATTTTATCGAAATATCACTGTAAAAACACATGTATAATTGATGATAATATATACTGGCAAGATTAATTAATCTTATTTGATTGCCTAGATATACATAATAATCATTTGATAGAATAAAAAATTTTAACAAATTGTGTCAGAATGATTATTCTTGTTAATCTTTGTTAAAATTTCACAGTACTATGAATCTTATTAGCTGATATCAAAATATTTATAGATCTGTATTGCAGTGTACAGGACTGGATATGTAAATGTGTAAACCCTATGCCTCTTATTAGTCAATTGCTATTAACAATAATCAGATTATTAGAAGGGTTTTCTGTATACGCATAAAATATATAAAGTTATATTAATCAACCTAATTTCTATGACATAAGATAATGTATAATTATAGTTATACTTAAAGTAATATTTTTTGGGAAATAAAAATTAAAAAAATTACTTAATACTGCTAATATAATCAATTATTTACAATAAACTCAAGATCACTTAGATATTTCTGTTATTTATCTACAGCCTAATACAAGATCTTCAATCTTTGCATATAAAGGTCGCCTATTGAAGGTTATATATACATCCCTTCCTGGTTTTATATCATAATTATGCTAACTAGATGATATTCATCATATTAGTTATAGGATGCGTGCAGGATTAATGCGACTTGCGCTACCTGCTGGATACCAGCTGGAAGCCGCACTCAGAGTAATAGCCATAATAAACACTTTAACAACATCAAGATATTGAAGTTCAGTAGGAAGAAAATTAATGGGATATATATTGCCAGATAGTAAACGATATCCTGTAATTTTTTCTATAAACTTGTAGATATTAGTTAATTGGAATGAAGCTATTATACCTATAATCATGCCGAATAGACTACCCACTATTCCAGATAATAAACCGTACCAAATAAAGATAGATCGTATCAATCGATCTTTAGCACCAAGTGTGATTAACACAGCAATATTGCTACTCTTATCTTTTACAGCTATAACTAAAGTAGAAGCTATATTAAAACAGGATAATCCGATAACCAAGAGCATCGCTAAATATATAATAGCCCGGATCATCTGTATATCACGAAATATGTAACCATAACTTTTTTTCCAAGTGTTAATATAAACATCATTATTGATAACTTTAGCTGCATCAAATAGTATCTTATCAGCCTTGAATACATCATTCACTTTTACGCTTATACCAGTTACACTATCACCTAGATGATTATATTTTTGCCCATCCGTCAAAGGGACTATTGCTAAGCTATGATCTAGCATACCACTAAGTTCTAAGATACCGCTCACATGCAAACGAATTTCTTGGGGCTTTAATAGCTTCATCTGTTTAGAATTATTAGATAATATAACAGTTACCCAATCACCTTTTTGAACGTTTAGCATATCCGCAACACCTTTACCTAATATTACCTGATGTTCACCTCCTCTAAACGTCGACCAAGAATCTCCAATTACATATTGAGACAAAGAAGTAACGTAAGGTTCTTTTTTCGGATTAACTCCGCGAAATTGTACAGAAACTAGTTTGGTTCCACGTTCAATTAACCCAGTAAATGAAACATAAGGCGATACAGCAGCTATACCATTAACTTTAGTGATACAATTTAAGACTTCTTGCCAATCATTGAATGGTTGTTCTGCCGGATAAATTTCTCCATGGGGAACAACTGAAATAATTCGGCTATCTAGTTCTCGCTCAAAACCATTCATAGCACTCAAACCAACGATAAATACAGCAACACCTAAAGCAATACTGATTGTAGATATCATCGCGATTAAAGACAATATGCTACCACGACATCGCCCACGACTGAATCTCAGCCCAATCAGCAAAGATAATGATGAGATAGACATTATTGCGTTCCCATTAAGGAAATATTTTTTCTATATGACCGTCAATCATTTCAAACTGCAGGTTTAGTTTTTTAGCAAAATTCATATCATGTGTCACCACTAAAAATGCAATTCCTTCGCGTACATTTAGCTCGCTCAGCAAATTAATAATTTTATCAGAAGTTCTCATATCTAGATTCCCAGTAGGCTCATCAGCCAATACTAAGGAAGGATTATTTACTAAGGCGCGAGCAATAGCCACTCTCTGACGCTCGCCGCCAGAAAGCTCAGAAGGTCGATGATGGCTTCTTTTAGATAAACCTACTGTATCGAGAATTTCAAATGCTTTTCCCTTAGCTTTATGTTTTGCTAAACCACTAATTAACAAAGGCATCATAACATTTTCTAAAGCACTAAAATCTAGTAACAAATGGTGAAACTGATAGATAAAGCCGAGTTCACGATTACGCAACTCAGCTTTATCGGACAAAGACATTTTGTTGAGCAACTGGCCTTTAAAAAAAACTTCACCAGAAGTTGGAGTATCCAGCCCACCCAGAAGATGCAGAAGTGTGCTCTTGCCAGAACCGGATTGGCCCACAATAGCAATTGTATCACCCTGGTATATGTTAAAGGTGATATCACGGAACACATCAGTATGCAATGTGCCATCAGCATAAGTTTTACACAGATTTCTACATTTCAAAACCTCTTTATTCGAAGAAGCAGGATTACTCATAACGTAAGGCCTCTACAGGATCTATCACAGCAGCTCTATAAGCTGGGTATAAAGTAGAGAGCAGAGACATTAGAGCTGCCAATAAAGTAATTAGTACAACCTGCGAAATACTAATTTGAACTGGTAAAGAACCTCCAGACAACATTTTACTTAAACCAGGTATAAAATTAATTTGACTAGCAAACAGTACTCCAAAGAGAGTACCTAGAAATGCTCCTATAATACCTCTACTTGCACCCTGCAGCATAAAAATAGACATAATCTGTGGATGCGTTAGACCTTGAGTCTGCAAGATGGCGACCTCATTTTTTTTCTCCATAACCAGTATACTAAGTGCAGTAATTATATTAAAAGCAGCAATATCAACGATCAGACTTAAGAGTAACCCAAGTATATTTTTTTCCATCTTTACAGCTTGAAAAAGTTCTCCTTTTAGATCACGCCAATCTTCCCATTTTAAACCTTTCTTGAGATGCTGACTAACTAAATTATCAATCGTTAATGGGCTGTCCATATAAACTCGCCACCCGGTAATGTTACCTAATGGATAGCGCATCAGGCGCGAAGCGTCTTGCTGATTTATGAGTATCTGATATTGGTCAACCTCGCTATCAGCAGAGAATGTGCCCAACACCTTAAATAAACGATGGCTAGGAATACGTCCTGTAGGCGTAAAATAGCTAGCAGCTGGCACAATTATACGAATTTTTTCACCAAGCTTAATACCTAGTTTTCTAGCTAACTGATCTCCTAGAATAGCATTATATTTGCTAGGTTGCAGATCTTGTAAGGTAGCACCATTTATATAAGGAGAAAGTGGATCTTTTGAATCTGGATTAACCCCTAAAATAACTCCTGCTGCTACTCTATAAGAACTTTGCAAGACTGCATTGCATCTAGTAAGTGGTGTAATCCGGTTAACACCAGGAAGATTTTGGAAATCTATAGACAATACTTTTTTAGGATTAATAGATCCTGTTATCGATGTCACTAATGCGTGAGGTATAAATCCAAGAATGTTTTTTTCTAGGTTATGTTCAAATCCATTCATGACGGAAAGCACGATAATTAGCGCCATAACACCAAGCATAATACCTATAGTAGAAAACCAAGAGATAAACCGATAAAAGGAATCTCTGGTTCGTCCGCGCATATAACGCAGACCGATGAATAGTGCTATAGGTTGATACATAATGGTTAATACGTTACTTGTAGGATAAAAGAAAAGATAGATAATACTCATAACGCTTACCGCTTCTGTTAGGGAGCAATATTATCTTCTTTATAGTTTTAATAGACTATCATGATTTTATACAATTTTTATACTATCAGATAGTATTGATCTAATTTTCTAATAATTATCAATATATATTCAATATAATAATATTTATTCAGCTGTATTAACAGCAATAAGTATAGGCAACTTTATCTGAAAATTGATAAAAAGCATTATATCCCAAATACTAATAGAAATATAAAATTCATAGAACATTGAATTTAAAAAATACTTGCAATCAAGAAAAGTATATTTTGCAGACTATATTCGCTGATCAAACTAATTTATTAGTAATTTTGACCCTAAGAAGATTATACCTTTATTTCTTTCTCAACTACTAAAATACTGTAGTTAACCAAAAAGATTATACTATGCGGTTTTCTTTGTGGAATATTATGGCATATTTAATAATAATATAAATAGCTATATTATATTTTTCTGGAATATCATACATATGTTTTTAAAGAATTAATAAATCTAGCATTTTTATCCAACAAAAGTCTTGTTTTTAAAAATATTTTATCTGATCTTTAAATAAACATGTGTCTGCATGAAAGTCATAAGCTGATATATTAATCAAGTAATTTTATGTATTGTTAAAACACAATTATCATACATGATATAATTTATAGCTATCAATAACCCCCAAAATGTCTATTAGGCATCTATAAATAGTCATGAGATCTCCCGCAATATTAATGATATACATCAATTATGTATACATGCATTAGATGAACGATGTTTTTAAGATCGTATTTTTGTTATACTGTCTGCTAGATTAGTAAACCATGTAAATATCCTATTACTTTAATTAGCTAACTTAGAACATTAGCATGGAGCAACGTTTAACATTATTCATATAATTAATAATAGCAGTACTAAGGAGATCGTAGATTTTTGCACTGGAAAACGATGCAGTTGCTTCAACAGCTTGTATCTATAACAACTCTGATAACTAACTGATCTAGTCATACGCTGTATTCACTTCACTCCATATAATACTCTTATTGTAAAGAGCTATAAATGGGTAATCTAAAGTTTTAATACATGACGTAATATAACACCTATAAGATAGGTGTTATTCCTTCTCCTGAGATTCAATAAGCATCTATTTATTGAATAAACATATAAACCACAATATGATAATACTAATGACAGTAGATTTTTAAGAAGTGGATATTTTAGAAATGATTAAACATTTAAAAATACTTAATGATTAATATAAAAATAGTTTGCATTGATGTCCTATCTATATAAGATGATATACAGAAATTATATTATTTAATCAGCCTACTGCTATAGTAGAAAAAAATAATGAATCTAAAAGTAGTGCGATATCTAAAATATCCAGGATCAATATCAAGTTTTTAAATATTTCTAGACTGGCATATAGTAGTACTACAAGGAGTAATAGATAGATGTAAACTCTTGTCAAAGAAAAAGTTATATCTATAGATTGTTCAAATATTAAGCAATACTATTAAAAATAGTATATCTCTACTAATTACTAATTTTTATTTTATAAATATAATAAACTAATCTCTTAATGAAATACTATATTTTATATTAGAAATTCACTTAAACATGAGAATATAGTTGTAATATTTGTATTATACTGATCTTGAACCCAATTACATCATGACAGAAAGTGTGCGCGACTATATTTGATAATATAGTTATATTATATGATTCCTCAGATTGAATCAGATTAATAACATCTAGTTACTAAAATTTATTATTGATTGAGCTTAATTCAATAAATAGAACGTCAGACTAATCACCTAATAATAAGAGCATTTTCAGGATAACACCCAATAGGAGTAAATAAAATTACTACTTAGTTCTTACTATAAGTAAATCTTTTTTAATACAGATTACTGTTAGTATGATGTCACATCAGATTCACTATATCATACCTGCAACCCAAAATAACAATAGAGATCTTGTAGTATAATGACCTGACAAAGCAATCATAATATAACTCTAATTATAAAATATATATTTTGCTTCTAATGTAAGTAAAGAAGATGATTTAATATAGTAAATTTTAAGACCAAACTTCTTATATAGTTTCATGCACTAGTCAGTCATGTTGCAAACTCAGACGGATCTTGATAAGACTACGTCTGGGTTTGCTTCTTGTAAGTAGAGTAATCACTAGTGTATTCCTAAATTAATTCTATATAATTAGGCTTATTATTTTATGGTAAGACCTATAGATCTTGAATCAGGTAAATGCGCAATACATATGCTGATAATAAGTAAATTTTAGGCATGTTGCCTGCAGCGAAGATTATTTATTTGATAATACGCAGTAAAATTTTATGAACTTTATTTTAATGAGAAATAATAGAATGCTTGGTAACAAGCAACTACCAAATAAGGAAACAATAGAATGGCTAAGGGACAATCTTTACAAGACCCGTTACTCAACGTACTGCGTCGTGAACGTATCCCTGTTTCGATCTATTTAGTAAATGGTATCAAGCTGCAAGGACAGATTGAATCTTTTGATCAATTTGTGATTCTGTTGAAAAATAATGTTAGCCAATTGGTTTATAAACATGCAATTTCTACGGTTGTTCCGTCTCGTCCTATTTCTCATTATGGGAGTAATTCCGAAAATATAGGAAGTAATAATCATTAATCTCATCTAACATATATTTCAGATACTACTATAGCTAAATAAAACTTCACTGTTTGCTTGTTCCTTGGTATCAGAAATTTTCAATAAGATCTTATTGTGGGTGATTTTTCGTGTTATTAGCGAACGATTTGTCAAAAATAATTTAACGCTTGTTTGAGCGTTAAGCAGATAGTAACATTATCTATTTTGGTTTGGCATGCATTTTAATAAAACAGAGGTATTCTACATCTTAAGATCTATTGAATAAAATTTTTAAAAGACTTTTATGTAGATAAAAATTTTAATAAAATTGAAAATCACGAGTTCTAAATATTCTTTTGAACGAATGGTTCTCTGTTGCTCATGTCATAGAAAGAATCAACAGCGTGTCGTTCTTCGTTTATTATCTCTAATCATATTTAATAGGATAGTTATATTAAACATAATATGCATCTGATGTAAATTTTAATAAAATGTCACTGACAAAATTAATAATATATCAAATACAATAAAAATCAATGGCAGACCTTTAGTGTTTAAAATACAAGCATTGTATATGCTGAATTATTTTAAGTTTTACATCGTAATATAGCGATGATTGTTTAAATATCCAAAGATATATTCTATAAAATTAAGTAGAATTTACTTTTTATTCTCGCGCTTGATAATACACTGTTATAGAACACATAGCTAAAATAAAAGTTACAATAATTTTAACTACACTACAAATTTTAACTACACTACATAAGTATCTTATATAAGAATTTTTGATATTAGAAAATAGAAAAGAAGATTTATAAATAACATTACGGTATTAAAAATATAATATTAATAATAAATTGATATAAATTATATAAATACCTTATCAATAAATAATACTATTTAAGAAACATTGTTTAATGTCGGATACCACAAGAAGATTTAATAATACCCATGATGAAAGAATGGAGCAAAAAATGGTGCTGAAGCATCCTAGCAATAACGAACAGGACCGCGACCCTTGGGGGCATAGAAGAACTAATACCGATAAATCCAGGGAGCACAGTAATAAAAGTAATCGAGGTCAGAGTCCACCAGATTTAGATGAAATCTTTCGTAACATAAGCAAAAAAATAAGTAGGATGTGCGGTAAAGGCACGAGTTCTATTAATACGTCACAAACACGAACTCCTATAAATAACACTGTTATAATCTGTTCTATTGCAGCCTGCGTACTAATTTGGGCTGCTAGCGGTTTATATACAATTAAAGAAGCTGAACGTGGAGTAGTGATAAGCTTTGGAAAATTTAATCATCTAGTACAACCAGGGTTAAATTGGAAACTAAATTTTATTGATGAAGTCACGCCAGTCAACGTAGAATCAGTACGTGAACTAGCAGCTTCTGGGGTAATGCTAACTTCTGATGAGAATGTGGTACGAGTTGAGATGAATGTGCAGTACCGCGTAACTCAGCCAGAAGCATACTTATTTAACGTTACTAATGCTGATGATAGCCTGCGCCAAGCAACTGACAGTGCTCTACGTGCAGTAATTGGCAAATATTCAATGGATAAAATTCTTACCGAAGGACGCACTATTATTCGTACGGATACTCATACAGTCCTTGAAGAAACCATAAAACCTTATAATATGGGAATCACTCTATTAGATGTCAACTTTCAGACAGCACGTCCGCCAGAAGAAGTTAAAGCAGCATTTGACGATGCTATAGCAGCACGCGAAAACGAACAACAATATATCCGTGAAGCAGAAGCTTACAGTAATGAAGTACAACCACGTGCTAACGGTCAGGCACAGCGTATTCTTGAAAATGCGCGGGCTTACAAAGATCGTACTATCTTGGAAGCACAGGGTGAAGTAGGTCGTTTTATACGGCTATTACCTGAATACAGGTTATCTCCGGAATTCATGCGTGAACGCATGTACTTAGAAACGATGGAACATATATTAAGAAGTAGCCGTAAATTGCTAATTGATAACAAAAGCAATCAATTAATGGTCTTGCCTATAGACAAACTAATTCGGAAAGACCAAATAAATCAGCACTCTAAATCTAACAATCGTGATACTGGCCTCATTCCATTAGACTCAACATCTCACAGGAATGCTAAGAGATCCAGTGATGGATATGTGAATAATAACATGATAGACCAACGTCGAGCAAATGCCCAGCGTAATACTAATCGAAAAGGAGAGAATAACTAATGCGTAAGTCTTTATTACTCGTTCTGATTATCAGTCTACTTATCTTATATACATCGCTTTTTGTGGTTACTGAGGGCCATCGTGGCATTGCAATGTGTTTCGGTAAAGTTCTGCGTGATGATAATGCTACACCTTTGGTTTACTCTCCCGGTCCTCATCTTAAAATACCATTGATACAGTCTATTAAAATGCTTGACGCTCGCATACAGACTATGGAGAACCAAGCGGATCGATTTGTCACCAAAGAGAAGAAAGATCTGATCGTTGACTCTTACATCAAATGGCGCATTAGTGATTTCAGCCGTTACTATTTAGCAACTGGTGGAGGAGATATTGCTCAAGCTGAGGTGCTATTAAAGCGCAAATTTAGTGATCGTCTACGCTCTGAAATAGGACGACTAGATATTCAAGATATTGTTACAGACTCACGTGGTAAGCTTATGAAAGATGTACGTGATGCTTTAAATAATGGCACGGTAGATCACAATAGTGTAAGTGATTCAGATGATGCAATTGCTAACTTTATTAAACATGTTGAAAATAAAAACATAGATAAACAAATAATCGCAAACTCTAACAGCATGAATGCTCTTGGTATTGAAGTTGTAGATGTTCGCATCAAGCAAATCAATCTACCCTCTGAAGTTTCTGATGCAATTTATAAGCGTATGCGAGCAGAGCGTGAAGCCGTAGCCCGTCGTCACCGTTCACAAGGTCAGGAAGAAGCTGAAAAATTACGTGCTACTTCTGACTATGAAGTAACGCATACACTAGCTGAAGCGGAACGTCATGGGCGCATTACTCGTGGTGAAGGTGATGCGGAGACCGCAAAACTATTTGCTAATGCTTTTAGACAAGATCCAGAATTCTTTACGTTTATACGAAGCCTTAAAGCCTACGAAAACAGCTTTCAAAATGGTGAAGATATTATGGTTCTTAGTCCAGATAATGATTTTTTTAAATACATGAAATCATCGAATGGCAATAAAACTACTAAATAATACTTATCCGAAGCATAAAATATATTATTACAGCAGATTTCTCATAGTAAATTCTCATAAACCCGTTATTTTAAATTAATTATTTTAATAATACATCAAATATTATAGACATATAACTCCCTCTCTAAATATTTAAGTAAATGAAAAATCAAGTAATCTCCTGAAATATTTTATTAGAGTCAACTTCTTGCTAGCATGAGTATAGATACAGGATTCGTAATCATTTTATATACTTTATTAAGAATAAGGAAATACATCAAAATTCTTAGCTTCACACGATATACATGCAAGATAAACATAGTAAAACTGTAAAATATGTATTAATTAATAATGTTCTTACCTAGGAGCAATATAGTGATCACCTGTCAATGACAACTATGCACAATGCTACAAGAAGTTTTATCTAAGATAATTTTATCTAAAAAAGAATAATATCATTAGGAAAATCAAATTTTGTAGCAATGGAAATATATATAAGCTATTAGTTAGCTAAGATAATAATAATATTTTAATTATATATTATAGTTATTATTGCTGGTTTGTTAAAGAAGGTACTTCTTTTAAGGAAGAGAAATTTTAAATCAGCCAAATTAATTAAATCAAACTAATATAATATTAAAAATATTAATATGCCATTACTAAATAACCTAAATTAGCAGGAGCATACTATCCTCATTTATTAAATAAATGTATCGCTTATATATAAGAATGAAGGCTTCATATTAGTCATATAAAATTGAATTGTAATAGTTCAGCTATCTTCATCAAGTAGTTTTTTCTTTTATATCGAATGATTATTATCAAAGAAATTAAAAACATAATGGGCAAAATCAGGCCCATTATGTTTTTAAAAATATATTATCTAGAAATAAGAGCGATCAGATCTAACACTTTATTTGAATAACCAGTTTCATTATCGTACCAAGAAATAAGTTTAACAAAGTTATTGTTTAGAGGTATACCAGCTTTAGCATCAAATACCGAAGTACAGCTCTCGCCATTGAAGTCATTAGAAACAACATCATCTTCAGTATAGCCTAAAATACCTTTCAGCTCTCTTGCTGCAGCTGTTTTCATTGCTTCACAAATATCTTTATAAGAGCATGGTTTTTCTAAGCGCGCAGTAAGATCAACTACAGAAACATTTGGTGTAGGCACGCGGAATGCCATACCAGTTATTTTACCATTTAATGCTGGGATTACCTTGGAAACTGCTTGAGCAGCTCCTGTAGAAGAAGGTATAATATTTTGCAATACCCCTCGGCCACCACGCCAGTCTTTATGAGAAGCACTATCAACAGTTTTCTGAGTAGCTGTAGTGGCGTGAACAGTAGTCATCAGCGCTTCGCTAATACCGAAATTATCGTTGAGTACTTTAGCCAAAGGAGCTAAACAGTTAGTAGTGCAGGAAGCGTTAGAGACAATGTCTTGACCCGCGTAAGTTTTATCATTTACACCAATAACAAACATTGGGGTATTATCCTTTGGAGGACCAGTAAGAACTACTTTCTTAGCCCCGGCATCTATATGCTTACGTGCATCATAATCAGTAAGAAATAACCCAGTAGCTTCAGCAATAACGTCAGCTTTAACTGCATTCCAATTTAAATTAGCAGGATCTCGTTCCGAGGTCACACGGATAGTTTTTCCATTAACCACTAGATCACCATCTTTAGCTTCAATCATACCATTAAAACGACCGTGAGTAGAGTCGTACTTAAGCATGTAAGCCATATATTGATTATCTGATAGATCGTTAATTCCAACTATTTCTATGTCAGATCTTTCTTGAGCAGCCCGAAAGACAATACGACCTATACGGCCAAAACCATTTATACCTACTTTAATAGTCATATATTCCACCAGCTTATATTAATGATAAAAATATTTCTGTAAAATTATAAAAATTTATAAGCCCTTGCAGGACTTGATATTGCTCGATTTCATAAATTTATATAAACTAAAGAAAAATAAATAATAAGAGCAATTATAGACAAACAACTTTTAAAATTATATCAAATACTAATCTAAATCTGTAGATGGTTTATTAGCTTCTTTTGCTATTATCAAAAATATTTTTGCGTCCATACTATTAAGATTTAACAATTTAGG
Source organism: Candidatus Profftia tarda (assembly GCF_904848675.1). NCBI lineage: Bacteria > Pseudomonadati > Pseudomonadota > Gammaproteobacteria > Enterobacterales > Enterobacteriaceae > Candidatus Profftia > Candidatus Profftia tarda. Next base: position 1,034,825 of record NZ_LR890047.1, read on the forward strand.
TATTCTATTGCATATCTTATTATACATATAGATAATCACAAAGTATTTAAGCATATGCATATAGGCAATAGTAGATTCATGCAGAATGCAGGGAGAAATAATCTTTTAATACAATAAATACTTGACTTTATATAAAGCTATATGAATATACAAAACTTTGAGTTAAACTGTAATCAGCAGAAGTCTTGATGGTTTTAAATTTATTTTATTCTATTTAATATATTATAACTCTACATCAGAGATGTAATAAAAAAATTTTTTAAAACTGTTATTTTTTTTAAATTAAGAAGAATAAAATATATCGCATATATGACTAATTTAGACTATAATTTTTATATTAATTGTTTCCTTTAATTACTTGCAGAAGAGAAAATTCTATGAGCCGTATTGTTCTTTCACGTTCTTCTTCATCTTCCCGCAATACTTTGTCACTGAGCACAAATAAAGTACTGCGGAATACCTACCTATTGTTAGCGCTCACGCTAACATTTTCAGCATTAGTTGCCACTGCAAGTACCGTTTTCATGATGCCAGCACCCGGCTTGTTAATAATGCTGTTAGGATACTATGGTTTGATGTTCCTAACCTATAGATTATCTGATCGGCCAGAAGGTATTATAGCAGTATTAGCTCTAACAGGATTTATGGGTTATACTCTTGGTCCTATTCTTAGCTCATTTATAAGTCACAATGCTGGCGATTTAATAATGTTAGCATTAGGCGGCACAGCTACTGTATTCTTCTGCTGCTCGTTTTATGTACTCACTACTCAAAAAGACATGTCTTTCCTATCTGGCATGATGATGGCCGGTTTTGTTGTTGTACTAATGGCGGTTATTGCAAATTTATTTTTACAAATCCCAGCTCTATCACTAGCTATTAGTGCGTTATTCGTACTATTTTCTACTGGAGCCATCCTCCTGGAAACTAGTAATATTATTCATGGAGGTGAAACTAACTATATACGCGCTACTGTTAGCCTATATGCTTCTCTATACAATATTTTTATAAGCTTATTAAATATTTTAGGTGTAACACGCAGTGATGAATTATAGTAGAGATTTTTGCTAAAATCTTATAGGGTGCTATAATTTATGGGATATTTATTGCTGTAATTAATATATTTATAACTTGTTTAAGATATGATATTTATGAAAATATCTATCCTGACATTTTTTATATGAGACGATTTACTCTTGGCATGAGAGAACATTATATCTCATGCCAAGAGTTTAATACTGACATGAATAATACATTACTATGCACTATAACAGTAAATATTAAATAATTGAAAATAACTAGAACTTCTAAAGTACATTAATATATTTTAGGATGTACTCTAATATTTAGATATATCAATTTAGTCTAGAGAGCCCCAAATAACTGATTAAAAGAATTGGCCCGTTTCAGCACTGGTTGTAAAAATAAGCTAATTATTAATATATTTCTTCAAGAAATATTTTGAAATCTTTTTATATTAACTACATGATAGTTCAGTAAAATAATATCTAATAATTCTCTCAATACAGCGCAAAAGTGGTTTATAATAGACATTGAGGTTGCAATGATTGATGTTCGGATGACATCAGAAGAACGCAAAGCCATATGGGGACTAGGAACTGTATTCTCACTAAGAATGCTTGGAATGTTTATGGTTTTACCCGTGCTTAATACTTATGGTGCATCATTAGTTGGATCCTCAAAAACCTTAATTGGTGTCGCAATTGGTATTTATGGTTTGACGCAAGCTATTTTTCAGATTCCTTTTGGTTTATTTTCAGATTATATCGGACGTAAACCATTAATCATATATGGTCTTATTATTTTCGCCTTAGGTAGTTCTCTTGCCGCAATGACAAATTCTATTTGGGGGGTTATTATCGGGAGATGCCTGCAGGGATCTGGAGCTATCTCATCTCCGATCATGGCACTATTATCAGATCTTACTCGAGAGCAGAATCGAGCAAGGGCAATGGCTTATATTGGAATGAGCCTTGGATTGACTTTTGCTATATCTATGGTTTTTGGTCCTATTATTGCTCGTGCTATTGGCCTATCTGGACTCTTCTGGATTATTGCTCTGCTAGCAGTGGGTGGGCTGATTATTACGACTTTCTTTATTCCTGAAGCTAAGCAACACATATTAAATCGTGATTCTAACATAGTGAAAGGAAGATTTAGTATAGTACTAGCTAACAGTCGATTACTTCCGATCAACCTTGGAATTATGTTTTTACATATCTTATTAATATCAAGCTTTGTCGTTCTTCCGCCACTTATGGAAAATGCTGGATTAGCGCACGAAAATCAGTGGAAAGTATATTTATTCATCATGATAATCTCATTATCCTGTGTAGTTCCTTGTGTGATTTATGCAGAAAAACACCATCAGATAAAACGTGTATTTCAGATTTGCGTTATTTTAATGCTTATTGCTGAGATTATATTTTGGTGCTCAGGTTTAAGCCTGTACAGTATTTTCTTCGGTATGTTGATATTCTTTATTGCTTTTAACATTCTAGAAGCACTTCTGCCTTCTCTTGTCAGTAAAGAATCACCCACTGGCCATAAAGGTACAGCCATGGGAGTGTATTCAACCAGTCAGTTTATTGGTGTCGCCATTGGAGGTAGTCTTGGAGGGCTCTTGTATGCACATGTCGGAGTATATGGAGTGTTCAGCAGTTGTGCAGTCCTAGCCATCATTTGGCTAGCATTAATTCTTAAGATGAAAGATCCTCCCTACCTTAGCAGCATACGAATTATTATTCCAGATCGAATAAGAGCAACATATTGGCTAGAAAATAAAATTAAAAATTTATGCGGAGTATCAGATGTTGTTCTGATTCCACAAGAAAAGACGGCATATATAAAAATAGACTCTCAAGTTATAGACCGTGAGCAAATAGAGTCTTTTCTAGAAACACAAGACTCTGAGAAGTCAGATAATAAATTTTGATAAAAATACAAATACACTAATTTCAGCTAATCTTTATCTATTAAAATAGATTTATCATTTTAGACATCTCAAGCATTTTAATGGTTTTTATAGATCAATAAATTTTTACTAAAATAAGATATTTTTTACTTTCTATAGATTAATAATATCGTAAGATACCTAAGATACTGCAAGCAAAAACCTATATTAGGTAAATATTTGATCTATTTGAAAACAAGTTTATGACTACTCTTTAGTAGATCCGCTTAAAATAAAAGTAATATCTTTTATATTTTATTAATAATTTTAATCTGATAGAACAAGATATTATCAATATAATACTCTAGCTACTAAGAAAATCTTCAAAACAAGGAGAGGACTTAGATCGCAAGAATAGTATACTTAAGCAAGATCAATAATCTATGCCCTCTCATAATCTATCCTCACAGAAGATATATAGGATAATACTTTAATAAGGATCATCATAGAACTAGTAGTTTATCTGTAAATACGTAATAATATAAATAAATGAAGCACAAAACATATAAACAATATAACAGACAAGAATCATCTATCTCTTTTATATTAAATATAATACTTAGTTCTAGAAATTATTATAACTAAAAATTTCACGTCGATCATTTTAGGAATGACTAGTAAAATATTTTAAGATTATCAAAAAAATGTACTTTAGTATAAAAGTAACACAGAGTCTTTCTGTTTATGCATTGCATAGACTTTTCTAATAAAATATATGATCTTAGATTTATACCATTTATTATAGACATTTGTAGAATGACATATTAATAACATTATTATATGCAAATCTTTATTATTGCACTTATAATCTTTCGCTCTATTTTGTTATAAACTATAAAATACTTCAGAACCAATACAAATAAAATATTTTTGTCACAGCTATGATAAGCTTAATAGATTTTTATCTTATGATAAAAAGTAAGACCTACACGGAAATTATCTTATATAGCTATACTTTAGGTTAAGCCTATTAAATCAAGTAATTAACTCACAAGACAATATTCTTAAATAGATATGTGCTCATGTATATCTAAATTAAAAATTTTTAGATATTTTATTTCTTAATAATTGATCCATTCTCTTCACGGTAATGCTCAGATCTAATAGAATTATTACCTGAATATTAGTAATATATCTCAAGTCGATTTTGAACACATAATAAAATATCAATAATAATACAAAGTATCCTTGCTCAATATATGGTATTATTATTAATAGCAAACTAACTAGCATTTTATTTTCTAAGGAGGATAAGGTATAAATATGTTATAAAATTATGGGTAATATACACTAACGTTATTATAACCTCTCTCCTTTAGATATAAAACTTGAATACGGCTCATAACTCCGCTATTGCAGTACAATAAATAGTGAACACTCTGATCTAGATTACTGAATTGGCTAGCTATTTTATAAAAAGGCAAGCTTATAACTTTTAACCCTTTAATATTTAAAGGACTTTTTTCCTGAAAATCAATAGAACGTATATCCAATACTAACTCATCACCTCTTAATACCCTAAAAGATTGAGTACTAACAACCAATTGAAGATTTGTTTTTATAAATTTTCCTAAATCCATGCTTCTCGAATCAGTAATCACACTTTTTAGGATATTAAAATCAAAGTCATTTTCTTCAGATTCAATGTGAGAGCGAACGCCTTTTATAGTAGGACGTTCCGAAAAAACACTACAGAACTCAGGCATGTTTTTAACTAAGTTTTCAGTACCAATATCACGTGCCATGCTAACGATATCTTCTTTATCATGAGAAATTAACGGGCGCAATATCAGCATATTAGTGACGTGATCAATTAAATGTAAATTACTTAATGTCTGACTAGAAACTTGTCCGAGGGATTCACCAGTAATTAGAGCTTGACAGCTATATTTCTCAGCCAATATTGCAGCGGCACGAACCATCATACGTTTAAGGATAATGCCCTTATGACCGTATTTTATCTTTTCTTGGATCTCCGAGACAATAGGAGCTAAATCAATAACTAGAAAACGTACTCTATGGGAGCTACCAAAACGATCCCAAAGGTAGCATGCAACCTGCTTTACAACAATTTCGTGCGCAAATCCACCCAGATTAAAAAAGCAGTAATGTACGCGGCAGCCGCGTCGCATTAACATATAGCTAGAAACACTAGAATCAAAACCACCAGAAATCAGAGAAAGCACATCTTCCTGAGTACCTATCGGGTAACCACCCAATCCTTTATGACGACTTTGAATTAATAATAGACGATCGTTCTGAATTTCTAAATTTATAGTAATCTGAGGATTACACAGGCTAACACTAGTACCTTCAATCTGATTCTTGAGTCCGGCACCAACGTAATTCTCTATTTCCATTGAGCTAAATGTATGAGTACCGCGACGCTTTACACGCACACAAAAACTTTTACCTTTTAGTGTGTCTTTATACAAACTATAGGTCTGTTCGAATATGTTATAGATATCTGTATATGAACAGTCGTCAACCTCTAAGATATGATGGATCCCTGGAATCATAGTTAAAATATTTTGAAGATCTTCAGTTAATATATCCTCTGTAGGACAGACTTCTATATGATCCCAATAACGTAAGATAGCTACTGCAATATTTTTTTTTTTAAAATATTTCGGATATTACTAGTCAGTATTCTAATAAAGCGCAAACGAACTGATTCGCTTTTAATAGTTATTTCTGGGAATAATTTAACAATAAACTTTGTAGTAGCCATCGTATTCTCTTCGTGATATCATTTAATCATAAAACTCTTAGTAAGCAGGTCAAGAGTTAATTGCTGCATACATGCAAGATAATATCTTTATTAGCATGTAGTATATAATATCCAATATACTATGCGGTACCAGAAATTTAAAACACAATATAAAGAACAAATATATCCTACTAAATAATCTAAGATGGAGTATGATCTCATGAGACTAATTTAAAAAATCTGCAATTTGCCAAATACTAAATAATCCACTAATCTAGCCAGCATATCATTAATAAGATAATATTAATTAGCTAAGACCTAAGAAATATTATATAGCAAAAGTATCTGCAATGTTTATTCTTGCGTTAATCATTGCGTAATATGGTATAGATAATACGTGTTATATCATTCAATTGGCCTCCATGAAATACATGTATCAATTAATCAAGTACACATGAAAAACAATATATCTCGCACGAAAATCATGATAACAGCATAACATACTTCATACACTTCCTCATCAATAAGCACAAGGATACCAAGCCTTTTATCTTCGTCCTTATTAATGAAGATTAAGAATAAAACATGTTTTTTTTTGAACAGTTGTACCAAAACTATCATAAGCGCGTTGATGCAGCGCTCATTCAATACATAGATCGTTTACCGTTTGCAGATAGCATACTTGTTGCAGCAATGCGAGATGGTGCTCTATTGGGCGGGAAACGACTACGCCCTTACCTCGTATATGCGACTGGACAGATGTTTGGTGTGACACTAGATATTCTAGATGCACCCGCTGCGGCAGTAGAATGTATTCACGCTTATTCATTAATGCATGATGATCTTCCTGCTATGGATGATGACCATCTGCGCCGTGGTCAGCCAACAACTCACGTAAAATTCGGAGAAGCATATGCAATTTTAGCCGGCGACGCTTTTCAAAGTCTTGCTTTCTCTATTCTGGCTGACAGCCCAATGCCATCATTATCAAATGCATATAGACTGACCATGTTGAGCGAACTAGCCCAAGCTAGTGGTGTTGCTGGAATGTGCATTGGTCAAGCTTTAGACTTAGAAGCAGAAGGGAAAGATATAGATGTACCAGTGCTAGAGCAAATTTATAATTATAAAACTGGGGCATTAATTCGCTGCGCGATCCGCATGGGTGCATTGGCATCAGGGAGACATGGGCGAAATGCAATCCCTTTGCTAGACAAATATGCGGTAGCTATTGGTCTAGCTTTTCAGGTACAGGACGATATTTTAAACGTGATTGGAGATAGCACAAAAACCGGAAAACCACAGGGTTCAGACAGAGACATGAGAAAAAGTACATACCCTGCCCTTTGTGGTCTCCAAAAAGCACATAATAAAACGCAGTCTCTGTACAAAGAGGCAATTCATATTCTTGCAGAACTGGAGAGATGCTTTAGAATAAACACAATGTCCTTAAAATCTTTAACTAGTTTTATTATTGAACGCGATACCTAAGAAAATACCAATAATTAATTAACTCTAAAATATAATGTATATCATAAAGTTCCTATATCAATATATAGTAACTTTATCAGTATCCACTTAAGTGTAAATTACATAGAATATACAGCATAGCACAGATTTCAGACATGGGCCGCTAATGATTTTAGATATAACTGAATACCCAATACTAGCGCTGATTGACGATCCACACGATCTTCGTCTTCTGCCACAAGAAAAACTAGCGCAATTATGTGACGAGCTTCGCCAGTATCTTCTAAAGAGTGTTAGTATATCTAGTGGGCATCTTGCTTCCGGGTTAGGAGCTATAGAGCTGACTGTTGCACTGCATTATATTTATAATACACCATTTGACTCGCTTGTTTGGGATGTAGGTCATCAGGCGTATCCCCATAAAATTTTAACCGGACGGAGAGATAGTATAGCTACAATACGTCAAAGAGGAGGATTACACTCATTCCCTTATCGAGATGAAAGCAAATATGACGCAATGAGTGTGGGTCACTCATCCACCTCAATCAGCGCAGGATTAGGCATGGCTGTTGCCGCTGAACGAGAAAGGGAAAACCGCCGAACAGTATGTGTTATTGGCGACGGTGCTATCACTGCAGGCATGGCTTTTGAGGCAATGAACCACGCAGGAGATATTAAAGCCGACATGCTCGTCATCTTAAATGATAACGAAATGTCAATCTCTGAAAACGTAGGTGCACTTAATCATCATCTAGCTCATTTACTTTCCGGTAAAATCTATTCCAGCTTAAGAGAAGGTAGTAAAAAGTTTTTTTCTACAATACCACCAATCAAAGAACTAATCAAACGCACAGAAGAACATCTCAAAGGCATGGTTATTCCTGGCACTTTATTCGAAGAGCTAGGATTCAATTACATTGGTCCTATTGATGGACATGACATTCAATCTTTAACTAACACATTAAGAAATATGCGTTCTTTTAAAAAACCTCAACTACTACATATTATAACAAAAAAAGGTAAGGGATATGCACCTGCAGAAAGAGATCCTATCAGCTGGCATGCAGTACCTAAATTTGATCCAGCACAGGGCAAGTTGCTCCCAAAACTTAATGCGCTGCCTACATATTCGCAAATTTTTGGTAACTGGCTATGTGAAAATGCCCTTGATGACAGCAAAATGATGGCAATAACGCCTGCTATGTCTGAAGGTTCTGGAATGGTGCGTTTTTCAAAAGAATATACGCGACAGTATTTTGATGTTGCTATTGCAGAACAGCATGCAGTGACTTTTGCTGCAGGATTAGCTATCGGAGGATATAAACCGATAGTAGCTATTTACTCAACTTTCTTGCAACGCGCATACGATCAAGTCATACACGACGTTGCCCTACAGAAACTACCGATCATGTTCGCTATAGATCGCGCTGGTATTGTTGGAGGAGACGGAGAAACGCATCAAGGAGCTTTTGATATCTCGTTTCTGCGCTGCATTCCAAATATGATTATTATGACTCCTAGTGACGAGAATGAATTTCGGCAAATGCTACATACTGGCTATCAGTATAAAGATGGACCAACAGCTGTACGTTATCCAAAAGGTTCAGGCACTGGTGCAAAACTAGGTCCTCTTGTTTGCCTGCCAATTGGTAGAGGTATAGTGCGACGTAAAGGTAAGAACATAGCTATTCTTAGCTTTGGTACATTGATTCATCATGCTCTTATTAGCGCCGAACTACTACATGCTACAGTAGTTGATATGCGCTTTGTAAAACCCTTAGACGAAACTCTAGTATTAGAGTTAGCAAACACTCACCATGCCTTAGTTACATTAGAAGAAAATGCTATTATTGGTGGGGCCGGAAGCGGAGTTAACGAACTACTAATGTCCAAACGAAAAATGGTTCCAGTACTTAACTTAGGGATACCAGATCAATTTATTTCACAGGGAACACAGGCTGAAGTGCTGCATGATCTTTATCTTGATGCAGAAGGTATTATTAATCAAATCCAGAAATGGGTATAAACTTGCAACTAATAAAAAAACATAATCTTTAACATTTTATATCTTGTAGTAAGATGATAGAAGTTTTAATAAGATTTAAACGATCCCTCTAGATATCCGCTCTCTATAAAAATTACAATGAAACAAGACTTTCCAATCTCTTATAAAGAGAAATATTATTTTATTTTATATCATATAACTTATTAAGTGCAATAAATAAATCTTTTATAAGATAGCTTTTATATATGTATAATACAGTAATAATATAGACTGTATTATATATTAACCCTTTTATCCTGTTAAAGCCTGTACATAATTTTTATATCCAATATGATTTACTAACACATAAAGTATATTATTTTATACCTAATAGATAGTTTCTCTTTCCTAGCAAACAATATTATTTTGTATTATTACTTTATTAGATTAGCATCTAATAAATATTTACTTAACCTAGATTCAGAATAGATTAGGTCTAATCATCTTACTAATTTTATACTTATAACGTAACTTACATCAAGGCACTACTAATACATTAATATTTGAGTGCAAATATTAATGTATTAGTCTGAGAAACAGAAGGTCTGTACAGCACGTTATATATATTACTTATAATCAATAAATAAATTGCATAAATAATCATAAAATTCTGTATATAATATTATAATTTATGTTATAAGATAACACTTGTTAAAGTTTTATTACCTCTTAAAAAACAAAATGAATCATAATTTTAGCAGGAAATCAGTAATATTCTATGATTGATTCATAATTTTCATGTCTATCTTTTCCTAGTTGACGATAACGTGAGTATAACCCTTGGTAAGATAAATATAAAACTACCCTCTTTTCTATAAATCTTAAATAAATATCAGAAAACTATGACTATTACAATCATCAAAGTAATCATCCCAATGATAGGATTATGATATTAAAGGTGAATACATCAAGAGAGTCTTCTGATAATTGCATTCATTGATCAGACATACAGATATATTTTGGTAAAAATAGTTTTTAATGCATCAACTGATTATAAAAAGGAGAAATTTTATTTAGTTATAATAACAGTAATCCTTAGAAAGCTTATAAAAAATTAAATGTCTTGAATAAATATTAGCATTAATTGCTATAATAATGATATCAGTTCTTCTACAAAAGAAATGTATGTGTTGTAGGTATATAATAATTTAATATGCGATTATATATTTACTAATAAACTCATATTTTTTTAAAAGAATAAAATAATTACAAAATTTGCAACAATCAAAATTGATATGATATAAATTTAGCATATCAATCTTATAAAACAAGCAGATGCATCACTTAATATTTAATACTATTCAAATAAATAGTGCTGTATTAAACAAAAAATATTTTTATTGAATATGAAAATTTTTATTATGCGCCATGGTAAGGCCGCGCTAGACGCATCTCACGACCCAACAAGACCTCTTGTCTACCATGGATATAAAGAGTCATTTTGTATGGCTTCTCTCCTAACAAAGAAATCATACAAAATTAAAAAAATTTTAGTCAGCCCGTATCTCCGAGCCCAACAAACACTGATAGCGGTATGTCAGGGCTTAGCCTTCGCTGGTAATATAGAAGTATTATTAGAGCTAAGGCCAAATGGCAATATTGCAATAATCATGTGCTATATCTATTCTTTGTCTGAAATAGGTTTAGAAAATATAATAATAATCTCTCACTTACCGTTATTGAGCTATCTTTTTTCAGCCTTATGTCCTGAAGAAATCAGACCTAAGTTTGTTACCTCATCAATCTCCTGTATATCTTTTGATGTTAGTACTAAAAAGGGTATTTTAAACTGGCAAATGAATCCTGCAGAGATACTCTGATTATCTAATGAATATAGTTCTAAGTGAATACATTATAAGCAGATACTGGTATCCATGATACAGTAAAATCCCAGACACATAGCTACCGATCAAATAAGGTTGATTTGAAATATTTAATCAGACGTATTGGCTGATAAATACGATACAGAATACAAATATTGCTCTTCTTAAGATATATATCGAAACGTTATTACCAAATATTATACTATAAAAGATGCCCTCCCTATTTTCAATCCTACATCAGGTAATAATTTAGACAAAACTGCTGATCAAATAGCAAGGAGACTATTAAAATGCTAAATGTAGTTTATTCCCCTACAGATTCGAGAGAGAGTAATATTGCTAAGGAAATGAGTTTTGTTTGATGAATTTAAATAAAAGATATTCAATACATGATCAACATCCAATTTTATAATAGATAATAATATTCATACTATTCTTTGGTTAAAGAATAGTTTCTTGAAAGAGACAAAATAAATATACTATTGACTTAATAAAATTTATTGAAATGATTAATTCATATAGTAATAATGATGCGCGTTACAATAAGATAAGAGCAGCTCTATAGAGCTTGTGTCTATTGTGTAATGCATGATAATTGATCCTGCATAGATTCTATATCTGGTTAAATGCATAGATAATGGCAACAAACAGAGAGATCATCCACAATTAAAATATGAACATTTTTATTGCCTTAAGTAGTATAACAAGTACTTCTGGCACATGCCACTATAAATATTTTCAAGGCATGATCGTTGCAATTATTTAACCTATGACACAAAATAAGCCACGAAAGAGGTATTGAATGTATTCATATGAGGCTCCCAAAATCATAACATTTAAAATGACACCTAGAGATAATACAAATCTTTCTTGTGCCTTTCTCTAAATTGTAAAAAAATTTTATATACATTTCTATGCGGCATTAATATCGGAGATTAAATCAGTAAAAATTTAATAATACATGTAATGATGACTTCTATGATTTAAAAATATGGGCTACTTTTATTATGTTATAGATCAAATATTGAGAAGATTGATCATATAAAACCACCTGTAAATAAAATGGTTTATGATTATAGGGCACGAGGCATAGACCTAAGGAACTAACCATAATGAGATATTTATGTATCATAACAGTTAGGATAAGCATTGCTATTCTCCATAACCCAGCTCGATCACTTCATTGTATCTTCTAAGATTAAGAAGAAGTAGGGTGCTTTATTTCTGTTCTTCAGCAGTAAAAGTTATTCGTAGTACACAAGACCAATAAAAGAATAGTTAAAAACTGATTATGTTATCAATGGTCTCAATAAATATAACTAAATACTTCGAGGTAAGTATGGGTGACATTATAAAATTTTTAGAGAATTAGTCTTCAGAAATATATAAATATAATAGTTAATAACTCTAACATTATCTATTTACCTTAAGAGCATTGATATATTATAGAACACGCGAAAAATAGCATTCTGCATAAAAATCAAAGCACATCATAAAAGTATTTTTAAAAATCCATATAATAATATATAAAGATATCTAGTATCTTTAAAAAAGATAAGTAGTTCACATATTAATATTATCTAATAAGATAATTGAGAATCTCAAAACATTTAGTAAAATTAGAGGAATAAGATACATAAATCTTGTTTATTGATAAAAAATTTCAAAATTATGATACCCAGGTAACTAACATTGAGTATTCATAACTACAGAAGAGAATGGTATTTATTATGATTAAAAGCTAAATTTCTGCAGTTAATAATTAATATCGGATCTTTTATTTGCTAGTCTCTTATTATTCTACAGTTATAGTGTATAAATCCAGTATGATATGAATAATAATTTCGCTATAAATAGAGTTATCAAGCATTATAATACAAGTGTATTAAAGTCATAGATGATAAAATTTATAAACAAGAGTGATGTATAGCAAGCACTAAATTAAACCTAGTAACAATAAAGATGTTGCACTAATAAAAGATCACCTCATTTCTTGTGCAAGCAGTAGAATGTGTCTCGAGCTAAATCAAGTCATTAAAACTAAGTACTTGACTTATCATACTATCAATATAGAAACTTATGCTTCTTGGAGAGAATTATGCACCTAGATCGCTTTACAAGTAAGTTCCAGCTTGCCCTAGCTGACGCTCATTCACTAGCGATTAGTCAAAATAACCAATTTATAGAACCAGTACATATTATGAGCGTCTTACTGAATCAGCAAGGGGGGACGGTTAGAGCTTTATTAAAATCTGCCGGTATTAATATTAATACACTGAATGATGAACTTAAAAAAAATATATCTCATTTACCGCAAGTCCAAAGTGATAATCAAAGTGTGCAACCATCAAATGCATCAATTAAAATTTTGCAACTTTGTGATAAGAAAGCACAAAAACTTAATGACAATTTCATTTCTTCTGAATTATTCTTATTGGTAGGTTTAGAAGAACGAGGCAAGCTTAGTGAGATATTAAAAAAGGCCGGCGTCACAATAAAAAATATTAGTATCGCCATCGAACAAATACGTGGAGGCGAAACAGTGAATAATTTAAATTCTGAAGACAACCGTCAGGCATTAAAAAAATATACAATAGATTTAACAGAACGTGCCGAACAAGGTAAATTAGATCCTGTTATAGGCCGTGATGAAGAAATACGTAGGACTATTCAAGTATTACAGCGTCGTACTAAAAATAATCCTGTCCTTATTGGTGAGCCGGGTGTGGGTAAAACAGCAATTGTTGAAGGTTTAGCTCAGCGCGTTGTTAATGGTGAAGTACCAGAAGGATTAAAGAAAAAAAGAGTGCTCTCAATGGACATGGGTTCACTCATTGCTGGAGCTAAATTCCGTGGAGAATTTGAAGAACGTTTAAAATCCATATTGCATGATTTATCTAAGAACGAAGGAAGCATTATTCTATTTATCGACGAACTACATACTATGGTTGGTGCAGGTAAAGGAGAGGGTGCAATCAATGCAGGGGACATGCTAAAACCTGCTTTAGCCCGTGGTGAATTGCATTGTGTAGGGGCAACTACATTGGATGAATACCGTAAATATCTGGAAAAAGATGCTGCACTAGAGCGTCGTTTTCAGAAAGTATTTGTTACTGAACCAACGGTATCAGATACTATTGCAATTCTACGTGGTTTGAAGGAAAGATACGAACTACATCACCATGTGCAAATTACCGATCCTGCTATAGTTGCCGCAGCAAATTTATCTCATCGATATATTGCAGACCGTCAGTTGCCAGACAAGGCTATTGATCTCATTGATGAAGCAGCATCAAGCATCCGCATGCAAATGGACTCTAAACCCGAGTCCATGGATCGGTTAGAACGCCGCATCATTCAACTAAAACTAGAACAGCAAGCTCTTAATAAAGAATCAGATGAAGCAAGTCTAAAACGTCTTGAGATGCTGAATAAAGAATGCGAACATAAAGTAAGTGAATATTCTAAACTAGAAGAAGAGTGGAAAGCGGAAAAGGCTTCTCTGGGCGGTATTCAGCGCATTAAATCTGAAATAGAACAGGCAAAGATTGCTCTTGAACAGGCTCGACGTACGGTAGATTTAGCGAAAATGTCTGAAATTCAATACGGTAAACTACCAGGCTTAGAGAAACAATTAGAAGCTGAAATGTGCTCTGAAAATAAAAATACTAAGCTTTTGCGTAACAAAGTAACCGATATAGAAATAGCTGAGGTTATAGCGCGATGTACTGGCATACCTATATCACGCATGCTGGAAAGCGAACGTGAAAAGCTTTTGCGCATGGAAGGCGTTCTACATGAGCGCGTTATTGGTCAAGGAGAAGCTGTTGAAGCTGTTTCAAATGCTATACGCCGCAGTCGGGCGGGTTTATCTGATCCTAACCGCCCAATTGGTTCATTTCTCTTCCTGGGACCAACCGGTATTGGAAAAACCGAGCTATGCAAAGCGCTAGCAAATTTCTTATTCGATAGTGATGAAGCAATGGTACGCATTGATATGTCAGAATTTATGGAAAAACATTCGGTATCACGTTTATTAGGTGCTCCTCCAGGATACGTTGGTTATGAAGAAGGTGGTTACTTAACAGAAGCAATACGTCGTCGTCCTTATTCTGTAATTTTGCTAGATGAGGTAGAAAAAGCACACCCGGATGTTTTTCATATCTTATTACAGATCCTAGATGAAGGACGTCTAACTGATGGACAAGGAAGAACAGTAGATTTTCTTAATACAGTTATTATTATGACCTCTAATCTTGGTTCTGATTTAATTCAAGAGCGCTTTGATTACTTGGATTACGGTGATATGAAAGCCTTGGTTATGGGTGTGGTATTAAAACATTTTCGACCTGAATTAATCAATCGTATAGATGAAACTGTTGTATTCCATCCATTAGACCAAAAAGACATAAAAGAAATCGCAAGTATTCAATTGAGACGTCTATACGAACGTTTAGAGTCAAAAGATTACAATGTAATAATCACTAAAAATGCGTTAGAACAACTCTCAAAAATTGGTTTTGATCCAGTGTATGGCGCTCGTCCGCTTAAACGTGCAATACAACAGGAAATCGAAAACAATCTAGCACAACAGATCTTAGCAGGAGAGTTGCTACCCGGTAAAACTATTACGATAGATGTAAGTCATGATCAATTTTTTGTTAAACAATGACAGGTTATAACATATGAATGTTAAAATTAATGTATACAAAAAGATATATCTGGCTATTTTACTTATACTACAAGTAATTGCAAAGTCTTCAAAGTCACGACTATCTAGTTAGTAGCCAAGAGTATCTATATTATAGAAAAAGATGATTATCATTGTCAATGATAGCATATATCCTGTAATGCTGCTCACTATTAGATATATTGCTAAGATGATATCATTATGATAAACATCATAATGATATCATCTTAGCAATATAAAGAAAAGCAGGATACATATTATTATATCATTAATTAAGACAGCATTGAATGACGTGACCACCCTGTAATGTAACCCATAATTATTCTCATTAATAATAAGTGCTTGTAAAGAACAGATAGATCAATCTGAACATAATTTAATAAATAAAGGAGATGTTGATAGTATTTTATATAATTTTAATCTTATGATTAAAAGCTTCCTCATAAATCTTATAGCGTAATAATATTATTAATAAAATATATATTCATTATAATTGAATAATAGGTAATTAATCGTTATAAATTTTTCGTGTTCACTAAAAATGATAAAGTATAATAAATCTAACAAAATAGACAGCACCTTAATAAGGTTTACAGATCTTTAACCTTACAGTAAAATGTTACTACATTTAGAACAGAAAAAGAGCTTGAGATTGAGGTCTTTAAATGAGACTCAGTAAATTTTATAAAATCTTTATGCTATTATCTTTAATAGCCGCTTCAACTTTGCTAGTAGGTTGTGATATGGCTGTTTTAAATCCTAAAGGACAAATAGGACTAGAACAGAGATCCTTAATATTTTTTGCCCTCGGACTAATGTTGCTTGTAGTTATCCCAGTTATTATAATGACAATTGCATTTGCCCGTAAATTCCGCGCATCAAATATAAATGCTAAATATAATCCTAATTGGTCTCACTCTAATAAAATAGAAGCTATCGTCTGGAAAATACCAATTATAATTATCTCTATACTTGCAACCATGACATGGCAGACTACTCAGGAACTGGATCCCTATAAACCGTTGATCTCTAAAGTTAATCCTATAAATATCGATGTCATTTCTTTAGATTGGAAATGGTTATTTGTCTACCCAGACTTAGGGATAGCAACCGTTAACGAATTAGCTTTCCCGGTAAATAATCCAGTAAATTTTCATATAACATCAAACTCAGTTATGAACTCTTTTTTTATTCCTCGCTTAGGTGGACAGATATACGCTATGCCAGGAATGCAGACTAAGCTACATCTGATTGCTAATGAACCTGGTAAATACCATGGTATTTCCAGCAGCTATAGCGGTCGTGGATTCTCAGGGATGAAGTTTATAGCAATTGCAACACCTGATAATATCACCTTTAATAAATGGGTTGCCAGAGTCAAAGAAACACCAAACCACAAACTAGATACAATGGATGAATTCGAAATCTTAGCCCGGCCAAGCGAATTCAATCCTATTGAATACTTTTCCAGCGCTAATCCTCATTTGTTTATTAATATTATTAACAAATTTATACGTGGCAACAAAATATAAAACATAAAAAAGCTTGTGGATATGGGTAAGATGCTAACTTAAAAACCGAGGAATAACAGATGTTTGGAAAATTAACACTCAACGACATCCCTTACCATGAACCTATTATTATGTTTACGGTTGCTAGCATTTTATTGGTTAGCCTAGGACTTGTAGCTATGATTACCTATTTTAGAAGATGGCAATATCTATGGACAGAGTGGCTGACTTCAGTTGACCATAAACGTCTGGGTATCATGTACATCATATTAGCTTTTGTAATGTTATTACGCGGTTTTGCCGATGCAATTATGATGCGTAGCCAGCAGGTACTAGCCTCAGCAGGACAGTCCGGATTCCTGCCGCAGCATCACTATGATCAAATATTTACCGCCCACGGCGTAATAATGATATTTTTTGTAGCTATGCCGTTTGTAATTGGTTTAATGAACATAGTGATACCACTACAAATAGGTGCACGTGATGTTGCCTTCCCCTTCCTGAACAACATGAGCTTTTGGTTGACCGTTGTAGGTACAGTACTAATCAACCTATCTCTTGGAGTTGGTGAATTCGCTCAGACTGGTTGGCTTGCATATCCACCACTATCAGGTAAAGAATATAGTCCTAGTGTAGGAGTTGATTACTGGATATGGAGTCTGCAAATATCTAGTGTAGGAACATTGATGACTGGAGTAAACTTATTTACCACCATAATTAAAATGCGTGCTTCTGGAATGTCATTAATGAAGATGCCAGTTTTTACATGGACTACTCTATGTTCTAATGTTCTTATAATCGCTGCATTCCCCATTTTGACCGTGACAATTGCATTGTTGACTGCTGATCGCTATATAGGCACCCACTTCTTTACCAATGATATGGGTGGTAATATGATGATGTATATCAACCTAATTTGGGCTTGGGGGCATCCAGAAGTTTATATTCTAGTTCTCCCTGTTTTCGGTGTATTCTCTGAAGTTGTAGCTACTTTTTGTAAAAAGAAACTGTTTGGTTATACGTCACTGGTATGGGCTACCGTCTGTATAACCATACTTTCTTTTATGGTTTGGCTGCACCATTTTTTTACAATGGGCAGCGGAGCTAACGTCAATGCATTCTTTGGTATAGCAACAATGATTATTTCTATTCCAACAGGAGTGAAAATTTTTAACTGGCTGTTTACTATGTATCAAGGACGTATAATATTTAACTCCGCTATGCTATGGACCATAGGATTTATAATAACCTTTACAATAGGCGGAATGTCCGGAGTGCTACTGGCAGTTCCAGGTGCAAACTTTGTACTTCATAATAGTCTATTTTTAATTGCACATTTCCATAATGTTATAATCGGAGGTGTAGTATTTGGATGCTTTGCGGCTATGACATATTGGTTTCCAAAAGCATGCGGGTTTACATTGAACGAAAAGTGGGGCAAGCGTGCATTCTGGTTTTGGATCATCGGCTTTTTTATTGCATTTATGCCGCTTTATGGTTTAGGTTTTATGGGTATGACTCGTCGCCTAAGCCAGCAGATTGATCCTGCATTCCATCCTCTTCTAATAGTTGCTGCGATAGGTGCCGCACTTATTGCATGTGGAATTGCATGCCAGCTTATTCAAATCTTTGTCTCTATTCGTGACCGCAATAAAAACCTAGATCTGACAGGAGATCCATGGGGCGGTCGCACGTTAGAGTGGTCTACTGCATCTCCGCCACCGATCTATAACTTCGCAATCTCACCAGAAGTTCATTCGCTTGATGCATTCTGGTATTTAAAAGAGGAAGGGACAGCTTATAAAAAACCAGAAAAATATGAATCTATTCATATGCCACGCAACACTAGCACAGGAGTTATAGTAGCAATCTTTAGTTTTATGTTCGGTTTTTCCATGATTTGGGAAATCTGGTGGATGGCTGTAATTTGTTTATTAGCAATAGTAGCCACTTGGATTATAGATAGTTTCTATATAGATTCTAATTACTACATTCAAGCGCATGAAATAGAAAAAATTGAAAAGATATACTTCGAGAAAATTGTCAAAGCAGGCATAAAATTATGATAAGTGATACTTTGCAGATTCAGAAGAGAGACACAAAAAGATATGCCGGAGACACCAAGATCTTTGGTTTTAGAATCTACCTAATGAGCGACTGCATTTTGTTTGCAGCCTTATTTGCAACTTATGCAGTCTTGGTGAATAACATTGCTGATGGTCCATCCGGTAGAGAGATATTTAAATTACCGTTTGTGCTAACTGAAACCTTATTACTATTGTTGAGTAGTATGACATGCGGTTTTTCTATTCTGGCGATACAAAAAAATAAATCTTACAATATAATCACTTGGTTGGGGATGACTTTTCTTTTAGGAGCAAGTTTTATCGCCATGGAAAGCTACGAATTTCATAACCTATTTTCAGAAGGTTTTGGTCCTGATAAAAGTGCATTCCTATCTGCATTTTTTGCACTAGCTGGTACTCACGGCATTCACGTAACCAGCGGACTTCTGTGGATTATTGTTATGATGATTCAGATTAGCAAAACAGGTCTGATTTCTGCTAATATAACTCGTTTAGTCTGTCTAAGCTTATTCTGGCATTTATTAGATATTGTATGGGTTTGTTTATTCACTTTTGTTTATCTTGTAGGTTTAATATAATGATTAATATAATTGCAAACCAAAAACAACATTTATCAGACACTTCAAATGTCAGAGAAAATAGTGCTAGGCCTTATATTATTGGATTTATTCTGTCTATCATCCTTACGATTATTCCATTTTGGATGGTGACAGGTGCTACTTCTTCAAAGAGAACTATTTTAGCAACCGTGATTACGATGGCGATTATACAAATTTTTGTTCATCTGATTTATTTTATGCATACCAAAATATCTTATGAAGAATGCTGGAATCTCGTATCCTTAATATTTACCACCGTTGTAATTGCTATCATTATCGCTGGTTCACTGTGGATTATGTACCATCTAAACATGAATATGATGGATTACTAAAGATCTAGCTATGATCATCAAGAAATACTTAGAAATTACTAAACCTGGCATTATCTTAGGCAACCTTATATCGGTGATCAGTGGTTTTTGCTTAGCATCTCAAGGCAGTTTAGATTTATCAATATTGATATTGACACTGTTAGGAGTATCATTAATTATCGCATCAGCCTGTGTATGCAATAACTACATAGACCGAGATATAGATGCAATCATGGATCGGACTAAAAATCGTGTTCTGGCTAAAGGTTTAATATCCCTAAGAGCAACATTAATATATGCAGCTCTATTAGGACTAGCTGGTATTGCAATATTATATTTTTCGGTTACTATGCTTACAGCAGTTTTAGCATCTATTGGATTCATAATATATGTATTAGTTTATAGCCTTCATATGAAGCGCAACTCTACCTATGCCACTTTAATAGGCAGCATATCTGGCTCATTGCCTCCAGTTATTGGATATTGCGCAATTAGCAAATATTTTGATACTGGAGCGCTGATCCTATTGACTATATTTAGTCTTTGGCAAATGCCACACTCTTATGCAATTGCTATTTTTTGCTTTGAAGATTATAGAAAAGCTAAAATTCCAGTACTACCAGTAGTCAAAGGAATTTTAGTAACAAAAAAATACATTTTACTATATATATTAGCATTCATGTTTGCAAGCATGATGCTATCATTCAGTGGCTATGCAGGTTATAAATATCTTAGCGTTTCCATAGGATTAAGTATATGGTGGTTCACCATAGCACTGTCAGGATACAGAAAAAACGTAGATGATCGTCTATGGGCACGTAAACTATTTCTTTTATCTATTATTACTATAACTTGTACAAGTATTATGATATCAATTGATTTTAGCTCTTCTGTTACATAACAATATTGATAAATTTAAGTAATACAATAAGTATTGTGATACTAAGCTTTATTATATCACGCAATACAAGGCAAGATTATTTGAGGTATTTCCTAATCATACATAATAGTTGTTGCAATATGCAACTTAATCTTTAGTTTTAAAAAGAAGAAAATAACAGCCTTATTATTTAATAATACAAGAAAATTCTGATAATAATGCCAAAAAATAAATAAAATTATATATTCTTAATATACGAAAATACTATATAAGTAAATTACTTTAAAGAAGTAATATAAGATACCGTAAGTACTCGTAAAATAGTTTATATCAACAAAATATTTCTCGTTATATTTTTAAACAATGCAAACATTTTCTTAAAGATTTTTAAAAATACTCTTTTGATAAAACTTATTTAGCCTTTTAACATTTATTTAATAATATTATTTTTGCTCTTTATAATAATAGAAATAGTTGTCTAATAATGGTTTTGATTCTAGTAATAACACAATTTTTTAAAATTTATCAGTATCATCTTTTTTCGTCATAGTAGACCTAATGAATTTATAATAATTGACTGGACTGCTAATTTATAATACTTACAGGTAAGCAATCATACTGATCTTCCAAATACACTTTATACAACTTAGTTTTACTTGATAACTTCAATCTAAGATTCTCTAATCTTATTATATAAAATATCAGGATTTCTTGCATTATGATGCAGATATCAAGATTAAATTGTATAAGAAAAGAATAGGAATATCACGAAAGATTATTAATTGTTCATAAAAATGTTAATAACACACTGTGCAAATATGGGTGATCATTATCTTAGTCGCTAAAAAATACTACACCTAGCACACATCTTTTAGCAAAACAGGATAAATCTAGAGCTTATATGAATGTATTAATCAAATTATTTTAGTTACTCTTTCAGAAAAGATAGTCAATACAGTAAAAAATAACATAATAATTCATAACACCTGAAGTTAGTCAGCCGAGGTAGTGCGCAAATATCTGCAATGTGGCTCAATAAATATTTTTCTAAAAATATTTCAAGATTAAATGATGAATATAATATAAAACATAACTTTTAAAGTTTGGCACTGATAAAATAAAAGATATGAGGAAAGAGAAGCAGAAAAATAGTTAGAATAAAAATCTATTCCATAGATTAAGAAGAATGCAGAAATTACAAGTACTATGATGTACAGCAATGATAAAAAGTGTTTAAAGCATCTACTATTATCATTTTTTAAATTATATCTGCTGGTATTCTTATATCAAAGGTTACATGATGTTTTTCAATGGGCAAACTAGCGCATTATAACATAGAGATGATGTTTAATTAAACTAAAATAATTTACTATTAAATATTTTGTAATAATTATATAACTATCCTTTAAGGAGAAATTTGTTTTTTCTTATCTTGATTTCGCTTTGGCGGAGGGGTTACCATAAACAAGTAATACCCCATCAACATAATGATAATCCATAAAATACCAACATAAAGTGATATCCTAGTATCAGGAAAATATCCTATAAGACCAACAATAAAAATTAAACATACAATACCAATTGTGGAGGTGAATATGCCACCGCGCAGCGGAAAATCTAGCGCTTTTATCTGTTCATGATTCAATCTATGACGAAAAGCAATATGGGATGATAAAATCATAATCCAAACCCAAACTGTTGCGAATGTTGCTAGCGAAGCAATAACTACGAAAACCTTTTCCGGAATGATGTAATTTAAATAAATTGCGCTCAACAAAGATAACAACGTAAATAATACAGTGACCCAGGGAATCCCGAAACGCCCAGAAACCTTAGAAAATATTTTAGGAGCATTTCCTTGCTGTGCCATACCTTGCAACATACGTCCAACACCAAAAACATCACTATTAATAGCTGATAATGATGCAGTGATCACTACTAAGTTTAGCAAACTAACTGCTCCAGTCATACCAATATGCTGAAACGTTAGAACAAATGGACTACCTTGAGTCCCTACTTGATTCCATGGATAAATTGACATAATTACAAATAATGTAGTGAAATAAAACAGTAAAATACGCAGAGGCACTGCATTTATAGCTTTAGGTATCGATTGGTTCGGGTTTTTAGCTTCAATTGCAGTCATGCCAATAATCTCAATGCCGCCATAAGAAAACATCACTAACTGTAGTGACATGATCATTCCTGTGAAGCCATTACTAAAAAAACCACCGTTTGTCCACAAATTATGGATACCCGTAGGATGGCCGTGATTTCCTATGCCCCATAAAATGATCCCAATACCAACTGTAATCATAATAATTATAGTAACAACTTTGAAAAGAGAGAGCCAGAACTCAATCTCACCAAATACTTTTACTTTCATTAGATTTAGAGTACCAATTATCAAAACAACGCTTAGTACCCAAATCCAGCGAGGAACAGCAGGAACCCAAGTGCTCATATATAGACTACAAGCTGTGACATCAGCAATCGCAACAATAAGAATTTCAAAGCAGTATGTCCAACCCGTAATATACCCAGCAATTGGTCCTAAATAATCTTGCGCATAACAAGAAAAAGAACTAGCTTGCGGATTATGAACAGACATTTCTCCCAGAGCACGCATGATGATGAAAATAATCCCGCCACCAATGAGATAAGAGAGCAAAACACTAGGACCTGCCATATTAATCGCTTCAGCAGAACCGTAAAACAATCCTGTACCAATAGCTGAACCAAGCGCGATGAAATTAATATGACGAGTATTAAGACTGCGTTTCATTTTATTAGTTTTTTGCTTCATAGCATTTCCGCAGTATTCATAAGGTATATAAACACTATTATGATTTTAACATGTCATTTGATATCTATCAAAACTAATTTGAGTTATGCACCACAACTTTTCGAGAACGCATCTTGCGATCATACACCCCTGCAATCACTAACATTAAAAGTGATGGAAGACACCATGCAAGACCTTGATCTGATAATGGCCAATTTTCAATACACACAGGTAAATTAATATGCGGCATAGCCCCTTTAAAAGCATCCAGAGCGCCCAATACCAAGCTTACAATAATCACCGGGAAAAATACACGTGTAACATCATGCCACCAGCGCACAGTGAAGCTTAATAACACTAAAAGGATACATGGTGGGTAGATCGTTCGAAGCACAGGTATAGAAATTTGAATTAAATGATTCATGCCAAGATTAGATAGTATCATTGATAAGAAACCTAGAATCAATACCAAGATACGATAACTAAACGGCAGGTACTGAGAAAAAAAATCGGCCGAAGCACATGTTAGCCCAATAGCTGTTACCATGCAGGCAATAAAAATCAGGGCAGCGAGGAATAGGCTACCTAGCCTACCAAAGGTATGATGAACATAAGCATGCAGGACAACTGCTCCATTTTGCTCATCTGCCGCGACTAACCCCCCACTACTAGAGCCAAGTTGAAACAAGCTGAGATAGACTAAAATCAAGCCAATACCAGCAATAAAACTTGCCCATAAGGCGTATCTAGTTAATAATCGGCTACCAACCACGCCGCGGGAACGAGCTGCATTAACTATTACACTACCTAATAACATGGCTCCTATCGTATCCATAGTCAAATAGCCGTTTAAAAATCCACTAGAGAAAGGATTTTCCTCATAAATTTTAATTGCTGGTATATACGAACCATATGGAAATAAAACGGCAGCAATACCTAGCATAGCCAATGCAAAAATTTTTACAGGAGCTAAAACGTGCCCGACGGTATCGAGTAATTTGCTAGGGTACATTGATATTGCAGTAACTAGAACAAAATAGAAAAAGCTGTAAACCAGTAAAGGCATGGCACCCTGACCAGTTAAAGGCGCAATACCAAGCTCAAATGAAACAGTTGCAGTGCGTGGCATTGCAAATAATGGTCCGACGGATAAATAAGACACAATTGCCAAACTTAAGCCAAATATTCGGCCAAGTGGCTTACTAAGAGCATCAATGCTTCCTCCTGCTTTAGCTAATGCTATTAGGGTAAGCACGGGTAATATAACTGAAGTTATAAGAAATCCGGCGGCCGCAATCCAAAAGTGCTGCCCAGACTGTAAACCAACTATCGGAGGAAAAATAATATTACCTGCACCTACGAATAGCGCAAAGGTCATAAATCCCAATCCTAAAATATCTTTGAACGTTAAGCGATGATTCATAATGATATATAGTATTACCTTAATAATAGCTTCAAAAGTCAACAAATTTAGATACTATCAAATATAAATTTAAAATTTATAAAAAATTATGTATGAAAGTATATATTTTTATTCTCGCCTGTAATCCATTTATATAAGTTTAGTTACAGGTGCAGAAAAGAGGTTTAGTAAGATCTTAAAGAATCAAACTTTAATGATTAGTTCTCTCATCGCATCAAAAGGAAAGGAAGAATAGGGAAGAAATAAATTTCTAGTCATAATATAAATCAAAACACCCTAAAAGTATGGAAAAATCATAATGATCACATTTGTTATGATGTCCATTTGTCTGAATACGGTCTATAGTTATCTTATAGATTATTAAAGATGTAAATAAAGACTTGCACAAAATCACGAATAATTCAAGAAAATATTTACCGTTGAGGCAACACATCAAAAAATTATTTCAAAGAAACATAAAGATGCTATTTATGAAATTATTAAATAATTTATTATTAAAGAAATAAACTAAGACAAAAATTAATAAAACGATATACTACTTAAAGAATTAATATTGCCGAGAACACTTAACTCAATATTCTAATATCTCTATTATAAAAATAAGCTTATTAGCAAGCTATTAATACTATAATTTGTCAAATATGCAGAAACTTTATCATTATAAATTAGAAGAAAATATCAGCATAAAATAAATACTCCTAAATTTCACGGAACATTAGCATTTAAGCTAGACATTAGCATTTAAGCTAGAGTAAGTAATATTAAGAAATTAATATTGCTAATATTGATATACATTCTAAAACAAAATATGCATAAATATATCAAAGAACTCATCACTATATTAGTCTTAGAAAGACTAGAGATAAAATAAAACTGATTAAGACAACAAAATTGTAATCATAGCAAAGAGCATAAGAATCATACTTATTACATCACTATAAAAGATAAATAGATTATAGGTCCTAATATTTCCTTCCTATTAAACTTTAGTAAGAAGTATTGCGCAGAAAAATCTTTTTATAAGAAAATATATCTAATTTATTCTAGTAGAATATTAGTTACTTCTAATTTAAATCTGTATTATACCTCCTAGTCTACATAACATTCTAAGATATATAAAACATTTTTTTAGAATTTTAATTGTCGCTTTATTTTACAATTATTTTTTTAAAGTATAGCTTTGATTGTATTTTACGAATATCAAAATAACTATAAAAATGCAAGCGTGCTCTCCACAAATCGACACACAATGTATGAAAACTCGTATCACGTTCACTTAAAATAGAAAGGTCATCTATGAGCTGGATTGAACGAATTCTTAACAAAAGTAAGATAACTCACAGTCGTAAAGCTAACATTCCTGAAGGTGTCTGGACTAAATGCTATAGCTGTGGTCAAGTGCTATATCGAGCCGAACTAAAACTTAATCTAGATGTTTGCCCTAAATGTGATTACCATATGCGCATCTCTGCCCGTGCAAGGCTAGAGACTATCTTAGACAAAAGTAGCGAGATTGAACTAGGTATTGAGCTAGAGCCAAAAGATATTATTAAGTTTAAAGACTTAAAAAAATACAAAGATCGAATACTAACAGCACAGAGGCAGACTGGTGAAAAAGACGCATTAGTTGTCATGAAGGGTACATTAAAAGGTATGACTGTTGTCGCTGCATCCTTCGAGTTTGCTTTTATGGGTGGATCCATGGCTTCTGTAGTGGGAGCTCGTTTTGTTCGTGCGGTTGAACAAGCCATGGAAGATTACTGCCCATTAATTTGTTTTTCTGCTAGCGGCGGCGCACGCATGCAAGAGTCATTAATATCTCTGATGCAAATGGCAAAAACTAGTGCTGCATTAGCTAAATTGAAAGCACGTGGATTACCATACATATCTGTTTTGACTGATCCAACGATGGGGGGTGTGTCTGCGAGCCTAGCAATGCTGGGGGATATTAACATAGCCGAACCTAAAGCACTCATTGGATTTGCTGGGCCACGAGTTATAGAACAAACCGTACGTGAAACTTTGCCCCCGGGATTTCAGAGGAGCGAATTTCTGCTCAAAAAAGGTGCGATAGATATTATTGTGCGTCGTCCAGAAATGCGCGAAAAATTGGCAAGCCTCTTGGCTAAGATGATGAGAAAACCGAATCCTGTTGGCAAGGAAATAATTAGTGATATTTCACTTGAGGATGAAAGATAAGAATTATTTGTAAAATACATTTTTTCTGACATGCTCAGAAATTGATTAATCTGTTAAGCAGCAGTATGAAAGACATGCCTTAATCTAAGAAGTATATTAATACTCTTTGCACTAGTATGCACATGACTAAGGAACGATTAATTAATATGAAAATTTTTTCAATTCCTCGAGCTACATCTCCATTACGATATTGGTTATATTATCTTGAACATCTGCAGAATCAAAATATTGAACCGGGACTTAAACGAGTTAAAAAAGTTGCTAAAAGACTTGATCTTCTAAAAACCGCTCGAACAATATTTACGGTTGCAGGTACAAATGGTAAAGGGACTACATGCAGCATTTTAGAAGGAGTTTTGCTTGCCGCAGGATACCGCGTAGGTGTTTATAGCTCTCCGCATCTATTACGTTATACTGAGCGAGTCAGAATTCAGGGGAAAGAACTTAAAGAAGCGGATCATTCCTATTCCTTTGCTATTTTAGAGAAAGGTCGTTCTGATATTTCTCTGACTTATTTTGAATATAGTACCTTATCAGCGTTGTATCTTTTTCAACAGTCCGATCTGGATGTGATCATACTTGAAGTGGGCATTGGAGGACGTTTAGATGCGACCAATATTATAGACCCTAGCGTTGCCATAGTTACTAGTATTGCCTTGGATCATACCGCTTTGCTGGGGTTTGATCGCGAAAGCATCGGCCGAGAAAAAGCCGGTATTTTCCGCGCTGGAATTCCAGCTATTATAGGTGACCCTGATATGCCAGATACTATGCGTAAGGTTGCTACAGAAAAAGGTGCAACTCTTTATCGTCGTAGAATTGAGTGGGATTTTAGCACAAACAATCAAGAGTGGATATGGCATAGTGCATGCACAACATGGTCGCATTTACCACTACCACAAGTACCACTTCCTAATGCTGCAACTGCATTAGCTGCGCTGAACTACTCTAATATTAACATTGATGAAAAGGCAATAATTCATGGTTTGGTAAGCACCTTTTTGCCTGGACGTTTTCAAGTTATAAACACGGAACCTCTTCTGATCCTCGATGTGGCGCACAATCCAGACGCAGCAAAATATTTGGCCGGACGATTACGAGAATTCATCAACAATCGACTTAATAAAAAAATACAGCCTGGCTGTCTACGTGCAGTCGTGAGTATGCTGGCAAGCAAAGATGTATCAGGAATGATAGAATACATGAAACCTTTGATTCATTACTGGTATTGCGCTCCATTAAAAGAGCCGTATGGAGCTTCAATTGAGCTCTTGACCAAATATTTGGATAAACCTAATATTTTTAAAAATGTTAAAAAAGCATGGATAGAAGCGATGAAAGATGCTACACCGCAAGATATTATTATTGTTTATGGTTCTTTTCAAACTGTTGCAAGTGTCATGGAGGCACTAAATAAGGAAGATGCAAGTGACAAATAAGTTTCAAAATAGATTAATTGGTGTGGTTATAATCATCGCACTAGGTATCATTATACTGCCTAATTTATTTCACAGACAGAAAAAACACTATCAACATCAGTTTACCGCTATTCCCTTAATACCTAAACTTAGAGAGAACGTTTTAAATCATATTATGCCTCCGATAAATCAGCCACTTAGTAAAATACCTAACATATCACAGACAGCAAATACTAATAATACGAACAACGCCATTATCAATATACAACATCAAAGTCTTAATTAAATATATACAATTAATCTCAAAATATGCACTAAGAATTTAATAAATGGTTAGGACTAAAAAAGTACAGATATAAAAGAATAGAAAAAGTAAGCTACTTATCTTGACATACGCTTACATTGATATGGTTAAAATACTTATAAAATTTTCTCATCTATAGAACACGAAGGGGAGTAATATTGCTGTTTGTGGCTCATCATAATTTAAAACAAAATTGTCATCTGACTTATCTAAGATCCATAGGATCAATCGATTCCATCGTTAGGTCTGTTCTTATAGATACAAGAAGTTATTTGGGAGAGTAATTTATTTAAAATACAAATGATTTATTTGATCAACATTTTATTTTGAGTCATATAAAAGACAGTTGTACTTATAGTACAATGACTAAAATAATTTTTAGAGGATAATTTTTAGAGCAAAGATAATAAATATCTTTAAAATGTAAAATTACTGACTTATTTTTTGATAGAAGAAAAATTATTGCATATATTTATTTCGTCTAACAAATAAAATATTCAATTATTAATTAAAATACGAACCATGAATTTATAAATATATTTTAATTTTTATTAAAAAATTGACAAGAAGATAGCCTAAATCTTTTAAAAAAAATTTTTGCTGCTATAATCTAATAATCGACAAATGAAAGATCTTTTTTAGGTTAAAAAATCGTGTTTTGGATCGATTGGGTTATTATTAGTATTATCTCTTTTTCGGCTGTGATAAGTCTGATCAGGGGATTTGTCCAAGAAACCTTGTCACTACTAACTTGGAGTACAGCTTTCTTTGTCGCCAGTTATTTTCATACCTATCTTGCTGTATACTTCACTCATTTTGAAGATGCATTAGTGCGCAATGGGATTGCTATTGCAATTTTATTTCTTGTGACACTGATTGCCGGAGCAATTGTCAACTATATAATGACTTCATTTGTTGACAAAACTGGTTTGCGGTCCACTGATTGTATTCTGGGTATTTTTTTTGGTTTGCTACGTGGGGTACTTATGGTTGCAGCAATGCTGTTCTTTCTAGATACCTTTACATCGGCATCACAAAGCGCAGGATGGAAAAATTCGCATATTATACCTCATTTCAGTTATATGATTAGTTGGTTCCTTGACTATCTGCAGAGCAAATCTAGCTTTATTCCATATTTACCTTCTATCGATTTTCCACCCGGAATAAAGATCATGAGAATTTAAAGAAAGTTACTTTAAGCTAATCTATAAATAGTTCATTAAATAAATAATGATGGAAAATATATTCCTATGAGTCTCTCATCTTCTTTAGAAATTTATTATATTTTATAGGATATTGTCCTTTCAGTTATTTGAAGTTATATCTTTTTGATTTAAAAATGGCTTATACTACTTATAATAAAATCAAGTACTACTTATCATAAGTATCATGACCTAACATCTCGAACAGATAACCTCTACTAACACAATAACTTACTAAAAAGGTATATTATCACTCACAACGAGAGTAGATAGTTATAATTACTAAAATCAAGTGCTATCAATTGGGACTAGAAACTACTCTCTTGTTAGGGGAGTCTTTTACTCTCTAGACACTGGACAGCAACTTCTATCAAAATATATTAAGATATAACATTTTTGATATGAAAAAAGTATTAAAGATTAATAATATATTTTAAATAAAATATTGATGCATTTCTATTTGATAATCTTATAATTTGTTCTTCAAAATATAGTCGATAATTTCAGTAATTTATTTGCTAATCCTGTTTATCTTTCTGTTATCAGAATAATTATCTTCTTATCATATCAGCATCCAAATATAGACTTTATTAAAGTCTAATCTCATGATGATTGTAGTATTTTATCAAAATATATCAAATATTTAGATACATAAAATTATTATGTATAAATTCTTAAACGAAAATAAACCGTAGAAATACTATGAATTAGCATAAGAAAAGAACTATCTTATTGCAATTTTATAGATATAATCATCACTATTACTATCATGAATAATAGTACGTTATAGACACACGATAAGAAAAGAGAATGAAATAATTTTTCAACATATTAAAAGAACTACTTAAAAATATTTCTATAGAAAAGTATAAAAATATTAATTATTAAACACATTATTCATGGTCATTTTAGTATATTAATTAAGAAGATTAAAGGTCTTAAGACGATGTAGTGCAGGTACTGATTAAACAAATCAGAAGATTGTAGCTTACGTCAAGAAACATTAAATTTATTTTATTTATCAAGAAATTATTTAGTTATGTTAAACTTGCCTGAATAAAAATTTTTGTTAAAAGCTTTGCTTTTGACAGAAGATATTCTTCTATAATGCAAATTATTGACTACACCGCTACAGCAGTAGAAACTGCTAACGCATATAATAAGAATATAAAGCCTGAATAATAATCAGAATAAAAAATAATGTATTATACATATTCAAATATGTAATCCTGAGCATTTTACTCTGTAAATATATTTATATTAATTTATATAATAGGTGTTATAAGAATGAAGCGTATAATTCTTGGTATCTCCGGCGCTAGTGGCATTATTTATGGAAGGCGTATGCTTGAAGTGTTGCGCAATATCACTAATATTGAAACTCATTTAATAATAAGTCATGCCGCTCGAAAAACATTAGTATTAGAGACTGATTTAAAAATAAGTGATTTACAGCGTATCGCAGACGTGATACATGATGTGCGAAATATTGCTGCTAGCCTCTCTTCTGGATCTTTTAAAACAGCAGGCATGGTGATTATGCCTTGCTCAATTAAAACTTTATCTGGGATTGTGCATAGTTATACAAATAATTTACTGACAAGAGCAGCGGATGTCATTCTTAAAGAACGTCGTCGTTTAGTACTTTGCGTACGTGAGACCCCACTACATTTAGGACATTTGCGAATGCTTACAACCGCTGCGGAGCTCGGTGCAATTGTCATGCCGCCTGTACCCTCATTTTATAATTGTCCAAAGACAGTACAAGATATTGTTGATCAAACTGTTAACCGTGTTCTCGATCAGTTTGATTTGGATCTTCCAGAAGATCTTTTTAGACGTTGGGAAGGAGAACCCAAATCCTAGCAATACCTAAATTGAATAATTAATAATTATTTTCAAATATCAATAAAATTTACAATGCATGTTTTCTGCTGTTCTCTTGCTCAATTCTCTCCTATTATTATAATTGTATCTTTCTCAAAATAGACACCTAGTGAATGGTATTATTAAGATATATTATTATATATTCTTAAAAAGGTATAAATTTTCAAGGCAATGACTAAATAATGATATTCATACTATGCTGCATACATAGGAAATAAAACAAACAAATTTATCAGGAAATCAAGTACCTAATTTATAGGTATTATATAAAATAATCATAAGTGTAAAAAATCAATATTTCAAGATCTTATTAATTGATCATCAAAATTGATATGATCTAAATTAGGAAAGTCCTGTATTGAAAATAATAAACTGTTATTTTAAGTAAGCAGTAGGCTTATCTTAAGATAAATTTGTGATTATGCCATCAATAATATTTTTTTAGATAAATTAGAAAGTAGCGGTAATAAATCGAAACAAGACTCATAAATCCGAATAATTTTATATGGTTGCCCCTTATAATATTTTTCATCACATAACACAAAACTCTTAAAAACAAACACTAATAATATATTAATCTGAGTACTCTTCCTTATTTTACTCAAAGAATAATTTAGAAGAATATAATTTTACAAAATCTACATTTTTAGCAAGAACTAATAGTAATAGATAGCAAAAAAAGGGAATAACATGAATGGTTATTGAACGTTATAAAAATAAAAATTTTAAAACAACTAACCAGCGTGCATCTTACAAGGATGCACGAGGTAAGGCATACTCGTCAACTACTGGTACAACTTTTATTCTGTTATCATGTTATTAAGAGTAATATATGTCTTATTTAGCTTATCAGTTTAATGATACAACTATTTAAAATATCAAAAGACCCAAGTTATCTATATTAATATGCCTCTATTTTAATTAAAATAACTTAAATTATTTCTATTGAAATAATAAAAACTTAAGCAGCATATTGCATAGTATTCTAGATGAACTGTTTAAACGCCTATCTTGTAGGTGTGTCCTTTGATCAAGTTACTTATTAATCATAATTTAATATTAGTTCGTTAAAAATGCGGATAAAATTAATTATCTAGAGAGCACCAAAGATAAGATTAATCTATCTTGGACTATAAATATAATTGTTGCTCTGCTTGAATGAAACCGGCTACTCCATTATTGAGTAAAGAAATCATCATTACGCATTACTATACAGGAATCCGGAGAGAAATAGATAAACGTACTAAAGAAAAATACAGTGAATCAGTCTATAACTTAGAAGGTAGATATATCACGCACAGAATTCCCCCAAAAATATTAACCGCAAGACCCAGCATCAACTTATTCACTTTCTCGTTCAGCTTTGCAAGCATGCCCCCTGAAAGAGATACACCAGCACACCTATAAAGAATTAATCTATTTTGCTCAGATCCATAATTAAAAAGACTACATTAAAAATTTGACTATGATTTATAATAACTGACTGTATTAATCTGTTGGGTAAGACTGCCTATCACTATCAACACGAAATAGCATAGAGTTTTATCGGACTCAAGGGTAATTTGGTGATCTAGGATAATACGATTTTATTTATTGACCACGATCCGCAGTGGCGACAAATATTTTTAAGGGGGGAATAATAGTATTGCATCGCAAACCTAATTCCTCATAGTGCGGTGTCAAAAGAGATCATCAGATGTAATATAGCAGGGCCATAACTTAACATAGCTGAATTCGTGGGACAATAACATTACAGATTCGAAGAGCGTAAGCAGATGTTATGCAACTGCTCTCATCTGAGAGAAATACTGTTTTCCGCTACAAAAAGCAGCAATTTTAGATATACAAGATATAAAAAATGCGGTATCCATATATTTTAAAAATCCATAACTTATATATTAAGTTTATTTGATATAACTTTTTAACCCATAGTTACTAAATTTTTAGTATTATTTGCAAATGATCGTTGACTATATCGCTAATTATGAATTAAATATGTTTTATACGCTTTTAGCGTATCTTATTTTAAATAGAGTGTCTATTGCTTAGAAGGTATCGTTGTATAACTTATTATTGATCAAACGCATCGGAAGATTGTTATGTGTAATTATGCAGCAATAACTAAATACAAAATGTAGAAAGATCGCAAAGCGTGTATAATAAATAAATATTGGGTACTACGACGCACCTGCGTGCCTCCTCATAGATGAGGAGATAGTTAATTGCTTCGGTATTTTAATAGCATAGAAAAATGTGGTACTATAAAATGGCTCTTCTTTAAGACACTCATATCATTCTACTATCTCCCAAAAACTAATAAAACCAATCAATGCAAGCAAATTTTTTAAATATTTCATGATATAAATAAGTATTTAATCTTTGTTATATGATGTCATAAATTTTTTAATTAATTTGTAATGTGATTAATATAAATTGAAACCTCCTGAACATAATAGTTCATGCAAGGAAGTACCACTATAGTCTAGAATTTAAATAGACATTAGTATAGTTTAATGTTACATGCTACGTCCTGCCCATACAATATTTTAAGATAGATATTATTAAATGTTAAATTTATAAAATAATTTATTTAATATTTTAAATAAAAGCTAGCTGATCTTTTATCTATATTGTAAAATATACACAGCTAAATTGATGAAAGATGAAAATGAATCCATGGAATAGCTGACTCTTGATTATGATATGACAATATTATAATCAAGAGTTATAGCACTGAGTCAAACAAATTATACGTAGTTATTTATTACTATTTACTATTATTTAAACTGATAATCATCTTAAGATGATTAATAAAGAAATATGAAATTATAGAGATAATATTATCTCATAAGATAATAAAACTAGTCAATCTACTGTCATGCCTATTTTGGTATTGATAAATCTTAATCGAAATCATGCGATCTTAGAGAAAATACTATTTATTTTTATCTCTTCACTATATAAAGTGGTGCAGTGTCATAAATAAGATTTTCTAATATACTTAGAAATTCAGACACCAGACAAGTGCTTTTTTAAAAGGAAATCATAAAAGTCCTATCTTCGAATGAAATCTTTTAAAATACAGAAAATTATTGTAATCTTATACAACAAGATCAAAATAGATAGTATGCAATATCAATTTTAAAACATACATTTTTAGCTATTATTTATTAAAATATGATAGATTAAACTTTTATGATCGTATTAAAATACTTGTTAATATAATGACTTTCTCGAGTGAGAGAACTTTAATATTCGGTAATATAAAAGCAACTTAGTTTCTTAGCGAGTATATTTTCTGCTAAACTTAAATTCTTTCTTATTATCTTGAATATATTAGGTTAATTTATATATGCATTTAAATACGAGCCAACAAAATGCTGTCGAATTTGTTACTGGCCCTTGTTTAGTGTTGGCAGGTGCTGGTTCAGGTAAGACCCGCGTTATTATACATAAAATTACACATCTAATTAATCAATGTGGCTACCAAGATCGACATATCGCTGCAGTAACTTTTACCAATAAAGCTGCCCGGGAAATGAAAGAACGTGCTGCTCAGCACCTGGGTAGTCAGGCAGCTCGTAGGATCATGATTTCCACTTTACATACCTTAGGCCTGGATATTATAAAAAATGAATATCAGGCATTGGGTATTAAAAAAAATTTCTCACTGTTTGATGATCAGGATCAACTTTCAATACTGAAAGATTTAAGCGAAAAATGGCTAAAGAAAGATAAAGATCTATTAAAACAACTGGTTTCTAGCATAGCAAATTGGAAACATAATCTCATTAATCCTGATCAAGCAGTAGCTCTTGCATTTTCTGAGCGTGATAAGATATTTGCACATTGCTATCATCTGTATGATTCTCATTTAAAGCCCTGCAACGTCCTCGACTTTGACGACTTAATCTTATTACCAACTCTATTGCTACAAAAAAATAGAGAGGTGCTAGAGCGTTGGCAGCAAAGGATTAATTATCTTCTGGTTGATGAATATCAAGACACTAATAAAAGTCAGTATGAATTATTAAAATTACTAATAAGAAAAAAATCTCTTTTTACCATGGTAGGAGACGATGACCAGTCAATTTACTCATGGCGTGGCGCGCGTCCGCAAAACTTGATGCTCTTAAAAGAAGATTTTCCAGGTCTACACATCATAAAACTAGAGCAAAATTATCGTTCTTCACAGCGCATTTTAAAATCTGCTAACATGCTTATTGCTAATAATCCGCATATTTTTAAAAAAAAATTATTCTCTGAATTGAGCTATGGAGAAGAATTAAAAATTCTGACAGCAAATCATGAAGACGACGAAGCGGAACAGGTTGTAGGAGAACTAATTGCACACCACTTTATTAATAAAACATCTTATAGCGATTACGCTATATTATATCGAGGTAACCATCAATCGCGTACATTCGAGAAGATGTTACTGCAAAAACATATTCCGTATAGCATCTCAGGAAATACTTCTTTTTTTTCGCGTCCAGAAATCAAGGATTTGCTAGCATATTTACGTATACTAACCAATCCAGATGATGACAGAGCATTTCTGCGTATTATTAATACACCGCGTCGTGAGATCGGACTAACAACATTACAAAAATTGGGATACTGGGCTAATCATCGCGCAATTAGCTTATTCCGAGCTAGCTTTGACCTTGGCCTCCGCCAAACCTTAAGAGGACGGGGATTAGAAACCCTCCAGTCTTTTACATCCTGGATGCAGAAGGTCTCTATACTATCAGAGCAGGACCCCATGGCTGCACTGCATGATCTGATTTATGGAATTGATTATAAGAAATGGCTACTTGAAACAGCTGTTAACCCTCAAGCGGCTGACATGCGTATCAAAAACGTCAATCAGCTGATTGTATGGATGAAAGAAATGCTTCAAGGGAATAATATAAGCGAGGCAATGACGTTGACACAAGTTGTAACGCAATTTACCATGCGTGATATGATGGCCAAGTCTGAGAATGCTAACAGCGTGGAGCGTGTACAGTTAATGACAATTCATGCCTCTAAAGGATTGGAGTTTCTTTATGTATATATAGTCGGGATGGAAGAAGGTGTACTACCTCATCATAGCAGTATATCTACAAATACAGTAGATGAAGAGCGGCGGTTAGCATATGTTGGAATTACCAGAGCTCAGAAAAAATTAGTCTTTACCTTATGTCGTGAACGCCGCCAATACGGATCATTAGTACGCAATAAACCAAGCCGTTTTTTATCGGAGCTACCACAAGAAGATCTCAAATGGAATAAGAAAGATTCAGTTATTAGCCCCCACGATGTATTACTAAAAAGGCAAAAAAGCATAGCAAATATTAGAGAGATCCTTAAAAATATTAAAAAAATATAACTAGATTTATATTATAAATATCATAAAATTAGTAATTTTAAAAGATATTCTAGATCATACCGATCTCTTTGCTGAATATTTGCTGGATATATAACTAAAAAAATCTTTATAACACTATTTCACCTAAAGTTTATCGTCTTTAAGAAGTTATTAAAATACACAAGAGCCTGCTTCTTCAGTGAGGTGTAGATTTAATGTATTAGGATGATAAAAAAGATCTTAACAAGTATTATTAAGTTCGTGGATCTTGATGATACCGTCAAGCATACCTATAAATATTACCTGACTCTGAGATTTAGATAGATCTTAGCACTAAGGATATCTATATAAAATTTTTATAGGATAGAGCACTTCTTAGTTAAATATCTTGAACAATATAGTTATGCTCTCAGTCTTGATTTGCCTAATCTTCTAGAACTAGTAGCATACTATTTATTTAAATCTAGATTAATGAATCAGGAAAGTCTTATACAAGTAAAATATGTTATCAACTCAATATTAGATATAGCTCTTTTGATTTTCTTATAGATCTTAGCGGATCTACTAAAATAATATTTTTAATAGAAGAAAAGGTTAGATATTTTACATAGAACAACGTTTACTCTAATATAGATCTGAGTATATATTTTATTCTATCCAAAATATGAATATATTCTATCTATAATATTTTGTTAAAAATTTTAGGCTAGTGCCCCTATTAATACAGAACAAATAGGTGTATTCCCTCTAAGATATCCTTATTCATAATAATATATGATACTTGATACTACAGAAATCAAAAATAAGTCATCGGATATTATAGTATAGATCAGATTAGTCTATCTGTATTTACTATTTAATTGGCAGGCTTAAAAGAATGGTAAATTTCTAAAATAGAATACATGTCTTAACTACATAGCCTATGTAACGCATAAGTATCGGAAAATTTATTATGAATCTCTATAATATGAAGCATTGATGACTAATGATATCTAACATGCTATATTGAATAATAAACTTCATAAGTAGGCATACTAATCCTTGAAATAAGGATAATGGTATTAATTCCTCTTTATCAAATCAAATGAGGTATTAAGCACATGCTCGAGTGCGCAATATATTAAGTCAAGAATCTTTTGCTTGTAATAGTGTACCATATAAGACTTCAAGCTCTATATTAACGAAAGTCTTGCTTTTAAAGACGTATTAATTGAAAAAAGAAAAAACTTTAATTGCAAGACAATCATTTTAGTCAGTTAAGATTTGAAGAAAAAATGAATCCTATGGAGTATAACATGAACGATAAAATTGTTCACCTAAGTGACAATAGCTTTGATGCTCACGTGTTAAAAGCTGAAGGCCCTGTTCTAGTTGATTTCTGGGCAGAATGGTGTGGTCCATGCAAGATGCTTGCTCCAATTTTGGACGAAATAGCAGTTGAGTACGCAAATAAGTTAACTCTTGCAAAAATAAATATAGATTCAAATCCGCAAACTGCGCCGAAATTTGGCATACGTGGTATTCCAGCGCTTCTTCTCTTCAAGAAAGGGACTGTATCTGCAACGAAAGTAGGCGCTTTATCCAAAAAACAATTAGAAGAGTTTTTGGATGCTAATTTATAATTAGTATCCTTAATTAAGATGTCGTCTAATGGTTCTTTATTTTCTTTCAGCTCACCGCTAGACGACCACTCAGAAGCATGTTAAGTTTAAGACTACTGCAATACAGTGCTTACCTGTAGTTTGAATCATATAGTTTTAACCTATAAATTTTATTCTTTTTTGAGAGCTCTATTATTTTAATAATAGTTATTATGATCGGCGTAAACTAATATGCTAATTACAGATCGTTCGCAAGAAGCTAACAAATAGACTGTAAACAGTACAGCACCTGTATATCATCAATAAATACATGATAATTAAAAGTTTAATCTCTTGATTGTGTGCAATTTATTTGCAATATCGATAGATATTAAGTGCTCTAAAGTCCAAAAACAGGAAGTGATGACCCCGATTATACCACTCACAATGAGTTCAAGATATACCCCAAGTTTAAAGAACCCACCATTATGAATCTTACCGAATTAAAGAATACGCCGGTCTCTGATCTAATCACTCTCGGCGAAAACATGGGCCTAGAGAATCTAGCCCGTATGCGTAAACAAGACATCATTTTTGCAATTTTAAAACAACATGCAAAAAGCGGTGAAGATATATTCGGCTATGGGGTATTGGAGATATTGCAGGACGGTTTTGGTTTTCTGCGTTCTGGAGATAGTTCATACCTTGCAGGTCCTGATGATATCTATGTTTCTCCCAGCCAAATACGTCGTTTTAATCTTCGCACAGGGGATACTATTTCTGGTAAAATACGTCCTCCAAAAGAAGGTGAACGATACTTTGCCCTATTAAAAGTAAACGACGTGAATTACGATAAACCAGAAAATGCACGGAACAAAATTCTATTTGAAAACCTTACTCCTTTACATGCAAACGCTCGTCTTCATATGCAACGCGGAAATGGTTCTACTGAAGATTTAACAGCTCGTGTACTTGATCTAGCCTCTCCAATCGGTCGAGGTCAAAGAGGTCTTATAGTTGCGCCGCCAAAAGCGGGCAAAACCATGTTATTACAAAATATTGCGCAGAGTATCGCTTATAACTACCATGAATGTACTTTGATGGTGCTCCTGATAGACGAACGTCCAGAAGAAGTAACAGAAATGCAGCGCTTGGTTAAGGGAGAAGTGATAGCCTCTACTTTTGATGAACCTGCATCTCGCCATGTTCAGGTGTCTGAAATGGTCATAGAAAAAGCAAAGCGTCTAGTTGAACATAAGAAAGATGTGATTATTCTTTTGGACTCCATTACACGTTTAGCACGTGCTTATAACACCGTAGTACCAGCATCAGGTAAAGTACTAACAGGTGGTGTAGATGCTAATGCTTTACATCGTCCGAAGCGCTTTTTCGGTGCTGCGCGTAATGTAGAAGAGGGGGGTAGCCTTACAATTATCGCAACAGCACTAGTTGATACTGGATCTAAGATGGACGAAGTTATTTATGAAGAATTTAAAGGTACTGGCAATATGGAGCTACATCTTTCCCGTAAAATTGCCGAAAAACGTGTATTCCCTGCTATAGATTACAACCGCTCAGGCACTCGTAAAGAAGAACTACTAACAACCTCTGAAGAATTACATAAAATGTGGATATTAAGAAAGATTATTCATCCTATGGGTGAAATAGATGCCATGGAATTCCTCATTAACAAACTTGCAATGACAAAAACAAATGATGATTTCTTCGATATGATGAAACGTTCTTAATAGCTAAAATCATGATACAAAATTATTGATTAATAAAATAATCTTCTATTGTTTAATCAATTACATTTTAAGAAAAATATCAGTCAGTCCTGAAGATTGTACTGCATTAGTATTGCCCTTTATTTTATTTTTATAATTCATTAAGTACTCAATTAGTAAAAGGCTACGAAGCAAAGAACAAAATAATATGATATATTATTAATATAATCCCTAAGAGATTTAATAGAAAATAATTTTAAGGAAAAGCTTCATGAAAACTATTGAAGTGCTAGCAGCTCCTCCGCAAGCACTCATTGCTATCACTGTTTCTAGTTTTAACAATTTTTATTAATCGCAACTTACTAAACTGTGCACTTGATTCTCTAAAGCGAATAGGACAAGTTGCCGACGAAAATATAACTATCGTTTGGGTGCCTGGTTTTTACGCCCTAAAATTTTCCGTGCGTGCGCTAACTGATACCAATAGGTATGATCTGATTATCTGCCTTGGGAACAAGTTATCCATGATGACACTGCTCAATTTGAATGTGTTACAGCTGCATATAGTTTTGCTATTTCAAGAGTTGCCATGCAAAAAATTATACCTGCAGAATTTGATCTGCTCATTACTGAAAATATAGAACAGGTCATTGAACATGCAGGGGCTAAGATGGTAACAAAAGATCAGAAGATGCTCTAGCCGCCCTTAAAATGATCAATATTATTGAAGCAATTAAAAATTAATTTTAGCAAGGATATTTTTGTGAAACCAGCTACACGTCATCGCGCCCGTGAATGTGCTATGCAAGCACTTTATTCTTGGCAAATATCTAAAAACAACATTGCTGACGTTGAATACCACTTCTTATCAGAGCCAGGAGAAAAAGATTTTGATGTTCTCTACTTCTGTGAATTGATTGCTGGAGTAGCTGTCAATGTAGAATATCTAGATAGTCTTATGATTCCAGTGTTATCGCGTCAAATAGAAGCACTAGGACAAGTTGAAAGAGCAGTTTTACGTATTGCTCTCTTTGAACTTAGTAAAAGACAAGATATACCTTATAAAGTAGCAATTAACGAAGGTATTGAACTAGCGAAGAATTTTGGTGCAAAAGATAGCCATAAGTTTATCAACGGTGTGCTAGATAAAATCGCACCAACTATTCGTCAATCTAAAAGATAGATCTTTGTTTATATTTAACTTAAGAACAAAAACTGGAATCATATTACCCGTGTTATTCGTGAATAATTTGCATAAGAATTAATCATTTAGTAAATAGATACAGAATGGATAAAATCTTTAAATAATTAGGAATTATATATATCTTCATGAAATTAATATCAGTTTTATTATTGTCGATTTTACAACCAAGTAAACCTATATCTAAGTGCTCAATAAGAAGATGTGAGACTATTATCTTCCCTGAGCTACCATTATTTGAATGATATAATTGATATTATTCCTGATATCTACATTATGGTATTTACTTGTTTATAGTATATATTCTTCTTATTCGAGTTAATGATATTTATGATTAAAACGTAATGTTATCTTATATCGGTAAAATGCATAGTAATATTGTTGACCTGAATAATATTAAATAATAAGCTCTTGACTTATTCATTGTAGACAATGTATGTTATAATGATACTTTATTTTTATAATATATTGCTTATGTATTTATAAGAGTAAGAATAGATGATTAACATAACTTCTACATTTATACTCTGCTATGGGTCCCTGATATTTATGTTTTGCTAATTTATAAATTCTATATGTATTATGAATCTCTAAGAGATTCAATACCGTTATTGAATAACGGACATCATCTGCTCACTTTAGCTTGTTAGAATAACAACATTTATTATTAACTATCATATATACAATTGCAATAGAATGGTCAATATTAACCCTCTAAGATTTTTAGTGCTTTATAATAATAATCATAGATATAAATATATCTTAAAAAGATGTTATTAGAGAATTCAATTAATACTATTATACAAATCCTGCTTGCTACTTTTAAACAAGGAGAATATATTTTTCTATGCTAGAAATCAATGTATATCAGTGCATTAAAAATATGCGCTAAAATTGCTGTATATACATAATGTAGATTAGGCAAATATCTAAAAATATCAGATTCATTGTGCATATCTAGTATTGCCATGATCAGTTGCATTCTGTACTTAAGGTATTGTATTATTAGATTGAAAACGAGTAAACACAGCAGCCAATCCGCAAAATATTGCTTAAAAATGAGCAATCCTTATCATTTACTCGCGACAGGTTTTGGTAGTGGACTTAGCCCAATTATTCCAGGAACTATAGGATCTTTAGTGTCCATCATACTTTGGCTACTACTTATTCAACTGCCATGGTATATTTATTCTGTTATAGCAACATTAAGCATCTATGTCGGGGTATATGCGTGCCAAAAAACAGCGAAAGATATGCAAGAGCATGATCATAAGAGTATTGTATGGGACGAGTTCATTGGCATGCATATTACTTTGATAGATCTGCCAGTCAATAACTGGGAATGGGTATTAGGAGGTTTTTTAATTTTTAGGGTGCTTGATATATGGAAACCATGGCCTATTCGATGGTTTGACAGTAACCTTCATAATGGTATAGGTATCATAGTAGATGATATAGTAGCTGGTATTCTCTCTGTCATGATGATTTATATAATTGAACAAATCATTAACCTATAGTTCCTACTATATTATATCATTAAATGAACCGCAACTATCAAAACAGGAGCGTTATTCTATAAGAATGCTCACAAATTATTTTAATATTTGTAATATATAACAAATAGTTAAAAGGAGTCTAATTATGTATAAGCAGAATATTTCTATTATTTTTTAAAATCTAAAGGTTAGAAGATTTTATCTTCACTTTTTAGACACATGGAAAATAAAAAATTTTATTAAGCTATAGAGCAATAAATTATAAAAACTATCTTATCATTAGTATCCCCGATATAGCTGCAGTTAATCGAATTGATATTAATATTACCCAAACAACCTGTGTCATCCATATATTGCTCTCTCTAATGCAGATGTTATATAGTATATGTATATTATCTGGAGGTTATTGAAAGTACTGAGTAAGGTTTTATTGTAAAATCATATTTAAATACTTCACTGATCGATAAAATTGTCTATGTAGATTACGAAGCCATATAGCACAGTTCATCTAACGAATAATTCTGCTATTCATTAATATGATATTAGTAAGTAATTTCAAGATATTTTATTAATAAATATAATAATAGATTTTTTATTTACTATATGCTGACAAATAGTATTACCACTTAGTTCTTAGTGG
Source organism: Candidatus Profftia tarda (assembly GCF_904848675.1). Lineage (NCBI taxonomy): Bacteria > Pseudomonadati > Pseudomonadota > Gammaproteobacteria > Enterobacterales > Enterobacteriaceae > Candidatus Profftia > Candidatus Profftia tarda. Next base: position 1,079,139 of record NZ_LR890047.1, read on the forward strand.
TAAAACAGAAAACTAAGTGATAACAACTCTCTTGATCTATTTCAATAATTTGTGATCAGCATCTCGAATTGTTAGATGAAAGAAATGTTATAATATTTATTATTCTTAGTATTACTTGATTAAGAAACGATCACTGTATTTATATAATAGAGCACTGGTAAAGCATTTAGGAGATATTATCATTTCTTGCAAAATTGCTGGAATTACTATGAAATCAAAGTAATTTTAGACTAACTAGCTTTCTCCTTAGCTATATTATTATCATTTTTCATGCTTTTAACATTTAGATTATATTTTGAGGTAAATACTGGTCGTTGTGATGCTTAAATTAGTCGAAAATATGCTTTCGCAAGAATAAATTTAATCTTGACATTCAAGATAGCAAAAATATTTTATAAAAATAAATTGCGACCCATCAATTCCCTTCTCTTTTTTAGAATTTTTATTGATGTGATGTTTATAAGCATGTCTATTGATACATAGCATGAATTTCTAGACTCTTTAATTAGAATCACAGATAAAAACATGTATTAAAGAAAGATGTCATACCCAAGGATCTACATCCTATGATCACAATTGAGTAACTTAGCTATATAAAAATATTAGAACTATCTTACTGAAAAATAATGGATATTTTTAAATCAGTAAGGCTGATAGAAATAATATTTATAAAAATATTTTGTAAATTACTAGTACATAGTAGCAGAATGTGCTATAACAATGCATATGCAATTTAAGTACTAACTTGTTTATTATATTGACAAATTTGCAGAATATATAAATTTATATAGCAGACATTTTAAGATAATAGTCTTTTTATTGTATTAGCATACAAACAAAAATCTAGATATAATCGATACGATGCTTGCTGGATTAGAGTTTCATTAACTGGCAATATACTATACATTATATATTTACAGAATAAATATATTCAGTATTCAGTTTTACTAAAGATCAAAACAATTACTATAAGAAAGCATTACTCTTACTTAAGTAAGAGTAATAAGTAGCGGTAAAAAATTTTAAAGACTCTAGAGTTAGATGATTTTTAAACATATAATCCTTATAAAAGTCAGTAGATTTGACAAAATCCTTAAGAACACCTAATAAATAATATGATATTACTTTTAAAAACTTAATGATACCTGTGAGTGCTGCCCTAAAATTTAGGTCTTAAACCTGAATAAAAAACATGGCTTTTTATACAAGAAAGTAAGTATAACTAATGCTGATTACACAATGCAATATTTGACTTCTCACTACTGGGTGTCTTATATAAACATCCTTTTTCGTACCATAAGAATTTTGGTACATATGAGTAATATGCATTACTCAGAATATTAGCTCAATAAAAACTTATTGTTATAACTAAGAAAAAATATATTAATTGATGCTAAAACTTGAGCGATGATTTGTGTATTTATTAGATAAAAATAAGTATTATAGATATATTATGTTTTAAAGCTCTAAAGTTAGAGTAAATTAATCTCCTATTCAAAATACAAGATACTATAACGGTAACATGTGAAAGCAAGAAATATTGATTACACTTATAGGTTTTCACCTGAATTAAAGCGCAATAATTATATTCTTAATAATTCACGAAATACTATAAGCTGTTCAAGCTTTATTAGATATCTTTTTAAGAAAAAACAAAAAAGTAGATATATCTGCATTCAATTCATGCTCTCCTTACAGGAGAGCAGATCTACAATATTCTGATCTTAGCCAAAATTATATGCAACTTTCTATTTTATTGGATCAATTTATTCATCTGCTTAGATGAAAGAGAACATATTAATACTATCCATTTCTATATTCACTCAGAAACCAAATAACCGCATGTCATCTAGGTATAATCTCAATATGAGGCATGATAAGTGTGAGAAATAGAGAAGCTCATAATAGGATATTTATCCTGGCTGTAATTTATTCAGCATGTAAATAATATTAATTATATCAAGTAAAATATCTTGATAAAAGAATAAATGCATCTTTATAGAATTTTATTAAAGTTCTATTTAAAACCTCTGAAAATATTAGCTCGCGTCTGCGCCATATTAATTGAAGATAGATACAAATCTTATTCGGAATTAAAAACTATTACAATTGCTATTATTCATCAATAGCAGCAAAGATCTATTGAATAGATGATGCACTACATCAATACACTATTCCAGGAAAATATTATGTACTAAGAATAATGTTTCTTAATAAGAAAACATGACTTATACTAAATCTTTTGTTCTTTAATTAATTACTCTATATTAATCTTAATGTGTCAGGATATCATAATTAATCTAGTTATTAAAGTAACATAATAAAAGCATAAATAATTCCATGAGATCTATTGCATAATAGTCAAATAATTTACTAGTTCATAACTTTATGAGTATTTTGTAATCTTACTTCTGCGAGATAAATATTAATACTATAGAAATAAGGATTGCTTATCTTTACGCAAATATCTTTCTAATTCAGATAATATAAAGCTTGATAGAATATCAATATTATAAATTTATCTATCACTTGAAGAAATTCAATATAGTATTTTATAAAGAGTATTCTTTATATCAAGCTAGCACAATCCTGAATCACATAATAATATAATATCAATATGTTATAAAACATATATTTTACTGTCATTAATATTTATTGCCTTCAATATAATAAGGGTTTACATGCGCTACGGAACTATTACGCGTGATTCACTAAGATGTTTTTTTAGTCTATTAAGTTTTCCTTAGATACGGGTTATTACTTTTTTTAAACTGAAGACTTATAGGTGTCCCCATTACTTGCAGTGAATGACGGAAGTAGTTCGTGAGATAACGTTTATAAGAAGATGTTAAATGTTCAACCTGATTACCGTGAATAATTATGATTGGAGGATTATAACCTCCTGCATGTGCATATTTTAGTTTTGCGCGACGTCCTCGCACAAATGCAGGTTGATGATTTTTTTGAGCCATGCTTAAAATACGAGTTAGTAATGCTGTACTCATCCTTTGTGTCGCAGCCTTATAGGCTTCCTGAATAGATTGAAAAATATTACCCAAGCTTCTGTCATAAAGAGCAGAAATAAAGTGAATCCGAGCAAAATCTACAAAGCCTAAACGTAGATCCAACATATCTTTTACATTATTTTTTATACTTTTGGATAAACCATCCCACTTATTTACTATAATAACTAATGCACGACCGCTATTTAAAATAAATCTTAGCAGAGACAAGTCTTGATCAGAAACACCCTCATACGCATCAATTACCAACAATGTAACATTAGAGTATTCAATCGCCTGCATAGTTTTAATAATAGAAAATTTTTCAAGTGTATTAATAACTTTGCCACGTTTACGTACCCCAGCAGTATCAATAAGTATGTATTTTTGATCATTACGTATCATTGGTATATAAATACTATCACGGGTTGTACCTGGCGTATTATAGACAACAACACGTTCTTCTTCTAAGATACAGTTGGTTAGTGTTGATTTGCCTACATTAGGGCGTCCTACAATGACTATTTTTATTGATCCATCTTTGATGCTAGAGTAATGATCTCTTCTTTTAACTAGTTCTTCTATTTTATCATCGCGTGCATAGGGCCAGTAAGCGGTGTTATCTTCTTTTTCTGTTACCAGACTCTCTGGGTTTGGTATATTAAACAAGGGTATTAATGCTCCCTCAATCATTTCCGAAATTCCTCGACCATGAGACGAGGAAATTGGATAGACCTGGTTAAAACCAAGGGAGTAAAAAGAAGAAATTGCTACATCGGGATCCATGCCATCTATTTTATTTGCTACTAAAACAGTAATTTTATCACGTATTCTAAGATGATTAGCAATAATATTATCTGCAGGCATTAACCCATCCCTAGAATCTACAATAAAAAGAACGAGATTGGCTTCTGCTATCGCCATAAGAGATTGGTTAAATATATGAGTTTCAATTCCATTTTGAATATCATCAATACCCCCGGTATCAATGATAATGAATTTATGGCCATCTAATGTAGTTTGACCATAAATGCGATCACGGGTTAATCCCGGAAAATCTGCAACTAAGGCATCACGAGTGTGAGTTAAGCGATTAAATAAGGTAGATTTACCCACATTAGGGCGTCCGACCAAAGCAATAACAGGTATCATTATTGAAGCCTCTATTATTCATATAATTAAGCATCATAATTATGATAACCCAAGAAAAATTAATACCCTACTTTAGCCTATCCTCCTGGGATTATCTTTAATTATTTAGTGACTTCGCAAGTATCTTAGTTTCAAGAAATGCACAAAGATCGTAGCATAAAATAAATATTTAGAAAGCCAAAAAGAACCAGAGATAAGAGGAGTATCTTAACAAAAAAACTATACATATGGATAGGTTGGGTAGATCATTTAGTCAGTAAGTATAGATTATTGAGTAAATGCATAAAATTTACCGCTACGAGCCTGAACGATTAGAGTGTCGCTATTGCTCAATAATACACTTAAGATGCCAGAACTATCTACTTTTTCTTTAGCGATAAAATGAGCATCATCAGTGCTTATTTTATATAGATAGCCTGCACTATCTCCTACTACCAAAGACTTATTATATAAAACAGGAGTTGTCAATTTACGGTGAAATAAATCTGGTTGTTTCCATAGCAATGCACCACCGTCGGTACTTAATGATAATATGCAGTCATCTTGGTCAATAATATAAATTCGGTCTGAATCAACGATGAAATCATGTACTGAACTCATGGGATATTTCCATTGAATATGACCGGAACGTAAATCCAGAGAGGCAAAATTACCATTATAGCCCAGAGTATATACAATATCATTAACTACAATAGGAGTTGTATCTACATCTCTAATACGCTTAATCTCTGTTGAACCTATCAGTTCAGCAATATACTGCTGCCAGATAATTCGACCATTCTTTAGTAACACCGCGCTAACATACCCATTATCACCACCAACAATAGCAGCACCATGCACAATTGCAGGAGCAGATTCTCCACGCAATGTTAAAGTAGGCGTGCCTAAATTAACAGTCCATTTAATTGCACCATCAGACTCTTGTAGTGCTTGCAGCATTCCGTTAGTTGTGTGTATAAGTACTAGATTATCGGTAACGACCGGACGCGAAATAACTTCTCCCGCAACTTTGGTTTTCCAAAGCTTTGTACCATTCATAGAGTTCAGAGCATAAACTAGGGCACGTTCAGAACCAAGAAAAACTTTACTACCAGATACTCCCAAAACACCAGATAATAACGAAGTCTTGTGTGAGCACCAAGCATTTTTTTCTACTATATTGGTAGACCAGATAACCTCACCATTTCCCGCATCAATAGCCTTGACAAATCCTCGACGATCTGCTGCATATATACGGTTACCCTGGCAAGTAGAACTCGGATGATAAAAAGATTTACTAATACCTTCAAAAATAGAATTTTTCCATTTTTGAGTGGGTGTAAATTTTTTTTTAATGTCCGGCAATGATGATATGTTAATAATATTATTTTTTTTGCTAATTAAAGAACAACCACTCAAAAAAATTGTTAATCCTATAAGAAGCATCTTGCGTAATTGCATCTATCATCCCTTAGTTAGATATATTACTAAGCTTCATAAGGAGTAAAGCACAAAAACATCATAAACATCAGAAGCAAGAACCTTGCTGTATACTTTTCCTACCTCTTTTGTATAACATTTCTTCATTAGAACATAACCGCGTACATCTTGCTTCATACCTATTCAGCAAAGCCACCTTTGACCAAAATCCAATATGTTAAAAATTGCTTTAATCTATCTTATTCTCCCCTGCAAATGGGAACAGAATAAACGTAAGTCAAGCAGATATTTTCAGCTTCACATCTTTAGCAGATTCTATAAACCTATAGTTGACTTCTGCTCAGCTTTAGCAAAATTATTTTTATAAAGTTCACCTCTGTAATAACTGCAATACAGCAAATAAATAATCATTATCATTTTTTAAATAAATTTTTAATTAAAATACAGGATTGTATTTGAGATCATTCAACTACTTCATCTCTTCTTGCAAAAGAGAAGTTGAGTTAACTATATTAATATGCTTGAAAATCTGCTAATAAATTTTCTTAAAATACAAAAATAAAAACTAGTAAAAATATAGATGCTATATGTTTTAGCAAAACTATACGAAGCTATCGATATGGTCTTTTTTATTACTATAAAATTATACTATTCTATAAACTACTTAAGGCAAAATTGATTCTAGAATCATATTAATATTATCCTGTGCAATACTTTTCTGATTGCCATTTCTCAAATTCTTAATCCTTACCTGGCTATTGTTAATCTCATTTTTCCCTAATACTAAGGCAAATTTAGCTCCCTTCTTAGCTGCACGAACAAATTGTTTTCTAAAGTTGCCGCCGCCATAGTGAGTCAGTAACTTAATTTGCGGACAAGCATCCCTAATTTTTTCTGCTAAACGCATAGCCGGAATCTGAGTGCCTTCACCGGAATATATTAAATATACTTCAACCTCACGCTGGATCTGGCAATTAGGGTTAACTGCTTGCACTAGAAGTACTAAACGTTCTAAACCAACAGCAACACCAACTGCAGGTGTATCATGACCTCCCAATTGTGCAACTAGACCATCATAACGGCCACCAGCACAAATTGTTCTCTGGGCGCCTAAACAACTGGTCACCCACTCGAATACTGTGCGGTTATAATAATCTAGACCACGCACTAAACGATTGTTTACAGTATAATGTACTTTAGCATCATTGAGTATTTTACATAGCCTAGAAAAATGTTGGCGAGCCTCTTCATCTAGATATTCAAATAAACTAGGAGCGCCATCAATTAATTCTTGCAAGCCAGGATCCTTATCATCCAAAAGACGCAGTGGATTACTATAAATACGACGATTACAATCTTCATTTAGTTGATTTTCAAACTGTTTCAAATAAGAAATGAGATCATTACGATATTTCTCACGAGTTTGCAGAGAGCCAATTGAGTTTAGTTCAAGAGAGACATGCTTATCAACACCAAGAGCACGCCACCAACGGGCCGTCATTAAGATAATTTCAGCGTCTATATCTGGGCCATGAAGCCCAAAAACTTCAGCACCTAGTTGATTAAACTGGCGATAACGACCTTTCTGTGGGCGCTCATGACGGAACATGGGGCCAATGTACCATAAACGTTGTTCTTGATGATATAAGAGACCATGCTCGATACCTGCACGTACACATCCTGCAGTACCTTCGGGGCGCAAGGTAAGGCTATCACCATTACGGTCATTAAAAGTGTATACCTCTTTTTCAACTACTTCTGTAGTTTCACCAAGTGCACGTTGAAATAAATGGGTATGTTCTACAATTGGGAAGCGTATTTCGTTGTAACCGTAGCTGGTTAACACTTGTTTGAGAGTAGCCTCAATTAGCTGCCAAAACACAGTATCTTTTGGTAGAAAGTCGTTCATGCCACGAATAGCTTGGATACTCTTTGCCATGTAACTTCTCTATTAAATTTTATTAAATAATCTTAATATGTATAAAAATAATCAGAAAATCATAAATTATAGAGATTGCGTAAAACATAAAAGAACAAGAAAAAATTATTGTTCATGAATCTTAATCACTGCGGTAGAGTGCTTTCTCTCTAAAATAGATGCTTTAGCGCGAATTTTATTTTCAAGAAGATCAATGATTTGTTCGTTATAAAAACGTTCTTTTTGACGCACTCCATCTTCATATAGTCCACTTCTATTATGCCCTCCCGTAATACCTATATTTGCTAACAAAGCTTCACCGGGACCATTCACTATACAACCAATAATCGAGACATCCATAGGAGTTATAATATCTTCTAGACGTTTTTCTAGCTCATTTACTGTACTAATAACATCGAATTCTTGACGTGCACAAGTTGGACAAGCAATAAAGTTAATACCGCGTGAACGAATACGCAAAGATTTTAGAATATCAAAACCAACCTTTACTTCTTCAACAGGATCTGCAGCCAATGAAATACGCAAAGTATCACCAATACCTTCAGCGAGCAGCATACCTAAACCAACAGCCGACTTCACTGATCCGCTACGCATACCACCAGCCTCGGTAATACCAAGGTGCAAAGGTTGATCAATAAGCGAAGCTAAAAGTCGATATGACGCAACTGCAAGACAAACATCTGATGATTTCACGCTAACTTTAAATTGATCAAAATTTAGTTGGTCTAGAATATCTATCTGGCGCATAGCAGATTCTACTAATGCTTCTGGTGTAGGTTCACCAAATTTTTTTTGTATATCTTTCTCTAAGGATCCACTATTAATGCCGATACGAATAGGAATTTTTTTATCACGAGCGCAATCAACAACCAAGCGGATACGACTTTTATTACCGATATTCCCCGGATTAATACGTAGACAATCAACTCCGTACTCTGCAACTTTTAGTGCAATCCGATAATCAAAGTGAATGTCAGCTACTAGTGGCACAGAAACTTTCCGCTTTATTATTTTAAATGCTTCAGCTGCATCCATCGTCGGTACTGAAATACGCACAATATCCACGCCTACCCTTTCTAAGGCCTGGATTTGTTTTACCGTTGCATCAATATCAGTTGTCTTAGTATTTGTCATTGATTGCACAGCAATAGGAGCATTGCAACCTACCGGTACATGACCAACATGAATTAAGGTTGATTTTCTCCTCTTGATAGAGTACTGATTGTCCATAATGACTCTCCATGAGTGCCCTGTGTCCACCAGAAAATAAAGCCTCAATATTAAATCATAATCCGGTGAACACTAGCAAAAGTCTATCGTAATAAAATCAGTGTATTAAGAACTTCATTAAATGCTATTCTTGTTGTTACGGTTAGGTTCATCGTATATTACGTTCTTTTATTATCAAATCAGGATTCAGAAAATATATAGTTTTTATTGAAAACTATCAGATCATCCGATTTGCCGTGATAACTAATGTTATGGCTTATAGCATATCATATCTCATGATGTTTATATGCAGTTAGGGCTACATTGATTACACAATAGGTCTTGAAGTTTACTAAGGTCTTTTCTATTTACATATTATATTTTACTAGCAATTAGAATTAAACTAGATCTAATAATTATTAGATCTAGTTTAATTCTAATTGTATCCAGATATCGCAGCTAAAGTATGTACTTTCTCAAAAGTCTGTTGAGCATAATATATATCAAGATCTTACTAGGAAATATAATAAGAGTCTTTTAAACTTACTGAATTTAATAATAATTATAATATAACTTTAAAACTGCTACTTCTCGTATTTTCTGCTATCTTTATTAAAAGCTACAAATCAGTACGAAAATACATTTATAGATTTATGGTTATCTGCATAAAAATTGATTATTATCGGCACGATTAATTGATTGATTGAAAGTGCTCTAAATGGTCTTGCTGTACAGGTCTAGCAGAGGATTTGTTAAGCATTATTTCGATATCTTCTTGCTGTGCTTTATGATTCTGCCAAAACCAGGAACCAGTGATACCAAGAAAAACAAATATCACTAGCCAAGTAAACATCATTAACCAACTATCAAGCTTTTTACTTTTTTTAACGAGCGAGAAGCTTTGCATTGGTGCAATTTTGGCTTCCGTCAAAGGAGCCTGCTTTTCTAAGTAAGGTATTAACTCATCTTCTGAGATATGGAGTATTTTTGCGTAAGAACGAATATAACCACGCAAAAAAGTTGAGGCTAAATCAACCGGTATTCTGTCTTCTTCTATGTCGCACACGATTGAAATTTTCAGACACAGACGTTCTGCGATAGAACGTTGTGTCAGGTTTAGCCTTTTTCGGCCTTCTCGCAGGAGTGCACCTGTTGTAAAAGGAGCTATTTGCTCTTGGTTGGCTTCAGTATTCATTCGCTAGGAATTTGCTGGTACTCTGAGATAATGGAAAATTCATCGGCACTGGTATGCCGTATCTTTTAAAGATATTTTGGCGCTAACTTAACTAAAGCAAGAAGATGGATCATTTCTTGATATTATCGCTAACTGTAGAACACTCTTTTAAATATTTAGTAAGATAAGCATATCTATAATTGCTTTCTACAAAATATAAGTAGGTTGCGCTATTAACAATAGTAACTCATAAGTATATATTTTCAAGCAATAAAGATAGAAGTTTATTTAATTTATTAATATATCTTCTTAACATAGCAAAAAGTCAAAATATCCAAATTATATCTGTTAGCTGGTTATAATATAGGAATATTTTAACTCTACCTAACTATTTTTATGATAAGCATGATGTAATAATTATTAGTACATGATTTTCGAATTACTTATCCTGATCCTCTAAAATATTTGTTGTTATATAATAAAGATATCTAAATCTGGATAAAATAATAATAGACAAATTCTAGTATACTTACACATATTTTAATGATCAGAATTTCAACTAAAATCTGTATTTTAGTTGAAGATACTGTTATACCATCAGCTATTATTAGCTCTACAGACAAAATATTGCTAAAAATTATTACTAATAATTCTATTATAAATATCTTATTCTACACTATATTAATTTATTAAGTTTTAATATTTAATACACACTTAATAGTTTAATTCATCAGAAACATAGTATACCGAAGACAATAGTAAAAAAGAAAGATGACTTCTAGCTAACGAAAATTGCATTAATTACCAGGTGTTATCTGATTTATGTGCGTTTTGTAAGATTAATAACGTTACCTGTTAGCTGCCCGCAAGCGGCATTTATATCACTCCCACGTGTTTTCCGAATAATCACGGTAAAACCATATTCCATTAAAATCTTAGAGAAACGATCAATGCGAATTTTAGAGCTGCAAATATATGGCGCCCCTAGGAATTCATTCCATGGAATTAAGTTTATCTTACATGGAGTATCCTGAAGACATTGTGCTAACTGGTGTGCATGATGTATATCGTCATTAATATCTTCTAACATGACATACTCAACTGTGACTCGCCCCTGACTAGCATTAGATTTTGTTAAGTACTGGCGTGCAGCAGCCAAACATCTTTCGATATTGTATTTACGGTTAATTGGCATTATTGTATCACGTATTTCATCTGTCGGTGCATGCAGAGATATTGCTAACGCCACATCAATCATATCACCTAATTTTTCTAGCGCAGGAACAACTCCCGAAGTAGATAATATAACATGGCGCTTAGACAAGCCGAATCCCAAATCGTCTAGCATGATATTCATAGCTGGCACTACATTTTTGATATTTAACAATGGCTCGCCCATTCCCATCATTACTATATTAGTAATAGGTCGCCGGCCAGTAACTTTGTACGCTCCAAGAATTTTTGCGGCACGCCAGACCTGACCAATAATCTCGGATACACGAAGGTTGCGGTTAAAGCCCTGTTTTCCTGTAGAACAAAATTTACATTCAAGTGCACATCCAACCTGAGAAGATAAGCACAGCGTAGCACGTTTATGATCAGGTATATAAACAGTTTCTATACATTGGTTATCGACCCGTAAAGACCACTTAATAGTACCATCTATGGAACGTTGTTCTTTAGATACTTCTGGGGCACTAATTTCAGCTATTTCTTTTAGTTTATTGCGTAATACCTTCTTGATGTTAGTCATTTCATCAAAATTATCGCAGCAATAATGATAGATCCATTTCATCAATTGATCAGCTCGAAAAGGTTCTTCAGATAATGTGATAAAAAATTGACGTAGTTGTTGGCGATCCAGATCTAGAAGGTTAATCTTTCTCAGTTGGTTAGCTAATATAGGTTGCATAATATTACCTTTTAATATAAAAGGTGTCTCTTTTATAGGAGATTTACTCAATAATAATAGGCACAAGGAAAGATGCATGATCTTAAAACATCATTCTGTTTTCAATATATTATACCTTATAGATCTATCATTACAATTTTCTAGACAATATTTAGGATAAATAATGTTATAACATTATTTAGTATTTCAGATATCTAATAAATTTTTCTTTCTGTTCAGTATTTTAATTTAAGATATTTTTAAAATATATTAAAGAATAATTTTATCATCAATGTTATTCTTTTCTACAGCTAAACATATTTCATTCACTAATACAGCACATACTGTATTAGTGAATGAAATATGTTTAGCTGTTTGTCTTCCTATATATTATCATTTTACTGTATTTATTTGTCTTGAACAAAACTGATAATTATCAGATATATCTATCCTGTAAATTATAAGAAACCAGAAAAATTGTTTATAATATTTAATGAATTATTTATGATTATTAGTTATTTAACAAAAAACAAACGATCTTAATAATGTAAATATTTCAAGAATTTCTGAAAAATTATTTTCTCAATAAGATATGATATACTTATAAATATGACAATAAAGGTTTTGGCATTTAATTTATATAATCAAATTTAAAAATGCAGTTTTAAGTAAATTAGCAGATATCATGATTTGATTATTATCAAATGACTATTTTAATCATAACCATTTATACTAAATCTTAGCAAGATGATCCATTTATAATACCTATTAGTTTTAATATGAACATATGAGATAAATCTAATAATCGCCGTTTTATCTAAAAATAACTATATGCATGCAAAATATTTAAGCAAGAACTCTAAAAAAGAACTAGTAATCTCTAAACCATCTGCCAGTTCAAAAATTATTTTTTCTGCTCTTTTTGTATTAATGCAGATCTTATGCTAACTTTTAGTATAAACATAATATACAAGAATTATAATCCTAATTAACAAATATAATGTAATTGACTGGGTGAATTAGCAGAAATTATTAAAGATCTTAGAGAACATGAATTTAGATAATTAATTTCTTACGAAAATAGATAGAAGCAGGATAATCCTTATTTATTTTTTTGGATTGGCTTTATAGAAAATTCTGACAATTATTGAATCGGATCATATGCTCCACAAGAACATTGTAAACATTATAATAATTCAGCAGATCCTGTTAATTATGGTTTATGTTAATAGTCTTTAGAGCAAAATATTATTCTTAGTAATTATTTATTATATAATATAAATATATCATTCATCATATGATATGAGCATCTATCTTTATATTATATCACTTAATATAATATAAGAACATACTATGTTTACAACTTCAATCTGGTAGTGATATAAAGACTAAATGATCTTCTTAGATTTGTATAAATATTTATAATTATTTTAATACGAAAGATCTTTAAGTGCAAAATAAACAAATAATGAAAGCAATGTCAGCGTCAATATAATATGGTTGAACCTACATCTCTCTAATTAAAAATTATACAAAGATGTATCCATGATTAGTTAGTAATGAACTAGGATCCTAGTATGCACTATCTTAATCGATTTTTAGATATTTTATCATTTTATTTGTAATTATTATATTAATTAATGACTAATTAGTAGAATCATGAATCTCTAACTTCCTGAAAAGGTAATATATGTACTAATTCATGGTTAAATTTTTTTATTTTTCATAGAAAAATTTTTAATAAATATTATGGAATGATCTACAGAATAACACTTAATTTAACGAACAATACTTATGTTGTGTAATTCATAAAACAAAATCTTTCTTAAAGAGATATATTGTATAAATCTGCTGCTCGTAATGATATGCTCTCATCTAGGTGAAGAAAACATTTTAATAATTTTTATAAATTATAAAATGTTAGAACCAATAGATTAGATAAAATCTTTTCCTTTCAATAAATTTAGAAAGCATATTAAGAATCTTTGTCAAAGATAAAATTATTCTTTGCATGAGAATAGCTTTAGAAGATTAATGAAGAGATATCATGCATTTTACTAAAGAATTAATTAGGAGTACTAAAAAAAATTTCATTTCTTGTAAAAAAGTATACTATTTCACGATTGGCGGATTCTAGAGAATCAGATCCATGTATAACATTTTTCATTAAGCTATCCCCGTATTCAGCACGCAGCGTACCAGCCAAGGCTATTGAGGGATTAGTTGCCCCCATAATTTCACGATTACGACGCACAGCGTCATAACCTTGTAAGACCTGGACAATAATTGGTCCTGAAGTCATAAAATCTATTAGGCTGCTGAAGAATGGACGATCTTTATGCTCTGTGTAAAAACCTTGAGCCTGCTCACTAGTCAATTGTAGCATTTTTGCTGCAATTATTTTTAACTCTGAGATTTCAAAACGAGAATAAATAACTCCGATAATATTTTTAGCAACTGCATTTGGTTTTAGTATAGATAACGTGCATTCTGCTGTCATGTAAACCTCTATATCAGGTCAAATGCAAAACATAATCTGATTTGCAGTTAGGACTTTAGTAAATTATTAATTAGCATTATATTGGTTTTATAGTAACTTTATTATAATAAAGTTGATGTTGCATTTTTATATCATGATCTTTTTAATGAATATTATGGGCTTTTAAGTCTCTATAGATCTGGAAAGTATAAAATTTAAGTGCGCTATTAATATTGATTGCAGTAAGAAGATTTAAAATATTAAAAAATAATTATTGCTATAATAACACAAAAGTATCGGTCAAAAGCAATCTTCTTATCTTATGAGATCAATAGAGGTCAAAAAGATAGTCTTACCATGATCATTAAGATATATTTGCAAGATAGTTTTACTATTTATTAGAAATACAAAATTTTAAAATCATCAGCTAATTCTACCTCTACAGGGTTTTACTAAATCAATCAAGGAGTATTAATAGTATAAATGTACTAGTGAGACCTAATATTAACTCAAGGAGAATATGTTTAGATTTTGTTATCTGATTCAAGGATTAATGTCTGGATTGTTGCAATATACTAACATTAAAAGCTGAATAGTATCTTTCACTCCAAGCCATGCAACCGAGCCTAGAAGATTCTATCTTAAATTCATCAAACTTTATCGGTACTATTAACAGATTTCAAGCTTTTAAAGCATCTAATAAGATGCGGAGATAATTATAAAATCCTGATAGATGAAATAATTTATGGAGATATACCTTTATATGGTATATCGAATCATAAGGCAATATATAAATTAATATAATTAAAATAAAGATAGTATGCTCTTACAATACAAACTTGTAAGAGAAGAAACAGTTAAAATAGAATACTCTCATAATTCATAAACATAGCCCGCTAACTATTAATAATAAGGTCAAGTAGTACTATAAGCATAACAATTAGAAGTGCGGTTTTCATCCTGGAGAGATTTTTCTACATAAATAATATGGTCTCACAAATCTTTAGTGTATATTTATCCGTGTAAGTTATTTAGTAGCAAATCATCCATAAATATTGAGATAGAACACACAACCCATTTAAATATGGGATGAGCAAATATGGCAGAATATATAAGCAATTATTTTCAGATACAAGAATCTAATCTATTATTATGAATCATTGTCTGCTTATACCTATCTCAGATATATATGTTCCTTAAAAAAATAGAATGTTATTAGTTTTATAAAAACTAAAGAGATTAGTATTATCGATTTTTACAGTAAAACTATATACACTAAAATTTCTTTTATTACTTTCTTAAAATTTGAAAGGTGTGTCTATTATTCAGTTCGTATCTTATTCTTTTTAATACATTTTCTGCTTCGTGTTATTAGATTTACTTTTCTTTCTTTGCTACATTTAACATCTCTCTCTATGTTAGCCGACATTTTAGTGCGTCGCAGAGAATTACGATAAGAAGCTCTATCTTCTCTGTAAGTCCTTGCAAAAAGATCTTTATCTATTTTTCTTGAACTGCGTAATGCACAATTGCTATGAAGCAAAACAAAATCCATTTTACGCTCGTCCATATGGACTGCATCAACTTTGATCTCTACTTTGTCTCCTAAACGATAGATTTTACCGGAAGATTGTCCTATTAATCGTTGTCCTACATTATCGAAAAGATAGTAGTCGTTATCTAAAGTTGAGATATGCACCAAGCCATCAATTAAGAGATCATTCAAGCGCACAAAGAATCCAAAGCCGGTTACGCTAGAAATAAGACCCGTAAAATATGATCCTACCTGATCCTGCATAAAGTCACATTTTAGCCAGTCAGCTACGTTACGTGTTGCTTCATCTGCACGTCGTTCTGTCATGGAGCAGTGTTCACCTAGTTTTAAAACTTGCTTCTGACTATAGCTCCAGCCACCATTTTTAGTGCAGCTAGTCTGATCTCCGCCACGTTCTTTAGCTATTAAATACTTAATTGTACGATGTAGGATAAGGTCAGGATAACGACGGATAGGAGAAGTAAAATGAGCATAAGATGACAATGCTAAACCAAAATGACCAGAGTTTTGTATATTATAAACTGCTTGTTTCATAGAACGCAGAAGCATTGTTTTGAGCATTTCATAGTCAGGACGATCAGAAATTTCATGCATGAAAGCAGAGTAATACTTTGGTTCAGGCTTTGTACCACCACTCAATATCAGACCCAATTCAGCGAGCACACTGCGCAGAGCCACCAAGTGTTCATCTTTTGGGCGATCGTGCACACGGTAAAGAGCAGGTTCTTTATTCTTCTCGATGAAGCGCGCTGCAGCGATATTAGCTAAAATCATGCACTCTTCAATTAACTTATGTGCATCGTTACGCACGATTCTTTCAATACGATCAATGCGATGATCGTCATTAAATATAAACTTAGCCTCTTCGGTCTCGAATGCAATACTACCACGTCTTGCTCGAGCTTGATCCAGCACCTTGTAAAGTTTAAACAATTCTTCTAACGGATTGACTAATACACTATATTGCTGGCGCAGTTTCTTATCACCTTTAAGGATATTAGCTACTTGCGTATAGGTAAGACGAGCATGCGAGCACATTACAGCCTCATAGAATTTAAAAGAGGTCAATCGTCCGGTTGCAGATAATGTCATTTCGCATGCTATACATAGACGATCCACATGTTCTTTTAGGGAGCATAGATCATTAGATAATACTTCAGGTAACATAGGAATGACTTGCGATGGGAAATAAACCGAGTTACCACGGATACGAGCGTCATTATCTAGAGCAGTATTTGGGCGAACATAATAGCTTACGTCGGCAATAGCTACCCACAGACGCCATCCTCCTCCCCGTTTTTTTTGACAGTAAACTGCATCATCAAAATCACGGGCATCTTCCCCATCAATAGTGATCAGTAACAAGTCACGAAGATTATAACGCTCCTCCTGCGACTTTTCGGTGCACTGCCCTTGCTGGCGAATCGATTGTTCTTCAGCATCCTTAGACCAGGAATGCGGAATATCATGTGTGCGTAATGCAATATCAACCGCAATGCTACTACCCATCGTCTCTCCCAAGACCTCAATGATTTTACCTACAGCCTTGATATGACGTGTTGGGCGCTGTGTTAATTCAATGACAACTATTGATCCTATACGAATACTAGTAATAGATTCTGGCGATATCAGGATATCAAAATTTAACCTACTATCATCTGGCACAACAAATCCGATACCTGCGTCAGTAAAGTAACGGCCAACAATTTTACTATACTTAGGCTCAAGTACGCGTACAATACGGGCTTCACGACGCCCTCTCCGATCTATGCCAACAAACTGAGCGAGCACAACGTCGCCGTGGATGCAAAACTTCATTTGTTCTGAAGAGAGAGAAAGATCGTCACGATCTTTGCTTCCCTCAATACGTACGAACCCGTAACCGTCCCGATGCCCAATAACGGTTCCTTTTTTCAACTCAAGACGTTCTGGTAGGGCATAACACTGACGTCTTGTAAAGATTAACTGTCCGTCTCGTTCCATGGCTTTCAGACGGCGTCGCAATGCTTCTAGATCTTCTTCTCTTCTAAGTTTTAGTTCAGAACCTATTTTCTCTCGGCTTACAGGTGTTTTTTGCCGCGATAGATGCATTAGGATAAACTCACGGCTTGGGATAGGTACTGGGTACTTTTCTGCTTCGAGTTCTCGAAAAGGATCTTCTAACATTGTGGTTCCTCCGTAATCATCAGCAATTTTTGCTGAATTGATTATTAAAAGAGATAAAACTAGTCAAGCGGTGAATTTTCTAAATTAAACCTCAAAAGAACATTTAAATTGACTAAACTAAACCAGATAATCGCAGGTTTGAAGAACATATTACAATCAGCATCACCTTATAATAGGACATATTCATTAGGCAGAAATTAGAAGAAGTTCCTATTAAATATCTATTCAACTTGTTAACAACACGTAAATACTCCTGTTTTTATCTAGTATTTCTAGATATTTATTTTATTGCTGAAATATAGGTATCTTATACAACATCATTTAACAAATAAATAATTAATACTGTATAGTCATAAAAGATGCACTATATAATTAAATGATAATAGCAATCTTATTTTAAATTAAGAATATTCATTTGAATGACTGTACATAAAATAAAATTAGCAAATGCATAAAATACACGACGTTATATAAGTATATCTAATATTTTGACAACCAAGCATACAGAAAAGTTGTTCTTAGATATTAAGACAGTATTTTCTCTAAAATATACTGCCTATCTATATCCAAAATTTTAGAGATTGGAAAATACTCAAAATTTCTTAAGAAGAGTCTATTTTTAGTTCGTTATATCTGAGATACCTATTATTTTCGTAGAAAATATCGTTGAGTAAGAAAATAATTAAAACTAAATCTCCTTTGATCAGCAGTATGCAATTTGATTTATTGTGAGATACTTAATCTTATTGATAACAAGATAGACAAAGCAAAGATCATTGTCTCCTTGAAATCCGCAGCTGAGATTATCTATCTTTTCATATACTTAAAATAAAAGGACTGCAAAATGGGATTATAGAAGAGCGTAATAAATATTATTTTCACACTATATATTAGTAAAAATAATTTTTAATAAATACTGAATAGGTGTAACTAACTAATTAAAACTTAATAAATGATTGCAAAAAGAGATCATATTATCTACTATATCATTGCGTACCTATATAGTAGCAGATATTATATTAGTTAAATCATAAATAGCACGTCTTAGAAATAAAGTGCGAGATTAATTCTTCTCATAAAAATAAACCTTTATCTAGAGATAAATAGTTCTATAAAAATAGAAATGTTGTTTAATTATAGTAAAACCATTCTGCTAGTATAAAATGTAAATAGCCTTAAAGAAGCTACAAAATAAAGATGAAGATTTTTTGCAATCTCATCAATCATTTGTTATTACTTCTACTATATTTATGATCTCCTATCTCTCTCTTAATTAACTGATAGTAAGTCATATGGTTTAAGCAAAAGAGGAAACATCATTTACTAAAAGACTCTACTTTATTTTACTAGATCAAAGGTACTTTGATCTCTAAACAAGATAAATTTAGGTGTAAACTATTTGTCTTAAAATACATTTTAGTCTTCCGTAACATGATTTTATCAATAAAATATGCATATCAATTTGCATCCTACTTTTATAAGTTCTGGCAATGTTCAATCATAGTGCAAAAAAGGTCATCGTCGGCATGTCAGGAGGAGTGGATTCCTCCGTATCTGCCTATCTGCTACAACAACAAGGCTATGAGGTTTCTGGCCTATTTATGAAAAACTGGGAGGAAGACGACACAAGGACATACTGCGCAGCTGCGCTAGATCTAGAAGATGCCCAACAAGTATGCAATCAATTGGGTATAGAACTACATACCGTTAACTTTGCCACAGAATATTGGGATAAAGTATTTAAGCTTTTTTTAACTGCATACAAGACTGGCTTTACGCCAAATCCAGATATCATGTGCAACAAAGAAATCAAATTCAAAGCATTTCTGGATTTTGCAATTAAACAATTATGTGCAGATTATATTGCTACGGGTCATTATGTACGATTGCGGCATCAAGCAACAGAAGGCACTACACAGCTTTTACGCGGGATAGATACTAATAAAGATCAAAGCTATTTCCTGCACACTCTAAGCCATAGTCAAATTGAGCAAAGTTTATTTCCATTAGGTGAATTAACAAAACAAGAGGTACGTCAAATTGCTGAGAGATTGAATATGATTACAGCTAAGAAAAAAGATTCAACAGGTCTTTGCTTTATAGGCAAACGTAAATTCCGTGATTTTCTTGCCCGCTATATTCCAGCCCAACCAGGAAATATTATAACAGTTGATGGTTATAATATCGGACAACATCAAGGACTGATGTATCATACTCTGGGCCAGAGAAAAGGTTTAGCAATAGGTGGTACTAAAAACGGCACTACAGAACCATGGTATGTAGTTGATAAGGATTTGAAGCATAACATTATATTTGTTGCGCAAGGCCAAAACCATCCAAGTCTTTATTCCAAAGGTTTGATTGCTCAACAACTGCATTGGATCGATCGTAAAAGTTTAATTAAACAGTTTCACTGCACTGTAAAAACCCGTTATCGACAGCAAGACATTGCTTGCACCGTAACGCCAATTGATGATCAAAAAGTTAAGGTTTTTTTCGAATCGCCAGTAATGGCAGTTACCCCAGGGCAATCTGCAGTCTTCTATAGTAAAGAAGTGTGTCTTGGGGGAGGTATTATCAAACGGCGTCTTATCTAATAAAACCAAACAGAGTATTAAGATTTAGTCATTCTATTTTCTTGCAGGCAAGTTATCTTAGTTATAAATATATTTTGTATTCTAGTTTTTATTGCTTGACATAGAGCCAATGTTATCAATAATTTGTAATTATATCATTTAAAATAACTATTTTGCTAAAATGGATTAATATATAGCTGTGATTAATGTCTTCATATAGAGTCTAGTAAAAATGTTATATCTGGATCAGATTAATAGATTTGTGATGGTTATATTTAAATAATATCATAACATTAATTATTATCTATCAATAATAACTATAGCTCTAAAACTGAATATCATCGTTACATAAATTCTTGTGTAGTTATTTCTATGAAAATTACATTTATTAGAATATTCTTTTCTCCAGTAAAACTACCTGCAACGCTGATCATAATTTTATAAGTGTGACGCAGTCCGTAGTATTTGTGTAGTTATAATTAGCTATGATACATTATGGAGTAAATTACTAAATTATTTTGAAAGTATCCCGTTTATATGAGTTTATAGCAACAAGCAATTTACTTAACTTGGTAGTGCCTTGCTATTAATTTTAGAAAAGTATTTGCATTATAGATCTTACAGTTAACAGTAATAACGAAAAGATTACTATCTCATCATGCTTGGAGTAGATATTATCAATACCCAATGATTATATGACGGATTATTCTAATCTAATAACTAGTCACAAGAATCAATATTCTTGTATTAATATCAGACATTAAATTAATATAATAATATTTTTAATAAATAGATATGTTTTTTATTCAGATAGGATACTGATAAACTTGCGATTTTTTGCACCTTTGACTTCAAAAGAGACTGTGCCATTAATCAACGCAAATAGTGTATGATCACGACCGCAACCTACATTATTTCCAGCATGAAATTTAGTACCTCGTTGACGAACAATAATACTACCTGCTAATACAGATTCTCCGCCAAAATGTTTTACACCTAACCGTTTTGATTCTGAATCTCGACCGTTACGAGTCGACCCACCTGCTTTTTTATGTGCCATTAATATGCTCTCCCTAATAAATTACATTCTGATTGCAGTGATCTTAACATCGGTGAACCATTGACGATGCCCTTGTTGTTTTCGATAATGCTTGCGGCGACGGAACTTAATAATGGATATTTTCTGAGCACGACCGTGTGCAATAATTTTAGCTTCAACTTGACAGCCAGGAACAAATGGACAGCCTATCTTTACAGTGTCTCCATTAGAGACCATCAAGATTTCGTTAAATTGAATCGTTTCACCCATTGCAATATTAAGTTTTTCCACACGAATCGTTTGACTTTCTCTGACTCGATGTTGTTTACTACCACTTAGGAAAACCGCGTACATATATACTCCGAATGACAGCACTCTTGGTATTTTTCCAAGATACGTTATAAACCCCTGCAATGAAGGGCGGTTGATTATACGCAAATATAATTTATAAAACAAATCATCTTTACGGTAGAAAATAATAAAACAAGTTCGATTAATTCTATTTCTGATAGACGTAATGATTGATTATAATTTAATTTTGTAGATTATTTATATTATAATTATTAATTTATAATGTTAGTTATATATAAAAATAATTTCTAGGTAAATTAAATGAAATATGCTTACCGTATTTTAGTAATTAAATATACTTAATATTCAGCATACTGATTAATATCAGTGGATTAAGTGTTTATTCTGATCTCTTGATAAATGTTAAAACAACTGAGGGCAATGAACACTAGTGATATTCATATTTATCCATTTTGATTATTATCTATTAAATGTTTTTTCATAGGTTTTTGTTAATCTTTTAGTATCTATTCAGTTGATATTTCGCTCATAATTTGTAGCATAATAAATGCTTTTGTTCTTTTTAGGCTTGGTGATTTGTGGTCAAATAAAGACTATATATTATTATCCCGTTTAAACATCCGAAAGAAATTAGATCTACCCAAAAACAAAAAGAGAAGAACTAAATGAATTTTTTATATATTTAAGATCTAAAAACATACGATAATAACGGTCATTACATGCATAACAATAAAAGATACTCTATGGATCAAATAGGATTAAAATAAATCTTATTATACATGAATACTAGACTTTTTGTAAAGTTTCTCGGATCATTACGAGGTCTAGTCCTTAACTATCTAGTATTACTCAGAATATTCTAGATTCGGTTTAACTAAAATATTTAGTAAGATATTTTTAAAAAATTGAAAATTAGACTATAATGTTCATTAAGATCTAATCCAGCAGCTCAAAAACACCAAATAAAAAGATACGTACTGTCTGCCATTTGCTTATTTTAGGGTTGTCTTGCATGAAAAGTGCTTTTAGGAGCATAATCTGTAATACATGCATAAATATCATGAAAAATAATGCAATATTCATAAAAATATTGAGCGGACGTACATATGGATGAAAA
The DNA here is from genome assembly GCF_904848675.1 of Candidatus Profftia tarda. Taxonomy (NCBI): domain Bacteria; kingdom Pseudomonadati; phylum Pseudomonadota; class Gammaproteobacteria; order Enterobacterales; family Enterobacteriaceae; genus Candidatus Profftia; species Candidatus Profftia tarda. The sequence goes on from NZ_LR890047.1 coordinate 1,102,169, forward strand.
GTATTAAATAACATAAAACCCCATAAGACCGACATGAGCAAACGGCCAAGATTAATTCTCATTCTACTTTCCTTGTATCAGAGCACCACGCTTATATAAGCTATAGGAAACTTGGCCAGATACTTTTTTGCGATAAACATTCCAGTGCAGAGGAATATTTTTGGGAGAATTTTCAGTTTCACTCTCAACATATATATAAGCATGTTCAGTTAACCAACCATTATTTTCTAACAGCATCACAGTTTCAGGTAATAATCCTTTGCGGAACGGAGGATCTAGGAAAGCTACATGATACGGTATTCCAGGACATAACAACCATTTGAGGGCGTCAGTATGTTGTACTGTAACTTTATCAGTATTAATCAACGCTACGTTCTTTTTTAATTGAGCCGCAATTATGTGATTATATTCTAATAATGTTGCATGAGCAGCATGGCGAGATAAAGCCTCAAAACCTAAAGATCCGCTACCGGCAAAACAATCTAGACAGCGAGTTCCCTTAATAACTGGAGCTAACCAATTAAATAGGGTTTCACGAATTCGATCTTTAGTTGGTCTAAGGCCAGGCATATCTGGTGTAGAAAACTTTCGACCACGCCATAAGCCACTAATTATGCGTATTTTCCTGCTATTTTGGGATACATATCTCTTTTTCATAATTACAGCATTAAAAAAATTATATAAAAACTTTAATTTATAATTGGATAATTTTATTAAATATATTTAGTTTTTATAGGATGTTACCATTAAATTAGTTGAGTGACCTACAAAAGATAGATATCTCCAAGATACCAGTAGGGATTTCATATCAATTTACTATCTCTTATTGATTGCTTAAAACCACTGAACTGAGGTTTGGCTGCATAAGTTATGTCATTCAAAATTATAGACAATAACTTTCATTTCATTGAACGCAATAGAATACTATTCTAGATCAAAAATATTCATAATATAAACTTGTAAAATTATGTAGACTATATAAAATATCACCCAAATCTTACATACGTAAGATTAGCCTCCTAATTATTATACTGATTTTTATTCTATAAAATGACTAGATAAAAATAAATCTCAGTACACAAAAATTATGGCAATAAGTCATTTTGATCTTTTTTATGCTTTCATATTCTAACTTGTTAGAAACGAATAAAGATAAGACAATATGCTATTTACATACATAAAGTATGCATGAAAAACATCTTATTAGGTTAATAACTGACGCATCTTATATATATCTGATGATATAATTACATCACCATTCTAATACCAATAATTTTGAGTATAATACCGTATTTAAAATAAGTTAGACTATATATTTATCATGATGTAAGTAGTAGGCGTTTTAGCACTTCTAATGTCTTATGTATCTATACATCAATATAAAATATATTAATGCTCTTCTAGGCAGACAAAAAAATTAAATAATACTTAGCCAATTTTCTATCTAACATAAGACTGATATTAACTGTATGTACTCATCTGTCATCATAATTATTCTTAAAAGTATCTTGATATTTAGATTATAAAACTTTTAGAGGTATTTAACTAATTCAGAATACATGAATAATACAACCTATTGGTAATATACGATCTAGGAAAATAAATAAGACAAATAATGCCGAGTATATTTGGAAAAAAATACTCTAAAATAGTATTTTTTATCTTTTTGATCTTAGAAAATAAAATTATACTAAGATATTGCTATTTTAAACATGCTTGCTGTCTTGTGAGACAGCATCTGCTAAATTTAAGAATATCAATATCTTATTCACATCATAATACATTATTAATAACCATTAATATGGTGCCCGGGCTCGGAATTGAACCAAGGACACGGGGATCTTCAATCCCCTGCTCTACCTACTGAGCTACCCGGGCAACTAGATTAGTGTCTTTAATTACAGAGCAATTGTCAACATATATTAGCTACTAACTAAAGTCAGTAGCTAATATATGTTGATTAAGAATCAATTAATCTATAGAGCGCTTAAACTTAATCAGAAATATTATTTTAATAAAATCAGTATTTCACATAATCTTTAAAATCAGACGTTATGATAAATCAGGATATTAAAGATTTTTATAATTAAGAATGAAATATTGCTAAATTGATAATTTAAATTTGACGAAAATATCACACCTAAAAGTATTATGTAGTTCATGACTTGATAGCAAGGACGAGCTGATGTAACCTACATATATTATACGCTATAATAATCTTTATTATTAACAATATTTTCCGACTATCAGCATGATACTATAGATAGTCAATATGTTATAACGAACATCAGGGAATATAATAAATCATATTTATAATCTTTAATCTAAAGAGATCATAAGTATGCAGATTGACCGTCATTATTCTGTCTAAGAATCCAAATATTGGAGCCTACTTATATTCATCAAAGATACCTAAAATATACTATAATAGTATTAATTTGGCTATGCCCTGAATATATAATAGAATTAATATTACAAGCTATTATAGCTGTTTAGAGATTTATTGAGATCATAAAAAGAGTATGCCATTGATATTAAAATAATTAAAAATATTTTGAATATAAAAACTGAAGATTGTAATTTACAAATCAGATCATCAAATAGAATCAATTTATAGTTAGAAGCATGCTTTAATTAAGCTTTTACTTAAATTATATAATATGTCAAGGAGTATCTGGTAGTAAATACTAGTGATGAATAACTGCTTATAATTTGATTTGATCTCTCTCATAAAGACTGATAAGTTCTTTAAAATCTTGCAATCATTCTCGTAACAGAAAAGTCATTTACTATCCATTAAAAATAAATTTACAGAAAACTCTGTAAAATATGCTATAATCCTCTTTATGCGCCTATCTATTTTTATAAAAGAGATGCATGTTTTGAACTATCTAACTCATAATTATCATGTTACTCGTTTCTTAAAAAGTACTCCTAATATTTATGCATTACTTCAGGGCGTTGGTATAGAAGTAGCGTTTATAGGACGATCGAACGCTGGTAAATCTAGCGCTATAAATACACTATCTAACCAGAAGAGCTTAGCACGTACTAGCAAAAATCCTGGTAGCACTAGGCTTATCAACCAATTTGAAGTAACCGATGGAGCACGCCTTATTGACTTACCTGGCTATGGTTACACACTAGCACCAAAACCAAGAAAGAACCAATGGCTTAGAGAACTAGGTGAATACTTAAAAAACAGTCAATGTTTGAAAGGAATAGTTTTGTTGATGGATATCCGACACCCCTTGCAAGGTCTTGATCAGCAAATTATTCAATGGGCCTCTGATTTTGAACGACCACTTATATTACTACTGACTAAAGCTGATAAATTAACTTATACCGCAAGTCGAGATCAAGTAAATATCGTACGCAAAGCCATGTTACCCATACTAGGAGATGCTCCAATTGAAGCATTTTCTTCTCTGAAAAAATTAGGCATAGATAAATTAACAGAAAGACTAAATATGTGGTTTAGCGGACTTATGTTATAAAAAGTATATTGCAAGAAGATATAAAAGAAGATAAAGAACAATACGAATATAGATATACATATGGAGTGATATCAGCGTATTCTAGAATTCTACTGACTGCAACGGATGTAATTTTATAAATCCCAAAATAATATTTTAATTTTATAATATACTATCTTAATAAGATTATGCATTTTACCTCTAACCTCGATAAATATATTTATTTCTCTTGATTTCTCTTGATGATTTTTATTGAAAAACGGCAATAAATATAATTAATATATTGATTAATAGTTTAAAACTCGGATTAAGAGTGAGGTCAGTTATGTTAGCTGCTAACAGCAATATTAAGAGATTTCTATGAGAAAAATAAAAACAAGTATAAATAAAAAATTACATTATATATCAAGGATATATCTAATTTCTATGATTTTCTGTAGAAAACTGATAATTCTATAAATGTCACGTTCAAGATATATCAGTCTAACAACAGCACTTAGTATTACTTCAATAAGTATAAACGAGGTTTAAAAAGGGTAATAATATTCATTTCTACTATAAGCTTCTATTAATATCCAGAAAACAACTTAAATTGAGAGCGGTTAAGTTTTATTTAATTTTTTCCAAAATATTGAGAGGTCTTGCGAGTAATAAAGTTACTATTACGAGGTTACAATAAAAAAGTATTGAATAATTTTAAATTAGTTAGCATGTTATCTTCTAATAAAGAGATATTCATAATCAAAATTCTGAACATAAGAAATGCTGTATTAAATATGTAAGGAGTATGAAGTTATTACATGTTATATATTTTTATAAAATAGCCGTATACTAAGTTATAAGCAGTCTGGATTCTATAACAAGATAATTCAATTGAATTAGCATGACTCATGATTTATTTTACGTAATACAAAGATCATATAATTTCTTATAAATAAAATATATTGCCAAAGTATATGCCTGCCCTTAAGATTTTTAGTCTAAATTACTCTCCTCAATCAATCAAATGATTAATTATCATATCGCATATGCTCAAAGAACTAGTTACGAAATTTACCCTTATATACTTATTACAGTAAAATCTATTTTAGGCTACTAGTATTTCCCGATTAAAATAAGATCAAATATACATAATGCTCACTACTAATCTTATTTTTTCTTATTAGAACATTATCACCTTGATGAATATTTTAATATAGACAGAAAAAGAATCAGTTTTATATACGATTCTCTGGTTTATTAAAGTTAAGAAAATTATCATGGTTCATGCTTTTAAACTATAAAATATTATATATCATTTTATATATAAAAACATATAGAGTTCTAATTTTGGAATGCAGCATAATACACCTTTATTAAAAATATATTATATGCTAAAATTCTATTAATATTCATGAAAGGCTCAGGATATAGAGCATCAATAATATAAGTATATTATCACCCTTAAATTTTGTATTGTATAATATTATTTATCCCTTGCTAACGAATAAACTAATCAGTCATTGATAACAGCAGTTATAAAGTTTAAATTTTAATAAAATTAATTGTTATCCTGCCTAAATTAAGGGGATCAACCCAAGTACATCATATAAATTCACAGCATATATGATGAGCAATTAGCGTTTCTTTATTTAGTAGAGTTATCATTGATAACCCCGCTATTTAACTAATGAAATTAATACTGGTTAGCCAGTATTAAGCTATAATAATTTTATTACTGCTTAGCGCATTAACGTATCATCTTAATTATGAACACAAGTGCAAAGTCACCAACCATAGAACGTTAAAATATGTCATATAATAAATATTATAACGAAATAGTAAAACGCCGCAATTTTGCAATCATTTCTCATCCTGATGCCGGTAAAACTACTATAACTGAAAAAATTCTATTATTTGGAGGAGCCATTCAGAAAGCAGGAACAGTAAAAGGCCGGGGATCAAAACAACACGCAAAGTCAGACTGGATGGAAATAGAAAAACAACGGGGCATTTCTGTTACTACATCAGTCATGCAATTCCCTTATAATAACTGTTTAATCAATTTGCTTGATACACCAGGGCATGAAGATTTTTCAGAAGATACTTACCGCACACTCACTGCTGTTGATAGCTGTTTGATGATCATAGATGCTGCAAAAGGTGTTGAAGACCGCACACGCAAACTAATAGAAATTACACGTATGCGTGATACGCCAATAATAACTTTCATGAATAAATTAGATCGTGAAACTCTAAATTCGATCGAGTTAATTGATGCAGTAGAAAAAGAGCTGCGTATTTTATGTACCCCTATTACATGGCCGATAGGCTGTGGTAAATCTTTTAAAGGTGTTTATCACCTTTATCAAGATACAACCTATCTCTATAAAACAGGTCAAGGACATACTATTCAAGAAGTTTTGATAATCAAAGGTCTAGATAATACAATTTTAGAAAAAACCGTAGGAGAAGATTTTGCTAAACAACTACGGAGTGAATTAGACCTCATAAAAGCCGCATTCGCCCAATTTGATAAAGATTCATTTTTAAATGGTTCACTAACGCCGCTATTTTTTGGTACTGCATTAGGAAATTTTGGTATAGACCATATGCTAGATTCTTTAGTAGAGTGGGCTCCAGCGCCAATGTCGCGTAAAACGGATACTCGCAAAGTTAAGGCTTCAGAAGAGCAATTTACTGGCTTTGTATTTAAGATCCAAGCTAATATGGATCCTAAGCATCGTGACCGTATAGCTTTTATGCGTGTTGTATCAGGACATTATGAAAAAAACATGAAACTTTATCACGTTCGTGCTAGGAAAAAAGTTGTTATAGCTAATGCGCTTACTTTTATGGCAGGAGATCGTACAAATCTGCAAGAAGCATATGCAGGAGATATTATTGGCTTATATAATCACGGTAATATTCAAATCGGTGACACCTTTACTCAGGGTGAGAATATAAATTTTATCGGTATTCCTAACTTTGCTCCGGAATTGTTTCGTAAAATTAGCTTATGTGATCCCCTAAAACAAAAACAACTATTGAAAGGCTTAATACAACTTTCAGAGGAGGGTGCAGTACAAGTATTTCGGCCAATTCATAACAATAATTTAATAGTTGGTGCAATTGGTATGCTTCAATTTGAAGTTGTAGTCTCACGTCTAAAAAGTGAATACAACGTTGAAGCGATCTACGAATTCATCAATATCTCAACAGCCCGTTGGATTGAATGTAATGATGCAAAAAAATTAGAATTATTTAAACGTAAGCATGAACTGCATCTAGCATTAGATGAAAGTGGTAATTTAACATATATCGCACCAACTATAATCAACCTTAATATGATGATTGAACGCTATCCTGAAATAAAATTTAGCAAAAATCGTGAACATTAATTATTTTCGTAAATCATTTTCTATTCAACGTAATATTTGTTAACTTCAGAAGATTGACAATACTATATTTATAAATAGGGAACGAGCGCCTACAAATTATAATCGATACTAGATATATAGCAAAATTACTGTATTGTATCTTTCAGATATCTAATAAAGATGTCATAATCAAAGCCAAAATATAGTCTTGATATATAAGTAAATTATGTATAAAATTAATTAATTTTATACATATCAACTTTATTAAAAGTATATAAGATATATGATAATATCAAGTATATTTATTAATAAACTTGATATTATAGCCTACTCTAAATTCAATATACGGCAACAATAATCGCATGAGATAGCCTAGCTACTTTCTGTGATATTTAACTTAATTAATAAAAGATTGATAATATTTTTATATTTACTGAAAATTATACACTTACCACTTATTAAGAAATATTAAAAAATTAATATTATAATCCCTAAATACATAGATTAGATTTATATGTAAATGCGCGGATTTGCTCTGTATGATGCACAGTGTTATACCATCAAGGAGAGGGGATCCTAAAAATATAATAACCTGTAATTCCGGATCAGATGCATCCCTATTGCAATACATTGGACTTTATGCACAATATAAGATCTTTTATAAATCTTGTGAAGACTTAAGTACAACGCAAAAAAATTACCTTTATTTCTAATATTATATAAAAAAGGAAAAGTAATCAATAATTGGAGTATCTGTAGAGAAATGTATAAACATAAGATAATAATTTCTGTGTAAACAAAACTATATAAGTTTTATATAGTCTATCTTTAGATATGATTAGTTGCTATTAGATAAGCAATAAGTTAAGCGGAAATATGATCTTTTCTTTAGGTGTCACATAATAAATTGCCAAACTATTGAAATAAATAATACTAAATCGTATGCCAGGTATGATAGAAAAGATGCTTCTTCAAGCATTAAATAGATTGTTATCTTTTGTAGAAGATAGGCAAAGTCAAATTTATTTACTAAATGATAGTATTTTTATTTTTAAAAATATTCAATACTAAAAAATATACATCTTATAAATAAAACATGTAATTAAAATTTTTTAATATCAATTAACAAATTTCTATAATAACGATACTTTTATTCTAAATCCATATACTTTACTTTTATACTGTATCATTGAAATCAGATTTGTCACTAAGGTAATTAAGCATATCTTGTAATATACATATACTTTATTGTAGCATACTACTTGTAATTAAAAGCATCAATAAAATTAGTAAATCTCATAATCTTATCCATATCGCACAAATAACTGCTAATAGATATAATCTAGATTTATACGCAGTTCTTGCGGTATTCCAAAAAAAATATTTTCTTCACGACCTAGCAACTCAACTGGAGATCCACCTCCAAACATCTGAAGATGCTTAATAACATCTTGCACCAATACTTCAGGAGCAGAAGCTCCTGCAGTTACACCAATACAGTTTATACCTTCAAGCCATTCATTACGAATGTCTTGGGAAGAGTCAATCAAAAACGACAGTATTCCAGTGCTTCTTGCAAGTTCAGCTAGACGGTTTGAGTTAGATGAATTTTTAGAACCAACTACTAGAACTACTTCAGATGCAGCAGCCAAATTAAGTACAGCTTCCTGACGATTAATAGTTGCATAGCAAATATCATCTTTGCGTGGACCTATAATACTTGGAAAACGTTTTCGTAAAACATTAATAATTTCTTGAGTTTTGCTAACAGATAGAGTAGTTTGGGTCATAAAATAGAGATGATCTTGGTTTTTAACCTGCAGATTCCAGACGTCCTCTTGAGATTCTACTAGATATATCCCCCCTTCCTTATTACTATACTGACCCATAGTACCTTTGACTTCTGGATGTCCCATATGCCCAATAAAAATGACTTCAGTACCGTTACGACTGGCGCGGACTACTTCCATATGAACTTTGGTTACCAATGGACACGTAGCATCAAATAGCATCGTTAAATTTCGTGATTTAGCTTCTGCGCGCACTTTTTGAGAAACACCATGAGCAGAAAAAATTAGAATGTTATTATCAGGAACATCACTAATATTTTCAATAAAAACAGCCCCGAGATTACGCAGACTATTTCCTACATACTCGTTATGCACTACTTCATGACAAACATAAATTGGCGAACCGTAAAGTTCTAGTGCGCGTTTTACAATACTAATCGCTCGATCAACACCAGCACAGAAACCGCGAGGATTAGCTAATAGGATTTGCATTAAATACCTCTTTTTGTCAAGATTAAAATTCCTGAGTTAAAGATTAAAACATTTCATAAAATGATGATGGTTACCATGATTATTTATATAAATAGCATTTAACATACTCTAAACCAGTGCTTGCTATATTCTCTGTCCTTTGGCTACTAGTACCTGTACATTAGTAAAATTACGGCTAGTAAATACCTGGGATACGTGAGTCTTATTATGGAAAATCATTGTGTAACAGATTGCATAGTAACTTGAGGAATTATTGTCCTCTAGAATACTAAAATGAATTTATAGCAATTCATAATCTGTTTTATCCTAAGAGGACTTAGAAACTAGTACAGCAATAAATGTATCAATAGTTATAAGAATCACCATCTGTGGTAAGGTGTATCGAGGATATATAGGGGATATATTATTGTTCTGCATTTTTTGTATGGGTACTAGTAATTTATTGACTTAAACGGCCTCTTTCTTTCAAAAATCATTAATATAGCACCAAAACAAATTGTACAATCTGCAAAATTAAATGTAGCAAAATGCCACACGCCAGTATAAAAGTCGATCATATCAATGATAAATCCATGATAGATACGATCATATAGATTACCTAGTGCACCCCCTATAATTAGTGAACAAGCGATATTTTTTATTTTTTTCTTAGCACTCATTCGATACATCATCAGCAATAATAATCCGCAAACCCCAATGCTAATGCTGGCAAAAACCCATCTTTGCCAGCCACTACAATCTCCAAATAAGCTAAAAGCTGCACCATAGTTACGGACATAATGTAAATTTAAGCATGGCAGCAGTGCTTTAGTTTTACCTAAAGAAAAATTTTGCAGAATACAATATTTGCTAAATAAATCTATTATTAACACAAGCATTACTAACCAGAGCCATCGTAAACCCGTAGACATAATTAATGTTTTCATAGCACTTTCCTCATTACGCAAATTTACGTTTTTCTCCCTTACCTATTACATTAGTCTCACATCTTGGACATAAATCTGGATGTATAGGATTACATCGAATTTTAGTATAAAAATGCCAACAACGTGGGCATTTATAGCCATCAGCCTTTATACAAAAAATCTTTAGTCTTTGAAACATATTGCTTTCCACTGCATCAGCGGGTGCATTTTCTAATGGCTCAACCTGAGCGCTAGACGTGAGCATAACAAAGCGCAATTCATCTTCTAGGCTATTCAGCTGATATAGCAAATTATTATCTACATACAATATAACTCTAGCTTCTAGAGAACTGCCTACACGTTTTTCTTGACGGGCTTGTTCAATCACCTTGTTTACTTCTGCACGCACCTCTATTATATTCGTCCAGAATTCATTATTCATTAACTCCGCATCCATCAACCCAAACAACCCTTGATACCATTCTTCAGTAAAGACAAAATCGGCACGTTCGCCCGGAATATACCGCCATAACTCATCAGAAGTAAAAGATAAAATTGGGGCAATCCATCTCACCAACGCTTCAATAATATGGAATAATGCCGTTTGACAGCTGCGGCGCGAAATACTATCTCTTTTCGTAGTGTACTGACGGTCTTTAATAATATCTAGATAAAAAGCACCCATCTCAACTGAACAAAATTGCAAAACACGTTGAATAACTTTATGAAACTCGTACTTCTCGTAAGAATCCACAATCTCTTTCTGTGCATGCATAGCACGCTCAACTGCCCAGCGATCAAGCACCACCATGTCTTCCGGCTGCACTATATGCAGTTGTGGATCAAAACTATTTAGGTTTGCTAGCAAAAAGCGCGCGGTGTTACGAATACGTCGATAGGAATCGGAGGAATTTTTTAAAACATCATTTGATACTATAATTTCACCGGTATAATCAGTAGAAGCAGCCCAAAGACGCAGAATATCACCACCAAAATTATTCACTACATCCTGGGGGCTTACTGTATTACCAAGAGATTTGGACATTTTCCGTCCTTTAGGATCTACCGTGAAGCCATGAGTAAGCACCTGACGATAAGGAGCCTTACCTTTAATTGCAGTAGATATTATAAGAGATGACATAAACCAACCGCGATGTTGATCAGATCCTTCGAGGTATATGTCTACGATATTGCCATTAAACTCAGGGCGCATATCAACTACTGATACACTAGTTGAGCCAGAATCAAACCATACATCTAAGGTATCAGGTATTTTTTCGTACTGATCGGCTTCTACACCCAGGATATCTTGAATATCTACATCCCACCATGCCTGAATACCTTGTTTTTCTACAAGATTAGCTACTTTTTGCATTAATTCTATAGTCTGAGGATGAAGTTTATGTGTATCTTTATGAATAAACATAGACATTGGCACACCCCAAGTGCGCTGACGTGATATACACCAATCAGGTCGGTTCAATAACATACTTTCTATACGAGCTTTCCCCCATGAGGGGATCCAGCCGCTAAACCCTGTTGTTTTCAGATTAATGCGCTCTATCTTGTCAATTTCCGCAAGAGCCTTCTCTCGAAGTCCTTTCTGATCCATGCTGATAAACCACTGCGGAGTAGCACGAAAGAAAATTGGTTTTTTATGACGCCAACAGCATGGATAGCTATGGCTTATTTTTTCAACATGTAGTAGTGCATCATGCTCTCTAAGAAGTTTTATCACTACATCATTACCCTTAAATATAAAACAACCATCGAGGCTATTTATGCCAGAATACGTACCACTGAGGTAACAACCGTTCGATCCGACAAGATTTGCAGTTTCTAAGCTATATTTCTGACCTATAATATAGTCATCAGGACCATGAGCAGGAGCAATGTGTACAGCACCTGTACCTACTTCAATTGTAATCCCTTCATGTAGAACAATGGGCACACTGAAATCCATAAAAGGATGTTGACATTGTTGTAATTCTAGATCAGCACCCTTACAACAACCTAGTACGGTCCACGAAAGGATACCTAATAGCTTCATAACACTTTCAACCCGATTAGTAGCTAATATTAAACATTCACCTTCAATATTAATCAGTTGGTACTCAAATTCAGGATGAAGAGAAACTGCACGATTTGCTGGCATTGTCCAAGGCGTTGTAGTCCAAATTAGCACGTAACATTTGCCTTCAAAATTTTTTACTCCTAATTTAGTTAAAATTGCTTCTTTATTTATCAAAGAAAAGCGCACGTACATAGATAACGAAGTTGTGTCATAGTATTCAACTTCGGCTTCAGCCAGTGAAGATTCACATTCGGGGCACCAGTGCACTGGCTTGGCACCTTTTATGAGATGACCATTCTCTGCTATTTTAGCTAATGTACGAATTATGTTAGCTTCAGTTTTAAAATCCATTGTCAGATATGCATGATCCCAATCACCAAGGACTCCAAGGCGTTTGAAATCAGCTTTTTGGTCTTCAACTTGCTCGATAGCATATTCTCGACATTTAGCACGGAATTCAGAAGCAGTGCACTTATCTCCTGGCTTACCAATTAATTTCTCAACTTTTAATTCAATAGGTTGACCATGACAATCCCAACCAGGAATATAAGGTGCGTCAAATCCGCTCAGCCCTTTAGATTTAATAACAATATCTTTCAGAATCTTATTTAGTGAGTGACCAATATGAATACTACCGTTTGCATAAGGAGGGCCGTCATGCAAAATAAAATTTTTTTTCCCCTTTTTTGCTTTACGTATCATTCCGTATAGATCACGCTCATACCAATGTTGCAGTATAAAAGGTTCAAACCTGACAAGATTGCCCCGCATAGGAAAACCTGTTTCTGGCAAGTTTAACGTATTCTTATAATCATTCATTAGATCCTCAATTCTGTTTTAAGACGTATTATTATTCAAGAAAAGTTCTCACCTAATATCAATATGTTTAATATGAACATATGATAGCAATTATACTGAACTAGCCAATCCAAAAAATTTACGGGTAGTCAAAACATCATTCGCTATTTGCTGCTTTAATGCCTTAAGAGAAACAAAGCGCTGCTCATTACGCAATTTTGCGCGCAGCACCACATCTAAATGATATCCATAAAGATCCATCATCTTATCTAATAAATGGACTTCTAACTGCTGACTTATGCCTGAAAATGTTGGGCGTATTCCAATGTTTGCAACTCCTGGTAATGGTTCCGGGGCAATACCATAAACATCAACAACATAGACACCTTGCACTGGTGCGACCAACCATCTCAGTCGCATATTAGCTGTTGGAAAACCAATTGTTCTACCAATTTTATCACCGTGCACAACACGCCCAGAGATGCTATATGGGCGACCTAACATGCTTTCAGCCAAAGAAAAATTGTCTTCCCGTAATGCGTGTCGAATGGCAGTGCTGCTAATACGCTTGTTACCTTCCCGGAAACTACTAGATGTTATAACCGTGAATCCTAACTTATCTCCCGACTTTTTCAATAAATCATAGTTACCTTGTCGCTCTGCACCAAAACGAAAATCATCACCTACCATTAGGTATTTTACGCCAAGCTGTTCAACTAGTAACTTTTCGAGGAAGTGATGAGGTAAGGTAGCTGCAAAATCTAGATTAAAGCGAATGCATAGAAGATAATCGACTCCCGCATGTGCTAGATGCTGACATTTATCGCGTAACTGGGTTAGCCGCGCCGGCGCTTTGTCTATTCCGAGTACCTCTAATGTCTGGGGTTCGAAGATCATTACCATAACTGGTAATCCTAAACGATTACCTTCATATTTTAACTGGGCAAGCAGTCCTTGGTGACCGCGGTGCACGCCATCGAAATTACCAATTGTTAAAATACAGCTATAATGACGTGCCCGTAGATTATAAATGCCACGAATTAGCTCCATATCCAGCTCAACATTATAAATCAGCCAATTTATGACTGATACATAAACTAAAATTACCTAGGGATTATAAATATATAGTAACTAGCCACCATAAGTTCAATAGGTTCTGGTTAGTATGATATTATGTCTGCTTTTATACTCTTTATGCATTTAAAAGAGAGATTAAAACGAATATTTCATTCGTATACTGTAAAAATATTCTCTTTAGAAAAAAGTTTATGTCATAATATATGATGTTACGTAAGCATTAAATCAATTTAGAGGGTTTTATGATGAATTGTACTAAAATATTACTACTTAGTTCCCTAAGTCTAGCATCTACTATGCTGGTTGGATGTGCTAGTAATGCTAAAATAGACCAACTGTATACTAATATTCAAAATTTAGACAATAAATGCGCTCAGCTCAGTGACGACATTAACTCAATGCGTAGTGATGTTCAAACTGCTAAAGAAGATTCAGTAAGAGCGAACCAGCGCTTAGATAATATGGCTCTTAAGCACAAGAAATAATATGTAGTGTAACATGGTAAAGCAAGTAGCTAACAAGTGCGACTTGCTTTACTATCTCTTATTACTGACAATTGCCCATAATCAAAATATTATACTACATATAGTAAACCGTTCATATACATGGCGGCGATTATACTACTATGAAAGCTTAAAGAATAGACATTAAAAGAAGAATAAAAGAAGTCACACTAGAATAATAAACTCATAAAAAGCATTTAAATGGTTCAGTGTGTTTTATTAAATAAATGATCCATAACAACTAACCTGCATTTAATCTACCTTATAACATGCAAATAAAATATTATTACTTTTTGAAAGATATTATTTTTATAACGACAATATCTCTTTAGTTATTATCTTAAGTAATAGCTAAATTATAATAAAATCTAGCATAAATATTAGGAAGTATAAGAATACGATCATAGTCTATCATCATTTAATATAAATAATATATTAAAGCAGCGATCTACCTTAGATCTTTAGCAGTTATCTGCATCCTGCAGAAGAAAAATAGTAAGTACTAATTAAGTATAACTATAAAAATAGTGTATTTTCTTGAAATATTGCTTAATTTTTTTTAAAGATTTAATATCAAATAAAATGCATAGTTAAAGGTAGCAGAGATTTACATTTATATGAGATGATATAAACCTATCACTATTATAGTATTTTGTTCTAGAATTACAGAAAATTATAAATATCAGTGAATTTCTTAATAGATTCAAGGGTAGACATATTAAGATTATTACTACTAGTGCTCCCAGAAAAACCGCAGTTATCTCATAAAGACATTCAGATTTAGGTCTCTTTTCGATTATGAGGACTAATAAAACTCACTGATGGTTCTATTGATTAATTATATTTACCGCTTAACTACCGAGTCTGCTTATATTATTACCTACGTTAGGAATAAGCATATTTAATACACATAATGATTTTATTTTAGAACTATCCTTTTGTGTGACTCCGCTTTATATTTCAATACATCCCGTTAAAATTCTATACAAAAATTATGTTAGACAGTAGCAAGTTATACTAAATATATAATATTATGAGGTACAACAATGTAATCATTGATACAATAGCATAAATTCATTACCAAAGATAAATAACCGTTATAATATATCCATATTGACAGATAAAACATTTTTCTATTATGTAAGGCAATAAGAAATTTTCTGTTAGCTAACCTAATGGTCATAATCACTATTTTAGGTACAACTTTCATCATGATGACAGATATTCAGGCAATTCAGATCAAAAATCTATGTGAGTTAATTGATGATATACAAACATTTACGACTTTAGCTTTTGAGATATAATGAGGGTATACACTACATAAAATAACCATAGATATCTCATTAGATTATACTTTTGAGATATAATGAGGGTATACACTACATAAAATAACCATAGATATCTCATTAGATTATAGATGACTACTCTACAGATAAAATTTTTTAGTATTCTTTTCTGATTTTGATGAAGCTAATATTTGTAATAATGATATAAAATTATTCATATGATATTAGATATACTCAAGAGCGAGTGATATGTTACATATTTAAAATTAAAAATCGATATATCCGCTAAACATTGCATAGATTTATTATGTTCTGAAAGTTTTTAGAATGTATTATTCAATTATATTATGAAAATAATAAAACTTTTCAAAAAGTAGTGATAGAATTCATTTTAATAAAGTGGTGAGAATTGTAATGGGTAAGAATATCGTCGTACTAGGAGCGCAATGGGGTGATGAAGGAAAAGGTAAGATAGTAGATTTATTAACCGAAAGGGCTAAATATGTTGTGCGCTACCAAGGAGGACACAACGCAGGTCATACTATAGTCATTAACGGCAAAAAAACTATTCTTCATTTGATTCCATCTGGGATTCTGCGTAAAAACGTAACGAGTATTATTGCAAACGGCGTTGTGTTGGCTCCTGATGCTTTAATCCGTGAAATTACAGAACTTGAATCACATGATATTCCTGTTCGTGAACGTCTTTTAATATCCGAGTTATGTCCGCTGATCCTACCATATCATGTAGCACTAGATAAGGCTCGCGAAAAAGAGCGTGGTATAAAAGCTATCGGGACAACAGGTAGAGGTATAGGACCTGCATATGAAGATAAAATTGCTCGTCGCGGTCTGCGGGTTGGTGATTTATTTGATAAAAAAAACTTTGCAATCAAGCTAAAAACTATTATAGACTACCATAACTTTCAATTAGTTAACTACTATAATGTGCTGCCTATTAACTACCAAATAGTTCTGGATGAAGTGATGTCTGTCGCTGACATCATCACCGCTATGGTGGTTGATGTTTCGGATCTTCTGAACACAGCAAACAAGCAAGGTGCTTCTATAATATTTGAGGGTGCACAAGGAACTCTACTAGACATAGACCATGGAACTTATCCATATGTAACTTCCTCCAATACTACTGCAGGCGGTGTATCTACCGGTACCGGGGTAGGACCATGCTGCATTGATTACGTGCTAGGTATTTTTAAGGCTTACGCCACTCGAGTGGGTTCAGGTCCATTTCCAACTGAGTTATTAGATGAAAAAGGAGAACTCCTGTTTACTAAAGGCAAAGAATACGGCGCAACTACTGGACGTCGCCGCCGCACCGGATGGTTAGACGCTGTTATTCTACGTCGCGCTGTAACGCTTAACTCTCTTTCTGGCTTGTGCATAACTAAAATAGACGTTTTAGATGATTTAGAAAGCATAAAAATATGTATCGGTTATCGCATGCCTAATGGCCATACAATTGACACCACTCCACTGCACTCTGTAAATTGGAAAGGAATACAACCAATATATAAAACTTTGCCAGGTTGGGAAAAGCCTACATTTGGATTAAACGAATACAGTCAATTACCGCAAGCTGCAATAAACTATATTAGGTGTATAGAAGCAGAAACAGGAGTACCAGTTGATATTATTTCTACTGGTCCTGACCGTGCAGAGACTATCATTATAGAAGATCCTTTTAAGACTCAATAATTTATTTCTCTTATTTGTTGCTGAACTATGCAAAATAAAAATAGTTTATTATCATGCATAAATTTTGCTAGAAATATAAAGTATAATTTTAAGAAAGCTCTGATAACTTTTTAGATAAAAATAGTATGAATAAATAGTTATTAAAAAGTATAAATAATTTATTAATAAAATAGCACAATAGTATTATACATCCTTATCCTTTGCTTGAATCATTACAGCAAACGACATCTTTAATTCATATGTTCATCAAGAACGTCATCAAAGACAACGAAAGACTTTAATTTCAATAACCATTAAATAAGGTTTAAACATAAGCCCTGCTATAATTTAGTTGCGATCTAAAATATTATTATAAATATCAACGAACTAGTCTACTCAAAGTATAAAAAATTTTTTAAACATGTAAAATATTCGTATATCCATAACTATTCATGCAAGATAATGTCATCGGTATATTTCAATATATGCGAGCATACTCTAAGAAAAGTATTGCTATCTATGCACATCACGCATAAGAGTAGAGTAAATTGATTGAATTCATATACATAAATGTTTATCATAAAAGAATCATTAGACTCCCTTCAACTAATATTTATCTCATATATGCATCTTATCTTAATATGGCATTATTAGCTTTTCAAATGACTCTAACAGAGCGGGTTAAATAGATAATAAGTGGGAGTGGACAAGCATTAACCACTAAAACTTAGCAATCGCTTACAGAGAGCCAGTTCCTGATTAGAAAAAGATCAATGCCAACAACATGATCTTTTTCTAATTGTCAGTTTAAAGCAATTATCTTCTAAAATAATAATTCTACTGATAGCATTTATTTGTCTGAATATATTTATGAGTGGATAAAAAGTGTACAAAAATTAGAGAACACATAGCATAACAAATAGCGCAGAAAAATATGATACTACATAATTTTACGCTAGGATAACCGTAAGTCTTATATATATCTGGTTAGATCAAGCAAGTGTAGATTTTCAGATCAGTCAACACTAATATTATTAGTCGCAGGATATAGTATGTACAGAGCATTCTATATCTTTAATAAGTTCACGACTTATTACTCAACAGTGATTTCATAAATTGAGAGCACTGATCAAGTTCATGTTAGTGCTATTAGATCTAACATGAAAGATATTCTTGTTGAATGATACTCAATTCAAAAATAATTTAATAGATAAAGTATAAGATTAGGATTGCCTAGAGCATATTTTTGAATTAATTAATAAATTATACTCAATAATAAAGTTAGAAAATGCTTTGCATAAAGTATAAGTTTTTAAATAAAACAAAGATCTTTTGATAAAGAAGTACTACTTCTAAGTATCGCATTATTATTTGTACGATCTTCTTATTTTTAGAAGATTCTAAAAGAAATAAAAATATCTACTGTTAGATATAGCTAGTTTTTAAAATAAATTACCTATAATCCCATATATGTAAATAGTCATAACTTATTTATAAATATGATAATTGTAAAATTACCTAGCTCAGGTACAGATCAATTATTTAAATGAAAAAATCTAATATTAAATGATGATCATCAAAATTATTTTTTCATATCTTTCTATCGATAATATATAATATAATATTTAGTGATATAAGATGCTTATAAATTACTGATCCTAATAAAATATTATTATTTTAACAATTTACGTTATTAAATTACTATATAATATTTTATATTGCGAGGATCCACTGATCTTATAAAAAGAAATATAATAGTAATTAATTTTAATATTAATACATGAAGAAATAATTATATAATATATCATATTATGATCGGTCAAATGTAGAGCTATATAATTACCTAAATTTATCAAAAATATTTTTACTATTATATTTATTAGCAAAATTAATATTTTATTCTACTTATTAACAAATCAAACAATATATCGTTATATAATGTTCATTATAATTCTTAACTTATTTACTACAATAATGATCCTATTCAGGCAAATCAAGAAGAAAAAATTATTAGTTCAATCTTTAAGATAGAAGTCTGTATATAATTATTGTGCAATAGGTTAAAATAATTAGAAGTCATCATAATCTTAGCTTAAAATAGTAATATAAGGCAGGCAATATTCGATAAAGAAGAATCATATAGATTCATATAGATTCATAGATAATGCCACCGCATAATATAATTTTAAATAGCTGATGATAATTTTTCTCTAATTATTATTTTATCGCATCTTAGACAAAGATTCTTAATGTTTACGGACTTAATCAACTTCTGAAGAATTTTTATTATTTTCTTCAATTCACTTATAGACTTCATCTAGATGCATTAAATCATAAGCATATATTATGCTTAGTACTCGAACATTGCAGAAATAGATTCTTCATTGCTTATGCGCCGGATAGCTTCTGCTAGCATACCCGATAGAGTTAGAGTACGAACTTTTTTTAGTGCTTTTATTTCTGCGGAAAGAGGAATGGTATCGCATACTATGATTTTATCGATAACAGAACTTTGAATATTACTTATCGCATTACCGGAGAAGATTGGATGAGTTGCATAGGCAAAAACACTTTTAGCACCACGTTCTTTTAATGCTTCAGCAGCCTTACACAGAGTACCCCCAGTATCTATCATGTCGTCAACTAGCACGCAGTCACGACCAGAAACGTCACCAATAATATGCATAATTTGAGATACGTTAGCGCGAGGACGACGTTTATCAATTATTGCCATATCAGTATCGTTAAGCAGTTTAGCAATAGCACGAGCACGAACCACACCACCTATATCTGGAGAAACTACCATTGGTTTATTCATATTTTTTTGGAGCATGTCGTCTAACAGAATAGGACTGCCAAATACGTTGTCTACGGGAACGTCGAAAAAACCTTGAATCTGTTCCGCATGCAGATCTACAGTAAGAACACGATCTACGCCTACACTTGATAAAAAATCAGCTACAATCTTAGCAGTGATGGGTACACGGGCAGAACGAACACGGCGATCTTGACGAGCATATCCAAAATAGGGTATTACAGCAGTGATACGTCCTGCAGAGGCACGGCGCAATGCATCTACCATGACTACTAGTTCAATCAAGTTATCATTGGTTGGAGCACAAGTAGACTGGATAATAAAAACATCACCGCCTCGTACATTCTCATTTATTTGCACACTGACTTCGCCGTCACTAAAACGTCCTACAGCAGCATCGCCCAGACTAGTGTAGAGACGGCTGGCAATCCGCCGTGCTAATTCCGGAGTAGCATTACCAGAAAAAAGCTTCATGTCAGGCACGAAAACCTCTATATGATTTCTAAAAAATCATTACGGATACATTGAATAAAGGGATATAAAGGTTATTTTATTTACCCTCATAGTAAATTACTTTAGAATAGTATTCAAAGTATAAAGTAAGGTAAATGTCAACTATGAGCACTATGATAAATAGTATATACTATCATAATTATGCTCATTAAAGATAATTCAGTTTAATTATCCTTCCGGTGATCATCATAACTTTATATATAATAGCATTGAAGTAAGAATACTACTATATCAACTAATATACTCTGCAGTATTATATCCAATTTATTTGTTTTGTTTTAACTATTTACCTAGTTTTTATAGAATAATTTTCTACGTAATGATTATAATTATAGTGTTATTAAATAATAACCTATCTGTTTTATTTTAAAATATATAATATCTTTATACTAGTATAATTTACATGGGTTATATTTGCATTATAATAAAGTTTTTTGAATATATGATATTACGTTTATAATCATATTCAAAAACTAACATAGTTCTATATTAATTACATGCTGTTAGTATACTTCTCTGATCTTTCTGTAAATTCTTTTAACATATGTCTGTACAAAAAAATATATTATTAATTTCCCAACATCTTATTTGCTTGCAAGTATACACCTTCTATTTTGTTATTGAGTAATTTATATCTTTATACAGAACTATATAATTTTTACTAAATTTATCTCATATCTTTATGAGAGGTACTGTACAATTAATTTTTCTATTATTAGTAATATGCTAATCATATTTCTGTAGTCAAAATAACCTAGAGTGGTTAGCACAAAAGTTAACTATCCCCCCTGAATATATACTTATACTTACTGATTAATCAAGCGAGGCAATAGATAGGTTAGTAACCTGCTGGTTTTAAACTCTCTTAATAATAAGGAACTAACAAGTGAGAAACGATTAATAATATTGTATCATAGTAACGTTGAAAGATAATATATTCTTCTAAGAAGAACTTGCTTCTCTTAAATCGAGAGTGATCAAAAGAATTATAGAACTATAATCGTCAGCATCATTAATACTTTTATGTATTACCCTAATCATCATTAATACTTTTATGTATTACCCTAATATTGACAGTATGGAATATATTTTAATGATATGAGTTATTCTTTAACTAAGTAAAGAAGATCCAGAAAATATTTAAACTCAAGTACCAAATAAAAATTATTTTGCAGAGTTCATAAAATCTGATCTAAAAATTTGTAGCGGTGAACTATTAACTCCGCGCGCAACAAAAGACGTGATCCAATCTGGTATCTTGCGCTGCACCTCAAGAGCAGAAAACTCAGTCTCAAATTCAGCAAATACACAAGCACCTGTACCAGTTAAACGAGAAGGTGAATATTGTGACAGCGATGAAATAACCCGATCAACATCATAGAAACGTTTTCTAACTATAAGCTCACAATCATTTGTATGCGGGATGCTCATCAGATCCTCGAAACTGCGCACAGGAGAGTTTCTGGTCAATTCCGGATCAGTAAATATCTTTGATGTGGGAATATTTAGACCAGGATGTGCAATAAGATACCATTTTTCTTTAGGATACGCTGGATGTATCAATCTTCCAACACCGTTTGAAAAACATGCAAAACCATTCACAAAAAAAGGTACATCCGCACCAAGCTCGATACTCATCTTGACTAATTCATGATCATTAAAATTAGTCTGCCATAATGTATTAAGAGCTACCAATGCTGTAGCAGCATTAGAAGAACCTCCACCGAGACCTCCGCCTATCGGAATTATTTTTTTAAGTTCAATATCTGCGCCACAATAATCAAAACATTTAGGCAAATTATTACGCAGTAATTTAGCAGCACGTATAATTAGATTCTGGTCATTAGATAAACCGTTAATTTTAGTGAGCAAATTTAGTTTACCGTCACTACGTGGTGTAATAATTAATTCATCGCTATACTCTAAAAATTGGAATAAAGTTTGCAAGTTATGGTAGCCATCATAACGACGATTAATAATATATAAAAATAAATTTATCTTAGCTGGGGAAGGCCACGTACTGCTGCTAGAAATCATTTTTTAAGACCCAAGTATCAATTTTAAGTTTTACGAGTTTATCGTCTTGTATAATATCTAACTGAGTGGGCATTTCAGGATAAGTATCAGAGTTATATTTTAAATATTTTACTTTCCACGTTACACCATCTTTAATCTCAGTAATATTTTGCAACTTATCTTGATTATTGAGCTTAACATAAACAGCATTACCGGGTAATCCTAATATCCATAAACGCAATATTTGTAGAGGTATACGTATACCGGTAAGCTTTTGGATTATTTCATCTGCGCTTTTGCTAAAGTAACTCTTACCTTTGTGATCGGTCAGCCAAATAATTCCTCGAATACTATAAAGAGATATTGCATTACTGAACATTGGATTACTAATTACTATGTAGTAATAATCAGGCGCGCTCTGTTGCCAAAAAAAACGAGCATATAGTCTCTGATGATTCGAAAAATAAGCCAAAGATCCACTAGTTTGGTATTTGACAATTTTTTGTACCTGATTCTTATGCTCGCGCCAGCGCAAGCACTGATAATTGCTGCCTGTAATATTTTTATGTTGTATAATATTACAGGCAGTTAATGAGAAAAAACTAAAGGCTAGCACTATAATAAAAGTTATTTTTTGCACATACTTGTCCGTTCTTACTCTAAGAAATAATTACAAAATTATCCATTATAAATAATAGTATTTTTTATAAAACAGCCTGAGTAATCTCCACATCCCCATCAAGTTCATTAAAAGTTATCCCTTTAATATCACTCTTCTCTAACAATATTATGTCATAATCAAAATGATTCACTATATAACTTAACATCTAGGAAGGGCATTTTAGAATGATAGACTACTATGTCTTAAGAAAGACACAGTAGTCTATCATATAAATAACTATGATAATTATATTAATAATATATTCTACCAATTGCTTATACCAATATTTAGTGCAAAAATCCTATTTTACAAACGCATGTCTTCGCCTTTAATGATTTCTTATTCTTTCTTTTTATAAAAGTAATAAAGATTACAAATAATAACAATTTTTATACTAAGAACGAAACCTATTAATTAACAACTATCATCTTCAAATCATTGGTATAATGATATAGCATGAAATGAGACGTATTCGAAAAGTAGGGAACGATATCAATAATGTTTTATATTGATCTTTTGATCTTTACCAAAGATTATCACTCAGTTAATAATCTATAAGATCTGATAAAATATAAAACCTATACCAATATTCAAGCAGCATGTAAATGCACGACCTTCTTTATTGGGATAAACAATTTTATAAATCATATACAAATGTACTATACAAAACTATAACTAGACTAAGAACAAAAATATAAAGCAGAAAAGATCTAAATGAAATAACCATCATATTATATGATCAATCAAGTTATATTACGGCTCTTGTTCACTTACAATATCAATATTTCTCATTAAAAAACTAGATAAACCTGAGAATACAAAAACTGTAGTGTTCTAGTATTTATAGTTATTACAATCTTCGTGAAATGAACCGATAAAACTATGGATATAACCAAAGAATATCTAGCCGCATACAATTAATTTAGACTATAGTCAACAATGCTAACTTACTTAATAAATAATATTTTAACATATTAAATAAGATTTATATGTACAGTTAGATGGCCTCATCAGGCATCAG
This sequence comes from Candidatus Profftia tarda, assembly GCF_904848675.1. Taxonomy (NCBI): domain Bacteria; kingdom Pseudomonadati; phylum Pseudomonadota; class Gammaproteobacteria; order Enterobacterales; family Enterobacteriaceae; genus Candidatus Profftia; species Candidatus Profftia tarda. The sequence continues at coordinate 1,126,650 of NZ_LR890047.1, forward strand.
AAAGTGAATAACTGTGATACAAAAAATATTTTAGTCTTTAAATATAGTGAACAAGATATTACTATATTAATCTTGCAAAGAATCTTGCTGTTTCACTTACTATATTTCAAAGCATTACTTTAAAAGAATTTTTTCATTTCCTTAGCTATATAATATGAAGCAGACTTCCCTGTATGTCAGACTTATTAATTGCTTAATGTAGAAAACATCAAAATGACCGCAGTATTGCTTATATTACCTTATGGAAAGCAAGACATCTATACTCTAAAATTTTTTCATTAGCATGCTAATAATTCATTAAATAGCATTTCTCATGTACTAGAATTTGAGAATACTTTATCCAAAACTATAAAACACATTATATGAAAGATTCTGTAAAATACATGTAAGCAAGCTAAAATTATGCCTTATTAATCTTCGGATCATAAAATATTACAAAATGTAACAACTTTCAGTTTATTATAACAAGATCTCTATTTCTAGAGAATCAGTGCCCATGTTTATTAAACATAATTTTATCTTCTGGCATTAGTGTGAGGTAATCCATATTATCTAATTCTAAATATCGAGTATATGCAGTTCTTTTCTTTTGTGTGCACGTTATTTTCATCTAAAGATCTTATACAGTCTTTCAAATTTGGTTACAATGATGGATGATTTTGAATGTATGTTAAAAAACTTATCTATGGAATAATTTTTTGCGTACTTCCCATTTATATTGGCGCTAGTTATCTCTTATTCAATTTCTTAGTCATTAGCGGGAGTAAAGAGATCTTTGAGTAATCCTCTAAAGTAAATCTAAAATTAATTATTTAACAAATGTGCAACCATCTCTTTACGTAAATGTTATATGCGTGTATGAAAATTACAACATGTAATCATTTTCAACTTGTAGCATTACAACTAGTAAAATATTAAGAGGTACGTTATATAAAATTAGATATAATTCAAATTAAAAAATTATTTAGAATCCTTAGAAGAGTAAACTCATCATTAGTTTCATCGCTAATCCTGTAGAAATTTTAATAAAAGAGAGGAAGCATGTTTTAAAATTGTTGAATAAATAATTTTATGAATCTTGATGATTCTCATGCTATCAAGATATATTTATAATAAATCAGAGACCTTATTAATCTTAACTGAAATATTTATACAAAATTATTTAAATATCTGACAAGAAAAGCTAAGGACACATCACTAGTATTCATATGATATAGAATAATTGTTACATAACATTTTAACTGAGATAGTATCTTTAAGAATAAACTGCAAATAATTTATTGTGTTATACAAAATAATCAATCTAGCGCTTAATATAAATATGACGCATACGCTACGAGAGCTACAATGCAATAGAAATACTAAAGAATATAACGATACATGGATAAATCCCTGAAGACACACGAAAAGAGGATCTCTCAAGAATTATTCCTATGTAATAAGGTGTTACAATACAAGTATTACAGGGTTCCCCTATAATGGGTGATAATTAGCTTTTCTGAATGAGATAAGATCGTTAAAGGTTAATACATCTAGAGATGAAATCTTCTATAATTGCTAAACTAGAAACTCTACAAGAACGTTATATAGAGTTGCAGGAGCACCTTGCAGATCCCGCTATGATGAAGGATCAGGAACTCTTTCGCGTACTGTCTTGCGAGTACGCACAGTTAAGCGATCTTACTCATTGCTTCCAGAAGTGGCAAAAAGCAAAAGAGAATGTCTACACAGCAGAAACAATGCTTAATGATCCTGAAATGCATAAAATAGCACAGGAAGAAATTTCTGAAAATAATAAAAAAATTATTGATATAGAAAAACAGCTAAGAACCTTAATGTTACCTAAAGATTCTAATGATGAAAGCAACTGCTATTTAGAAATTAGGGCCGGAACCGGTGGAGACGAAGCTGCTTTATTTGCTGGTAAGATGTTCCGCATGTATAGCCGTTACGCAGAATCAAATTATTGGAAAATAGAAGTTATTAATTCTAACGCAGGTGAACATGGAGGATTTAAAGAGATCATTGCCAGAGTTATTGGGTGCAGCGCGTATGGTCACTTGAAGTTTGAATCCGGAGGTCACCGTGTTCAGCGTATTCCTGCTACTGAAAATCAAGGACGCATTCATACATCATCCTGTACTGTAGCTGTCATGCCTGAGATACCGAAACATGCATTGCCAGATATAAATCCTGATGATTTACGAATTGATACCTTCCGCTCATCCGGAGCAGGTGGGCAGCATGTAAATACCACTGATTCGGCAGTGCGGATTACACACCTGCCAACCAGAGTTGTTGTTGAGTGTCAGGATGAACGTTCGCAACATAAGAACAAAGCAAAAGCTTTATCAGTATTGGCTGCCCGAATCCGGGCAGCCGAAATAGCAAAACAAAATGAACAAGAATCCTTCAAGCGCCGTAATTTACTCGGCAGTGGTGACCGTTCGGATCGCAATCGTACTTATAATTTTATACGTGGTCGGGTTACAGATCATCGCATTAACCTTACACTTTATCGTTTAGATGAAATAATGGAAGGTAATCTAGACTTACTCATAGAATCTATCGTTCAAGAATATCAGGCAGATCAGCTAGCATTACTTTGCGAAAAAGACTCATCATGAGATTTGATCAATGGCGTAAGAGGGCTATAGAAAGGCTGTGCTTATATAAAAGAGCCGAATACGACGTTGATGCTCTACTATCTTTTATTACCGGTAAAAACCGTAGCTATATTTTGGCATTTAGTGAGACAGAGCTACGCCTGGAACAAGAAGAACAATTAGAACAACTATTGAGAAAGCGTGAATCTTATGAGCCATTAGCATATTTAATTGGTAAGAGTGAATTTTGGTCATTAAATATAGAAGTATCGCCAGTAACCCTCATTCCACGTAATGATACAGAGTGTCTAGTTGAAAAAGCTCTTGAACTACTTCCAAATCATGCATGCACAGTTCTAGATCTGGGAACCGGTACTGGTGCTATTGCTCTAGCACTAGCCAGTGAGCGACCTGATTGCCAGTTCATTGGGGTTGATTATCTTGTAGATGCCATAGAATTGGCATCACGCAACGCTTCGCGTTTAAAAATTGCCAATACTTCATTCATTAGAGGAAATTGGTTCGAACCTATACAAGGACATAAATTTATGCTAATTATTAGTAATCCTCCTTATATTGACGAACTAGATCCCCATTTATTAGAAAAAGATATTCGTTACGAACCCTTAAGTGCTCTCGTTGCGCCAGAGAAGGGACTCGCATATTTACGCCACATTATAGCATGTGCTCCCGATTATTTGATTGATAATGGCTGGCTTTTGATAGAACATGGCTGGAAGCAAGGCACTACTGTTAGAAACATGCTTAGTGCAAGCGGATTTAACCATATTAGTACAAAAAAAGATTATGGTAATAATGAACGCTGCTCTCTAGGACAAAGACTTAGAATATTAAACACAAAAAATACATAAAATAATCTGCGATACTAAAAATTCAAATGTACAATACTTAAGATATTATTCTTTTTAAGAATCATCTGATTAATCTTGAGTAACTAATAATCAAAGTTTCCTGTAATATTAGACTGAAGAACGAGTATATTCAGCATTAAATCCAATAATTTTAAATCACACTGATAGAACAGCACACTGTAAATAAATAGTTTAAAAATAGATTATAGTACAATATATCACACACTCTAATAGACGGTAGTAATTTAAAATACTGTTCATACAGCACGGAGTTAATGCTTGCTAGAGCGTTATTTATAAATAGTTATATGGATATTTTAAATCTTGTGTTCTTGTAAGTACCATATTTGGATGAATTGCAAATACTCATTGATATGATTTAATCAAAAGTTATTATGATCACTGAAGCGCGCTTAGTTTATGAAACTATTATAATTGCATATAAAATTTAAATACATATTATTATAACGCACTTTTATCATATACTTCGCTAAAAAGTAAGAGTGTTTTGAGTAAAATTCTCTGGTTAATGACAATCTCATACCGAAAATTATACTATAATATTTGCTTGATTTTGAAATTTTATTGTGATTATAGCACGCTATAACAAATAAAAATTGCATCTCTTAGGCCTAAATACCTATATATTATTCTTAGATGTGATGCTTTTGAAAAGCAGTATAGCAATTGTAAGTCAAACCATAATTACTACTAAATATCGGTAATTATACCTCTTACTTGCGAGAGGCAATGAAGTTGAGCTTTTCATAATTATCAAGATTATAATAATTATTTACCTAAAAAGTTTCAAAGATCACCATGAACTAGTTGAGCGTGTGTAGTAGTAAGAGAATAACTACTTTATAGTAGAGATGCATTATATATTGCTTATATCGAGGATCTCATATAGCTATTTTTAGAGATAAAAGTAATCAAAAACTGGTAATAATTTAACTTTGCTTTATATGATCAATCAGCATCTAGATCAGAGATTACCAAACGGATACTTGAATAAAATATTGGATAAAGATCTAGCACTATATCGACTTCCGCAATCTATATTCATATTTCTACTCTGATCCATATATCATTTGCCTATACTGTAGAATGGTAATCCCTACTTTTAAACATTTACGCGGTCGTGGTTATCTGATGAATGCTTTCTTATATGATTGATATTTTTAAAATTAGTATATATATCATTCTATCTTTAATACTTATGCTATTTATTAAATTACTGTGTTTAATGACAAAGCTACTTACCTGGAATAACTTGCCTATCAAATATTTGAACTATGAAAATATCCTTGAGAAGCAATTGTATTATCAGACAAAAATATAGAAGATTATCTTCTGAGGTTGTCATAAAGTAAACCATACTCTTCACGAATTAACAACCCATGAGAAGTGAATCCTGCTAGAAATAAAGATAAAATGCTTTTCAATCACAGACAAGAGATATGCATATAATAAGTAAACTGATAAAACCACCTCATAAAGTAGAAGTACTGAAACAGTAAAGTATCATTTAATTTAAACCCTGAAGATATTACTGATGAAAATGACGAAGACAATTTTTAAGATCGCCTAGTTTGACACCCAGCAGACCGCAATATAATCATATGAATCTGATTTGTAACCGATCAATATTGCTACTGCTGCTCTCTATAATACTAATTATTATAGTTATTAATATTAATCTTAATTTTTTAGAATATAATATTCTGATACAATTTACTCATAAAAATTTTTTCAATATTACTCACGACAATTTTAATAAAAAAAATACGGTATTAAAACTTTATTAACAGAATATTTTATTGCTAATAATATTTTAAGATACATGAAACATAAAGTACAGATCATTGATAAAACATAGAGGGCTTTATCTTGTTATAGCCAGGAATTAACTTTTCTTGAATACCTTAAAATTGCAGCTATACTCATGCGTTTTCGATATGTATAATTAGGATGAGCTGTGTGCCGCATAGATACAAAAGCATATCTTCTTAATCACATATTATTAATAATATACTGGAATTATTACAGAATCAACACAGCACTGCTCTGGAGAGAATACTTTCAGGGTAGATAATCTTATAAGAATAACAGAACAGAAAATACTACATGTATAGCTTATAGCTTAACAAGAAGATATATACTAAAATAATTAATATGTCTGTTCATTAGCTAATATTTAGTAGCTAATCAGCATTTGAGATTGTATTTGAAGGAATTATACATAATTATCCTCGCTAATAATAGAGCAAATTGTAATAATTTAGCCGTGAGGGGATACTATAAAAACAACAATTCAAGTAAACAATAAGGCTTTGCATAGTTCCGTAATTATTCTAAAGTATTGATAAAATAAATAAACTTGTTTTTTAACAGTACTTTACAGAGTTATCTAGTCAAGAGTTGTAAATATCCACAAAAGGCAGGGTAAAAAATGAATTTATATAGGTACGGTCCTAAGTATAACACTTTGAATGTTATTTGATAGACGTAACTTTGTGATAAAAAATTCCCCTATCCTTCAGTAATATAGAGAAATAAAACAATCTATTTTAAGAGCTCTCCTGCAAAAAGAATTACTATAGAAAATGAGATTAGTGCGTCAAGAAGTAAGACATATTTTATGTAAAAGTAATACATTTGATCAAAGTCAATCTATTTTGCCAAATTTGTTATAAAGAAATGAAATATATGCGGAGCTATGCCAATAACTACTCTCTAAGGCAGCTACAACGATAGCATTAGCATCATAAGATCAGATATATACAATATCTATTGCGTGTCAATAGTTATAAGGTCAAACAGATCTCAGAATGTTGTGAGCAAAAGCTGACTTCTTACTGAGTATATGCTGTAATTAATAGATCTCTTATAATTTCATTCTCAATACAATTCAGAATCACATAAACAGTAGTTGCTTGCAATGATGCCTGTAAATTAGAATTTATAACAACATCCTTATAGAAAAACAATTTAGCAGAATAAATGATATAATATCTACAGAATAATCTATATTTTATCTATCTACTATTATAAAAGATATTAGGAATTTTGTATTAAATCATAATACTCTTTTATCTCTCTGAGAATAACATAAGAGAGCGTTAAAAACAAGATTCATGCAGTTTTAAGATATCAGTAAAGTATTCCGCGCTAAATAATTGCGAATAATACTGCACAATATCTATACCACACATAATAAAAAGACATAAAAAAGGTAAATTAACTACTATATTTCCGATATTTATGGACTAAATGCACAAAATATAATCTTATCTATAATTGCCTCACATAACTCCACATATTATATAAAAACCGTATTCCCTTAAATATCTTAATGTTTTTCCCATGTCATAAAGAAGCATAGTGCGGTTACTCAGATACAAATTTATAGAAAATCATGAGTCAAATAAGATCATAAATATGATATTCATGCTTCTTCATTTGATTCCTACTAGAGATAATGACTCCTAAATAATATGAATAAATTGATCGTGATATTATTAGCGTGTTAGTATAATTATGATATTCAAGATCAATAAATTTGATAATAAGAAAAATATGTTATCTTCCTTTATTACTTATATTATCCTGAGGTAATATCATGAGCCTGGCAGTTGTAGTATTTAGTGGAGGACAGGATTCCGGCACTTGTCTAGTACACGCAATAGAAGAATATAATAAAGTGCATTGTATTACTTTTGATTATAACCAACGCCATCATGCAGAAATAGAGGTTGCGCGCAAGCTTGCAGTAAAGCTAGGATCTTCTGTGCATAAAGTGCTAGACCTTCATTTACTCAATCAGCTAAGCATCAGTAGCCTTACTCGTACAAACATTCCTCTACCAAGTTCACAAGAAGATGGTATTCCTAATACTTTTGTACCGGGTAGAAACATTTTATTCCTAACTTTAGCCTCAATTTACGCTTATCAGGTACAGGCCGATGCTGTCATCACGGGAGTATGCGAAACCGATTTCTCTGGTTATCCAGATTGCCGAGATAAGTTTATAAAGTCATTAAATAAAGCGATCACAATAGGTATGGCACGCGAAATAAGCTTTAAAACTCCTCTAATGTGGCTCAATAAAGCTGAAACGTGGGCTTTATCAGACCATTATGAGAAACTCAATATAATAAGAGAAGAAACGCTTACTTGTTATAATGGTATTCAGGGTGACGGTTGCGGTCAATGCGCAGCTTGTAATTTACGTTCGCGTGGCTTGGAATATTATTTAGAAAATAGATCTTTAGTATCCGCTAAAATGAAGGAAAAAATGAGCTTATGATAAGCAATTATATCGAAAAAGAAAAATATTATGTTTGATAATATTTAAAAATATTATTTTTTAAATTAAGATTTGGTATCTATAAATGCAAGCATGTTAAATACATAAATATTTTTATATTAAGGTCTTGCAGCTTCATATAAGCTACTTTTTAAAGAACAGAGTATATTTAAACATATTTAAATATGAAAATAAGTATCATATCTGCTTACGTATGAATACTCAAAAAATTTTATGGTAGTAGACATAGCTGTCTAAGCAGACAATTCTTTTTACCTATTACATTATGCTAAGAAAATAAATATTAATTGATATATCGGCTGATTTATTCCCTGTAAAACATATACTCTAATAATTTTATTTAACTATAAAATAATTCTTTATAAACATATTTAGATTCAATATCATTTCGATAGAAGTATTTTAAATATTTGTGCAGAAGAACCATCAGAGGTTGCTACTTGCTCTATTCAAGAATAATACTTTTTCCAATTAAAAAGAGAATGATCTGCTCATACAATACTAAATGATTTTTTTATCATCCACTTTAATTCTTTTCATAATTTTGGTTAAAATCTAATCACACTTTAATTAATAAAGCAACATGTTGTACAGAAAACAAGTCATGCATTTCTGTACATAATCAATAATACCTATCACACATAATATATTGTCAAGCAGTTGAAAGTCATAATGCATTATCAAGTTCTAGATTAGAATAGACATTCATGAACTCATGGCTCTAGTTACAAATAAACCTCTGAGTCAATAATATAAAAAATCTATTAATACTCAGGTATATAAACTGATAGAAATATACATTTTAAGACGTACGAGATCTTATTTTAACGTGAGATCAGAAGGTATCATTAGCAATTTAAAAGATTAGAGAGCAGCTCTTTTTGGTTAAAAATTATTAAGTCTTTAGCTATGATTATTAAAAATACTGCAGATATAACTTGTTCTGTATTATTGAGTAATATATTAATTTTATTTAATGATATAATCATCCTATATAAACGAGCTACTTACTAATCATATCACGAAATTTAAATTCTCTGGAGAGAGATTATACATAATGAATTTAGTCAGCCTAAAAAGATAAGCATAGTATAATATCTTAAAAAATTATCTGATAATATGACATCTCTTATACATATTTTAAATAGCATTATACTTTAACTACATATTTAATAAAAGATATTATCAAGCAAGCACATAGATATTAGTTAGAAAATAAGATATCGTTAGTTAATAAATAACATTAAACAATGTACAAGTTTCTATGACACCTTAATGGTTCACAATAATGATTCTTATATAATATAATTTATAAGTTGCATACTAGTATTTCTAGTGTCCAAAGAAATAACAAAGTATTCGCAGACAATCAATGCTGTATACTATAACTGTAGCTATTAAAAATAGAAACAAATATCATGGTAATAATACTATCAAACCCTAAAATATATGAATATCAAACATATAACTCTACTGATATATATTAATATCCTTCTGAGGAATCAAAATAATAATTTAACATTATATATTAATATAATATGATAAGTGTCCTAGATTAAAAGAATTGTACTCCCATGATTATCAAGATCATAATAGTTCCAGATACCTACTCGTACACGATCAATAATCAGTTCAACTTACTCATATAATAATCATACTTCTATATAATCACACTAGACAACTATATTTATATAACATCTTCTCAGCCTAAATAATACATGAACTTACTCGTAAGCTAATTAAAAAATCACTTTTTATATTCAACATCTTATCGCGGAAATACTGGTTTTAATTTTATATTATATTCTACCATATGGATAAAAATTATAAAGAGAAGTATCAATATGAATAAAAGATCTTTATAAATACACTGGATTCCAAAGAATCCTAGGTTATTTTATACATTAGAGTGCTGCAATAGGAATAATTTTTAATTTATCGTTTAATATGCTAAATCATTAAGAATGGTGATACTTGGCTACAAATAACCCATTATTTTAATATCTCAAAAATCTTTAGGTAAAATATCTAAAAGACATTTACCTAAGCTATTTCTTCAACTTAGGGGGAAAATCATTAATGAGTAGATCTATCTCTATTGCACTAGCGCAGCTCAATTGGCTAGTAGGTGATATTACAGGAAATGCTGAGCGAATGCTTTATACTCTCGAAGAGCAGCGAAAAGCCGGAGCAGATTTAGTAATGTTTTCTGAACTAGCGCTCTCGGGATACCCACCTGAAGATTTAATCTATCGTGATGATTTTTATATGCTTTGTAAAAAACAGCTAGATTGTCTAAAAGAGGCATCGATAGGTATAGCAGTTCTAGTCGGTCATCCCTGGCGCGAAGGAGAAAATTTATATAATGCGCTTTCTGTATTTTCTGAAGGTCAATTAATTGCTCGCTACTTCAAACAGCACATCCCAAACTATGGGGTTTTTGATGAGAAACGATATTTTTCTCCTGGTCATGATACTTGTGTAGTAAAACTTAGAGGCTATAATCTAGGTCTACTGATTTGCGAAGATCTATGGTTTCATGGACCAGTTAATGATGCCGTTATAGCAGGGGCTGAAATTATTTTATCGATAAATGCTTCTCCGTATAATCAAGAAAAATCTAAAATCCGCGATGCCTTATTAATCAGACACTGTAAATATACCGGATTACCGTTAGTCTATTTGAATCAGATTGGTGGTCAGGACGAGCTTATTTTTGATGGTAGCTCTAAAGTGTTAGATGCATTAGGTAATATCACTCACAGTTTATTAAGTTTTGCTGAACAGACGACCCTCTTTAAAATGCATAATATGCGGGTTGAACCAATGATTAATTTAACTACCCCCCAGTCTGAAGTAGGACAGGTTTATAACGCCCTGGTATTGGCAGTACATGACTACGTCATTAAAAATGGTTTCCAGGGCGCACTTATAGGACTATCTGGAGGAATTGATTCTGCATTAACTCTAGCTATTGCTGTGGATGCATTGGGCAAAGATAAAGTAGAAGCAATAATGATGCCATTCCACTATACTGCAGATATTAGTATCGCCGATGCTACAGAAGAAGCACAAATTCTTGGAGTTGAGTTTAATATAGTCCCTATACATCCGATATTTGATGCCTTTATAAAGCAAATAAGTCCTCTGCATCTCGGTAGCACTGAATGCAACAGTATGGAAGAGAATCTACAGGCGAGATGCCGCGGAGTAGTACTAATGGCATTATCTAACCAAGGTGGCCGTATCGTGCTTAATACGAGTAATAAAAGTGAAATAGCCGTGGGCTATTCTACTCTCTATGGAGATATGGTAGGTGGTTTTGATGTGTTGAAAGATGTAACTAAAACTATGGTATTCAAGCTCTGCGAGTATCGCAATACATTATCTCATGTGATTCCAAAGCGTGTGCTTGAGCGTCCTCCATCAGCAGAACTATCCTGCAATCAGTTAGATCAGGATAGCTTACCTCCGTACGATATTCTAGATGCAATTTTAGAAGGTTATGTTGAACAGGACAAGTCACTGGCTAATTTAGTAGCCGATGGTTTTGAGGAAACAGTTGTACATAAAATCATTCGATTAGTCGATATGAATGAATATAAACGCCGTCAAGCTCCTATTGGACCAAGAATTACGGCTCGTAGCTTTAGTAAAGATCGTCGTTATCCGATAACATCGGGATTTAGGCATAAAATAATCAATAGATAAATTAATTTAAAAAGGGCAAGCGTTCATTCGATAATGAATAATAATAAAGTTTAAATATTCGGTCTAGTTAAATTAAAATCATTGGGATTAATACAAAATCAGGTCATCCAAGAATAACGATATATAAATGTCTAGAGAAAGGTAAATGGCAAACAAATTAGCATTATCATTAGAAGGTATTGAGATGTGGTGCTGCGGATTTATTAATTGGTTCTCTGAATTACTTAAGAAAGATTAAGGTTATATCTTTTAACTATTCCTCAATAGCGAACTATCATCTAAAGACCAGATGACTGTTAGGAAATAAAATATTAAGAAGCACGAATAGTTTCGATGATAATATTATTATATTATATTGATCGAATACAATTGTGCAGATTAATAGAGAAGAAAAATAAACAGAGGAAGATCTAAATCATCATATTATATATCAAAACTTAATTTATTACTTAATTTATTAATACTTATCTTGAATTAGCTGTTGTGAGCCGTATAATCTGTATATTTTCCAGATTAATCATGCCTCACGAGAGTATAATAAAGTAATCTCAATAATCATAGATTACGAGGGAGCATTAGAGATGATAACGTAATTGTAAATACTTGCAGTTGATTATAAACTGCAAATTACTGCTTGATACAATCACTAATGCCATCCTACATCAACTTTTAATATAAAACTGTAATTTAATATTTATTTATTCTTGAAAGTCTATAAGATTAATTGACTAAAGTTATTTCTATGCTATTTACTACAACTAATAAATTAACAATTTATTAAGCAGAAATAGTAGCTTACCTGTAATGAGTAAAAAATGAAAATATTAAAGCAATTTTATTTAATTATTTTGTCATTATGAGATTTGCGCTAATCTCATTTACCTTAAAATGATTAATACTAAGGAACTAGTTTTTCTAATTATAGCAATTTTATTACAGAACATCTATCGTAGAGATTCTCATAAAAGATCTGAATAACGCATTTATCCATGTAAAGACCCAAAATAGCTAAGAGAGGAATACATGTCTGGAGAGGAAATATCCACGACACAAGAGTATATTAGTCATCATCTCACACAGCTCCGGATAGGAACAGGATTCTGGTCAATAAATATTGACTCAATTTTTTTCTCAGTTATGCTTGGCGTAATCTTCCTGGTACTCTTCCGTAAAGTAGCTAAAAATGTAACCAAAGGAGTTCCAGGTAAATTACAATGTGCAGTGGAACTTGTTATCGACTTTGTCGATAGCAGCGTACGAGACATGTATCATCGTGAAAGCAAAGTTATAGCCCCTCTAGCTTTAACTGTATTTATCTGGGTTTTTCTAATGAATTTCATGGACCTGCTCCCGATAGATTTTTTGCCTTATATAGGTCAGCATATTTTTAGATTAAAAGCACTGCGTGTAGTTCCGACAGCTGATTTAAATATAACATTGTCTATGGCCCTAGGCATATTTATATTGATAGTGTTCTACAGCATTAAAGTTAAAGGTTTATTTGGTTTTTTGAAGTCTTTAACTAGAGAGCCCTTTAATCATCCGTCATTGATCCCAATAAATTTCATTCTAGAGGGAGTTAGTCTATGCTCTAAACCACTTTCATTAGGTTTAAGACTATTCGGTAATATGTATGCCGGAGAGCTAATTTTTACCCTTATTGCTGGTCTATTACCGTGGTGGTTACAGTGGGTTCTCAATGTTCCATGGGCTATTTTCCACATCCTTATTATTACGTTACAAGCCTTTATCTTCATGGTTCTAACAATTATCTATCTATCTATGGCATCTGAAGAACACTAACTTTAAATAACAAATACATTTATAATAAAAATGGAGAATCTCATGGAAAACCTGAGTATGGATCTACTATACGTAGCTGCAGCAATAATGATGGGTTTAGCGGCAATAGGTGCTGCGATTGGTATTGGTATTTTAGGTGGTAAATTCCTAGAAGGAGCTGCGCGCCAGCCTGAACTCATTCCTTTGCTACGTACACAGTTCTTTATCGTTATGGGTCTGGTGGATGCTATACCTATGATCGCTGTTGGTATGGGTATGTACCTTATGTTTGCCATCTCATAGCATATCATCTATTATCTTTTAACCTTAGTACCGCATACTAATCAATTATTAAGAGGGTATGTGCTTTGAATCTTAACGCAACAATCCTCGGGCAAGCAGCCGCGTTTATTTTATTTGTATGGTTCTGCATGAATTATGTATGGCCCCCAATTATGGAGGCTATTAAGAAACGTCAAAAAGAAATTCATGAGAGCATTTCAAAAGCAGAACATATACAGAAAGATTTAGAATTAGCACAAATTGACGCGAATAAACAGCTCAGGAAAGCCAAAACAAATGCTCGTTTGATCATTGAACAAGCAAACAAACGCAAGGCTCAAATCATCGATGAAGCTAAAGCAGAAGGTCGGATAGAATTTAATAAAATAATCACTCAAGCTCAGGCTAAAATCTGTGCTGAAAATAAACGCACTCGTGAAGAACTGCGAAAGGAAATAGCTCTATTGGCTATTGCGGGTGCTGAGAAAATTATTGAACGTTCCGTGCATAAAGCTGGTGACAGTGATATTTTTGATAAACTAATTGCTAAGCTTTAGGATAGGAGGAACTGATGTCTGCTTTGATAACAGTGGCGCGCCCCTACGCCAGAGCAGCTTTTAACTTTGCCGTTGAACATCAGAATTTAAATAGTTGGCAGCAAATGCTATTCTTTTGCTCTGAAGTCACCCGCGAAAAAAATGTGGCTCACATTCTTGCTAGAACTTTAACAACAGGAAAATTATCAGATTTCTTTATAAAATTATGTGGGGATCAGCTAGATAAATTTGGCCATAATTTTATTAAAATAATGTCTGAGCAAAGACGATTAATGCTTCTTCCTGAAGTGTTTCGGCAGTTTAATATTCTGCGGGATGTTTTTGAAGATACTATTAAAATAGAAGTGATTTCAGTATCAACCTTGAGTGCAAAACAGATAAGTAAAATCAAGGAAGCCATGGAGAGAAGGTTATCATCTCGAGTGAAAATAAATTGCAAAATTGATGAATCAATTATAGCCGGCGTGATTATTCGCATTGGAGATTTAGTGATCGATGGCAGTATTCGCAATCGTCTGCAGCTCTTAGCAGACTATTTGCAGTATTAAAAGGAGGTCTGGTCATGCAACTGAATGCTAATGAGATAAGCGCACTTATTAAAGAACGTATAGCTCACTTTAATGTTGTTAGCGAAGCTCACAATGAAGGTACTATTGTATCTGTGAGTGATGGTATTATTCGTATTTATGGTCTAGCGGATGTTATGCAAGGGGAGATGATCGCGCTACCAAATAACCGCTATGCTATTGCACTAAACCTAGAACGCGACTCCGTAGGTGCAGTAGTAATGGGTCCTTATACTGATTTAACAGAAGGCATAAAAGTCAAATGTACCGGCCGTATCCTAGAAGTACCAGTTGGTCCTGGTCTATTAAGCCGCGTAGTTAACACAATGGGTGAACCTATAGATGGTAAAGGTTCTATAGAAAATGACGGTTTCTCTGCAGTTGAATCTCTGGCACCTACTGTGATTGAACGTAAATCAGTTGATCAACCCTTGCAAACTGGTTATAAGTCTATAGATGCTATGATTCCAATAGGTCGTGGTCAGCGTGAATTAATAATAGGTGATCGCCAAACGGGAAAAACTGCGCTAGCTGTTGACACTATTATTAACCAACGTGATTCCGGTATTAAATGTATTTATGTTGCCATAGGTCAGAAAGCATCTACTACCGCAAAAGTAGTACGTACTCTTGAAGAACACAGCGCACTGGAGAATACAATTATTGTTATTGCATCGGCCTCTGATTCTGCAGTACTACAATATCTGGCACCATATTCTGGCTGCGCAATGGGCGAATACTTCCGTGATCGTGGTGAAGACGCGCTAATAGTTTATGACGATCTATCCAAACAAGCAGTTGCTTACCGCCAGATCTCTCTTCTGCTCCGTCGTCCGCCAGGACGTGAGGCATTTCCTGGCGATATTTTTTACCTCCATTCCCGTCTACTCGAGCGTGCAGCACGAGTTAACACAAAATACGTAGAAACTTTTACACATGGAAGAGTAAAAGGCATGACCGGTTCATTAACAGCTATACCGATTATTGAAACGCAGGCCGGTGACGTTTCTGCGTTTGTTCCAACAAACGTCATCTCAATTACTGATGGTCAGATTTTCTTGGAATCCAATCTATTTAATGCAGGTATTCGTCCCGCGGTAAATCCAGGAATCTCTGTCTCTAGAGTTGGTAGTGCTGCACATACTAATATCATGAAAAAATTATCCGGTGGTATTCGTACTGCTTTAGCGCAATATCGAGAACTAGCTGCTTTTTCTCAGTTTGCTTCTGATCTTGATGCTGCAACCCGTAAACAACTAAACTACGGGGAAAAAATAACAGAGTTATTAAAGCAAAAACAGTATAATCCTATGTCGATTGCTGAACAGTCTCTAATGCTATTTGCAGCTGAATTTGGCTACCTAGAAGAAATTGAGATAGATAAGATTAATATTTTTGAGGCAGCTTTAATGGATTATTTTAAAAGAGAGCACATTAATCTGATACAGCAGATTAATAAAGTTGGTTCTTACAATTCTCACACAGAAGATCAATTCAAGAATATCTTAAATACCTTTAAAGCAATCCAATCTTGGTAATATCTATTACAGATAATGGCAAGGTTTATTAAACCTTGCCGTCCTAAGGAAAATCATAGATGTCCGGTGCAAAAGAGATACGCAGTAAGATCAAGAGCATCCAGAATACTCAAAAGATCACTCAAGCCATGGAAATGGTAGCCGCATCTAAAATGCGCAAAACGCAAGATCGCATGGCAGCTAGTCGGCCTTATGCAGCAAGCATGCGCAAAGTGATCAGTAACCTTGCGCATGCTTGTGTATACTATAAAAACTACTATTTAGAAGAACATGCAGTAAAACGCATCGGATATCTAGTCATTTCTACAGACCGTGGTCTTTGTGGCGGTTTGAATATTAACCTGTTTAAAAAATTGCTAAGAGAGATCAATGCTTGGAGAAAAAAAAATGTTGAGTGCGATCTTTCTCTGATTGGCTCTAAAGCGATATCATTCTTTTCCTCAATGGATATGAATATAGTTTCCGAAGTGACGGGTATTGGAGATAACCCTTCACTATCTGCGTTAGTTGAACCCGTAGAATTTATGCTAAAAGATTATGATAACAGGCAGTTAGATAAACTATTCCTAGTAGGAAATCATTTTATTAATACTATGTCTTATAAACCGATCATCCTTCAATTATTGCCTTTAATACCGTCGAATGATTGTGATTTAAAGAAAAAAACATGGGATTACCTTTACGAACCAGAACCTAAGGAGCTCCTAGATCTCTTGATCCGTCGTTATGTAGAGTCCCAAGTTTATCAGGTAGCAGTTGAGAATCTAGCCAGTGAGCAGGCTGCTAGAATGGTTGCAATGAAAGCTGCAACAGAAAATGGTGGTGCTTTGATAGAGGAGCTGCAGTTAGTGTATAATAAGGCTCGTCAGGCCGGAATTACACGAGAGCTTACCGAAATAGTAGGTGGTGCTTCCGCGGTTTAAAAAGAAATTTGATGAATTACTTATAGGATGCAATATGGCGACTGGAAACATTATTCAGGTTATTGGCTCTGTTGTGGACGTAGAGTTCCCACAGGATGCCATGCCTAAAGTATACAATGCACTTCAAGTAAAAAACACTACGAGGCTGGTACTAGAAGTTCAGCAGCTCCTTGGAGGTTTTGTGCGTTGTATTGCCATGGGTACTTCTGAAGGTCTACATCGCGGCCTTGAAGTAGTAGACCTAGAACACCCGATTGAAGTACCAGTAGGCAGGGCAACTTTAGGGCGCATGATGAACGTACTTGGTGAGCCAATTGATATGAAAGGTAAGATTGGCGAAGAAGAACGCTGGGCTATTCACCGCTCGGCTCCAGTATACTCGGAATTATCTGATTCACAAGAACTACTTGAAACTGGCATTAAAGTTATGGACCTAATATGTCCTTTAGCAAAAGGTGGAAAAGTTGGCCTTTTCGGTGGCGCAGGTGTTGGCAAAACAGTTAACATGATGGAACTAATTCGCAATATAGCAATAGAGCATTCAGGTTACTCTGTATTTGCCGGTGTAGGTGAACGTACTCGTGAAGGAAACGATTTCTACAATGAAATGACCGAATCTAAAGTATTAGATAAAGTATCACTTGTATATGGACAAATGAATGAACCAGCTGGAAACCGTCTACGTGTTGCTTTAACCGGCCTCACAATAGCCGAAAAATTCCGTGAAGAAGGACGTGATGTGCTTCTCTTTATAGATAACATATACCGTTATACTCTAGCCGGTACCGAGGTATCAGCACTACTAGGTCGCATGCCTTCTGCAGTAGGTTATCAACCAACACTTGCTGAAGAGATGGGTATTCTACAAGAACGCATTACTTCCACCAAAACAGGTTCAATAACTTCCGTGCAAGCAGTATACGTACCTGCTGATGACTTAACAGACCCATCACCAGCAACTACCTTTGCTCACTTGGATTCAACAGTCGTATTGAGCCGTCATATTGCTTCTCTGGGTATATACCCAGCTATTGATCCACTAGATTCAACCAGCCGTCAGCTGGATCCATTAATTGTCGGTCAGGAACACTACGACGTAACGTGTGGTGTGCAGTCTATTTTACAACGTTATCAGGAACTAAAAGATATCATAGCTATTTTAGGTATGGATGAACTTTCTGAAAACGATAAATTAATCGTTTCTCGTGCCCGTAAGATTCAACGGTTTCTATCACAGCCATTCTTTGTAGCTGAAGTATTTACCGGCCAACCTGGTAAGTTTGTATCTATTAAAGAGACCATCCAAGGATTCAAGGGCATCATCAACGGTACGTATGATCACCTACCAGAACAGGCATTCTACATGGTAGGGACAATTGAAGAGGCAATAAAAAAAGCCAATAGAATATAGCTACCTAAGGGGAAGACCAGTATGATTCTTGCTTATACACTCAACGTTATCAGCGCAGAAGAACAATTTTTTTCTGGGCTAGCAAGAAAAATCCAAATTACAGGCAGTGAAGGAGAATTAGGGATTTTACCTGGTCATGCACCATTGCTGACTACTATCAAGACTGGATGGGTGCAGATCCTTAAGGAAGACGGCAAGGTAGAGTGTATATACCTATCTGGTGGTATCCTTGAGGTACAACCTAGATCAGTAACTATATTAGCTGACACCGCTATTCGTGGACAGGATCTCAATGAAAAGCAAGTCATGGAATCTAAGTTGCAAGCGGAGAAAGACATAAATAGCTCACAAAGTGATGTCGACTATATGAAATCATCGATAGACTTGTCCAGAGCAATTGCAAAACTCAAGGTTATAGAATTGACTAAGAAAGAGATATAAAAGACTAAATGAATATACTAAAATTTTAATGTGTCCCTATTACTACAAACAGAAATATTATAAATAATTAATGCTTCAGAGATATCATATATGTTTATACTATTGATGAGATAGCGAGGATTATTATTTATTAGAGATCTTTTGCTCATGATCTAAGTTCATAAAAAATAATCTTTTTCTGGTGATTAAAAGATGATTATAGCAAAATACTTTACCGAACAACGTACTTTTTATATGTCAGAAAGGTAAAAGAACACCCTTATTAATAAAAATATTTTAATAGATTTTATCTAGGTTTTTATGGTTAGATTTGCTGTACCATTAAGAGGATTACACCTGAGAGCTGGTTCATCATCTATTCCTTATGCTATTATACTTATCTGGCTCTTGTCAGGTCTTAAATTTTAGTAACTAGCATGTAAAGCAATACAATTATTATTTTTATTCATTACTGAGTTAATAGTTTCCTCTGCTTGAAGAGTTGGCTGCTTGATTAGAATTAACGTCTTCTCGCTCTTGAGCTTGCTGTTGCTATTTTGATTCAATCAATCAAAAAATTTGGCGGAAGGATAGAGATTCGAACTCTAGGAGCTGTTACACTCGACGGTTTTCAAGACCGCTGCCTTAAACCGCTCAGCCATCCTTCCGATACCTCTTATGTTACTGATCATTAAAATTTATAAGGAGAACTTTATGCAAATTTTGCCTTATAAATGTTAATGATCATAAGGAACATGTCGTATATAATAGCATAAGCCAACTAAATACTTTTAATAAAAAATACAATTTATATGCATAAATATATATAAAATAAATAAGGTTAATGCTGTTTTATTAATCTAATCTTTAAGATAAATGAATTATGATCAGATTATCTAGGTCTTTAAGTAATTCCATTAAAATTATATACAGAATTTTTAAATATTTATATAATTTATAAAAATATTTTATAGATCATGATAGTATTTGTGTCAAAATTAACAGGTATAACTGGTAATTTTACGCGTATTTTCTGCATAAGATTATTTATAAAAAGATACTAATACTCTGCATAGTTGTATTGATTTAGATGGTATATCGAGATCTTACTCATACGAAATAGATGCTATACATTGATTATAAATATCTATTAATATATTTTCTAGATTAGATTAAATTAATTAATAGGTCAAGCAGAGATAATGATCATCTTTACGCCATGTCTTTCTAAGACTATAAATTTTATAAGCGTATCTTTGAAGTCATCCGCTTCTTAAACAAATTATTCATATAAAAGCTTTCCTCATAAAGACTCGGAATAATCATCCTATCGGGATAACATAAAGATTGCAGAAAATATAATCTTAAAAGGTTAGTAGATATCAAATATTTTTATTATACTATTTTAGGCATCTATATCTTTGTAATATCAAAAAATAAATAATATTAAAGCATTATCTGCAAAATAATTCGCGCAGAATAGCGCGATACTTATTACCATAATAACAACAAAATTCGCAAAAACTAGATATATCAATTATAATAATTATTTAAAATAATCACAATCTTGACTACTACTAGCTATCATTACACTAATATTAGGAATACTTAATGACATTTTTTTTAAATAAAATAAGCATACTAAAAATATTAACATATGCACTTTAATTGATAAATTAGAGTTTTAATTAAAATAATTCTTCAACAATAAGAATCGCACTATAAGAAATGATCCAGACTGAGAATATAAACATCATTATACCATCGCTTTAATGATCGATTTTTCTTATAGAAAATAAAAATAAAAAACAAATCGGTAATTCCGTAAAATATTTTATGATTTATAGAAAGAATATGCTAATTATAAATTCAAGATATATAAAAGAAGAAATATATTCTAAAATATTCTTCCTAACAACAATCTTAAGAAAGGGGGTATACAAAACATTAGCTATAAAACAAAATTAATCGGATTATCTTAATAAGATCCTTAAATATCAATTAGGGTGAAAGAAGATATAAAATACACCTGCAAAATAAATAGAGCATATAACATTAAATGAGTTCTTGTATGAGAATAGATGAACTAGGCAGTAAATTTATATTTTGTAGATAAAGAAAAAGACATATGAATCATACAGTAAGATAATGCATGCTTTTACGCATAGAAAAATAATATTGCAGTTTTGAATAAACCATTCAAAATGTCTCAACACTTACGACTGGATACTATAATAACGTGATTTTATATTACTCATAAATTGCTATGAGAATAAAGAGAATAGTAAATTATGGAAAAGATTATACAAGAATTATGATGCTAATTTTAATCTAAAAGATAAACCTTAATTAAAATATAGAAACACGAAATCCCGGGTTTAGAAAGAATTGCGCCGGAGTGTAATCTAGAGATTTTCCCTGCCAATCGTGGACTTTAGCTCCAGCAGCACAAGCAATGGCATGCCCTGCAGCAGTATCCCAAATATTCGTTTGACCAAAGCGGGGATACAGCTGAGCCATCCCTTCAGCAACTAAACAAAATTTCAAAGACGAACCAACGGCAACCGTCTGGTGATCCCCAAGTTGAGATAAATAATCCCTTAATTCATCATCGAGATGAGATCGGCTAACAACTACTAACGGTGGTCTAGCATCTCTAACGTGTATCTTTTCTATTGATCCGTTATTTTTTTTCCATGCTATATTGCGCTCTGCATAATATAATACGTCACTCGAAGGAGCATAAACCACTCCCATTATAGGAATACCATCTTCAATTAGAGCGATATTAACAGTGAATTCACCATTTCTGCTCAGAAATTCTTTGGTTCCATCTAAGGGATCAACTAGCCAATAACGATACCAATGCCGGCGCATTTCCCAATCTGGAGGGTCTTCTTCAGATAGGATTGGAATCTCAGGTGTTATTTTTAACAAACCATCTCTAATGATTTTATGGGCTTGAAGATCAGCTGTTGTTACTGGTGATAAATCATGATCTTTGTGTTTAACATAAAATGGTTGATTGTTTTGATAAATATCTATTATTGCCAATCCAGCTGCTCGTGCTAGTAGAGAAATTTGTTCTAACATATACATCTCTTTAAATAATGAATTATGTGAGGTAGCTACTATCCGATGGATGATGAATTAGACCATATGAACAAAATAAGCAACAAGATAAAATAATAAAAATTACAAAATCTTTAATTTTCTCTGCTTGATGTCTATATTGTTCATTATAATTAAATAAAATACAAATAAATTTCATAATATATCCATATTTTATAAATATATTCTCTTAAGTAATATTATAATGCTAGCAACATAATGCACATACTGCAATTCCCATATTTGCTAAACTGAATATTACAGGCATAATAAGCATGCTAATTATTATATGAACTTTAAAATTCATTTATGAGAATCTTATAAACTTGTATTATAAGTAGTGATCATTTTATGATTTAACTGCATTTATCAAAAATAAAGAGAGGATTTTAAGACTTTCTTAAACAAATAGCTAACATGTATACTAATTTCTTGGATTAAAAATAGTTATCTATCATTAGGATGGATAAATATAAAAATATTATTTTCTATTATAAAAAAATTATTTTACTACTAAACTTATAGTGATCCAGTATATAGCACCAGAAAGCATCATTGCTACTGGAAGAGTGATCATCCAAACTAAAAAAATGTTTTTAATAGTTTTGCCCCGTACTCCTCCACCATCTATAATCATACTTCCAGCAATTGCAGAAGATAGCACTAGAGTGGTAGAAACCGGCATTCCAGTATAACTCGCTACTCCAATTGATATTGCAGTAGTCATCTGTGCTGAAATGCCTTGTGCATAAGTCATATCTTTTTTGCCAATCTTCTCTCCTACAGTAGTTGCTACACGACGCCACCCTACCATAGTACCTAAGGAAAGTGCTATCGCAATAGCAAATATAACAGCAATAGGTGCATACTCTACAGTCTTGAGTATATCTTTGCGTAAATTATGTAGAAAAATCTTATCCTGATCATCAGTTTCATGCATCTCAGCAACCTTACCAACGTTTTCTGCAATGCACATTAATGAGCGACGCATTTCAGTACGCTGATTTATATTTAGTGCATTATAACATTGTAAGTTTTTTAAAATATTTTTGCTATGCTGTACAACGAGAAGTCTATCGGATACATCGCAATGAAAATCATTACTGTTAATTCTTGAACTGCCTGATTGATGTCGATCCATACGAATAATCTTCAACAAAGTTTTCTGATGATTTTTGTAATACTGTTCTAAATGTGCTATTGCATCGTAGGTGCGGACTATCTCATATCCGGTTGCATCCATATTTACCACAAATCCAGCTGGAGCTATGCCAATTAATACCAACATCAAAAGACCAATTCCTTTCTGGCCATCATTAGCACCATGAGAGAAGCTTACACCAATAGCCGATATACCCAAACCAATACGTGTCCAAAACGGTGGTTTACGTTTGCCATCAATTTTTTCACGCTCAATAGGAGTCATGTGAATACGACGGCGTTTTTTAGTTTTGCTCCAATAGTGTCGTAGCAAAAATACAATGATACCAGATAATGCTAAACCGATAAGTGGTGATAGCACTAATGACATGAATATTTCTATAATCTTCTGGATGTTTAGCTCATCTACAGCAGAAGTACCAGTTATCAGCGCATGAGTAATTACAACACCTATGATAGCGCCAATTATTGTATGAGAGCTAGAGGCTGGCAAACTAAAATACCAAGTGCCAAGATTCCATATGATCGCTGCTAAAAGCATAGAAAACATCATTGCCAACCCATGATGGGTGCTTATGTTTAGCAATAAATCTGTTGGCAATAAGTGCACAATCGTATATGCAACACTTAGGCCTCCTAATATCACTCCTAAGAAGTTAAAAAAACCAGATAAAAAAATTGCAACCTGCAGTCGCATTGCGCGAGTATAGATAACTATCGCAACTGCATTTGCTGTATCATGAAAACCATTTATAGCTTCATAAAACAGAACAAAAATCAGCGCAAATATTAACATTAAACTAGTTATCAAGTCCAGTTCTGTGAGCCCATTTAGCATAATAGTCCAGCAATTTCATGATATGAATGTGGCATGTTATCTGTAAAAGTATTAAAGGAAAAGAAAAAATCTATTTATTATTTTTATCATATCAATGATATTGATGCATATTATAGAGTTATCACCTAATAACTATATTGAATCCTTAAAATACTAAAGGATTTTAGCTCCAATCATAACTCGTATGATAATATATATCTATCATTTAGCTTTTGTTGTAACATTAAGTAGAAAAGTTAAATTTTTATTTAAAGAATATTTTGTCTTTAACTAGAACATATTTTTATCTGTTAAAAATGATATTGAATAATATAAGAAAAAATATTTTTTAAGCTATCATGATAGGTATATCATATTTTTTACAGCAACATCCTAACAGGATATTGCTTTTCGATACTCATAAATATCGAGTTTATTTAACTCTCTAACCCCTTACAGTATTCTTATCATTAGTGATATATTTCGATTATTATATTCAGATTTATAATTATTGAAGATGACTTTATGTGTATAAAAGATCATTATGATATTATTATGAAATTTATTCTTATTAAGAAATTGGAAAGGAATAAGAATTATTACATTACAACAATGAAGATCGTATACATTATATTATGTTTTTAACATATTCTTATTAAGCCAAAAATAATCTAGTAAACTAGATTGAATACATAAATATGCAAATGACAAGATTTTATTCTTATTAAAACTATATAAATAAATAAACTATACGTTGCTTAAATATATGGTAAATAATACTTAACAAAAAACTAAAGTCATATGTAATATCAGGAAAAATAATATATCCAAAATATTACTTCTCTCCTCTTTTTACAGATCAATAGAATAATGCACCGTGCTCACCTAAGTTATAGAAAGCATGTAGTATAATCTAGTAAATTAGTGAATAGATGCAGAAATATTTTTGACAAAACATAGAATCATGATTTTCTGCTTATCTTAGTATGTGAAGATCCATAGCAGAGTTGTTAAGAAACAAAAAAGCTATAAAAAACACAAAGTGCGATCATAAAGTCTTTATCTTGGTAGTAGTTAACCAAGACTTTAACATTATATTGTTTTGCTGGTAAAAAGAATGGAGCAGAGTCAGTAATCCTGTTTCTAAATAATTATAAGAATAATACACAACTACATATTACTAGATATATCAATAGCGAAAATAGAGTGGACTAGGCTTTTATGAATATTTTATGATCTTTCTATGTTAAAAGCGTTATCTGCTTCTAATTCGCGGAAATACTTAACTGTTTTAACTTTAAGGTTCATTGTAGATTCTTCATCACAAACAATGATAGCTTTCCGATGTAGCTGCAGAGCACTGATAGGCCACATGTGATTAATATTTCCTTCAACAGCAGCTTGTAATGATAAAGACTTATCATAACCTGT
Organism: Candidatus Profftia tarda; assembly: GCF_904848675.1. Lineage (NCBI taxonomy): Bacteria > Pseudomonadati > Pseudomonadota > Gammaproteobacteria > Enterobacterales > Enterobacteriaceae > Candidatus Profftia > Candidatus Profftia tarda. The sequence goes on from NZ_LR890047.1 coordinate 1,152,168, forward strand.
AACTAAAATCATAACTTCTTCAGCATCAAGTAGCGTTCCCAAACCAACAGTTAATGCGTATTTTGGCACTTTATTTTTATCACCATAAAAAAAACGAGAATTAGAAATACGAGTTTCTTCTGTAAGACTTTTGATCCTTGTGCGAGAAGCCAGAGAGGATCCTGGTTCGTTGAATGCAATATGACCATCGTTGCCTACGCCACCCATAAACAAGTTAATTCTACCGTAATTTTTAATTTTTTCTTCATAACCTTGACATTCAAACTCTAGATGAGGAGCCTTACCATTTAGCAAGTGAATATTTATAGGCTGAATATCTACGTAATTTAAGAAATTATTGTATATAAAACTATTATAGCTTTCTGGATCTTCTTCCGAAAATCCTATGTACTCATCCATATTAAAAACAACAACATGTTTAAAGCTAATCTCACCTTTTCGATATAACCTAATTAAATACTTGTAGGTCTGCAATGGCGTGCCCCCAGTGGGCAAACCGAGCAAAAATGGACGTTCTTTAGTTGGCTGAAAAGTATTTATACGGTCTATAATATGACGAGCAGACCATAAGCCAACTTCTTTAGTATTGCTTAACGGAATAAGCCTCATAAAAGATACCTGTCAATAAAATATAACCATCTATATACTTTTAACATATAGATAGGTTTACTAAAATATCATACTATAACAATTCAACAATGATCAGTGTATAAGTATTTTCAGGTCTCATATTTCTAGGTATTAAATTTTTTATTTTTGCAAATACTTATTTCTGAAAGCACTATACATTTTACGTCATACTAATTATTATACAGATATCACTTAATATTAACTAATAATCAGTAATAATATGATAGGAAAGTATTTGATCACTTGAACAGAAATATCTTGAAATGTCTAGCCATATAATAATTATATTATTCGCCTTAATACAGGCAGTTAAATAATGTACTAATGCAATAAGAGGAAACATAAAGAAGGATCATAGTCAAAGAGGATGAATATAAAATGTTTTATTATAGAAAGAATCATGGTAAGAATCAGAGAAGAAAGCATTGATGATTGAATAATGCATTAATTAAGTATTAGGATATTAAAGTATTTTAAAATTATATAACTCATCAATCAAAACATGATCGTGTGTAATTAGAGTAAAATGTCAAAATATTTATATATACAGACTATAAGATCAAATCAAGCATGCTTTATGACAGGCCTATAATTTGCTCTAAAATTATCTAATTAAATTAAATTAATTCGCGTAATTGCTGAAATAAGGCATTTTATAAGAATATTAAAATGCTTCTCGATATAATATCTTTCATAGCATAAAAAAATAAAAATTTACAATCATCTTTTAAAGATAATGTCATGCACATTAAAACTTGTCGATAAAGTTTATTTTAATTAATAATTAATGAAACTAGAAATATTCAAATAACTATATCTAGATAGGAAACACTATTATGACATTATATATTCTCTAATATAATCACTTATCTAAAGAAAAGATAAATAATACGTAGATACAACGAGAAGGATTTATATATCGTTAGATTCGTTACACTACTTGGTAGTCATGGTTTTCTGTAATCAAATTATCTTTATTTCATAATAAGCATCATTTTTATAAGATAAATGAAAAACAAGAATGATATGATAGCAGAAATATATCAAGAGATAATATACTGTAATAAATCCATATACAATTTCTTAATGAAAGCAGATATGCTATCAGGGTCTTACGCAATATCATTACATTAATGGGTGATCTATACGCGTGATCTAATGGATCCTTTTAGTATTATAACTTATACAACTCAATATAGTAATTTTAATAAGGCATTACCTTAAAATATTTTTATACTATAATTGCACACGTGATAAGATATTAATATTTTTTGTTGCCCTATCTATTCATAATAATATCAATAGGTAATATCATTCATTATTGTGACTTTCTAACAAGAACTAATTATATTTATTATTAGAATTAGATTATAGATATTGTTAGTTAGAAGGAAATTGTTCATAAACTAATACAAATACAACAGCTTATTCGCAAAAATTTTATCTCTTTATTAATAAATTCACGATTCTATTAGCACGGCTAATACTCATGAAAAAATAAAAATAAGTCACTTGATACTTGATATCGTTCAGGAATGCTAAGTAAGGTATTAAGTATCCCCCTCTCTTTCGAATGATTATACTTCTTGCTTACTATGTATTATAATTATGAAAAAGAATGTAGCTTAAATAATCTAGCAATATCAGCATATGGCACCACATACTTATTCTTTATATAGATATTATTGATGTTTCAAGCTCAATAATTCTGTTAATAATAGGGATTAAAACTATAATTTTTATTTAGGATACATTCTACAGAGAGTCGCTGTACAGGGATCAGTCTAACTAAATATTTTATTAAAGATTGTTAAAGATCAATCAAGATATAGTAAACCCCCTAAGAAAATAATTTGTGTTAATATTTATTATCCTTATATCAATGATATTAACATCCTTAAAAAATTAACAAGAGCAATTATAATTAATGATTATACATATTTTTGAAAAGTAATATAGTAAAGGCTATATTAACCTGTATAGCAAAAGAGTCAAAAGAAGCAAAAACCAAATAAAAGCATCTTACTACATAAGATATGTAATGTGTAGTTCAAGTATCATAAAATAATTATTTACTGATATTATTATGTGATAATCTTATATCATTTCTAATGAAACTCATAATAATTCTATAAACAAACTACTAAAAATATTGTCTGAATATTAAGTTATAAGTATCACTTGCTATACGTCCAACATGAGATGCTTTATCTAGAGGTATGAAAATCTATAACCTGCTATAATAAGATTAAGATACAAGATGAATAAAATGCTTACCTGTCCCTTAATACTAGTTGATGGATCATCATACTTATATCGTGCATATCATACTCTTCCCTTATTAATTAACTCTGCTGGTGAACCTACCGGAGCAATATATGGGGTGTTAAACATGCTACGCAGTCTCATACTATGCCATCAACCAACCCATATAGCTATTATATTTGACGCTAAAGGCAAGACCTTCCGTGATAAGCTATTCTCATCATATAAATCTCATCGTAGACCAATGCCAGATAATTTACGTGATCAAATAGAGCCGCTACACAAAATAATAAAAGCTCTTGGCTTGCCACTGATGACAATTTCTGGTGTTGAAGCAGATGACGTCATCGGAACTCTTGCGCGTTCCGCAGAAAAATCTGGTCATCATGTACTCATAAGCACTATTGATAAAGATATGGCTCAATTAGTAACCCCTAATATCACACTAATAAATACTATTAACAATAGGAGACTAGGGCCGAAAGAGGTGTATGATAAATACGGAGTACCTCCAGAGTTAATTATTGATCTACTCGCACTCATGGGTGACTCTTCAGATAACATTCCTGGCGTGCCAAATATAGGAGAGAAGACAGCACATGCAATATTAAAAGGTATCGGAAACTTAAAACAAATATACAGAAATTTAGACAAAGTTGCTACATTAAGTTTTCGTGGCGCTAAAAATATTGCTGAAAAATTAAAATTACATAAAGACAAAGCAGAACTCTCGTATCTGCTAGCAACTATTAAAACAGACGTTAAACTCAATACTACTTATGATGATCTTAGAATTAAACCAATAGAGACTACAACATTATATGACCTTTTTAGCCAGTATGAATTTAAAAGATGGCTCGAAAATGCTAAAAATGGATCTTGGTTAAGAGATAAAAAAAAAATAATACAAGCACACCAATCAGAGAAAAATAATAATAAAAATATGCTTGACATTGCTCAAAAAGCTACAGATTTTTTAACGACGCAGAACTATAAAATTATTATAGATGATGTTACACTCTGTGCTTTAATTGCAAGTTTGAAGACAGCTAAGATTTTTGCCTTCAACACTCATACTGACTCTCTAGACGAGATTACTGGCAATCTAGTAGGCTTATCGTTTGCTATTACTCCTGGTTTAGCAACATATATTCCAGTTAGCCTCGATTCTCTTTATGTGCCCGATATTGTAGAACGAGTTAATTATTATAATGCATTAGAAAAATTAAAGCCATTACTAGAGGATATTTACCTCCTAAAGATAGGACAAAACCTAAAATATGATCAGAGCTTGCTGGCGCGCTATGGCATTAAACTGCAGGGTATAGCTTTTGACACAATGATAGAGTCATATAATCTTGATAGTAGCCATGGGTCTTATGATTTAGCTCATTTGTCTGCACGTTACCTCAATAGGACAGCTATATTTTTAAAAAATATTAAGAGAAACAAAGAATATCAGGAGATATCTCATAAGATAACTTTTAAGCAGGATCCTATTTGCAATCTAGAGGCTGTTGATCTGATATTGCAGCTGCATCTTAAGCTCTGGCCAGAAATAAAAAAGATAGCCATTCTTAAAAAAGTATTTACTGAGATTGACATGCCATGTGTTCCAGTACTCTCGCGTATGGAACGCACAGGTGTACTGATAAATCGCAATATCTTAAGCAAAGAATCAAAGAATCTAGGGGATCGGTTATATGAGCTAGAGAAAAGGGCGCATAAAGACGCGGGTGAACTCTTTAATCTTTATTCTACAAAACAGCTACAATGTATTCTCTTTAAAAAACAAAAATTACCCGTTATAAGAAAAAACCTAGGAGGAGCCCCCTCAGCCGATAAAGAGGTGTTAACCAAACTAGCTGCAAAAGGATTTCAGTTACCCAGTATCATTTTAGAGCATCGCAGTTTAGCAAAGTTAAAAGGTAGTTACAGCGATAAATTACCACAAATGATCAACCCAAATACCGGTCGCATACATACTTCGTATCACCAAGCAGTTACTACAACCGGACGCATTTCTTCTAGCAATCCAAATTTGCAGAATATTCCCATACGGAGTGCGGAAGGGCGAAGGATTCGCCATGCATTCATTGCGCCGCAAAACTATAAAATTCTTGCTGCTGACTACTCACAGATTGAGCTACGTGTCATGGCTCATTTATCTGGTGATAAAATGTTGATAGCTGAATTTAATGCGGGAAAAGATATTCACTGTGCAACAGCAGCAGACATGTTCGGAATAAAATTAGAGGAAGTTAGTACAGTACAAAGACGAGATGCAAAAGCTATCAATTTTGGATTGATGTATGGCATGAGTGCATTTGGATTAGCGCGTCAGCTAAATATTACGCATGTTGCAGCACAAAGTCATATAGATATATATTTCGCGCGCTACCCTCAAGTCCTTGAATATACAAAACGCATGCATCAATATGCATTTCATAAGGGTTATGTTGAGACCATAGAAGGACGACGTATGTATCTACCAGATATATATTCTCGTAACCTTGTCCGTCGCAAGGCTGCAGAGCGCTCGGCCATCAATGCCCCAATACAGGGCACTGCAGCTGATATAATCAAACGTGCTATGATTTCTATAGATACTTGGTTAATGCAGCAAAAAACTATATTAGTTCGCATGATTATGCAGGTGCACGATGAATTAGTATTTGAAGTTCATGAGTCAGCAATAGAACAAAGTACAAAAAAAGTTCGTGAAATCATGGAAGCAGATCTACGATTAACCGTTCCAATTGTAGTAGAGATTGGTACCGGCAGAAACTGGGAGCAAGCACACTAGTCTAGTCTTGCTCATAAGGCAAACAGAAAAATGAAAAACAATATATTATAAATCCTTATAAAGCTCTAGTAAGATAGAGCTATACGTTTAGTTTCTTCATGCTATTCAATTTATGACCTATGAATATAATTCATATAAACTTTTTAAGTGCATTAATCAAGAAGATAGTAATATTTACTCTATTTTAGTAATTTTATATACAAAAAATACTAAGAAAGGATCTTAATTAGCTAATTCAATTATTATAATTCTTTGCGTAATATGAGCCCCATAATACGCAAAATCAGATGCCCATAAAATAACAATATTTTTCTCTAAATAATGCTGTAGTTCATTAAATAACTTCGAATATCATATTTTCTTTTCTACAAACTAATTACGCGCTTGCTATATACTTATTGAGTAGTTCATCGTAAAGATAGCTGGAATTTATAGCTAGTATTTATCATTATCGAAGGGTCATGTAAGATCATATTTGTCTGTAAGATGCATCAAAGATGCAATAAAATTTAATACCACCTAATTCTAGAATAGATATGTTGGTCAGCTATACCGCAAGAATATAATATTTTAGATTTCTTTTATAAGCCAATCAACTCGTTAGCATATCTTTATATCATAATGAAATTAGTAGAAAGATGATATACATAGATATACAATGTACAAACAGAATAATTTGTATTTATAAGTATTAAAATCTTAGGTTAGGCGAATAATCTAAAAGATAAATTATTCATTTTTATATTAAGATATCCATGAAAAATCTTTGTCATGACCTTCCTATTGAATATCATGATAGCAATACTCCTTACTATATTTTTATCTGTCTGAAAATAGAAAAACCAAAAATCTTCGATGACAACATAATTAAGAGATGAAACACAATTTGTATCAAAATCTTTTTTGAAAGGAATCTTTTGATGAATTATTGTTAAAATATACACTATTTATCTTAGCTTAACATTATCATTATTAATCTAAAATTTTTGTTAAAATACAGATAAGCAGTCAAAATATTTATTAATTATAAGTAATTCTTAATCAGCTGAATTTATTCAAAAAAATAATACGGAAAGATTTTATTGTTCATTATTCTTGTTGTAGAATATAATATATATCATCTTTTATTATATAAAGGAATTGTTTAGAACAATAGACAATATTTTTCCCGTTACATGCCCTTGCTAGGCAAGAGTATGTAACTTCTATGGAATAAAATTAGCTATTGCAACAATCAAAATAATATAATTCTTTATATTTCCTTGGCAGGATGTCTATAGAGTGCAGAAGAAGAATGCGTGTTTCTGATTTTTTATTCGAACTCCCACAGAATCTCATTGCTCAATATCCAAAGAAAAATCGCAGCTCGTGCCGTTTATTATCTATGGATGGCGTAACCGGAGAATTAGAGCATGGAATATTTACCGATATTTTAGATAAAATAAAATCGGGCGATCTGCTTATCTTGAACAATACTCGCGTAATTCCTGCGCGTTTATTTGGGCACAAAGCCAGTGGTGGCAAGATTGAAGTATTAATAGAACGCCTTTTAGATCAGACTAGGGTATTAGCTCATGTGCGCGCATCTCAACCACCTAAGCCAGGATCTAAAATTATTCTAAGGGATCAACGAGATGAAATTAGCGCAATCATGGTTGCACGCCATAATACACTATTCGAACTTAAATTTGAAGATGATCGTGATGTTCTTACTATTCTGAAATCTGCTGGTCATATTCCTTTACCGCCTTATATAAACCGTCCTGATGAAAACATAGATCGTGAACTTTATCAAACAGTATATAGCACACGACCTGGTGCGATTGCTGCTCCTACCGCAGGTTTACACTTTGATAAATCGCTCATACAAAAACTGCGAGCTAAAGGGGTAAAAATAGTGTTTCTAACGCTACATATTGGCGCTGGCACTTTCCAGCCAGTACGTACAGAAATCATTGAAAAGCATGCTATGCAATCTGAGTATGTGGAGGTTCCGCAAGAAGTGGTAGAGGCTGTGTTAGCCTGTAAAGAGAGAGGGAATAGAATTGTAGCAGTTGGTAGCACATCTGTACGCTCTCTTGAGAGTGCTGCTTCAGCAGTAAACAATCAATTTATTGCACCTTTTTTAAATGAGACTAAACTGTTTATTCATCCCGGATATCAATATAAAGTGATAGATGCTATGATAACTAATTTTCATTTGCCTGGATCAACTCTAATCATGCTAGTTGCCGCATTCGCAGGATATAAAAATACCATGCGTGCGTACAAATCAGCTGTGGAGAAAGCATACAATTTCTTTAGTTACGGGGATGCTATGTTTATAACTCGTCGTAGGAGATAAGAAAAAGGTAAGTCTATTATAAATAGAAAAATATACCATGCAATAGCATAGAATATATCAGTAAATTACAATCATAATCATCTTTTAAGATCCCACAAAGAATCTACGGAAGTTATAATCTGTCTCCCAATAAACTTGAATAAATTTCAAACAACAAGCCATATTGTATGTATTAAGATTAATCTTATCTACCACATGCTTGAATAAATACTTCATGAGTATAATATATTTCACAGTAATATGAAAACCTGAAAAGCATCTGTGAAAGGCTGCAAAATTTTAGGATCAAAATAAATCTCATCAACATAATAATTTTCGGGTTATGAAATAAGAATATATTCTATAAAAATAACCTAAATTTTATACTTCTGATGTAATAAAAAAAAGAAGTGCAATAAACTAAAGAATAATAAATGGCTAATCTCTTCTTAAGAGAATCCGGGATAAAATGATGACTAATAAACTGCAGAGATATGAGATTATTCTACCTACTACAACCAGATGCTCTAATATAGGAAATATTTTCAAACCTACAGCTCTTATATTGGATTCTGGCGTTGGTGGTTTATCTGTACATAAGGAGATACGAAATTCTCTGCCAAATATTCGTTATATATATGTATTTGATAATGCAGGTTTTCCTTACGGGGGAAAAAACAAATCTTTTATTATCGAACGAGTTTTAAAAATTGTTTATGCAGTGCAGAAAAAGCATATTTTATCTATTATTATTATCGCCTGCAATACTGCTAGCATAATGACGCTACCATATTTACGTGAATCTTTTGATATTCCAATTGTTGGAGTAGTGCCAGCCATCAAATCTGCAGCACAGATAACGCACAATGGTATTATAGGACTTTTAGCAACCCAATTAACAATAAGATATTCATATACTCATAATCTTATTGCCCGCTTTGCAGCTCAATGCAACATAAAAATGCTAGGCTCTTCTGAGCTAGTATTTTTAGCCGAGCATAAACTACAAGGTGAAGAAGTTAATAATAATATAATAAAGAAAATTATACAACCATGGCTATCAAGATCTAAGCCGCCAGATACGGTTGTGCTGGGATGCACACATTTTTCTTTGTTAAGAAAAGAAATTGCGGCAGTATTACCTGAGGGTATTAATTTGATTGATTCATGTTCTGCTATAGCACATCGCGTTTCTTGTATTCTTGGCAACCAAGAAAATTATATCAATATAGAAAATAATATAGCGTATGTAACTCAAAATAATAGCTACACTCAAAATCTTTTACCTGTATTGAAGTTTCTAGGTTTCTCTAGAATGATAGAATTACGTCTTTAATTTTTGATTCTTTATTTAAAAATAATTCTTATGCTCCCTCGTTAACATGTAGCTTTCTGCATAGAAAGTTTATTAATTAATAAAATGCATGGTCAAAAAATTTTTAAAATTACTATGAACTATTATGGTTTACGACATTATTTTAATAATATTTAAATATTTGCGTACACATAACAAATACTTTATAGTTATTGAAAGAGCTGTTCAGTCAATGATAAGACCAAAATAATTAAATAACTTACTGATAAATAATAGTTATTTAGCTGATCTTTTGTGCATATAGCATACTATTTTTACATAATATATGCTTTACTTTAATTTTCTATTTGCATACAGCGGAGAATTACATAATATATTATCAATTATATAACTTGACTCTTATAATAAAACTATCAGACGAGACTTAAAAGCGGAAATCACTTAACGGAACACTTAGTCTTGTAATCAGCAATGGCTGCTTTAATAGCCGCTTCAGCTAAAATTGAGCAATGCAACTTAACTGGCGGCAGAGCAAGTTCTTCGGCAATATCAGAATTTTTAATATCTTGAGCTTGATCCAAATATTTTCCTTTCACCCATTCGGTAATCAATGAACTAGATGCTATTGCTGAACCACAGCCATAGGTCTTAAAGCGAGCATCTTCAATTATACCTTGATTATTGACTTTAATCTGCAACTTCATAACATCACCACAAGCAGGTGCGCCAACCATACCACTACCGATAGTTTGATCTTCATTCTCAAAAGATCCCACGTTACGCGGATTCTCATAATGATCAATTACTTTATCACTGTAAGCCATAATATTACCCCTTTAAATTTTAATACTGATCTTAATGCGACGTCCAATCTATGCTTTGAATATCCACTCCTTTTTTGAACATTTCCCACAGTGGAGATAAATCACGTAAACGTCTAATAGATTTGCGAACAAGAGCTATTACATAATCAATCTCTTCTTCAGTGGTAAAACGACCCAATGAGAAACGAATAGAACTATGAGCTAACTCGTCGTTTATTCCTAAAGCACGCAATACATATGACGGCTCTAAACTAGCAGAAGTACAAGCTGAACCAGAAGATATAGCTAGATCTTTTAATGCCATAATCAATGATTCCCCTTCAACATAATTAAAGCTTACATTCAGGATATGAGGAACATTGTGCTCTAAAGCGCCGTTCAAATAAACTTCTTCTATTGTATTCAATCCATCCCATAGACGATTACGGAGAAGACGCAAGCGAGACATTTCGGTAGACATTGTTCTCTTAGCGATATAACAAGCTTCGCCCATCCCAACTATCTGATGAACTGGCAAAGTACCAGAACGCATGCCGCGTTCATGCCCACCACCATGAATTTGGGCTTCTATACGAACACGTGGTTTACGACGCACATATAACGCACCAATGCCTTTTGGGCCATATATCTTATGGCCAGAGAAAGACATTAAGTCGATTTTTACTTTACTCAAGTCTATTGGTAGTTTTCCTACGCTTTGAGTAGCATCTACGTGGAAAATAATATTTCGGCTATGGCATATTGTACCAATTGCTTCTGTGTCCTGAATAACTCCTATCTCGTTATTTACATGCATTATAGAGACTATGATGGTGTCTTCACGAATTGCTGCCTCTAGTTCTTTGAGATTAATAATACCATTACGCTGCGGTGTTAGATACTTAACTTGAAAACCTTCTCGTTCTAAATGACGGCAGGTATCTAAAACAGCTTTGTGTTCAGTTGTACTTGTAATGATGTGTTTGCCTTTATGATGATGGAAATGGGCAACACCTTTGATAGCTAAGTTATTAGATTCAGTTGCACCAGAAGTGAATATGATATCACGTGGATCGGCACAGATTAGATCAGCAATATTATTACGTGCGATATCTACTGCCTCTTCCGCACGCCACCCGAAAAGATGAGACCTTGAAGCTGGGTTACCAAAAGTGCCATCTAAAGTTAAGAATTGCATCATCTTTTCGGCTACCCGAGGATCTACTGGAGTAGTTGCAGAATAGTCTAGATAGATAGGTAATTTCATTATCGTGCCCTGTAAATTACTTCTTAACTTATGAATTTTACAAAATATTTTTAATAAGTATATCGGCTATATTTCACGAAGTTACTTATATAGACAGAACTATATGAAATAATAAATTTTAGTGCTAGCAGGGTTTATACATATCTCATTTCTAACATTCTGCAATATCTCAGCATCATGGAGTATTAAGTAAGTCAATTATAGAGATATTAATTTTAAAGCATGCCAATAACACAACTAAATTCCTTCATAGAATCTGGTGAATAGCATTTAGTAACAGTCTTATGCTATTCCTTACACCTAAATAGTATATAAGTAGATTCATCTAAACCATTGATTATGGTAAATAGCTTTACATATGCTGGATCTACCTGATGACTAAACAGTTATGATCTAACACCTAATCCAGACACTAGTAACTGTCTTAGAAGAAGAATAAAATTCTTATAAATAAGATCTAAGTATACTAACTGGTAGAAATACCGACTAGAAGAACTAACCCTGCTTAAATTATGAAAGATTAAAATTAATTATTTTTATAAGATCAGACAATTCAGATATTAGTCTGATGGAAAACATTAATCTGTAATAAAAATAAAAATACTAATAAATCTTAGCAGCTCTAATCTTCACATGCCTTGGTACAATAGTCAACTATTTAACTGCATATATCTTAACAATAACAAGAAAATAAATAAAGAAATGATGCAAGTAAACAAAACACTGATTCAAGTCTTTTCTTTTAAAAAAGAGAGATGCATAAGTATTATGGATAAAAGAGTTTTTCTATAAAATACTGTCTCAATTAAATAAAGAAAGGTACTAAAATTATCATACATTATGATGATAGAACTAATTTAAATATTGCACCATAATTTTTTAAATATGTTTTAGATCATGTATATTATATTTGCATTCAAGAATGCAAGGGTAATAATAAACAATATTCAAATGGTGCTAACTACCTCTTTTACAGTATGGATAACTGCTTAACATGTTATTATGATAGAGAATAATTTTAAAATTTGTTTAAAAAAGATAATAAAATAGCATTGAATCATATCCAACAGCGGATATGATAAAGAAAGATTCTCATAAAAAAGAAATTAATTCTTAAAAGTTATAGCGGTACGTTTTAAACAAGCCAAATATACTTTGAAGCGCTCTGTTTGAGCTAATACTTCATAAGCCCCAAATACCTTATTAAGGATTCTTGGGTAAGGCAAAAAAGCATTAGCTACAATACAGAGTTTGCCATTATTTTTAAGATGTTGAGGTGCTCCGTGAATTAACTCTTCAGAAACTGTTAAACTTATTTGCATACCATCATGAAATGGTGGGTTAGAAACAATTATATCAAAATATCCGGTAATGTTAGAATATACATCGCTCGCAATCACTTCGCCTCTAATATTGTTAGCAGAGAGAGTCGCATGGCTTGATTCTAATGAAGCTGCACTTACATCTGTAAGTGTGGGCTGAATTTTTGGAAAAGATCTTGCTATTACTGTAGACAAAACACCTGAACCACAACCAATGTCCAAAACTTTTTCTTCCTTATCTAACTTTAAGGAGGAGAGTAGAAGACTGCTACCAGCATCTAATCCGTCGCAACCAAAAACCCCTGGCAATGTTGCAATAGTAAGATCTTTTATATGATATGTACCCCACCAATCTCTAATACTGAAATGAGATCTCTTTTCCAAAAGACCATAATATAGACTACAACGAGATGCGCTATCTATTTTTTGTAAACTCCCAAAATCTCTGATCATACTGACAGAGCTTCTAACACCGGCGCGATTAGCACCAACTATAAAAATCTTAGTGCCAATAGGCAATATAGATAACAAATTTTGTAAATTAAACATTGCTTCCTTCTGATTTTTAGGCCAGTAATAAATCAGAGCATCGCATACTGCAGCCATTTTAGCATCTGCAGTCAGACCAAAATGGCATCTTTTACCCATAATACTGCTGAGTTGCTGCCAATAGTGGTATTTGTTGGTATGAACTATAACATCTGCCGCTTCCAATCGTGCTGGCAAAGTATCTTCTAAATCACCAGAAAAAAGTACTAAGCATAATTTTAATTTCTCACTATGACGCATAATTACTTTGCTTGCAGGAGTAAAAAATGACATTTCACCATTTCCTAGCAGGGATATTGATCATGATGTATGAGTAGGTATGAAATATAAATTAAAATATTAAAACTATTTTATAGAATAAGTTGTATATTAAAATTAATCTCTATAAGAGATTTTTTCAAATTGATTATATACAGAAATAATTTTTTATTAATTACTAAAAGTATTTAGTATTCATTTAATACGAGATTATATATGCTAATCAAGCTTAGTATTATACATTTTCTTTAGATAAGAATTTTTATCAAAGAATATGTGAGCTGACAGAATATTAAGCAAGGAATAAGGAAGACAGTACATTGATAATGTGTATCAGTATTAGCTTAGAGCAGCACAAATATTTTACATATATTAAAAAAATTTAATAAAATACATTATTTATTGTATTTGTATACTAATGTAAATCATTCTTGATAGATACTTTATCTAATCAAGTTAATCTCTTCTATATAAGTCTTTTTAAAAAACTGATAGATCATCCTATATTATACTTAGGGCATATATAAAATTTATATTTTAAACAGACCTTAAGTAAGTTATATCTCCTAAATAATTAAAAAATCAAATTTAGCACTATAATGTTAGATCTCTTGTTCTTCTATTTAACAATAAAAGGGGTGTTAACAATCAGAACATCTCAGAAAGATAGTGCTCTATATATATGAAAAACGCATAAAGGGGTCACTATTTGATTTATATCATTTAATAACAGACAGAGTCAGAAGGCAGTAAGTAAAAATACCCAGAGCAGCCATAAAGCAATTCAACATAGTTAAATATCGCATCAAGTAGGCAGCGATCAAGGATCTTTTTAAGCCTTATGAATGAGGTTATTTATTATAGAAGGGACAATAATATAGTATTTATTTTTCTAATAGATTGAGCTTCAGATAATAATAAGAGCAATGCTTATTGCAAGCTCTACTAAAATAGTATTTATCCCATACATCTTGTCTATAATCTATTTTTAAGAAATATCTGTAATCCATGAGGGAGTGTGCTGATTACTGAAATTATAAATTACTTAATTAATATCTACAAAAATCATCTTGTAGTTTGAATCAATCGTGATTCTCTACGAGAAATATTATAACAAAAGTGGATTCTACTATTTATACCTGTGCTTCTTATTAAGCATTAAAATGCTTTAACAGCTATACTCATTATTGAATATATTCAAGTTTAAAACCGTTTATAAAAATAAAATTTGGTCACGTATGAAGAGACTTTCTCAAGTTAATGTAAAATGTTATAAGATTTGTCTAGATCTCTAAAAGAGAATTTTATTAGAATATGCGCATATATTTTATATTAAAATCTAATATTAGCTAGGTACTATAATTTCTTAGAACGGTTTACATAAAACTTCAATCAAATCTCTAACTGTAATTATACGTAAATTTAAACTATTTAGGGGGATATCTAACAATTTTTATGGTTTAATTAATATAAACTAATGCAGAATTATTAATACATCTCTTGTTATATGAATTACCGTAACTGCACGCTACTAAATGACATAATATTCATCTCTTATAATTCTCTCAGCAATTCTTCTAATTTTAGTGCATATCTATAGTAATTATATAATGTCATTTGAAAAGAAATCTAGATTTTTGTAAGAAAATTTTCGATGATATGATCAATAATTCAATTAAACATTGATTATATAGATATAAGATTATTGTTAATATTATCTTAAGAATCAGATAAGACCATGCAATGTTTATCATAAGAGAAGATATGTTTAACAAATAGTAATTAGTGATCATATCCATTATTTAGATTCGTTGATTTGATGAGATTAGCACTCTTCTAGGATGAGATTCTCTCTACTTACAGACGAGAAAATAGTAAAAGAGAGATAGTATTACTTTATCCACATTAAGCTCTTATTACAAATATACAAACCATAACACACATATGCTGTGATAGAACCATTCCTAGCAGATTTTCAAGTATGCAATACCGATAAAAGAATAACTTCTGGGTTAATTTTTCGGATACATTTTGCAACTAATATTATTATGTTTAACAGGATGCAATTTCCTTGCCTGTATTAGTTTAAATTATAGGAATATAGTGCGTATCAAGATCATATAACACAGTTAATTTAGACTAATAAAGTTGATGATATATGCGTATGATAGATCTTACTAAAGCAATCCTTGTATAAACGATATGTTAATTTAAAAAGTGTACTAAGCAACTAATAAAATAAACAACAAAAATAGTTTTATCTTATTTTGCAATGATAAGGGGTGGAGTCTATAAACTATTTTAAATTAAGTAAGCAATATTATTTGTCTTTCACTCAGATTAAATGCACCAGAATATTCTTCCTAGAAGATAAAGCTATATAAGTACATCACAAAGCAAGAACTTATTCTAAGTTTTCTTGATCTATTTTTTGTTATATTTAGATGATGCTAAAATATTTTATTTCTTTTCCATGAAGAATCTGTACTCTATGTGATTTTGTAATTATAAAAATGAAAAGATTAATACATGATAATAACTTACCGCAAACTTTGTGATAAGAAATCTGAAAGATTTTACTTCCATCAAAATTAGCCACTGATCTTCTTGCAAGAGAATTAATAAATTGTGTATTTTATCATCGATATTTTTATTAAAAATATCTTTGACAACACTTAGTATGGCGTCCCCAAGGGGATTTGAACCCCTGTTACTGCCGTGAAAGGGCAGTGTCCTAGGCCTCTAGACGATGGGGACATAATGTATATAAAATATGTTTTTCTTTTTATCAGTTAGGATCTCAGCAATTTATCTAAATCATCTTTATGAAAAGATTTAGATTAAGCAATACATCTACTATGGATCTATATTTCGCATTTTTATTGCATTGACCACTATTAATAATAGTATCTTAGTGCAATCAATATCTATAGTGTTTTTTGCATAGTGCAGCACTCAAATTTCAATGTATAATTGATGCATTCCTAAGAATCTGTATTCTTTTGTAGCATAGATGCATTTTTGATTAAATATATAATATGAGCAGCAATAATCTTTAAGCACTACATGAATGACTTATTATTTTTATATCTAAGACAGCATAAAATATATTGAACATTTTTCTATTTTTATCTTTCAGTTAATATATTATGTTACTTAAACAAGATAACATGCTTTAACTTGTATATATTTATAATAATTGATATCATTTTTACAACTAAAAATATTTATGAAAAATTAAGACATTTATCTCCACAAAACATTAAGTAAAGATGTTAAAATTGTCTGGAGTGATGCTATTGCATTAACTAATTTATCTCTTTCCAAGCATTAGACAAAAGCACCACGCATAGATACTCATAAAAAATTCCTTAAAATATTATATATATTAGAGTGGATTCCACTAAAATTGTTGAGTTCTGAATATATTTTACTTAGCTTTTTAAGCTTATTTTTAGAATAAATACACTTATATAATATGCTTGATATCTGTATATATGCTTTGAGCATTATCTTTCTACATATTCTTATTTGCTATATCAAAAATATTATTTGATTATGTTCTCTTATAATATATATACCTTACTAATTTTAATACAATTTATTTTATAAGATTAAATGTTTTTAAGCTACTTAAAATATTATCATTACTTAGAGCAGTAATGATTTAAAAAATAAGTATTACAGAAACACTTTGTACAATCTATAATTGTAACATATGACGTATTATATATCAGTACTTATTGGTATATTTTAAATTTTAACACATTATAGTGTACGAACTATCCGCACAGAGGACAAGCATCTCAAGATGCGATAAGGATTGTTATCCTGTGTTATAATTTAGTAAATAGTTGATTTCTATTAAACAAAAAGACATTTCAAAACTAAGCTTATTTTATTTATATTGTAGCACGCTAAAAATAATTATTTATTATTGTCCATGACTCATTACTAAACTCTTTTTTATCTAGATTATATCATCCGATCATTTTATAATAAAGAGTAAAATATTATTTATTATAAATTATTAAAGAGCATTCAGTTAGATAAAATTACGCAAGTAATTGGGCAAACATGATACCCCTTTCTGACCTAGGGTCAAGTGTTTTAATTTCATAATCTTGCAAATTAAGTTTATTTTTGGCTAGATAAGATATAGTGGTTTTAATATCTATTAATCATTAATTAATGATAAAAGCTCTAAGCAATTAATAATTACTTGAATTTTATAGCAATATAACTGCATAGTAAATCGAGATACCTAAGATGTTTATAAATTTATGCGAGTGATTCGCGGAAATTTTGTTTATGTACAAGGCAGATCTAAGCAAGCAATAGATAAATTCAATTGTGATATCAATAAAAGCCAATTTATTTAAAATAAAGCATAGCATAAATATGCTATACGAATTAAAATTCGTAAGGATAAGTTATCCATAATAATCAGATATTAACATTAGTAGAACATCGTCTCTCTAATAATATTAAGAATTCACTAAAGGGTTTATCATGCTTTGCATAATTTAGCAGAGATCAATAAAGGTAAGACTGTTGTAAGAATTTAAATATAAATTTTATAATATTATGATAAATAGTAAAATTATACTTAAACTCCGGCATGTTAATAGATGATATACTTTAGTATTACTATACTAGTGCACTAGAAATACTTAGACATATATAATAATATTGATTAAAATTGGTTATGCGAGAATATAAAAAAATTATATTAAACATTTGATACATCTAGTAAGAAAGCAGTGACTGAAGAGATCAATTATAAAAACAAGATTTATCTTATGGCAACAATTACATGAATTCTCTAGTTAAACATGAAAACTGGAGTGCAGCACGTCTAACATCTTGCCAATCTGTATATTCTACTTCTTTGGTAGTATCAGTCTCTCCATTGGTTATTTTCATAATCAATTTGATTATGGTTCTGTCTAACCAACTATACCTTGGATAACGTAGTGCCCCTGCAAAAACTGAACACTGCTTTGGACGCCATGGTGTAGCCAGCAGGAATTTTTTGGTATAGGTGTTACTCTGAGGAGTACGATGTTGAGGTTTGCGCGCTACAAGATTGACTGCAAAAAATGCACTTTGCATGTTGTTTAACTGACGCAAATTTAACCTAATGAATTCATATAATGCGCGATGGAAATGACCATAGCGAACTGAAGAACCAATCATTACAGAAGTATATTGTATTAGGTTGATGTCCATGGATGAAGAAAGATCCCGAAGATCACACTCGGTTGTCGCAATCAAGATAGAGGATATATAAGAAGCTATGGCCTTAGTTTGTCCATAATAGCTAGTATACAGGATTAATGCTCTCATAATTTATGCCTACAAACTATACACAATTAATATTATAATCTTTAATTTCGCCAGAATGTTGACGTAAACAAAACTAATAAGGTGAAAACTTCAAGCCGCCCAAACAACATAGTAAAAACTAGTACCCATTTCGCTATGCTATTCATGGAACTAAAGTTCTCAGCAACAATACCCAACCCTGGTCCAAGATTATTTAAGGTTGCGACGACCGCAGTAAACGCAGAAAAATCATCTACACCTGTAGCTATGATAGCCATCATGCTAATAATGAAAACTAATATATAAGCAGAAAAAAAACCCCAAACTGCTTCAAGAATGCGCTCGGGCAAAGCGCGGTTACCTAATTTGATACTATATACTGCATTAGGATGCACAAGACGCTTCAGCTCACGGGAACCTTGTAAGAAAAGCAACAAAATGCGAATAACTTTTAATCCACCTCCAGTTGATCCAGCGCAACCTCCAATAAATGCAGAACACAATAAAAGTACAGGTAAGAACAAGGGCCAACGGGAAATACTATCTGTAGTGAATCCCGCAGTAGTTGACATCGAAACCACTTGAAAAAAAGCCTGATTTAACGTTTGTAATTCGTTATCATATATGTGATACCACCAAAGCACTAAGGCACATATAGATACTAACGTTATTTGAACGAAAATGAACATACGAAATTCAGGATCACACCAATATACTCTAAAGGTGCGTCCGCTTAGGAGTGCAAAGTGCAAACTAAAATTACAACCGGATATAAGTAGAAAAAATGCAATAATATTATTTATAGTTGGGCTATGAAAATAACCTATACTAGCATCATGGGTTGAAAAACCACCAATAGCTATTGTTGAAAAACTATGAGAGATAGCGTCAAATACATCCATACCTGCACACGATAATGTCCCGGCGCAGGAAATTGTTAGTAATACATAAATCAACCAAAGAGTTTTTGCCGTTTCAGCAATCCTAGGTCTCATTTTATTATCTTTTAGTGGACCAGGAATTTCAGCGCGATAGAGCTGTAATCCACCGACTCCTAAAATCGGTAAAATTGCGACAGCTAGCACTATAATCCCCATGCCACCTAGCCATTGCAGCATTTGACGATAAAATAAAATAGCCTTAGGTAGAACATCTAATCCTACCAGAGTTGTTGCTCCTGTAGTAGTTAAACCAGAGAAGGATTCAAAAAATGCATCGGTCACACCGAGATTAGGTTGTTCAGCAAATAAAAAAGGTAATGACCCAACGCCGCCTAATACTGTCCAAAATAACACGACGATCAGAAAGCCCTCACGTTGTTTTAATTGATACTTTTCTTTGCGCTGTGGCCACCAAAGCACGAGACCAATCATGAGCGCAACAAAAAAAGTCTCAGTAAAAGCCCAACCAGCACCATCACGATAAATCAACGCAACCAGACCAGGGATAAACATAGTTCCTGAAAATAAAATAACTAGTAACCCTACAATACGTATAATAGCACGAAAATGCATGCAGGCACATTCCTTAATCATCAGTGAAAATAGAATGCAGGCAAAATTATTATGATTTTATTTGATAAGCTTGCGATAAGTATAGCTTAGATATATAATATTTGAATGATCATTGATCATACAACACCAAATGACTGTTAATAAAATACATGTATAATCAATTTGCAATATTTTGCCACAATTCTGCACGCTGACTCAATATATTTTAGATAAAATACAAAATAATTAAAATAATCGTATTAGATACCTATAATATCTTATGATTTTTCTAAAACAAGTTTATTATATTGTTTGAATTATTTATTATAATTTATTACATACACGATGCTTATAAAATACTAACTGCTATTCTAGCACGAATACCTAATTGTCTTAGGATAGACATTGATGCAATATAAAATAAAATATGTATCTCATAAAATTATTTAATAAATTTAATTTTACATTTTTAATAGAAAAAAAAATTTTTTTGCGACACTCAATATCTCTTCAAGAAACTTTTATTTAATGTATTACCTATTAAATTAACTGATCATTTCTCTAGAGTATTTTC
This sequence comes from Candidatus Profftia tarda, assembly GCF_904848675.1. Lineage (NCBI taxonomy): Bacteria > Pseudomonadati > Pseudomonadota > Gammaproteobacteria > Enterobacterales > Enterobacteriaceae > Candidatus Profftia > Candidatus Profftia tarda. The sequence goes on from NZ_LR890047.1 coordinate 1,173,101, forward strand.
ATAACTGAGCACAAGATAGAACTAAGCAAATCATATATGATTAACAATTACTAAATAGGTTTGAGTTAGGATTATCTCTAGCAATCAAAATATATGCAAATAAAAAATTATATTTTAGCAGAGCTACATGCATGATAATGTGAAAACTATATAATTTATTATATATTACTTTTATCCAAAAGATCAAAAATTAATAAGCAAACTTGAATACTATTATGCGATTAGTGTGCCACACATAAAATTTTTCTAACTGTAATTGTTAAATTTTTAGGATAAAATTAATATACTATTAATATTTATTAATAAAACTACTACAACGAATAAAAATATTATTAAAATCTTATCTATAAGATATATACTAATATCTTAGTAATAGCACAATTATTAAATCTTATCGATAGCTCTAATCATAAAATTATTACAATAAATAACCATATACCTGCTAATAATTTTAATTTTCAATTATAGGAGCTCAAACCATATACATATTTTTATAGTTGTATAATAGAAGAAACTTCGTTGAAGATTTTTAGTAGGCATACAAGAAAAACAATATGGTTACATAACCATATTGAAGAAATATATTATCATATAATATTAAATTAATATTGGTATTATTTATCAATAATTAATACCTTACTCCCTTTAAATCAACAAGACAATCCTAATTTTAAATAAAATAATTTGAGTAATAATAACAATATCTATTTTATATCTAATACAATCCTAAATACCTACTGATCACAATAAAAATAAAATTATAATTATATTTTATAGGAAAAGATATTGTTTGCTTTTACTAATATTAGTATTTTTATAAAATCTTCTTGAGTATCTATCTTTACTGGAAAACATATTTAAGAATTCTTTTTAGCAAAAATTAATGCGGATACCACATACATTCCAGAACGAAAGATTCTAGTATATTAACTTAAGTAAGTATGACCCCGTAACCTATAGATTGCATAAATGATATAATAGAATTGTAATCTATATCATATATTATAGTCATAGATTTTTAGAAAAATGATTAAATACAATTTACAGGCTTTGGCAATCCAGCTAACTTAGTTGCTTGTTTAGCTGGTCCTTTGGGAAATAAAGAATACAGATAATGACTATTTGCTTTTTCTTCTGGGTACTGATGGGTTATAGCGCTAAGCAAAATGCGGATAGCAGGAGAAATATTAAATTCCAGATAAAAAGCACGTACAAACCTTACCACTTCCCAATGAGCTGCTCTTAGTTCAAGAGATTCTGAAGCAGCTAATAATGGGACTAGTTCTTCACTCCAATCACCGCTGTTGAGCAAATAACCCTGAGGATCAGTCTTGATATAGCGTCCGCAAAATTCTAACATTATTAGATATCTCTTTATAAAGATCTCATGAATTATCAATGATATAAAGATTAATTAATAAAAATATTATATAATAATAGCAATTAGCATAAATCAGTTATTTTAATTTTATTATATGCCTATTAACATAATTTTAATATCAAAAGATATATCTTATGCTTTTATTTGTTAATACACTAGCTTAATTTCTAATGAAATATATTTAGAAATATTATGTATTACGTGAGATACGTACAAAGAAGAGTATGTAAGAGCAATTAGCCGCATGCTCTTTTCAAATATTTTATAAAGTGTAGCATATAAGAGATGGAATAACTAATTACTCTATATTTTATAGAGGAATTTTAAAATAAAAATTAAGATTAATATAAATGATCTTAGACTATTCCATAGTCATTCAGAGAATGATTATATTGGATATAATAAATAATTATAATTTCTTAATTTAAAATACCGCGTTATTCTATTACCATTCTGAAAAAGTTAAATAAATATATTATATAACTATAAATTTCTGGTTTATATTTATATAGATTCCTTTGATTCACCATGAATGACCTGATTATAAAATCTGGATAACCGTGGATCATAAAGAAAGAATTCCTACAGGAATAGATTTTCTATCTTAAATCAATAAATGTTATGTTTATAGCTTTTCATTATATGAATTCTCTTTATTTTAAAATAAAAATGAATTGGCTCATGTAATGTACATGCATTCTATTTGTATCATGTTTATGATACTTGAAAAGATTATATATTATATTCTTAAATCATAATATAAAACATATCATGATTAACTCTAATATTGTCTCTTAAGTATATTTGCCTCTGATTGCAAAATTTAGCAATCATACTTCTATATCAGCAGAAGTACAAACATATCAAATAATACCAATATTTCTCTATCATAAAATATGATAGCTTCATAAATAAGTTTATTGATGATGGACAAATATAATTTTCAATAAAGCGTTATCTTCTATAAACTAAAATTGAATTAATATTTATAATAACCAATATAAACTCTATATAGTGAGATGTAACATGGAGATTATTTATTAAAGTAAATTATACTATATGTATACAATATCGTAGAGTCTCAGATAATAATGATGTAAGACATTTTATTCGATAAATACCATAATCATCAAGGATTAACCATGCTAAAAAACAGTTTATAACTTTTAATATTTTAGACCAAAAGACTAGTCTCTTATTCCGCATCATCTTATGATTATATTCATGCTCAATACTATTACTATGCTCACCTCTATAAAAAACACAGGGATAAAATGAACTTATCTTCTACAAGATAATTGTTAAATATTTTATCTGTGTGACTAAAATATTTATACTATTTCAGTAAAATTATTTTACTGCTTATTCATAAGCTGATGTTTATAAGATACTATATTTTTAGCAATAATAACCATAGTGTTAAAAACACTAGAATGTATGTAGAATATCTTAAAAAGATTTCATATTCATTTTAAGGTGCATCAACTTATAAAATGTAATAACTATTTTAAAGAAAAGAGATGCAGTTTAATATGACAATCTATCTAATATTAAACACTAATGTATAAAGATAGTATAATAAACTGACAAGTATTATCACTTTTAGTGAACTGATTATTTTTATATTTTTTTCATAAGCAGGCTAGCATTAGTCCCACCAAAACCAAAGCTATTTGACATTACGGAACTCAGCTCGCACTTAGTGGGCTCGGTAATAATATGCATATCATGTGCTTGTTTGTCTAACTCTTCAATATTAATGCTTGGAGCTATAAATCCATGCTTAAGCATCAACAAGGTATAAATTACCTCATGAACCCCTGCAGCTCCAAGTGCATGACCAGTCATTGATTTAGTTGCAGACATTGCTGGGGCATTATCACCAAACACTGAATGGATTGCGAGCAATTCTTTAACATCACCTATAGGTGTAGAAGTACCATGAACATTTAAATAATCAACAGTAGTGTCCATATTATTCATAGCCATACGCATACAACGTGCGGCCCCTTCACCTGATGGTACAACCATATCATAACCGTCAGATGTTGCCCCATAACCAACAATTTCAGCATAGATCCGTGCACCACGATCCAGAGCATGATGTAGTTCTTCAACAACTACTATACCGCCACCTCCTGAAATAACAAAGCCATCACGTTTGCTATCATAGGTACGTGATGCTTTTTCTGGAGTTTTGTTATAATGAGTAGATAGAGCGCCCATTGCATCAAACTCACATGCTAGTTCCCAGCATAGCTCTTCACCACCGCCTGCAAAAATAATATCCTGTTTAGATAACTTAATTATCTCTGCTGCGTTACCAATACAGTGAGCAGAGGTAGCACATGCTGAACTTATAGAATAGTTCACACCACGAATCTTAAATGGAGTTGCCAGACATGCTGATACTCCAGAACCCATAGCTTTTGTGACCATGTATGGTCCTACGCCACGGAGACCACGCGAACGCATAATATCCGCGCCAGCAACTTGGTTACGTGGCGATCCCCCTCCGGAACCAACGATCAATCCAGTTCGATCACTAGAAACCATGCTGTCATCCAGCGCTGAGTCTTTAATTGCTTCCTGCATAGATAAGTAAGCATAAATAGATGCATCACTCATGAAGCGCATAACCTTACGATCAATCATGCCAGTAGTTTCCAGTTTGATACTGCCCCATACGTGGCTACGCATCCCTGCCTCTTTCAGTTCAGGTGCAAAAATAACACCAGAACGCCCTGCTTTTAAGGAAGCGAGAACTTCTCTTTGATTATTCCCGATACTGGAAATAATACCTAATCCAGTAATTACTGCACGTTTCATGTCTTAACCTCTTATACATATATATTGTTCATTCGGTTTTTGAAACGCACTGTAACGTATACTTATACACCTAGCAAGTTTGATTGAACTGTGTAGTAGTCAGAGATCAATGACAGTAGCATAGACACAATAACCCTGACAATTTTCAGGTCAATTTATTGAAATTAGCTAAAATAAATCTCTATTGATAACAAAGTCTATATATTCTGCACCAATCATACTTATAATTTCTGATAAATAGCACCAATTTCATTATTCTAGAATTACATTATTATCATATAATAAAGCAATCACCACACTTATGGCTCTGTGATAACTTAGGTGATAGTTCCCATACTCACGATCTTGCTAATAATCGTAATAAGCAGTCAGAGTAACATCGAGATCACATACAAGAAAGTGAGTATCAGTTATTAATGCTGAGGCATTGCACTAAATAAGATATTATTTTGATCAGGTAAAACTCTCAAGTTCAGAAGAACTGGAGAGTTATAGTTCTTCTCGCATGTGTCTCTCAAGTATTTATCGTGCATGGTTCCAAGGAGAACGGAAATCTTAGAACGTGCCTCAGCAATCAAATACTAGATATCACTTGACCCTTAAAAATATAGAATCACACTCTATTCAGATTATTCCCGGACATTCTTATTGAAAAATTTCGCATTGATCCTGATTACTGATAACATAATTTCTATGTTATAGCACTTTTAAAGTAAGTATTTTATTAGAAAATATTTCATTAGTTTGAATAGTTAATTACTGCATTCTGTTAATTTGAGCTACAAGATTTGATTTATGTCTTGCAGCTTTATTTTTGTGGATCAAACCCTTACAAGCGTGACGGTCTACTATAGGTTGCATTTTATGAAATGCATTCTGCGCAGCAGCTTTATCTCCAGTGGCGATAGCCTCATATACTTTTTTAAGAAACGTGCGTATCATAGAGCGACGACTAGCATTATGCTTGCGGCTCCTTTCAGATTGTACAGCGCGTTTCTTGGCAGATTTAATATTAGCCAAAAGTCTCACTCCTAAATATTGTATAAAATAGACGACTATACATAATTTAGCCGTATACTTCTTATAGATTTATGAAAATAAATATATCTTTTATCAAAGATACTAACTCATTTAAAATCTGGGATCTGAAGATACTAATCCTTAGATGTACCCTGGTAAGACATATTCATGCTGACTTATAATATCATAATGAGCAGAAAAAATATTTTTTATCAAAGAATCCTTTATAATCAATATAAATACTAGTCAACAGATACATGCTTTAAGTGAATAGATATAATAATTAACTAGCGTCTAAGAATTGTAGAAAATATAAATGCGTATAAATGTATTATGATTTCCTAATACTATCAGTCTTTACTTGATTAAGGTACGATAAAGATCAAAAGATTATTCATAATAATTCATTAGTTGCAGGGAATATTTCAAAAATCTTTTAAAAAAGATTCATGCTTATGCATATCATGTCACAAATAGAGTATCAAGTAAACTATATACATAATAGGTGAGGAGTCTCGAAAAAACATTATTAGTGTTATTTATATTGCTCATATAATACCTATAATACTTAGAATTGTAGACAGAAAGATCAGAATAGGGTAAGAGGCAAGCAAAGATATTATCACGATAATAAAGATACGCTAGCGCTTATAGTAATTGCATAAACGTCTGGCCAATTATCCTTCTAAAATCAGCTATCACGCATTACGTTTATAGCAATACACATCATTACATCTCATTGGTGCGCATTTTTAAGATAAGTCCAGAGCCATGTAACAGTTAATTAAATTATTATTGAATAATTTAATTCTAATACGCTATATGTATTACTACCATCTACTAGAGTAGGAGCATATTTTATAGATATAAAATAGGTCTACAAAATTCAGAGTATCTGTCAATTTTTGTCGCATTATACTGCTAAGTATAACAGAAAATATTAGCATGAATAAACACTCTCAGGATATTGAGTTATACTAAAATAGTATTTATCTTTACAAGACTGACAAGCCATAAAAATCATATTTACATATTTTTAAACGCTTACAAATAACTACCCGCTAAGTGATGCTAAGTGCTATATATTATTCTTGGGTTAGATTCATAGTTCGCCCCGAAATACCTGGTAAATTATTACTGTTCTTATATGCTTTGGTGATGTATAAATACAGGCAAATGGATTACTAAATAAAACTTTGCTCTCTTCTGGTTAGGTTAAACATAATAAAATATTATAATATGAGCAATATTAATCAGTAAATCACATCCTGTCCCACTACTTCTAATAAGAAGTTATTAGGTACCATTTTTTCTTTATCTTTTTGGAAATACTTAATTAAAGCAGAGACCATGTTAGCATGTGTGAAGGTAAAGAAACAAAAGATTTATACTTGAATGATGCATGCCTTAAAAGATGCTTTGATTGCTAACGCAAATCTGCTGATGCGAGGACTATTACGTGGACTATTTACCTATTTTTTGTAAACTACGCGATAAAGAATGCCTCCTAGTTGGTGGCGGGAAAATAGCGGAACGTAAAGCAAGAATACTGATGGAAGCAGGAGCAATTATAACGGTTAATGCAAGATACTTTACGCCACAATTTGATATCTGGGGTAAGGATGGCAAGATAAAACAAGCATATGGAGATTTCTCTGCTGATTTACTAAGAGGCGTTTGGTTAGTGATAGCCGCCACAAACAATCAGATTATTAATGATCTTGTTTACCAAAAAGCAAGCGCAGGACAAATTTTCTGCAATGTGGTAGATTCACCTAAAAGTGCTAGTTTTATTATGCCCTCTATCATCGATCGATCTCCAATGATGATAGCAATTTCATCTGGAGGAAGATCACCTGTTCTGTCACGTTTACTGCGAGAAAAATTAGAAGCTAATATTCCCCAGCATTTAGGGCCCCTTGCCCGTTTAGCTGGTGATTTGCGCCAACAGGTAAAAGATAAAATTTCTAGTATAACTTTACGTCGTCGTTTTTGGGAAAGACTATTCATGCACGACCGTTTAGCCCAATCTTTAGGTAATAAAGATTATAGAATGGTGCAGAAGCATATTAATCATCTTTTCGAGAAGCCATTAGAGAACAGGGGTGAGGTTATACTAGTTGGTGCAGGTCCCGGTGATCCTGGGCTGCTTACTCTAAAAGGTCTGCAGGAAATACAGAAGGCAGATGTTATCGTTTATGATAGACTAGTGTCTGACGATATCATGCATTTAGTACGCAGAGATGCAGAGCTAATCTTTGTTGGAAAACGCGCTGGTTATCATTGTGTATCACAAAACGACATTAACCAAATGATGCTGCGTAATGCTTGCAACGGAAAACGTGTAGTACGGTTAAAAGGTGGAGATCCCTTTATTTTTGGCCGAGGTGGTGAAGAACTAGAAATATTATCCAAGGAGTGCATCTCATTCTCTGTAGTTCCTGGCATTACAGCAGCCTCAGGATGTTCTGCATACAGCGGTATTCCACTAACCCACAGGGATTATGCGCAAAGTGTACGACTAGTTACTGGTCATGCACGAAAAAATAAATCACTAGACTGGCCTAGCTTAGCTGCCAAAAACCAGACCTTGGTATTTTATATGGGGCGTAACCAAGCAGCTGAAATTCAAACAAATCTAATTAAACATGGTATGAGCATATCCATGCCAGTTGCTTTAGTTGAAAAAGGAACTTCTGTGCAACAAAAAGTAATTACTGGTAAGCTCACTGCTCTTACTGAACTAGCGCACCATGTTGACACCCCAAGTCTTATTATTATAGGAAAAGTAGTGTTATTACGCGATAAACTCAATTGGTTTATGACGTTTTGATTATCAGCAAAATAACATAAAACATAATTAAAGATCATGACTTATGTGCAGTTATCGTCACTTATCTATCAATTTGATAGAAATCTAATGGAATATTTGTTGAGATATCATCAGGTAAAACTTGATTAAACAATGTACAAGCTTAAAATATTTATACAAAAGTGCGTCATAAAAAATCTTTAACTAATTAGCAATAACAGGAATATATAAAGGTATATTACAATATTAAAAAGATAATTAATATCATGTATGTGTAAAAAATAATTTAAGTCTTATATGTCACTCATCCTGCAGTACTTATCATTAAACCCATACTGAAACATTGGTTAAATCTAAGATAAAATTATATACTTACAGTAACTTATCAGGATCATATTTATATGATCTTACGGGGGCAGAATATCTATGCAAGATCTTCTTTTGCAGCTAACCTAAAAAATTGAAGCCCGTAGAAAATTTAAAAATATTTCATGCATTTGAGAATAGTACGATAAAATAAATGCCCATGAAATATATTATCCGCTCATGTTAGATTATACCTTATTGATTTAATCAGTATAAATTTGAGTAAATCCTCTTCTGATTATCTAGGTATAATTATATTGAAAATATTTTTTCCTATAAAATTAATCTATAAATTATTAATTCAACCATCTTATCCATGTATTAGGCAGCGAGCTGAAATAAACTTATGCATCTGATAAAGAAAGAAATAAAATAAGTTAAGAGGGAAATACAATATAAATCAAGAGCCGTATAAGGTAAGCAGTAAATATATAACATAAAACATACATTCTTGTTATGACTTTATATTTTATCTTGTTTTAAAAAGGATGTCAATATCTCATCTTAAGATGAGATATTGACATCCGGAAGAGCTATGCTAATAAATACTTAAATTAGGATTAACAATAATTCAAAATAAATATATACATGTAAACTAAAAATTAGTAAAGCCTAAATTAAACCGGTTCTTAAGTATTCTTAGATAAGTATGCTCAACTATAAAATGAAACAGTATCATAATTTAAAGTGAGCTTTAATAATTTATTTTTACCAATACTTTTACATACATATGTATATTGATAGAGATAGATATCTATCCTATTAAAGACAAGATTATTTCTCTATGAGTGCTGTTTAAAATGTATAATTTTATATCGAATACGAAAGAAAAATTATTCCCAACCTCATGGAGCAATGTAAATATCATGAAATTAAAAAACAAATATCTTAGAGCCTTAAATATAACAAATGTTCAGTATTAAAAGATATCTAAGATATTTAATTGTTCTAAATAAACATGCTTTTGTCAAAGTATTTCTAAAAGAAAAGTACTTTCTTCTAGAGATACTTCTGAATAGTACATACATCAATCAAGAATGAGAAGAGGGGTTACGCACTTTGCTGAGTAGCATGCTCAGCAAACATAATACCTATAGACCCCCGCAGAGCATGCTTGTATTATGACTATACAAATTTTTAGTGGCTCTCAATTCCTCTCCATTATTTTAAATAGAACACATTTTTCCCTGGCTATGACCATAGTTTAACTCATGTATTATTTATTCTTACTCACGATTATATTTATTAATAATATTAGTAGAAAGTCTTAATACTATACAATATTTAGTTATAGTGCTCCACTACATAACAGATGTATGACCAAGACTTCTCAAGTAAGATAAGAATTAATTATTGTAAGCTTAGTTTATTGTCTTAAAAAGTATCAAAGAGCAGTATATTTTCATGTGCTGATAGGATCTAGCATGCGATAGCTAATATATACATAATATCTTAATACAAATAAAACATCAAGAAAACAGGCTAAAATTAATTTTTTTATAATATGCTCTTGTCTAACTATTTAGTAGCACATAATCCTTTGATGTATAAAATTCACCATGATTATGGAGGTTTTAAGTGAAGTATGAATTAGATAAAATTGATGGATACGCGCGTCGCGGTAGACTAATTTTTGATCGTGGCATAATAGAAACTCCAGCTTTTATGCCTGTAGGTACTTACGGTACTGTTAAAGGTGTTACACCTGAAGAATTAGAAGAAACTGGTGCGCAAATTATACTAAGTAATACTTTTCACTTGTGGCTGCGACCTGGAAGTAAAGTAATCAAGTCACATGGAAGTCTTCACGAGTTTATGCGCTGGAAAGGTCCAATTCTAACCGATTCCGGAGGATTTCAAGTGTTCAGCTTAGGTAAAATGCGCAAAATTAAAGAAGAAGGAGTCTATTTCCGTCATCCGATCAATGGGTCTAAAATTTTTATGAGTCCCGAAAAATCTATGGAGATACAGTATGATCTAGGTGCTGATATAGTGATGATTTTTGATGATTGCACTCCGTATCCATCGGATTGGAATTATGCAAATAGCTCCATGAGTTTGTCACTTAGGTGGGCTAAGCGTAGCCGGCAAAGATTTGATGAGCTAGATAATAAACAGTCATTATTCGGGATTATTCAGGGTAGCGTATACGAAGATTTAAGAGATTTATCACTTAAAAATTTAATAGATATTGGCTTTGATGGTTATGCATTAGGTGGATTAGCCTTAGGTGAGTCAAAAAAAGATATGCACCGTATTATTGAGCATATATGTCCACAAATTCCCGAGAAAAAACCGCGCTACTTGATGGGGGTAGGCAAACCGGAAGACCTAGTAGAAGGTGTTCGACGCGGTATAGATATTTTTGATTGCGTGATACCAACTAGAAATGCACGTAATAATCATCTTTTTGTAACCGAAGGTATTATAAAAATACGTAATTCTAAATATAAGGATGACACTACAGTACTAGATCCTGGATGTAACTGTTATACATGTCGTCATTACAGCCGTGCATATCTGCATCATCTTGATCGTTGTAATGAAAGTCTGGGGATAAGATTAAAAACCATACATAACCTTCAGTATTATCAGCAATTAATGTCTGGTTTGCGCCAATCTATTGAAAATGGTAATCTAAATAAATTTATAGATAATTTTTATCAAAATAAGTGTCTTCCTGTGCTATAAAAAATAAATGTAATAATGCTAAGGACGAGTTATAAGTCAATAATGATCATTGACTCATTAACCTCTTCTAGTGCACTCTATGATGACAAATCATATGAAACTTATCAGGATCTTTACAGGATAAAATTATATTTTCTGTGCAGGTGTGGTTTGTTCTATTAATCTTTAATTTATTAGATAGGAGTTATTCATGAGTTTCTTTATTACCGACTCTATGGCATCTTCTGAGGTAACATATAAGGATAGTCCATACTCTTTAGCTATAATGCTGTTCTTGTTTGGACTGATATTCTATTTTATGATCATTTTACCGCAGCAAAAGCGCACGAAAGAACATAAAAAACTAATGCATTCAATTAGAAAAGGCGATGAAATTATTACTAACGGTGGTTTGATAGGTAGAGTTACAAAAGTTACTAACACTGGTTATATTACTATTGAGCTGAACGATACAATTGAAGTGATGATTAAGCGTGATTTTGTGACAGCCATTCTTCCGAAAGGCACGATGAAGGCATTATAATTTTATTACTTTTCGATCTCTTATTAAAAATTATTAACTATAAAAAATTATTTGCAGAAAAACACCATTGATATTATTCACTCAAAGTCATGCTCATACTAATCTAGTCATAATATATAATTAGAATCGGTTTCATAGTCATGACCTGCAAAGAAAAGAATGTTCATGATAATACATCTATATTAATACACTGTATATAGAGACCAGTGGATATCCTGCTAGCTAAAGAGCTATATGCTTATTTATCTGATACCAAAATACATAATAGTGTATATCAAATTTAGTATTAATGATAAAGTGTTAAAATTAAAAAATAGACTCAAGGCTTTGTAAGATTCAAATTACATAAGATTATTAATTACGATAAATCAGAAGAAAGATCGTAATAATGATCTACATACTTTCTCTAATTTCTAGGATTAGATCAATCTATTTTTACTAAGCTTCATGTTCTCTTTTATGTTTTATTTATAAACATAAGTATATACTAAATAACAGCTACTCAGATTATTCGAAATAAAATTTTCAAGTATTATTCAGTAATACATAAATATATAAAACCATACTAAAAGTCGTTCTGAAGTATTATGCTAATAGATGCAATATGAAGCCTCATATTTAATAAATATAAGATATCTGAGGGATATCTTTTATAGGAATCTCTTGATGTCCTACTTAATTGAGAAAATTATATTTATATCAAATCGTTGACAAAAGCTACAGAAATGCAGGTATTTGAGGAACATATTTATTCTTTTTGATCACCAAAGTACTCGATTGATGCAACTAGTCTAATTTTAAAACAGACCCTTTTAAGGACACTGCTGTGTTAAACCATTATCCTTTATGGAAGTATATTATACTGATCGTAGCCCTTACCATTGGCATAATATATGCACTGCCTAACCTTTACGGAGAAGATCCTGCAATTCAGATTATCGACACTCACGATACTATCACAAACGAAAAAGTACTTGTTAAAATTAGTGGTGACCTACAAAAAAATAAAATATTAACTAAATCTATTGGATTAAAGAATGGTGCTATTTTAGCGCGATTTGAAAATACTGACATTCAGCTTAGAGCACATGACATACTAAGAAATGCTCTGGGGGATAGATACATTATAGCATTAAATCTTAAGCCAGCAACACCTAAATGGCTAGAAAAATTTGGCGCAGAACCAATGAGATTAGGTTTAGATTTACGCGGCGGCATACACTTTCTAATACAGGTTGACATGGATACCTATTTGAGTCAATTAAGAGAGCAAATAATGGATGTACTCAGTAGTGATCTAAATCAACAAAATATTAATAATTTCAGTATACAGAAAATTGATAGTGCACCGAGTTGCTTGTTAATTATCTTCTTAGAAGATAGTGCTCGTCATCGAGCTAGTAAATATCTCTCTTCATCCCATCATGATCTGATATTTCAGAATATCCGTAATAACTGTCTAAAAATTACAATCACCCAGGACCGCCTAAAAGCAGAGCATGAATATGCAGTTCAACAGAATATCTGTATATTGCGAAACCGTGTTAACCAACTCGGCGTTGCCGAACCACTAGTACATCGGTATGGTGCTTATAGCATTGTAGTAGAATTGCCAGGTACTCAAGATACTGCACATGCAAAAGAGATTTTAGGAGCAACAGCAACTTTAGAATTTCGCCTAGTTAACTTGAATACTAACATTAATAACACTAAAGATAATTATCTTCCAAGAGATTCCGAAATTAAATATACCCGCGATGGTAGACCTATATTATTGTACAAGCCTGTCATTCTTACTGGAGCCCACATTACAGACTCAACTGCAAGCAAAGATGAATTTAACCGCCCCCAGGTTAATATTATTCTTAATAGCTCTGGGGGTAACATCATGTCAAAATTTACTAAATATAACATCGGCAAGTATATGGCAACTCTTTTCGTGGAGTATAAAGAAAGTGCCAAGAGAGATGCAGTAGGTAAATCTATTTTAACAAAAACAGAAGAAGTAATAAACATCGCAAGCATCCAGTCTCAACTAGGTAATAGATTCCGTATTACTGGTCTAGATAACAACTACGAAGCCCGACAGCTTTCTATGCTACTAAGAGCAGGCGCTTTAGTTGCACCAATTAAAATTGTGGAAGAACGCATCATCGGCCCAACTTTAGGAACTGAGAATATTATTCAAGGTATTAAATCCTGCACATGGGGGTTAATTGCTTCCGTTATATTCATGATATCTTGGTATCGTAAATTTGGTTTAATTGCGATAACGGGATTACTACTCAACTTAGTCCTTATGGTAGGAATGATGTCCTTATTACCGGGGGCAACTCTAACAATGCCTGGAATTGCAGGCATTGTATTAACGCTTTCCATTGCAGTGGATGCTAATGTACTTATTAACGAAAGGATTAAAGAAGAAATAAAGAATAGACATTCTATACAACAAGCTATTTATAAGGGATATCGCGGTGCATTTCAGAGTATAATTGATTCAAACTGTACTACACTAATTACAGCGGTTATTCTCTATGTAGTAGGTACTAATTCGATTAAAGGTTTTGCTATTACCACTGCTATAGGAATTATAACCTCAATGTTTACTTCAATCTTTGGTACACGAGCCATTGTTAACTTGCTTTACGGCGGCAAGAAAATAAAAAAACTGTCCATCTAAGGAGACCAAGTGTTGTTGCGCGAATGTAATGTTGAACAACTAAACTATGATCTTAAAATTATTGACTTTATGCGTTGGGATCTCGTTGCTCTAACAATTTCAGGGCTTATACTATGTACTTGTTTTTTTATAATGATTTTAAAAGGATTTAACTTGGGTTTAGATTTTACCGGTGGCACAGTAATCGAACTGACCTCAAAACAGGCCCCTGACTTAAATATAGTGCGCGATGCAGTAAAAAAAGCAGGTTACCCTAATCCAGTGATACAAAAACTTGGTAATAACCACGATTTAATTATCCGCATTGGGCCAATACAAGAATTAAGCAATAAAATTGTGAACGTTGTAAAAGGGGCTATTAAGGGAGATGTTGTAATTAAGAGCATAGAGTCTATTGGTCCTAGTGTCGACACAGAAATGGCACCTACGTCTATTCTTGCTCTATTAGTAGCACTAATCTGTATCTTATTCTATCTGGGATTACGCTTTGAATGGCGTCTTGCATTAGGAACTATTATTGCTCTAGTCCATGACGTTATTATTACTCTGGGCTTATTATCGCTGTTAAGTATTGAGATAGATTTAAATATTCTAGCATCTCTCATGTCCGTTATTGGGTACTCTTTAAACGATAGCGTTGTTATTTCCGACCGTATTCGCGAAAACTTTCGCAACATAAATCATGGCACGCCTTATGAAATAATTAATGTTTCAATAACACAGACATTGAAACGTACTATTGTAACTTCTGCAACAGCAATAGCTGCAGTTTTAATACTTTATATCTTTGGAGGCACAATGCTGAAAAACTTTTCGCTCACTATGCTTATCGGTATTTCTGTTGGGACTATTTCTTCTATCTATGTTGCATCTGTGATAGCACTAAAATTAGGCATCAATAGCGAACATATAGTTCTACCTAAGATTAAGCAAGAAGAAAACTAATAAGACTTCTATAGTAAAATAATATAATGAGTATTATCAAGGTATCAGAAAGATATTAGAAATAAATTTGACATCTTTTATTAATATGCATTATTTAATCTTATGCATCAAAATGGTTATAAACTAAAAGAAATCAAGTAAATTAGCAGGTAGTAAGACATAGATGATTCTCTAATAAGAGACTTTTTATAATTTTAAGAAATTAAATAAATAATACTCTAAAATATCTTTGTATTGTTTTTCTATGACTACATACATTAATTAATATCAGTAGTAATGGGATCTCAGATCTCAAGTAGCGCTCTAAACTATCTATAATAGTAAAATAAGTATAATTAATACAATAATACCTTATCTCATTAGAGATGAGATATTATTTAAATCAAACATAACTGCATATATATCTAATAATTAGATTCTAAAATTATAAAAGAAGTGTTATCAAACCACGTACAAAATATAATTCAATTATTCTGTCTAATATTTTTAGATTTGTAAGTACTTAGTAAAATATGTACTTATAACATTAAGAAAGTGTAGTAATAGTCATTATTTATGATGCTAATCTCTCAAATGCTAATTTAGCATGATATATTCAACATATAGCTTTATTACTTGCAATAAGCAAGCTAATTAAGCTCGCAAGCTTATATCAAT
This sequence comes from Candidatus Profftia tarda, assembly GCF_904848675.1. Lineage (NCBI taxonomy): Bacteria > Pseudomonadati > Pseudomonadota > Gammaproteobacteria > Enterobacterales > Enterobacteriaceae > Candidatus Profftia > Candidatus Profftia tarda. The sequence goes on from NZ_LR890047.1 coordinate 1,189,005, forward strand.
CAGCTAAGTCAAGTGTTATCTTGACGACCATAACACCATCCTGCAATCCAGATAAGACAGCCGATGGTCATCACCCAAAATGGCCATACTCCTACTTTACTTGTCAACAAGGTTATACCAATAATTAATAATGTAGTACTAACCCCAAACAAATAACATGAAATAACCTGGCGATCGCGCTGTTGATCTAAACGTGTAAATATCATGTCAAAATTTTTCTTCAAAGAATTGTTCTGTTGTAGATTATAGTATAATAACTCTGGAAGTTCAGGAATTTTTTCTACCCATAATGGAATTTTTTCTTTCAGAATAAGCAACATGTCTGATAGACCAGAGTGGTCTTTTAGCCATTTTTCCAGAAAAGGCTTAGCGGTTGTCCATAAATCTAACTGAGGATATATCTGACGCCCTAAACCTTCGATATACAGCAAGGTCTTTTGTAACATAACCAACTGTGGTTGCACCTCCATATTAAAACAACGAGCCGTGTTAAATAAGTCATACAGCACATTACCAAAAGAAATATCAGCGAGCGGTTTTGCAAAAATAGGCTCGCAAACTCTACGAATTGCAAACTCAAAGTCTTCGATTTTCGTATTTCCAGGAACCCACCTAGAAGCAACGTGCAGTTCTGCAACTTTGCGGTAATCTCGGTTAAAGAATGCTACAAAGTTTTCTGCTAAATACCGCTTATCATCTTTGCTTAAGATTCCCATAATACCGCAATCTATACTAATATATTGTGGATTTTCTGGGTGTTCCAGGCTTACGAAAATATTTCCTGGATGCATATCTGCATGAAAAAAGCTATCACGGAATACCTGTGTAAAGAATATCTGTACCCCTCGTTCAGCCAGGAGTTTCATATTAGTATTCTGCGCATGAAGAGCAGATAAATTGGAAACTGGAATGCCGTAGATTCTTTCTGTCACCAAAACCTTTTCATAGCAAAATTTAGAATAAATTTCTGGCACATATAACATTGAGCTGTTTGTAAAATTATGTCGCAGCTTGATCATATTTGATGCTTCGTGCAACAAGTTTAGCTCATCCAGTAGAGTTTTTTCATATTCACGTACTACTTCGTGGGGACGCAAGAGACGGCCATCCTCCCTTATTTTTAAAATCCAATCCGCAAGAAAATACATTAAGCTAATATCTGCTTTGATTATAGGTAAAATATCTGGCCTAATAACCTTAATAACAATCTCTTGACCATTTTCTTTTAGTCTTGCTGTATGCACTTGTGCAATTGAAGCCGAGGCTAATGCGTTTTGATCGAAATCTTCAAACCACTGTTCTAGTGAACCCCCCATAGAACTTTCAATCTGCTGACGTGCTAATATACCATCAAATGGAGCTACTCTATCCTGTAATAAAGAGAGCTGCTCTATAATAAGAGAAGAAAAAATATCACGACGGGTAGATAGCATCTGACCAAACTTAATCCAGACAGGCCCAAGCTCCTGTAAGGATAAACGTAGACGCTCTCCCAAGGATTTGTCTTTATGCTTATTATGCATCCAAAATAGCATATGCCGTGCGATACGTAACAGCAGGTTAATACGCATTTGCGGAATGAGTTCATCTAAGCCGTAAGAAAGACATATCTGGATAATCAAATAAAAACGGCAAAGATCGGATAGCATCACAACTTGTCCTCAAATTGAGAAAAACGCTTACTTAAGATTTCTGAATGATGACTCAAAGCATCAATTTCCTTATAAAACCATTCTGTCTCGCAAGATCCCGGAGCTATATTCCATTCTTCAGTTATTATTTGGACCATATGTTCTTTATGACCATCGAAAAGATTTAAAATCTTACGAGTGCTTTTACGCAGAAACATGCTAATTCCCTGAGCTATTATATCCCCTGTATAAGAAGCTAGTAGATCAGTAGGGTCCCATTCAGCTAAATTTATTAATAAAATAAATTGCTGTATTACTTGGATATCTCCTTCAAGCACTAAATCTTCAGAACGTATTAGTTCAGTGAAACAGCAACGCTTATACAGATCCCACAAAACTGACATTCGAACTCTAATAAAAGAATCGACTTCGTATTCCCAAGAACCTATAACATCTACATGCTGATCACTAAAAATCAAATAGAGTACTAAGTCTTTTATGTCTTTTATTACAATACACAACACTTTGCCATTCAAATATTGACGCTTATTTCTTAGGTAATCATCAGAATATAAAATTCTGTTCAATGTTACTTCAACAGTACTTAGAAACAATAACTTTAACATAACAGTTTTTAGTTAAAATTTGTAACCACGATGTAAAGAAACAATGCCACCAGTCAGATTAAAGTATTCTATATTTTCAAAACCAACTTGCTTTATCATCGATTTCATAGTTTCTTGATCTGGGTGCAAACGAATAGATTCGGCTAAATAGAGATAACTTTCATAATTATTAGATACTAGTTGTCCTATTTTAGGCAAAACATAAAATGAGTAAAAATTATAAGCGCTTTTGAGGGGTTCACATGATGGCCTAGAAAATTCAAGAACTAGCAGACGTCCACCTGGATGTAACACTCTATACATAGAGGATAGAGCTTTGTTTTGATTCGTTATATTACGCAGCCCAAAAGCAATGCTGACACAACTAAAATAATTATCAGGAAACGGTAATTCTTCTGCATCTGCTTGGATATAGTATATATTGCCAATAGCACCCTTATTGCGCAATTTATTACGCCCTATATCCAACATTGAATAATTGATATCCGTCAAAATTACTTCACCTTGCTCACCAACAATACGGGAAAATTTAAACGCTAGATCACCTGTTCCCCCTGCAATATCAAGAATTTTTTGCCCATGACGCACTCCGCTACAATCAATAGTAAAACGCTTCCAAAGACGATGAATACCAAATGACATAATATCATTCATTAAGTCATATTTTTCCGCGACACTATGGAATACCTGAGCAACTTTTTCAGTCTTTTTAACAGCGGCGATATCTTTATAATCTAGATGATTAGTTCCTGACACATCATCCCTCATCATATTATCCTAGTTTTAATCGTATTACTGTTAAATATGCGTAATAAAATATTATCGAAAGAAATTTAAAGTGCAATAATCTATTATGGTAGACATTAAAATTCTTAATTATTAAGTCTATTAATTATTATTTTCATAACTTATTTTATGACCATTATCATCATACTGATTATTTCTACATTCATTATTAAATCTGGCTTCATTCACTAGTAAAGGACTAATAGGCTTTTTTACTTCTACTCCTAAAAGACGAAAACTTTCTACGTGTCCTATAAGATTACCGCGTCCTTGAGATAATTTTTTCATTGCCTGATTATAACTTGCTTGTGCTTTATCTAGACTATCCCCAAGCGACTCCATATCATCAACAAACAAACGCATTTTATCGTATAACTTAGATGCACGATAGGCGATCTTCTGCGTATTTTGGCTTTGATACTCATTGCGCCACAAATTACTAATAGTGCGCAATGCAACTAACAGCGTTGTAGGGCTAACTAACATAACATTATTGCGTAGAGCTTCGCTTATAAGTTCAAAATCATAGTTTAAAGCGGCTAAAAAAGCTGGTTCGATGGGAATAAACATTAACACGTAATCAAGAGAACGCAGTCCTGGCAACCCGTGGTAATTCTTGGAACCAAGTTGACGAATATGCGATTTTACTGAAGCAACATGCTCTTCTAAAGATAGGTTGCGAGCTTTTTCATCTTCAGCATTGAAATAACGCTCGTAGGCTACAAGTGACATTTTAGAGTCTATAACGACATCCTTACCCTGTGGTAAGCGAACTACGACATCAGGACGCATACGGCCATTACTGCCTACTTGCACACTTACTTGAGTGTGATACTCATGACCCTCACGCAGACCAGAGGCTTCTAATACACGTTTTAGAACTACTTCTCCCCAACTCCCCTGAGTTCTATTATCCCCTTTTAATGCTCTAGTCAAGTTAATAGTTTCACGGGTCATTTGCTCATTTAATTGCTGTAGATTACGTATTTCATGAGCTAATGTATGTCTCTCACGCGATTCTTGTCCAAAACTGTCTTGTACCTGACGGCGAAAACCTTCTAATTGCTCGCGCAAGGGACTAAGAAGGATATTCAGACTTTGCCTATTTTGATCCTCTACTCTCTTTCCGTTATGTTCAAAAATGCGGTTCGCTAAATTCTCAAACTGATCTTTAAGGCGTTGTTCATTAATAGCAAGCAAACGCCGTTCTTCTATAGCGCTTAACTTAGTCTCTTCCAAGCGAAGCGTTACTTCTTGTAATTTTATCTCCTGCAAACCATTGACTGTGCGCAGCGCACACAGTTTCTTCTTTAATTGTTCACACTCATTACGCCAAATTGATTGCTGATTGATATTATTCTGTATTGTGACAAGCTCAGTGTACAATATTCGTAGTCCTTGAGCTTTTTCACGCTGTTGTTGTAACAGCATATCTTGATGATATTGCTGATATTCAACAATTTTATCTTGATTCAAGCGCAAACTAGATTGCCATCTCATCTTCTGCTGCTGAAATTGTACACTAGTAATTAACCATCCGAATAGGATACCAAATAATAATCCACTTGCCATAGCATACCAGATAGTGGCGTCCATATTGCCTCCGCTTGATACATCTTTCTTGATAATACAGTAGTATTGTATTATATAAGTATTTCAGTAGATGCATCAAAGCTATAAACCATGTTATAAAAATAATATAATCCTAATCCTAAGAAACTATTAATCCCATAGATATACAAAATACCTAGATAACACTAGTAAGTATGTTTTTTGATAATCAAAGCTAGTCTCTAAACAAAATAAAGATATTGTATTTTTTAATATCGAATATAGTGATATAGACATATTAAGGTCTATATAAGTATGTCAATTACTATTTTTTTAAAAAATATTAAAATTGTAGAGGTATTTTAAATAAATTAGTTGTCTTCTGGATGTATTAAAAGTAAAAGATTATTGTATTTATTTATGCATCATTCTAAAAGAATGATAGTTTTAATATAAAATATAGATAATACATTTTTAATATAAAATATTATTAATTTTATCTAGCAAATAATAATTTGTCATAATATTTGCTTCTACTACATTTTGTAAGTAAATTATTTTAACTATTACAATAACATTATAAAATCACGAATATAAAAAAGATAAAATGCAAGTATTCTTGAGCTAGGTGATTTACTATCTCTTGTTCTTTTATTTCTGATGCAACAATATAGTTTTAGATAGTTTGCATCTTGTATTTTAAAATAATTTTATTATCCAGTTCAAAGGCATAAAACATGCAAAACATTAATCCTACTAAAACATCTGCATGGAGCTCGCTGCAGCAACATTTTACAGCAATGAAAGATGTTCATATGCGAGATCTATTTTCTCAAGACCCAGACCGTTTTTCTAAGTTTTCTTTTAATTTCGAGGACCAGATGTTAGTAGATTTTTCTAAAAACCTCATTACAACAGAAACTCTAGAAAAGCTGCAAAATTTAGCTGAAGAGACAGATTTAAAAGGGGCTATAGCATCTATGTTCTCAGGAGAAAAAATTAACCGTACTGAAGAGCGCGCAGTTCTGCACACAGAACTGCGCGCTCTTCCCGATAAAACTCATATCACTGGTAAAACGGCGGAAATTCTGGAAGTACTTAAAAAGATGAAAAAATTCTGTCACTGCATAATTAGCGGCGAATGGCGTGGTTATACCGGTAAACCTATTACTGACGTTGTCAACATAGGAATAGGTGGTTCAGATCTAGGACCATACATGGTTACTGAAGCTCTTAAGCCTTATAAAAATCATCTAAATATGCATTTTATTTCCAATATTGATGGTACTCATATTTCTGAAACGTTGAAAAAAATAAATACAGAAACAAGCTTATTCTTAGTATCATCAAAAACATTTACCACTCAAGAAACCATGACTAATGCTCACAGTGCACGTGACTGGTTTTTAAAATCTAGTGGTGATATGTCCCATATTGATAAACACTTCGTAGCACTATCTAGCAATCGGAAGGCAGTAAGTGAGTTTGGTATTAACACGATTAATATGTTTGAGCTTTGGGATTGGGTAGGTGGACGTTACTCTTTGTGGTCTGCGATTGGATTGTCTATAGCACTGAGCCTTGGGTTTTATAATTTTGAACAAATGCTGAACGGTGCCCATGCAATGGATCAGCATTTTTCTCAAATTCCTTTTAATAGAAACCTGCCAGTTCATCTAGCTCTAATCAGTATTTGGTATAACAATTTCTTCGGAGCTGAGACTGAAGCAGTACTACCTTACGATCAGTATATGCATAGGTTACCATCCTATTTGCAACAGAGCAACATGGAATCGAATGGCAAAAGCATTGACCGTAACGGTGAGCCAGTTAACTACCAAACTGGTCCAATTATCTGGGGAGAGTCAGGGACTAACGGTCAACATGCATTCTATCAGCTGATTCATCAGGGTACTAAATTGGTGCCTTGTGATTTTATTGCGCCGGCAATAACTCATAACGTGTTAGGGGATCACCATAATAAATTACTAGCCAACTTTTTCGCTCAAACTGAAGCTCTAGCCTTTGGTAAGTCTCGCCAAGAGGTAGAAGAAGAACTAGCAAAAACTGGAAAAGATCTATCTGAATCAGCTTATCTTATACCTTTTAAAGTATTCAAGGGTAATCGCCCAAGTAACTCTATTTTATTGCGTCAAATTACACCATATAACCTAGGATTATTAATTGCGCTATACGAACATAAAATATTTACCCAGGGCGCAATATTAAACATATTCACATTCGATCAATGGGGAGTAGAGTTAGGTAAACAGTTAGCTAATAATATTCTGCCAGAATTAACGGGGGCTACGAAAGTTAAGAAACACGATAGTTCTACTAATGGGTTGATTAATATTTTTAAAAAATGGCGTTCATGAAGGAATATGATAGTAAATAAGATAATAAGCATGATGTACAGAGAAGAGAATTTGCTTACATAATTACTTTCATTTCCAAAATATTTACTGTTTTATATTGGTATATGCTCACTTCCTCTTTTTCGCTAATCACTAACCAAGATATTATGCAAATATTCGTGAGGTATGTACCTAGAATAACCATTCATGATCAAGATAAGTATTAAAATACTTAAGAAAACTAGACAATAGATAAATATAAGCAACCGATATAAAATATTTTTTTAACCTACATTAAGGAAATGAGCAATCTTATAACAGTATTTTTTGTTCATGGGAGATCTTGGTAATTACTATATGTCTTAATATTTAAATATGATATCCGCTAAGGTAGGCAAGTATTTATATTTTTATTAAGTATCATTTAGATTATATTAATAAGGCTCTTCTATAGATTATATATAAAATGAACAAACAACTATTACGAAGTTTTTTATACGCATAAAAATCTAAAAATTTAGAAATATAGTTATAATATCACGCTAATCAGGTATTATATATCAAGCATAATTTATAATTATATTTCTAAAATAAGATAATAAAGATCTGGTAAAAATATTATATTAAAAGTTATAACAAGTCTGATTTTACAGATTTATTTCAATTTAAAAACAATGAATTTAAACTTTGATTTTCCTCAGCAACCAACCTTTTCCTTCTAAAAATCGCGTAACCATCATTGCGCATGCAGTATTACTGGTAGAATTCAGCAGTGTTGCTGGTATATCTATAATGGTAGTCATAATCATGATAATTCCTACCAAGTCTGGTGAAAAACCAAAAAGCGAACAAATCATTAGCTCTCCTGTCATGCCGCCGCTAGGAATACCCCCCATAACGGCACCCACTAAGCATGAAGCGCTAATCATAGCGGCAATATTCACAGGATCGCTGATATCTTTGTGAAATAATGTAAACAGAAAGATGATTTTCATCATACCCCCCATCACTGATCCATCTTTATGAATGTTAGCTCCCAGGGGGATTATGGCGTCTGCTATATCATTGGGTACGCCCATTTTCTTAGTTGCCAGAAGATTAACTGGAATACAGGCAGCACTTGAAGAAGTAGATAAAGCAGTTAAAGATGGGGTGAGTATATAAGACCAAAAAACCTTTATACCTAGTTTGCCCCCGGAAATAAATGCATAAATGGTATTTACTCCAAAAAAATAGATACATGTTAATAGTAAATACAATAGAAAAGCATTAAGGTAAATATCAATAATCTGTGAGCCCAAATGACCTACAGTAGTCGCGAAATAGCAACCCAAACCAACTGGGGCTCCATACATAATTATTTTTATAATACGTAGAATAACGATAGTACCAGATTTTAGAAAAATTGCTATGGGTTGACCTTTTTTACCTGATATGGAAGTCGCAAAACCAAATAATAATGAGAAAAAAATCAGAGGTAGTAAACTAGATCTGCTAAATAGCTGAGGAAAATCAGGGACTGTTAGGGTATTTACGATAATCCCACCAATATTTCTTGCTTGAGTGTCTAGCGCGGGTGGAAAATGAGCAATAAGGTTAATTGATTCTAAGTTTTGGAATGGATTATATATTTTAGTGCCAACAAGGGCTATAATGGCTGAGATAAGAGCAGTACTGATAAATACTACACAGACTGTTTTCAGTATGTTTTGTAATCGAGCTACATGCTCCATTTCTGCAATAGATGAAGCAACACTCAGGAATATAAGAGGTATAATTGATACAAAGATCATGTGCAGAAAAAGATCTCCAATTGGCTGTACAATAGCAGTTTTTTCTCCCAAAATGATCCCAGATAATCCACCAATGGCAATCCCTATCAATAAGCAAATAGTTAAACTATAATTATAAAATATTTTCATATTGTCTCAACCTTCAAAAATTTTGAAAACAAATATATATAATAATTGGTTAGATAAAAAATTACTTAGGGTGCTATTTATTAGCATGCATTAAAATTTAAAATGGTTACTATATTTTCTTACATTATTGTGCATGTAGAAATATTTCTTATAAATATTTACATAAAATATAAAGAGAAAAATATATATCTATTACCCTAAAATATTAGGTCATAATAGACCTTAAAAAAAAGATTGATATATCGCAGATCGCTCTATATTATCTTTAATATATATCACAAACTAAAACCTCTGGAGTGATATAATACAGTACAAATAAATACTATCTATCTGAGCTTGAGTATAGGTATATATTTATAATAAAAAAGCATAAAACATTAAAAGAAACATACAAAATTATTACAACTAATTTTTAAATAAAAATAACTTAATAAAGTTACATTCATAATAAATAAGTTATTAAATATAATTAAATACCCTTAAGAATCATACTTATCTGATGTAAGATGCTTCATCTAAAGTATTGTGGATCTCCAATTTATATTGATAATATCTACAATATTTAAGGAGACATAAACATTATAGCTATAATGTTTATGTCTCCTTTCTTCTTTGAGAGATTTCAGATGATGCACACCTCTATCAATAAAGGTAAAACAAATAGACGTACGTTCAATCTAATTTTAGAATACAATTGATTCAACAATCTAAGTACTATATAGTCAATTATCCCTATAACAGTTTTATTTAATATGAATGAGAATAATTAATAGTATAACGAGGAATCTCGATAACTAGATCATGATCTGCTAGTTTTGCCTGACAACTTAGTCGACTCTCTTGTTCTAAACCCCATGCTTTATCTAGCATGTCAGCTTCAAGCTCGCTAATTTCCTCTAAAGATCTAAAACCTTTACGGATAATACAATGGCAAGTTGCACAAGCACATGCATACTCACAGGCATGTTCAATTTCTATTCCATTACGTAGAGCAATATCAATAATTTTTTCCCCTACCTTGGCTTCAATAACTAATCCGGATGGACAGCGCTCTTTATGAGGCAGAAAGACTACTTTAGGCATTTTTAATCTCGTCAATTTATTGTCTAGAAAGTGCTAAATAAATATATGTATCTATCATCTGCGAAGCAAATAATTGCGTCTGTTGCTCTAGTAATTTATCTTATTAGCAATATTTTTAACAGAATCACTAGTCGCAGCATTCCCTAATTCATTTATGGTTTTTAATGCTTCTAAGCTTTAAATCTCTTAGAAATCAGTAATATTTTCTTAAAGCAAAGTGCACAATATATAACATGCGATAAGTTTAACTTGTGTTCCGCTAGTATTCGCGCATAGATATCTCCATTAGCATTTTGCGATAGACTAGTTAACAATGAATATTATTTGATTATGAGTTAAAATATCAGACGGTTTTAATGGAATAAAAGATTATATGCCATTATATTTTCCTTGGCAGTAATACTCAGCAAGCCATCAGCATCTAAGAGAAAAGTCACGGTAAAATAAGGGCACTAATAGATATTGATGAGAGTCTTCTTTAGGGTGAATTGAGCAAGAAAAGCGTTATTTTTAGCTAGTTTGCAAAATTACCTTGTACTGCGTAAATCATCATGTAATATTAACCATCTTGAAACGTATTAAACTCCTTCATGCAAGCTACCTAGATACGTAGTATTTGTGCAGAATTATTTTTTGACCAGCATGTAATGTTTTCTAAACCAAGGAATAAGGAATTAATATCTAATAACAATATGCAGATTCAGGATGATTAAAAACTAAAATATTAGCCTGAATCGCAATTGCCATGGCTGCTACTAGTTCAGTCTGAATAGAAACGAGAGGTGCACGGGCAAAAGTATACTAATGTATTCACCAATGGAACATGGCTCGAACCTCCTATGATCAATACTTGAGTAATTTTGTTGACGTGTAATACTAGTATCTGTCAATGCATATTTGCATGCAATCAAGGTGCCTCTCACCAATATTTCAATCAATTTATTCAACTATTCTCTAGTTATAGATCCTTACATCCTAAAACTCAAAATCGAACTTTGCAATATCACTAGGTGCAGTTTTTGACTATAATAGAAAAATTAAGAAATTGAGTCTTAATATGAGTATCGACACAATCGGTATACACAGATCTATTTCATAAGAAATAGGACCATAAATTATCTAAATAATATCTGCCAAGCCTAGAATCATCAGCAATTGCCAGGACCGAAAAACATCATATCTAAGATGTGGAATACCAATATCGAAAGTATTAGATCCTAGGTCTTAAACTACTATTACTCCTTATTATCCTTGTGATTCTTAGCTATAATAAAGGCTACTTATCTTACTTCATTAAGCAGGCGCAGCACACGAATAATTGCTCGAGGATCGCATTCTTACTGCCCTTATGCTATTTAGCATCAACATAATTAGGAATGGTAATCACCACAACGCCTAGTTCCTCCTCAAGAACTATCTGCGCTCTTAGATAAAGACTTTAATATTTCAGATGAAACTGAGACTAGATTTATTCTAATAGCGGATTTAATCATCAAAGTTAATTTAACTGCACTGGTTTAAATTGATAAAAAAGATGCGGATAAGAATTCTGCACATCTTCTTAAGAATGTTTTAGCAAACGTTTGATGGATCATATTGCTTTAACCAAATTTTAAGAAAATTCCTGAATAGTTTAATAACCAACATGCATTATATCTTTTAAGGTAAAGTAACTCTAGAAAGCAACCAATTAAAAATTATGGGATCAGATATAACTTTTACTTGACCTCCTTGCATAGTATTCACGAATGAATTTGTAGCAACTAAATCAATACCAATAAGTAAACTACGTTTATGAGGCAAAGAATTAAAAACCCTCATATCATTTCTTCTCAAGAAAACCATATTGCAGTTCTGTTAAATAATATTTATTAGAATAACTAATCTTAATAAGATATATTAAATTTTTAAAATTATTTTATAGACCAAGATTTTTTTCTTCTATTTGATTTATTTGCTCTTCGATCTTGTCAAGAAAACGCAGTTCACATAAAGTTTTCAGGGCTGACTTCCATTGCTTTTGTTCTAGCTCAAAAGTCATTTGAGCGTTACGCTTCTTTATCATTTTATAGATCCGTCCCTTAAAATTTATCATCTCTTTTTCAGAATCAGGGAGATGTACTATAGCATCAAGTTCTTCATGAAATTTTAAATACTTAAAAAGAAATGATGCATGACATGCTGTATGGTCTGTATTCTCTAAGTCAAGACCCTGTAAAGAAAGGATATACTGTGCACGCTTTAAGGGGGATTTTAGGGTTTGATAGGCATTATTAATAGTTGCAGCATATGCAATAGCCTGCATGTGCTCATATGCATGATTATTCGTATGGCGATCAGGATGAAATTTGCGCTGCAATGCTTTGTATCGTGAAGCAAGTAGATTGCCATCAAGTAAGTAGCAAACTGGCAACCCAAATAATGTAAAATAATTCATATATCCTCTAATGATTATTCTATAACTCATTAATTTACAGTTGCTTATATATGAGGTTGATGTAACGTACAGAACTTTAACTCAGAAGATATTAGTCATCTGACTTAGACTTTAAAACTAGCGCCACATCCACATTCACTAATAATGTTTGGGTTATGAAATTTAAATCCTTCTTTCAGACCGTCTTGTACAAAATCAACCTGCGTTCCATTAAGATACCCTAAGATTTTACTATCCACAATCAGTTTGACCCCTTTGTCTTCAAATATAACATCATATTCATTAAGTACATCGACAAATTCCAGTACATAAGTCATGCCGGCGCAACCAGATATTCTTACTCCTAAGCGCACACCATATCCCCTGCCGCGATTAGTAAAAAACATATGTATACGCTTTGCAGCCGCTTCACTCATGCTAATAGACATAAAAACCTCGGTTATTTATTTCAAAATTTTCTGTAGAACAAAGCCGAGAAGTTACTTCAACTTAAGCTTACTGAGAGTAAGAAGGACAACATATAAAATATAGTGATTACTTACCCCTTTTAAATAATTAACAAAGGTTTATAGTGTAGTTTAGCATAATTACTGAGCTCTATAGTCTGCTCATCACCACAAACATGGTAGTTTCGTCAAAAAATAATTTTTTAAAAATAGAAATAAGCAAAAGGGAGCATAATATTTATCCTCTGATAAATATTAATTGATATTGTATCATATGAATCCATTTTTAAAATTATTAATGATGATATAGAGCAATCAAGATTAGAAGAAAATACCTACAATAGTATATAAATACTCACATTCTTGCTATATCTTATATATCTTTAGTACACACACAGAACGTGATCACATAACACTCTCATATTGCAGAATACTACTGAAAAGCAATACAATTATAAGACAATATTTTAAAGATAGACGAAAATTGATACAGATCATATGTAAGTTAATCACTATACCTTAATGATGAAATCAATAACCTAAAAATCAATAGATTATGATTTATTAGACTTTATTTTAAAAGTATTTCGATATAGATACAGAAAAACAGGTATTTGATAGACTTCAGAATAAGAAAATTAAAATAATTATTCTCTTATTTCAAAATCAAGGTATCATTTATAATAATAAAATTATCTAATATAGCATATCTTTTATACTTATCTTTGACACAAAGATAGTGATAAAATAGGCCTATAGCTCAAAAACTAATATGCTCTTGTATCTATGAGTTACATATAGATATAAAAATATCTAATAGTATGCCAACCAATATTCCAGAAGCGATACCGCATAATAACCGGTGCAATATTATTGCATGATTAGCAAAATGTATCATGCATAATGATTCAAAAGTTTTAGAAAATAGACGATTTTATTAAATGTAGACTTAGTGATTCGGGTATGATGCCAAATTTTTGATAGTTTTTATTGATATCTTATTCTGTATACAAAATAGTTAAATAACTAAATAACTAAATTAACCTTTTTGGAAAAGGGGTTATCTAGGATCACTATTAAAACTATTTATGTGGTAGCAATAACTAAAATATATAGATATTAAAATGCTAATCACCTTAATCACTAATAACTCTGGAAAATATTTAGATTAAGATAAAGCATAAAATATAAATAAAAGAATCATATATATCATTAAATCAATAATATCCTTGAGCCTTCAGCAAAAAAAAGGTCAGTTCAGCAATGTAAAATCTAACAAAGTAGATATAGAAGAAAATAATTTTTAATTGCATAATTAATAACATACTATTATATAGATTAAATCCATTCTTTAAAAAATTCTAACATCACAGGATATCATTTCATCTGCAAACAAATAAAGAGTTATTAATAAAATGGTTGTCTGCTACTCAAACCATATCAGCAACTCATTGAGAGGATATTAATACTCATTTAAGAAGCAAACATAGCTAGTAATTAAAAATTACTATCAGATAAGATATTAAAATATAATTATTCTATAAATATGAAGATAGTAAACTCCTAAGACGAATAACATAAGATATAATCACGTTTATGTAATAAAATAGCAGTGCAAAAAATTTACTAAAATGACTGCAAGAACCTATTTTGCTACATGTTTTTATACACACATGATGCGTATGAATTAAAATTTAATGCCTTTCTTCTCATTCTCCTATTTAAGGAAATAATATATTATATATATACACATTATTTTAAATGATTTTTCTGAAAATTAAACTTAGGTGATACAATTTAAGTACATAATAATTATTGTCTTATTTAAATACACAAAAATTATTTTTTACATTCATAATAAATGATTATATCAATAATTATGATCTATAACAGGGCAGAATGATATCAACCCTTAGTCATAACTGTGTGCTATAAATATATTTTAATATATAAAGACAATAATATATTTTTGCGCTTTATATAATTATATACAACTAGGTTGTATAACCAGATTTCCGTAAAGAGTAAAATACAAAAATATTTTACAAACTGCAAACCAAGTATCATTACTTTAGTAACCTATAGGATTTCCTAAAATATAGGTTTGATGATGCTTGACAGTATGAACTTAATAGAGATCTACTTGATTAATATACTTAACAGTAGTGTTATTCCACTTAGGAATCAAATATCTTTTCTGCAATCATTTACTTCTTCTATCTTAATAAAAGATTGTTATTTTAACACTAACTTAGTAGAGAATAACCCGATGCCGTTCCACTATCCTTTTGAAGAAAAAAAGCTAGTTACTGCGAACCAACTGCCACCAACTATCATGCTACTCAATGATTGGCAGGTAGTAAGCGTGACTGGTGATGATGCCATTAAATATTTACAAGGGCAACTAACTGCAGATCTTACATCCTTAGTGGAGGAAAAACATATCTTATCTGGTCACTGTAATCCGAGAGGTAAAATGTGGTGCACTTTACGTGTATTTCATAGCTCAGAAGGTTTATCTTACTTGATCAACCAAAGCGTTGCGAATCAACAAATCAAAGCATTAAAAAAATATGCAGTCTTTTCCAACGTAACAATTGCTCCTAAAGATAATGTAATTATTTTCGGCGTAGCAGGTTTTAAAGTCGCTGATCAGCTGAAATCATTCTTCACACAACTACCTGATGCTAAAAAGCCAGCTATTACTCATCAAGAGACAACGCTACTTTATTTGAAGCACCCAGAAGAGCGATATATATTGATTACATCGCAACTAAATGCTGGGATAATTATTGAGAATCTTAAGAAAAAAGTAGAGTTAAATGACAGTAAACAGTGGATGTCACTTGACATAGAAGCCGGATACCCTATTTTCTATACAGTGAACAGCGAAAAATTTCTTCCACAAGCAACTAACCTTCAATTATTAAACGCAATTTGTTTCAATAAGGGTTGTTACAGCGGGCAGGAAATTATTGCTAGAGCTCAATATCGAGGTGCAAATAAACAGGCCTTATATTGGTTGCAAGGATCAGCAAGCCGCCTTCCTCTTCCTGGTGAAGAGGTAGAGCTATATTTAAATACTAGATGGCGCCATATAGGAACGACATTAGCAGCTATCCAGCTCACAAATGGCAGTCTGAATATTCAGGCAATATTACATAAAGATATCGAGAAAGATAGCATCTTAAGAGTATTTGATGATGAAAGAAGCGTTCTAAAAATTAAAGATCTTACATACTAGTTGATAAAGCATAAATGGACTAGTAGTATATATTGCTACATACTACTGATATAAAATAAAAGCTATTTTAAAATTTATTGTTAAGATAACCACTCTGATGCAGAGCTTGCATGATAATATATTCTTTCTATTTATTTTGGGTATTTATAATTTTTCATGTTTAATTTACAGCAGAAAATTTATACCATGATAAACATCATCTATTAAATAGTGGGATTTTTCAAACCAGTGTTAGAAGAATTATTTATATAAATAATCTATGGCTAATATTCATATTTATATTATTACCTATAATTATATAAAAGCAGCATTCCCAGTATGCGATCTAACATCAATCAAGATGCTAAAAATAACTAACAGCAAGAATATCATAATATTAATAATTTACAACCATTTCAATCATTGTTCGCAATAAGAATATCTATAGACCATTTATCTATCCTGATTGGGTCATATATCTTTATAAAGATATTCAATGTATATATGCCATAGCTTTATTAATTAATTATTCATGAGTCATATATAAGATACATTAAATGCATTGCAATGTAAGCAGTCTCCTTATTAAAGGACCCGAAATACTAAAACATTAATGCCTATTATTAATTAATAAGTAGAGTAAGGAAGCACTGTATTATTACATGACATTCTCCAGCGTTGACAATTGTTAATCAACAGAAAAGGAAACCCATTGATATTATATGAAATAATATAGTTGACTGTATTGTCATGACCACAGATTGATTTAATATATATTATATAATAGTAGTATTTTCTAAATAAGGTACTCTCAGATAGAATGCAGTTTATAAAAACTAGTAGGTGTTTTGATGATATTACTAATATAAATACTTGGATTAATTATCAAAGCAAGTATAGTAATATCTACTAGATATGAAGTATTGAAATTATGCATATAATGGTCTATCAAGACTTTTATATTATAAAATTATTTTATATGACATGAGCATTATATTATTAATTAAATATCTCTATAAATAGTGTCTTCCTTATAAAACTAAGGCACAGTTGCTAACTATCAAGATACATCAAATAAATTGTACAACATAATACGATATATTGCTCCATTCTGAAAATATTTAGTATTTATCTCAATAATAAATACATGCATTATTAGTTAATAATATATTGATTAGAATTTTATCAAATAATTATGGGCTCTTATTTGAGTAAATTAATGATTATAATATTATTTAGAAATCACGAAACATACACTAATCTAAAAAGCATATCCATCATCTAACAACTATTAGATGAGTCTAAAGATATCTTTCCTGAAATAACTAATCATATTAATTAATATACATCTTATCTTTATTCGGTAAGTTTTATAAAACATTAAAGAAAAATATTTTAATGGAAAAATAGCACATTAGAGTATTTTAATGTATTGAATCATGCAATAAATTCTTATGTACAATCTTTTTCTTTTATTATTATGATCAATCAGCAATTATTATGACCGACGAATTTTTATCTCTATGTGCTACAATTATAATGAGTATGTTACTTATTTTAAACAAATGAGATAATTAAAATATAACTTTGCTTTATAAAACCATACAATTAGCTGTATGCGCATTCAGGAAGCAAGATAGCCCCCAACATAGTTCCTTGACGCCTTGTTGGGTTGATGCAGAAATTAAATAATACTCTCCTTCCCATTTCAAGTCATATAAGATTTGTTGAACACGTTTTTGTGCTTTTTCGGAGTTTAAAAGATCAATCTTGTTGAAAACTAACCATTGTGGTTTATCAGAAAGTATTTTGCTATACTGAATAAGCTCATTGATAATAATGTTTACATTATGGAGAGGATTGCTTCCATCGATCGGAGCTAAATCAATTACGTGTAACAGTACGTTACAATGCTCCAAATGCTTCAAGAAACGTATACCAAGACCAGTACCATTAGCAGCACCCTCAATCAATCCTGGTATATCCGCGATAACAAAACTCTTTTCATTAGCCATACGCACAACCCCAAGGGTTGGGAAGATAGTAGTAAATGGATAATCAGCTATTTTTGGTTTTGCAGCAGAAACGACGCGCATAAATGTGGATTTACCTGCGTTTGGCATGCCCAACATACCAACTTCTGCCAATAGTAGAAGTTCTAGTTTTAGATATCTCTCGTTGCCTTTGGTCCCCATAGTATTCTGACGCGGAGAACGATTAACCGATGATTTAAAACGGATGTTACCAAGCCCATGCCAGCCACCTTTAGCGACCATTAATTTCTGATCATGACAGTTCATATCTCCTAATACTTCACTAGTGTTAAGATCCGAAACACGTGTTCCAACTGGAACTTTTATAATTATATCATGACCACGTTTCCCTGTACATCCTTGTCCTCGACCATTATGCCCAGATTCTGCCTCAAAATCATGTTCAAAACGATAGTCAATAAGGGTATTTAAGTTTGTATCGGCCATCAGATAAATATCACCACCGTCACCACCGTCACCACCATCCGGACCACCGCGTGGGATATATTTTTCACGACGGAAACTAACACAACCATTGCCGCCATCTCCAGCCTTGATATGAATTTCTGCTTCGTCTATAAATTTCATTGACTATCTCCATATATAATTTTTAAGAAGAATAAAGCCACCCAAAAGAGCTACATAAGAATAAAATTCTTATAATAACCATGAAAATTAATGATATAGCATCTATGTTTGATAATAAAATCAAGTACACCTTCTAAGAAATACGTCGGCAAGTATGAGGATCAATAGAATAACATTTAAGGTAATAAACATTTGATCAGCACTAAAAGCGAGGATATTCTGACTTATGAAAACCTCTGGATCGACTAAATTTTAATATTACTCACTAATAAGAATGTATCTAAAATTAAACCAAGATTTGCAAAATGATAATCAAGATATAGCAGATAAAAAATAAATAATATCAATATGATATCTTATACATTTATCGTATATTCCTAACAACAATGAAAAGTTAAGATAATTTACATATCATAGGTACAGCAGATAATAGTTTTGCAATCTTGAGAATAAGAACATTTTGTTTACCAAATTTTTAAGCACAAAAATGATTTTATCATAGTTTAGTAACTAAACTAAAACTCAAATCTAAAAATTACCTTCTCAAGAAGAATTACATTTCAGACATTATTTTCGTAAAATTTTACCAGCCTGTTTAACGATAGCAATGCATCTAATATATCTGTATTTTACTATATGTGTAGTAAAGTTTAGAACGATCTTTCATCTATACCCATGAAATGAAAGATATTATATTACAAAATAAGAAAATAATAATGTAGCAAGGATCCTTTACGTTAGAGTATAAAACCACTAATTCGGCAGTGGATATGTGTACTATCACAGATCCGCTAAAATACATAAATTCTTTTCAGCAACTGTCAAGAAAGAATTTAAGATCTAGATATATAAGGTATCAGCATATGATAAAAGAGCAACTATTAATTGCAAAGACATGGAAAAACACCTGGGTTCTGGGACGTTTACTGAGAATATCAGTAATGTTTCTGCCGCATTTATCCAATACGAAAATCTATAAATATATAGAAACTAATAAATTATATAGTTTTAAATAATATCTTATTTATTTTCATAAAATAGCTTTTATTTTATTTCTTATATTTTATCTGAATAACTATTTCACCCTTAAATCTTACCGATTATTTTCCTACCATATGCCCATCAAGCCTCTAGTATTAAAGATTTGTAATAACACAAATGACAGGATGAACCATAGAATAAAAATGAATATTCATATGCAAGATATTACGTTTAAGCCAAGCCAAATACTGCGTATAGCCACTAGACAGAGCCCCTTAGCGCTCTTACAGGCATACTATGTACGCGACCATCTAAAAGCATATTGGCCGGATTTGATCGTAGAATTGATACCTATAGCAACTCGTGGTGATATATTATTGGATACTCCATTATCAAAAGCAGGTGGCAAGGGTCTATTTTTGAAAGAACTTGAAATGGCTTTGCTAGATTGCTATACCGATATAGCCGTTCATTCCATGAAAGATGTTCCAATAGTTTTTCCGGATGGTTTAACACTAATAGCTATCTGTCGGCGCAAAGATCCGCGTGATGCTTTTGTCTCTAATAAATATGATAGAATAGAAAACCTTCCTGAAGGAAGCATTGTTGGTACTTCTAGTCTACGACGTCAGTGCCAATTAAAAGCAATACGCCCAGACCTGATAGTAAAAAATATTCGTGGCAACGTAGGTACTAGACTAGCAAAACTGGATAACGGAAATTATGATGCTATAATTCTAGCAGCAGCAGGTTTAAAACGCTTAGAGCTCACAGCACGCATTTGCTGCGAGCTATCTCCAGAACAGTCGCTACCAGCAGTAGGGCAAGGAGCAATAGGTATAGAATGCCGCTTGAATGATCCCCGAACTCAAACATTATTGGCTCCACTTAATCATCTGGATACGGCTACTTGTGTAAGTGCCGAGCGCGCAATGAACAAGCGTCTAGCAGGTGGCTGTCAAGTACCAATAGGCAGCTATTCAGAACTCAATGGAAATGAAATATGGCTGCGAGCTTTAGTCGGAAAACCAGATGGTACTAGAATGATTCGCGGAGAACGCTATGGATCACGTGCTAAAGCAGTAGAACTCGGAATATCGCTGGCCGAAGAGCTATTAGAACGCGGAGCTCGTGAAATTCTAGAAGAAATTTATCAAGGACATAAACCACGATGAGTATTTTAGTCACGCGCCCATCACCTACCGGTGAAGTCTTAGTAAATAAATTGCAAGCACTAGGCCGGTCAGCATATCATGTACCGCTTAATAAATTCATACCTAGCAAGGGGTTAATGAAATTACCAAAGCACCTGGAACAACTAAACTTAGGAGATCTAATATTTGCTCTATCACCACACGCAGTACGCTATGCTCATCCATTTCTGCAAAGGAAAGGAATCCCATGGCCCAGAGCACTTCACTATTTTGCTATTGGACGTCCAACAGCTTTACACTTGCAGAATGCTATTGGCGCATCAGTTTGTTATCCAAAGCCTCCAGAAACTTCTGAATCTTTGCTGCTTCTTCCTGAATTAAGAAACGTAATAGGAAAGAAGGTGTTAATATTACGTGGTAATCGTGGCAGAAGTCTATTACTAGAAACATTAACTAAGCGAGGTGCAGAAGTCACTCTATGTGAATGTTATCAACGTTGCTTTATAAATTATAATGGTGCTGAAAGCAGTGCTTATTGGCAAGCAAAAGGTATTTCAACTATAGTCGTCACAAGTGGCGAAATGCTACAACAACTTCATGATTTAGTGCCTGTTCACGATCGAAAGATATGGCTATTAAATTGCAGATTAATTGTGGTTAGTAAAAGATTAACAACTATAGCTCAAAAATTAGGCTGGAAAGATATTGAATTAGCTCAAAGTGCTGATAATAATTCTCTAATACAAGCTCTTAAGTAAATTACTATAGAAGCGATACAAACATTAAATGTTTATTGGGAAATAAAATCATCATTTAAGATAAATTTAATAATGTAATAGATAAACAACAATATTATAGTGAATAGGTGATAAATATGAAAGAAGAATCTCCTAAAAAAAACAAGATAGGTACCACCGTCACGCTTGCTCTATTGATAGTTATCATCGCATTAACTTCTCTTATGAGTTATCATACTCAAAAACAGGATTTAGATAGGAATGTTAAGAATAATAAAATAAGTAAACAACTAACTATAATGCATCAGAAACAGTTAAGAAAAAATAGTTTTATTAAAACGCTAATGAATCGACAACATAAGATATTAAATCTTCCTTATCACGTGAAAATATCACTATTAAGACAATATAAAAATATACAAAATAAAGTTGTCTACTTTTCAGCAAGTCATCAAGGACACTGGCTTTCTGAAAAATCTGATTTTCTTATTAAAATAAGTAGCTATCAACCTTTCAAAGATCAAGGTATAATTAATGTGGGTAATTATTTAATAAATTCTAGTGATACTCTGGCTAACATGACAGATAATAGATTATTTAACTTGTTCCTTAATATGCCGCAAGAGAATTCATCTTTAGCTATCTTAAGCTCTATTAGTTTTGATGCAATTATTATTAAGATAAATCAACTCTCTAACCAAGCAGATCAGCTGAGGTTAGCTTACACTAATAGAAATAAAAAACTAATAGAAGAAAAAGAAGTGGGAATGGAAGTATCTGACTCAATAAATGACTGGAGACAAAATTTGCTAAAGATCTGGAATCAACTTTTATCGGATTTCCTAACTGTGGAGCGACGTAATAATAATGAGCTTATGTTATCGCTAAACCATAGAATATATTTATATGAAAATATTCGCTCAAAATTACTATCTGCAGCCCAGGAAGTATTCCTGCGTCAAAACATAGCATACCATCAGTCCATTGAAACAGTTTTAAAATGGGTGCGCGATTACTGCGATATGGACGACTTTAATACGAAAAAATTCCTAAGTCAGTTAGAAGAGCTCAACCAGTACTCCATTGAGATAGGAATAACAGCAGGTGTAAGAGATCAGGCATAACTAAACAAAACTAATATAAATTTTATATTTACCTAATTTTATAAGGCAATTTAATATTATTACCGCTCCGCTAATACTCTAGAAGGAAAAATAATTAATGTTCAAAGTTTTATTACTCTTTATTATACTTACCTCTGGAGTAATTCTGGGACCAGTATTTCTTGGAAAACAATTTTATGTACTAATTCAGACTCATGAATATAATATAGAAACTAATATTGCAGCCCTAACGACGATGCTTATACTGCTAGTAGCCATACTATTATGTATTAAATGGATAATACTACAAGCATTATCTATTGGTTCTCGTGCGCGTTTCTGGTTTATGCGCCGAAAACTAAAAAGCATACAATAAAACTTGTCAAGACTTTATAACAGCCAGCAGATAGATTCAAGTCAGACAGAAGAACTTTTCTTTTAGAATACTAGTGTCAATTCATAAATTAAAATATTGATTGATATAAAGATCAGTACAAGCATCACTATTATTGAAATGCCCAGCTCAATGATATATCTTTAGTATAATTCTGCAATTACTTAGTGACTAGGCTATCACTCAAGAAAATCATAATATATGGAAGACATTAAGAAGTGAGTTAAAGACTATAAGTCAAAGATATAATAAATTATTATAAAGGTTATACTTAGATAGTATAATAATATTTAGCAAATGCCAAAACTTGTATATCCTATAAATTATGCATGCTTAATTAGTGTTTTCTTGCCTAGAGCTTGATAATAGTAAGGGATATATATCAAGATTAAACGAATAAAAAAAGAGCAGTTCTTTGTAGCTTATACTCTTTCCCTTTTGGGGATTGCATACATGAATTAATAAGCAATAAATTAGACAAAATAAATATAAATTTATAGCTTTAAAGAATTTTGCTAACATAAGACATAAATGTCATGCAATTCATTGACCATCAGGAGCGGTGATAAAATTACATAGAAATATGATAAATATAGATTAATAAAAATAGATTATACCTAATAAATTACAATAAACGCATTAATAATTATTATCTAAGTCAATAATAGGATTTCAATTAGTTTATATATAGCAGTCAAGAAATGTATTAAATTAACAATTTAAATATTAAAAATATACTTACAAATGAATAAAGCTATAATTGCTTAAGAAAGTAATAATAAGTAAAAAAACTATTAAGTATCAAGCAATAAAGATCTTCCTAAGTCTCACTATAGCAGACCCCCTTTAATTCCCGATAGATATCCTGATTAAATAATACTGGTAATTAAAGTAGGCACTCCTATTCTATATACAAATGAAGTCTACTGCAGCTGCAGTATTTAGGAGTACTGTCTTAAACAAACAATACAAGAACGGAATCACCTAACAATTATGAGTTTGTTAACTTTTTAAACACCTAAGAAGTATTTAATTGAATAATTAATATTTAATTAATAATAGTTTATTATTAAAATAGAAAAGAATTCTATACCTTAATGTAAGGAGTTTTACTTATGAAATATATAATTAAAGCATATGTTATTGTTCTCCTTCTCACGCCGATCATCAGTTATCCTGCACTTGCAAAACAACTTATCGTAGCTACAGATACAGCATTTGTTCCTTTTGAATTTAAAAAGGGTGACAAATATGTTGGATTTGATATTGATATATGGAATGCCATAGCTAAGCATTTGAACCTTTCTTATAGCATAAATCCTATGGATTTTAGTGGAATTATTCCTGGCTTACAAACCCGTAATATTGATCTAGCATTAGCAGGCATTAGTATCACTAACGAACGAGCAAAAGAGATTTCTTTTTCTGAAGGATACTATAATAGCGGTTTGCAAATTATAGTAAAAAAAGACAATAAGGAAATTAAAAGTATTGAGGATCTGGAAGGAAAAATACTAGCAGTCAAGAGTGGTACGGAGAGTGTTGATTACGCTAGAGCCCACATAAAAACCAAAGTACTTCGTCAGTTTCCCAATATCAATAACGCTTATCTTGAGCTAGGATCTGGCAACGCAGATGCTGTATTGCACGATACTCCAAACATACTCTACTTTATAAAAACTATAGGTCATGATCAATTCAAAACTGTAGGAGATTCTCTCGAATCTCGCCAGTACGGTATAGCTTTTCCTAAAAATAGCCCTCTGCATAAACAAGTGAATGACGCGCTTAAAACCCTTCGTGATAACGGAACTTACAATAAAATATACAAAAGATGGTTTGATGTAGAAGTAAAATAAAATTTAAAAGTATTCTGAAATATCTTGTTTTATTGATATAAAATAAGATTTGTTTATAAAACATAATTAACCAGTATTTTACAAAGATGGAATATGATTCGGAATATAGAGAATCATAACTATTTTTTATGATGAAATAAAGTAATCTCATATTTCATGACTGAAAATTTTCAATAGAATCACATAATATCCATTTTAAGTACTTGGCAATATCAATTCAATAAATACATACATTTGTATTGTACTGTTATCAACATCTAGTTTCTTCAATATATTACTTGATAAGAAAGGCTCACTATTACATCATATTCATAGTTATTAATTAATATTTATTATTCTTTTATATGAAATCTTTTATATTGAATCAATTTTAAGGAGAATAAAACATGCAGTTTGATTTTAGCGCTATTTGGGATGCCATTCCTATCCTGCTCGAAGGTGCTAAGCTGACTTTATGGATTTCAGTTTTAGGTCTAATTGGTGGTATAACAATCGGTCTATTAATAGGGCTTGCGCGCTCTTATAGCAACTGGTTAAGCAACCATATTGCACTAGTATTTATTGAAGTAATTCGTGGTACTCCTATCGTTGTCCAGGTTATGTTCATATACTTTGCATTGCCAATGATATTGCGTATTTTCACTTACATTCGCATTGATCCACTGACAGCAGCTATTGTGACCATTATGATTAACTCTGGTGCATATATTGCAGAAATTACTCGTGGGGCCGTGTTATCTATTCACAAAGGATTCCATCAAGCTGGATTAGCATTAGGTCTTTCTAAGTGTGATACCCTCCGCTATGTTATTATGCCATTGGCCTTGAGACGCATGCTACCACCATTAGGCAACCAGTGGATTGTAAGTATTAAAGATACATCACTGTTCATGGTGATTGGTGTAGCTGAATTAACACGTCAAGGGGAAGAGATTATTGCCGGAAACTTTCGTGCTATGGAAATTTGGAGCACAGTAGCCGTCATGTACCTAATGATTACACTAACTCTGAGCTATATATTACGTTGTCTAGAAAGAAGATTAAAAATAATATGATTACATTTAAACATGTTGGTAAACGCTTCGGTCAGACCGCAGTTCTGCATGATATTAACTTGGATATCAAACAGGGAGAAATAGTTTTTATAATCGGCCCATCAGGTTCGGGGAAATCAACTCTGCTACACTGTATCAATAAACTTGAAGAAATCAGCTCAGGACAGCTGCTAGTCGACGGTATAGATGTCAATTCTCCAAAAGTGGACGAGCGCTTAATTCGTCAGGAATCAGGAATGGTTTTTCAGCAGTTTTATCTATTTCCTCACCTTACAGCGCTCGAAAATGTTATGTTTGGACCTACTCGCGTGCGTCAGATGAAAAAAGAAAAATCAGAACAACGTGCACGTAATCTACTAGCAAAAGTTGGTCTTTCTAAGCTAGTAGATCGATATCCTTCTGAACTCTCTGGGGGACAGCAACAACGTGTAGCTATTGCACGTGCGTTAGCTATTCAACCCAAAATGATGCTATTTGATGAACCAACCTCTGCACTAGATCCTGAATTAAGACATGAGGTATTAACAGTCATTCAAGATCTAGCAAGAGAAGGAATGACAATGGTTATTGTCACGCACGAAATTAGATTTGCACAAAAAGTAGCATCACGTCTAATCTTCATAGACCAAGGTAGAATTACCGAAGACGGAGCACCTGACGAACTAATTAATCGTCCATTAAGTAATCGTCTTCGCGATTTCCTAGAGCACGTCTATTAATAAAACAACGGAACTTACCTCTATAATCTCTATTAAGATCATATTGGTTTGTATAAGAACAGGAATATAAACAGCATAAATATTAAATTTATTCATACTAATGCTTGATTTTATCTATACACAGTATATAGAAGAAATGATCTAAAGAACTATAAATATATTAAGAAAAAATCAGTAATTTTAGAGATTGAAATTACTACTATCTCTTATTTTAAACTAATCTTTATATATATTGTTGTGCTCGGATCTAAGGATATAAAAAGTATAAGAAAAATATACATGATCACTAGATATGCATCTATATAGTATAATTTTTAAAATACAAGTACAGAATTTAATCTGTACGATGTTTATCTTCTAATCAAATTACTCGTCTTGAAGCCAGTCTTGAACAGGTAAAAAATCACGCTCTAACACAGATTCCGGAGAATCAGGTGCTGCATGAAAATTATACTCCCAACGCACTAATGGTGGCATTGAAATGAGAATTGATTCGGTGCGTCCATGAGTTTGCAGGCCAAACAAAGTACCTCGATCCCACAATAAATTAAATTCTACATATCGTCCGCGGCGGTATAGCTGGAACTGACGCTCACGAGCAGTAAATCTTATATCTTTACGCTTGGTTACAATATCTAAATAAGGCGCGCTAAAGCCAGTGCAAACATCCTGCGTAAAAGAAAAACAATCAAAAAAATTTGGAGTATTTAAATCATCAAAAAATAAGCCACCAA
This sequence comes from Candidatus Profftia tarda, assembly GCF_904848675.1. Classification (NCBI taxonomy): domain Bacteria; kingdom Pseudomonadati; phylum Pseudomonadota; class Gammaproteobacteria; order Enterobacterales; family Enterobacteriaceae; genus Candidatus Profftia; species Candidatus Profftia tarda. The sequence goes on from NZ_LR890047.1 coordinate 1,216,424, forward strand.
CACCTCGTGCTTCCTGACGATGTCTGAGATAAAAATATTCATCACACCATTTCTTATATCGCGGATAAACATCTTGACCAAAAGGCAAGCATAGATCGCGCGCGGCGCGGTGCCAGTGCACGACATCTTCCTTAAAAGGATAAAAAGGAGTTAGATCGAATCCTCCACCAAACCACCATACTGGATCACTGCCATCTTTTTCAGAAATAAAAAAACGTACATTAGCATGGCTAGCAGGTACATATGGATTCAGCGGATGAATTACTACGGATAAGCCAATAGCTTCAAATTTACAGCCTACTAATTCAGGACGATGAGTAGTGGCAGAAGAGGGTAAGCCTCTGCCACTAATGTGAGAGAAGTTAACCCCGGCTTGTTCAAAAACTTTCCCTTGGGTAAGAATACGAGTACGACCAGTGCCATCTTCACGCTGCCATATCTCCTCATGAAATAAGGATCTACCATCAGCAATAGCAATCTGATTGCTAATATACTCTTGTTGATGGAGAAAAAAATTTTTTACTTGTGATGAATAAGACTGACTCATAAGGTTGCCGATCATAATTAAATTGATTGAAAAGTATCCATGAAATTAATCTAAATATGCACAAAAGATCAGCAATTATGGAGAAAGAAATATTTTCTACGCAATATTATTTTAGCATTATATTCAGAATAAGGGCGCGAGTGAGTATTTATCATATTTTTAGATATCTAACAGATAGAGCTTTAAAAATATAAACATTCTTATATTAATGCTATGCAAATATACTGAATCAGTCGATTCTAATTTTTATTAGTATTCGTAGGTAGCATTCAAAGTATTTCAGGATACTAATGTTAGTGAGTATATAAAATATTTGATTATAACGTAATACTACATTTGAACAACTATAATCTTGCAAATGATTTATATCACAGGAAATACAAATATATTAGCTGAAGGAGTATTCATTCGAATGATATTTGGCAGGTTCTTGAATGATCACGATTGTTCTGGATAATTTTTATTATATATATTTATCTATTCAATGTATTATTTTGGTATCTAATAGCTTTGTGCTATTATATTTTATGTCTATAGCCTTCATTTTTTATGCAAGAATATTCCGTATCTTTAAAAGATAATTATGTATTTACTCTTTGTGTTAAGGCTCCGTATATGAATAGAATCTAAAAATAGCACTCATCATGCAATAAAAAGATCAAATTTTTTATTGATATTATATCCTTCAAAACTTGCATGGATGTAATAATGATAATGAAGCTAACGAAAACTAGATCAAATAATATACTCAAGATATGTCGTTAAAACACACAAAGTTAGTCTACCTTGAAATACAATTATATTCATTAACCATACACCTAATCTGCTATAAATATAAATTATTTGTATTTCTTAATAGAAATTAAATTATTAATTAATTAATTCTTCCATAAGAAATGATTAATACTGCAGATATTTATATGGCATTCATTTTTACTAATGGTTAAATAATATAATAGACTATATCATATACTATGATTAATCATAAATCAAAATTATTAATATATAACTTATCACAAAGATAGGTTATATCTCATTTTAGTGAGCATATAATCTATCAACTATCATATTAATATTATTAATTATAGAGTGACTAAACAGAATCATTATGAATGTAATCAAGATTATCTAGATGAATAATCTATTATTATTTTAGTGATAAGAACTATTTTGTATTTCAAAGAAATATTGCCTATTTACGCCAGCTTGATAATCCTTATTTTTAGTGCGTAATAAATAGTGAAATAATCATAGACAAAAAGAAGATGTTGATACAATAGATCTATATTTCTATTAAAAAAGCTTATAATAATCATAAAATATTTATGAATGACATATGTATTATTTTAATACAAATAACAGATAGAAGGATTTTAAAATATTAATTTTATATTATAACTTTATAGCTAATTACTATAATACTCATATAATAAATATTTAGCATGATTCTTGTATAAGAAAATAAATAAAAATTATTAGTCATAAAAATTATATATTAGAATACATCGCATACATTAAGATTGAATCTTTCTCAAATAAGATCTTAAATACAAAATAATGCTTATAATTCCTAGTTATAAACTATCGACCACCATATCATTGTTCCTGATAAATGATTGCTATAATTAAAATTTAATATTTATTATCTGAGACGATATATAAATAATTATCTAAAATATCTGTACTATGAGATGATTATCTATTACATAGTATTTTGGAAAACAAAAATAGAGCTTTAGAGCTTTAGAGCTTTAGAGCTTTAGAGCTTTAGAGCTTTAGAGCTTTAGAGCTTATGTTATTATTAAATTTAATCATAATTCTTACTCACTATTAGTTATATAATATACATTTTATAAAAATACAAATAATTTAACTGTTATATAATAAAAGACTTAAATGTCTTACATATTGAATATAGATAATATTTTAAGTCTGAATAAAATGTTCACGATAATAAGATAGCTCAGCGATTGATGCACGAATATCATCCAATGCTCGATGAGTAATGCGTTTCTCGAATCCTAATAAAATTTCTGGTTTCCAGCGACGCACTAATTCTTTTACTGTACTAACATCAAGGTAACGATAGTGGAAATACTTCTCCAACTTAGGCATATAGCGGAATAAGAAACGACGATCGTGTCCGACACTATTACCGCAAATAGGAGAAACCCCTTTTGGAACCCACTGACTCAAAAAATCAATATTTCTTTGTTCCGCGGTGTCTGTATCGATCGTGCTAGCTTTTACTCTCGATATTAAGCCATTATTCATGTGAGTGCGTGTGTTCCATGCATCCATTATTGCAAGATGTTCGTCGGGCTGATAAACAGTAATGACAGGTCCCTCCGCAAGCAGTTTTAAATTAGCATCGGTTACTAGAGTTGCAATTTCTATGATCCTATGTACTTCAGGATCTAGTCCTGTCATCTCTAGATCTATCCATATTAAATTTTTTTCAATTTCATTCATTTGAGATTATCAGTTGTTATGAAGTGTTAAGAGGTTATATTGTTTACCGTGATAAAAACAATTATATCATTTAAGTGCAAGTGCATTTTAATATTATCTTTCATATTTATTTACTTAGTTATGGTATCAGAATATGCATGTAAATAAGTTTAAACAAATTAGTAACTCTAAATGAGGATAAGTGAGGATAAGTGAGTAAAAAAAGACTATCTAGAAACCAAAAACAAAGAATGAAGACAATAAACATGAATCTCCTTGCAAAAAACAATAATTCATTAGAAATGGATTATTGTTCTTTTAGCGAGCAACAAGAGGGGATAATTATCTGCATGTTTGGCAACCATGCAGATCTTAAAGATACTTATGGTATAGAACATAGGTGTCATATTCGTCGTACTATTCAATCACTAGTAACTGGTGACCGTGTTTTATGGCGCGCCGGAACTAGACCGCTAATGAAAGGGGTAATAGAAGCTGTGCATGAGCGTCAGTCAGTTCTCATGCAGTCTGATTGTGATGCAGCATCAAGGCCTATGGCAGCTAATATTAACCAAATTGTGATAGTTTTATCGATTTTTCCTCGGCTATCGCTCGATCTTATAGATAAGTATCTGGTTGCCTGCGAAACCATAAAAATTGAGCCATTAATAGTGCTCAATAAAATTGATTTAATAGGTGATCGACCTAGTGATCTAATAGAAGAAGCAATCGATATATATCGCCGTATTGGATATCGTATCCTAATTCTTTCAAGTAACACAAAACAGGGAATTACTGCATTAAAAAATGAACTTGCAGAGCGTATTAGTATTTTTATCGGTCAATCAGGAGTAGGTAAATCTACTTTAATAAACTCTATAATTCCAGGGTTTCCTCATCCTATTATAATCGGTTCAGGATCACAATACTCCAGTTTAGGTACCCACACTACAACGGCTACTCGTCTATATGATTTTCCACAAGGAGGTAATCTCATTGATTCACCTGGAATTAGAGATTTTAGTCTGTGGCATATAGACTCAAAAAAAATTATTCTAGGTTTTATAGAATTCCGTAAATATTTAGGAACGTGTCAATTCCGAAATTGCAAACATCAGAATGATCCAGGTTGTGCACTACGCGCTGCCATCAGAGAAGGCGAAATAACCCAAGAACGCTTTTCCAGCTATCATTCCATTATAAAAAAATATCTCAGATGAAAAAACACAAAAAAGCTTTAAGAAAGATTAAGTAGTGCCAGTATAAAGATGATTATTCTATAATATTATTATATTATAAGTGCAAGTATAATGAGGTAATTATTACAAATAATATTTATAAACTATGTTTACTCTATTTTTAAAAGAGAGACTACAGTCTAGAAAACTAAAAACTCTTTATCAATAGTTACCCTGGATACCTCTCATAAAAGACATGCAGGATATTTAATATCTTAGTTTGCATTTTTATATCAGTATGCAAAAATATTTTATATAATTATAGAATTTATAAGAACAAGCAAATTAAATATTAGCACATTTTTGATAAAAATATTTGTATGCTATACGACAATATAATTTATTATTTTATTCATCGGCCTAGTACAGTTGTTCTCATCAAAACAGCGAGGTTTTAGTGAATCAAGTAATGTTTAAGTAGAGCACTATATATCACCTCTATTTTATCTCACGCATCTCTTAATTCAAGTATACGACTAATATACTATAAAATGATATTGCAAAGATATTTTTAGTATTTACTATTACTAGTTGCTCATAAAATGAGTATTTATTAATATTCTTAATAATTGATGGTAATCCAGTAAATTCTAGAGACTTTAAGTAGATAATTTTTATTATTATAGTTATTTTAATGCAGGAAATCTATTGCAGCTGATATATAAACTTATTCATCACAAACAGGATAAATCATTTTATATTACCTCATAAAATGATTTTGCAGTTCAAAGATATTTATATGGATATATCGATGTAAACAATACTTAAACACTATTATATTAATAACTAAAATAAGATGCTTAATAAACATTTATTTTTATCAACCTTCATCATGTATCTTAATAGATAACAATCAAGATAGCTAGAGATAAAATCTCCAAACACAATTAATGGTACTCAAAAAACTAATATATTAGACTGCAGATACTATTTGATCAGAAAATGGTAAGTCAGGGAACCCATTCTCAAGTACAGTTAAATATATATCAAGGCTAGCTAATGTAGGGATATACCTTAATTATAGAGTATAGTACGAAGAATTAGTTATATGTTTAACTAAACCGAGCAGATCAATATCTTATATAAGAGTAGTAAATAATAGAATTTCTTTTAAAGAATATACTTACAGAATAACGTACTAATCTAAAGCTATTAGCTGACAACAGCTTATTATTCAAACGAAATATTACTATAAAATAATGTTATTATCTATACCATTTCCTTACTTTATCTTAGTAATATACTTTAAACCATTCATATATGAACACAGAACTTCCGGAACCTGAATGCGACCATCTGATTGCTGATAATTCTCAAGGACCGCAACTAAAGTACGTCCAACTGCCAAACCAGAACCATTAAGTGTATGTACAAAACGTATTTTTTTATTTTTCTTGCTCCGATAACGGGCTTGCATACGGCGAGCTTGAAAAGATGACATGTTAGAGCATGAAGAGATTTCACGGTAAGTATTCTGCGAAGGAATCCAAACTTCTAGATCATAGGTTTTGCTAGATCCAAAACTCATATCGCCAGCAGATAACAGAACTTTCCTATACGGTAATTTCAATAACTGCAAAACTTTTTCAGCGTGACCTATTAGTTCTTCTAGTGCAAACATAGAATATTCTGGACGCACAATTTGAACTAATTCAACTTTTTCAAACTGATGCATACGAATAAGGCCGCATGTATCACGACCATAAGAACCAGCTTCAGAGCGGAAGCATGGTGTATGTGCAATAAGTTTTATTGGTAGAGATTCTTCTTTTAGAATTTCGTCTCGTACTAAATTTGTGACAGGTACTTCAGCAGTTGGGATTAAAGAATAAGTACTGGAGTTAGTATCTCCATCCAGTGGACGTGTATGGAATAAATCACTACTAAATTTTGGCAATTGTCCGGTGCCATATAAACTATTGCGATTAACTAGGTAAGGAACGTAAGATTCCAAGTATCCATGATTCTCAGTATGAAGATCTAACATAAAATTAGCTAATGCGCGATGCATACGTGCAATTTGCCCTTTCATTACAACAAAGCGCGCTCCAGCTATTTTAGCTGCAGCAGCAAAATCCAGGCCTCCTGTTATTTTACCTAAGGTAACATGATCACGGACCTCAAAGTCATAGATACGGGGATGACCCCAACAACTTACTTGTATATTTTTTGTGTCACCTACTGGTACGGAATTATCTGGAATATTAGGAATAGATAAAGAAAGATCACGAATCTTATTTAACAAGTCAGATAAGTCTGATTTAGCTAGTTCTAGTTTCGTTCTCAATTCCTTTACTGCAATATATAGTAGTTCTGCAGATTCGCCTCGTGCTTTTGCTATCGCAATAGACTTAGAACCTGAATTAAGTTCTGCTTGTATACTTTCAACACCTACTTGCAGCACTCTTCTTCGTATTTCATATTGACGCATAGCATCAACATCCAGTTGATATCCTCGACGAGCTAGCTTTTCAGCTACTAACTCTAACTCATGACGTAATAGGTAGGGATCTAACATACTAATCCTGCTTTTGTATTTAAAAAATGATAAGTAGAGATATAATTTTAGAAAAATACTTAAAAGAGTATATATACCCATCAGAAGCAACTTTAAAGAGTAATAAAGCTCACAAGGTCAATATGCACTATAAAATAGTATTTGCAAAAATATTCAATTGTAAAAGATTAAAATTAATTAATATAAGTTATGCTTTAAGATAGTCTGAATTATAATCGCTTATAACAGCTTTGCAGATCTTCAGTGAACCTACAACTTTTATTTTTTTGATATAGCTATAACTCAATAGAATTAAGCTCTAATATAATTCATTGACCTGAAAAAATGTAATGCGAGTAATCTTTCTAGCATGATTTATATTTTTAAGCAAAGATACAAATCATAATCAGGAATTGAATAATAGTAATTAATATGAATGATATGCTTAACTGATAATACAGATGACTCGCTCATCTCAAATATGGATAGGCAAGGTAGAAGATAGAATAATAAAATATAAATAATGATTTTATCATCATTTATGATAATCAAGGGATATACCAACTTAGTTGAATGACTTAATAACAACTAATCGGGATATATTTTAATATTAAACAAGTCAGATTTATACTATGTTAATATAATTCATGGTAATTTTCTTATAACAACCGCACTGAATAATAGACCACTATTCAGGAATATATTTTGCACAAATCTATAAAGAAATTATTAATTTATACGGAATAATAATGTTCTACTCATGATCTCTTCAACACTTAGCCAAAATGAAAATTATATTTAATATTTATTGAGCTATTTTATAGGCTTTGGCAAAATCTTTGAATTGTTATATATTTGTATTTTAATCATATTTTTGTATATAATATTAATTTTAAAGAACTTCAAAGAGTAAGTAACATGATAAGCCTCAGCATAAAACGGTTTGATCATTTTAGTGCTGCAAATACGTAGAATTCTCGTGCTATTAAGATAATCAAAAGATCAAGCAAATAATGTTATGAATTATCGTAGAGTTCTTAATTACATGGAGACCAAACTTACACTGAATATCAATAAAATTGCTTTTAAGGTAGGATATATATTTTTAGATATAACTTATACAGTCGTATACTTCTCTCCTACAGAGATCCTTAAATATAGAGCAATTATCCTGTGTTGATAATACTAAGCGATATTTACATGAGGAAATTATCTACTTTCTAGGAGTAGATAACACAATAGAACACCTCCTTCTTAAAGCATATAGGAGAGCAAAAATAAACATTAATACTATATTTCATTAAACTAATACAAAAAATAATTAAAACAAAATTAAGAAATAATTCATAAAACAACTAATTATTGTGTAAAAATCATGATTTGTCTAATCACATATAAAAATCAGTGCTACTCAGCATTTTTAATAAAAATTAATAGTAAATCTATTAAGATTTATTATTAAATTAGAGCATGTCGACTATCTTTTATTGATAACTTAAAATGCGATTAGATGCACTACAATTGTTAGTCATGTAACGGATATATCATTTAAATATATATGATTAAACCAATTTTATAGCCTCACCCCACAGTTAGGAGTAGAGATAGTATATCTTATTATAAATACATAATAGAATATTTAATCTCAGGTAATTCTAATAAAAGTAATATATCAATAATATATCTCTAATATAGAGAAATAGCTAATGCATTCAGTTATACTGTCAACTTAATATGTGGAGAAATTGTTCTCTATTTTTAATAAAATAAAAGATTTTATCCAAAAATTACAGGAGCAATTGACTCTATATTTTTATTGAGGTGCCTAATCGTTAGGTATAGATTTATTGTGTTAAGTATCTAGGAATTTTTTTGATCCAGTAATCAAATACAGATCCAAAATGTAGTAGTATACAGACCGGATGATATACTTAGAGCTGCAATACAGTGATTACTTTTATTATTTATTTCTTTATACTGCATTTACACAGACTCCTATTTCAAAGTAATTATACAAACTGCTGATGAAAGTTCATCATATGCTTTCTGCTCATGTAATTTATAAAACTTATTGACGTTGATCATCTACTGTTACTCCTTCTGGGAGTAGGAATACAAATTTGCTTACATTAAATGCACTACAATTATTTTTTAGCCTGTAAAAACTGATTAAACCATCTTGATTGACCCAAGAAAAACTACCAATCATGCCTCTTGGAGAAATATTAATCATTAATTTTTTAAGAGCATCATTCTGACTTTTTGGCGTAAGATAAAAAAAATCACCACTCTGTTTAACATGATACTTACTCAACTCTTTAGCATTATTGTTTGTGATTAGAATGAACGGCATGCTGCTTATTGCTTGATCTAGCCATGTTACAGTTACTTGCTCCAAGAGGGGAGTGTAGAACCACAAAGCTTTACCATCTGAAATTAAAATACTTTCATCCGGAACGATAACATGCCAATTAAAAAGGTTTGGACGTTTTACCCAAATATCACCTTCATCACGATGTAATACAATACCTTCTGCAGTAATGAGTTTCTGTATAAAAGACGCATGAAAACCATTAATTTTATTAAGGCGATTTTGTAAATTAGCATCCGCCAAAGCTAGAACAGGAGTGGGTGCAAAA